>JAETRD010000002.1 GCA_021770345.1 Lachnospiraceae bacterium | reverse complement strand
CGGCCTGGAAACCCTTCGGCTTTCCAGGCTGATTTCGGCGTTCGCCGCGTTTGCTTCCGCTCGACGTGCCGGCCTGGAAACCCTTCGGCTTTCCAGGCTGATTTCGGCGTTCGCCGAATCAGCAGAAACGCAAAAGATTCCTCACCCGGGTAAACCCGGCTCGCAATCTTTTACATTTCTCCCGGCACTTCTCACTCTACCGAAATCACATAGTAATAGATCGGCTGACCGCCGTAGTGGACTTCGACTTCCACATCCGGATGAGCGGCCAAAAGCTTCTCCTCGATCGCGGAAGCGTCCGCTTCCTTCACGTCCTCCCCGTAATAGATGCTGACGATCGCAGATTCCTCGTCAATCAGCTGTCCGGCCATATCAAGCACCGTGGCCTCCAGCTCCCGTCCCACCGACAGAATACCGGAATCTCCGATGCCCATATAATCGTCCTGCTTAATCTCTTTGTCGTCGATGACGGTGTCACGCACCGCATACGTCACCTGCCCGGTCTTCACGAGACCGATTTCCGCGTTCATGCGCTCCTCATTCTCCGCCGGGCTGCTGTCCGGAATATAGTTGATCAGCGCGGTGATTCCCTGCGGGACCGTCTTTGTCGGGATCACGATAATCTCCTTATCCTCGACTAAGGACGCCGCCTGATTTGCCGCAAGAATAATATTTTTATTGTTCGGAAGAATGAAAATCGTCTTCGCATTGACCCGCTCGATGGCGTTTAGCATATCCTCGGTGCTCGGGTTCATCGTCTGGCCGCCCTCGATGATGCAGTCCACGCCAAGACCGGTAAAGATCTCGTTGATGCCCTCCCCGATGCTGACGGAGATAAAGCCCATCTCCTTCGGCGGCTCCGCTGGAGCCTCCGGCGCACCCGGCATTTCCGCGGCCGCGGACTGCATCTCTTTTTCCTTGAGGGCGGAAATCTTCTCGTCCCGCTCCAGTTTCATATTCTCAATGATAATCGTGGTAAGGCTGCCATACGTCAGTCCGCGCTGCATTGCAAGACCCGGATCGTTGGTATGTACATGTACCTTCACGATCTCGTCGTCCGCAACCACCACGATCGAATCGCCGATGGTCTCAAGATATTCTTTAAATTCATTTTCCTGGCGCGTCGTCACCGGTTTCTCCAGCATAATCAGAAACTGGGTGCAGTAGGCAAACTTAATCTCCTGCGCCGCCTGCGCATCAAGATTGTAGGATGTGCCGCCCTCACCGGAATCCGCCGGTTTGCTGTCTGTCGCCACAATCTCGTAGTCAATCTCCTTACCCATCAGGGAATCGAGCGCGCCCTTCATCACCTGCATCAGACCCTGACCGCCGGAATCGACCACACCGGCCTGCTTTAACACCGGAAGCATGTCGGGCGTCTTGCCAAGCACATGATCCCCCTCTTTGATGACAGCCGTACAGAACACGATCAGATCATCGGTCTCGTCCGCCATCTCAAGCGCACGGTCGGCCATCCCGCGCGCAACGGTAAGAATCGTGCCCTCCTTCGGTTTCATGACCGCTTTGTATGCGGTCTCCACCGCTTTCTGGAACGCATCCGATAAAATCTGCACCGTAACCTCGTCGTACTCGCCGATCACCTTGGCAAAACCGCGGAACAGCTGGGAAAGAATTACACCGGAGTTTCCGCGCGCGCCGCGCAGCGAACCGGACGAAATCGCTTTCGCAAGCGTTTTCATCTGCAGACCTTCAAGTGCGCTTACCTCCCTCGCCGCGGACATGATCGTCATCGACATATTGGTACCGGTATCTCCGTCCGGAACCGGGAATACATTCAGCTCGTTAATCCACTCTTTCTTCGCCTCTAAGTTTTTGGCACCTGCCAGAAAAGCCTTGGCCAGCGCCTCGGCATTTATCGTAGTGATTTCCACCTTTAAAATCCTCCTTAATCAATCACGCGTACGCCTTCCACGTAGATATTTATTTTGCCAATTTCCATCCCGGTAAATTCCTCAACCTTATATTTTACCGTATCGATTAAGTTGTCGGAAACCGTACCGATACTGACACCATAGGACACAATGACGTGAAAATCGATTGTGATTTTATTATCCCCGTCAATCGACACATTGATACCGTGTGTCAGATAATCTCTTTTTAATAATTTTACCAGACCGTCTTTCATATTGACAGCAGCCATCCCTACGATGCCGAAGCATTCTACCGCCACGGAACCTGCGTAGGTTGCGATCACCTCTGTGTCAATGATTACTTTTCCCAACCGGGTTTGCATCTGTCCATTCATATAATAACGCTGCTCCTTTCAAAGCCATATTAACGCTAGTGTATTACTATTATAACCAGTTTGGCCTTAAATTCATAGTCCTATTTTAAAAAGAATGCTGTTTTGCAAATTTTCTATTGTACAGTTTTGCAATCGCGCAGGGAAAAATTTTTCTTCCCCTACGCGCCGCGTGAGGCATGTGCGGCGAAGCTGCTGCTTTCCTTATGTGTCCCTGCGCAAAAAATAACATCCATACCATGCGGCACGGATGTTATTGTAATTCTTATGCTCTTTCTACTTTACCGGATTTCAGACAGGAAGCACATACATATAATTTCTTCGGTGTTCCGTTTACCTTACAGTTCACACGCTTGATGTTTGATTTCCACATTCTATTTGATCTTCTATGAGAATGACTGACATTATTACCGAAATGAGCGCCCTTTCCACAAACTGCACATTTTGCCATCGCTTTTGCACCTCCTTGCATTTCACTAAGTCCGCACCAAAACAAGTCCTGCGGACTCACAACATGGATATTTTACCAGATGCGTAAATATTTTGCAAGCAAAATTTGAAAAAAACAGAAATAAATGTAACAGTTCCGCCCGCAGCGCCTACAGCGTCACACCCTGCTTGAAGATCGCCATGTCGTGAAAGCCCGCCTCCTCGCTGCACACCTTTTTCCCGGAGGCGACCGCCAGCACATACTCAAATAATTTCTTTCCCGTCTCCGCAAGCTCCGCTTCCTCCACGAGAACGCCCGCATTAAAATCAATCCAGTTTTTCTTTTTGTCCGCGAGCGCGCTGTTGCTCGAAATCTTCACCGTCGGAACGGGCGACGCAAACGGAGTCCCTCTTCCTGTCGTAAAGAGCACGATCTGCGCGCCGCTTGCCGCAAGCGCGGTGGATGCGACCAGATCGTTTCCCGGTGCGGAAAGCAGATTTAAGCCCGCGGTCTTTGCGCGTTCTCCGTAGGCGAGAACGCCCTTTACCGCAGCGCTTCCGGATTTCTGCGTGCATCCCAGAGATTTGTCCTCGAGCGTGGAGATGCCGCCCTTTTTGTTGCCCGGGGACGGATTCTCGTAGATCGTCTGATGATTGTCCTTAAAATACTGCTTGAAATCGTTGATCAGCGTCACGGTCTGATCGAACAGTTCCCGGTTTTCGCAGCGGTTCATCAGAAGCGTCTCGGCGCCGAACATCTCCGGCACCTCGGTCAAAATTGTCGTGCCGCCGCAGCCGATCAAAAGGTCGGAAAATTTCCCGACTAACGGGTTGGCCGTGATGCCGGAAAAGCCGTCGCTGCCGCCGCACTTCATGCCGACGATCAGCTTCGACGCACTGACCGGCTCCCGCACCGCGCTCCCAGCGTACGCGATCAGCGTATCGAGCAGTTTCGCCCCTTCCGCCATCTCGTCTTCGACCTCCTGACAGACGAGAAACTTCACACGTTCTTCGTCGTACTCACCGATGTATTTCTTCAATTCCCCGATGTTGCTGTTCTCACAGCCGAGGCCGAGGACAAGCACACCTCCGGCATTCGGATGCGAAATCAGGTCCGCAAGAATCGTCCGCGTGTGTTCCTGGTCGTCCCCCATCTGCGAACACCCGTAAGGGTGCGGAAACGCGATCACTTCTTCCACGCTTCCCGTCACACGGGCGTTTGCCGCCTTAGCCAGCGCGGTCGCAATGTTGTTGACACAGCCCACCGTCGGGATAATCCACACTTCATTTCTCACGCCGACGCTGCCGTCCGCGCGGACAAAACCCAAAAACGTGGCTTCCTCCTCCGCTTCCTCTGCAGCGGGGAGTACGGTGTCCACCGGCTCATAAGTGTATTCCAGCAAATCTCCGAGCGCGGTCTTCACATTGTGCACATGCACCCAGCTGCCGGCGCCAATCTCCTCTTTTGCATTTCCGATACAAAACCCGTACTTGACGACCGCGTCCCCGCGGGGGATATCGCAAACCGCCATCTTGTGCCCTGCGGGAACCGTCTCGCGGACTGCCACCGTCCGCCCGTCCACAGCGATCTGCTCCCCTGCCGCAAACTCTCTTAACGCGACAATCACATTGTCCTTTTCGTTGATTTTTATATAATCTCTCATGCGTTTCTCCTGACGAAAATCCGTTTATGCGAAAATTTTTTCCATTGCCCCTCTCATGCCGAGCGCGCGGATATCGGCAACATAGGACGCAACCGCCTCCGAAACACCTGCAAGCACACTCAGATCCTGCCCCCAGAAATCCTCGTTTGCGAGCACCAGTCCTGCATACTCCTCCGCGTCTTTTGCGCTGTTTTCCGCAAAAAATTCCAGCACGGCCGCATCGTCCATAATCCGGTACTCCTCGTCACCGCGGTGTCCGATCAGAGCCGCATCCCGAATCTCGCTTCCGGTGTAAAACGCCATCAGCGCAGCCAGCGAGAAGGTCAGATGCTTCGGCAGTCTGCCCTCCTTCTCGATATATGCGAGGAAACTCGGCATACATCTCGCCCTCCATTTCGACACGGAATTTAAGGAGATGGACAACAGCGCATGTTTCACATACGGGTTATTGAATCTCGTCAGCACGGCCTCGGCAAAATCGATCAGATCCTGCTTCGGCAGCGTCAGCGTCGGAATGACTTCGTCAAAAATCGTCTTCTTTATAAAATCAAGAATCAGCGCATCGTTCATGGACTCTAACACAATATCGTTTCCGCAGAGGTACGACGCGAGCACGAAAGAAGTGTGCGCCCCATTTAAGATGCGGACTTTTCGCTGTTTGTATGGCTTCTGGTTGTCGGTAAAGATGACCGGAAGTCCCGCGTCCGGAAGCGGAAACTCTGCGCTGATATCCCGCTCACTCTCGATCACCCAGAGCGCGAACGGTTCGCCGGTCACGATCAGGTCGTCCTGATAGCCGAACTCTCTGCACAGCTCCTCTGCCTCGTCTTTCGGATACCCGGTCACAATGCGGTCCACGAGCGTCGAGGTGAACACGCATGCCTCGTTTAACCATGTGACAAACGCATCCTCCAGGCCCCAGAGCGCCGCAAGCTTTAACACGCACTCCTTTAAATGAATCCCGTTGTCGTCAATCAGCTCCACGGGCAGCATCACAAGTCCCTTGTCCGCCGCGCCGTCAAAATACCGGTATCGCTCATATAAAAACTTCGTCAGCTTGCCCGGGTAGCTTTTCGGCGGCGTCAGATCGAGACGGTCGGTATCGTCATAGACAATCCCTGCCTCCGTCGTGTTGGACACGATAAAGCGGAGCGTATCAAGCCTGGCAAAACCGGCATATTTCTCATATTCTCCGTAGGCGTCCACGACGTCGGTGACGCTCGTGACCACGCGGTTGATGCGCTTTGCCTCGCCGTCCGCAATCCCGCGCAGCTGCACGGTATACTGGCTCTCCTGCGCATGGAAACGGTCGAGACTGCCGAACTCAATCGGCTTTACGAGCACGATATCCCCGTCGAACTTCCCCTGTTCATTTGCAATATCGATCATGTAATCGACAAACGCGCGAAGGAAATTTCCCTCGCCAAACTGCAGCACTCTGACCGGCCGCTCAACCTTCCCCGTTTTCTTTTTGTTCAACCGTTCCATAGGACCCTCCTGTTATGGTATTTGTTTTCAGTTTCTTCCCGCTAATATGTAAGCGTTTACATTTTGTATTTTTGCACCTTTTTGCAGATAAGTCAAGATGTAATTTTCCACAAATTTGTGAATCTCTCCGTTTTTTCTCCATTTCCGATTTTATTTTTTGACTTTTTTATCCGTTTTTCCGTTTTCGGCTGTTGCTTTCTCATTCCCGGTATTGTATAATAATAACGGTTATTATGAAAATGCTTTCATAATCTTTTACATTGTTTGGAAACAAGGGTAGAACAAAGATGACAATATACGATATCTCAAAGAAAGCGGGTGTCTCCATCGCCACCGTGTCCCGGGTATTAAACGGGAGCGACAAAGTCCGGCCCTCCACGCGGAAAAAGGTCATGGACATCATCGAGAAATATGACTACACTCCCAATGCCTACGCAAGGGGGATGGGGTTGCAGTCTCTTAGGACGATCGGCATTCTGTGTGCGGATTCCTCCGATTTATTTCTCGCGAAGGCTGTCTACTATCTTCAACAGGAGCTGCAGGCGAGCGGCTACGAATCGCTGCTCTGCTGTACCGGCTACAATCCGGACATCAAACGGAATTATCTGCATCTGATCCTCTCGAAAAAAGTGGACGGCATCATTCTTGTGGGGTCCAATTTCATCGGCACTTCCGAGGAGGAGAACCAGTACATTAAGGACGTTTCCGCACAGATACCCATTATGCTTTTAAACGCTTCTTTTGACTACCCGAATGTGTACAGTACGCTCTGCGACGACCACGGCACGATGTATGAGGCTGCATCCGCAATGGTAACGGCCGGAATCCGAGATATCCTGTATCTGTACAATTCCAGATCTTACAGCGGCTGCAAAAAACTCAGCGGTTTTCGGGCCGCTATGGAAGCAGGCGGCATCACCGACCACGAAAAGCGGATTTTTTTTTATGACGGCGATCCGCAGCAGCTCGACGCCGTGGCGGATTTTGTGGAACGCGCCGCGGAAAAAATTTCGTTTCACGGTGTGATCGCATCCGACGACTCGCTTGCGATCGGAGCCGTCAAATACGCCGGAAGAGCCGGCCTTAAGGTCCCGGAAGATTTATCCGTCATCGGGTACAATAACTCCATGCTGACGACCTGCTGTACGCCGGAGCTCACCTCGGTGGACAACCGGCTTGAAACGCAGACGCATCAGCTTGTACAGACGCTGCTCGGCGTGCTCTCCGGGGAGGAAATGCCCAAGCAATCCGTCTTCTCCGGGAAATTAATCAAACGCGGCACCACATTATTTTAAAATCACACAGCATATTTTGCGCAGAATATGCGCATCAGAAAGGAGCCTATCATGAAACAATTTATGGACAAGAACTTTTTACTGCAGACGGAGACAGCCGAGAAGCTGTATTTCGACTATGCGGCAACCACTCCCATCCTCGATTATCACTGCCATATCAATCCGCAGGAAATCTATGAGGACCGCCAGTTTGAGAACATCACCCAGGTCTGGCTGGGCGGCGACCATTACAAGTGGCGCTTTATGCGTTCCTGCGGCGTGGAGGAGCGTTTTATCACCGGAGACGCATCCGACAAGGAAAAGTTCTTAAAATGGGCCGAGGTCATCGGAAAAGCCATCGGCAACCCGCTCTTCCACTGGAGCCATCTGGAACTGCAGAAATACTTCGGCTATCACGGCGTCCTGAATAAAAACACCGCGGAGGAGGTATGGGAACTCTGCAATAAGCGTCTCGCCGAGCCGGATATGACGGTCCGCAACATCATCAAACAGTCCAACGTCACGCTAATCTGCACGACCGACGACCCGGTAGATTCTCTGGAATGGCACAAAAAAATCGCCGAGGATTCGACGTTTGACGTGCAGGTACTTCCGGCATGGCGCCCGGACAAGGCGATGAACATCGAGAAGGTGACCTACCTTGATTATATCGGACAGCTGTCTGAGGTTTCCGGCATCGAAATCAAGACTTTCGCGGATCTGTGCGCTGCACTCTCTGTCCGCATGGACTTCTTTGCATCGATGGGCTGCTCCGTTTCCGACCACGGTCTGGAGTATGTGATGTACAAACCGGCCTCCCCGGAAGAAATCGAGGAAATCTTCGCAAAACGTCTCGCAGGCGGCGCCGTAACCCGCGAGGAAGAGCTGAAATTCAAGACGGCTTTCATGATTTTCGTCGGCAACGAATACGCAAAGCGCGACTGGGTAATGCAGCTGCACTATGGCTGCAAGCGTGACAACAACACGCCGATGTTTGACAAACTCGGTCCGGACACCGGCTACGACTGCATCAACAACTACGCGCCGTCCTCCGAGATTGCAGACTACTTAAATTCCCTAAACGGAAACGGCAAGCTTCCGAAGACGATCATCTACAGCCTGAACCCGAACGACAACCAGGCCATCGGAACCATCCTCGGCTGCTTCCAGGATTCGACTGCGGTTGCAAAGATTCAGCAGGGCTCCGCGTGGTGGTTCAACGATCACAAGACCGGCATGCAGGATCAGATGATCTCCCTCGCAAACCTCGGCAACCTCTCCGGCTTTGTCGGAATGCTGACCGACTCGAGAAGCTTCTTATCCTATACCCGCCACGATTACTTCCGCAGAATCCTCTGCAACTTAATCGGAAACTGGGTGGAAAACGGGGAATTCCCGGCGGACTACGAGACGCTCGAGGAGATTGTCCGCGGCATCTGCTACAACAACGCCGTAAAATATTTTGGATTTAATCTTTAATCTCTGACGGCGTGAAAAACGTCGTCATGACCGGTCTGTTATAGGCAGCGAGGGCATCGCAAAATCATCAGATCAGATGATTGAGCGATGCCCTCACGCTGTTTACAAAAGCAGTTTTCCAAAAAATATTTCAATTCTTATATATCTTCAATTGACATTTACCGGAAGCATCCCGCAGGCAGCCTCTATTTCAGCATCCGAAGCTTTCAGCATTGTTTTTGCCTGCTCCTGCGTTCCTCCATTCAGCAGAAAATCCGCAATCATCTTTATACGGCCTTCCTCACGTCCTTTTATACGGCCTTCCTCACGTCCTTTTATACGACCTTCCTCACGTCCTTCATTCATCAAGTCATCCCATGCCTTGCACATATTCGTTACTCCTTCCGTTTTATTGAGCGGAATCGCTGTTCCAATCAATGCATTAATCGCCGCGACCGATTCATTATCCATTCTCTGATACATCGGATTTGAAAATAGCAGCTGTTTCATTTGTTCTTTGTCATCAGAGACTTTAATTACTGCTAACACCTCTCCCAATGCAGTTTGGAATTTATCAAAATCATCTATTTCCTTTGGCACCAAAAGGTTAATGTGATAATCTGGTATATATTTCAGGAACATTTCATCCGGATTTTCGAACATGTCATGTAATCTTCTCGGCCCATCCCAATTTTCTGCACCCCAGTATAACGTGATTGTTATTACAGGCGTCAGTTTTTCGTTTTTTTGAAAGCCTGACAAAAATTCTGCGGATGTCAGTTTATCATGCTTTTCTCTGTGCTTTTTTGCAGATTCTTTTACCTGAGATCCATAATTTAATGCATCATATATCATGTTTTTAACTGGCATTGCATAGTGTATATCTGATTGATTTTCAACGCCAATCAGTACAAACACCACATCTTTATTTCTTTTAACAACAACACTTTTGAGTAAATCGCGCCACTTTTGAAACTCAATTTCCTTATCATCAATCCCCAGCACAGACAACGTCTCTGTAGTATCTTTCCCGGTCAATGTTTCCGCTTTGATTACCTGCTCCCCCTGAAATAAAACAAAATTGCACAAATCTGCAAAACGGTTGTTATCAGACAAATATTCTTTTGCTTTTGTATCTTTTTTCCCCATGCAATTCCCCCTTGCTACTAAATATAACATTGCCGTTTGTTTTGTCAACCCTAAAATGCCCCGGGACAAAGGCCCGGGATATCGCTTCACATATTTGTATTTGCCGTTCTTGTTGTCCGCGCGGTATACTTTGTACTCCGCGATGCCGAAAACCTTCTCCTAGCTCACCATCACGCTCCATTCTTTTGTGCCGCCATCAGCGCGTCACCGTCATAAATACGATTAAAAAAACAGGCTGTCATTTTCGCGCTTATGTTACATGCCTGTAATCGTTTGCACAAAGGCGACAGCCCTCTCTCTTTATATAACAAGAAAATTGCAACAGCGTAAATCGTCCCGACAAAAAGCGAAGCTTTTTGCGAGCGAGTGCGCTGGCACTCGCTTTTTTCAGTCACAGCAGAAGATATAGTATCCTGCAAGCATACAGATAATAACCAGAAAAAAACCTATGAAACGATTGTGAATCATCAGCATCACTAACATTCCCATCGAAAAACAAAACAGTGCAAAACCACAAATCCGCTTCACAGACACAAATTCCTTTCCATATCCCCAAATATTCCGCCAAAATAACGGGCCGCACGCTTCGCGCACAGCCCTTATGTTCCAATCGAGTAGGGAAAAGCCATCTTCCCCTACTCGCGCGCCGGGCACCCGTTGGCATATGCTGACATATTTCCTTTGGGTGCCCGTGTGCATAAATACAGGGCATATATTAATTCTATAGAATTAATATATGCCCTGTTCCTGTCCGAATTACAAATTGTACGGTTTATTTTTCTTCTTTCTTTACCGCATCCTGCAGTTTTTCTTCCATTTCCTTTGCGGCTGCAGCTTTCGTCTCCGCATCCAGCTGATCCGTGACGCGCTCCTCCTGCTGATTCTTCGAAGTAAAGCGATTGACAAAGTCCGGAACCATATCGAGAATCTTCGTGACACCGTCCTGATTCTTGATGTTCACAAGCTTCGTCGTGCCGTTCTGAATCACCAGCACCGCGCTCGGCATAATTTTACCACCCATGCCGCCCGCCCCGTTGTTTTTCTTTTCCTGGGAGAAGGCTCCGGCCGCCACGCCAAAGGATACATCCACAAGCGGCAAAAGAATCGTATCGCCGATATGAATCGCATCCCCCACCACGGTCTTTGTGCTGATAAAGCTGTCCATTCCCCGAAACAGGGATTCCACCGTTCCATTAAAACTGTTTTCTGCCATCTTCTATACCTGCCTTTCTTTTTCTTCCATACTTTATTTATTGCGCAACCGTTTTATCAGGCTGCGGACTTCTTTCTGCCGGATCAGCCGCAGCAGGGATGCCAGAAAATGCACACACCGCATTCTGCCCAAAGCTTCCGCCTCCCCCTCGACATACATCCGATCCGCCTCAAAATCCGGCGTAATCTCCACGTCCCGCCCGTATAAAAACGGCATCATACATAAAACCCCAAGAGCCTGTCCCGTCGCAGCCGGATCTGCAAGTGAAAACCTTACTTCGGCCCGGATATACCGAAATCTGAAATGACGGAGCAGATACCATAGTTCGGACCATACACTGCCCACAACTATTTTGTTCGATTCGTCGGTAATTATGCTCTTTGCCTTGTAAAACGCCTCTTTAAGCCGTGCCGCTTTCCCCGGCTCCCCGGCGTCCTCATCGCTTTCGGAATGCGTATCCTTCTCTGCTTTCCCGACGCTTTCGGAATGTGTATTCTCTTTTACTTTCCTTCCGCTTCCGGAATCGTCATCTGCCCTTGCTTTCTGATCACCGGGCAAACCAGTGTCCTCCAGCGCTCTCTTAGCGCCGCGCGAACCGATATCCCCCTGCTCTCTCTTATCGCCGTGCGAACCGTCATCCGACCGTCTTTCCGCTCCAGCGGCATCCTCCCATGGTTCCTCTTCCGCCTCGCAGGGCGCTTCTTCCTCTTCCGAATCTTCTGACTCCGCTCCATCGCGGCCGTCTTTCTTTCCAAGACGAATTCCGCAGATGCGAAGCTCTCCCGCACTCTCCCCCGCTTCCTGCACATAGGAATAGCGGACAAGACCGAGCAGCCAGGTGACCCGGATGTGCAGCACGGGTTCCCCGAAAAAGCTGCCGAAAAGCCGATAGCGCACCGGCACGAAAAACACACAGGCGAGTATCAAAAGCACCAATCCGAACAGAAACAGGAGAATACAGCCTATTATTTTTAATATTAACAAGATAACCGACATCCGCCCTCCCTGTCCCTGCGCTTCCTGTTCAGATAACTCTCAACGGCAAATGCACCTGTCTTCTGATACACCTCATCGACAATCGATACGGCCACCGTGACCGCCTCCTCGTAGCCCCCTGCCAGTCCCACAATCCGAAGCTCTGACTTTGGGTAGCCCCTCTGCAGCAGCTCTCTGGACGGGATGATGTCCAGAAGATTCTGCCGGTTGGACGCAAGAGCAATCACATAGATATTTACCTGTCCGGCATTATGGCAGATTTTCCATTTAATTTTCTTTGTCTTATGTACAATACTCTCTCCCACATACAAATCATCATACCATATCATGCGACCTGTCCCTATCTGCTAAAAGTATTTGTGATTGCCCCATAAATTGCTCCGTTTCAGTTCCAGATATTCATTGTACGCTTTTTCCAAAATCTGCTTTTCATTTGCAAATTTCAAAAGATGATACGCCTCGTGAAATTTGTAATATCCGGAATCTACAAAAAATTCTTCGCGCTGTGGTTTGCTGTAATAACTGTCGGCCATCATAAGATACCAGTGTACCTCCTTGTCGACGACATCCTCGGGAACCGTAAAACTGTACTGGCTCTTCCCGATATATTTGATAATTGCCGCCCTGACTCCGGTTTCTTCAAGGACTTCCCTTGCCGCTGTATCTTTAAACTCTTCCCCGGCTTCCACCGTTCCCTTTGGCAGCACCCAGCCCTCATACTTGTTCCTGTAATTCTTGTATAAAAGCAAAATCTTACCACGGAAAATTACCACACCTCCACAGCTTGTTGCCTCTATCATTGCAATACCTCCTGTGTGGTAAACGAGCGCACGCTCCTCATGACTCATTTAAAATCAGTATAATACTTTTTCTTATGCGATGCAACAGACATCTTGCCGATCTGCGCCGCAGGACTGCCGGATTCCCGTACGCATCCCGCCGGTCTGCGCCGCAGGATGCGTCCTGCATGTCATGCCGCAGCTCCTTTTTACGGATTACTCTCATAATATGCGTCAAAAATCTTTTTGGCAATGGGCACGGCATACTCGCTGCCGGTGCCGACATTCTCGACCACAACAGCCACCGCGATATCGGGCATATCCGCCCGGTGTGCAAACCCCACAAACCATGCATGCGCCGATTTTTCGGCGGAAAATTCCGCAGACCCGGTCTTGCCGTATGCGGCATAGCTCTGTCCGCCGAGCTCGTCTGCGGTTCCGTAGGACGTCACTGCGTGCATGTAATCTTTCAGAAATTCGGCGTCGCTCTCCGTCATCAGCGCTCCATATTCTTTCGGCTCAAAGCTTTTTACCACATTTCCCTTGTAATTGACCGTATGGTCGATGACATAGGGCGTCATCAGCACCCCGCGGTTGCAGATTGCGCTTGTCACAAGCGCCATATGGTACGGGGAAACCAGCGTTTTGCCCTGTCCGATCGCGGTTGCCATCACGTCCTCCGGCGGATCCCCGGCCCCGAGCACAAAGCTGCTCTTTGCGGCGCCAAGTTTTGTCGGAAGACTCGTGTTAAACAAAAGATCCTCACACAGCTCCACAAACCGCTCCACATCCAGTGATGTCCCCATCTCCGCAAATGCGGAATTGCACGAATAGGCCAATGCCTGTTTCAAGTCCATCGTTCCGTGCTTTTTGTTATTGTGGCAGTGAATCGTTTTATTGTCAAACGTGTAACTCCCGCCGCAGGTAAAACTGTACTGTTCATAATCCTCATTCTCGTGCATATATTCGAGCATTGTAAAAAGCTTAAACGTGGAACCCGGCGGATAGAGTCCCTGCGTTGCGCGGTTTACCAGCACGGAGCTCTCGCTGTCCTCCGATGTTAAATATTCCCAATCTCTGGCCAGCTCATTCGGGTCAAAATCAGGTTTTGACACCATCGCGAGAATTTTTCCGGTTTCCGGCTCCATCACAACCACCGCGCCGTCATAGCCTCCCAGCGCATCGTAAGCCGTCTGCTGCAGCGCACAGTCGAGCGTCGTCACCACCGTATCGCCGATGCTCTTCTCCCCCGTGAGATCGTTTGCCGCATTCTCGACGGAAATCGCGCTCGAGCGCAGCAGATGGAAATTTGCCGTGGACTCAATGCCCGTCTTTCCGGCCGTGGAATACCCGACCACATGGGCAAACAGGTTTTCGTAGGGATATTCTCTCGTCTCATTCCCCTCGGCATCCACGCTTGTGCGGGCGAGTACTTCCCCGTCCGAAGCCACGATTTCACCGCGGATCACTTCATCCTCAAACAGTTCCTGCCTGGTGTTGTACGAATTATTGATAAAATCCTCGCTCAGATACAGCTGAAAATAGACAAAATATCCCATTAAACTGAGGAAAAGCGCCAGAAAGGAATACGTCACCACCGCAAACTCGCGGTTTTTTTTATCTGTTGCGGGACCGCTACGCGAGGTCTTGGATTTCCGCGTCGAAGCCTGTTTTTCTTTTCCCTGTCTCTCTCTTCTTTTCTCCATTCTTATTCCCCTCGTCCTGTCTCAATAGATATAATCCCTGAATCACCGCAAAAATCATCATAGTGGCAACCAGCGAGCTTCCTCCGTAGCTGACAAACGGAAGCGTCACGCCGGTAGACGGAATAAATTTCGTCACGCCTCCCACCGTCAGGAAAACCTGAAAGCCGTAAACCGTGCCGAGTCCCAGGGCAACCAGCTTGTAGAACTGGTCGCGCATCTGCATCGCGATATTAAAAAACAGCAGAAAACAGCAGACGCAGACCATCAAAAGACAGAGGGCAAAGATACTTCCGAGCTCTTCCGCGATCGCGGAAAAAATAAAGTCCTGCTCCACCACCGGGATTTTGTTGGGAAGCCCTTCGTAGAGCCCCATGCCGAACCATCCTCCGGTACCGATCGCAAACAGCGACTGACAGATCTGATATCCCTCGTTTTCGATGACGCTCAGCGGGTCCTGCCATGCCAGAACGCGCACCCGCACATGGGCGAACAGATTGTACGCGATCACCGCCGCAATACTTCCGCTCAACACACCTCCTGCAAAGTAAAACAATTTCCGCGTGGCGACATACAGCATCACAAGATATGTCACATAAAAAATCAGGGCTCCGCCGAGATCCCGCGATGCCACCAGAATCAGCACATGAGCCGCCGCTGCCGCAGTCGTGACGCACACGCGCGTAAAATCCGTATTCTCATACAGCATCCCCGCCACAAAGAACACGAACAAAATCTTCACAAACTCCGAGGGCTGCACCGCGATCCCCGCCACCGCAATCGATATTTTGGCTCCGTAGCTGGTTCTCCCGAAGATCAGCACGGCAAGCAGCGCGGCAATCCCGACCGCCGCATAAAGCCAGCTCAGTCTGCGCAGTCCGCTCGTCTTTCGGATGATAACCGGAATAAACGCCGCGATGACAACGGCTGCGACCGCAATCAGATACTGTCGGACGGCCTTCTCAAACGAGAGGCGTGTCAGCATGACAAAACCAACGGAAAGGAGCATGCACATATTGTTTCCGATGGATTTCGATGCATTCCGGTAGATCAGGTAATAACAGATCAAGATCAGCGTATTTAGCGCCACCTGCGCAAAATAGAAGGCAACCATCCGAATGTCATCCGTCGCCGCATAGATCACCAGAAACCCGTCAAGATGCACAAAATAGATCAGAACAATCTGACGCTTCCATATTCCGTTTTTCACCTCTTCGGGAAGCTTCGGCCGCAGTACCCGAAACGCATCGAACGTGTACAGTGCAAGCAGTATCATCATCACATATTTTGATACTTCCACAATCAGTTTTGCCATAAATTACTCGACTCCTCGCTTATAATGTCCGTTGGTATAGCTTCCGTTTTCGAGATAACGTGCCGGAGGCTTCCTTTCCGATACCACCTTCTCGTACAGGCGCAGGACTTCCTCCACCGCATCCGGCCGCTCTGTCGTAAAAGACAGACGGATTCCGCACATCCCCATTTTTTCTGCATCGCAAAGCGCGCCGAAAAGAATCAGCGGCGCCGCATTGTATAATGTGTTATAGCATTCCTCACAGTGATTCTTTACGGGAAAATATTTTCCATACCGGTCCCGCAGAAAAAGGAGCGTCCTCTTCTTATCGCACGCCGCCGTATTCGCGTGCACACACTGCGCCGACGTCATCAGCGGCAGATACCCGTACACGATCAGTTCACTGTCACGGTTGTCTCTCTCTGCAAGCTCCCTGCGGTTTAACTCGAGCGGCGCGGTATCCCGCAGCGCGCCTTCTTCTCTAACCTGCGCCTTCGCCGCAGAATTCCAGATATAGATGCTGTGATCGAGAATCAGCGGCAGTTTTTTGCCAAAGTGCTGCCGCACAAAGCCGAGCGCATCATAACTTTTTACCACAAAGCCGTCTGTCCCGGAGTCGAGAAGCCCGGCAAACACCTGTCCGTAAAATGATTCCGTTTTGCTCCGGAACACTGCCGGCAATATATAGTATGCCTTCTTTCCCGTTCCGTGGATGCGGCGTACATCCTCCCTCAGCCGCTCCGCTATGTTTTTCCTCGTATAGCATCCGCTGTCGAGATAGATGTCGTCGACATATTCCCGCGCAAGCACCGGTGCAAGCTGCTCTCGGTCCTCGACGGACACCGCGACATTGCGTTTTCCCGCGGCGTTTCGGACACCGACCGCTTTCTCTGTTTCCGCGGTGTTCCGGACACCGGCAGACCTCTCCGGCCCCGCGGTGTTTCGGACACCGACAGACCTCCCCGCCTCGGCTGTTTCCCCCGCCGGCCGCTTGGGCTCCGTGCGGCGGTACGATGCAAGCTGCCGTTCCGCAAGCAGCGTCAGCGCATCCCTGCGCAGACGGTTCAACGCCTGCACCGGCAGAAAGACGGGTCCGTCCGTCTCGATGGTAAGCCGGTCAAACTGATACGGTGTATTTCCGGTTTTGCGGAGACACGCCGCGATTTTTTCCTCCGTAAGAGGCTGCCTTTCGGCTGGCTGCACCACATCTCCCGTTACACTGACATGGCAGGTTTCGTCACCTACCTCGAGTATAGCAGGAAAATCTTTTTTTAATCTTAAGATTCCGTTGATTTTTTCTTTGGATTGCCCGTCCTCCCCCTCGACATAGGAGGTGCGTACTTCCTGCCAGAGCGCCTCGTTTGCCGTTTCATGCCCCGGCTTTCCAAAAGTAATCATCTCCGGCCCGTTGTGTCTGTAATAGTATCCGTCGGTAAACCCGCTGCGGTTTCCCATGTCGAGAAGCCGCTGCATGTCCTCCGGCGTAACCGCATAGTGCTCTCGCGCCGTTTTCCTGGCCGCCTTCTCGTCGCTGCCCGCCTCCCTGGCCCCATTCAGTGCTTCCAAATAGCAGTCGACATATCTGCGGTAGACAGACACCACACCGGCTGCATATTCGGCCCGCTTCATGCGCCCCTCTATCTTAAACGAATACACACCTGCTTCCGCCAGATCGGGAATCGATGCGATCGTACACAGATCTTTCGGGCTTAACACATAAGCTCCCCTGGCGTTTACCGGCCGCATCCGCTCGTCAAACACCTCGTAGGGCAGACGGCAGGGCTGGGCGCAGCGCCCCCTGTTGCCGCTGCGCCCGCCTAACATACTGCTGAGCAGGCACTGGCCGGAGTAACAGTAGCACAGCGCGCCGTGCACAAAGCTCTCTATCTCCACGTCCACCCGCCCGTGAAGTTCCCGGATTTCCGCAAGCGACATCTCCCTTGCCGCAACAACCCGGTCCGCTCCAAGCTCTTTCATATAGGCTGCGCCGGCTGCTCCTGCCACGGTCATCTGCGTGCTTGTGTGAATTGAAAGCCCGGGAAATGCCTCGCGTATCAGCGCTACCGCGCCCAGATCCTGCACGATCACGGCGTCCAGTCCCTGCCTGTAATACGGAAGCAGATACGGATACAGCTCCGTGCGCAGTTCCTCCTCCTTAAACAATGTATTGACGGTAAGATATACGCGCACCCCCTGTCTGTGCGCATGATCAATCGCCGCACACAGCTCCTCCTCGCCGAGGTTGTCCGCGTAAGCTCTTGCCCCGAACCGGCTGCCTCCGAGATATACCGCGTCCGCACCGGCGCGTATCACCGCGCGGAATGTCTCATAGGACCCCGCCGGCGCCAACAGCTCGATTTCTTTCTTCTGAATTTGTTTCATGTCTCCTCCATGCCCGGCAAAACAACGGGCCGCACGCTTCGCGAACGGCCCTTATGTTCAGTGAAAACAGGGACGAAATCCCTCTCTCGTCCCCGTTTGCATCACATTTTAAGTTTTCTTTCCCTTCGAGACCTTTCCGAGCAGTGCATCCTCCAGGCTTGCCTCAAGCTTTGCCTTATTCAAAAGCAGCTCCCGGTTCTGCGTCTCCAGCTCCTTTAAACTCTTCGCATCGCTCTCGGACTTAATCTGATTTGAGATCAGATCGTGTTTTAAGTCGTAGAGCTCTTTGTCCTTTTGTTCTATCTCACGCTCCAGCTTTTCCACCTGCGCCTTCGCCTTAAAATAATCGTCGGCAATATTGAGCTCTAACAGCGTGGCTTTCATATCCGCCGGGAAACGCCGAAGCTCCTCCATGCCGTTAAACTCGTTGATCTTGTTATTGATATAAGCGGCAACTCTCTGCAGATACTCCTCGCCCTCATACCCACTCAATGTGTATACCTTGCCGCCAATAATCACCTCGGCACTTGTCTTTTCTGACATACCATCTTCCTCCCTGGTATCTGTGCTCGCTAACAACATATAGTATATTATAATGGTATGTCCAAAGAAAAGCAACTATTTATTGACATCTGACGTTCCCGCGATTCCGAAATGACGATATGCAAAGTCTGTGACTACACGCCCTTTCGGCGTCCGGTTGATAAACCCGTTTTTCACAAGATATGGCTCGTAGACGTCCTCAATCGTGCCCGCATCTTCCCCGATGGCCGCTGCGAGTGTGTCGAGTCCCACCGGACCGCCGGAAAATTTTTCAATCATCATCAAAAGGATATTCCTGTCGTTCTGGTCAAGTCCGAGCTTATCGACCTCCAGCAAATCCAGCGCAAAATTTGCCACCTCCCCGGTAATCCTCCCGTCATATTTCACCTCCGCAAAGTCCCGGACACGCTTTAACAGTCTGTTTGCAAGCCGCGGGGTTCCCCTGGAACGGCGCGCCAGCTCAAACGCTCCCTCCTCCTCGATCTCCACGTCAAGCGTCCGCGCAGAGTGCAGGATAATCGTCTTTAACTCCTCCGGCGTATAAAACTCCAGGTGATGTATGACGCCGAAGCGGTCCCTTAGCGGAGCCGACAAGAGCCCTGCGCGCGTGGTTGCGCCCACCAGCGTAAACTTCGGCAGATCGAGTCGGATGGAGCGCGCCGTCGCCCCTTTCCCGATCATGATATCAATGACATAATCTTCCATGGCGGGATAAAGCACCTCCTCAACCTGGCGGTTCAGGCGGTGAATCTCATCTACAAACAGGATGTCCCCCTCCTGCAGATTGCTCAAAATCGCCGCCATCTCCCCGGGTTTTCCGATCGCAGGTCCCGAGGTGATTTTCATATGCGTGCCCATCTCGTTTGCGATAATCCCGGCCAGCGTGGTCTTTCCGAGTCCCGGCGGGCCGAAAAACAGCACATGGTCTAAGGACTCTCCCCTCGCCTTTGCCGCCTCGATATAAACCTTTAAATTGTCCTTGGCCTTTTGCTGACCGATATAGTCGTCCAGTGTCTGCGGACGGAGGCTCTTTTCGATTTTTAAGTCCTCCTCCTGCACCTGGGTAGATATCACACGCTTCTCCATCAAACACTCCCCCGCTTAAGTCCCACTGTCCTGCCGCATCCAGCCTGCCTTTCAAAACAGTGCCATATTTTTTAAAGCTGCCTTTAAGATATCTTCTACTTCCATTTCCCCTGCATTTTCCACGGCATTGACCGCCCGCAGCGCTTCCGACGCCCCGTAGCCTAACGCAGTCAGCGCCTGCACGGCCTCGCTCTGCGCCGCGTTTGTATTGTTTTGCCGCACTCCATCCGCAGTATTGGCAAGTTTCTGCTCAAAGGCATCCTCCAGGCTGACTTTATCCTTCAGCTCCAGAATCAAACGCTGCGCCGTCTTTGCGCCGATGCCGGGCGCCCTCGAAATCGCTTTCGCATCGTCGGCCAGCACCGCAAAGCGCAGGTCGTCCGCAGACATCGCGGATAAAATCCCAAGCGCCCCTTTCGGCCCGATTCCGTTGACGCCGATTAAAAGCTTAAAAAATTTCAGATCGTCCCTGGTCGGAAACCCGAAAAGCTGCATCGCATCCTCCCGCACCGACAGGTAGGTGTGGATTTTTACCTCCGAACCTCTCTGCGGCAGAATGTCAAACATCTGTCCCGTGATATAAATATTGTAGCCGACGCCCCCGGCTTCCACCACAATCACATCTTCCTCCACCTCGGCGAGAATCCCTCTGATATACGCGTACATAAATCCTCCATTGTGCCGTCATCTCTGCTTACCCGGCGTCCCGTTTCCACTGCGCTGTTATCCCTGTTTATCTGACGCCCCGTTTCCATCTGTCACCGGTGTTCCGATATAATAAAATCCTCTGCATTCCTCCAGATATACCTGACAAATCTGCCCAATCATATCCGCCGTCCCCGGCAGATGCACGACCGAATTATTGTCAAGACGCCCGGTCACAAGCGCCGCATCCTGCTCGTTTTTCTCCTCAATCAGTACCGGAAGCGTGCATCCCGTGAGCCTTCGTGCCTTTTTCGCCGAAATCTCCTGCACCTCAGCCAAGAGACGGTCAAAACGCTCTTTGACCTCCGGCTCCGGAATCTGCTCTTCCATTGCGGCCGCCGGTGTTCCGGTGCGCTTTGAATAGAGAAAAGTAAACGCACTGTCATATTCAACCCGCCGCACCACATCCAGCGTCTCCGCAAAATCCTCCTCGGTCTCCCCCGGGAATCCGACAATAATGTCGGTTGTCAGCGCGATATCCGGGATCGCGGCACGGATTTTATCCACAAGCGCAAGATAATGCTCCTTGTCATAACAGCGGTTCATCTTTTTAAGAATCCGGCTGCTTCCCGACTGCAGCGGCAGATGCAGATGTCTGCATATTTTTTTGGACTTCTTCATCACAGCAATCAGCTCGTCCGACAGATCTTTCGGGTGCGAGGTCATAAAGCGGATGCGCTCCAAGCCCTCGATTTGCTCCACTTCCTCAAGAAGCTGCGCAAACGTCATCGGCTCTTTGAGATTTTTTCCGTAAGAATTGACATTCTGCCCCAACAGCATGACCTCCACGACGCCGTCCGCCACCAGCCGCTTAATCTCCCGGATAATCTCTGCGGGCTCACGGCTCCGCTCTCTGCCCCGCACATAGGGAACAATACAGTAGCTGCAGAAATTATTGCAGCCAAACATGATATTGACGCCCGATTTGAAGGCGTATTTCCGCTCCACGGGCAAATCCTCCACAATTTTATCCGTGTCCTTCCAGATATCAATCGTCATGCCGACCGCCCCCTTATGGGGATGCCCCGAAAAGCTGTTTTCCATCGCAGTCACTGCAAGCTCGGCAAATTTGTAAATGTTATGCGTTCCGAAAATCAGGTTGACAAAGCGATAACTCTCCTTTAGCTTATCCACGACCGTCTGTTCCTGCATCATACAGCCGCAAAGTCCGATCATCATACGCGGATTTTTCTTTTTCAGCGTACCGAGATACCCCAATCTGCCGTAAACCTTGTTGTTTGCATTCTCCCGCACCGTGCAGGTGTTGTAAATCACAAAATCCGCGTCCTCCGTCTCACACTCCACATAGCCGATGCACGTCAGAATTCCCGCGAGTTTCTCGGAATCTCTCGCGTTCATCTGACAGCCGAATGTTGTCACATGGAACGTCAGCGGACTGCCCTTATCGGCCGCCAGCCGGCTCACATATTCTCTCGCAATATCCATAAAATAGTACTGGCGTTCCGGCTCTGACTCCGGAAGCCGTGTTTTATCTGCAATTTCCAGTCGAAAATTCTTTTCCATATTCCTTTCCCTGCAGTTTGCCCTAAGGGCGCACCTGCCCGTTTCCATAGATAATATATTTTGTGGAAGTCAGCGCCAAAAGGCCCATCGGCCCTCTCGCGTGCAGCTTCTGGGTGCTGATTCCGATCTCGGCGCCAAATCCGAACTCATAGCCGTCGGAAAACCGCGTCGACGCATTGACGTAGACGCAGGCGGCGTCCGTCTCGTCGAGAAACCGTTCGGCATTCGTATAATTCTCCGTCACAATTGTTTCCGAGTGACCGGTATTATAGCGGTTGATATGCTCCACCGCCTCGTCGAGGGATGCCACGGTCTTTACCGACAGCACATAATCCAGATACTCTCTGCCCCAGTCCTCCTCCGATGCCGGTTTTATCAGTTCTCCGTTCAGCGGCACCGCACAGTCTGGCGTCCCGTCCGCATTCGTCTTCACGCCGGTTTCCAGCGCTTTTCGCACTCTGTCATCCCCACGCAGCTCCACATGCCGCTCCTGCAGCCGCCCCGCGAGATACGGCATAAACGCATCCACGATGTTCTCGTGGATTACGAGCGATTCACAGGCATTGCAGACGCCGATGCGCTGCGTCTTCGCATTCATGATAATGTCCGCCGCCATCTCAAAATCCGCACTCTCGTCCACAAACACATGGCAGTTCCCCGTCCCCGTCTCGATGACCGGCACCGTGGCCTGCTCCACGACCGCCCGTATCAGCCCGGCGCCGCCCCGCGGAATCAGCACGTCCACATAGCCGTTCATCCGCATGAAGGCCGCGGTCGTCTCCCGGTCAGTATCCGTGATCAGTGAAACCGCCTCCCCCGGGACGCCGCACTGCACAAGCGCGTTCCGAAGCGCCGCGACAATCGCAATATTGGAACAGATCGCATCACTGCCGCCCTTTAAAATCACCGCGTTTCCGGTCTTAAAGCAGAGCCCGAACGCATCCGCAGTCACATTGGGCCTCGCCTCGTAAATCATGCCAACGACGCCGAGCGGCACGCGCTTCTGTCCGATTCGAAGACCGTTGGGACGTTTTTTCATCGAGAGCACCTCACCGATCGGGTCCTCCAAATCCGCCACGGCCCGAAGTCCTTCCGCCATCTGTTCGATGCGGGAATTGTTAAGCATCAGACGGTCCAAAAGCCCCTCCGGCATGCCGTTTTCCTTTCCTCTTGCCAGATCCTTCGCGTTTTCCGCGAGGATGGGATCCGCCGCCGCAAGCAGCGCATCCGCCGCCGCATACAGTGCGTTGTTCTTACACGTTGTATCGAGTCGGGCCGTCTTGCGGCTTGCCGCTTTTGCCCGTTTACAGATTTCCAGTAATTCCATCTTATGAACCATACTCCTTTCTCCGTTACGGCCGAAACGCTTACTTTTGGTCCCTTTGTCTCACGTTGCCCGCCCGTCCGGTCCCGGATACCAGTTTTCTTCCGTCACGACCGCGTCCATCCGCACATCGGTCGGCAGTGTAAAAAGTATCTCCCGAAGCTGATGTTCATAGGCCGGCGCGATGCGGGTAAGCGCCGGAAACCGGGCAAAATACCGGTCATAATAGCCTTTTCCGTAACCGTAACGGTTTCCCGTCCGGTCAAACACCACCCCCGGCACAAGCACAAGCCCCTCCCCGGCACGAAGCAGCGGACATTCTTCTGTGGGTTCCATCACATGAAAACTTCCCTCCGCCACCTCGTCAAGCGAAGAAATCCGGTAAAACTCCATCCGTAAACCCTCTTCCACGCGCGGAAGGCCCACAGTCTTTGCGTCCGCGAACGCCTGCCTTATGACGGCGCGGCAATCCGCCTCACTGCCGAGCGGATAATACGCGTATATAATTTCTGCATTGCGGTACGGTTCCGACGCTGTGATTCTGTCGCAGATTGCGCGGCTCTTTCGCGCCGCCTCTTCCGCCGTCATCGCATCCCGCAGGGCGCGGTGATGCGCACGGAGTCTTTTTCTCTGTTCTGCGCCGATTTCCTGTCCCGATTCCTCTCCCCTAAGAGAGTCGCTTTTTGTTCCCATATTTCTCCCCGAGGTTTTCTACGGTTCCGTCCGCGTTTACCATGTCAATATTGTTCAGCTGCGCCGTGAGGTTCCCGCGCACATCCGCAACAAACTGCTTCCGCAACAGCGCCTGTTCCTTTTTTTCGGCCTCCGTCAGCCCTTCCGCCTGTGATTTGCGGTACAGCTCGTTAATCCGTTCAATCTGTTCGTCTCTCATATGGCTCCCTCTCTCCTCTCAGCCGATGGTCTCAAGGATAAAATCCTCGATGCGGAAGGTTTCCCTCCGGTCCGCGGCAAAAATCGTTCCCTTAAACGAATCGTCAAATATGTGATGCAGAATACACACATCGGCTCCGTTTGCGATAATCATATCCGCCCCGGACAGCGTGGCAATCTTTGCCGCGGTCAGCTTTGTGGACATGCCGCCGGTTCCGACATCACTGCCGGTAGAGCTCTTCGCCATGCCGTAAATCTCCGAATCCATCCGCTCCACGACCTCGATAAGCTTAGCGGCCGGATTCTTGTGCGGGTCGTCCGTAAACAGCCCGTCGATGTCAGAGAGCAGGATCAGCAGGTCCGCGCCGATGAGCGACGCCACAATCGCAGACAGCGTATCGTTGTCGCCGAACTGCATTTCATAGGTAGAAACCGTATCATTCTCATTGACAATCGGAATCGCGCCGAGACGAAACAGTTCCTCGAACGTGTTCTTCGCGTTTTCCCTCGACACCGGATTCACCATCGTATTCTTCGTCATAAGCACCTGCCCGGCCACTTGATTATATTCGGCAAACAGCTTTTGATAAATCATCATCAGCCGCGCCTGTCCGACGGACGCGCATGCCTGCTTCGTGGAGATATCCGACGGGCGCTCCGAAAGTCCGAGCGTCTGCCTGCCCACGGAGATCGCGCCGGAGCTCACCAGACAGACATCTATGCCGCGGTTTCTTAAGTTGCACAGTTCCCGCACAAGATGCTCCAATTTTGTAAAATTGAGGTTGCCCGTCTCCTCGTAATTGAGAGAAGACGAACCGATCTTTACCACCACACGCTTTTTCTTTTTGAAATCAAACTGCCGCTGTTCCATTTTCTATGTAATCTCCCTTGTAATTCCATCATCCGTTCCGTAAAACCGCGCAGGTCGTCTCCCTCTGCACGTTCTGTAATACTTTATCATATCTTTTCGAAAATGGCAACAAAACACAACAGGCAGTCTCGGCTTTCACCGGACACTGCCTGTTGTTATCACACAAATTTTATTTCTTTTTCTACCTTAATATACAGGGAACATCTTTCTCCACTTGTCCGCCAAAAGCACTTTCACACAGCTGCCGCGCTTACAGGATAATCTTCTTCGGGCACTTCTGCGCGCAGATTCCGCATCCCACACACTTTTCCTGATCGATATACGCCACATTGTCGATGACATGCACTGCGTCCTTCGGACAGTTCTTCTCGCAGAGATGACAGCCGATACAGCCGACGGAGCACGCCTTCATCACATTCTTGCCCATATCCTTCGAGCTGCACTGTACGAGGTGCTTTGCCTCATACGGAACAAGCTCAATCAGATGCTTCGGACATGCAGCCACGCATTTGCCGCAGGCCTTGCAGGCCTCTTTGTCCACAACCGCGATACCGTCCACGATATGAATCGCGTCGAACGGGCAGGCCTTTACACAGGAACCGTAGCCGAGACAGCCGTAATTACAGGATTTCGGACCGCCGTTCGGCACAAAGGCCATCGCCGCACAGTCCTGATTGCCGGTGTACTCGTAATCCGTGTTTGCCTTCTCACAAGTACCCGCACATTTGACGAATGCAACCTGTCTTGCGCCTTCCTCTGCGGAAACTCCCATAATCTCACCGACCAAAGCTGCAACCGGGGCGCCGCCGACCGGACACTGATTCACCGGCGCCTCGCCCTTTACGATGGCAGCCGCAAGACCGGAACAGCCCGCATATCCGCAGCCTCCGCAGTTGTTTCCCGGAAGCACATCCATGATTGCCGTCTCTCTTTCGTCCACCTCTACCTTGAATTTCTCCCCGGAAATACCAAGGAAAAATCCAATCAAAATACCGACACCACCGACCACGATGGCTGCAACTAAAATTGCTGTAATATTCATCTTCTTTTTCCTCCTAAATCATTCCCGAGAATCCCATGAATGCAATCGACATCAGAGCCGCCGTGATCAGCACGATTGCGGTACCCTGAAATGGTTTCGGAATATCATTGTACTCAATCTTCTCGCGCAGACCTGCCATGATGACAATCGCGATTAAAAATCCGACCGCCGTTGCAAACCCGTTTACAACGCTCTCCAAAATCCCGTACTCCTTTGTCACGTTCGTGAGCGCAACACCGAGCACCGCACAGTTTGTCGTGATCAGCGGGAGATACACGCCGAGACTCTCATACAGAGGCGGCATATTTTTCTTTAAAAACATCTCCACAAACTGCACCAGCGCTGCGATCACAAGGATGAACACGATCGTCTGAAGGTAGGTTAAATCAATCCCTCTATCCATCAGCGCCTGGTTTGCAAGGACAAATTTATAAATCAGTGCGGTCACAAAGGATGCAATCGTGATGACAAACACGACCGCGCCTCCCATGCCGGCAGCTGTTTCCGTCTTCTTGGACACACCTAAGAACGGACAGATACCGAGGAACTGACTCAATACGACGTTGTTTACAATCGCGGAACCGATTGCAATTAAAAGTAATTCTTTCATCTGTACCTATCCTCCTATTCTGTTTTGTTCGCAGCCGCCTGCGGCTTTTCCGCTGCCTTTGCGGTCGCGCCGCTCTGCCCCGTACACATTGCAGCCTGGCCGCAGCCCGAGCAGTCGCCGGTCAGACAGCCCGAAGGAGCCGCGAGCGGTTTGCCCTTCGCTTCCATCTTTGCGCGCACGATATTCATCACGGCAACGAGACACGCCAGCACAAGGAATGCCCCCGGCGCCATGACGAAAATCGTGATCGGCGTAAAGCCCGCCACCCCGTTTGCCTTGTCAGCCAGCGGAAGAAGCTGGAATCCGAACACCTGCCCCGCGCCGAGGATCTCGCGGATCAGTCCGATACAGGTCAGACCGAACGTAAAGCCCAGTCCCATTCCGACACCGTCGAAGATGGAGGGAACCACCGGATTTTTGGACGCATAACTCTCCGCACGTCCTAAGATAATGCAGTTTACAACGATCAGCGGAATGTACACACCGAGAGAATCGGAGAGACTTGGCGTATACGCCTGCATGATGAACTGCACCATCGTTACCAGAGACGCCACAATCACGATAAACGCCGGCATACGCACACCGTTTGGAATCACCTTGCGGAATGCGGAAATCAGCAGGTTCGAGCAGACCAGCACCACCGTTGTGGACAGTCCCATTCCAAGTCCGTTCATCGCCGAGGAGGTAACCGCTAACGTCGGACACATACCCAGCATCAAAACGAAGGTCGGATTCTCCTTAATGATACCGTTATACAAACGTTCTACATTCTTATTCATTGAGCCGTACCCCCTTCTAATACATTCTGAAAATAGCAGATGCACGCGTTTACACCGTTTGCCATCGCTTTGGAGGTAATCGTCGAGCCGGAGATGGATTCAATCTCGTTCTCCGCTGCCGGAGCCGCTTTCACAACCGTAAAGGAATCTACGTTTTTCCCTTCAAACTGTCCGTAAAATGCCTCCTCCTGCGCCTTCATGCCAAGTCCCGGCGTCTCCGCGATGGAGGTGATGGAATAACCGTTCACGGTTCCGTCATTCTGAATCCCGACGGAAAACGTGATCGTCGACTGGCTCGCATCCTTTGCGGTCACCGTCAACACATATCCAAGCGTGTTTCCGCTGCCGTCCGCCGCGACCTGCACGTCCTCAATCTCGTCCACATACCCGTTTTCGGCAAGCAGCGCCGCCGCCGCATCCTCGTCAAAGTCCGCATAGGCGGTAAACGATGCGGCATCCTCAAACACCTGCTTGTATGCAGCCTGGGTCTTCTCGTAATTCACCCGGTCGATGGGCTCTTTGGTAATCCCGTATACCACGCCGAGCAACAGACCCAAAACAATCGTAAAAGCAAATAAAATCAAAGCGTCATGTACAATCTTTTTATTCATCCTATTTGCCTCCTTCCTGGGTCTTCGGCTCTTTTACCACGCCGAAGGCTCTCGGTACGGTGCATTTTTCAATCATCGGCACCAGAAGGTTGCTCAAAATAATCGCAAAGGAAACGCCTTCCGCATTCGCGCCGCAGGTGCGGAAGAGTCCCGTCAGCACACCGCAGCAGATACCGAACACGATCTGCCCCATCGGCGTGATCGGAGACGTCACATAATCCGTCGCCATAAAAAACGCTCCGAGCATCAGACCGCCGCCGCAGAGCTGTGCGGTGAGATAATTTCCGTCAAAACCATGCCCGCCAAACAGCAGCATAAATACTACAAAAGAACCGAGATAAGCCGCCGGAATCCGCAGCTCGATCACACCCATCAGAATCAGGAAAATCGCACCGATCAGAACCGCAACAGCCGATGTCTCGCCGATGGTACCTGCAGTCTTTCCGATCAAAAGCTGCATCGTATTGACCGCCTCGCCGTTGCGCATCGCGGCAAGCGGCGTCGCGCCCGTATAGGTGTCCGTCACAAAATTTGTCATATCCGCCGCAAATGCGATCAGAAGAAAACATCTCGCCCCCAGAGCCGGGTTCATAAAATTCTGTCCGAGACCGCCGAACAGGCATTTGACAACCACAATCGCGAACACGCCGCCCAAAACGGCCTCCCACACCGGAAGCGTCACCGGAAGATTCAGCGCCAGCAAAAGGCCTGTCACAACCGCGCTCAGATCTCTGACGGTATCTTCTTTATGTATGATTTTATTGTATACCCACTCAGAAGCAACACAGCTTGCAATCGTCGCAAGCATTAACACAAGTGCCTTAAATCCAAAATTGTAGATACCGAATAAGCTGGTCGGAAGTAATGCAATGACTACATACAGCATAATTCTGCTTGTGGTATCTTTGGCACGAACGTGTGGTGATGATGAAACATGATATAAATCACTCACGATAATCTACCTCTCTCTTTCTGTTTTTTGTTCCGCAGAAATTATTTTTTGCGTTTTGCAGCTAACACCTGCTTTTTCATTGTCTTAATGGACTGCGCTAACTGTCTTCTCGCAGGACAGACAAAACTGCAGCTTCCGCATTCGATACACTCTAAGCCGTACCACTTCTCGAACTCCTCGGAAAGCCCGCGGTCGCCCATCTTTGCAAGTCTCGACGGAATCAGCTGTTCCGGGCAGGCCTCCACACAGCGCCCGCAGTTAATGCATGCCGACGGCGCAATCTCCGCCACCTCGTCCTTTGTCAGGCACAGCAGGGAGGAGGTTGTTTTTGTCGTCGGGATGTCAAGCCCGAACATGGAAAAGCCCATCATCGGGCCGCCGGAGATCATCTTTTCCGGCTGGGTCCGAAAACCGCCCGCCGCTTCCACCAGCTCGGTATAATTTGTCCCCATGCTGTACATGAAGTTGCCGGGATTTGCAATCGCGTCACCCGTGATGGTAGCGATACGCTGCATCACCGGAATCCCGTTCTTTACGGCATTGTACACCGCAATGATCGTCTCCACGTTGTCCACGATACATCCCGCATCCGCAGGAAGCATTTTGGAGTTGATCGCACGGCCGGTCACCGCGTAGATCAGCTGACGCTCGCCGCCCTGCGGGTATTTGGTCTGCAGCGCGCATACCTCGATGCGCGGCTCATCCTTCACCATCTCCTGCAGCTTCTCGATGCAGTCTGGCTTATTGTCCTCGATGCCGAGCACACCTTTTGCATTGTCAAACAACTGCAGAATGATCTTCATACCGCCGATCAGTTCCTCGGGATTCTCCATCATTCTGCGGTAATCCGCAGTCAGATACGGCTCACACTCCGCGCAGTTTGCAATGATATACTCGATCTTATCCGGTTCTTTCGGTGACAGCTTCACATGAGTCGGAAATCCGGCACCACCCATACCGACAACTCCGGCCTCCTTCACCTTCCCGATAATCTCTTCCTTTGACAGCGCGGTTACATCTTCCACGGAAGTGTAATTCACCTCGGTAAATTTCCCGTCATTCTCGATGACAATAGAATTTACCATGTCTCCCGTGGCCACACGGCGCGGCTCAATCGCCTTTACCGTGCCGGAAACCGACGCATAAATTGGGGATGACACAAAACCGCCGGCCTCTGCGATTTTCTGTCCCTTTAAAACCATGTCGCCCTTCGCCACAACCGGTGATGCCGGTGCACCGATGTGCTGTGATAACGGATAGACCATATCACCCTTCGGCAAAACCTGCACTATCGGCTGATCTTTCGCGAGTTCCTTTCCTTCAAAAGGATGGACGCCACCTTTAAATGTCTTTGATCCCATTTTCGTGCCCCACTTTCTCTTTTTTTGTATTGTATTCCATGATTGGCATCATAGAATAATCATCTTTTTAATTATATCATAACAACGACGCGAATCGAACAAAATATTTATATTTTTTTAAAATTAGTGACGATTTATAGCGTATCCGTACAGCGGATATGCTATAATGTCCGCAAAGAGTCAACGAAACTGCGCAAAGCAGGCGTTCAGAGAAAGGATTCGTTTATGATTACCTGGCAGGAAACTCTGGATTTTAATCCCAACGCTCCCACCACAATGAAATATTTTACGGAGAATGCCGTCTTTTTTGACATCGAAACCACCGGATTCTCTCCGGCCACGACGTCGCTCTACCTGATCGGATGCATCACCCGCAGCGATTATACACTGCAGATCAGTCAGTTTTTTGCGGAATCTCCCGGTGAGGAGCGCGAAGTCATCCGCGCCTTTTTTGCTCTGTTCGCACAATACCGGACCGTGCTGACCTTCAACGGCAACGGATTTGACATCCCCTACCTGAAAGCGAAATGTGCAAAATATCGTCTCGCGGACCCGTTCCCGGAACATGACTATATCGACCTGTACAAGGAAGTTTCCCGCATCAAACACCTGTTAAAGCTCCCGAACCTCAGACAGAAATCCGTCGAACTGTTTCTCGGCATTGACAGGGAAGACACCTTTGACGGCGGGGCACTGATTGAAGTCTATCACTCCTACACCAGACGGCCGTCAAAGGAATCGCTGGCACTGTTAAAACAGCATAATTTTGAGGACGTGCTGTACATGCCGAAACTTTTGCCCATTCTCTCCTACCGGGAGCTTGCCGGCGGAAATGCCGTATGCCTGCGCGTGGATGCAAACGAATATACCACCTACGAACACACATTAGGCCGCGAACTGTTTTTCACGCTCTCCGCCGGTCTCTCCTTTCCGGTACCGCTCTCTTACTGTTATGATGATTTTTATCTGAACATCTCCGGGGAGCACATCACTCTGCGGGTCCCCCTCTGCGACGGGGAACTTCGCTGCTATTATCAAAATTACAAAGACTATTACTATCTGCCCAACGAAGATAAGGCTGTCCACAAAAGCGTTTCCGCCTATGTGGACAAAGCGCACCGCACAAAGGCCACCGCCGCAAACTGTTATCTGCCGAAACATGCGCTTTTTCTTCCGCAGTATACCCCTCTGTATGAACCCGCATTCCGCGTGCGGCGCGCAGACAAAAAGAGCTACTTTGAACTCTCCGAGGAATTCATATCCTCCGCCGAAATGCAGACGGAATATGCAAATCATATCTTACAGTGGCTGATTCTGCAGAAACCCAGGCCGCCGCGGCGGGAAAAGCCGGACGCCGCACCCGACGGGGAATCCCGGCATTAAAAAAACGCCGCATCCACATATGGCTGCATGTATGCAGACAATATGTGGATGCGGCGTTTTTTATCGGCTTCGGCAAAACCTCCCGAAACCGCGTCCGTCTCTTATTTCTCGCGCTCAAAGAAGAACGATTTATCCCGCAGGAAACCGATCTCACGATAATTCATAATCTGCTCCGTGCTTCCGATAAACAGGAACCCTCCCGGAACCAGCGCTTTCTCAAACTTCTTGTAAATTTCGTCCTTTGCTTCCTCTGTAAAATAGATCACGACATTCCTGCACACAATCAGATGGCAGCCTGACGGATATGTATCCTTGAGAAGATCGTGCTCCTTAAATTCCACACGCTTCTTGATCTCATCCGAAATCTGGTAAGAATTCCCGATTTTCGTAAAGTATTTCTTTTTCAGATCATCCGGCACTGCGGCGATACTCTTCTCGTTGTACAGCCCCATGCGCGCCGTGTCGATCACCTGTTTGTCGATGTCCGTTGCGATAATCTTGATATTCGCCACCGGCAGGTGCCTTGAAAGCGCCATCACAAGCGAGTAAGGCTCATCCCCTGTGGAGCAGGCCGCACTCCAGATTTTAAGATTCTTGCCGAACTTCTGAATCAGTTTCGGGAATATCTCGTTTTCAAGGATTTTCCACTGTTCCGGATTCCGGTAAAACTCAGACACGTTAATTGTAAGAAAGTTGATAAACTGGTCAAATTTGTCTTTGTCCTTTTTCAGCAGCACCACATACTCGTCATACGTTTTAATGTTGTTCTTCGTGATCAACGTATTGATTCTGCGGCGCATCTGCTTCTCTTTGTAGGCGTTCAAATCAATTTTGGCCAACGCGTACACGTCTTTTTTGAATTTCTCGTAGTTATCTGTTTCCAGCATGCACTTATCCCCCATTCTCTGTGACCTTGTACTAACTGAACCAAAATAGGCTTCTACACGCATGCAAAAGCCTATTTATTCACAAATCAAAAATTATTCTTCGCCTGCCAACGCGTCAATGTCAACGTCTGCGACATCCGCATCGTCCGATGCAAGCAGTGCTTTCATGGATAAGCTGATCTTCTTATCCTCCTCGTTGAAGTCGACGATCTTAGCCTCGATCTCCTGTCCGACTTTCAGCACATCCGCCGGTTTCTCGACATGCTCTTTTGCAATCTGGGAAACATGCAGCAGCGCATCCACGCCCGGAGCAAGCTCCACAAACGCACCGAAGTCTGTCATTCTCGCCACTCTGCCGGTCACGATATTTCCGACCGCGTACTTCTCTGCAGCTCCGTTCCACGGATTCTCCGCCGGGAACTTCATGCTGAGGGCAATCTTTGTCTCGTTGATATCCTTAATAAATACCCTCACAACCTCACCGACATTAAATACCTTTTTCGGATTCTCCACTCTGCCCCAGGACATCTCGGAGATGTGAAGCAGTCCGTCCGCGCCGCCCAGATCAATAAACGCACCGAAATCAGTCACGTTCTTAACGGTTCCGTCGAGCACGTCGCCGATCTTAATCTTCGCAAACAGCTCCTTCTGCTGTTCCATCTTCTTTGCAACCAGAAGCTGCTTTCTGTCACCGATAATCCTTCTTCTCTTGGGATTAAACTCGCTGATCACAAACTCGATATCCTGATCTTTGTATTTGGTTAAATCTTTCTCATAGGAATCGGACACAAGACTTGCCGGAATAAACACCCTTGTCTCGTCCACGATCACACACAGGCCGCCGTCGAGTACCTGTGCCACCTTTGCGGTCAACACTTCCTTATTCTCAAATGCTTCCTCTAAGCGTTTGCTGCCCTTCTCCGCTGCCAGACGCTTGTAGGTCAGCAGTACCTGTCCCTCACCGTCGTTCACCTTCAGTACCTTTGCCTCCATCGTGTCACCGACGGATACCAGAGTCGTCAAATCTACGTTTGATTCGTTCGTATATTCATTACGCGTAATGATTCCATCTGATTTGTAACCGATATTCAAAACGATTTCATCAGGTTTCACATCGATAACGGTACCGTCAACTACCTCTCCATTTCTTATTGTTTTAAATGATTCTTCCAGCATTTGTTCAAAGCTCATTTCTGACATTCTTTTGAACCTCCTCAATAATTTTGTTTGGGGTGGAAGCCCCTGCGGTAATACCTACGTTATCGACGGACCGGAACACAGCGGGATCCAGATCCTTTACAGTTTGTATATAGTAAGTATTCTTGCATTCATTTCTACATATTTCAAATAGCTTCTGCGTGTTGGAGCTGTTCTTTCCGCCGATGACAATCATGACATCCGCCTCCCCTGCGATGGCTTTTGCCTCCGTCTGTCTCTCCTCCGTAGCATTGCAGATGGTATTTAAAACAATTATATCATAACCTTTTTTCTTTATAATTTCAACTAATTCTTGAAATTTATTGTAATTAAATGTCGTTTGTGATACAATACACACTTTTTCACCGGCCCCGGCGGTAAAAGCCTCGGCTGCTTCCCTGCTGTTTATGACCGCCGCCTCCCCGGAATACGACCAGCTTCTGATGCCGCGAACCTCGGGATGCTCCGCATTTCCGACAATCACAATCCGGCAGCCCTCCCTGCTGTAGCGTTCCACCAGCCGGTGAATCTTGAGCACAAACGGACAGGTCGCATCGATAATCTCATACCCCAGCGCTTCTATCGCCTCACAGACTCCGCGCTCCACACCGTGTGCGCGGATGATCACCTTTCCCGGCACACGCCCCGCAGTTTTTGCCGAAGCGGCGCGCGCCGCGAGCTCGTCCATACCGCTGATCACCGATACGCCCTGCGCCTCCAAATCCGCAACCACTTCCTCGTTGTGGATGATCGGCCCGTATGTGTAAATATCCGTTCCGCCTGCGAGTTCCCCGTAGACGGTGTCCACCGCGCGTTTGACACCGAAACAGAAACCGGCGTGCTCTGCCAGAATCACATTCATATTGCCTCCCGATAGATCTGATAGATTGCATCGACTACCTCATCGATCCCCATTTCGGAGCTGTCCACAAGCACCGCGTCCGCGGCCTGCCTCAGCGGAGAAGTCTCCCGGTGCATGTCCCGGTAATCCCGGTCGATGATATCCCGCTCGATCGCCGCAAGATCACAGTCCGTTCCCTTTGCGGTCAGCTCGTCAAAACGGCGCTTTGCCCGGGTTGCCGAACTCGCCGTCAAATAAATTTTGACCTGAGCGTCGGGCAGAACGCAGGTTCCGATATCCCTGCCGTCCATGATCACGTCCGATTTTGCTGCCAGCTGACGCTGCAGCTCCACCAGCTTCGTCCGCACCACCGGATAGACGCTGGTGGCAGATGCCATATTTCCCACTTCCTCGGTGCGTATCACGCCGTTTACATTCTCTCCATTTAAAAGCACCTGCTGTTCCCCATTCTCATAGACGATCGTCACATCCACGCGCGGACACTCCGCGGCAATCCCGTCCACATCCGCTGCGGCAATCCCGCTTTTCAGAAAATGATACGCCATCGCGCGGTACATCGCCCCCGTATCGACATAGATAAATCCAAGCTGCTTTGCCAGCCGTCTGGCAATCGTACTCTTTCCAGCTCCCGCAGGGCCGTCAATCGCGATATTGATACTCATAATTACCTCCGTTTCCTCCCGTTCTTCGGTGAATCCCCATTTTATTTTACGCTGATGCCGGCAAGATAACCGGTAGACCATGCAATCTGCAGATTATAACCGCCGGTCACTGCGTCGAGGTCTAAGACCTCCCCGCAGAAATAGAGATTTCGAATCCGCTTTGACTCCATCGTAGACGGATTGATCTCCTTCACGTTTACCCCGCCTTTCGTGATGATGGCCTCATCAAAGTCACGGAGGCCGTCAAGCGTCACCGGCACCGCCTTGATCAGGCGCACAAAGCGCTGCCGCTCCTCCTTTGTGATCTCATTGACTTTCCGCCCGGGTGCAATCCCGCCGAGCTCTAACATCACCGGAATCAGTTTTGCCGGAAAAAGGGGCGCTGCCGCATTCCGAAACTGTCTGTTTTTCGCCTCCGCAAACTCCCGCAGAATCCTCGCATCAAGCTGCTCCTCCGAAAGCGCCGGCTTTAAGTCAATCTCCATCGCAAGCGGCCGTTTCGCAAACGAGGGCTTTATCGCCGCGCTCGCGGAGAGCATCAGTGGTCCGCTGACCCCAAAATGCGTAAACAGCATCTCTCCGAAATCCTCATACAAAATCCTGCCCTCCCCGGCCCGCTCGCCGCTTCGAATGCGCACCCGGACATTTTTCAGCGACAGCCCCTGCAGCCGGGGCACATATTCCTCCCTGGCGTAAAACGGTACCAGAGACGGTGTGAGATCCGTCACCGTATGTCCGAGCTCCCGCGCGAAGCGATAGCCGTCCCCCGTGGAGCCGGTCGTCCGGTAGGAAAAGCCCCCCGTGGCCACGATCACTGCATCGGCGCGGTGCACGCTGCCGTCCCTGCCGCGAACTCCCGCCGCCGCGCCGTCCTGCGTGAGGATTTCCTCCGCCTCACTGTGCAGACAGACCTTTACGCCGCGCGCCTTAAGTACCCTCTGCAAAACGGCGATGACGTCCGAAGAGTGATCCGACACCGGAAATACCCGGTTTCCGCGCTCCACTTTTGTCCGCAGGCCGTTTGACTCAAAAAAGTCTATGACACGCATATTGTCATACGCATAAAACGCGCTGTACAAAAATCGGGGATTCGACATCACACTCGCAAAAAGGTTGTCCATGTCACCGGCGTTTGTGAGATTGCAGCGCCCTTTTCCCGTGATATATAATTTTTTCCCAAGTTTCTCGTTCTTCTCGAGGAGACACACCTCATGTCCGCTCTCCGCCGCGACGATCGCCGCAAACATCCCGGCCGGTCCGCCTCCGATCACTGTCACCTTACTCATTAAAATCGGTATCTCCTATTTTCGCGTAGCGCATTTTAATGGAGTCGTCGATGTAATTGATCTCGTCATTCTCGTAGACCTGGTACTCGTCCCAGATATCCTCAAGCATCTCGAGCGTCCCGGCGACCTCGTCCTGCTTTTTCATGCACAGCGCCACGATCAGCGCATTGATCACACTGAGCGGGGCCACCAGCGAATCCACGATGGACGCCATGTCGCTGTCCGCGATCAGGTTGCAGGAGGAGTACAGATTCATCGGCGAGTGAACGCTGTCGGTGATGGTAATCACCTTCGCACTCCGATTGTTTGCAAACTCCATCGCCTTTAAGGTCCGCATGGAATACCGCGGAAAGCTGATTCCGATAATCACATCCTCCCTTCCGATGCGCACCATCTGTTCAAAAATCTCGCTTGAACTGTTTGTCTGAAGCAAATGCACGTTCTCGAACATCAACGTGAAATAAAAGGCCAGAAACTCCGCCAGCGGCGCGCAGCTCCGGATTCCGATAATATAGATATGCTTCGCGGAAAGAATCGTGTCCACCGCCATCTGAAACGCCTGCTCGTCAATCCTGCCGAGCGTGGATCGGATTCTGTCCGCATCGGCCTTTAACACGGACTCTAAAATCTTTGACTGGCTGATACGTCCGTAGGTGACTTCCATGCGCTGAACGGAATTGAGCTTACTTCGCACCTGATCCGCTAAGGCGCTCTGAAATTCGGGATATCCCTTATAGCCGAGATGCATCGCAAAGCGTACCACGGTGGACTCGCTGACCCCCACGGTCTCTCCGAGCTTTGCAGCCGTCAGAAACACCGCCTTGTCATAGTTGTCCGTGATATAGGCGGCCAGCAGCTTCTGCCCTTTGCTCAGTTTACTGTACGCCTCATTTATGCGATTACTCAGATCATTTCTGTTGCTCATTGTTCCCCTCCGCGCCGCGATATTTTAATTATATCAAAACCATTCCGTTTTGCAAGTGGCTGCATAAACTGATAGAGAAAGCTTTTATACTGGAGTGGTAATATGCCAGCAGTCACACCTTCTATGGAATTTATCCGGCTTATGCGAAGCGGCGCGCCGGACGCCACCGCCTACATCAAAGGAAATCAGAATCATCCCGGGCTTGTCGGAACCGTAAATTTTTATGCCACCGCTTACGGCGGCGTCCTGATCGCCGCCGAAATTTTCGGCCTGCCAAATATCACGGAACCGGAATCCGTAAATTTCTATGGGTTCCACATTCATGAGCACGGGGACTGTACGCTGCCTTTCGACAAGACGGGTGACCACTACAACCCCGGCGATACCAAACATCCCATGCACGCGGGGGATATGCCTCCTTTAATGGGAAACCAGGGATATGCATTTCTCGTCTTTTACGATAAACGCTTCCAGATTTCCGACATTCTCGGCCGTTCTGTGATTATCCATGATCAGCCGGATGATTTCACGACACAGCCCTCCGGAAATTCCGGGATCAAAATTGCCTGCGGCGTGATCCGCTGACCGACATTTTCTTTAAACGGTGCAAAAATCCCCCGTCATACACGCGTTTTTCCAGTGTGTCTCGGGGGATTTCCCACTCAGCGGACAAAGGACTGTATCCCCCTTTTCCACTGCGCGTATCGTCTGTATTTTATTCCGACAGCCTCACAACAATGATCCCGTTGATGCAGCGTGTGCAACCTTTCTTTGGGTATATCGGCATGCTCTTAAATTCCTCCGTCTCATGAATCGCGTTTATCTCGTCGTAGCTGGCAAGCTCCATCTGAACCCCGAAATAATTTTTCCACAGTATGGTATAATGATTCGGGTCATTTAAAAACGAATCACTGCTGATTCCCATCACAGACGGCACCATAGAAAGAGCGTTCTCCGTCGGGCACTCATAGGTCCCCATCAGCGCGATCTTATTTGTCGCCGTCTGAAACTCGTCGAGAGACTCCACGCGGTCGAGTACGTTTGCCGCAATCGCAAGCGATTTTTCCGTGCTCTGGTTCATATAAAAGTATCCGATATTCGCATTCAGCACATTATAGTATACGAGAAGCGCGAGCGCCGCACAGCCGCAGCACTTTAGCAGCTTCGGAAAAACCTGTTTCCCGCCCACCTCCTGCAGCAGAAGAATCAGAAGCACATAGATCAGGCAGACGGCCATCTCCATCAGCGTGTGATACTCGACACTCGGCGACGTGAAATTTACCACATAGCAGGTGACGGGGAGCAGACACACGCCCGCAAGCGCAGCCGCAAAGGAAAGCTTTTTCTCATACACGCGGTTTCTGATCAGAAGATAAACGACAAGAACCGCGAGCAGCGCCAGCAAAATGACATTCAGCAGCGTGTACGGCCGTTTCTGGATTCCGTTTTCGAGTCCGAATATCACGGAAAAACGAAATTTCGTCTTTACAAGAGCCAGACGGTATTCCGCGGGCGACATGATGCCCATATCCCCGATTCCCTGATACCCGGCCAGACTGATCCCGTACCGCCACAGCGAAAACCGCAGAAACAGCGCATAGACCGCGGCGCCGCCCACCAGCATGAAAAGATATTTCATGTCCTGCCGCACCGCATCGAGAAACGCTGTTTTCTGCACGACAAACTGCCAGATAATATAGATGAGAACAAGCGTGATCGCGGTCGCCGCATAGGCCTGATAGATTCCCATCCCAAAACCCAAAAGCAGCATTCCCAAAAACATCCCGTATTTTTTCACACGGTATGTCACATAGACCGCCGCCACCGCCAGCAGAAATGCCAGCATATAGCAGTCGGCCGTATACATATAGGCAAACGTGGAGACAACGGTCGGAAATGTTACGACTACCCCCGCACAGAGTGAGATCAGGAAACCATTTCTCATATCGAACAGCTCCACCAGCAGAACCATTGCCGCACTGATGAAAATCAGCGACAGCGCCCCGTTCACCCACGGCATATCAAATGCCGACGAGAGCAACCCTGCCCAGGGCAGAAACCACCGGCCCAGCCCGTAAGTGTCACCGGCGCCGTAGATGTTATAAAGGCTGTCCCATGTCATCAGAAAATTAAAAAAGCGATAGGCATGTGCAAACAGACCGATGATCCACGTCGCAAGAACCGCCGTCTTCCATTCACGCTTTATGATTACTGTTTTCTCCCCAATCGTGATACCATTCATCTTTGTTTCCTCATGAAGTAAAAAAGGACAGATACCGCAGCAATTATTTCTGAGATACCTGTCCTCTGTCCTGCAAAACTATACCGGATAAGCGCCGTTCTTCGTGTCCGCGATACTTGCATCCACACCCTTCTGCTGTGCCTCACGGTATTTAAAGAAATCGGTTGCCACCTGCGGGAACAGTGCGTAGGTCAGCACATCCTCATCCTGCTGTTTCCACTGCTTCATCTCCGCCTCGATCTTGTCTAATTCCGGCTCGAGCAGATCCGCATACCGGCAGGTAATCGCATTCTTCTTCTCCTCGCCGAGCACCTTGTCAACCACTTCCGGATTAAACGGCTTTACGGTCTGGCCGTATTTGCCGAGCAGCACATCCTTCGTCTCCTTTGTGGCAACTTTGTAACGCTCGCCCATCAGCACGTTAAATACCGCCTGCGTACCGACGATCTGGGACGACGGGGTAACAAGGGGCGGCTCGCCGAGGTCTTTGCGCACACGCGGGATTTCCTTTAACACTTCCTCGTACTTATCCTCCGCATGCTGCTCCTTTAACTGGGATACCATGTTGGAGAGCATTCCGCCCGGCACCTGGTACAGCAGGGTCTTGATGTTTACGCCGAGTACTTTCGTGTTCATCAGGCCGCTCTCAAGCGCCTCCTCGCGGAGCGGACGGAAGTAATCCGCAATCTCCGCCAGCTGATTCTGGTCGAGTCCGGTGTCGAACTCGGTGCCCTTAAACGCCTCCACCATAACCTCGGTCGCCGGCTGGGACGTTCCGAGTGCAAACGGAGACATCGCGGTATCAATAATATCGCATCCGGCCTCCACCGCTTTCAGGTAGGTCATCGAAGCGACACCCGACGTATAGTGCGTGTGAAGCTCAACCGGGAGCGACGTCGCATCCTTCAATGCACCGACAAGCTCGGTCGCCTGGCTCGGGACAAGAAGTCCCGCCATATCTTTGATACACAGGGAATTTGCCCCCATATCCTCCACACGCTTTGCAATATCCATCCAGTACTCTAACGTATATGCGTCTCCGAGCGTGTAGGACAGTGCAACCTGTGCATGACCTTTCTCCTTGTTGCAGGCGGTCACTGCGGTCTGCAGGTTGCGGATATCATTGAGACAGTCAAAGATACGGATGATATCGATTCCGTTTGCGATGGATTTCTGCACGAAATACTCCACCACATCGTCCGCGTACGGACGATAGCCCAGAATATTCTGTCCGCGGAACAACATCTGCAACTTGGTGTTTTTAAATCCGTCCCGCAATTTGCGCAGGCGCTCCCACGGGTCCTCCTTCAGGAAGCGGAGGGACGCGTCAAAGGTCGCTCCTCCCCAGCACTCTACCGCATGGAAACCGACTTTGTCCATCTTGTCCACGATCGGGAGCATCTGCTCCGTCGTCATACGCGTCGCAATCAGGGACTGGTGTGCGTCACGCAGAACGGTTTCCGTTATTTTTAATGGTTTTTTCACGACTTCTGCCATTTTATATTCCTCCTATATTCCAAAGATCGCCATAAATACACCGGCTGCCACTGCGGTTCCGATTACGCCGGCAACGTTCGGTCCCATTGCATGCATCAGTAAGAAGTTCGTGGGATCCTCTTCCGCTCCGACCTTCTGGGAAACACGGGCCGCCATAGGAACGGCAGACACACCCGCAGAACCGATCAGCGGATTGATCTTGCCGTGAGTCAGATGGCATAACAGCTTTCCGAACAACACGCCGGCCGCCGTACCGAACATAAACGCAACCAGACCGAGCGCCACGATCTTAAGCGTGGTCCAATTTAAGAACGCTTCCGCACTCGTGGACGCTCCCACGGAAGTGCCGAGCAGAATCACGACGATATACATCAGCGCATTGGATGCCGTCTCTGAGAGCTGACGTACCACGCCGCACTCGCGGAACAGGTTTCCGAGCATCAGCATGCCGACTAACGGAGCCGTCGTAGGAAGAATCGTACACACCACAATCGTCACCACGATCGGGAACAGGATTTTCTCAAGTTTCGACACCGGTCTTAAGTTCTCCATCTTAATCGCGCGCTCTTCCTTTGTGGTAAACAGCTTCATGATCGGCGGCTGAATGATCGGCACAAGTGCCATATAAGAATACGCCGCCACCGCGATCGGTCCCATAAGTCCGGACTGTCCGAGCTTGCCTGCCAGGAAAATGGAGGTCGGGCCGTCCGCACCGCCGATGATGGACACCGCCGCCGCTGCCTTGTCATTAAAGCCCAGCAGGATTGCGATAAAGTAAGCGCCGAAAATACCGAACTGCGCTGCCGCTCCGAGAAGGAAACTGATCGGATTTGCAATCAGCGGACCGAAATCGGTCATCGCTCCGACTCCGAGGAAAATCAGAGAGGGAAGAATCGACCATTCATCCAAAATATAAAAATAATGAAACAAACCACCGACACCGTTGCTCATCTGCTCCGGGCTTGCAAAAATATCCGGATAAATGTTTACCAACAGCATACCGAATGCAATCGGCACGAGCAGCAGCGGCTCAAATCCTTTGCGAATCGCCAGATAAAGGAACACGCATGCGACAAGAATCATCACAAAGTTTCCGACTGTCAGATTAAAGAAGGCCGTCTGGTGCAGGAGGTTGCCCATTGTCTCTGTAAAATAACTCATTGTTACCCTCCTAATATTAGTTTAAGGTTGCCAACAGCGCTCCCGCTTCCACCATATCTCCTGCGTTTACATTGATGCTTGCCACGGTGCCGTCCTGCGGAGCGACAACCGGTGTCTCCATCTTCATGACCTCGAGAACGAGAATCGTATCGCCTCTCTTGACCGCGGTTCCCACGGAAGACTCGATCTTAAATACTTTTCCTGCCGCTCCCGCCTCGATCTTCACGCTTCCGGCTGCTCCTGCCGCCTGTGGCGCCGCTGCCGGCGCTGCGGGTGCCGCCGCACGTCTCGGTGCCGCTGCCGGTGCGCTCACGCTTCCGTTCTCCTCTACGGTTACATCATATACATTTCCGTTTACAGTGATTGTATAGCTTTTCATGAAATATTCCTCCTAATATTTTATTCTCTGAATGCCGAACCTATCTTCTATGAATCGAGCGCACGACAAAGGAATCCGCAGACGCCCCCGTGCTCGCAGCAATCGCTGCCGAGATAACAGCCACAAGTTCCAGATCATCACTCACCTGAGCCGGTGCCGCAGGTACCGCCGCTGCCGGCGCCGCCGCTGCAGCCGGTGCCGTATCGCTGCCCGCAAACCGCTTCTGCAGATACGGGATCAGCTTAAAGCAGTAGATGATCAGGCTGATCAGAATGAGAACCATAAATACCGTGCCCATTCCCATCAGGGTATTTAATCCCGCCTTCTGCATCTTCTCGCCGAGAGTGTATACCAGGTCTACGGATGCATCCGTCAGTTCCGCCGTTTTTGTCTCGTAGTTATAAGCGTAAACATAGCTCAATACCACTTCTCGCCCGGAGAATTTTACCTTCTGCTCGACGGTCACATTCTTCTGGGTTTTCGTGGCGGTAAACTCGCCGAGCCCCTGGGATTCTCCCAGTCCCTCCACCGATGTTTTCCAGGTAGAGACAAGCTTCTGTGTCATCTCGTCCCCATACAGCTCGATCGATGCCATATCCTCCTCGGTGAGGCTTGACAGGGCATCAACCTGCTGGCTCATGTACAGCTGCATGTCCTCATATTTCATTCCAAAATAATCCACAGATGCCGGATCCGTCCCACAGGCTGCCATTGTCAGAACCATCACTACAAGACAAAGTATAAGAGATACTTTTTTCTTCATAACTTCACCTTTCTATTTCGTTGTGTGTTTTTTATCCGGTACACCCGCACATTTGGTGTATAACAGCTCAAACGCATCAATCAGATATTTTCTGGTGTCCGCGGCGTCAAACACAAGGTCCACATAACCGCGTCTCGCCGCCGTCGTCACACTTCCCTGCAGCGCGTCGTACTCCTTTGCCCGCTCGGCAAGCTCGTCCGCGGACGCATCCGCATACATGATCTTCGCAGCAAGCTCCGCCTCCATCATGCCGACCTTGGCACCGGACCACGCATAGACAAAATCCGCGCCGATGGCCTTTGAATTCATCGTCACATACGCGCTTCCGAACGCCTCTCCGGTAATCAGGTTCACCTTCGGGCAGGTCGCGGATGCAAACGCGCTCGTCAGATGCGCCAGCTCCTTTGCGAGTCTGCGCTCGGAGCACATGCATGCCTTAAAGCCCCGGACATTTGTCAGCGTGAGCACCGGGATCTCAAACGCATCGCAGAAGCGGACAAATTCCGCAGCCTTGCCGCAGCCCCGCGCAGAGAGAACCGCATCAAACGTCTCTTCCTTCTTGCCCTCGGCGTCGTAAACCTCGCTGCAGTTTGCGACTGCGCCGACCGTCATGCCGTTTAATTTGATAAATCCGGTCACCATATCCCGCGCATAGCCGGCCTTCGTCTCAAAAAACGTATGTCCGTCGGAAATCTCTCCGAGCAGATATCTCGGGTCACCCTTCATCGCGTCCATGCTCTCGCAGACACGGTTCAAATCGTCGCCGCACTCGCCGGTGTACACATCGCCCTCGTTGTTGAGCGGCAGGATACTCACCAGCTCGCGGATATCCCCAAGAATCACATCCTCGGTGCCGACGGCGTCAATGCAGCCGTTCTCGTCCGCCTGAAATGCGGCGCAGGAGGTATCGCACTTGTCAACGCGGTTGCCCGCGATCGCGTTCGGAGCATTCACGAACATCTTTCCTTTGCTCTCCTCGATAAATGCGAAATCGGACAGTGCCGGCACAACGGAGAGACCGCCGCCACAGGAACCGAATACCGCCGTAATCTGCGGAATCACCCCGGAAGCCGCCACCTGTCTCGCATAAATCTGACCAAAGCCGTCGAGCGCATCCACGGACTCCTGCAGACGGATTCCCGCACAGTCGATAAAACCGATGACCGGCGCTCCCATCTTCATCGCCATGTCATAGACCGCAGCCACTTTCTTTGCGTGCATCTCGCCGATTGTCCCGTTGAGCACAGCCGCATTCTGGCTGTAAATAAACACCAGATTGCCGTCAATCAGCCCATGCCCCGTGATCACACCGTCGGAAGGTGTGTCTGTCTGTGCAAGATTAAAATCCGTACTTCTTGCGGTTACAAGAGAACCGGTTTCCACGAAACTGTTCTCGTCGACCAGCCTGATAATGCGCTGCATAGCCAGGCTATCCATACTACTATTCATTCGCTTTGCCCTCCATCTATAATTTGTTGCCGCTAAAAAAATCAGCAAATTTGGCTATGTTAAATTATAGATGTTTTTGCGGAATAATTCAAGTACATTCCATGAAAAGTGCAAATATTCTGTGAAAACACCAGTTCAAATCTATTTTTTCCACGGAGTCTCCCGCCACGACCCGACATTCGCGCAGAACTTCATCTCCGAGCAGATAGGTAATCTTTCCCAGATAATCCCCCTCCTGCACCGGTGCATTCAGGTTCCGCGGAATCTCATAACGCAGCACAACCTCCTCCCCCTCCTGCAAAAGCAGCTCCTCATATCCGGTTCCTGCCTCAACTCTCGGATTCATATAAACCTGTTCCCCGATTCGCTTTCCCTGTCCGTCTTTCACGGGAATCGCCGCAAGCGCGCTCTCGTCCGGCACAATCTCCATGAGATTTTTTTTGTGATAATTTTCGATTCCGTATGTCATCAGCTTTTTGGTATCCGACCACTTGTAGCTCTTGTTGTTGGGCCATCCGCAGGCCAGAAGCGCCACGATATACGTTCTGCCGTCCCGCTCCAGAGCCCCGACATAACAGTAGCCCGCCGTCCCGGTAAAGCCGGTCTTCCCGGACAGCGCCCCGTCCATCATCTGCAGAAACGCATTGTGGTTATTGCACTGATAATGGGATTTCCCCTCAAGATCCGAAAAACCGTAAGAGGCGGTCCTTGTGATTTCGAGAAACTGTTCGGATTTTTCCGACGTCATGATGCAGTAGCGCATGATTTTCGCCAGATCCGCCGCCGTCGTGTGGTGAAATCCCTGCCCATCGTTCGCATCCAGGCCGTTTGGCGTGATAAAGTAGCTGTCCTCGCAGCCGATCTCCTTCGCCTTCTCATTCATCATGCCGGCAAATCCCTCTGTGCTCCCGGCGATATACTCCGCGATCGCGACCGCACAGTCGTTGTAGGATTCCAGCATCAGCCCGTAAAGCAGATCTTTCAGGTAAAAAGTCTGCCCGGTGCGCATCCCCAGATGCACTTTCGGCTGGGATGCCGCGTTTGACGAGACGGTCACCTGGCTGTCTAACGCGCAGTTTTCAAGCGTCAGAATACAGGTCAGAATCTTTGTCGTGCTGGCGTTTGCCATCGCGGTATGTCCGTCCTTCTCATATAAAATACGCCCGGAATCCGCGTCCATCAAAACAGCGGATTTCGCATACAGTTCGGTCTCTTTCGGGGCCTCTGCGGCGAGCGTTTGCGTCGGGCACTCCAGAAGAAAAAGCACCGCGAAAAAAATTGCAAAAAAACGTTTCATAGGGCTTGTTACCGTTCCATTCACTATCACAAATCTATATGCGTGTTCCGTTTTCGTGAGAACCAGATAAGGATACGGACGCCGATCTTACAATACGAAAAAAGAGAAAGCCTTCCGGCTTCCCCTCCGCTTAAATATCCATCTTTAAATTTATTTCTGCTTCCACTTCCTGTTTAAACTCCTCGACCTGCACCGGGTTTAAGACCGGCAGCTCGTCGATGGACTGCACGCCGAAGCTTCTGAGAAACTCCTCCGTCGTGCCGAACAGCAGCGGCCTTCCGGGCGCGTCGAGCCTGCCCAGCTCACACACAAGGTTGTATTCCACAAGCTTGTTCACCGCGTGGTCGCAGGAGACGCCGCGAATCTTTTCGATCTCCACCCGCGTGATCGGCTGCTTGTATGCAATGATCGAGAGCGTCTCGAGCAGCACGTCCGTGAGCACATGCTTTTTCGGCTGCTTTGCGATCCGGATCAGGTACTCGTACATCTCGCTTTTCGTACACATCTGATAGGCCCCGTCGAGCTCGATGATCCGGATGCCGATCGCGGGATCCTCGTAGTGCTCCATCATGCGCCCGATAATCGCCTTTGTCTCTTTTTTGTCCAGCTCAATCGCGGCTGCAATCTTCTCAAGCTCCACCGACTCCCCCATCGTGAATAAAATCGCCTCGATAATCGCCTCATAATTTTTATTTTCCATAGAAAAACCTACCGTTCTCTCAACCTGCAAACTGGAATGCGTACAACGTACGCTATGACGCAGGCACATATTTGCAACGCGAACAAGTTCGCGTGTGAAAAATCTATTTTTCACACTTCTATGCGGCTATCCGCGACTGAATCTGGATGTCGTCAAAGGTTTTCTCCTGCGAGATAAATATCTTGCCGACCTTCATCAGTTCCAAAACCGCAAGAAATGTCACGATAATCTCCATCTTCCCGGTCTGCGCCTCCAGGAGATTCCGGAAGCTGAACCGGCTGTGGGTCAGACAGTACTCCTCAAGATAGGACATCCGTTCAGAGAGCGACACTTCTTCTTTTTCTATTTTTCCGAATTTTGAGCGGACCGGATCTACCTTGTCAGCCTGCTTTTTCATGATGGATTTAAAAATATCGTTCAACTTCGCAAGCGTCACATCCGACACCAGCTCGGCGAGATCCACCGGCTCCTCATAATCCGCGATCTCCGGCGGAATCGTGGGCTCCTTAAACAGCACGCGCTCCGCGTCAATCTGAAGATCGCGAAGCTCATAAGCCATACACTTGTACATCTTGTACTCTAACAGCTGCTGTACGAGCTCGGCTCTCGGGTCCTCTTCCTCCTCCGCATCCTCCTCCTTCGCCGGGAGCAGCATGCGGGACTTGATGTCGATCAGTGTGGCCGCCATCACCAGAAATTCGCTCACGACATTCAGATCCTGACGCTTCATCTCTGCAATATACTCCAGATACTGAGCGGTAATCTCGACAATCGGGATATCATATATATTCACTTTATTTTTCTCTAACAGATGTAAAAGCAAATCAAGCGGTCCCTCAAACACCTGAAGCCTGACGGTCATATCCATATGTAATTCCTCAATCCTGAACTTTCGCCTGTCCTCAACGGAACTATTTTACATTGGTTCCCCAAAAAATTCAAGTGTTTTTTACCATATTTTGTACCCGCCGCCACCTCCTCCACAATAGTTAGTATTTCGCCAAAATCCCCTTATTTTTTCCGTCATATCGTACAGGCCGCCCGCCTAAAATAGAATATAATCTTGTATTTTGCTTCAAGGAGATTTCAACCATGAAACAGTTCCTGTCACTCCTGCTTGCGATAAATCTGATATTTGCCCCGATATCCGCCGCGGCTTCACAGACGGCACCCCTGCGCGTTTCCGCCGCCGACACGGCGGAAACCACGGAGACTGCCGCGGAACCCGCGCTCAACATCTCCGCCCCGAGTGCGCTTTTGATGGAAGCATCCACCGGAACCGTCATCTACGAAAAAAACGCGCACGAGCGGCTCCATCCTGCAAGCATCACAAAAATCATGACGCTGATTCTCATCTTTGACGCTCTCGAAAAAAAACAGATCGCACTCGGCGATACGGTGACCGTCTCGGAGCATGCGGCGAGCATGGGCGGCTCCCAGGTATTCCTGGAACCCGGGGAAACGCAGACTGTGGAAACCATGATCAAATGTATCAGCGTCGCCAGCGCAAATGACGCCTGTGTGGCCATGGCTGAGCACCTGACCGGCTCCGAGGAGGAGTTTGTCCGGCAGATGAACGAGCGCGCAAAAGGCCTCGGCATGGAGGATACCAACTTTGTCAACTGCTGCGGACTTGACGTTGACGGTCACATGACAACCGCCTACGACGTGTCGCTGATGTCGCGGGAGCTTATCACACGCTACCCCGAAATTCATGATTACTGCACGATCTGGATGGAAAATATCACGCACACGACCGCAAAGGGAACCTCGGAATTTGGTCTGACAAACACCAACAAGCTCATCAAACAGTATGAGTACGCAACCGGATTAAAAACCGGCTCCACCGGCCTTGCCAAATACTGCGTCTCCGCAACCGCAAAAAAAGATGATCTGGAGCTTATCGCCGTCATTATGGCAGCGCCGGATTACAAGGTACGGTTTGCGGACGCCACAACCCTTCTCAATTACGGTTTCGGCGCGTGCAGAGTCTATGCGGACGCCAACAGCGACGCGCTTCCGGCACTCCCCGTGAGCCGCGGAGTTGCATCGACCTGCGGCCTGAAATACTCCGGCGCCTTCCAGTACCTCTCCACCGACGGCACGGACCTCTCCGGCATTGAAAAGACCGTCGAGCTGCCGGAATCCGTCACCGCGCCGGTGACCGCGGACACTCCCGCGGGCAGGGCCGTATACCGTTTAAACGGCATAGAAATCGGCAGCGTCGATATCCTCTACTCGGACACCGTCGCCGCCGCAGGCTACAAAGACTATTTTCTGAAAGCCCTCCATTTCTTTCTCACATAATCTAAAGCAGCGGTGCAAACAGACGCAGGACACTCTGCAGCATGCGCACCGGAAGCCGCCTGTTCCGACAGAACTCATAGCTGATCTGCTCGGAGCAGGCAAAGGTTTCCAGGCAGTCCTCCTTCACCTGCATGACGGCCTTTGAGCGGTACATCCACACCCCGCACTCAAAGTGCAGGTACAGGCTTCGGAAATCAAGATTGACGCTGCCGACCGTCGCAATCTCGTCGTCGCACACAAAGCATTTTGCATGGATAAACCCCGGCGTATACTGATAGATCTTCACGCCCGCTTTGATTAAAGGCGCATAGTACGCCTGCGTCAGGAGGTAGACCATCTTTTTATCCGGTATACCCGGCGTGACGATGCGCACATCCACCCCGCTTTTGGCCGCATTGCAGAGTGCAACAAGCATCTCGTGGTCGATAATCAGATACGGGGTGAAGATATAGACATAGCGCTCTGCTTTCCCGATAATATTCAGGTAAATATTTTCCCCGACATTCTCATGATCTAACGGCGAATCCCCGTAGGGTTGTACAAATCCGTCGTCCGAAAATTCGTCCGTACGGTTTGCGGAGGGCATGTACACCGTATAATCCGGCTCCGTCTGACGGCAGATATAGCCCCACATCTCGAGAAACATCACGGTCAGGCTCCAGACACCCTCCCCGCAGAGCCGGATGCCGGTGTCCTTCCAGTATCCGAATCGCTCCACCTTATTGATATACTCGTCCGCCAGATTGATGCCGCCGGTAAAGCCTACCGTCCCGTCGACCACAAAGATTTTCCGGTGGTCACGGTTGTTCATCACGACGGAGACAATCGGACGAAACGGATTAAATACCGCGCATTTGATCCCCTTGCTCTGCAGCCTGCGGTAAAAGTTGGGAGGAAGCGTGCTGATACAGCCCACATCGTCATAAATCACACGGACTTCCACGCCCTCCTTTACCTTCTGTTCCAGAATCTTCTCAATCTCCCCGAACATGTACCCTTCCTCTACAATAAAATATTCGAGAAAGATAAAGCGCTTTGCACTCCGCAGGGCACAAAGCATGTCGGGAAACATTTCCTCGCCGCATTTGTAGTATTTCGTCGCCGTATTGCGGTACACCGGAAATCCGGCCCATTCGCTGATATATGCCGACTGGTTGTAAACCCCGCGATCGTTCCGAAGCAGCGCCTCCGCCGCGTCCCCGTCCGGCGCGATATGTTTTGCGACTTCCCGGTTTGCAGCGTCCATCCGCTGACGCATCCCCCGCGTCAGCCCGGAACGCCCGAACATCAGATAGATTGCCAGACCGAAAATGGGCTGCACCATAACCAGAAAGGTCCATGACAGCTTGTTGGCCGGATTCGCCCATTTATTGAGTATGACAAGCACGATGATGTCCGCCAGAATACGCACGAGCATCATCACATAAGAATACCGGTTGCTGAACAGATAAAGGATTCCCACCAGCCAGGCAACCTGCAACAGAATGACACATGCAATAATTGTAAATCTGCCCAAAAGCAGATGCGCTATTTTTTTCATCCGTAACTTCCTCTCACCAAATAATCCACATGCAGTACGCCCCAGCATTTTTTTCCGATGTGCTCCCCCCGCGGATATGCGCGTTCATACAGCCGCAGCTTCAGCTCCGCCGGCGTCAGATTCGGGTATTTCTCTGCTGCAAGCGCCAGAGCCCCCGTGACCACCGGCGCGGCCATGGAGGTGCCGCTCTTTTTCACATATCCGATCCCGTCCCGCGAACAGCTCATAATATTCGTGCCCGGGGCCAGGATTTCCGGCTTGATAATACAGCACTCCGTCGGCCCCATACCACTGTACCCCCTGCCGAGTCCTCCCGTCGCCGCTCCGCCGTCGTCCACACTCCCGACCGTCAGTATCTTGCGCGATATCCCCGGAATCGTCACGGTGTTCTCACGCGGACCGTTGTTTCCGGCCGCAGCCACCACCATGATTCCGGCGTCCCACAGTCCGTCCACTGCGTCAAGCAGCGCGCGCTGCTCCGTCGCCCCCGCATTCGGAAGCATTCCGACCGAGATATTGAGCAGCCGTATATTGTATGCGGCCCCATTTTCCCGGAGCCACCGGATACCGGCAAGTACCTGCTCCGTCTTTCCGTTGCCCAGCCGGTCTAACACCTTTAACATCACGATACCGGCCTGCGGCGCGATTCCGGCATAGACAGGCCCGCCCTCCACGTCGGCAGACATTCTGCCGCTTCCCGCGATAATCCCCGCCACATGCGTCCCGTGTCCGTTATCGTCATAGCATTCCTGTCTCCCCTCACAGAAATCCCGAAAGGCCAGAATGCGGTTTTCAAAATCCCTGTGTGCGGCAATCCCGGTGTCCATGATCGCCACGGTTACATTTTTCCCGCTCAGGCCATACTTATATACATTTTCTGCATGAATGGCACGCTTCACATAGTTCATAAGAATGCCTTTTCTTTTCATTATATGCCGAAAACGTTCCGATGTAATTGCCGCATCACTCCAAAACCTTCTCCAAAATATCCAGGATATCCGAAAAAGCCACATTCTGCACGGCCGCCTTTATCTGCTTCCAGCTTTCGAGATACGCTTCCTCCACCCTGTTATTTTCCGTTTCCTTCTCCCACTGCATCAGTCCCCCCATATCAAAGTCCTGTGCATACTGCTTTAACTGCAGAAGTCTGCCGCGCAGTTCCTCCTCGGTAAGCATACGGGCGTCCGCCACATCCTCCCCGAGATTTGCGAGAATGGCCTCTCCGCACTCCCGGTAGAGTGCGAGCAGCGGCGGCGTATCTGCCAGCACCGTTTTCCGGTTTCCCTCTCTGCCCGCCTCCTCAAGCTTTCTCGCCATCTCCGAAATCTCAACCGCGCCGATAATTTTCGCGGAGCTTTTCAGCCCGTGCACGGTGACGGTGTACTCTCTGAGATCTTCAGACTTATAAGACGCCTCGATTTTGGCCGTATTTTCAGGCAGCATCGCGGCAAATGTCCGCAGCGTATCGCGGTACATATCCTCCCGCGGGAAATACATCCGTGCCGCTGCGATATCGAGTCCCTCGATGGAAATCTCCCAATCCGTCTGCACCGCCGCCTTCTCTTCCGCGTCTTCCTTTTTGTTTTCAAAAATCTTTTCCCCCGGAATCCATTTCCGCAGGATGGCCTCGAGCGTTTTTCCCTGTACCGGCTTGCTGATAAAATCCTGCATTCCTGCCTCCAGGTACATCTCCCGCATTCCGGAAAGCGCGTTCGCCGTCAGCGCGAGAATCGGCACCGTGGCATAGTAATAGCGCTCCTCTTTGTCCCTGCCGAGCTCGCGGATTTTTCCTGCCGCGGTGATCCCGTCCATCTTCGGCATCATGTGATCCATCAGGATTACGTCGTAGCGGCATTCTTTCGCCATCTCGATCGCCTGTTCCCCCGACTCCGCCTCATCCACCTGTACGCGCAGATTTGCGAGCAGCCCTTTCGCCACCTCCAGATTCAGACGCACGTCATCGACCACAAGAATCTTAGCCTCCGGTGCGATGTAGGACTCGTACTTTGTCTCCCCGACGCCGATGCGCAGCTTCTCGTCCTCATAGACACCGACTCTGTCATTGTCGAGTACCTGCTGTTCGAGTATAAAAGAAAACTCTGAGCCCACACGGTAGACGCTCTCGATCTCCACCCTGCTCCCCATCGCCTTAAGCAGAAGTTCCACGATATTCATACCGAGTCCGGTGCCCTCCGTATTGCGATTCACATAGGAATCAAGGCGCTCAAACTTTTCAAACAGACGCTTTTTGTCCTCCTGCTTTATGCCGACTCCGGTATCCTTGACCGTATAGCGCACCTGACACAGGCCGTTTCCGTCCGCTTCCCGGAAAAGCTCCACCCGAAACGTCACGCCGCCCTGATAAGTATATTTGACGGCGTTGCTCAGCAGGTTCACCAGGATCTGCCGGATGTGCACCTCGTCGCCGCAGAGATGCTCGGGCAGCCGCTCATCCACTTCCAGCTGAAAATACAGGTTCTTTTTCTCCGCCAGAGCCTCCGCGATGCTCGCGGCATTGTCGATCAGCTGCACCAGATTGTACGGCACTTCCGCAATCTCAATCCTGCCGGATTCAATCTTTGACAAATCCAGTATCGTGTTGATGATATCCTGCAGCACAACGCCTGCGTTTTGTATGCTCTGCGCATACTCAATAATCTTCTGGCTCTGTGCATCCCGCAGAATCAGTTCGTCAAACCCCAAAACGGCGTTGAGCGGCGTGCGGATCTCATGGCTCATGTTCGCAAGAAACTGAGACTTTGCCTGGCTCGCCGCGGTGATCTTAAAGTTCTCCGACATCAGCCGCAGCGCGGAGTGACAGGCAAGCGCGATGATGTACGCGATAATTCCGAAACAGGTTGCATCCGCCCTGTCCGCATAATAGATATCGGCAAACATATATTTGACAATGTCAAAGAGTACCAGCGGCAACATAACCGCAAGTCCCACCAGCGGAACACGCCAGAAAATGCCGCCGGAATCCGCTCCGTCTGTCCGGCGGTCCTTTAAGATATCATTCACCTGAATCCCGCCGATAAACAAAACCTCGAATGCAATCATATGCTGTGTCAGAGAGAGCGTCTGCGCAAGATCCAGTATCCCGGCAAAATGCAGGAGATTGTTGAACACCCACACCGCAAGCGGTATCACGGCAGCAATCCTTGCCAGCCGGACGGTCTGCTTTCTTTTCCCGCAGGTAAAATACAGCGCAATCGGCACCGGGGCCAAAGGCAGCAGCTCAAAAGCGAGCACGCTAAACTGCCGCATATTTCCCGACACAAACTGCAGGCACCGCAACTCCGTAAACCCCCACAGCGCAATGCTGACGGTAAACAAAGAAAGGCACAGAATCTCGTTATATTTTCCCCGGGTTGTCATCACGAGGATGACCCAGGCCACAAACAGGATAACCGCAAGAATCAGAAGCACGCCCGACCCGATAATCGTGCTGAGCTTTGACGTGCTAAGCTCCAGGAAGAAGGTTGCGCGATCCCCGAGAAACACGTCACCGGGGCCCCGCAGATAGCGCTCGACAGCACAGTTTTGCTCGATTACGATTTCCCTGCCGGAAAACTCCTCCCGCAGCACCACCTCATTCCAGACATTTCCCGCCAGCGGAAACGGCGTGTTCCGAAGCTGCCCCTCCGGCGTCATAAGCCCGTCATACACCATTTCTCCGGCTATGTAAATTCTGACATCCGTATGTCTTGAGCGATACATAAACACCATGCCGTCACGCACCGTCGGCAGCGTGTTTTTCAGTATCAGCGCATCCGGCTTTCCTTCTGTGGAAAGCCTCGCCGGAAGCTCGGTCTGACCCGATGTGCCGTCCGAGAACTCATAGTCCCATGGCTCTGCAAAAGACAGGTTTTCCCGCTCCGCAAACCGGTAGTTCTCCCGGCTCCTTCCGGCCAGTCCCACAAAGAAAAAAGTCAAAAACAGAAAGCCAAAATAAAGCATTACATGCCAGTTCTTTTTCAGATACTCCCTCATCGTATTCCCCCGCTCGTCCATACTCGTTTGCAGTGCTTTACGTCCGTTTTTCCTTTTTTGCAAAATACCCCGCAACCGTCTTCAGCAGCTCGTCCTTTTTCAGCGGCTTTACCAGATATCCCTGTGGACAGAGCTTTAAGCATTCCGTCACGATCCGTTTGTCCGTCGTGTTTGTGACAAAAAACACCGCGACATCCGCGACTTTCTTATCGCTGTCTTTGCGTATCTGTTCCAGCAGCTTTCCCCCGTTCATCTGCGGCATCAGATAATCCAGCAGCACCAGATCCGGTTTATAGCGTTTCAGATACCGCATCGCATCCTGCGGGGAAGACGCCGTCGCAACACGGTAATCCTGACACAGGTATGCGTACTCCGTCCGCAGCACGACCGCATCGTCGTCCACAAGCAGAATCAGCGGTTTTTTCTCCTGTGTCGTTGCCGTATCTTCACTCTGTACCGGACGGAATTTTCCGATTTCAAACACTTTCATCTCTCCGTCCACATAATGAAATTCACCGAATGCAGGAAAGCGCTTTGCCGTCACGCCGTTTATGCTCAACTCCACGCGCTCGTAAAGCTTCTTGTGCACGACGATTTTCGCAAGCATCCGCTGGCCCGCATCCTCGCTGTCCACGGAAATATTCGTGCGGGTTCCCATCTCGTTTCCGATCCGATAAGCGTCGACCGCCTCCCCGGCAAACGCCTCCCCGCCGATAATCTGTCCCTTTTTCCCCGTGGCAAGAATCGTCTTTTTCGCATACGCCTGCGTATTTGCCATGTAGTCGACACGGATGTCTCCTCCGGCCGTGATCTTTGCTTTTTCGATAAAATTGCTGATGACGCTGCCGCCCGCCTCGAGCACGGCCTTTCCCTTCCCGTGTACGCCGTGCCGCACGACAATATTGCCGGTCGTGACAAGCGTCGCGCCCTCGACGACGCCATCCACCGTAATATCTCCCCCGGCGCGAATGACGACGTCGGTCAGCACGTCGCCTTTGACCACAACGTCCCCGTTGAAATCAACCGTTCTCATCGAATACCCGGCATCCCCGTCAATCGTCAGATTGGTGCATATTTCAATCCGGTTCTCCCAACGGCTGATTTTCCCCCGCTCTTTGGCATAGTAACCGTTGTCCCGTTTCTCCACGTTCTTGCAGACTAACGGAGGCAGCTCCTTTCCGCGGGCCGGTTTCAGCTCCCCGCCGAAAACGGTGCTCCCGGGACTGCCCTGCCTTGCGGGATGATACTCCGCCACCTTGCTTCCCTTCTCCACAAAATGTATCGTCGGCGAATAATCCACGCTGCCGTCCTCCCGGATAGTCGGCACAAACTCTTTTGTATCCTGACGGAAAAAATACTCGTAATATCCGCTTTTTCCGTCAACAGCCGGCATTCCCTCCGCAACGACATAACACTGGTTGCAAATCCCGTGATCCGCAATCTCTCTCAATACATCTTCTTTGATCCCCGCGCTTACTCCCCTCGCCGCAAGCGCGTCCCGCAGCATGTGCTCCGTAATCTCCGCCGCCCCGTCCGGCACAATACAGACGGTCACTGCCATCGCGTCCCTGCGGATCTCTATCTCAGGCTTTCCCCTCATACCGACCTCCTCTGACTCTCGTTTCGGTATGGCGCAAGATCCTCTGTCACACCGAAACTATATAAAAGTTATTATACTATATCTTTCCGGAAAGCGCAAAGAAGTCGTCCCCATTTGGTGACGACTTCTTTGCATACTGTGTTCAGACACGGAAATCTGCCTGCAGTTTATTTACTTATCCTCCCGGACATCCTTCATGGAAAAGCTGATTCTGCCCATCTTATCCTTTCCAAGACAAACGACCCGGACTTTATCGCCCAATGTGAGCACATCCTCCACATGGTTGATACGCTCCTTCGCAATCTTTGAAATGTGCACCATCCCCTCTTTGCCCGGCGCAAACTCAAGAAATGCCCCGAACTCCTTGATACTCACCACGACGCCGGTCAAAACCTGGCCTTCCTCAAAATCCGTCGTGATAATCCGAATCATCTCCACGGCCTTGTCCATCATCGCAGCGTCGGTACCGCATACGGAAACCGAACCGTCGTCCGTGATATCAATCTTGACGCCGGTGCGTTCGATGATCTCGTTGATCGTCTTGCCTCTCTGTCCGACCACATCACCGATCTTTGCCGGATCGATCTGTATCTGGATGATCTTCGGCGCATAGGCGGAAACCTCCTTGCGCGGCTCTGCGATCGCCTTGGACATCACCTCGTCCATAATGTAGATTCTCGCCTCTCTGGTCCTGCGGATGGCCTCCTCGACAATGGGTCTGGTAAGCCCGTGAATCTTGATATCCATCTGGATTGCCGTGATGCCTTTATGCGTACCGGTCACCTTGAAATCCATATCCCCGAAGAAATCCTCTAATCCCTGGATGTCGGTCAGAACAATATAGTCGTCATCGGTATCGCCGGTCACAAGACCGCAGGAGATCCCGGCCACCATCGCCTTAATCGGAACGCCCGCCGCCATCAGCGACATGCACGACGCACAGGTGGATGCCATCGAGGTCGAACCGTTGGACTCAAACGTCTCGGACACCGCACGAATTGCGTAAGGAAATTCCTCCTCGGACGGAAGCACCGCCATCAACGCTTTCTCCGCGAGCGCGCCGTGACCGATTTCCCGGCGTCCCGGTCCGCGGGATACCTTGGTCTCTCCCACCGAATAGGACGGGAAATTGTACTGGTGCATATATCTCTTTGTTGTGATATTCTCGTCTAAGCCGTCAATCCTCTGTACCTCGGACAGCGGAGCTAATGTGACGACATCGCAGATCTGTGTCTGTCCGCGGGTAAACATTGCGGAGCCGTGCACTCTCGGGATCAGGTCCACCTCCGCGGCAAGCGGACGAATCTGGTCAATCGCACGCCCGTCCGGGCGCTTGTGGTCTTTTAAGATCATCTTGCGGACAGTCTTCTTCTGATACTGGTAAACGGCCTCGCCGAGTACCGCAAGCCACTCTTCATTGTCGGCAAACGCCTCCTCGAGCTTCTCGGTTATCGCGCGGATATTCTCCTCGCGCTTCTGTTTTTCGTCCGTAAATACGGCCTCCTCCATCTGCTCCGGCGTTACGATCTCTCTGATTGCCGCAAACATTTCGTCGGGAATCGCACAGCTGGTATAGGTGTGTTTCGGTTTTCCGACTTCCTCACGGATTTTGTTGATAAACGCGATGATCGTCTGATTGATATCATGGCATTTGTAGATTGCCTCGATCATCCGGTCCTCCGGGATTTCATTGGCCCCGGCTTCGATCATAATCACTTTCTCGGAGGTGGATGCAACCGTCAGCTGCAGATCTCCGTTGTCCCATTCCTTCTGTGACGGATTCACGATAAATTCTCCGTCCACCATCCCCATCTGCGTGGTCGCACACGGACCCGCGAACGGGATATCTGAGATCGTCGTCACCAGCGCGGAGCCGATCATCCCGACAACCTCCGGGCGGCATGCCGGATCCACGGACATTACCATGTTATTGATGGTAACGTCGTTGCGGTAATCCTTCGGAAACAACGGCCGCATCGGACGGTCGATGACGCGGGAAGTTAAGACCGCGTTCTCGGACGCTTTTCCTTCTCTCTTGTTAAAACCGCCCGGAATCTTTCCGACCGAATACATCTTTTCTTCGAATTCTACGCTCAGCGGGAAGAAATCAATCCCGTCCCTCGGCTTGTCCGATGCCGTGACCGTAGACAATACCGTAGTCTCACCGTATTTCAGCAAAGCCGCTCCGTTTGCCTGTGCACACACCCTTCCGATATCCACGGTAAGGGTTCTGCCTCCAAGTTCCAATGAATAACTTTTGTACATATTGTATTCTCCTTTTTATTTCGACACTCCCGTGCCCTGTGATCCTGCAGAAGTACCGAAACTACTGAAATACACACAGCCTTCCCCGGCTCCGCCTGTGTACATTTCAGTGGTCTCGATAATATTCTTCTGCGAAAAATCGTTTTCGTGATACATTATCCAAAAATAGAGCGGAAAATTCTCCGCTCTATTCCGGGACGCAGACATCTGACGCCTGCACGGCAAAAACTTATGCCGCACGGCGCCAGTGTCAGAGGTCTTATTTTCTAAGACCCAAACGTTCAATTAAGGAACGATATCTCTCGATATCAATTTTCTTTAAGTATGCCAGCAATCCGCGTCTCTGGCCAACCATTTTCAGAAGCCCGCGTCTGGAATGATGGTCGTTCGGATTCTCCGCCAGATGTGCATTGAGCTCCTCAATGCGCGCCGTCAAAATGGCGATCTGTACCTCGGGTGAACCGGTGTCTCCCGGTGTTCTTCCATACTCTGCGATAATTCCCTGTTTCTTTTCCTTTGCGATCATGTCCTGATCCTCCTTCTCAAATATTTGGGGCCGCCCGAATCGGACTGTCCCGTATCGCCCTGCTTCTCTGATATACTCAGCGGAAGGTCGGAGTTGTCCATCCACCGAATACGGGCTAAATTCATACTTATGCATTATAACACGGGATTTCTCCCTTGTAAATGACTTTTTTATTCGTGGATAATCCGCACGACCTTTACCGGTGTCCGGTAATACGCGCCGGAAATCTTAATGCCGGATTTCGGGGAACTCGCATGCACAACCTGTCCGTTTCCGATGTAGATTGCGACATGGTTGATGCTCCTGCCGTTGCCGTAGAAGAACAAATCTCCCGGCTTCGCCTCAGACGCCGAAATCGAAGATCCACAGTTCGCCTGCGCGCGCGAAGAGTGCGGCAGGGAAACGCCGTAATTTGCAAATACGCTCAAGACAAACCCCGAGCAGTCGGCTCCGCGTGTCAGGCTTGTCCCACCCCACACATAAGGCTTCCCAATAAACTGCGTCGCGTACTGCACCAGGGAAACCCGTACATCGGAAACACCCTGTCCGTAACGGACTTCGGTCATTGTCATCGCCTTTTTCAGCTGTACGGAGACATCCACATAATCCGCGGACACATAGCCCTCGTCGCTGTCGACGTTGATCTTCACCCAGCCGTCTAAGAGCTCCACGACTTCAAGCTCCTCGCCCATCGGCATCGAGGTGATAATCGACGAATCCGTGGTCGGCTCCGACCGCACATAGAGCGTGGTCGTCGTGACCGTGGCGATGGTCTGTTTGACCTCCTCCGCTTTCGCGACAGCCGCTTCACCGGTCAGCAGATACTCGGACTTCACATACCCGGTCACCTCGCCGGAGGAAATCTTCGTCCACTCGCCCTCCTCGCTCATAATCTCACATCCCGCATTGTTCGGCATCTTTCCGACAAGCGATGCATCGGTGCCGGGCGCTTCCCGGACATTTAAGTTCCCGTCCACCTGAACAACTCCAAGATTTGTATATCCATAAACCGCCATCTGCGCCGCGGCAAGTCTCTGCGTCTCCCTCACCTCGGCGGCAAGCACTTCCGCATCCGTAATATAAGCGGAAACCGTGTTCGTAATACCTGCACCCACGGTCAGGTTGGCATCACCGCTCACCGCGATAAGCTCCGTATCATACGCTGCGGATATCCCTGCGGACGCACCCGCTTCCGTCATGCGAAGCTCCCTGCCGGCCGCCGCAGCGGTCTGACTCTGTCCCTGATTCTGATATGCTGCGGTAAACACCAGTGCACCTGCTACGAGCAGCCCTGTCACTTTTATTATTCTCTCCTTCATGGATACCTCCAAAATCGTGCCCTCTCTTGCATACCACTAGAGTATAACAGTCAGTTTTAACATTGTCAACACAATTATGTAACATTTGTGTAATATTTCAATGAAACCAGGCTCTCGCATAGGCGATATCGTTCTGCAGTTGTTCTTTGAGCGCGTCGACGGATGCGAATTTCCGCTCCCCGCGCACTCTGCTCAAAAATTCCACCGTCACAGGTTTCCCATAGACATCGGCAGCAAAATCCAGCAGGTGCGTTTCCACTCCCACCGGATTGTCCCCGGCTATCGTCGGCTTGCAGCCCACATTGGTGACTCCCCGGTATTTTCTCCCGTCAATATAAACTTCCGTGACATAGACGCCGTTCGGCGGCAGCAGCTTTTCCGCCGGCGGCAGCTGATTGATTGTCGGAACGCCGATCGTTCTCCCGATGCGGTTTCCGTGTTTCACCGCGCCGGTGACAAAATAGGGATATCCGAGCAGATGATTTGCCCGCTCCATGTTCCCCTCTGCAATCTCCTCCCGCACAAAGGTACTGCTGATATCCCGGCTACCCTCCTTCATCTTCTCGACCACCGTCACCTCGTAACCATAGCGCCCGCAATAGTCCAAAAGCATCCGATAGTCGCCCCTGCGATTGTGTCCGAACCGAAAATCCTCCCCCACCACCATCCACTTTGCATGGAGCTGCCGGACAATCTTTTCGATGAAATCCTCCGCCTCCATGCACATGATTTCCGGGGTGAACGGGCATTCCACCAGATAGTCGACGCCGCGCTGCATGCACAGATGCATTTTTTCTTCGTTGGTCGTAAGTACCTTCGCCTCCGCCTGTTCGACATTGCGGCGGGGCGGTATGTCAAACGTAAACAGCACCGCTTTCAGTCCCCGGGATTTTTTCGCCGCCAGCTGTTCCAGCAGAAGTTCATGTCCCCGGTGGATTCCGTCAAATTTTCCGAAGGAGACCACCGTGTCCTCCTCGATATAAAAACAGGTCGTATCTCTGATATATTTCATGTTTCCATAAACAGTTTGATCGGTTTATAGTCTTCCCTCTCAGGGTCAAATTTATAAATTCCGATAAACTTCCCCTCTTCATCATAAATTCGAATGGAATCCCGCTCCCATTCGCTGTGATACTCCAAAAACATTTCCCGGCGCATGCGGTTTCCGTTGTAGAGAAGGTTTGCAAACTCCCGCCGGATCACGCCGCTTTGATACTGTAAAAATACGGTGTCCGCGGCCCGCACAAAGGAAAACGTTTCCCCGCTCCACGCTTCGGGCATAAGTCCCGCCGCCTCCTTTTTTACCAGCGCCTCTATCTCCGGGAGCCGCAGGGCGTCCGCTATGCCAAACTCCGACACCCGCGTGCGCAGCAGCGTCTCCATGCATGCACCGCAGCCGAGCGTTTCGCCGATATCGTGACACAGTGTGCGGATGTAGGTCCCTTTTGAACAGTTCACCCGCATACGCACCCGGGGCAGCGAAATTTCCGATATCTCGACAGAAAAAATCGTAACCGGCCGCGCCTTCCGCTCGACCGTCACGCCGGCGCGCGCCAGATCACAGAGCTTTTTCCCGTCTACTTTCAGCGCGGAATACATCGGCGGAATCTGCATATAGGTTCCCACAAAGCTCATAACGGCATCACGGACCTCCTGCTCCGATACCGAAACCTCGCACTCCGAGAGCACGGCGCCGCTGATATCCTGCGTGTCCGTCACCGTTCCGAGCATCATGACCGTCTCGTACTCCTTGTCCTTATCCGTCAGAAGGCCGCAGATTTTTGTTGCTTTGCCAAGACACACAGGCAACACTCCCTCCGCATCCGGGTCAAGTGTCCCTGTGTGTCCGATTTTTTTCGTCTTTAAAATTCCCCGAAGCTTTGCCACCACATCAAAGGAGGTGTAGCCCTTCTCTTTATAGACATTGATAATTCCGTTTATCATAACCGTTCTTCCACTTCTTTTACAATGGTTTCGACAATGGCATCGGCATTCCCGGCCACGGAACAGCCTGCAGCCCGTATATGTCCGCCGCCGCCGAATTTTACGGCAATCTCCGACACATTCACAGGCGGCTTCGAGCGCATACTCACCTTAAAATCGCCGTTTTCTTCCTCATACAGAAAAATTGCGGCTTCCACGCCTCTCGTAATCCGAAGCTGGTTTACAATTCCGTCCAGATGCTTCGGCAGCACGCCGTAACGCCGCATATCTTCCGCCGTAATCACCGAGGAGATACACCTGCCGTCAAGGTGCAGGCGGCTCTTTAACAGCGCACAGGCCATGATCTGATTCTGTGCGTAGGTTTTCGTATAAAAGGTCTCCTCCACGATCCGGGTGTAATCAATTCCAAGCCCCATCAACGTACCGGCCGCCTCCATCGTTTTGGGGGAGGTACACGCATACTGGAATACGCCGGTATCGTGCACGATGCCGGTATAGATGCACGCGGCGATCTCTTTTGTCAGCCGTTCTTTTGGGAGCAGCTCATAGATCAGTTCGCTTGTGGAACTCGCGTCCGGAAACACATAATTTTCATCCGCAAAACTCTGATTGCTGATATGATGGTCGACACACACGGTCTTTTCCGCCCGGTCAAAGATTGCGGCAGCGCCGCCGAGGCGCCCGGTATCCCCGCAGTCGAGCGAGAGGAACAAATCGTATACCCTGTCGGTGGAAGTGTCATGTATGATCTCTTCGGAGCGCGCCATAAATTTAAAAATATTCGGTATCTCCTGCAGATACAAATCCACCCGCACATTCGGATAGTATGTTTTGATATAATTGTATGTTGCGAGGCAGGAACCCACGCAGTCGCCGTCCGGCCGGATATGGCCGGCAACGGCGACAGTGGCCGCCTCTTTCAGGAAATCATCGAGATTATTCATCCGCGTTCTCACTTCCCTCTTCTTTGATATCCTTCGTGACCTCGTCAATCATTTTTGACATGCGCACGCCGTACTCGATAGACTGATCCAGCACGAACGTGATCTCCGGCGTGTTGCGCAGATTGATTCTCCGCGCCAGTTCCCGCCGGATATATCCCTCCGCGCTCCGAAGTCCCGCAAGGGTATTTTTCTGTGATTCCTCATCCCCGAGCACACTGATATAGGCTTTACAGGTTTTTAAATCCGGCGCCACCTCCACCGTCACCACGCTGGTCATCGGGTTGATGCGCGGGTCTTTGATTTCTCCCCGGATAATTGCGGCAAGCTCCCGCAGAACCTCGCCGTTAATCCGGGTATTTTTGATACTGTTTTTTCTCATTAACGTGGTACCTCCACCATCGTATATGCCTCGACGATATCAAGCTCCGCGATATCGTTAAAGCCCTCAAACACAAGGCCACACTCGTAGCCTGCTTTTACTTCTTTTACATCGTCCTTAAAGCGCTTTAAAGAGGCAAGCGCACCCTCGAAGATCTGCGTGCCCTCTCTCGAAATACGCACCTTGCAGCCCCGCTGGAATACGCCGTCAAGCACATAGGAACCGGCGATATTGCCGATGCCGGACGCCTTGAAAATCTGGCGCACTTCCGCATGCCCTAACACTTTCTCCTCGTATACCGGGTCTAACATACCTTTCATGGCCGCTTCCACATCCTCGATCGCGTTGTAGATGACCTTGTAGAGTCTCACGTCCACGTTTTCCTTGTCAGCCGTAATCTTTGCGGTCGGATCCGGACGCACGTTAAACCCGATAATAATCGCATTGGAAGCGGATGCCAGACTTACGTCGGACTCGTTGATCGCTCCGACACCGCCGTGGATGACCTTCACCACAACCTCCTCGTTCGACAGCTTGACAAGACTCTGCTTTACCGCCTCCACGGAGCCCTGCACATCGGCCTTTACGATAATGTCCAGTTCCTTGACGTTTCCGGACTGGATCTGCGAGAACAGATCGTCCAGCGACATCTTTGCCCTGGTATCCTCGATCAGGCGGTTCTTGCTCTCGGAAATATAGGTCTCCGCAAAGGAGCGCGCCTCCTTCTCGGTGTCGGTGGACACAAAAGTCTCCCCGGCCTCCGGCACGGAGGAAAGTCCGAGAATCTCCACCGGAGTGGACGGTCCCGCCTCCTTTACCCTTCTTCCCTGGTCGTCGATCATTGCGCGGACTTTTCCGTAACAGCTTCCGCAGGCAACCGGCTGTCCGACCTTTAACGTACCTTTCTGCACAAGCACCGTCGCAACCGCTCCGCGCCCCTTGTCGAGCTGTGCCTCGATGACAAGTCCACGGGCATTGCGCTTCGGATTTGCTTTCAGCTCAAGTACCTCGGCAGTCAGAAGGATCATTTCCAGCAGGTTTTCGATCCCCTCTTTCGTGTGAGCCGAAACCGGACAGAATACGGTGCTGCCGCCCCAGTCTTCGGGAATCAGCTCATACTCGGACAGTTCCTGCTTTACGCGCTCAATATTTGCGCTCGGCTTATCGATCTTGTTGATCGCCACGATAATCTCGACGCCTGCCGCTTTCGCATGATTGATGGCCTCCACCGTCTGCGGCATCACGCCGTCGTCCGCCGCGACCACAAGGATCGCGATGTCGGTGGAATTGGCGCCGCGCATACGCATGGCGGTAAACGCCTCGTGTCCCGGCGTATCCAAAAAAGTGATATTCTGATCGTTGATCGAGACCACCGACGCACCGATGTGCTGCGTGATACCGCCGGCCTCCTTGTCGGTCACTCTCGTGGAGCGGATGGCATCGAGAAGGGATGTTTTTCCGTGGTCAACGTGTCCCATGACACAGACTACCGGCGGACGTGCCACCAGTGTCTCCTCCGGATCGTCTTCCTCCTTTAACAGCTCTGCGATCACATCGATCTTCTCCTCCGGCTCACAGATACAGTTAAACTCGAGAGCGATCTCCTCCGCAGTCTCATAGTCCACTTCCTGATTGACCGTCACCATTGTGCCCTTTAAGAACAGCTTTTTGACGATAACGGAAGGCTGTACTTTCATCTTGTCCGCGAGCTCCTTGATTGTGAGCTTCTCCGGGAGCACCAGCGTGCGGATTACCTCTTCCTCCTGCTTCGGCTGCGGCTGCGGCGCCGGTTTCTTCTTGCCGCCGTTCTTTTCCAGATTGACAAAGCTTTCCTGTCGCTTGCTGCCGAGCGGATCATAATCGTTCCGCTGTCTGCCGCCGCGCCCTCTGTCCGTCCTGCGGTCTCTGGATTCTTTTCCGCGCAGTTCTTCCGTCGCCGCGCCCTGTGTCTCCTTTTTGAAGCGGTCTATCTCACGATCTAATCTTCCGCCGTTATTGCCGCCGCGGAAATTCGTTCTTCCGTTTCTGTCATCTCTGCCCGCTCCGGGTCTCGCCTGACGGTCTCCGTCCGGTCTTTGGCCTCTGTTATTGTTGTAGCCGCCCTGACCACCCGGTCTTCCCTGACGGTCTCCGTCCGGTCTTTGGCCTCTGTTATTGTTGTAGCCGCCCTGACCACCCGGTCTTCCCTGACGGTCCCTTTGGCCTCTGTTATTGCTGTAACCGCCCTGAGCGGTTCTCGCCGGTCTGTCACCCTGTGGACGGCGCTCTGCCCCCTGCTGTTCATATACATTTGCGTAGACATTGATGCGGGGTTCCTTTACCGGCGCCTCTTCTTTCTTCGGCGCCTCCGCCGCCTTCGTCTGCTGTGCTTTTAAGGCTGCCCGCTGCTCCGCCGCCGCGCGCTCTGCTGCCTCCGCCGCCTTCGCTGCCTCGGGATTAATCGCGCGCTCAAACGCTTTTCGCATGTCGACTCCGCTTACCGGTCTGCGCGGCTCCTGACGTCCTTGGCCCTGACCCTGCCTGCGGTCTCCGTTCCCCGAACGGCGGTCTCCGTTCCCCGAACGTCCTTGGCCCTGACCCTGCCTGCGGTTTCCGTGCGGCGCCCCCTGTTTACTATACTGCGCATTAAACACCGCCGTTATACTGGATTTTTTCTTTGGACGCTCCGCGCGTCCTTCTCCGTTTCCGCTCTCAGACTTTGTCTGACCTCCTGCCTTTGGAGGCTCTGACCCTGCCTTTGGAGGCTCGGCCGCTGCTTTCGGAGCTTCGGTCTTCGCTGCCTCCGCCTTTGGAGGCTCGGCCGCCGCTTTCGGAGCCTCCGCCTTCGCTGCCTCGCCTTTCGCCTTCGGACCCCCGCCTTTGTCCGCACCGTCTCCCTTTGCAAACTTTCCGCGCACAAGTTGCTGTGCCGCGTCGTCCACATTGCTCGACGGAGTCTTCACCGCATATTCCGTTGCGCTTAACATCTCCACAATCTGTTTACTTTCTATTCCCAATTCTTTTGCAAGTTCATGCACTCTCATTTTTGCCATATATTTTGTTTCCTCCATTATTCAGTTGTTATGCCTGCTTTATTTTATCTTCTATCGAATGTGCCAATCCCTCGTTTGTCACTGCAAGTGAGGCGCGGAATTCTTTGCCGATAAAATGTCCCAGCGTCTCTTTGTCCCCGTACTCATACATCGGAACCCCGTAAAAATCCGTCATATTCCGGAACATCTTTTTTGTGTTGTCGGAGGCATCCTGCGCCACTAAGACAAGATATGCCTTTCCCTCCTTGACCGCTTTTTCGGTAGAAAATTCGCCGCTCGCCACACTGTGGGATTTCGCCGCAATCCCAAGCATCGACAATACCTTATCTGGTTTCAAGCTCCTCCATCTCCTTCGTCAGCAACTCATAGATTTCACCCGGTATCGGTGTCTTAAGAGATCGCTCGAGGCCCTTGTTTCTGATCGCCGCTCTAAGGCATGCGCTGTCTGCACAGATATACGCGCCTCTGCCGTTTTTTCTTCCCGTTGCATCCAGGCAGATCTCCGTTTTCTCTCCGTCCTCCGACGCATACTTTATCACGCGGATCATATCTCTTTTGGCTTTCATCTCACGACACCCGACACATTGGCGCATCGGAATTTTTTTATTTGCCATAGCCTATTCCTCACAGGACCGTTCCCTGCCGGTCCCTTCCTCATAAGGCTCTTCCTCATAAGGCTCTTCCCCGTAGGAACCCTCCTCATAAGCTCCTTCCTCATAGGACTCTTCTGCGTACCCGTCATTCTCGTAATACTCATCGTCCTCGTAATACTCGTCGTCCTCGTACTCGTTTTCGTAGTCAAGGAAATCGCCGGATTCTCTGGCCTGCGTCTCACTCTTGATATCGATTTTAAAGCCGGTCAGTCTCGCCGCAAGTCTCGCGTTCTGTCCTTCCTTTCCGATCGCAAGTGACAGCTGATAGTCCGGGACAACGACCTTCGCCGACTTCTCCTCGGCATCCGCGATAACGGAAATGACCTTCGCCGGGCTGAGCGCGTTCTCGATCATCATCGCCGGATTCTCGTTCCATGTGATAATGTCTATCTTCTCGCCGCGCAGCTCATTTACAATCGCGTTTACCCTTGCCCCGTTCATTCCGACACAGGCGCCGACCGGGTCCACATCCGGGTCGTTTGACCAGACCGCAATCTTTGTTCTGCTGCCGGCCTCGCGCGCGATGGCTTTGATCTCGACAATCCCCTCTTTCACCTCGGTCACCTCGGACTCAAACAGGCGCTTTACCAGCTCCGGGTGCGTTCTCGACACCAGAATCTTCGGCCCTTTCGACGTCGACTTCACCTCCAGAACATACAGCTTGATTCGCTCGGTCGGCTTGAATACTTCGCCGCGCACCATCTCGTTTTCCGTGAGGATCGCATCCACCTTTCCGAGATTGATGCTCACATTTCTTCCGATATAGCGCTGCACCACACCGGTCACCACGTCTTTCTCCTTGCTGTAGTACTGGTCAAAAAGTACTTTGCGCTCCTCCTCGCGGATTTTCTGCAAAATCACGTTCTTTGCATTCATCGTCGCGATGCGCCCAAACTCCTTTGACTGCACCTCCACATTGACGATATCGCCGATCTCATACTTCGAATCGATCATCTTCGCATTGACCACGCTGATTTCTTCCACCGGGTCCTCGACCTTCTCGACCACGGTTTTCTCCTGAAATACATGATACTCGCAAGTCTCCGGATCAATGTTTACTTTTACGTTTTCGGACTTGCCGAAATGATTCTTACAGGCCGTCACGAGTGAATTCTCGATCGCCTCAAGCAATGTCTCCTTGCTGATGTTTTTCTCCTGCTCTAATATGTTCAACGCTTCTAATAATTCATTATTGGTACTCATTTTATTTTCCTCCTGTTTTTTCTAAGCGCTTATAATGTATCAATCAAAAATCAAAAGCGAGGCGAATCAGTGCTATATCGCTCTTCTCAAAGGTTTTCTTCTCACCCTCTCCGGTCTCAATCGTCACCGTGTCCGCATCGTAGGACGAGAGAATCCCGTAAAATTCCTTCTCCCGGTCGATCGCGCGGTAAGTGCGGATCTCGATTTCCTTTCCCATGCTGCGGATGAAATCTTTTTCCTTCTTCAGCAGTCTTCCAAGGCCCGGCGAACTCACCTCAAACACATAGGAGCCCTCTATATAATCCTCCCTGTCTAAGATTTCATTCATCTCCCGCGCGACTGCCTCACAGTCGTTCACGGTGATGCCGCCCTCTTTGTCGATGTAGGCACGCAGGTACCAGGTGCTTCCCTCTTTCACATACTCCACATCCACGATCTCAAAATTCATGCGCTGAATAATGGGCGCGAGCAGTTCTTCTGTGCGTGCTTCATATACTTCACGCTTTGACATGTATACACTTCCTCTCACTCTTTGATTTTCTCTTTTTTTGCTCTGAACGCGAATTGAGAGAGGGCTTTCGTCCTCTCTCAACCAAGTCGTCATGTTATCGTATTATATAGTAGCACTTTTGTCTGATTATTGCAAGGTTTTCCGCAAAAAATCTTCTTTCGTCAAATGAAATAAATTTTTTTCGAAAAAACACTTGCATTTTTCTGAGAGCCTGTTATAATAGCATTTGTTCGGTTCCTTGGTCAAGCGGTTAAGACGCCGCCCTCTCACGGCGGAAACAGGGGTTCGATTCCCCTAGGAACTGCTACTGTCAGTATTGACAGCCCAACCCGGAAAACGGAAGCATCTGCTTCCGTTTTTTTTACCGTTTTTCAATAATTATCTGACCGCTCGAAACCGCATCTCGCAGACGCAGCCCCCTTCTCTGCCGTTTTCAAACCGAATCTTTCCTCCGTGTGCAAGCACCACCTTCTGCACAATGCCAAGCCCCCTGATATGCCGTGCCGCGCGATTCTTTTTCCCGACGGCCAGCTGCTCGAGCACCTCCGGCGGATAGCCCGCGCCGTTATCGGAAAAACGAATACGGCACCATCTTTTTTCCGACCACATCCGCAGGCATATCACGGTCTTTTCGTCCTGCCCGCTGTGCCGTAAACTGTTGTGAAACAGATTGCGGAATGCCCGGATCAACAGCCTGCGGTCTGCCTTAATCCACGCGTCTTCCGCCTCCCTCAATATCTCAACCGTCACCTCAAACTCCCCCTCTTTCGCATCGTCGAGGAAGTCCGCCGCGATTTCCCGCAGCACCGCCGCGGGGCGAAGCTTCTCCACCCTAAGCGCCTGCATCGAATACTCGAGCGCGGACGTCAGGTTCAAATCTTCCACGAGCTCTTTCATCACCGCGCTCTGACGGCGTATCACCGCCATCTGTCTGCGCTCGCCGTCAGAGAGATTTTCGCTGCTCCCCAGAGCATCCGCGTATCCCATCACCAGTGCCAGCGGCGTGCGGATATCATGGGAGATGCCGCCAATCCACTCCAGACGCACCTCCTCCCTGCTTTTAAACCATTTTCTTGTAAAAAACACCGACAACAGCAGAATCCACAGAAAATTCAGCGCCAGCATCCAGACACCCGCATTTGCCATAAATCTCATCCAGCGCATCGGAAATTCCACATTATATTTCCATATGCTATTCTTCGGCCGTCCCATCACCATCATCCGGTCGTCCCAGACATAGATATGAACCGGATAATCTTTCAGATACCATTTGCTCATGCGGGCAATGTCGGAAAGACGATAGCTCTCCCCGATTTCTTCGGGCTTTTCATAGGACCATACGACGTCTCCTTCCCCGTCAAGCAGCATCACCCACTGTTCGGCCTCCTTCAGCTGCCGCTGCATATCCTCGCTCAGCCGGTATTCTCCGTCCGCAAACGTCAGCGCATCCCGGATGCTTTCACCGTCTATATAACGCTGATGATACAGACTGTATCTGTAATTTACCAGGATGAGAAACCCGATTTCAAGCAGCATTGTCAGGAAAAAAATCACCGCCATCGCAAACGTCACATAGACAAACGCCGAAACGCCCGACACTCGATTCTTCCTTTTCATCCGTCCTCCTCCAATCCCTTTCTCCCTGTCACACCAGCTTATATCCCAGCCCGCGCACCGTAATCAGATGCTTCGGATGGGAGGCATCCGCCTCTATCTTTTCCCGCAGCCGCCGGATGTGCACGACCAGCGTATTTTCATATCCGTAGTTGCCTTCCTTCCACACCGATTCGCACAGCGCGTCAATTGTCACGATCCGGCCGCGGTTCGCCGCAAGTTTTTCTATAATCGCATACTCTTTCGCCGTCAGCGCGGTCTCTGCTCCCTGCCTCTGCACCGTGCCGCTCCCGAGATTCACAAGACAGTCACCCAAATCGACGAGTCCCGCATCGCCTCCCGCATCTCTGATTCGGTACACCCGTTTTAACACCGCGCGTACCCGCAGAATCAATTCTTTCGCGAGAAACGGTTTCGTGATATAGTCGTCCGCCCCCAGTCCCAGCCCCTTAAGCCGGTTCTCATCCTCGTCCCGCGCCGACAGGAAAATGACCGGCACCTCCGATTTTGTGCGCAGCTGCCCAAACAGCCCGAAGCCGTCCCCGTCCGGCAGCATCACGTCCAGCAAAATCAGATGCGGCGCTTCTCTGTCAAAAAGGTTCCATGCCTCCCTGCAGCTTCCCGCGGACACAATTTCCCGAAATCCCTCTTTTTCAAGAAAACCCGATACCATTTTCCGCAGCTCCGGCTCGTCATCCACCAGCATAATTTTATATTCATAGAAGTTCATAGAAACCGTTCCCTTTCCGACCGCCTTATTTTTTCTACGGACAGTATACTCTTTTTCCCTTCACTCCGAAAGCTTCCGAAACAAATCTTAAGGTAAATGTAAGGTGAACGTCATGTTCATTTCATGTCGTCCGCCTATTCTGAAAAAGCAACGAATTACAAGATACACGGAAAGAAGGATGACTATGGCATCAAAAAATCTGATTGAAACACACAATCTCACAAAACAGTTCGGCAGAGTCCGCTGCGTCAATGCCCTGCACATGCAGGTCCCGCAGGGCGCCGTTTACGGTTTCCTCGGGCCCAACGGCGCCGGAAAATCGACCACGCTCAAGATGATTCTCGGACTGTCCCGGCCCACCGCGGGTTCCATCACGCTTTTTCATATGGAAGTCAACGAGAAAAACCGTATCCGGCTGCTCAAAGACACCGGTTCTCTGATTGAATCACCCAGCTATTACGGGCATCTGACCGGCGAAGAAAATCTGCATATCCTGCAGACCTTAAAGGGCTGTCCCGCAGAAAATATTGACGAAGTGCTCGAAATCGTCCGCCTTAATGACGCAAGGGGAAAGAAAGTCGCACACTATTCGCTCGGCATGAAACAGCGCCTCGGCCTCGCCGCCGCGCTGTTAGGCTTTCCGAAGCTGCTCATCTTAGACGAGCCCACAAACGGCCTCGACCCGGCAGGAATCCAGGAGATGCGGAAACTCATCCGATCGCTTCCCTCCGCCTACGGCATCACCGTTGTGGTATCCTCACACCTGCTCAGTGAGATTGACCAGATGGCGGATCATGTGGGAATTATCAGCAAGGGCAATCTGGTCTACCAGAACACACTCGATGCGCTCCACTCTCACGCGAGACAGCAGATTGCACTGCGCACCGACCGTCCCGACGCGGCGTCTGCGCTTCTTCGCGAGAACGGTATCAACGCCAAGCGGGAGGATGATTACCTGCTGTTTCCGCTCACCGACGACAGTCACATCGCGCATCTCTGCAGATGTCTGGTGGAGCAGAATATCGCCCTGTACCGCATAGAAAAACGTGAGACAAGTCTGGAGGATATTTTCCTCTCTCTGACCGGAAAGGAGGACAGTCTATGAAAACACTGCGGCTGGAATTTTATAAAATCAGAAGGCGGCGGGTATGGCTCACCATGTTTGCGATGTTATCCGTTCAGCTGCTGTGGGGACTGTGGGCGCTGCGCAACCCGAAAGACTGGGAGCTTGAAAGCGGGTGGATGTCGCTGCTTTACGTTCTGTCCATGTTAGACGGCATCATGCTTCCGACCATGATGGCCGTGCTCGCCTCCCGGCTTGCCGATATCGAGCACAAAGGCAATACCTATAAACAGCTTGAGACACTCCGCAGCGCGGGCAGCCTCTATCACGCCAAAGCGGTCTGCGGGTTTCTCATTATCACGGCGCTGCTCCTCGCACAGCTTACCTTTTTTATCTTTCTGGGGTTCAGACTCGGATACGCCGGAACCCCGGATGTAGCGCACTACCTGCTTTCCTACGCTTTCAAACTGGCGGGCAACCTGTCGCTGTTTTTGCTGCAGCTCATTCTATCCATGCTGTTTGCCAACCAGATGATACCGCTTGTGGCCGGTCTCGGTGGATCGATGGCCGCACTGCTTTTGATGTTCGTCCGCACTTATTCGTTCCTTCCCTGGGGCGGCATCTTGAGCGCGTCGCTTGTGGGTTCCACATGGGATGAGACCACCCGAATCAGCAGCTTTTACTACCGCAGTTTTTCTCCTGCGGAAACCGCCGCCGTGGCGATGATTTTTGTCTGGATTCTCATTTTTTATTTTGCGGGCAGATTTTTGTTTACGCGCAAAGAATTATAAGAAAGGAAACAAATTCTATGAAGCATTTCACTCTCAAATGTATAAAAGCAGAACACTTAAAGCTCCGGAGAAGCCCGGTCTGGCTCGCCTTTTTCCTGCTGCCCGTCCTGTCCGCTTTTTTCGGCACCGCCAATTATCAGATGAATCAGGGCGTGTTAAAGAGCGAATGGTACAGCCTGTGGTCGCAGCACTCCCTTTTCCTGTGCTATCTCTTTATGCCCGCGCTGATCGGCACTTACTGTTCTTATCTGTGGCGGTTAGAGCATATGAGAACAAACTGGAACGCCTTCCTGACGGCTCCCGTGCCGCTTCCCGCTCTCTGCTTCGGCAAGCTCTTTTGGGCCGCCGCAATCACCGCCGCCGGAAACGCCTGGATTTTCCTGCTGTATTTTGTGTGCGGTAAAATCTGCGGGCTGCCCGGCGTTCTTCCGCCCCAGGCCGCAGGCTGGTTCGCCGCCGGTACCCTGGGCGGTATCGTTATCTGCTGCATCCAGCTTGCCCTCTCCATGGTGATCCGCTCTTTTGCGGTTCCCATCGGAATCGGAATGGCAGCCGGCATCGGCGGTCTTGTCTTTACCAACAAGGGCTGGGGAATGTACTATCCGTACTCACTCTACGCGCTGGGCATGCGCGCCAACAATCCACAGATGAAACTGGAAACCCCCGTTTTTGTCATCTCCTGCATCTTATATCTCTTTTTGTTCGCAGGGATCTCCGTCGTATGCATCAGACGGCATGAACAGTAGCGTGTCAATGAAAAAAGATGAGAATCGAACGGTGCAAGAACGCTTAACGATATTTGGCAAACGGGCTGCACGCTATGCAAACGGCCCGTTTGTTGACATTCATTTGGATTTTATGAAAAAAAATTTCAATAAACACTTGCATTTTTCTAAAAGCCTGTTATAATAATGTTTGTTCGGTTCCTTGGTCAAGCGGTTAAGACGCCGCCCTCTCACGGCGGAAACAGGGGTTCGATTCCCCTAGGAACTGCTATTGTTGGCAACGATAGCACAGTACAAAAAACCACGGCAAAGTCATCCATTTGATGATTTGTCGTGGTTTTTTTATTTCAATCCCTTTTTAAATCTAAAAACAGGGCTCTGTCGCATATGTGTAAATGCGACAGAGCCCTGTTTGTTTTGTCCTGTCTTCTCTCTTAATCCTCATACCCGTTCGGGTTATTTTTCTGCCATCTCCAGGAGTCCTCGCACATCTCGCGGATGCCGTACTGCGCCTCCCAGCCGAGCTCCCGCTTCGCCTTTGACGGGTCGCAGTAGCAGGTCGCGATATCGCCGGCTCTGCGCTCCTTGATGACATAGGGCACCTTCACGCCGTTGGCCGCCTCGAAGTTCTTTACGATATCAAGTACGCTGTAGCCGTGTCCGGTTCCGAGATTGTAAATGCACAGCCCCGCCTTCTCCTCGATCTTTTTCAGCGCTTTCACATGGCCGACGGCAAGGTCTACGACATGGATATAATCTCTGACACCGGTCCCGTCCGGGGTATCGTAATCGTCGCCGAACACGCCGAGCTCTTTTAACTTGCCGACCGCAACCTGCGTTACATAAGGCATCAGATTATTCGGGATGCCGTTCGGGTTCTCCCCCATCGTGCCGCTCTTGTGCGCGCCGATCGGATTAAAGTAGCGCAGCAGGATCACGTTCCACTCCGGATCCGCCTTCTGGATATCGGACAGCACCTGCTCTAACATGGACTTTGTCCAGCCGTAGGGATTTGTGCACTGTCCCTTCGGGCACTCCTCCGTGATCGGAATCTCCGCCGGGTCGCCGTAGACCGTCGCGGAGGAAGAAAAGATAATGTTCTTGCATCCGTTCTGACGCATCACATCCACGAGCGTGAGCGTTCCCGCAATGTTATTATTGTAGTATTCCCAGGGCTTTGAAACGGACTCTCCGACCGCCTTTAAGCCTGCGAAATGGATACAGCTGTCAATCTTCTGCTCCGCAAAAACCTTATTCAAAATATCGCGGTCTAAGATATCCCCTTTGTAGAAGGTCACTTTCTTTCCGGTCAGCGCCTCCACTCTCTCTAATGATTTCTCGGACGCATTGCTTAAGTTGTCAAGAACCACTACCTCATAACCCGCATTCTGTAATTCCACACATGTGTGGCTGCCGATATATCCGGCGCCGCCTGTCACTAAAATCGCCATCGCATTTTCCACCTTTCCATCTGTTGCTGACTGTTGTCTATGTGTTCATATTACCGCAACACCTCGCCGTTGTACAGAAAAAAATGTGTGGAATATATGTAATTTTGTTGCGCCGTTTCTTTTCGGAGAGGTATAATACATTTATGAATACAAACGGAACTTTGTTTTTCCGTTTTCAATATTATTGTCGGGAGGCGTCGGCGCATGATCAAAAATTATAAAAATTCTTACAAGGTAACGGAAAAGGAGCTTATCTCCCTCTCGGTCTATAACGTGGGCCTCCAGAAATGCGACCCGCTTCACCAGTGGGGTCCCGGTATCCGCGATCACTATCTGATTCACTATATCATCTCCGGCCGCGGCTGCTATCAGGTAAAAGGACAGCAGTTTTCACTCGGAGCGGGCGACTGCTTTCTTGTGTACCCGAACACCGAAGTCCTCTACCACGCGGCAGGCGACGACCCGTGGGAGTATGCCTGGGTGGGGTTTACCGGCAGTGATGCCTCCATGATTTTAAGTGCGACCGATTTCTCTCCGGAACATCCGTACATCTGCGGCATTCCCTGCGGGGAATCCATCCACCGGCAGATCCTGCACATCTATGACGCGCGCGGAAGCGAGTTTGAGCACGCGGTTGAGATGAGCGGCCGCCTCTATACCATGCTCGCGCTTTTTATGCACAGCGCGACGCATACCCGCAGCCAGAATTCCGCCAACAGCTATGTGCAAAAAGGGATTGAGTTCATCTCCGCAAACTATTCCTACGCCATCACCGTCGAAGATATCGCAGACTATGTCGGCGTCAGCCGCAGCCATCTGTTCCGCTCCTTTGAGACAGTGACAGGGCAGTCCCCAAAGGAATATCTGACCGATTTCCGCATGAAACAGGCCTGCTACCTCTTAGAGCACTCCGGCCTGTCCGTCACCGCCATCGCAAATTCGCTCGGCTTTGACAACAGCCTGTATTTTTCGAAAACCTTTCACAAACAAAAAGGCATGTCCCCGAAAGAATTCCGGGCGCATGCCTCCAAAGCAAAACCTGTGAAACATTAAATATTCGTAAGCGCTCAGCCGTGCGGCAAACCTCTTATCGGCTTTCCGCAGGAGGCTTTGTCCCGTCCAAAAGCTCTGCGGCTTCCCCTGCAAGCACTGCCGTGCAGAAATCATGGATATCGGCAAGCCGCCGCGAAAACACCATGCCGCCGCCGATCATCTCCGTGCGGTGCTGGTCCGAACCCGCCGTAAGGGGCAGCCCGTGTTCTCTGCCGTAGGCAAGCGCCCGCTCGTTAAACGCCGGATTGAAGTGCGCCAGACTCGCAGGACTCGTGTGTGTCGCATTGATTCCCTCCACCGCGTCCACATACTCCGGATATAGACGGATTTCCGGGATATAGGGCTCCTCCCGGAACGGATGGGCATGACTGATGATGCCGCCCGCCGCGTGCACAAGCGCATACTGCTCCTCGACCGTCGCATCGCGAATCTCGGGATGCGCAAGCAGCCATTCCTTATCGGGACCGTAGATTAAAAACTCCGTACCGCGGTAGCAGCTCTCCCAGCCGAAAAATACCTGCAGCCCCAGCCGGTCGCCCTCCGCTTTCGCGTGCTCATACCCGAGACAGAACCGGTTGACCCATTCCTCCCAGGGCAGTCTGCGGTTCACCGCGGTATTGCCGTAGTAAAAGTGATCCGTGACAATAATCCCGGCATAGCCGGCCTCGTAAAACGCCCGCGCCATCTCGGCACCGGCGCTTTTTGCACAGGCACTTGATTCACGGGTGTGCATGTGCGTCTCATATAAATATCGTTTCCCCGGTGCACTCATCCTGCCGCCCCGTTTCTCCGGCTCAGCTCCAGCAGCTTCTCCTGCATGTCCCGCTCGATCTTCTGCAGTTCAACCTCGGCGCTCTTTCTCTTCTCCCGGCCTTCTTCCTGGATTTTCAACACCTCGTCCAGCGTGCCTATGAGTGTCTGGTTTGTCGCTTTTAACGTCTCGATATCGACAATCCCGCGCTCGCTTTCTCTTGCCGTTTCGATCGTGGCCATCTTTAAGGCGTCGGCATTCTTTTTGAGCAGCTCGTTTGTCATATCGCTGACCGCGTGCTGCGCTTTCGCCGCGTCCGTGGAGTGATTCAATCCGATCGCGATCACCATCTGGCTTTTCCAGAGCGGAATCGTATTTACGATTGTGGACTGTATCTTATCGCTCATCACGATATCGTTGTTCTGAATCAGGCGAATCTGCGGCGCCATCTGCATCGATACCGTGCGCGTCAGCTCGAGGTCGTGCAGCTTTTTCTCGAAGCGGTTGCACATCTCCGAAAAATCCCTGGCCGCCTGCGTATCCTCGGGCAGTCCGCTCCGCTCCGCCTTCGCCACAAGCGCCGGCAGTTCCTCATCCATCGCCTTCGCCAGCTTCTGTTTGCCCGCCAGAATATACATGGACAGCTCTTTAAAGTAATTCAGATTCAGCTCGTACATCTTGTCGAGCATCGCCACATCCTTTAAGAGGGTAATCTGATGCTGCTCGAGCGCATTGCTGATCCGGTTTACGTTGACCTCCGCCTTGTCGTATTTCGCTTTCATATTGGAAAGCTTGTTGGCGTTCTTTTTAAAGAGGCCGAAAAAACCTTTGGTATCGTCGTCTTCCTCGAACTCCCGCAGCTCCGTCACCATCTGGGTCAGCATCTCGCCCACCTCGCCCATATCTTTGGTGCGCACGTTGCCGAGCGCCGTGTCCGAAAAATCCGCGATTTTTTTCTGGCATCCCGCGCCGTACTGTAAAATCATCTGCGTGTTTGCCAGGTCGATGCGCGACGCAAATTCGTCGACCATTTTCTGTTCTTCCGGCGTCAGTTCCACCTGCATCGCCTCCGCTGCCGCTTCCTTCGGCAGGATGGCCGCAGGAACGACCTCCGGCTTCTGCGCATCCCCCGCAAAGGGCTCAAAGGTAAGGCTTGGCCCTTCCTTTAACATCTCGTCTAAATCACTCATATTTCCTCCCATTCTGCCGCTGCAGGCGGCATCAAAATTCGGTATCTTTTATCCTCTGTATGCGTTACCGCTCTATCGGTACTTTCTCCCGTTCCGGCTGATTCGAAAGCGCTTCCGCCATACTGCCCGCAAGCCCCTCTTTCGCCAGCATGGTCTGAAGCACCTGCGCATCCGTCGTCACATCGTAGGCGGTGTCCCGGAATATCTTGTTGAGCAGTTCGCCGAACGCCCCGTTAATCGTATCCAGCGTCTTTTCAATTTCCGCTTTCGCGGCCTGTATGTCGTCCCCCTGCACGCTTAAGGAATCAAATTCCTCGTAAGCCTCCACGAGCTTTATCGTGGTCGGCAGGTAGTAGTTCATAAATTTCTGCATCTGCGGCATCTGCTCCGGGTGATCCCGCAGACTGTCGAAAATCTCTTTCAGCAGATTTTCCAGCCCGAACAGCTTTGCGGAAATCACCTCTCCGGGAATATTGTCATTCATATCGCGCAGCCTGCGGATATACGACTGCCCCTCCGCGATCATGGCGTCAAGCTCCTGGTTTCCGGAAGCCGTGTTCTCCTGCGCCGCAGTTTTCTGCTCCTGTTTTTCCGCTTCCTCAGACTTCTGCTGCTCAAGCGCCTGCACTCTGCGCTGCTTTTCAAGTGTGAGATATTCGCTGTAAATCTTCTCGTCCAACATCAGACAGCTCTCCTGCGCATCCAGATGTCCCTGCGGGAAAAATCCGTCCTCTAACATTTTCCGGACATCTTTAACAATAAATTTGAGCGATTTATTTGTGTGGAGCGCAAGATCCTTCAAATCCACATAATGGTTCGGCCCGGACAGCTCCCAGTACTTTTCCGCGCGTTTTAACCGGAATTTCTGTCTGCAGCCGACATTGATCATAGCGATAAACACGACAAGCAGAAGGATAAAAACGCCGAACGCGATGCGAAACCCTCCGCCGAGTCCGATTGCAAGCATCAGAAAGACAACGGACAGAATCCCCATGACCCCTGTGCCGATCCCGCCGAAAACCTGATAGAGCGTGCCGGATATCCTGCCGATGCTCTTAAACGGCGCTTTGAGCATTCTGGGCGTCTGCGGCCGGTACGGGGCAGCCGTGTAATTCGGTGCCGACGTGCTTCTTCCGGCTGCATGATAATTCGGCGCCGACGTATTTCTTCCCGCCGCACCGTAATTTCGCGCCGCTGTATTTCTTCCCGCCGCACCGTAATTTTGCGCCGACGCACTTCTTCCCGCCGCACCGTAATTTTGCGCCGACGTGCTTCTTGCCGCCGCGCTGTAATCGGGCGCCGACGTACCTCCTGCCGTATTCTTATAATTCGATGTCGTCCTGCTTCTGCCCGCATTCTTTGACAGCTGTTCCTGTGCGATTCCGAGCGCCCCGACGACCGTGTCGGATATCGCGCCGTTTAAATGGCTGAAATCCCCCGTCCGCAGGGCATTCTCCACCGCATCCTTAATCTCGTCTCCCAGGCTGTTCCATGTCTGATTCCCGCTCATTCTCTCAATTCCCTTTTATTCTGACTCCTGTGGCAATTCTCTGCCTGTCTATTATAGTCCGAATTTTGCGCAGTGTAAAGTTAAAAGATGGCGGACCAGACAATCCGCCATCTTCTCACACGCAGCTGCATTTATAAAATCCTTCGCTTATTCCCCCGAAACCGTCTCGTAAGGCCAGGTCGTAATCCCGCCAAATTCGCGGATATCGGTATACCCCATCGCCGCCAGTTTCTCCGCCGCCTGCTTGCTGCGGTTTCCGCTCCTGCAGTATACGAGAATCATCTGCTCCAAATCCGGCAGTTCCTCCGGCGGAGTGTCCGAAATCGTCTCGTTCGGCACACAGATTGCTCCAGGAATATGCAGTTCTCCGTATTCCTCTTCCGTTCGCACATCCAAGATGAGATACGACTCCTCGGTATCCATCAGATTTTTGGCTTCTTCCTGTGAAATCTGCTGATATGACGTCTCCGTCTGATTGCCTGCGCAGGATGCAAGCGCGACAGCGGACAGTACGATACAGATAAATGTTATCATTTTTCTCATACAATACACCCATTTCAATAAAAACTTCCCGAATAAAATTGACAGCAGAAAAATATTGCCTGTTTCTTTACCTTACCGTTCAAAAAGGCACTGCAATTTCGAAAATCACAGTGCCTTTTATGTTTAGGATTCATTCTCTTCTGCTACGTCTGCTTTTTAGCACTTTCCTGCCTTGTGTGCTTCCTCGATGGAAACGGCAACCGCAACGGTCGCTCCTACCATCGGATTGTTGCCCATACCGATCAGTCCCATCATCTCTACATGAGCCGGCACGGAGGAGGAACCCGCGAACTGTGCATCGGAGTGCATACGTCCCATCGTATCGGTCATACCGTAGGAAGCGGGGCCAGCAGCCATATTGTCCGGGTGAAGCGTACGTCCGGTACCGCCGCCGGATGCAACGGAGAAGTATTTCTTGCCCTGCTCGATACATTCCTTTTTGTATGTACCTGCAACCGGATGCTGGAAACGTGTCGGGTTGGTGGAATTACCGGTGATGGAAACACCGACATTCTCGTGATGCATGATCGCTACACCTTCCTGCACGTCGTCCGCGCCGTAGCATTTTACGGTTGCGCGAAGCCCGTCGGAATACGGCTTCTCATAGACAACGTTTAATTTCGCCTCTTTGTAGTCATACTGCGTCTCCACAAAGGTAAATCCGTTGATACGGGAGATAATCTGCGCAGCGTCCTTTCCAAGTCCGTTTAAGATGACGCGGAGCGGTTTCTGGCGTACTTTATTCGCCTTCTCCGCGATACCGATCGCGCCCTCCGCAGCCGCAAAGGACTCATGTCCCGCGAGAAAGCAGAAGCACTCGGTCTCCTCCTCGAGCAGCATCTTGCCGAGGTTTCCGTGTCCAAGTCCTACCTTTCTGTGGTCTGCGACGGAACCCGGGATACAGAATGCCTGAAGTCCCTCTCCGATCGCCGCAGCCGCATCCGCAGCTCTCACCGCACCCTTTTTGATCGCGATCGCCGCACCTACGGTGTATGCCCAGCATGCGTTCTCAAAACAGATCGGCTGGATTTTCTTCACCTGCTCATACACGTCGAGTCCAGCATCCTTTGTGATTTTCTCAGCTTCTTCGATGGAGCTGATTCCATAATTATTCAGCACAGCGTTAATCTGCGGAATTCTTCTCTCATATGATTCAAATAATGCCATGATATTAATTTTCTCCTTTCCCGTCAAACATGCAAGCATGATGACTCACTTTCGTCCGTTTCTACTCTACACGCGGGTCGATGATCTTCGCAGCGTCCGCCACGCGGCCGTACTGTCCTTTTGCCTTCTCCCATGCGGTGTTCGGGTCATCGCCTTTTTTGATAAAGTCAGTCATCTTTCCGAGGGAAACGAACTGATAGCCGATTACCTCGTTGTCCTCATTGAGGGCAATCCCGGTCACATAGCCTTCCGCCATCTCGAGATAGCGGACGCCTTTCTCCTTTGTCGCGTACATCGTGCCGACCTGGGAACGAAGCCCTTTTCCGAGATCCTCAAGGCCTGCGCCGATTGCAAGACCGTCATCGGAAAATGCACTCTGTGTACGTCCGTATACAATCTGTAAGAACAGCTCTCTCATCGCCGTGTTGATCGCATCGCAGACAAGGTCTGTATTCAATGCCTCGAGAATGGTTTTCCCCTGTAAAACTTCGGCAGCCATCGCTGCGGAATGCGTCATGCCGGAGCAGCCGATCGTCTCAACGAGCGCTTCCTCGATCACGCCGTTCTTTACATTGAGGGAGAGCTTGCAGGCACCCTGCTGCGGTGCACACCAGCCCACACCGTGTGTGAAACCAGAAATATCTTCAATTTTTTTAGAATGTACCCATTTGCCTTCTTCCGGGATCGGAGCTGGCTCATGTTTTGCGCCCTTTGCCACCGGACACATGTTTTCAACTTCCTTCGTGTAAATCATTCTTAAGACTCCTTTCACTTGATAAAACTGTATGTAGCAGACATTGTTACGCATTTAACATACCGGATTTATTTTCGCACATTTTGTAAAAATAGTCCAGAGGTTTCCTGTATTTTATTCACACTTTATATTTGGCTTTGGCTAATCAAAATAGTCGAGCCCGGAAAACACTTCTGCGGCCGGCTTTGCGACCTCCGCCACCTGCTCCTGCCGCACCTGCATATAACCGGCCGTTCCGTCCTTCCCCTTCACATAAATCCACGCTTCCCCGTCGGTGGAAAGGAAATAAACCTTCTGCCCGGCAGGGATGAGATCCGTCTCTGACGACGCATCCATCCGGCGGTGTACCGGCAAATCGACATAGAGTTCATGCGGTATATAATAGTAGAAATTGTAAAATCTGCCGCTATCCTCCTCGATTTTTCCCGCCTCAAAGTCATACCGCCAATAATCCTCCGTATAGGCCGTCTCTATCAGATCCACACGTCCGCGGCCTACAATTCCGCCCGTTCCGTCAAACCCGTTTCTCCCGAAATTCTGCTCGGGAAACGGGAATCCGCTTACCGCGCCCAAATAGACGGGCGCCTCTCCGTCATAGCGGAAAAAATGAGTCTCCGGATCCCCGCTCGGCCCCTCGTCAAGCACTGCAATCTCGAGCCCCGCCTCGTATGTCGTGATATCGGTGATATAAAACACGTCTGTCACGGGCGTACACATGACAATGGTTTCCCCGAGTTCAAACGTCACGCCGTCTATCGTCAGACGATAAGAATACGCGTCGTTTCCCTCGTCCTTCACCTGGTAACTCACGGTATTCGTCACACCGTCTCCCGTCAGATCCGCCTTTACGGTCTCCCCGGTCTTATATTCTTTCGGATACGGATTTTCCTCTGCAAGAACCTCTGCACGGGCGGCAATCCGCTTAACATTCTCCTGCTCAAGCTCACTTAAGACAGACTCCGAAAACTGCTCCGGCTCCGCCGTTCCCTCATACCAGCTGCAGCTGTCAAAATAGCCCTGCAGAAATTCATTCTGAAATTTTCTCCCGTGTCTGGCATAAATTTCGTTTTTCGCAATCCACAGTTCATTGCCGCTATAATTTAACAGCACATCCTCCGACAGCGGTAAAATGCTGCTGACCGGAATCACATACTCTTCTGCATCCAGGTAAGCCTCCTCCTCAATTGAGACGGAATCCACAATACCTTCCACATCTTTGGACATCTCCTGATACTCGTCACACAGAGCCTTATCTTCCGTATCACACGGAAAATCGGTCGGCTGCAACAGATAGTAGAGTGTTCCGCCTTCCGTATAGGCCAGCAGCGTCTCCCCTGCGCCGTAATTCCAGTACTCCGTGCCGCGGCTTAAACCAAACAGGTACCCCATCCCCTCCGTCTTCTCATAGGAAGCTTTCTGGTAAACGGAGAACCCGCCCGCATCCTCCACAATCAGATAACGCTCTCTCCAGTCCGCAGGAAGCGATATCGTCATTCCGCAGGAAGTAAAAGAAATCCCGTCCCCCTGCGCTTCCTCTCCGCGGGGGCCCTCCGCCTCCGTGCCTGCGCTATGCTCCTCACCGGCAGCGCCGCCTGCACCGCCGTTCGGCTCATGGTTTTCCGTTTCCGCCGCCTGGCCGGTGGTATGTTCCTGTTCCTGACTCCCACATCCGACGGCAAACAGTGCCGTCAGTACAGCCAATCCGAGGATACGCCCGGCATACATTCCGTTTCTTTTCATAACTTTCGCCTCTCAGCGCTTCTCCGCAATTTCGTTTCTGTTTTTATAGATGGAATCCGCCGGAATCACGCCGCGCACCGACGACAGCGGATAGATGTTCGTGTGCGGACCGACAACCGTGCCAGGATTCAGCACCGAGTTACACCCCACCTCCACACAATCGCCCAGCATGGCGCCAAATTTCTTTAATCCTGTTTCAATTTTTTCGTTTTCACCTTTTACAACCACCAGTGTCTTGTCTGACTTCACATTTGACGTGATGGAACCGGCGCCCATATGCGCCTTAAAACCGAGAATCGAATCGCCGACATAATTGTAATGCGGCACCTGCACGCGGTTGAACAGCACGACGTTTTTCAGCTCCGTGGAATTGCCCACGACACAGTTCTTCCCGACAATCGCGCTGCCGCGCACAAATGCACAGTGCCTGATTTCCGCATCTTCATCAATAATTAAAGGTCCATTTAACAATGCGGTCGGCGCGACCCGCGCGCTTCTTGCCACCCAGACATCCTCTTTCCACTGTTCAAACCGCTCCGCATCCAGCGTGGGGCCCAGGTTCTTAATAAAGTCGCTGATTTTCGCCAGGGCCTCCCAGGGATATGTGAGTCCCTCAAACAGCTCCGCCGCAATCGTCTCATTCAGGTCATACAGACTGCTGATTTTTACCTGTTCCATTTTCTTTCATCCTCCCATTTTTAACTTTCATATCCGCGATATGCTTTTATTTATATAAAAGGAGCCGTGCTCCCCGATTTGTCGATGATGTGCCCGCGCATGCTTCACATGCGGGCTATGACGCCGAGAATCAACAGATGCGCCGGATAAAAAATATAGAAAAACCACTTTGACAGATTGCGCCCGTGCTCCGCCCGTTTTCCGTTGTAGAGATAACGCAGGACAAAGCCGCTCGAGAGCATGCCGAGGCATGCGCCCGCCGCACATAACACGGCCTTTGCCGGGGACATCATACCGGCATAGCTAAGTCCCTGCAGCAGCCCGAAGCCGATCACTCCGAATATATAGGTATCCCAAAACCGCCGCTTTCCAAGCCGCGCCTCATCGAAAAGGATGACAAACGCCGCCGCAAAAAACGGCCAGTCGCCGACTGCAGTCGCAAACGCAAGCAGCACCTGCAGAAACTTCCTCAGCGCCGGACTTTCCACCCGCTCGCGCACCACCAGGATCAGAAAACAGCAGAAGAGCGTGTAGATCATGCTCAGACCGCCGTGGTCAAATGCGAACTGAAACGGGAACTGCGATACAAGCGCAAAGAGAAACAGGCGGATTCCGTAGTTCCTTTTTGAGCGGGTATACTGATACCCCTCCACCATAAAATAGCACATTGTGATGGCCGTGAAATAGCCTGTATCAAAAAACAGTTCCGCGAGCAGCGTCCCGGGTTCGAGAAAGATACCTGCGATGTGGTTTAACAGCATCGCAAACATCGCAAAATATTTAATCTGGTCACGGTTTAATACTTTCATATTCCTCCTCCGCCGCTGTCACGGCTGCCATCACGGGTTCCGGCGGGCCGTCCGGGTGCTCTGCGCCCCTTTGGGGCGTCTCCCCCGCACCGCCCGGATTGTCAAAGTCAAATAAAATGCGGTCGTCCTCGAATTTCAGACAGGTCTCGAACGGATTTCCCGCCTTTGACACAAACCCGCTTACCTTATTGCTCGTCTTTCCGGTCGCAAACAGCTCCTTTATGATCTCCTCCGACAGGGGCACCTGCGCCACGGTATGAAATACCCGAAATCCGCATTCACACTCATAGCACCACTGGCCTTTCTTTAACAGCATTCCGCATTTCGGACATTTGACATCCGTCTCTGCCGGCTTTGGCTTCTCCGGAAAATCAAAGGCCACCTGTCCCTCCGGCGTCAGCTTTAACGGCGCATCGAATTTCATTCCGGTCTTTGCGACAAATCCCTGTATCACCTCGGTTTTCCCCCGCAGCAACAGCTCTTTGACCTGCGATTCCTTCAGCGTGACTCCCGCGATTTTCCCGATGGAAAAACGGCAGCTTGCCGGATCGTCTTTCGCGTAATTCGCACAGCCGAAACCGAACATCGTCTTTACAATCTCGCCTCCGCACATCGGGCACTTCACATCCTTCACCCTCGGCGCTTCGAGATCGTTAAAGTCAAATTTTAACCCCGTAATCTTCCCTGTTTCCTCATTCCGGTTCAGCACCACTCTGGCGTCAAATTTCTTCCCCGTCTTCGACTTAAAACCGCGGATTGTCCCGGTTCTCCCGTTGGTGAGCAGCTCCTTCACCTGCGCCTCCGTCAGCGCCTTCCCGGCCATCTTTCCGACGGAAAAGCGGCAGCTTGACGCATCGTCCTTCACATAATTCGCGCAGCCGAAGCCGAACGACGTCTGGACAATCTCGCCGCCGCAGATCGGACATTTCACATCCTTCACCCGCTTTGCCTCGACATGTTCAAAATCAAATCTCGCAAAAATCGCGCCCGTCTCATCCCGCTCCAACGCCACGCAGGCGTCGAATTTCTTGCCTGCCTTTGACTTAAAGCCGCGGATCGTTTCGGTTCTCCCATTTTGCAAAAGCTCCTGCACCTGGGAGACGTTCAGGTCTTTTCCGGCCATTGTCCCGATCGAAAAGCGGCAGCTGTCCGGATTGTCCGGGTCATAATTGGCACAGCCGTAGCCGAACGATTTCACGAGGACGGCGCCGCCGCACATCGGGCATACCACGTCCGCGACCGCCTCCGCCTCGTTTCCGGAAAAGTCAAAAACTACGTTCTTTTTCCCGTCCTCCGCCGTCTCGAGCACGAGACGCGCGTTAAATTTCTTTTTATTTTTCGACGTAAATCCCCGGATCAGTTCCGTTCTTCCGTTTTTCAAAAGCGCCGCGAGATCGTCCACGCCGACAGATTTTCCCGCAATCTTCCCGACCGAAAAATAACACGCGTCCGGATTCTCACTGCGCCGCACGCAGCTGTAACCAAACGGCGTGATTTCCATTCCGGCTCCGCAGACCGGGCATGTGACCCCCTCGAGGAGTTTGGGCTGATTCCGCGAAAAATCAAAGTGAATCGACGGCTTGCCCTTCTCATCGCGTTCTAATCGTAACGCTGCGTCGAACTTCTTTTTTGCCCTCGAGACGAAACCGCTTAAGACTTCCGTATGACCGTCCGAAAGCAGCGCCCGCACCTCCTCCTCGGACAGATCCCGCCCTGCGATCGTGCCGACGGAAAATTTACAGCCCGAGCCGTCCCTCTTATAGTTGCTGCAGCCGTAGCCAAACGGCGTCGTCTCCATCTCGCCGCCGCAGGCCGGGCAGGGGACGCCGATCGGACGCTTTGCCGCAATCCCCTTTCCTCCCTTGCCGACGAACGGCCGGATGCGCTCCGCCACCCGGCCCGTCAGATCGTTTTCAATCATGGCGACGGTCTCTCTGCGGATGAAATCCTCGAGCTTTTCCCGGTAGTCCTCCATGACGACGCTTCCTCTGGTGATACCGTCAAGCCCCTTCTCCCACGAGGCGGTCATCTTCGGATTCAAAAGCGCCGGCACCGTCATGCTCACCACCTCAAAAATCATTTCTCCAAGCCGCATGGGACTGAGCACCTGTGTCTTTTTGTTCAGATTCAGATAGCCGACGCGGACAAGCTTTTTGATAATCTCGGCCCTTGTGGCCGAGGTGCCGATACCCGAGCCCTTAATCTGCGCCCGCAGCTCCTCGTCCTCAATCAGCTGTCCCGCATTTTCCATCGCGAGCACCATCGAACCGGAGGTATAGCGCTTCGGCGACGAAGTTTTCCCTTCTTTGATCGAATAGCCGCCCACAGAGAGCACGTCTCCCTCCTTTGTCCGCGCCGCAAGGGCAAAAAGCGCCGCACCGTTGTCCTCGCTCTCCTCGTCCGCCTCCTCCTCGCCGTTTCCCACGTTTTTCTTCGGGATTCCGGCAATCTCAAGATATCCGGGCGTCTTTAACGATTTTGCGGAGGCAAAAAACATTTCCCCGTCCGCCGACACGATCAGTTTTACCGTTTCATACTCCGCAGCGGGGTAAAAAATACTCAAAAACCGCCGCACGATCATGTCGTACACCCCCCGCTGCAGTTCTGTCAATTTCCCGAGCTCCGTCACCTGACCGGTCGGGATAATCGCATAGTGGTCCGTAACCTTGGCGTCATCCGTGTAGGAAGTGCGCGCGATATTCCGATAACGTCCCTCCTTTAAAACACGTTCGGCAAACTCCGCCACGGGCGAATACTTTTTCAGGCCGCCGACATTGCGGCTGATTTCCTTCGCCACCGCAGACGACAGCACACGCGCATCCGTTCTCGGGTAGGTCGTCAGCTTCCTCTCGTACAGCTCCTGCGCCGCCTGCAGGGTCTCGTCCGGGCTGATTTTAAAGCGCTTTGCACACTCCGCCTGAAGCTCCGCCAGATTAAACAGCAGCGGCGCCTTCTTTCTGGAAATCCCCCTCTCCACGGTCCGGACATGCACCTCTTTTCCCTCCAGTGAGGAAATCAGTTCCCTGGCGCTCTCCTCCTTCCGAAAGCCGTTCTCCTTATACAAAAGGGGCGACTCATAATATCTTGTCCCCTCCACGGCCTTCCACTCGGCAGACACGAAACCGCCCGCTGCCGCACGGCCGTCTCCCGCCGTCTCCGCGTCCCCGGCTGCCGCACGGCCGTCCCCGGCCGTCTCCGCGTCCCCGGCCGCTGCAAACCGTCCGACAACGCGGTAAAACGGCGTCTCGGTAAAATCGCGGATTTCCCGCTCCCGGATCACCACCATGCCGAGCACACAGGTCATCACGCGTCCCACGGCAATCGCGGTATAGCTTTTGGTTCCCGCCGCGTCATTTAGCAGCTTCCCGTATCTGACCGACATGACTCTGGAAAAATTGATTCCCATCGCATAGTCTTCCATCGTGCGCATGATGCCCGACTTTGCGAGATTGTCGTACTCCGACATCTCCTTTGCCTCGCGCAGTCCGCGCAGAATCTCCTCCTCGGTCTGGGAGTCAATCCACACGCGCAGTTCGCGCATTCCCTCTCTGACTCCGCCGAACCTCCGAATATTTTCCTCGATGGTCTGTCCCTCTTTCCCGGCATCGCCTGCCCAGTAGACCGTTTCGATATCCTCCCTGTAAAGCATCCTGTGTACCACATCATACTGTCTTTTCACATTCGGTATGACCTGATATTTGTATTCCTGCGGCAAAAACGGTAAATCTTCGAGACGCCACTTTTTGTAACGCGCATCGTACTCCTCCGGATATACCATCTCCACCAGATGACCCACGCACCAGGTAATCACATAGGCATCATTCTCTATATATCCGTCATTTCGTCCGGACACCCCCAAAATCCTGGCAAATTCCTGCGCCACACTCGGTTTCTCCGTGATAATCAATGACTTCGCCAACGACACTTCCTCCAACATCTGTCTCAAAATTTATAACTCATTCATATCCACCAGCACAAACCGCCGGTCCGCCTCCGCCATCGCCGCAACCTCCGGCGCAAAGGACTTTGCGGAGAACAAAAAGTAATACTCCGCGGAAATCTTCGCAAGCTTCATGCTCGTAAACAACTCCTCGCACATCTCCATCGTAAACGCAGGTCTGTCCCAGTTGCAGGCTCCCACCATATTCTGACGGATTTCGTTTTGTGCGATGATGTCGATCGTCCCCTCCTTGCCAACCCACGTCCCCATCTTTTTAATCTTAAGCGGCAGCTTTCCCACCATCCCGAGCAGGCCCAGATACTCCATGCAGACCTCCGCAAAATAACGGTTCAGATAGGCGTCAAGCCCCGGTGCAATGTGAGCATCATAGAATTTTTCCGCACTCATCATATACAAATCCGACAGATTGGGGTAGATAAAGCGGAACCAAAAATTCACATAGTTGTCCCGAATCCGGTAAATTCCCTTTTTTGCGTTCTCCCAGCCGCCGGTCTCAAACGAAACCACCTTCTCCACAATGTCAAACGCCGACAGATTTTTCATGTAGACGCTGATTTTGGCCCGGGAAAATCCGGTCGTCAAATACAGGTCGTTTAACTTGACACACCCGGCCGCGATATTGGCAAGAATCGTCTCATACACCGAGAGTTCCCTGAGGGAAGCCCCGATCAATTCCTCCGCCGCGGAATGCATATATCCGCTTTGCGCGAGAATCAGCCGGCAGATATTGGTGCGGATATCCGCCTTCGGATTCCAGCGGTTTAAGTAGCCGGGCACCCCGCCGACAATCCCATACACCTTAATGCATTCCGCAACCGGGTATTCCGGCAGTGCGCGGACCACCTCAAGGAAATTCAGATTCCCGAGTTTGATTTTCTGGTTGATCTTTTTCGCTCCGCTCTCCCCGAACAGCCCCATGGCCTCCTTTTCCATCCATGCGACCGCGGAGCTGCAGAGCAGAATCAGCACCGGCCCGGGATAGAGCCTGCGCGCCTTAAGCTTTAAGACCGCCTCTAAAAACGTGCTGTCCTTTTTCGCGATATACTGAAACTCGTCGATCACGACGACGAGCTTGACGGGCCCGCCGCTTCGGATGCGGTTAAAATATTCCTCGTAGGTGTGCCTGGCAAGCGAGACGCCGAACCGGTCCGCGACCTCACGCCCCATCCGGCTGCACTGCTCCTTCGGGGAAGCGGCTCCGGCACGGTAATAAAAATATTTCTTGTTCTGCAAAAATGCCCGCAGCAGCACTTCCTTTTCGGAATCCGCGCGCCCGTACAGCGTGATGAGCTGATTTCCGTCCTGTCCGTAGGCCGCTTCCAGCTCTTTTAACACAGATGTTTTTACCACCATGACACCTTTCCCCCTGACTATAATCTATTGAAAATTATATCATTTTTTAACTTTATATTCAACCAATAAAAAAGGACGCTTTTCTCCCAAAAGTGTCCCTCTTGCCGTCGCCCTATTTCTTTTTGTTCTTTTTCGCGCGGGGAGCGATGCTGTATCTCTCCTCATACTGCGCAAAGCATGCCCGATACGCCGCGTTTTTCCGCTCGCGCACGCTTTTTATGTATTCGTGCGTGTCAAATTCCTCCGCCTCAAGCTCGATCATTGCGACCGCCACATTCGAACAATGCGCGCCGATACGCTCGAGGTTCGTCAGCAGATCGTTAAACGCAAATCCGTGCTTCATCTCGCATTTCCCGTTCTGAAGTCTTGTGATATGATGTGACTTTAAATCGTTGCACAGGATCGTGATCAGCTCACGAAGCGGTTCCACCTGCTCCGCAACCTGCAGGTCATCCTCGACAAACGCCGTCACCGTCATAGCCACAATCTCCCGGTCTGCGGCAAGCACAACCTCAAGCTCACGCTTTGCATCCTCGGAAAACAGAATCTTTTTATCATTTAACTCCGCCGCAACCCTCGAAATATTTACCGCGTGGTCCCCCAGACGCTCAAAGTCGGTGATGGTGTGCAGAAACTTTGACACCTGCTTCGTCTGAGATATCGCCATCTCCCGCCCGGTCAGCTGCATCAGGTAGGTTCCGAGCTTATCCTCATATTTGTCAATGAGGTTTTCCTTTTCCTGTACTTTATTATATTTTTCATCCGAGTAATCCCACAGAAGGGAAAAGGCGCGCAGGATATTTTTCCGCGCCTTCTTTGCCATCCCGTTCATCGCAAGATGGCTCTGTTTGATAGCCAGATCCGGATAGGCCAGAAAACGCTCCTCGAGCAGATCAAAATCCGCCTGCTCGTCCATATCCTCCTTTGTATCCTTCACGAGCCGAAACACCAGCTTTTCAATCAGGCGTATGCACGGAAGAAGCACCGCAATCGTCGCCGTGCGGAAGACCGTATTCATCAGTGCAATCCACACCGGATTCATCACCGCATCCATAAACGAAAAATGTACAAAGGCATTGACCGAATAGAACACGATCGACCAGAAAATCATTCCGAACAAATCGTTGATCAGATAGATCAGCGCGGTCCGCTTTCCGTTTTTATTTGTCCCGATGGACGAGAGCAGAACCGGACAGGCCGCTCCCACGCCGATTCCCATAATGATCGGAAGTGCCGCGGAAAAGCTGACGGAACCGGTCACGGACAGCGCCTGCAAGATACCGACCGAGGCCGAGGCGCTCTGTAAGACCGCCGTGATCAGGATTCCGACAAGAATCCCCATAAACGGATTGGAAAACATCGTCAGCGCATTGACAAAATGTTCATTCTCCTTTAGCGGCGCCACCGCCCCGCTCATCGTCTGCATCCCCATCATCAGAATCGAAAAACCCAGCATAATATCGCCGATATTGTGATATGCCGCCTTTTTTAACACCATCTTAAAGATGATGCCGACAATCGCCACGACTGCAGAAATCGTCGCGGTGGACAAAAGCTGCGCGATCCCGCCTGAGCCGTCAATGTAGGACAGGCACAGAATCCAGCCCGTGATACTCGTCCCGATATTCGCGCCCATGATAATGCCGATCGCCTGGGAAACTTTCATCATCCCCGAATTTACAAATCCGACAACCATCACGGAGGTCGCCGAGGACGACTGAATAATCGCCGTCACGACGGCTCCGAGCAGCACGCCCTTGATCGGCGTGTTCGTCAGCTTGTACAAAATCAGCTCTAACTTGTTGCCCGCCACCTTTTTGAGTCCGTCCCCCATCAGGGACATCCCGAACAAAAACAGCGCCACTCCGCTCAGAAGTGACAAAATAGCCGTAATTCCCACTTTTTCATTTCCTCTTCTTCGTATTGTTTCAATACATACAATACCAGTATAAGATACTTTACAGAGGTTTTTCAATCCTTTTTTACAAATTCCTTCCAAATTCGAGCTTTTGCCTGCACCGAAAAAACTGCCGCACAGAAATCTGCACGGCAGTCCCGATCCCGTCTATTTTTTTGTGATATACCCCTGCGCCTTTAAAAGCTCCGCGCAGAGTACCGCTCCGCCGGCCGCGCCGCGGACCGTGTTGTGGGACAATCCCACGAACTTCCAGTCATACACGGTATCTTCCCTGAGGCGTCCGACTGATACGCCCATGCCGTTCTCGTACATCACGTCAAGTGTGACCTGCGGCCTGTTCTCCTCCTCACAGTACCGGATAAACTGCTTCGGCGCGCTCGGCAGCGCAAGCTCCTGCGGCACGCCGCGGAAGTCTGTAAGCGCCGCAATCAGCTGCTCCTTTGTCGGTTTCTTCCGGAACTTCACGAACACCGCCGCCGTGTGGCCGTTTAACACCGGTACGCGGATGCACTGGCAGGTAATCACCGGAGACTCCGCCGGAACGATCGCTTTCTTCTCCGCATCAATATGTCCCCAGATGCGCAGCGGCTCCCGCTCGGACTTTTCCTCCTCGCCGCCGATAAACGGAATGATATTTCCCTCCATCTCCGGCCAGTCGGCAAACGTCTTCCCTGCGCCCGAGATCGCCTGATAGGTCGTCGCAACCACCTCGTAAGGCTCGAACGCTTTCCATGCGGTCAACACCGGCGCGTAACTCTGAATCGAGCAGTTCGGCTTCACGGCAACAAAACCTCTCTCGGTTCCGAGACGCTCCCTCTGATAGCGGATGACATCCATATGCTCCGGATTGATTTCCGGCACGACCATCGGCACGTCAGGCGTCCATCTGTGGGCGCTGTTGTTCGAGACAACCGGCGTCTCCGTCTTCGCGTAGTCCTCCTCGATCTTTTTGATCTCTTCCTTTGTCATATCGACCGCAGAAAATACGAAGTCCACCTCCGCCGCAACCTTCTCCACCTCGTTGACATTCATAACCACAATCTTTTTCACTGCCTCCGGCATCGGCGCATCCATTTTCCAGCGGCCGCCGACCGCCTCCTCATACGTCTTTCCTGCGCTCCGGGGGCTCGCCGCGATCGTTGTCACCTCAAACCACGGATGATTCTCCAGCAGGGAAATAAACCGCTGTCCGACCATACCGGTACCGCCCAGAATACCCACTCTCAACTTTTCACTCATGTCAATAACCATGCCCTTTCCGTCATCTGAAAAAATTTACACGCTTTCTCTGCTCAGACTTTTTTCACCAGCATCGACATTTTTCCTGTTTTGTCCGTCCACTGCGGACATATGTCGTTCCCTGTTATCTTATGACAGAATGCATAAAAATGCAATACCCTTTTTGTAAATTTTTCAACCTTGTGTTCTTTGCGCTTCCATCTCCTGCATCCATGCCTGCTCCTGCGCAATCACCTGTTCCATCGCCGCCTTTCCCGGTGCGCCCACCGTCAGGCGTTTATTCACACAGGTCTCCATCGAAATCGCCTCGTAGATATCTTCCTCAAACACCGGACAGATCTCTTTCAGCTCCGCAAGACTCATATCGTCAATCGCAATCCCCTTATTGATGCAGAAAAGCACAATCTGACCCACGATTCCGTGCGCATCCCGAAACGGCACGCCGTGGTTCACCAGATAGTCCGCCGCGTCCGTCGCATTCGTAAAACCGTTGTTCGCCGAGGCGCGCATGGTCTCGGTATGGAATTTCATCGTGGAAAGCATGCCGCAAAACAACGCGATACAGCCTTTTACCGTATCCATCGCGTCAAAGGCCAGCTCCTTATCCTCCTGCATATCCTTATTATATGCCAGCGGGATTCCTTTCATCGCAGTCAAAAGCGACATGAGCGCCCCGTAGACGCGGCCGGTCTTGCCGCGCACAAGCTCGGCGATATCGGGATTTTTTTTCTGCGGCATAATGCTGCTCCCGGTACTGTAGGCGTCGTCAATCTCCACAAACTGGTATTCATTCGAATTCCAGATGATAATTTCCTCGGAAAAGCGGCTCAGATGCATCATGATCGTGGCGCAGGCGGACAAAAACTCAATCAGATAATCCCGGTCCGACACCCCGTCCATACTGTTTAGCGTCGGCCCGTAAAAGCCGAGCAGTTCCGCCGTATAATCCCGGTCAAGCAGATAGGTGGTTCCCGCGAGCGCGCCGGAGCCGAGCGGGCAGTAATTCATGCGCTCATAAATATCCCGCAAACGCAGCCTGTCGCGCTTAAACATCTCAAAATACGCGCCCATATGATGCGCAAGCGTCACCGGCTGCGCCTTCTGCAGATGGGTAAAGCCCGGCATAATCGTCTCCGTGTGCGCCTCCATGATTTTAAGAATCACGGACAAAAGCTCCGCTAACAGTTCGTCCGTATGCCGTACTTCCTGTCTGGTGAAAAGCCGCATGTCAAGCGCCACCTGGTCGTTGCGGCTGCGCCCGGTGTGCAGCTTCTTTCCGGTATCACCGAGCCGCTCTATCAGCTTCGCCTCCACAAAACTGTGAATGTCCTCGTACTCATCGGTAATCGCGAGGCGTCCGGCCTCCACGTCATCGCGAATCTCCCCGAGACAGCTCACGATCGCATCTGTCTCCTCCCCGGTTAAAATCCCCTGCTTTCCGAGCATTTTCACATGCGCGATACTCCCCTCGATATCCTGTCTGTAAAACTTCTGATCAAACGAAATGGACGCGTTAAACTGATAGACAAGCCTGTCCGTCTCCTTTGTAAACCGTCCGCCCCACAACTGTGCCATATTAGTATCCTCACTTTCTTTTCTCCTGCAAACTCTCTTTTCCCGCCGCACCTGCCGCAGCTGACTCCGCCGCGGTCCTCGCCGCAATCTCCGCGTCGCGCTGCCGTTTTGAAAACACACATCCGCAGTAATACTGGCGGTACATCCCGTATTGTTCCGACAGTTCGACCGATCGCTTGTAACCGTTTCTCTTCTTGAAATCCGAATTGAGATAAGAAATCCCGTACTCGGCCGCAAGCCCATCCCCGATCTCATTTAGCTTTCCCGCATTTTTCAGCGGACTGATCGACAGCGTCGTCGTAAAATAATCGGCCCCCATCAAAAGCGCCTGCTCTGCAGCCTCCCGCAGACGCAGCTCGTAGCAGCGAAAACAGCGCTCCCCGCCCTCTTTTTCTTCCTCAAAACCGCGCACGGTCTCGTAGAACCGCTCCTTTTCGTATCTGCCCTCCACAAAAGAAATCGGATGCTTCGCCGGAAGCTGCGCAATCAGCCGCCGCTGTTCCTCCGCGCGCATGCGGTATTCCTCCTCGGGGTAAATATTCGGATTGTAATAAAATACCGTGATCCGAAAATAATCCGACAGATACTCGAGGCAGTAAGAACTGCACGGCGCACAGCAGCTGTGCAACAGGAGCGTCGGAACCTCATGATTTTTTTCCGCGCGCATGATCGTTTCATCCAGTAACTTCTGATAATTCTGTTTCATCTCGTGCCTCCCGTCACATCCCGCGGCAGCGCGTCGGCAAGCGCCAGGATCTCCTGCGCCCGGCACGCCCAGCTGTGGCACGCAAGAAACTTCCGGTAGGCCGCCTCCGCCATCCGCTGCCGCCGCCCCGGACTTTCAACCAGTTCCCCCGCCAGCTCGCCGAGCGAGGAAAGCTCTGCCAGATCATAGCATGCCAGCTCCTCCCCCACCGCAAAATGAGTCTCCACCCACGGATTTTGCTCCGTGAGCACCACGGTGTGATTCGCCATGCCGGCCGGAATCCGGTCGTGCATCCCCCGGTTAAAAATCGGTGACACATTCAGCAGAATGTGCTCTTTGGCAATCCGCTCAAAGGACAGCCCGAACGGCACCGCACGCTCCCTCTTTAAACTGCTCTCATCCGCATACCGGTACTTCTCCCAGCCCTCCCCCATCACGGTGACCGGAAGCCTGCGGCGCAGCAGCGCGTCAAGCGCCTTCTTTCGAAAATAATCCCGGATAAACGCGTCCGACGCATACATCGCATTCATAAACAGCGCAAACCGTTCCGCCGAAAGCTCCATGCCGATTTCCTCTAACACCTGCGCAAACGCCCGCTCCATCGAAAGCAGCGGTTCCGCCGTCCTGCGCTCGATCACCTGTTTCATCAGCCCGCAGAAAGGCTCCGGCGACGCCTTTACGATCTCATAAATCCCTTCCGGGCTGTCATACGTTCCCGGAAATAAAATCCGGCACTCGTTTGCCTTCTCCCCCTCATAGAGCGCCTGCGTGGCTCCCAGCGGAAGCATATCCACGCTGCAAACCTGCGGATAGCACGCCTTTACATAATCCCGCTGTCCCTCGTCGAGTACCAGCGCATGCATATTTTTCGCCTTCGTCATCAGCGCATTGTGATGAAACAGCGGATGATCCACAAGGTAATCAAAAAACGGGCCGCACAGCCGGTCGAGATACGGCACGCCGTCCTCCATCTCAAAGTGCGGCAGTTTGGAGTTGAAATCCAGAATCAGACGGTACGGCTTTCCCAGCAACGGCTCTAACACCGCATCCATGTCATCCTCCTCCGACAGTTCGCAGATGTCGGCACGAAATCCGGCCTCCTCATACGCCGCCCCGATCTGATGTGCAAAAAAATTGCTCGACCGGTAACAGATTTCCCTCGAGCAAACGATCAATACGCGCTCCATGCTCTATGCGCCTCCTTTTCCTGTCCCTTTTCTCACGCAAAAAGGACTTTTACCGCCCGTAAAACCGCCCTGTAAAAGTCCTTCCCCGCATATCATCCTCTCCAAAAACGAAGTGAAAGTATAAAAACCAGATACATTGCCGCGCAAAGCACCATAAAAATCAGCTTTCCCGCAAGCGCCCCCACAAGTATCTCTGCGAGCACCACAAGGCCGTGCAGCCAGACAGGAACATCATGCAGACACAGAGCCATTCCGGCCTCAAGCAATATTATCACACACACTGGCACCGCCGGCATCCCGAGTCCCAATATGGAAACCAGAATCGTCAAAAGAGCCGCCACAATCACCCCGAACAGCACCAGCATCTGTCTGTTTTCAGTCTCTCCCATAACTATTTCCTCTCTCTTTCCCTCCTTTAATTTCCGTTCAGATGCTTTCGCACCCGCTGAATCAGCATATCAAGCGCCACCACATTCTCTCCGCCTTCCGGGATAATGATATCGGCCCGCCGCTTGCTCGGCTCGACAAACTGCTCGTGCATCGGTTTTACCGTGGTCAGATACTGGCTGATGACACTGTCGAGCGAACGGCCGCGGTCTTTGACATCCCTGACAATCCTCCGGAGAATCCGCACATCCGCATCCGTGTCCACAAACACCTTGATATCCATCAGGTCACAGAGCCCCGCCTCCGCAAAAATCAAAATCCCCTCCAGAACGATCACCGGCGCCGGATTCACCTGCACGGTCCGATCCGAACGATTATGAACGGTATAATCGTACACCGGCATCCGGATCGGCTTTCCTTCCTTTAGCGTCCGGATATGCGCGCATAAAAGCTCCGTGTCAAACGCGTCCGGATGATCGTAATTCAGCAGGCTCCTCTCCTCATAAGTCATATTGTCATGTCTTTTATAGTAGCTGTCATGGCGCAGAATACTCACCTCGTCACTGCCGAAACTGTCCACGACTTTATCCGCAAGGGTGGTCTTCCCACTCCCGGTTCCTCCCGCAATTCCGATTAAAATTGTGTTCATTCGTGCCTCCGGTTCTTATTTTCCGATAATCGCAAGCGTTGCGCTCGTTCCGAGACGGTTTGCCCCGGCGTCAAGCATCGCCTGCGCTTCCTCCGCCGTGTGGATGCCGCCGGAAGCCTTGACTCCCATCGCATCCCCAACCGTCTTCCGCATTAGGGCCACGTCCTCCGCTTTCGCCCCGCCGGTCGAAAATCCGGTGGATGTCTTGACAAAATCGGCTCCGGCTTCCTTAGAGAGCTCGCATGCCTTCACCTTCTCCTCCCCGGTCAAAAGACAGGTCTCGATAATCACCTTGAGCACGGCCCTGCTGCCGCAGACCTCCTTTAAGGTGCGGATCTCGTTTAAGATGTACTCATCCTTCCCGTCCTTTAACGCGCCGACATTGATCACCATATCCACCTCGGTCGCGCCGTCCTCAATCGCAGCCTTCGTCTCAAAAGCCTTTACTCTGGTGTCCGACATGCCAAGCGGAAACCCGACAACCGTGCAGACATCCACATCGGAGCCCGCGAGTTTCTCCGCCACAAACTTCGTATAATACTGGTTCACACACACGGACGCAAAATGATTCGCGAGCGCCTCCTCGCAGATCTTTGCAACCTGCGCCTCCGTTGCCTCCGCCTTCAAAATCGTATGGTCAAAATACTTCGTGTCAATCATAAAAACCTCCATCTATATTTATAATGAAATGCTGGTTTCGCATTCTATCGCATGGGGAAGAACGCTGTTTTTGCGTTCTTCTAATGAATGGAGTTTTTCTACGAAAAACTCCATTCTATTTTAGCGTTGTCCCTTATCGTACGGGATTCCCTCGGCTTTGGGCGCCCGGGAATTCTTTGACGTAAACGCCAGAATAATCATCGATGCGATAAACGGCATCATGCTGTAAATGTTCTTGGACAATCCGAGATTCGACAGCACCGTGGAGTCCGCAATATTCGCCAGCGAGCGGAACACTGCAAAGAAAACCGCCGCTCCCGCAATGTTAAACGGCTTCCACTGTCCGAAAATCATAACCGCGAGGGCAAGGAAACCGGCTCCCGCCACTCCGACCTCAAAGTTCCATGTCGTGACCGACGGAACAATGTAGGCAAAGCCTCCGATGCCGCCGAGCGCCCCCGAAATCATCACTCCGATATAGCGCCACTGATAGACGTTGATACCGACGGAATCCGCAGCCTGCGGATGCTCCCCGCAGGACCGCAAACGAAGCCCCCACTTTGTCTTAAACAAAAACAGATAGCTGACAATCAGAATGACAATCCCGATAATCAGGAAAATATTGATCGTAAACGGCCCGATCTTATAGATAAACGCTTCGTTGCTGTAGACAAGCTTTGCCGACGCCGCCCCGTTTCCGGCCTCCGACGCATTGTTGAACGCTTTTACCATGACGATCGCCACCGCCGTCGCTAACATGTTGAGTGCAGTTCCGCCGATCGTCTGATCCGCCTTCAGCGTGATCGCAGAGAATCCGAGCAGCAGCGAGTAAACGATTCCGGCAACTGCGCTCGCTAAAATCGATACCGGCACCAGCACCGCAGCCGGAAGGTTCCCGCCCAGCGCCAGGACGAACACGCCCGCAAGGCCGCCGATCGCCATAATTCCCTCCAGCGCAATATTGATCACGCCGCTCCGCTCGGAAAACATACCGCCGAGGGCTACCAACATCAGAACCACCGCATAGAGCAATGTAAATTTAATCAGTAAAAACATTATTTTGCATCCCCCTTCCCCGCTTTTTTCCTGCCGAGCACTCCCGCAACCACACCTTTAAAGAGCGCTACAAACGCACACAGATAAATGATAACGGCCACAATCAGATCCGCAATTTCCGGCTGAAAATATTTCGTGGGAAGGTATGCGCCGCCGACCGAAATATGCGCGACAAAGACAGCTGCAAACACCACGCCGAGCGGATTGCTCATCGCCAGAAGCGCCACCGGAATTCCGTTAAAACCGATGGCGGGCAGTGCCGTCGCCACCTGCGGATTCCACTCCGCACCTCCGGAGAGATAGTAAAGCCCCGCTCCGACTCCCGCAAGCGCCCCGGAGATCATCATCGAGAGCACAATATTCCTCCTGTCGTTGATGCCGGCATATTTTGCCGCGTCTTTATTGAAACCGCATGCCTTTAACTCATACCCAAACGTCGTCTTATTCAGTATGACGTACATGAGAACCGCAAGCGCGATTGCGATAAAAATCGCGATCGTCGTCGAGCTTGTCTTAAACACCGCGTTCATTCCGCAATCGGGAATCAGCGACCCCGGTGACACGGAACTGATCTTGTAGGTACGGGTTGTCTTCTGGTCATACATGCCCTTTACCGTACTGTACATCAGCTCGTTCACGAGATACAGTCCGATCCAGTTAAACATGATCGAGGTGATTACCTCGTTTACATTAAAGTACGCCTTAAAGATACCGGGCACAGCCCCCCAGATCGCTCCGCACACCATCGCTGCAAGAAGGCACACATACCACGGCATATGAAGGATCAGTGCAAAATAGAGCGCTCCGAACACTCCCACGGTGTACTGCCCCGCCGCACCGATATTAAAGAGGCCTGTCCGAAAGGCAAACGCCACCGAAAGTCCCGTCATGATCAGCGGTGCGGACTGCGCGATCTCACTGCCGATTCCCTTTGGCTTCAGATAAAAGCCGCCTTTGATAATCCTTGTAAAACCGTCAAGCGCATTCTCTGCATTGATGCAATACAAAATAATAAGTCCCACCAGAAGTCCGATCACAATACACAGGAGAGAGGCCACAATGGACAGAAGGACATCTTTCGTCTTTTCACTCATTTTTCTATTTCCTTTCTATCATTCTACTCTGCAGCCTAGTGTAGCGACCTGTTCATATTTCGCTAAATGAACATGTCACTACACTAGACCTCTTCCGGAACCTTGTCCCGTTTTGCCCCGGCCATATATAATCCCAATTCTTCCACGGTGATTTCCTTCGGATTCAGCTGTGCGACAATCTCTCCCTCATACATGACCAGGATTCGGTCCGAGACGTCCATCACCTCGTCGAGCTCCAGCGAGACGAGCAGCACCGCCTTTCCCTTATCGCGCTGCGCAACCAGCTGGCTGTGAATATACTCAATCGCCCCCACATCGAGTCCTCTTGTCGGCTGAACCGCCACCAGAAGCTCCGGATTCTTGTCAATCTCCCGGGCTATAATCGCTTTCTGCTGATTACCTCCGGACATGCTTCTGACAATCGTGGCCGTTCCCTGCCCGCTGCGCACATCGTACTGCTCAATCAGCTTCGACGCATATTCGCGCACGGCCTTTGACCGGATAAAGCCTCCCTGCTGGAATTCCGGCTGCCAGTATCTCTGCAGAACCATATTCTGCTCCAATGTATAATCGAGCACAAGGCCGTGCTTGTGGCGGTCCTCCGGGATATGGCTCATACCCATCTTCGACTTTTCCCGAATGGAAGCCTTTGTGATATCCTGACCGAGGAAGGAAACCGTTCCCCCGCTTATCTTCTCAAGTCCCGTAAGCCCCTGCACAAATTCGGTCTGCCCGTTCCCGTCAATCCCTGCGATGCAGACGATCTCGCCCGCTCTGACGTTGAAGGAGACATCTTTCACTGCATTGTTGTCATGCGCCTTGCTCGGCACCGTCATATGCGAAATCTTAAGCACCGTCTCTTTCGGCTCTGCCGGCTTCTTATCGACCGAAAAGCTGACATCCCTGCCGACCATCATCTTAGAGAGCTCTTCCTTCGTGGTCTCCGCAATATTCACGGTTCCGATGTATTTCCCTTTCCGCAGAATCGTACAACGGTCCGCCACCTCCATAATCTCGTTCAGCTTGTGGGTGATAAACAGGATGGACTTGCCCTCTCTGGCAAGATTCTTCATGATCTTCATCAACTCCTCAATTTCCTGAGGGGTCAGAACCGCGGTCGGCTCGTCGAAAATCAGCACCTCATTGTCGCGGTAGAGCATCTTAAGGATCTCGGTACGCTGCTGCATTCCGACTGTGATATCGGATATCAATGCGTCCGGCTCCACCTTAAGTCCGTACTTTTCACTCAGCTCGAGTACCTTCGTCCGTGCGCCTTCCTTCTCGAGAAAAAGCCCCTTTGTCGGCTCTACACCGAGAATGATATTATCCAGCACGGAAAAGCATTCCACCAGTTTGAAATGCTGATGAACCATTCCGATATTCAGATCGTTCGCATCATTCGGTGTGTTGATGTGTACCTCTTTGCCGTTTTTCTTAATGGTTCCCGAAGTCGGCTGATACAAACCGAACAAAATGCTCATAAGCGTCGATTTGCCTGCGCCGTTCTCGCCGAGAAGCGCATGAATTTCACCTTTTCTCAACTGTAAGGTGATATTGTCATTCGCCCTGATTCCCGGAAACTCTTTTGTGATGTTTAGCATCTCAATAATGTACTCATTTTCCATAGACGTCTATCCTCTTCGTTCCTTTGATATAGAATAGTATAACATCTTCCGGACATGAAAAAAAGGGGAAGAGAAATTATTTTTCCCTTCCCCTTTTCAATCACTCAATTACTCAACGTAATCCACTGTCACATGAGCGCCAACCGTCGGCTGATTCTCAATGTCGTTGGAAACCGTAACGGAACCGTCCTTGATTCCCGCAAGAACCGTATTGTACTCGTCCACCGTAAAGGTGCTAAAGCCCCAGGACTCTCCCTCAGTCGGAAGACCAAGATAATCGCCGCCTGCAAGGCCGAGTGTCTCGGACTTGCCACCGATGGATGCCCAGTTTCCGGTAGCGTAAGCATCCAGTGCAGCGTACACTGCGGAGTGGAGACCCTTCATTGCGGAGGTCACACAGCTCTCGCCGATAATCGGACGCTGGTCAACGTCAACACCGATCACCTTGCCGTCATGCTCTTTTGCCGCGTCAACTGCGGATGTATAGATACCGCCGCCGCAGGCGAATACAACCTCTGTCCCGTCTGCGTACCAGCCCTCCATGCGCGCGGTGATCGCATCGTCGCCGTAGAACTGTCCGCCGTAGTAATATTTCACGCTCACATCAACGCCGAGCTCCTCCGCCGCATCGTTGATGCCCTGCACATATCCATATCCGTAACGGATTACTGCGGGAACTGCAATTCCGCCGAGGAAACCAAGTTTTGTGAAGCCGTCTTTGACTGCCGCATAGCCTGCCAGATAACCGGCCTGCTCTTCCTGGAACGAACAGATATATACGTTGCTTCCAAGGCTTGCCGCCTCACCGGCAAGATTTACGATATCTCCCTCGGTCACGTCAACCGCGATAAAGGAAACGTCCGGATAGAGCGCCTGCTCCTCGGCAATCGCCGGTCCGAATAAATAACCCGGCATCACGATCACCGTCGCGCCCTCGGTAATCGCGAGGTCGATGGCATTGATTCTCTCCTCGTCGGTATCCTCTGCCGGTTTGTAGTACTCATACTCAACACCCTTGTCCTCACCGAAAGCGATACAGGTCTCCCATGTAATCTGATTGAAAGACTCGTCCGTGATATCACCGGAGTCGGTAATCATTGCAATCTTCATATCGGAAACCGCCGCGGCATTGTCTGCCGGAGCCTCCTCCGTCGATGTCACATCCTCACCTGCCGCGTTTGCGTCGTCCGCCGCATCTGCGCCCGCGTCTTCCGCACCCGCCGCATCTGCGCCTGCCGCTGCGTCCTGCTTGTCACCGCCGTCGGAACCGCATCCCGCAAGCATCGTAGCCGACATTGCAGCTACCATAAGTAAGCTGATTGCTTTCTTTTTCATATTGTTTTCCTCCCTTTGATAAAACAACGGGCCGTACGCCCTGCGAACCGCCCTTATGTAAAACAACGGACAGTACGCTCCGCGAGCCGTCCTTATGTTTAATAAAAACTTCCGACATAAATGTCAAAAGTTTTCCCTCCCGCAGTAAAGACATGTCCATACTGCAAAGCCGATAGTCGGACTCGAACCGACGACCTACGCATTACGAATGCGTTGCTCTACCAACTGAGCCATATCGGCAAGCTATATTTGCTATCACACTAGGTTATTATAACTAAAATTCAAAAAAAAGCAACTGTTTTTTGCAAAATTTTTAAAAAATTTTTTATGCGGGGATTTTTTGCCGAAAAAAACCTCTTGAAATCCTCTTACACATGTGGTAGTGTGTATGCACAGACTTCCCCGTTTGTACAAGGTTACAGGCAGTATCTTTCCTCCGTGTTACAGTCAGGAGGATTTATGACCTATCAGGAATTTATACAGCACATCTTAACCGGCGTCCGCAGCGCACTCGGTTCCGACTACACCATATCCGTTCAGGATATCGTCAAAAACAATGACACCCACTATGACGGACTTACGATTCTCTCTTCCCGGCACAATCTTGCGCCCACGATCTACCTCAACCATTATTACAGTCAATATGAGGACGGCTGCTCTCTCACGGACATTATCCGCGACATTCTGACCGTCTATCAGCAAAACCGTCCTTCCGGGAAAATCGATGTCTCCTTCTTCACCGACTATGACCAGGTGAAATCCAGAATCGTGTATAAACTGATCAATTACGAGCGCAACCGCATGCTGCTGGCCGACGTCCCGCACTACCGGTTCCTGGATCTCGCGATCGTATTCAGCTGCCTTCTGGAATCGGGTCCTTCCGGCAGCGCCACAATTCTTATACACAATCAGCATTTGCACCTCTGGTCCGTCACGCGCGACGATCTCTACGCCTTAGCACTCGCAAACACGCCGCAGCTTCTGCACTATGAATTCCGCAATATGACGGATGTTCTAAAAGAGTTTTCCGCAGACGGCGATTTTGTCGACCTGCCGGATGAGGAGAACTCCTGTCCTATGTATATCCTCTCCAACCAGTACAATCAAAACGGTTCCGTCTGCATCCTCTATCAGAATCTTCTGAAAAGCTTTGCAGACCGGCTCTCCTGCGATCTGTACATCCTTCCGAGCAGCGTCCATGAAGTTCTGATCATCCCCGCCGCCCCGAATACCTCCTGTCAGGAACTCTCCGAGATGGTCCGGGATATCAATCTCTCCCAGCTGTCAAAGGAAGAAGTTCTCTCCGATCACGTCTACTACTACTCCCGGGATATGGCAAGGCTTACACTGTAAGCCCGTGCCCCTGCTACAACGCCGTCATCTGATCATACAGGCTCTCATAACAGCGCGCGGAAGCTTCCCAGGAATAATCCTGCTCCATGCCCCGCCTCATCAGATCCTGCCATGCCTTCCTGTCCTGACCGTACACCTTTAATGCATACCGGATTGTCCCCAACATTTCATGGGCATTGTAATTCGCAAACGAGAACCCGTATCCGGTCTGTTCATACTCATTATACGGTTCCACTGTATCACGCAGCCCGCCGGTTTCACGCACGATCGGAACCGTGCCGTATCTGAGGCTCATCAGCTGGGACAATCCACACGGTTCAAACAGAGACGGCATCAGAAATCCGTCGCACGAACCGTATATTTTGTGTGCAATCTCCTCGGAATATCCGATATGAACCGCAAGCCTGTCCGGATACTTGTCGGCAAAATACCGGAACATATTCTCGTAGCGCTCCTCGCCCGTCCCGGCCACCACAAACTGTACCCGTTCCCCGGTCAGCATTTCGTCCATGATATAGGAGATCAGATCAAATCCTTTCTGATCCGTCATGCGCGACACCATTCCGAGCAGAAATACCGATTCGTCAACCGGAAGTCCAAGCTTCCTCTGAAAATCCGCTTTATTTGCCGGTTTCTTTTCGGCAAAGTTTTTGATATCAAAGTGCGAGCCGAGAAACGGGTCTGTTTTGGGGTTATACTCCTCGTAGTCAATGCCGTTGACAATGCCGAACAGCACCTGCGCGCGCGCCCGCATCAGCCCGTCTAAACCCTCGCCGCCCTCCGGCGTCGTGATCTCATGGGCATACGTCCTGCTCACCGTGGTAACGGCATCCGCATAGACCACACCGCCTTTCAGATAGTTCGCCTCACCGTAGGACTCCAGCTTATCCGCCGTAAACACCTGCTTCGGCAGACCGGTAATGTCCATCACCGCAGGCAGCATCCATCTTCCCTGAAATTTCAGATTGTGTATCGAAAAAATGGTCCGGATCCCCGAATAGTAATTTTCACCCCCGTACAGCGTGCGCAGAAACACCGGTATCAGCCCGGTCTGCCAGTCGTGACAGTGGATGATATTCGGACAGAAATCCAGAAACGGAAGTGCCTCAAGAACCGCTTTCGAAAAATAGGCAAACTTCTCCACATCCTCATAGATATTGTTATAGGGCTTGTCCCCCGCAAAATAAAACTCATTGTCTACAAAATAGTAGGTAATATCTTCGATTTTTGCCTCAAAAATACCCACATACTGCTTTCTCCAGCTGAGATTCACATAAAAATGACATAAAAAACGAAGCTGTCCCTTCCATCGTTCCTCCATACAGAGATATTTCGGCAGAATAATCCGCACGTCGTATTTCTTCCTGTCAAAATATTTCGGAAGCGACCCGACCACATCCGCCAGCCCGCCGGTTTTGATAAAAGGTACAGCCTCCGAGGCTGCAAACAATATTTTCGTCATAATAATTCCCTCCATACAGGAATATTATATAATAATTCCTGTTTTCTGAAAAGAATAATCTCTCCCGGCACTAATGCATTTTGTACTGCAGACGAATGCGGTCTGTGATAAGCGCAATAAATTCGGAATTTGTCGGTTTTCCTTTTCCATTGTGAATCGTATATCCGAACATCTCATCGATGGTATCCATCTTCCCTCTGCTCCACGCCACCTCAATCGCATGACGGATCGCCCGTTCGACTCTGCTCGAGGTCGTCTGATACTTCTTTGCAATCGTCGGGTAGAGAACTTTCGTGATGGAATTGAGCATATCCATGTCATTGACGGACATCACGATCGCATCTCTTAAGTACTGGTATCCCTTGATATGTGCCGGAACACCGATCTCATGAATAATTTCGGTAACATCCGCCTCAAGATTCCGCTCCCCGTACTCCTCTGCCTTCTCATAGGCATTGACCTTGCGGATTTCGGCGTTGCCGCTGTCCTTGACATGCTTAATTCGATTGATTACCATATCATTGTCAAAGGGTTTCATAATATAATAATCCGCCCCGAGATTAAACGCGTCTTCTGTAATTTTCTCCTGTCCGATTGCACTGATCATAATAAATGTCGGATGTTTTTTGATGCTCTTGTCATGGTTCACCCGGTCAAGTACTCCAAGTCCGTCTAACTTTGGCATCACGATATCCAGTAAAACAACATCCGGTTCTTTTGTTTTTATCACATTGTATGCCTCTTCTCCGTCTCTTGCAGTTCCGACTACATTCAATTCCTCATCGCTTTCGATAATTTTTCCCAATAATCGCAGCATTTTCTCATTATCATCTGCAATGGCTACATTTAGTTTTTCCATTTTAGTCCCTCCTGTGACAAAACATGTTACTTGTTGATAATACTGATTCGGTCACACGAAATTTTGTCGAAGCGCGTCGTTAAGAGATTTTTATATCTCCATATCCCTTACGCCTCCGTTATGATGTGGTAACCGTTTCTTCCGTTCTCTTTTACATGATACAACGCCACATCCGCATGTTTGATGAGCTCTCCGGCCGTCTCACCTCCCTTTGGAACAAAACAGACATATCCCTGAGAAATCGTTATCTCTGGAATCACCCTGGAATTTTCGTTTTTAATTTGTTCTCTGGCAAGGCACTGCTTCACCGACTCTGCAATCTGCTCCACCCTGCTGCTGTCTCCCTCCTCAAGCAGCATCACAAATTCGTCCCCGCCAAATCGATAGACCTGGCCGATTCCCCTGGCCGTCTCGGCCAGCACCTTTGCAACCCGCTGCAGGCAGGTATCCCCCTGAATATGGCCATATGTATCGTTGTGCTGTTTAAAGTAATCAATATCCAACACTCCTACCGAAATCACGGTACCCTCTCTCGATGCCTCCGCAAATATTTTTGCGGCCTCATGATCTAAGAGATAGCGATTTCCCAGTCCAGTCAGCGCATCCGTCGTTGACTTTGCCTCCGCCTGTTTTCTCTCCGCCTCCTTGTTCCGCAGCTCGATTTTGATGTCAATCGCTGCCGCTCTCTCCTTATCCACAATTTCCCGTTGTTTCTGGTAAAGCTCCGTATGATCCACACACAGACGGATATACTTCTGCATTTCTCCGATCACACGGTAATACTCCATCTGCATCTCCGTCAGAATCAGCCGGCAATAAACCGTGCCCTGTTCCCTGCTGTACTGTTCAAAGGAATCGATGACGCGCTTCCAGCCCTCAAATTCCTCCATATCCCTCAGAAGAGAGCACAGGCTCTTCATATTCTGCACATGGTCCGAGGCGTTATCGTCGTGCTCGGCACTGTTTAGCAGCTCTTCGAGATGACGGTAGACATACTCCTTCTCGCCCCTGTCCCAGAGCAGTCTGCACTTGGCGGTCAGAAACGTACAGTGGTATGTCTCCTCTATCTCCTCGGTCAGATAACGCTCAGCTTTCTGCAGGTACTCATATGCCACATCGTACTCCTCAAGCTCCCAGTAAGAGGTCTGGAGGTTCAGATACGTTATCAGATGCCAGAGACTGTCGTTTTTCTCCTTTGGTGCCGTCTCGTCCTCGAGTTCCCGCACCGACTTCAGAAAATATTCAATCGCTCTTCTGTGCTCCCCGAGTTCCTGATAACGAGATCCGATGTTGTTGTAAAACAGCGCGATCAGAATGCGGAACTGATTGTCGATTGCGCACTCAAGCCCTTCCAGATAGTAATCGATCGCCATCGTCTCATTTCCGATTGCCGCGTAGATAACACCCATCAGATTCATTGCCGTCACATACTGCTTCCAGTTTCCGCATTTCTGGTATAACTGAATTGCCTTCTGAATCAGCACTGCCGCCTCGCTTAAGCGCCCGTCGTTAAAGGTCTGCCTGCCTTCGCTATAGTACTCGTCGGCAAGCTGATTCATCTCCCTGTTATCCTCCACATGCATTCCCCCGCTCTTATTCTACATCTGTTGTTATGTTGTTATCAGTGTAGCATTTTTTCGATAAAAATACCATACCCTCTTGACGAATCCGACACAAATACATGCGTAACCGCACCGATTAGCTTTCCGTCCTGAATAATCGGACTGCCGCTCATCCCCTGCACGATTCCTCCGGTCACATCCAAAAGCCGCTGATCCGTCACCTCAAACAGGATTCCTTTGTTTTCCGCATATCTGCTGAAATCAAGGTTCTGAATCCTGATTTCATAGGTTTCCCTTTCCCCCGACACTTCGGAGATGATATAAGCCGTACCCGGATGCACCATCTGCTTGTAACCGACTTCGTATGCCTCCGCATCGATCATCCCCTGCTGCTGTCCGTCCAGCGAACCGTATATCCCAAGCGCCGTATTGTCCGCGATCGTTCCAAGGGGCCTGTGCCCCTGATAGTCGATCACACCGGACAATTCTCCCGGCGTCCCGTTCTCCCCTTTGCGTATTCCCACAATCTTTGCAGGATAAATCCAGCCCTCGGACAGTTCCATCTGCGTTCCGGTGTCTCCGTCACTGACCGCATGTCCGAGTGCACCAAAATATCCTTCGTCGTAATAAGTAAGCGTTCCGACTCCGGCCAAATCGTCCCGCACCCAGATTCCCAGCAGATAATTTCCCGCATCATCACGCACCGGCGTCATCGAAACCTCAATGTACTCTCCGTTTCTGCACAGCCCCAGCACATCCCTTGCATTCCCGGCAGCCGCAACTTTCTCCGTCAGTTCCTCTTTTGCCGAAACGGCCTCCCCGTTGACGCTCACAATGTAATCGCCGCCCTTCACCAGATGCTTTGCCGGGCTTACCCGATCACCCGCAGCGTCCGTCACCGTGGCCGTGTCAATCACAAGCACCCCTTTTGTCTTCACATAAATCCCGATGGTCTCTCCGCTGGCATATACCTGCCTGTCATCCACCAGATTTACCTTAACGTCCCCGACCGGAAAAATGCCGAACAATTTGCAGGTGATCGTATAGGAAAGATCACTGGTACGGACTCTCTCCGAGAAATTTGCCAGCACCTCCGCCCCCTCCTCCTTCATCACCACGCTGACCGGCACGCCGAAATCGTAGCGGATCTCTTCCCCCGCCTTCACATACATCTCCTCCGGTATCGCATTCTGAAACGTCACAATGGCAAAGATTGCCACGGCAAAAAAACCGGCCTGCACTGTACGCTGTATCCACCGATAAAAGTCCATTCTATTCTGTCCTCTCATTCTCTCTTTCTGATTTAAAAAAGGAAGACACGATTTTCGTGCCTTCCTTTATTATATGGACATTTTCGGTTTTCAAACGCGTTTCTTATTTTTTTGAGCGGGCCAGCCGTTTCATCTCCTCGGCGCTCTTTCTCACCGTCTCCGTAATTTCCACGCCCCCGAGCATCCGCGCGAGCTCGTCCGCGCTCTCCTCCTCATTCAGACGTCTGATTTTCGACACGGTGGTCTGGTTCTGCACCGATTTTTCAATCAGATAATGCGCATCCGCCATCGCCGCAATCTGCGGCAGATGTGTGATGCAGATGATCTGATGGCTGCGCCCGAGCACATTCATCTTCTCAGAGACCATCTGGGCGGTCCGCCCGCTGATACCGGCATCAATCTCATCGAAAATCAGCGTTTCCACCGCATCCTCATCCGCCAGAACCGTCTTTATCGCCAGCATAATCCGCGAGAGTTCTCCGCCGGACGCCACTCTGCCCAGCGGCTTCACCGGCTCCCCCGGATTCGTGGAAATCAGAAACTCCGCATCGTCGCAGCCGAGCGCCGTGTAATCCGCGGTCCGCGCAAACGCCATCTCGAAGCGCACATCCAGAAAGTTGAGATCGCACAGCGCCTCGGTCACCGCCGCGGTGAGCTTCTCTGCAGACTCTTTTCGTATCTTCGACACTTTTTCGCAGAGGTCTTTTAAAATGTGTTCCGCCGCCGCAATCTTCTCACCGAGCTCTGCGAGATAACAGTCATAATCCTGCAGCTTTGCAAGACGCTTCTGCTTTTCGGCGAGCGTCTGAGCCACATCCGCAAGCGTGCTCCCGTATTTGGATTTCAGATGATTTAAAACGTCCAGGCGCTTTTCCACCTGATAAAAGATCTCATCGTCAAACTCCTGCTCGTCCATATAATCTGAAAGCTCCCGGTTAAAATCATTGAGCAGATTATCAATCTCCACAAGCTCGCTCTCTAACTGTTTTAGCCCCTCGTCATAAGAGGACGCACCGGAAATCTCATGCAACGCACGCCCGATCAGGTCCGATGCGCTGTCCATACCGCCCCCGGTACAGTTGTATGCGCTCCCGGCCGCACCCGCAATGCGCTGGCTGTTGCTCATCCTGCGGTATTGGACCTCGAGCTCCTCATCCTCTCCCTCACGCAGCGCGGCATCCTCGATTTCCCTGATCTCATATTCCAGAAGAGCGATTTCCCGGCCGCGTTCCTCCACGCCCACATCCGCGCTCTGCCGCTCCGCGAGAAGCGAGCGGTAACTGTGGTAGGTCTCGGAAAGCTGTTCCTTTAACGCCACGAGCTTTTCCCCCGCATAGTCGTCTAAGATCTCCAGATGCTTTTTCTTTGAGAGCAGCGACTGGTGCTCATGTTGTCCGTGTATATCGATCAGAACGGACGCAATCTCCCGGACCTTTGAGGCCGGCACGCTCTCGCCGTTTACCTTCGCGGTACCTCTGCCGCCCGTAATCCTGCGGCTTAAGATCACCTCGTCGTCCTCGGGATAGATATCCATCGACGCAAGCCGCGATATGATCCGCTCATCCGTCACCCGGAAAACAAGCTCCACAAACGCCGACCCGGCCTCCCCGGAACCCTCCCGTTCTTTTAACATCTCTCTCTGTACTTTCTCTCCCAGCGCCAGATTCACGGAGCCTATGAGAATGGACTTGCCGGCTCCGGTTTCCCCGGAAAGAATATTTAATCCGTCGTCAAACACCACCTCGGCTTCGTCAATCAGCGCCAGATTTTTTACATGCAGACTTTGTAACATGGAATCTCCTTCTACTCTCCCGTAAGTGTCTGTTCTATTCCTCGACAATTTTCCGCAGACGGTTTTTCACCCGCACGGCATCGTCCTCGCTGTGCAGCACGCACATAATGGTATCGTCCCCCGCGATGCTCCCCACGATCTCGTCGAACGCCATCGCATCCAAAGCCGCAGCCACCGCAGATGCCATGCCGGACACCGTTTTGATCACGAGAATATTCTGCGCGATATCCATGGACAGGAAACCGTCCGTAAAAACCCGCCCGTACTTTAGCGCCATATCATCGCCCGGTTCCTGCAGCGCGGCGTACTTCTGTTTTCCCCCGGTCATCGGCACTTTTGTCAGCTTGAGCTCCCGGATGTCTCTCGAAACGGTGGCCTGCGTTACCTGATAGCCTTCTTTTTCGAGATAATCCGACAGCTCCTCCTGCGTCTCAATCTCATATTTTCTGATTAGTTCCAACATCTTTGCCTGACGTTTCGTTTTCACTCTGATTCCTCCCGGCTCTCATAAATCCTCTATGTGTATGTCTGCATCTTTTTGCTCAGAATTTCCAGAAAACTCTTTTTGCTGAGCTTACAGATGCGGGCCGTATGTCCCGCCTTTCGAATCATAAAACGGTCTCCTACCTCCAGACGAACCGCATTGTCACCGTCAAAGCTGACCTCCACAAGCTCGTCCTTCTGCGAGCGCCGCTTTCCTATCTCAATGGTAACCTCGTCCTCCGGTCCGAGCACGATGCTCCGGGAATTCAGATTGTGGGCATTGATCGGCGTGATTAAAATCAGTTCCGCTTTCGGGTCCACGATCGGTCCTCCCGCCGACATATTGTAGCCGGTCGATCCGGTCGGCGTCGAGAGAATGATGCCGTCCCCGCGAAACGTATGCAGATACTCTCCGTTGACCGAAACGATCATGCGGACCACCGACAGCGCGCCCGTGCGGTGTATGACGATATCGTTTAACGCAATCCCTTCCGCCACGGCTTTTCCCGCCTTGATCCCGGAGCCGGACAGCATCATGCGCTCCTCGATCATATAAGCGTCCGCCATCAGCATGTCGATCGCCGCAAACACGTTTCCGGCCTCAAGCTCACACAGATACCCCAGCGTTCCGAGATTCACGCCGATTAGCGGAAGGCCGGTGTCGACAAGCCGCTCCGCCGCCCGGATCAGCGTCCCGTCTCCCCCGAGCACGAGCACGAGCTCCGTCTTTGCAGGGATCTCCTCCCTGTGCGGCGCCGCTTCCTCCACCGTCTCACCTTTGCTGGCAAAGACATATGCGCTGCCGCCTCTGTCCTCAATATAACGCTCAAGTTTCCCCGTCACCCGGAGTCCGGCGTCTTTGTACTGGTTTGTGATTATTAAAAAATGCTTCATTGTCTCTTACTTGTCGAGTGCTCCATGCGCGGCTTCCACCACGGCGTCAATATCTGCGGACCCTGCTCTCGCGCCTGCACATCCCTTTGCGAGGTGCACCAGATACTCGATATTTCCCTCCGGTCCCTTGATGGGGGAATACTCAAGATTTTTCACACAAAATCCCGTCTCCTCCGCAAAATCCAATACTCCGGAAATAACCTCCCTGTGCACCGCGGCATCCCGCACGACCCCTTTCTTTCCCACCTTTTCACGTCCCGCCTCAAACTGCGGCTTGATCAGGCAGACCATCTCCCCCCATTCTGCAAGAAGCGCATGCGCCGGGCCAAGCACTTTGGTGAGTGAAATAAACGACACGTCCACCGACGCAAAATCCAGCCGGTCTGCGATATCTTCCGGCGTCACATAGCGGATATTTGTCTTCTCCATGCACACGACCCTGGGGTCCTGGCGCAGTTTCCATGCGAACTGTCCGTATCCCACATCGACCGCATACACCTTCGCCGCTCCGTTTTGCAGCATGCAGTCGGTAAACCCGCCGGTCGAAGCCCCGATATCCATGCACACCTTTCCCTCGAGCGCAATGTCAAACTGCGCCATCGCTTTCTCGAGCTTGAGCCCGCCGCGGCTGACATATTTTAAAGTATTTCCCCTGATCTCGATCGCGGCTTCTGTGTCAAACATGCTGCCCGCCTTGTCCTCTCTCTCGTTGCCGACAAAGACGCAGCCCTCCATGATCATCGCCTTTGCCTTCTCCCGCGAGGGCGCCAGCCCGCGGCTGACCAGCAAAACATCCAAACGCTCTTTCAATCCTCTGTTTCCTTCCTGATTTTCTCCAATATCCGCGCGGTAACCGTATCCGCGTCTATCCCGATTTCCTTCCGCAGGATATCCACGTTCCCGTGCTCCACATACGCATCCGGAACCGCGATATTCAGCACCGAAACCGGTATTTGGCTGTCCTCATAAAACCGCGTCACATGCTCTCCTACCCCGCCGTTGATCACGTTTTCCTCCATTGTGACAACCAGCGCATGGCGCTCCGGCAGCGTTCGTAAACACGCCTCGTCAAGCGGTTTTGCAAAGCGCGCGTTGATGAGACTGCACGCATACCCCTGCCCCACGAGCTTCCGTCGGACCTCCTCCGCGGTCTTCACCATCGAGCCGAGCGCAAAAAGCGCAATCCCTTCCTCTCTGTAAATCCACTCGCTTTTCCCGCAGGCGATGGGCTCCCTGTACTCACCAAGCCCGTCATATGCCTCACCCCTCGGGTATCGGATCGCAATCGGATGTTCAAATGCAACCGCATATTTCACCATATCCGAAAGTTCCCATTTATTTTTCGGCGCAAGAATCGTCATATTGGGGATGCACGACAGATAGGAGATGTCAAAAATCCCCTGATGCGTCTCCCCGTCGCTGCCCACGAGTCCCGCGCGGTCGATCGCAAATACCACCGGCAGATCCTGAATGCAGACATCGTGCAGAATCTGATCGTACGCCCGCTGCAGAAACGACGAGTACACCGCAAAAATCGGCTTTAGCCCCGCAGCGGCCAGCCCGGCCGCAAACGTGACCGCATGCTGTTCCGCGATTCCCACATCGAAGAAACGCTCCGGAAACATATTGCGGAAGCGCTTTAACCCTGTGCCGTCCGCCATCGCAGCGGTAACGGCAACGACCCTCTCATCCCGGTCGCCCAGCTTGCGCATCACCGTCGAAAAGATATCCGTGTAATTCGCCTTGTTCCGCGGTCTGCTCGGCAGACCGGTCTCGATGTCAAACGGCTCCGTACCGTGGAACCGCGCCGGATGGCGCTCCGCCGGCAGATACCCGTCACCCTTATGGGTAAGCACATGCACGAGCACCGGCCCGTCGATGTGCGACGCCTCCCGCATTAACCTGGTAATCCCTCTGATATCGGCGCCGTCCACCGGACCAAGGTAGATGATTCCCATCTCCTCAAAGAGCATTCCCGGAATCAGCAGCTGCTTAATACCGCTCTTGGTCCGCCGGATCCGCTCTACCATCTTGTCCCCGTACACCGGTATTTTATTTAAGGAATTAAAGACTCCGAGCTTCAGCCCCAGGTAAGCGTCCGCCGTGCGGAAGCCGCCGAGATATGTGGACAGACCTCCCACATTCTCGGAGATCGACATATTATTGTCGTTTAATACAATAATAAAGTTGGTCTTCAGCTGTGCCGCATTGTTCAGCGCCTCAAACGCCATGCCTCCGGTCAGCGCGCCGTCCCCGATCACGGATACCACCCGGTAATCCTCCCCGGTAATCTCTCTGGCATGGGCATACCCAAGCCCTGCGGAAATCGATGTGGAGCTGTGCCCGGTGTCAAAGCAGTCGCAGGCACTCTCTTTTCGTTTTGGAAAACCGCTCATGCCGCCGTACTTTCTTAACTCGTCAAAGCCCTCTCTCCTCCCGGTCAGAAGCTTGTGCGTATAGGACTGGTGGCCCACATCCCAGATCAGCTTGTCCTTCGGCAGATCCAGCGAGAGATGCAGTGCCATCGTAAGCTCCACCACGCCGAGATTAGACGCGAGATGACCTCCCGTCAGCGATATTTTCTGAATCAGAAATTCCCGGATTTCGGATGCCAGAATTTTCAGTTCCTCATCCTCCAGCTGCTTGATATCATTTTCTTTTTGAATCTTCTCTAACACCATCGAGCGTACCTCAGTTTTTTATTTCTCCCGTCCTATCAGCTGAAGAATCAGCGCCGTCAGAAATTCGTTTCTGACCGGAAGGGATTCCATATGTGCAATCGCCCATTTTGAAATGTGCTCCGCATCTTCCTTTGCCTTTTCCAGTCCCGCAAAAGTGACATAGGTAGTCTTGTGATTCTTCTCGTCGCTTCCGATCGGTTTCCCCAGAACTTCCATCGTGCCCGTGACGTCGAGAATGTCATCCTGAATCTGAAACGCGAGACCGACGGCTCCCGCCGTCTCCTCGATAATCTTCTGCTGCTCCGCGGATGCGCCTGCGAGAATGGCGCCGATCAGCATCGCCCCCTCGAGCAGCGCTCCCGTCTTCAGACGGTAGATGACGTCTAACTTCTCCTCTGTCATGTCACGGGTATTCTCCGACTCCACGTCGATGGTCTGCCCGCCGACCATGCCGTATATCCCCGCCTTCTTCGCCAGAACGCGCAGCGCCGGAACGATGCCCGGATTCTCCGGCTCCAGCGCAAATGCCGAAAACGCGGTCTCGTAGGCGTAGTTCAACAGGGCGTCTCCGGCAAGAATCCCCATAGCCTCCCCGTACACGGCGTGAGTCGTCTTTTTCCCGCGGCGGTACTCGTCGTTATCCATCGCCGGCAGATCGTCGTGCACCAGAGAGTAGGTGTGAATCATCTCTATCGCCGCCATAAAAGGCTCCACAACGCTGCCCGAGCCGCCGAAAAGACGGTACGTCTCCTGCATCAGCATCGGCCGCAGACGCTTTCCGCCGACAGATACGCTGTAATTCATCGCCTCCATGACAGTCCTCTGATATCCTTCCTCCGCCGGGAGATAAGATGCGATCACGCGCGCAATCTCCTCCGTACGCTTTTGAATCTCCGCTCTGACGTCCATCCCGCCATCCATCCTTTCCTACATTTCTTCCAAAGTTCCGTCCGCATTCAGCAGCAACAGCTTTTTCTCCACCAGATCAAGCTGCTCGCTGCACTGCTTAAGCGTTCCGACTCCCTTCTGGTACAGTGCGAAGGACTCGTCCAACGTCACCTCCGGCGCTTCCATCTGCTCTATGATCTGCGCGATCTGCGCCAGACTTTCCTCTATCGTCGGCTGTTTTTCTTCACTCATCATAAACCTCCGTGACAACTGTCTTTAAGCTTCCCTTCCAAAGCCGTATCCAAAGTTCATCCCCGCATGCTACCTTTCCGGCCTCTTTCACCGCATCCCCCGCGGCATCCGTGACATAAGAATAGCCGCCCGAGAGCTTTTTCACCGGCGAGAGCCCCTCTAACTGCCCGGACAAAAGCGCAAGACTGTGGCGCCGCTCAAGCAGAAGCCGCTCCATGCATCCGCGCAGCCGCTCCTCAAGCTCCGCCGCATAGCTGCGGTTTTCTCTGAGCTTGTTTTCCGGACTCAGATACCGCAGCCGAAGCCGCATGTGCTCCGTCTTTGTCCGCGCCGCATCCACCTGCCGCATCATGCCGCGCGCAAGCTGCTGTCTGAATCCCTGCAGCTGCTCCGCAAACTGCCGGTAGTCGAAAACCGCCAGCTCCGCGGCCGCGGACGGCGTCGGCGCGCGCAGATCCGCAACGTAATCGGCGATAGTCGTGTCCGTCTCGTGTCCGACCGCCGATATCACCGGCGTCTCACACGCAAAAATCGCGCGCGCGACGATTTCCTCGTTAAACGCCCAGAGATCCTCGATGGAGCCGCCGCCTCGGCCGACGATCATCACGTCGAGACCGAGCGCATCGAGCGCCCGGATTCCCTGCACAATACTCTCCGCGGCACCTTCCCCCTGCACCTGTGCGGGATATAAAATCAACTGCACATACGGGTTTCTCCGGGACGCAATGTTGCGGATATCCTGCACCGCGGCGCCGGTCGCCGCCGTCACGACGCCGACGCGGCGCGCATAGCCGGGAATCGGCTTTTTGTATTCCGGCGCAAACATCCCCATCTCCGCAAGCTCCCGCTTTAAAGCCTCAAACTTCAGATAGAGACTGCCCGCACCGTCAAGCGCAATCTCCCTCGCATACAGCTGATATTTCCCGTCCCTCTCATACACCTCGACGGAACCGGTCACAACGACCTTATCCCCCTCCTTCATGCGAAAGGCAAGACCCCTGCGGTTTCCCGCAAACATCACGGCGTTTATCGTGCCGCTGCCGTCCTTTAACGTGAAATAGATATGGCCCGAGGAGTGGTATTTACAGTTGGAAACCTCCCCCTTTATGCTGACACGGGACAGCATAAAATCCTGCGCAAACATGTTCTTGATGTATGTATTAATCTGTCCGACCGAATAAATATTCTTTCTCATGCCAGTTTTGCCAACACTCCGTTCACAAAAGAAGGGGACTCGTCCGTCCCGTATTTTTTGGCGAGTTCTACCGCCTCGTTGATCGCGACGCCGACCGGTATCTCTTCCTCATATCTCATCTCAAAGACTGCCAGCCGTATCAGAGCCAGATCTGCCTTTCCCATCCGGGAAGTCTTCCAGCCCTCTGCCACCCCGTTAATCGCCGCATCAATCTCCTCTATACGCTCCGTGATCCGGCGGTATTTTTCGGCGATATACGCGCCGTCCTCCGCATCCCAGGCTCTCCCGATTTCATCCTCCCCGTCATCCCAGTCCGCGGTCTCGCAATACAGCGCAAGCTGCTCTGGCAGTTCTCCCGCCTCATGAAATTCTACGCCGAACAGAAGCCGGAACACCTGCTCTCTCAATTCTCTTCTCGTCATACAAATCTGATCTCCTGAATAAAGGTAAAAAAGTGTCACTTCGTGACACTCTGAAGTTGCTACGCAACTTCGGAACTCTTGCGTCTTACGACGCAATTTCCTGATATGGTAAAAAAAGGATGCCGCAAGACATCCTTTCCGAAGTACTATTTGTTATTGCCCATGTCCACACTTGCGATACGGATGTTTACAACATCTACTTCCAGTCCTGTCATATTTTCGATAGCCGCCTTTACGCGTTCCTGCACCTTGGAGGATACCTCCGGTATCGCATAGCCGTATGAAATATTCAGCGCGACGTCGACATTCGCCGTACCGTCCTGTACCTCGACGCGAATCCCCTTGGAGAGATTCTTCATCCCCAGCTTACTGACAAGCTCATTTGTGATGTTGCCCGCCATGGAGCCTACCCCATCCACTTCTGTGGCGGCAAGTCCTGCAATGATGGCAACCACCTCGTCTGCAATTTTGACCTCTCCCAGACTGCCGTCTTTTATTTTAAATGTTTTTCGATCTTCAGCCATTGACATATGCCTCCTAAGTGATATTATGCGTTTATTATAACAGACTATTCCCGTTTTGGAAACCAAAAAGTATTTATTATTTTCGGACTGCCTCCGCGGTATTGATAAATTCGTAGGGCGTATTCTGGTATACATAATAATTCAGCCAGTTGCTGTAGAGAATATTTCCGTGAGAGCGCCACTGGAGGTTCGGCTTTTTCGTCTCGTCGCCGTTCGGATAATAATTTACCGGCATCTCGATCGGCAGTCCTTTCCCCTTGTCCCGCTTATACTCCTTGTCGAGCGTGATACGGTCGTATTCCGGATGCCCCATCACGAAAACGCGCCTTCCCTCGTCCGCAATCGCCAGGAAAACGCCGGCCTCCCCGGATTCCGCCAGCACGGTCAGCTCCTCCACGCGGCGGATATCCTCCGCCCGCACTTCCGTGTGCCGCGAATGCGGCGCCATAAAACAGTCGTCAAACCCGCGCACCAAAGGCACCTTGCGGTTCATCACGCGGTGCTCGTAAACGCCGAACATCTTTTTCGGAAGCCCGTACTTTTTCAGCCCGTAATGATAGTAGAGACCTGCCTGTGCACCCCAGCAAAGGTGCAGCGTGGAAGTCACATGGGTCTTTGTCCACTCGAATATCCCGCAGAGCTCCTCCCAGTAATCCACTTCCTCATACTCCATCTGCTCCAGCGGCGCCCCGGTGATAATCAGCCCGTCAAAGTAACGGTCCCACACATCGGCAAAGGTCTCGTAAAACTTATTGAGATGACTCATGGACGTGTTTTTCGATTCATGGGTCGATACAGTCAGAAATGACACATCCACCTGCAGCGGTGTATTCGAAAGTGAGCGCAAAAGCTGCAGCTCCGTCTCCTCCTTGAGTGGCATCAGATTTAAGATCCCGATCCGAATCGCCCGGATATCCTGATGCAACGCACGCTTCTCATCCATAACAAATATATTTTCCTTTTCCAAGATTTCTTTTGCCGGCAAATCGCTCTGTGTCTTAATCGGCATGCAAGTCCCCCTCTTTCTCTTCTAGCATCGCACGAAGTTCCTCCTCCGTGAGCACTGTAATCCCCAGCTCCTGCGCTTTCGCGAGCTTGCTCCCCGCATTCTCGCCCGCCAGCACATAATCGGTCTTTTTTGACACGGAGCCGGACACCTTCCCGCCGTATCGCTCAATCAGTGCGGCCGCCTCCCTGCGCCCCAGCGTCGGCAGCGTCCCCGTCACGACAACAGTCCGTCCGGTAAGCGGCGACGCGATGCGCTCCTGTGCCGCGGCAGTCAGATTGACGCCGTATTCCTTCAGCCGCTTCAAAATCCTGCGGTTTTTCTCTTCCGCAAAGAACTCCCGGATACAGGCGGCGCTGACTTCCCCGATATCGTTGACGGCCGTCAGCTCCTCCATCGTCGCATTCTGCAGGTTTTCCATCGTCCCAAAGGTTTCCATGACGGACTTTGCCGCAGCCTTCCCGACATTCGGAATCCCGAACCCCGTCAGAAGCCTGCCGGCGTCGTTGGCCTTTGCCTTCTCGATCGCATCCAGAAGCTTGTCCGTATTCTTTTCTTTTCCGATGATTCCCTGCGCAATCAGCTCTTCCCGGTGCTCCCGCAGCACAAAAATATCTGCGATATCCTTAATATACCCCATTCTGACCAGTTCTTCAATATAAACCGTGCCAAAACCCTTGATATCCATCGCGTCTCTGCCCACAAAATTAATAATACGGCGCTCAAGCTGCGCCGGACAGTTCGGCGAGGTACACCGGATATCCGCGGTATCCGCCTCTCTGACCGTTTTCGCACCACAGGCCGGACACACATCCGGAATCTCAAAACGTTTCCAGCCCGCCGCGCGCTTTTCCCTCCGGACTTCTTTGATCTTGGGAATGATCTCACCGGATTTGTATACGACAACCGTATCACCGATGCCGATATCAAGCTCGTCGATAAAATCCTGATTGTGCAGCGTCGCCCGCGAAACCGAGGTGCCGCACAGACGCACCGGTTCGAAAATCGCCGTCGGCGTAATCCGCCCGGTCCGCCCCACCGACAGTTCGATCTCCAGAAGTTTCGTCTCTTTCTCCTCCGGCGGATATTTGTAGGCGATCGCCCACCGGGGCACCTTCGAGGTCGCCCCGAGCTTCTCGCGGTCCGCGTAGCGGTTGATTTTCACGACGGCCCCGTCGATGTCATAGCCGAGCGTCCCTCGGCTCTCCCCGATCTCACAGATCGCGTCCCAGACCTCATCCGCAGTCCGACAGACTTTGTAATTGTCAATCACACGGATTCCCTGGCTCTTTAAATACGCATATCCCTCCGTGTGCGTCGCAAATTCTCTGCCACGGACCGCCTGAATATTAAAGATAAATAAAGACAGCTCCCGCTCCTTTGTCACCGCGCTGTCAAGCTGGCGCAGCGTGCCGGCCGCACAGTTTCTGGGATTTGCAAAACCCTTTTTCCCCAGAAGCTCCTGTTTTTCATTTACCCGGTCAAAGGCCGCATTTGTCATATAAACCTCGCCCCGGACTTCGAGATATTCCGGCGCATCTTTTAAGCTCTGTTTCACGTCATGTATCACTCTGGCGTTTGCGGTGACATCCTCGCCGAAATTGATTCCGTCCCCTCTGGTCTCCGCAAGGACCAGCTCGCCGTTTTCGTAGCGCAGCGCCATCGAAAGCCCGTCGATTTTGTATTCCACCACAAACTCCGGCTCCTCTAACTGCTCTCTCATCTGCTCCACAAACTCACAGACTTCCTCCCTGGAAAAGACGTCCTGCAGGCTCAGCATCGGCACATTGTGGCGGACCAGAACCCCTGCCGTACGCTTTGCCGCTCCGCCGACTTTCTGCGTCGGTGAATCCGGCGTCACCAGATTCGGATGCTCCTGCTCAATCTTTTTCAGCTGCAGCATCAGCCGGTCAAACTCATAATCTGAAATCTCGGGTGCATCCTGATTGTAATACTTATCGCTGTGGTAGGCGATCTGTTCCCGCAATGCGGCAATTTCCTTCTCGATTGTCTGTTTTTCTTCCGATGTCATTGTCTCTCCCCCGCATTTTTATTTTCCCCAGACGGAATCACCGTCTCATTCGAGGAATGAGCAAGCTGTTTTAACAGCCTGCCGTATTCCTCCTCTGTCACCTTCCGCCAGGTTCCGCTCTTTAAATCTCCCAATTCAATATTCATGATGCGCACACGCACCAGCTTCTCCACACGGTATCCGAAATATTCACACATCCTTCGTATCTGGCGGTTCAACCCCTGTGTCAGCACGATGCGAAACTGTCTTTTTCCCGTGCGCTCCACCCTGCATTTTCTGGTCGTCGTATTCAGTTCCACAAGCGGGACGCCTCCGGCAAGCCCGCGGAGAAAGGAATCCGTGACCGGCTTATTGACCGTGACGATATATTCCTTCTCGTGCAGATTGCCTCCCCGCATCATTTTATTTACGATATCGCCGTTGTTTGTCATCAGAAGCAGCCCTTCGGAATCCTTGTCGAGCCGCCCCACCGGATAGATGCGCTTCGGGTAGTGAATGTAATCCACCACATTATTTTTCTCCCGTTTCTCTGCGGTACAGACGATTCCCGCCGGCTTGTGAAACGCCAGAAGAATCATTTCTTCTTCCCGTTTTACAGGCTTCCCACAGAAAAACACCGTCTGCCCGGGCCCAACGCGCGTACCGGTACGGGCAGTCTCCCCTTCCACCGTCACATTTCCGGCCTCGACCTGCCGGTCCGCCTCCCTGCGCGAACAGACTCCCGCTTCGCTTAAGTACTTGTTAATGCGAACTCCCTGCTCTTCCATAACCCAAACCTTTCTGTACAAAAACGGAGACTTTTGTGATAGAAAGTCTCCGTTTCTTAATCTTACTGTAATAATGATGATTTGACGTAGCCGGTCTTGCCGTTCCAGGTCACTTTTGACCATCCCTCCGCATAGCTCATCTGGACGGTCACTTTTTCACCCTCATAGGCCGTTCCGATCTTATCCGCCGTCTCGCTCATGGAAGCGCGGATATTCACGGCCTCTTTCAGCGTGATCACGGTTCCCTCCGCAATGCTCACCGGATTTGACGACTCGTTTTCCTCTTCCTCGAGCTCGGGATCTTTCTCTACGACTTCCGTCGAGAGATACTCGCTCTTTACATATCCGGTCTGCCCGCCGTAGTCTACAATACTCCACTCGCCCTCTGTGCCGGTGCGCGCAATCTGCGTTCCCTTTTCAAGGGAACCGATCAGCTCGCCCTCCGTGCTCGCCGAACCTCTGACATTGACCTTGTCCGTCGCGTATACCATCTCCTGCGGTTTCTGCGGCTCCTGTTCATCCGGACTCTCCGCGGGTGCCTCCGATTCCTCGGGCGCTTCCGTCTCTGTCGGCTCCGGCGCCTGTTCCGTACTCTCCGTCCCGCCTTCCACCGCTTCGGTATCCTGACTTGCCATCTGCACAATCCACTCATTGATGGCATTCGGGATCGTCGTCTTCACCATCTCGTCCAATGCCGCGTCGGAAGCCAGTGCACTCTCATATTTCTTCTGGACTTCGCTCTGCATCGCAAGGTGCTCGTCCCCATTAATCAGTTTCAGAAGCAGACTGTATACGCTGGTATCAAACGCGTTCTCCTGATTGGCAAGATTGTAATTGCTGTAGAGATTATCAATGTAAAGCGTTCCGTCGTCGTTTGTCCGCACATAGAAGAAATCGAGCCCCGGCGCCGTCGTCTCAACATCCTTAAACTTGATGTCAATCTGAACCGCCACCATATAGGACCTGGAATCCAGACCCTGCTTGGTATAGCAGTTAATGTTCCGGTATTCCTCGACGTACTGGCTGTAAAGAGAGATATATGCCTGCTCCTTCTCGGAAACCGGTGTCGCGATCGAGGTGAGCGTGTCGATATCCCCCGACGCATACGCCGCAAAATACTGATTGATCAGCGCGTTTACGTCCTCGTGCGCGTTCAGCTCGTACGGCTCGTCCTCAACCGACACTGCCTCCGTACCGGGCACCTTCTCTCCCCCCGGTCCTTTCTCCGGATTCGCACAATTTACCAGCACAAGCACCAGAACAAGAAACAGCGCCCCCGCCGTAAAGTAGCGGATATGCTCCTTCACAAACGTCAGCGCTCCATTTATACCTTCCTTTTTGAATCTATCCTTTAACTTATTAGAATGATCTGCCACGATTTATCACCAAACCTCTCTGAAAAACACCGGACAAATTTATGTCCGCCCACCAAAATCGAACCGGTAAGGCTGTATAACCGGTACGTCAAAAATACGACACTTCTTTCCGAAATATGTGCCGTCAAATATCATCTGATAAAATGCGCCTGGCGGGAATCGAACCCGCATCGCCGGAGTCGGAGTCCAGTGGTCTATCCGTTAGCCTACAGCCGCCTCGCCGTTTCGTCATCTGAAACAGCTTGTTTATGATAACAGAATTTATCACATTTTGCAAGTCATTCTATAAAAATTTTATCGGAAATATTTGCGGCAAACTGTTTTTTCCGTTCCGGGTCCCCCTCAGGCAAAATCCGGACCGCCGCGTCAAACGCCACCCGGGATACCTCATTTTCCGTCAGAAACGCAACATCCGACTCCTCCGCCGTCCCGTTCCACAGCTTTGCCACAACCCGGTTGATTCCCGCAAAAAGCGCGATCAGTTCGCGATACCGGTTCTCCCTCTCGAGCACGTTTGTCCCGTACGCCTGCGATTCGAGCCCGGCCGTGGCGATGATCTGCATGCATATCCTGAGCTCCCCGCCCACATCCGAAGCCTCAAGCATCACGTCCGGCCGCTCCGCCTTACGTTGCAGGAAATAAGATTTCGCACCCTCGTAATCCCCCGCAAGAAAATACCCTGCAAGGCGCTCCTTTAACTCCTTTGTCTCCGCCTTCTCCCCGAGCATTCCCACTTTGCACTCGCAGACACGCAGCCCGTTTACGCGCACCCACACCAGCAGCAGAAACTCCGAGATAAATCCGAACACGCGCTTGTGATAGGCATCCTCCCCGGTCTCGAGATTCACCCGCCCTGCCACCTCAAAAAAAATCGAAAAAAGCCACGCGGCATATGCGTCAAACCGCTCCTTTGAAGTCACCAGAATATTTCCGAAATAAGTTTCCGGCCCGTTTACAAGCCGGTCAAACGTCCCGTAATATTCAGGATATTTCTCCCGGATCACCTCGCCTGTCACATCAAGCACTTCCCGGTTGTGATTTGCCGAAAATCCGTCATAATAAGAATGATTTAAAAGAACACGTTTCGTGGTCACAAGATCATACTCCCGCAGCAGCGTCTCATACTCGGCTGCGGTGAGCACCTGCTCCCTGTCATTGACCAGAAAACGCCTGTAATGGCAGGTGCCGACATAGTCCACGTCACGGCAATTTTTCCAGATCCAGTACAGACCGGTCAGTTCGCTGTAATAGCAGTTCTGTCCCGAGATATTGTCCCCCGTATCATCCCCGGGATACCCGAGGTCCTCCGTGCACTTCCGCCCCACATGAAGCGGCTGGTACAACGGGTCTTTCGGCACATCGAATTTTTTATGCGTCATGGTATAAATACGAATTTTCATCTGAGTCACTATGCCTTTCTGCCGCCCAGGCACTCTTTTCCGCCGACAGACACCTGCGCATTCTGAATCTGATGCGCTGACCTGTTGAGCCATTTCGCGAAATAGGAACAGGTCAGCACACTAGTCTTCCCCGGACACGCCGCTTTGATGTATCCTGTCAAGTATATCCGCCAGTTCTTCCATCCCGTACTGTCCCGGCGCGCTTGCCTTTTTATAAGCTCCGAAGCTCATACAGGAACCGAAACTCTCCCCGCAGAGACGGCTGATGCTGCCAAGTTTTCCCATGGACATCGTGACAATGGGTGTATCCGGGTTCTCCTCCGCAAATGATGCCGTCACCGCAAGCAGATCCAGCACGTCCTGATGATTTTTCGGCATCACGGCCAATTTTACAATATCCGCCCCGCCGTCGCGCATCCGTTCCAACAGCATTTTCATCACGCCCGGCTCCGGCGTCTCCTCAAAGTCGTGATGCGAGGTAAGCACATGCACTCCCGCATTGTGAAGCCTGCGGATTGCCGCCATCGGTGACCGCTCCGCAAAAAACTCCACGTCTATGAGGTCCACGCATCCGCTCTCTCCTGCCAGATCCTGCAGGTCGCGCAGAAGTCCTTCCTCCGCCTCTCCCAGGCCGCCCTGCAGCTTCGAGCGGAAGGTATAGAGAAACAGTTTATCCTTTAACATCGGCTTTACGCTATCGAGAACCGCCCGCACCGCATTACAGTCGCGGTAACTCCCGAATGCATCCACACGCCACTCGATCACGTCCGCCCGGCTCTCGCACAGCTCCAAAACCTGTCTTCTTATCTCGCCCGCGTCTTCCTCCATGACCGGAACACACACAAACGGGCGCCCGACTCCAATCTGTTTTCCTTTTATGTTCAATTCCCGCATCGTTTTCCTCCAAATTTCTCTCTGTTTTCTGTCGATATCCTGTCTGCCGACATGATACCACATCCTGTTATATCGCGCAAATATTTGACATCCACTTTTATTTCCTTTATGATATGTGAAACAAAATTACCGATGATGGAGGATGTTATGAGTTTTACGTTTTTGAATCAATTACCCTCTCCTGCGGACATCAAGCGGGATTATCCACTTCCGGCACAGCTGCAGGAGTTAAAAAAAGAAAGAGACGCCGCCGTCGGCGCCGTCATCACCGGTCAGGACGACCGTTTTCTGGTCATTATCGGCCCCTGCTCCGCAGACAACGAAGATTCCGTCTGCGACTACACGAGCCGCCTGACGAAAATCCAGGAGGAGGTCGCGGACAAACTGATTCTCATTCCGCGCATATACACGAACAAACCCCGGACCACCGGCGAGGGCTACAAGGGAATCGCCTCCCAGCCGGACCCGGAAAAAGCCCCGGACATGTTAGAAGGGCTGATCGCGATGCGCAAAATGCACATCCGGGCAATCGCGGAAAGTGGCCTCACCTGTGCGGACGAAATGCTCTACCCGGAAAACTGGGGCTATGTGGAAGATCTGCTCTCCTACGTCGCCATCGGCGCCCGCTCCGTGGAGGACCAGCAGCACCGTCTGACTGTCAGCGGCTTTGACGTGGCCTCGGGCATGAAAAATCCCACGAGCGGTGATTTTGCCGTGATGCTCAATTCCGTCTATGCGGCCCAGCATCCGCATCACTTCGTGTACCGCGGCTACGAGGTGGAAACCTCCGGAAATCCCCTCACCCATGTAGTTCTGCGCGGCGCCGTCAGCAAGCACGGCAACAGTACGCAGAATTATCACTACGAGGATTTGATCCGTCTCTGCGAAATGTATGCGAAAATGGATCTCATGAACCCCGCCGCCGTTGTGGATGTCAATCACTCAAACTCCGGCAAAAAGTTCAAAGAGCAGATTCGTATCGTCCGGGAAGTCATGCACAACCGCCGGGTATCTTCCGATATCCGCAATATGGTCAAAGGCGTTATGATCGAGAGCTATATCGAGGAAGGCTGCCAGAAAATCGGCGACCACGTCTACGGAAAATCCATCACGGATCCCTGCCTCGGCTGGGAGGATTCAAAAGCCCTGATTTATACCATCGCGGATATGTGCTGATTCGCACGGTCGAAAACGGCGCCTGTCAAACTGACAGACGCCGTTTTCATCCTCTCGGGTGTGCTTTGACATAGACCTCTCTGATCTGCCGCTGCCCGAGTTGCGCATATACCTGTGTCGTGGAAATATCGGAGTGACCGAGCATCTTCTGCACGGACTCTAAGTCCGCTCCGTTCCTGACCATATGTACCGCAAAAGAGTGGCGCAGCATATGGGGCGTGATCTCCGCCTCGATTCCTGCTTTCCTGCCGTATGCCTTAACCAGCTTCCAGAAACCCTGACGGCTCATGGCCTGCCCCGAACAGTTCGTAAAAAGCCAGTCCGTCTCCTCTTCCTCGACAAAACGACTTCTCCCCTGCTCAAGATACCGGATCAGAGCTTCTTTTGCAACACTGCCAAACGGAATGATCCGCTCTCTGTGCCCGTCCCTGCACACAAGATATTCCATTTTCAGATTGATATCGGAGAGTTTTAAGGAAATCAGCTCGGAAACGCGAATCCCGGTGGCATACAAAAGCTCGAGCATGGCCTTGTCTCTGAGCTCCTTCGGCGTGCTCCCGCCCGGCTGCTCTAAAAGGCCGTTTACTTCCTCCGCAGTCAAAACCGCCGGCATTTTTTTCTCGATTCTTGGTGCTTTCAATCGCTCCGACGGGTTTTCCGTCAGCTTGCGCTCCCGCTCAAGATAATGATAAAATGCCTTCATGGACGCGATACTACGCGAGATTGTCGCAGGTTTTCGGCCCGCCTCCTCCAAAAACAGGATATAAGAATTGAGATTCGTAGCTTTCACCTCATTGCTGTCACAAATTCCCTGCGCCAGAAGATAATCTTTCATCTTTCGCAAATCACGCGCATATGAAACCTCTGTGTTCGCAGAAGTCTGTTTTTCCTGATGAAGATATCGGATAAAATCCTCTATATCCTGTGTCATATGTATTTCACCTGCCGCTAATTTTATCTGCATGTATCCTGCACAAATTTTATTATAATGAGAAGTAAAAGGAAAAGCAATCGGTATTATAAAAATTTACCCAGAATGTACCTCATCAATCCCGGATTTACATACGCTTCCAATACCACGCCGAAGACTGTCAGCACCGCGCCAAGCAAACCGGGCAGAATCTCCACGCCGTTTCTCTTCCCTTTCAGATATACCCAAAACGCCAGAAAATAACATCCCCAGTGCGGAATTCCCGCACACAGCGCCACAAGAATCCCCGCGATTCCGACATTCCAGATTGCAAATACGACCACCGCTCCGAACAACACGCCGAACAGTATCTCCGCAATCACCCGAAACCCTTCGGTTCCCAGCGCTTTACACAGCAAAAAACATAGAAACACCACCTTGCCCCGCTCTAAGAGCAGATAGCAGAACAGCCTTCTCTCATCCGTCACCCGATAGCCCGACGGCAGTCCGTAGACGCCAAGCGTCTCCCTTCCTATGAGATTCGCAAGCAAAATACCTGCCAGAAAAGCGGCACCTACCAGCCAGCCATGCTTTTTCAATATGGGTTTCTCCTCTGGGTCTCTCTCTAATATCTATGACCGTCCGGGAAAATTATTGCCTGTTTATCAGATTTTTGTAGGCCAGAAGCGCGGCAACCGTCTTCGCATCCTGAATTTTTCCCTCATAGATTCTCTCGCAGAGCTCATCGATGTCACAGACTTCCACATCGATAAATTCTCCCTCGTCCAAATGCTGCTTTCCCGGTTTCAAATCACGCGCCAGGTACACATCGATAAACTCATCGCAGAATGCCACTGTCGTCTTTAAAGAGATCAGAAAACTTAAGTCGTCACTCCGATATCCGGTCTCCTCCTCAAGTTCTCTCGCCGCGCAGATTCTCGTATCCTCCGTCACACTGTCCCGCGATCCCGCCGGTATCTCCAATGTCATGCGTCCGATCGCATTGCGGTACTGGCGAACCATCAGTATTTTCCCGTCGTCGCGCACCGGCACCACGGCAGCTGCTCCCTTCCTGTGCGATACAAAATCCCACTCCTCCACCTTACCGTCGGGAAGCTCCATTGTATCGGTATAGATGTCGAGAATCGCTCCGCTCCGAATCAACTCTCTTTTTATCCGTTTCACCTGATTATCCATAGTTTACCTCTTTTCCGCGCGGCAACCTCCGGTTCGCCGCCGCTTTCTTTTACCGTTTAAATCCCCCTGACAGACAAAGGGTATCTCCCGCATACATGCAGGTAACAGGTTTCCTCCTGCCCACTGTTATCGTATCACTTTACGCACAAAAAAGGAACCGTAACTTTTGAATCTCTTTCCTTCAAAGTCCGGTTCCTCTCATCTCTTTTTGTTGTTATTTTGCGTAGTCTGTCACTCTCGATTCACGAATCACATTCACCTTGATCTGTCCTGGATATTCCATCTCCGCTTCGATTTTCTTTGAAATCTCACGCGCCATCAATACCATATCGGCATCGCTGACCTGCTCCGGAACAACCATGATACGAATCTCTCTTCCTGCCTGAATCGCAAAAGATTTGTCTACACCCTTAAACCCGTTTGATATGTCTTCTAACTGCTTTAACCTGTTTGAATATGTCTCTAATGTCTCTCTTCTCGCACCCGGTCTTGCCGCACTGATCGTATCGGCAGCCTGTACAATACATGCAATCAGAGATTCCGGTTCCACATCGCCGTGATGCGCTTCCACCGCATTGATCACGATCGCAGACTCTTTGTACTTTCTGCACAGATCAACGCCGATCTGAATATGGGATCCCTCCATGTCATGGTCTACGGATTTCCCGATATCATGTAACAGACCTGCCCTCTTGGCAGTTCTGACATCCACACCGATCTCGGCAGCCAAAAGCCCCGAAAGCTGTGCCACCTCAATGGAATGTTTGAGCGCATTCTGACCATAGCTTGTCCGAAACTTCATGCGGCCAAGTAAGCGAAGCAGTTCCGGATGAATTCCGTGAACGCCGACCTCCAACGTCGCAGCCTCACCTTCCTCCCGAATCATCGTCTCGACTTCTTTCTGCGCTTTCTCGACCATCTCCTCGATTCTGGCCGGATGAATACGTCCGTCTACAATCAGTTTTTCCAGTGCGATACGGGCAACCTCTCTCCGAATCGGGTCAAATCCGGACAATATGACAGCTTCCGGCGTGTCGTCAATAATCAGATCCACTCCGGTCATCGTCTCTAACGTGCGGATATTGCGCCCTTCACGCCCGATAATCCTCCCCTTCATCTCGTCGCTCGGAAGCTGAACAACGGAAATCGTCGTCTCTGCGACATGGTCGGCGGCACATTTCTGAATCGCCGTTACCACATACTCCCTTGCTTTCTTGTCGGCCTCCTCCTTCGCCCTGTGTTCCATTTCTTTGATTAATTTTGCAGTATCAAGTTTAACATCTTCTTCAACGGTTTTTAAGAGATATTCCTTTGCCTGTTCAGAGGTTAATCCGGAGATTCTTTCCAGTTCCTGTAAACGCTCTTCATTGAGCTTTGCGACCTGCGCTTTCTGCCTGTTAATCTCTTCCTCTTTTGCGGCAAACCCGGCTTCACGCTTCTCTATAGCTTCCAGCTTCCTGTCCAGATTCTCTTCCTTCTGCACAATCCGCCGTTCGCTGCGCTGAATCTCTGCACGACGCTCTTTTACTTCCTTGTCCAGATCGTTCTTCACACGAATGGACTCCTCCTTCACCTCGAGCATGGATTCACGTTTCCTGGTCTCCGCTGTCTTTACCGCTTCGTCGATAATCTCACGCGCTTTCTCCTCTGCATTTCCGATCTTTGTGGCCGTAACCTTCTTATGGTATGCAGTCGTGATGAGATACACAACAATCGCAGTAATTACCAGAGTTATCACAACAGCAGCAATCACTGTCCCCACAGGAGCACCTCCTTTATGAAATTTTCATTGTACATATAACATAAAAAACTTTCGTTATCTGTCATAAATTACAACATATAAATTCTATTCTATTTTGATTGTTATGTCAAGTAGATAACTGTTCAATATGCATAATATTGCATTTTTATTACAGATTAATACAACATATTGTACAAATCCATCCATATCTCCTATTTTCTTCCACTCATCACACCGAGAATATCTGCACTTTTAAAGCCTTTGCGCATCAAAAACTGATAGGTACGCCGCTTTGTCTTCTCGTCCGAACTGCCGTCGTAATGGCGGCGTTCCAGCCAATTGCGGATCTGCTCCGTCTCATCCGCCGCGAACTCCTCCTCGAGCGCCTGCGCAATCAGCTCCCCCGGCACGCCTCTTCTCAGAAGGTCGGTTGTCAGCCGCTGCCTGCTCTTTTTCTCCTGCTGATAACGCACAAAGCTTTTCGCATAGCGCAGATCATCCACATAGCGGAACTGCTTTACATAGGCCACGGCGCCCTCGACCCCCTCCTCGGGATAGCCGTTCTGTCTTAATTTTTCCCGAAGCTGGTGCTCCGTGCGGTCTGCCTGCTCGAGAAGATGCATTGCGCGCTTTTTTGCGCGCAGCGTCACAATCGCCATCAGTTTTTGGTATAATTCCGCCGAAATCACCCCGTCCCCCCGCAGCAGCATCTGTTCTTCCTGCCGCGTCAGCGCACGGATTTCACTGCGGTACAGTGTCAGCTTTACGCCGTTTTCAAACCGGAAGCACACCCTTCCTTTTTCCAGAGGCTGTACTTCCGCTATCTCTGTCTCCTGCATCACCGTCTCCCCTCTGCAGCGCACACATACGGAAAGGCAATGTGCAAACGCGCGCTGCCCGCGCAGTATCCCGGCTTATTTCTCTGCCGGTATATCCGCACCGTCCTTCTTCTCCGGACTCTTTTTCTCTGCGTTTTTCTTATCCGTGCTCTCTGCGGCAGGCTCTTCTTCCTCTTCGCTGCCGTAATGTGCCCGGACCTTTGCCTCCACCTCATCGCGGATGATCGGATTCTCCCTCAGATAGCTCTTTGCATTCTCCCGGCCCTGCCCGATCTTCTCACCGTTGTATGCATACCATGCGCCGGACTTGTTAATCACGCCGATATCTGCCGCCAGATCGAGAATATCTCCCTCTTTGGAAATCCCCTGCCCGAACATAATGTCAAACTCCGCCTCCTTAAAAGGCGGCGCCACTTTATTCTTTACGATCTTCACCCGCGTGTGGTTTCCGACAATCTCGCCTCCCTGCTTTAATGCCTCCACTCTCCGGACATCCAGACGTACCGAAGAATAGAACTTCAGCGCACGTCCGCCGGTCGTCGTCTCGGGATTGCCGAACATCACTCCGATCTTTTCGCGCAGCTGATTGATAAAGATGACGATACAGTTCGACTTGCTGACAATGGAAGTCAGTTTGCGCAGCGCCTGACTCATCAGACGCGCCTGCAGACCCACATGAGAATCTCCCATCTCACCGTCAATCTCCGCCTTCGGCACAAGCGCCGCAACGGAGTCCACGATCACGATATCAACGGCGCCGGAGCGCACCATCGTCTCCGCGATCTCAAGCGCCTGCTCGCCGCAGTCGGGCTGCGATATGTATAAATTGTCAATGTCCACTCCGATATTCTTCGCATAAACCGGGTCTAAGGCATGCTCCGCATCAATGAATCCGGCGATGCCGCCCTGCTTCTGTACCTCCGCCACCGCGTGCAGCGCGACCGTCGTCTTACCGCTCGACTCCGGTCCGTATATCTCAATGATCCTTCCCTTGGGAAGTCCTCCGATTCCAAGCGCCAGATCGAGACTCAGCGAACCGGTGGGTACCGCCTCCACGTTCATCTGGGCGGTGCTGTCTCCGAGCTTCATCACCGAGCCTTTTCCGTACTGCTTCTCAATCTGCGCAATCGCAGCATCCAATGCCTTTAACTTATCTTCCTTTGCCATTTTTCTCCTCCATGCGAACACGTCCGCGCCGCGGGTACATCCGTTCGCGAACTTATGTTCGTTTTCTGTTTTAATATTAGTATAGTTTCCCTGAAATGTCAACAGATAAATTATTACATATTTCCTGTCCAATAATCCGGACAGAAACATCGCAGTTATCGACCTCCTTTTTCTGCCGTGTGACATACATCGACTCCGCACATCCGACGCCTGTCATATGTACACCGATACACAATATTCATTCTCTGTATGTTCTGGAATACCGGCGGAACCCGCCCTGGAAATGTCCGGCAAAACCTTTGCCTGTCTCGATATTATCATACTGTTTTGCAAAACGCAACCGCTTTTGCAGACATTTAAGCTTTTCAAAGTAACAGTTCAGCCTGCAGCTTTTCTGATCGCAGAATCCAGTCCGCGTGGAACCGTCTGCACCAAAGTATCGGTTCACACGCTATGTACGTTGTCTTTTTGTTCCACAACGGGCTATGTTTCACGAACAGCCGTTTTGTGCAATGAAACAGCTACGGCGTTTCGGTCACAAAATTTCGTGTTTCTTATGCGTCCGTCCTCGCATCTGCGATGTTTCGTGTTTTTTCAATGTTCGGGCAGACTGCCGGATGTGTTCGCAGGCAGAAAGACAATATTTAAGAACTTTCGTGTTGCTAAAAAGTTCGTCCTATTGTCTTTCGCCTGTCGGACACATCCGGCATCTTGCCCGTCCAGTGAAAAGACACGAAATTCGATGCTCGGATTCGGACGCATAGAAACTCTGAAATTTTGCTCCGACGAAACTGCCGCATTCCGTTCCATTGCACAAAACGGCTGTTTGTAGAAGCATGTGATCCGTTGTGGAACAAAAACCAGTGCGCATAGCGTGTGATTCGATGCTCTGACACAGGCGGTTCCACCCAGGCTGGATTTTGTTATCGGAAAGCTGCAGGCTGAACTGTTACTTTTCAAAAGCAAATGCAGATGTTACAATGAGAACACGGCTGCCGCAATACGGCCGCCGCAGGTTACAGAAAGGACATATCTTTCTCTATGGAAAAATTATTGCTGTTTCATCTGTCTGACACCGATTCGAAAAAAATAGCGCGGATTGCCGCACGGCTTAAGTTCTGTTTTGAGACCGTGGAGGCTTCCGACTACAGTCAGACCTTAGGCGTTCTCGCAGACAACAGACAACGGACCGAACGCTGCGCGGGCGCTCCGTGTCTCTCCGAACATCCTCCGGCAGATGTTCCTGCGAAACCCATACCGGAGGACAGTCTGCTTTTGTTCTGCGGTTTTTCCGACAAGCGCATGGACCGGCTCCTGTTTGCTCTGCGCAACGAGAACGTCTCCGCGGATTTCAAAGCCATACTCACACCCACAAACCGAACCTGGGACGTACGGCGTCTTCTCCTGGAAATGCACCGGGAAAAAGCCGCTCTGCCGCGCGGGTAACATCTGCCTGCGGCAGGCTCTCTTTTCGGTACTATCCCGGGGCGAAGCGTATGCTCCGCCCCGGGAATCCGGCCCGTCTATTCCGCTCCGCCGACGTGGAATTTCCCGATCTCCGCGCGCAGCGTCTCGGCGCTCTGCTTGGTTCTTGTCACCTGTTCGAGCACTTCCGCGGACTCACACGCAATGACGGACGCCCGCTGCGCGATCTCCGTGGTTCCCTTCGCGCCTTCTTCCGCGGCCTTTGAGATATCCCCCATTGAACTCTTGATTCCCTCCATATTGTCAAACAGTTCCTGTGCAACGGTGCTGAACTCACTCATCAGCTCATCCACAGAGGCTCCGTCCTGATCGTACTGTTCTCCTATCGTAAGGAAATCCTCGTAATCTGCCGTCACATCTTTCACCACAAAATCGAGCAGTTTTCTTGCATTTGAGGAGAGATTCTCCACCGCCTCCGTCACTTCCTGCGTCACTTCCTGTATCTTGATGACGGTCTGCCTCGACTGTTCCGCAAGCGTTCCGATCTCCCCTGCAACCACCGCAAAGCCTTTTCCCGCTTCGCCGGCTCTGGCCGCTTCGATGGATGCATTTAACGACAGCAGGTTTGTCTGCGAAACCACATTCATAATGACACCCGACAGTTCGTAAATCTGATCGATTACTTTCGCATTTTCGAGTGCTCTCTCGAGATCCTGCTGAATCTCTTTCTTCAGAAGCACGGCTTTTTCCTGCGCGCTCTTGATCTTTATGTTCGTCTGCTTTGCCCTGCCCTTGATCTCGGTAGCACCCAGTGCCCCGTCCTGCGAGCGGCGCGTGATATGTTCTACCGCGGTATGCATCTCCCCCGCGGACTGATCGGCTACCGTCGTCGTGGCCGCCGTCTCCTGCATACCTGCGGACAGCTCCTGCGTGGCCGCGGACACGCTTGCGATGTCATCGTTCAGCTTTGCGACACATTCGTTTACCGACCTGGCCGCAATACTGATCGTCTCGGATTCCGTCTGCACCTGGCTGATCAGCTTCACCATGGCGGCTTTCATATCCCGGATGCACCGCGCAAGGTGGCCGAAATCATCCCTGCGCCCCAAAAAGCCTTTCATAAAATCATTCGCATAATCTCCCTCGGCCATACAGTTCATCTGCCGGGCCGCCGCATTTAAAGACTTTGTGATATCGGTCACAATCAAAACCGCAATCACTATCAAAAGCAGGATCGAGGCGACTATGGATACCGCAGATATGCTCTTTGTCGTCACAAATATCTTTTTGATCGGTGCATTGTTCTCCACCGCCAGAGTCTCGAGCTCATCCACATAATTCCCGGTGCCCACCACCCACTGCCACGGTTCAAAGGCTTTGCTGTAGGCGCGCTTCGGATAGGTTTCCGTGCCTCCCTCTTTCGCGTAATAATATTCTGTGAACCCTCCGCCCTCTGCGCAGCCGTTTTTGATAATATCTTTTATCATCTGGTAACCGTTGCTGTCTTTTGCCTCAAGCCGGTTTGTCCCCTCCGTCTCCTGCCCCAGAAGAACCACATTGTCCCCCTCATAGGTGTCAATCCAGAAGTATCCGTTCTCGCCATACCGGAGCTCCCGGACAAGGTCTGCCGCCAGCTTCTTTGCCTCCTCCTCCGTATACGCCCCGCTCTGATACTCCGCATAAATCTTTTCCAGCAGAGTAATCACATTTTCTACCTGTCCCTTAATCTGCGCATCATAATCGTCATACAGCACGTCCTTCATACTCGAAACCGCCTGCAGATAGGACTTTTCCATGCCCCTCATATTCATGACGCCCATGACACACATGGACACCGCAGCGACTCCCGTCAGTATGACTAATTTCGTGCGCACCTTTAAATTTGAAAACATTCCTCTCCCACCCTTTCCTCGGTAAATCGGGAAGAAACATGCCGGCCGGTCCAAAAGGCATTTTCTTCCGCTGTCCCTTCTTAAATTTTACCATAAAACGGGAAATAGTAAATGACTTTGCTGGGAAAATTATGTCATTTGTAGTTATACGGAATAACAAAAAAGGATGCGTGATTTTCCGCGCGCATCCCTCCCATCATACTCCTGTCACAGCTCCTGTTCGCATTCCTTTAACATCGCGAGAATCTGCTCCCCGCTCTGCACACCGACGGCCTTCCCCTTAAACAGGCCGTACTCCATCACAATGATTGTGGGTATGCTCATAATCTGATAGCGAAGGGCAAGTGCCGCCTCCTCGTCCACATTCACTTTTCCGAACCGGACTTTCCCGCCAAGTTCCCGCTCTAAGGCATCGATCACCGGCGCCTGCATTCTGCAAGGGCCACACCAGTCCGCCCAGAAATCAAGCACGACCGGCATCTTGCAGCCGAGTACCTCCGTCTCAAAATTGTCGTTTGTGATTGTGACTGCCATAACTTTTTACTCCCTTCCGAACTCCGAAAGTTCCAATCCCTGGTTGCGTTCTAAGACCATGCCGACACTCCACGCGTTGACAAACAAAAGCAGCGGCCGGCCTTTCAAATCCTGAATCTTTTTCATGTCGGAGGTCCCCACCAGCTTATCCATATCCACATCCGGCGTCTCAATCCAGCGGATATGCTCGTAGGGAAGCGTATCCATGCGGATTTCCACATTGTATTCATTCTCCAGACGGTATTTGAGCACATCAAACTGCAGCACGCCGACAACGCCGACAATGACTTCCTCCATACCCATATTGTATTCCTGAAAAATCTGGATTGCTCCCTCCTGCGCGATCTGCTGCATGCCTTTCATAAACTGCTTGCGCTTCATCGTGTCCACCTGGCGCACCCGCGCGAAATGCTCCGGGGCAAACGTCGGAATGCCCTCAAACTGAAACGGCTTTGCCGTCGTGATCGTATCGCCGATGGAAAAAATCCCCGGGTCAAACACGCCGATGATATCGCCCGCGTAAGCCTCCTCCACAATATGGCGTTCCTGCGCCATCATCTGCTGCGGCTGCGAGAGCTTGATTTTTTTATTGCCGCCCTGCACATGGGTGACTTCCATGCCGGCAGTGAATTTGCCGGAACAGATGCGCATAAACGCGATGCGGTCCCGGTGCGCCCTGTTCATATTCGCCTGAATCTTAAATACAAACGCGGAAAACTCCTCCCCGAACGGATCGATCAGCCCGCAGTCCGCACGGCGCGGCAGCGGGGAGTAGGTCATCTGCAGAAAGTGCTGCAGAAAAGTTTCCACGCCGAAATTCGTCAGCGCCGAACCGAAAAACACCGGGGACAGCTCTCCCTTTGTCACAAGCTCCATATCAAACTCCGCGCTCGCGCCGTCCAAAAGTTCAATCTCCTCAAGGAGCTTCTCTTTTGCCTCCGCGCCGATCTCTTCCGTCAGCGCCGCATCGTCAATGCCGATATGCTTCTCCTGCCCTTCCTTTGTCCCCTTTAGGGTGTCGGAGAAGGTCATGACCTCCCTTGTGTTTCTGTCATACACGCCTTTAAAGCGCTTCCCGGAGCCGATCGGCCAGTTGACGGGGCAGGTCGCAATGCCGAGCTCCTTTTCAATCTCGTCGAGCAGGTCAAACGTGTCGTTCGCATCCCGATCCATCTTATTGATAAACGTAAAAATCGGAATGTGGCGCATCACGCAGACTTTGAACAGCTTTCTCGTCTGCGCCTCCACACCCTTGGAGCCGTCGATCACCATGACCGCCGAGTCCGCCGCCATCAGCGTGCGGTAGGTATCCTCCGAGAAATCCTGATGCCCCGGCGTGTCCAAAATATTGATACAGTAGCCGCCGTAGTTAAACTGTAACACGGAAGAAGTCACCGAGATTCCTCTCTCCTTCTCAATCTCCATCCAGTCCGACACCGCATGGCGGGCCGTCGCCTTTCCCTTCACGGAGCCCGCCAGATTGATGGCCCCTCCGTAGAGCAGAAACTTCTCCGTCAGTGTCGTCTTTCCCGCATCCGGGTGGGAAATAATCGCAAATGTGCGCCTTTTTTCTATCTCTTTTTTCAAATCTGCCAAAACCGTCCATCCTCCAAAAAAATAAGTGCCAAATTACACAGAATAAAAAACTGCATACCTTTGGCACTATAACATATTTTTTTCGGAAATGCAAAACTCCTTTTGCCGCCCGGGCAAATATTTACCGGAATACCGGAAGCGCCTCCCCCGCACACGCGGGCGTTAAGCCGAAATACGACAGGATCGTCGCGGCAATATCGGCGAAGCTCTCCCTCGTCCCGAAATTCGCTCCCGCCTTCACCGGCGCGCCGTAAATCACAAACGGCGTGTACTCTCTCGAGTGATCGGTCGAGGGCGTGATCGGGTCGCAGCCGTGATCCGCCGTGATCATCAGCACATCCTCCTCACCGAGCCCTGCAAGCAGTTCCGGCAGCCGATTGTCAAAATAGGTCAGCGCCTTCGCGTAGCCGTCCACATCGTTGCGGTGGCCGTAGAGCATATCGTAATCCACCAGGTTTGTAAAGCAAAGCCCGTTGAAATCCTTTTTCATGTAGGCAAGCGTCTTGTCAATCCCGTCCGCATTGTCCGTGGTGCGCACATATTCGGTAATGCCCCGCTCCGCAAAAATATCGATAATTTTTCCGACGGAAAGCACGTCAAACCCCGCCCCGGAAAGCTGGTCTAACATTGTCTTTTTCGGCGGCTCCAACGAGAAATCATGGCGGTTTGCGGTTCGCCGAAAACTTCCCGGCTCCCCTGCAAACGGCCTTGCGATGACGCGGCCCACGCCGTGTTCCCCCGTAAGTATCCCGCGCGCAATGCGGCAGTACTCATAGAGCGTCTCAACCGGGACAATCTCTTCGTGCGCCGCCACCTGAAACACGGAGTCCGCCGAAGTATACACAATCAGATCTCCGGTCTTCATGTGCTCCTCCCCGTAATCTCTGATTACGTCCGTGCCGGAATACGGCCTGTTACAGAGGACGCCCCGCCCGGTCCTCCGGGAAAACTCGTCGAGAATCTCTCCCGGAAATCCGTCCGGGTAAGTCGGGAGCGGCTGCGGGGAAATCACCCCTGCAATCTCCCAATGCCCGATCGTGGTATCTTTGCCCTTCGACACCTCCGTCATGCGGGCAACCGCCGCGGTCGGATGCTCCTCCCGCCCGCAGATATCCACCCCGTCGATATTAAAAAACCCCAGCTTTTTCATATTTGGCATGGAGAAATAGCTGCTCGTCGCGGCCGCTCTGACGGTGTTGCTCCCCTCGTCGCCGTAATCCGCCGCATCCGGCATTTCCCCAATCCCCACACTGTCTAACACAATCAGGAATACGCGTTTCATGTCTGTTTCCTCGCTTTCTTAATGTATGGAAACATTATAACGCAATTTCCAAAAATAATCCACACATCTGTCACTCCGCAGCCGTATCCGACGCCGTATCCGTGATCGCAATCGGCGTGATCACAATTTTGTCCGCGGCGATATTTGTCTTGCGCTTTACGATATCCTCCACCTGCGCCCGCTTCGCGTCGGTGACCTCTCCCATATTTAAGACAACGTCGCAGTTGTCATCGGTGATACTCACCACGACATCGGAAAAGCCTTTCGCCTCAAGCAGCATCTCCGCAGCGGCCTCGCGCTCCGCAATGTCCGTCAGCGCGACCATCTTGTTGACCGCATCCTGCTTTAAGCTCTCCTCAATCGCCGTATTGTTTACAATCTCGAGCAGCGTCTCTCTGTTTTTCGAGCGGATCTGCTCGCGGTTCAGCTTCATCTGGGCCGCATAATCAAGGTTTGCGATCGTCGTGCTCGTAAGCACCGCCTCACCCGCTCCTTCAATGTCCGTGGCCGTCGCCTCCGCCACCTGTTCACCGCCCTCCGTCTGTGCAACCTGCTCCGCGCCATCTGTGCTCGCCGTAAGTTCGCCGTCAAGCGTTCCCTCGTCCGTAAAAATCTCGTTTGCCAAAAGCGCGTCCTCATCGGAAATCTCGTATGTATCTAACGTCTCTCCCCCGACCTCCACATTTGCAGCCACCTGGGTATCCTCGATGTTTTTATTCATGCAGCTGAAATATCCAGCCACCGCAATCATAAGTGCCAATGCCGTAATCACCAACTGATTTTTTCGAAATATTTTCTTCAATCCTATTCCTCCCTGGATTCCATCTTAACTACCTTAATTCTATGCACCTGCACCGGCAATAATGCCTGAACCGCCTCCGAAATATCGGAAACCACTCGCGCGTTTGCCCCGCCTTCGGCCACCACCACCACGCCCACCACGGTGGGCAGCTTCTCCTTCTGCACATAGGGATATGTCTCGCTTCCGTTTTCCACATAAACTGTCGCCTCCCCGTTTTCCACATCCCGGCTCTCCCGGCTCCCGCCGCTGCCATCGCTCTCTGTCACTTCGCTTTTTGTATCGCTTCGATCCTTCTCCACGACGTGCTCTCCCGCGTCCGCTACCGTGATCATCACCGCCACCTTACCGACGCCGTCGATTTTTGTGAGTACGCGCGCAAGCTTTTCCTCCAGATACGCGACATATGCCTCCTCATCCGACGCCGTCTCTTCCGCCGCAGGCAGCTGCGTCTGCTCCGCCTGTCCTCCGCCGGCATCCCCGCGCGTTTCCCCTCCGCTCGGCAGAGAGATCACAAGCAGCAGCACCCCCGCTAAGGCAAGCACAATCCAGTCACTTTTTTTCATCCGTTTCCATTTTTTATTTTCGATAAATTCTTTGAAAAACTGTGACATTTTCCCTCCCGTTTACCGGTGTGTCCCGTAATACTCCAGCAGAATGCGGCTCTCCTCCACACCGTAGAAATCGGCCAGTTCCGCCCGAAGCAGCGCACACCGCCCGTTTGTATCCGATTCTCCCGCATCCGCTCTCCCGTCTCCCCCGAGTACCACCTTTCCCACCGTAATCTCTGCGTCCGCCTCATCCGTGACGACAAGGCGGATTTCCTCCATCCGATAATCCTCGGACAGCCCGACCGACACCTCCGCGATTCCGAGTCCGTGTTCTTTTGCGGCTTCCTCCGCCGTGATGCGGATCTCCTCCCCCATCGCCCGCTCATATTCCTTTTTAACCTGCCCGCTCCGGCCGTACGCGACCTTCTCCATATCCTTCGAGAACTCCTCCATACTCTCCACAAACGTCTCGTAGGCAATCTGCTCCATAAACCGGTCATCGCCGTAAATCCATTCACAGATCGGCGTAAGGAGCCCGATCAGCAGCACAAGCTCCGCAAAATGCCGCAGGTATCTGCCGTACCGCTCCCCCGGTGCCAGATGCATCAGCAGCACGAGCAGCAGCTGCAATGCGAGAAGCCCCTTGATGTAAGTCATTCGCACACCTCCCTATCCCGCCATGCCGGACGCTCCCGCCGCAAGCGCGATCGTCACAAAAAACAATGCCAGCGAGTAGACCGTCAGCTGCAGATACAGCACACCGCCCTCCGCCATCCCCCGCAGGGCTCCGGCAAACCGTTTGTCCGCCACCGGCTCTACCACGACCGCGGACAGCTTGTAGAGCAGCGACAATAACAGTATTTTGAGCACCGGCACAAGACCGATGAGAAGCAGCACAAAAAGCGCCGCCGCGCCGATGCAGCTCTTAATGAGCGCGCCGGCCCCAAGCATCAGTTCCCCGACACTCCCGATCGTATTTCCGATTCCCGGTATCGCGGAGGCCGCCTTCCCGACGGTTCCGCCGAACAACCGGTCCTTTGCAGGCAGAATCAGCCCCTGCACCACATTCAGTCCCACCACGACCGTTGCGGCCGTCTTCATGCTCCACCGGATGACAGTCAGCATCAGTTCCTCGAGATTCTGAAATTTCTCGTCCTCATAAAAATGGTTAAACAGCGTAATCAGCACATACACATGCACCAGAGGCACCAGGATCTCCAGAAACAGCCACTGTATCAGATAGATCACCAAAAACGCCATCTGATAAAACCCTTCCGCCGCATAGGCGCCCGAAGAGAACACCATGCTGAAACAAAAGGTCGGCACCAGCACTTTCATAAAATCCACGCTTTTCCCCAACGCAGCACCCACCAGATCGGAAAACACCGAAAAAGAAGTCAAAAGCAATACCGCCGTCACACAGTACACCAGCAGAAACCCGAGGTCCGCCACATAGCCGTTCCGAAACGCCCCGGCAAAATTACAGAGAACGGAAAAGATCACCGCCAGGAATACCACCTGGACCAGAATGCTCCGGCTCTGCGAAAGCTCATAGGCAAAGACATCCGAAATCCAGTCAAGCAGCAGTTCCCCGTCGATTCCCGCAAGTCCCTCGTCGAGCAGGATTTCCACAAGCTTTGAAAAAGTCATCTTTTCCCGCAGGTCCGGAAACAAATCCTGTTCCACGATGTCGTCCAAACCGTCGAACTGCAGTTCATCCAGCCACATTTCTATGTAGGAGTCTTCCCGTGCCGCCTCTTGTTCCTCCCGCACACTTCCGGGCGGCGCGGCCCGCGGCGCTTCCTGTGCCGCCTCTGTGTTTTGTACCGTACCGAAAAAAAGAAACAGGACCCAAAGACCGATCCGCAGCACTGCTTTTTTTACCGGAATCCCACTCATAAAAAACTCCCCATCGTCTCTAAAAATACATGAATGACCGGAATGCTCACCACCAGAATCGACAGCTTGGCAAAGATTTCTATCTGGTTCCCGATGGCCCCGTATCCCGCATCTTTACAGATATCTGTCGCAAACTCGGCCACATAGGTGATCCCCACCATTTTTACAATCAGGCCGATATAGCGGCTGTCCACCGGAATCATTTCCGTGAGCTCCTCCACAAACAACAGCACCGTCCCCACTTTTGTGAGCAGGTAAAAAAAGATGCAGATACAGACCGTCATCGCCACAAGCACGGCATATTCCGCCCGCTCTTTTTTCAGTGAAACCGCAATGAGTACTCCGACAATCCCAAGCGCCGCAATCCGTACAATATCCAAAGGCGTCCTCCCTTCCCCTACAGGGCAAACAGATTCTGCATCGTCTCAAATAACTCATAAATATACGGGACAATCCAGAACAGCACAATGATCAGTCCCGCAAGGCTTGTAAGAAACGCATGCTCTTCCCTTCCGCTGTGTTTTAATACCTGGCTTATGACCGTCACCAGAATACCCACCGCCGCAATTTTAAATATCAGATTTACACTCATGGTCTCCTGCCCTTTCCTATACCAGTATGATAATCAGCAGCAGTCCGCCAAGCACACTGACCGCTCCATAGACTTTCTGTTTTTCTTTCTGCTCTGCGCGCACGGTCTCAATCCGAAAGTCCATCCGTTCAAGCAGCATGGCAAAATGTCTGCTGTTTTCCTCCACACTCTTTCCGAAAAATGCCCTGCCGGCATCCTCCGCAAGTTCCTGCTCCTCCGGTGTAAGTCCCAGCCGGTACCTGTATTTCTCAAACACGCTTCTCCACACCTGCTCCCCGGCTCCCTCCTCCTTTTTCGTGAGCCGCTCCGCAATCTCCCGGCATATGATCCCAAGCCTTTCATCCTTCGGTCTCACAAACCCCAGAATAATTTCGACCGGCTGCAAGGAGGTACGGGCCGAACAGTCCAGTTCCACAAACAGCGCGCGAAGCTCGTACAGCAGCCGCAGATGCATTCCCAAATCCCTGCGCAGACAAAACGCCAGCCCCACACTGGCCGCAAAGATCAGCGCACAGCCCGCCGCCCTCATCCGATCTTTTCCATGTTGCCGTCATACACCTGCACCGTGCGCCTGCCGTTCTCCCGCCGCTCAATCCACACATAGCGGCCGAACATCTTCCGCTCAATCAGGCGGCGCAGGCAGGGCTTTGCGCTCAGTTCCCGCACATTTCCCGCATGCACGGTTCCGAGCACGCGGCTTCCGGAATAGATTGCCTGCTCCACCGCCTGAAAATCCCGCTCATCCCCCAACTCGTCCACCGCTAAAATCTGCGGGGACATCGCGCGCAGCAGCAACATCATCCCCTCCTTTTTTCCGCAGCCGTCCAAGACATCGGTGCGGGGCCCCAGATCATTCTGGGGGATTCCGAGATGGCAGGCCGCAATCTCCGAGCGCTCGTCCACCACACAGACTTTGATTCCCGAATGCTCCTCATCCCCGCAGGAGAGCAGACGGATACAGTCGCGCAGCAACGTCGTCTTTCCCGCGCCGGGCTCGGACAAAAAAAGCGTATTGTATATGCTATTTCTGCTGCGCAGGTACGGCAGCAGCTTTTTTGCACAACCCTGTCTCTCATGGGCCACCCGCACATTCAAGAAGGAAACATGGGGGATTCCAACCAGCTTCCCCCGATCAAGCACGGTTCCGCCGGCCAGTCCCACACGGTGTCCGCCCTCTATCGTGATATAGCCCTGCCGAAGTTCCTCCCGGTAAGCATAAAGGGAATAATCGCTGATATAGTTGAGCATCTCCGCGATATCCGTCATACGCATCCGAAAATCCGGTATCAGGTAGCGGATGCCGCTGTCAAAGCAGAACTCTAACGGTTGTCCGACGCGGACGCGTATTTCCTCAAGTCCCTCCTGCCATCCTTCTCCCGCGAGCGCTTCCCGGATGGATACCGGAAAAATCTTTGTCAATGTAAACTGTTCCAAACCTCATCCCTCCTTACGTCTAATTCTATGACTTGTCTCTGCTTTTATGACTGCAATTTGATTCCTCGAATTCGGACGGACAAAAAAAGAACCCCTCCGGGCGCCGCATCGGAAAATGCAGCGCCCGGAAGGGCTCTTTGGGGATTTTATGGAGCATAAGGGCTGTTCGCGAAGCGTGCAAACTGTCGTTTTACATGCGCTCCGGAGCCGCAAAGCCCAGAACATCGATACAGGTTTCCAGAACGGATTTCGTCAGCTCCAGCACGCGGATGTAGGACTTCTGCACCGTCTCGTCCTCCTCGGTCATAATCTTCGTGTCGTGATAAAAGCTGTTAAACGCATCGGCCAGATCGTAGATATACGCGCAGACCTTGTGCGGCGCGGTCTCCTCGTAAGCGTTTTCCATGACCGCGTTGAATTTGGAAAGCGCAAGCATCAGGTTTTTTTCGCTCGCGGAATGGACGCCCGCAATCACCGCACCGGACGCATCTTTTCCGAGGCCGCGATACTTATTCAGAATCGACTTGATCCGGACGATCGTATAGAGGATATACGGACCGGTATTTCCCTCAAAAGAAGTAAAGCGGTCGACGTCAAAGATATAATCCTTGCTGGCCTGATTCGAGAGGTCACCGTACTTGATGGCCGCAAGCGCGATCATCCGCGCCGTCTGATTCGCCTCCTCCTCTCCGATAGCAAGGTTCTCCTTTGACTTCTGATTCTCCGTTATCTTTTTTAACATTTCGGCATTGACGCTCTCGACCAGATATTCGAGCCGCATCACACCGCCTTCCCGCGTCTTAAAAGGTTTGCCGTCCTTGCCGTTCATCGTGCCGAATCCCAGAAACTGAAGCTTTGTGTCCGCCCCGACAAGCCCCGTCTTTCGCGCGCAGCGGAATACCTGGGTAAAATACAGCTCCTGGCGCTTGTCCACCACATAGATAATTTCATCGGGCCGGTAATCCTTCATGCGCCATACGATCGTTGCGAGGTCTGTCGTGTTGTAAAGCGACGCGCCGTCCGATTTCAGAATCATACACGGCGGAATCTCCTTTGTATCCGTCTCCTCCTTCACGTCCACCACGAGCGCACCCTCGCTGACATAGGCAAACCCGTCCTCTTTCATCTTCTGCACCATATCGGGAATATAGGGCTGCGCGTCCGATTCTCCCTTCCAAAGCTCAAAGGAGACGTTTAAATTTTCGTAGTTGCGCTTCAGATCCGTCACGGAGACATGTAAGATATGCGAAAGCAGCGCCTGATAGCCGCGCCGTCCGTGCTGCAGCTCGTAGGTCGCCTGCATCGCCGCCTCCCTGTAAGCGGCATCCTCTTTGGACTTCCCGCTGGCTGTCGGATAAATCTCCTCAAGCTCAGAGATCGTAAAGGGCGCCTCCGCCGGATACTCCCCCTCGTAGTTTTCGTCGAAATAGACAAGCTCCGGCTTTCGCGCGGCGAGCTCCGTGATGATCAGCCCCATCTGAAGCCCCCAGTCGCCGAGATGCACATCCCCGATCATTGTGTGCCCGACAAAGCGCCCGATGCGCTTTACGCTCTCCCCGATAATCGCGGAGCGCAAGTGTCCCACATGAAGCGGCTTTGCGACATTCGGCCCGCCGTAATCAATCAAAACGGTCTTCGGGTGCTTTGTCTTCTCGCAGCCGAAACGGCCCTCGTCCGCCTGCATTCCCGCCACATAAGCCGCAAGGTATGCCTCATCCACTTTCATATTTAAAAATCCCGGCTTTACGGATTCCGCCATCGAAAAAACGGGCGAGCCGGCCAGCTTTTTTGCAACCGCATCCGCAATCTGAATCGGCGCCGTCTTATATTCTTTTGCCGCCGCCATCGCACCGTTGCACTGATATTCGCACAGATCCGGGCGGTTTGACAGCGTTACTTTTCCGTATTTTTCATCGTATCCGCACTCCGCGAAAGCTCTCGTCACTTCCTCCGTGAGCAGCTCCAACATTTTCTTCATCCTATTTTCCTCCTGCCGGTATAATGTCTGTCGACATTATACCATAGCAAATCTTTCCCGTCAAAAAAGACGACTGCCCGGTCTCGCCGAACGCAGTCGTCTTCGTTTTCAGAAGATCACATTCTTATAGTTATTCAGTGCACTGTAGAGGATATTCCCGAGTATATAACAGGAAATCACCTCCCCAATCCCCACCGTCAGCATAAAAAACGGAATCGTTCCCTCAGCCATATACACATAGGACAGCACAAACGGGACGATCACGGTATTTGCAACAATCGGCGGAATCGGCGCAAGCCAGCGGTTTTTCCTGAGCGCATATGTGCCGGCTGCGCCGAGCAGCGTCGCAATGCTTCCGAACACCACGTCAAGCGGCATGCAGCCCGTCAGAAGGTTGGCAAGCAGGCAGCCGACAAAAAGTCCCGGAACCGCCGCCGGTGTGAAAACCGGCAAAATCGTAAGCGCCTCGGAAATCCGAACCTGAATCGCTCCCGATGCAAAGCCAAACGCGCTGACAAAGTAAGTCAGCACGACATAGACGGCCGCAATCATCGCCGCCCGAACAATAAACAGTACTCCCTTGTTCCTCATATTCTTTTCTCCTTTAGTTTTGTTTTTCGTCAGGAAGGTCTCGAACTGACGTATCATGGAACCGTCGCAGCAACGTTTCTGTTACATGCCATGTATTCATTTGCGTTCATGCGACAATCGCATGTATTTTATCACGCCGCCGTTCCGAATGCAAGTATCTGTATACGGTTCAAGCGAAAAAGTTTTCCGCCACCGTGATTTTTCCGATATATACGACCGGGCCAGTCATGAAAATATGCCCCTCCCCGTCAAACCGCACCTGAAGATTTCCGCCCTGCATATGTACCTCAAGCGTATCCTCCACCAGGCCGAGTCTGTGGGCTGCCGCGGCAGCAGCGCAGGCGCCGGTTCCGGATGCATAGGTGTACCCCGCCCCCCGCTCATAAATCTCGATTTCAATATTCTTTCTGTCCAGCACATGCATCAGCTGCATATTGATTCGATTCGGAAAGTACCTGGAATTTTCCACATAGGGGCCTAACTGCAGCGCCTTTTTCGCACTGATCTCCTCGAGCAGCAGCACACAGTTGGGGTTCCCCATCGACACGCAGGTCGCGTTGTAGAAATTATCGCAAAAAAAGATGGATTCCCCGACAATCTCCTCGCCAAAGCCCAGCGCCGGAATCTCCTTTGCCGCAAACTTCGCGGTTCCCATATCCACGCACATCATCGTCCCCTCATCGTCCAAAAAGGTGACGCCCGTCTTTCCAGCCTTTGTATACAGCTCGTAGCTGCAATCTTTCACATAACCTGCATCCCGCAGATAACGCGAAAAAATGCGGATTCCGTTTCCGCTCTTTTCCGCCTCGCTGCCGTCGGGATTAAAAATGCGCAGCATAATCTTTTCCCCATCAAAAAAAGGGCCGTACAAAATTCCATCCGCCCCGACTCCCACATTCCGTCTGCACAGCAGTGCAATCTGTGTCTCTGTAAGCGCTGCCTCATTGCGGTTCGGGTCATATACCAGATAGTCATTTCCAAGCCCATGGTATTTACGCAGAATCATCTCTGCCATAAACACCTCCAACATTTTCTTATTCTATTATATGCCGGATTTTTGTGTTGTTACTCCTCTTCCTCTTCGCCGCCCCGTGCGATCAGATCACGCAGCGCGTCGGAACGGGCATGCAGGATTGCATCAATCTGCCCCTTCGTCTCCTCATCCTCGACCGCCTTCTGTCCGTAAGCGCCGGAATAAGAACCGGTTGTCGCATTGTAGATGGCCTTCTCGTTCTTCAGGTACTCTTCCCTTGCACGCTCAAGATCCTCCTGCTCACCGGCCTCATCTATAACCTCATCTTCGTCTGCACTGTTAATAATATCCATAATTTCGTCGTCGAGCTCCACATCAGCCGGCGCTTCCGCCTCCTTAGTCTCCTGCGGCACCTCCGGAATCACATAATTTACATTCCAGTATTTGATAATACTTTTGCTGATACGTTCTCTCTCGTTTCTTTCGTCAATGACATCTTTCATACAATCGGCTCCTTCCAAATTGCACTGCATAAAATTTTATAAAATGTAGCATCCTTTAATCAGAATCTTATTCAATTCAAAAATCCCGGAGGATAAACTAACTATGGCTTCTTATTCATTTAAAGTAGAAATCTGCGGCGTGAACACAGCCAAGCTTCCCATACTCGGAGAGGAGGAAAAAGAAGCCCTCTTCACCCGCATCAAACAGGGCGACGCCGCAGCCCGAGAAACCTATATCAAAGGAAATCTGCGCCTCGTCTTAAGCGTCATCAAGCGATTTTCCGGAAATCATGAAAATGTGGACGATCTCTTCCAGATTGGCTGCATCGGTCTCATCAAATCCATTGACAACTTTGATCCCACGATGGGTGTAAAATTCTCCACCTATGCGGTTCCGATGATTATCGGGGAAATCCGCCGCTATCTGCGCGACAACAATTCCATCCGCGTCAGCCGCTCCCTGCGTGACACCGCTTACAAAGCCATCCACACGAGGGAGCTGCTGTCGCGCACCTGCACAAAAGAACCCACGCTCGACGAAATCGCAAAGGAATCCGGCCTGAGCAAAGAGGAGATCGTCTTCGCCTTAGACGCCATTCAAAGCCCCTTAAGCCTCTACGACCCGGTATATACCGACGGCGGCGATACGCTCTATGTGATGGACCAGATCAGCGACAAGAAAAACCGGGAAGAAAACTGGATCGAACAGCTCTCGCTAAACGATGCGATGGACCATCTGAACGAGCGGGAAAATTATATCCTGCGCCTGCGCTTCTTTGAGGGAAAAACGCAGATGGAGGTCGCGGAGGAAATCCACATCTCCCAGGCTCAGGTCAGCCGTCTCGAAAAATCCGCCCTGCGCTCCATCCGAAATTATCTGAGCATGTGACGCAAAAAGTATTCAGCGCTAAGCATTCAGCGCTCCCATTTGCTGCACAGATTGTTTATCTGGTCGGCAAACTTGCCGAGCTCCCGGTTCGGCATGCCCTCGCACCGCTGAATCACCGTCATCAGGCGGCCGCCGGCTGCAAGAAGCCTTGCAAAGACGTTGTTGGACGCCTTACCGGAACTCTTATCCTTCTTCGCGGCACGCGCCCTTGAGCCCTCTCTGATGCACGCTCCGGTCAGCAGATCGAATGCATCCCCGCTGTAGGGCGCATACGCCGGGATCCCGAACTTTTCGGTGATGCGTGCTGCGAACTGCTCGGTAACCTGATCCTCGCCGTGCACCACAAACACTTTTTCAGGCCGGCCCGAGAAAGCGCCCACCCAGCGGAGCAGCTGATTGACATCCGCGTGTCCGCTGATACCGGGAAGATTTAAAATCTTCGCGCGCACTTCCACGGCTTCCCCAAACAGTTTCACCTGATTCGCGCCGTTTAACAGCGAATGTCCGAGCGTCCCGGGAACCTGAAAACCGACAAACAGAATCGTCGAATCCTTCCGCCAGAGATTATGTTTCAGATGATGTCTGATCCGGCCTGCCTCACACATGCCGGAAGCCGAGAGGATGACCTTCGGCTTCTCGTCAAAGTTAATCATCTTCGACTCGTCGCTCGTGATCGCCATCCGAAGCCCCGGAAAGCTGATGGGATTGATTCCCTGATGCACCAGAGCCAGCGCCTCCTCGCGGAAACAGTCCTCGACGTTTTTATTGAAAATACTTGTCGCCTCCACCGCCAGCGGACTGTCCACATACACCTCAAAATCCTGAAATTCCGGCAGCAGTCCCTCGAGCTTGATCCTCCGGATGAAAAACAGCATCTCCTGCGTACGCCCGACAGAGAATGCCGGGATCACCAGGTTGCCCCCGCGGATAAACGTATCCTTTATGACCGTCGCCAGCTCTCTGGCATAATCCGGCGGTGCGGAGTGCTCCTTGTCCCCGTAGGTGGATTCCATCACCACATAATCCGCCTCTTCTATGTACTCCGGATCACGGATCATCGGTCGGTTGCCCGGTCCGAGGTCCCCGGAAAACACGATCTTGCGCTCCTGCCTCCCGTGCTCCGTCTCCTCCGCAATCCACATCTCAACGGACGCGGAACCCAAAAGGTGCCCTGCATCCACAAATCGTACCTTTAAACCGTCACACACTTCGACAACCGAATCGTAATCGCAGGGCACAAACTGCGTGAGCACGCCCATCGCATCATTCATGTCATACAGCGGCACAACTTCCGGTTCGCCGGCACGCTTCGCCTTGCGGTTTTTCCATTCCGCCTCAAACATCTGGATATGCGCACTGTCTTTGAGCATAATGCCGCAGAGCTGCGTCGTGGCTGTCGTCGCAAAAATCTGTCCGCGGAATCCGTGATTGTACAAAAGAGGCAGTAATCCGGAATGATCGATATGCGCGTGTGTGATAAACACATAATCCACTGCCGCCGCATTGACCGGTATCTCCTGATTCACATACAGATCCGCTCCCTGCTCCATTCCGCAGTCCACAAGAATATGTTTATCGCCAAATTCCACATAATGGCAGCTTCCCGTCACCTCATGCGCCGCCCCTAAAAACTCCAGTAACATAAGACGCCCCCTCCCCTGATCGCATCATTTGTAAAAGTCCGGTTTTCAGTTCAAACCGCAACCGTTCTCCATGAGATTATTATACTATTTTCCGCCCGCAGATACAATCGCTTTTTCCCTTTCGGCGCCTGCGCTTGTCAGCCCAATTTACACGTTCTCACGGACTTTGCAGCAAGTGCAAAGTCCTGAGCCAAACTGTTACCTGCACTTTTCTCTGTTTTTCACACCGCTTTATTGTGCGCGCACGATTTCCTTTCTGAGCCTTCCCATAATTTTTTTCTCGAGACGCGAGATATAAGACTGGGAGATTCCCAGCATATCCGCCACTTCCTTCTGCGTCTTCTCCTCCCCGTTTTTCGTGTTCAGGCCGAAGCGGAGTTCGATAATCATCCGTTCCCTGCCGGAGAGCTTTTCAATCGCTTTTCCGAGCAGCGTCCGCTCCACATCACTCTCGATATCCCGGTATATCACGTCCTCGTCGGTCCCGAGAATATCCGAGAGCAGCAGCTCGTTTCCGTCCCAGTCCACGTTCAGCGGTTCGTCAATCGAGACCTCGAGTTTGGTCTTGTTATTCCTGCGCAGATACATCAGGATCTCATTTTCAATGCAGCGTGACGCATAGGTTGCCAGCTTGATATTTTTGGTCGGATTAAAGGTATTGATCGCCTTGATCAGCCCGATCGTCCCGATCGAGATTAAATCCTCCACCCCCACCCCCGTATTGTCGAATTTTTTTGCAATATAGACCACCAACCGCAGATTATGCTCGATCAGACGCTTGCGGGCCTCCTCGGCCCCGTCCCCGGACAGCATTGCGATGCAGGTGCTCTCCTCCTCCCCTGCGAGCGGCGGCGGCAGAATCTCCGCACCGCCGATATAACATACCTCATCCCGCTCAGCGTGGAATAATTTTTCAATTCCGGCCAGAAGTCCCTTCATATGGTACTCCGGCAGTATCAGTTTTATGTACATAAATACCCCTTACCCTTTCCGTGGCCTTTGGACTTGCCCTTCGCTCCGCAGACCCACACAATTTACATCAAAGAAGCATGCAAAATCATGTCATACTCTTTTTGTTCCAGCAATCCCGGGTTTGCAATCCCGATCGCGGCAGGCGCGATCCGGTGTTTCCTGTGTCCGTCATAGATGCACAGTTCCTCCACCGTAAGGACTTCCATCAGTCCATGCTCCATCCCGAGCGCCCGAAACGGCACATACCGGATAGCGTCCGTTTCGCGGTTCACAAACTCCGCCGCGGCCCCGTGGCTGATAATACTGATCGCCTGCCCCGTGTAGGGATCCCGCAGCTGGTTTCCGCTGTCCCAGTAGGCGCGCAGCTCTTTCCTGCGGTCTTCCTTTTTCAGGCTCACCGCAAAAAGCTGGTTTGCGAAGTCCTTGCGCCGCATAAGATATGTCAGTACCCCATACCCCAGCGCAAAGGCGGGCAGCCACATATTTCCGATCCACTGACAGATCCCTCCCAGCAGTATCACGCATATGTATACGGCCGCCCAGTTCTCCAGAAATTCCCGCTTCCCGCGCCCTCCGAAGCAGAGCCATACCATGCCTGTGTTTATGACAAAGTGCGTCAAAAGCAGATACAGGACATAATTATGCACTGCGAGCAGCACCACCACGGATATCACTGCATACAGCGCTGCGAGTGCCGCCAGCCTTCCTGTCTTTCGACGCCGTTTTAAAAAATAGTTCGCGCCGCACAGCGCCGCAAAATCCATCAGAAAATTCTGCAGCCAGAATGCGTCCGCATAGAATACATAGATAACCCTCACCTCGCTTTTCCCTGAATGCACTCTATTTTACACCCTTGTTCTCAAATATTTTGTCAAAACAGGGACCTAAAAAAAAGAAGCGCCCCGGGCATCTGCCCTGGCACTTCTCGCTGTGTACTCTTTTATTTTCTGGAATTCTTAAGGAAATCCGGTATGTTCAGTTCCACCGGCTTTACGGTGCTCTCCGGCTGGCGCGGCTTTTGTATGCCCGAAAATGCGGACGGTGAAGTCGGTGCTGCAGTCCCTGCGGCATATCCCGTACCTGCGGCTGCCGGCCTTCCAAGTCCCGCTGCGGATACCGGCCTTGTCGCCATCCCCGCCTCATTCGTATAGTGAAGCTTCGGCATGATATTGCTCGGCTTCGGCGCATTCTCAAGCCCCGTGGCGATGACCGTGATCGTCGCCTCGTCCGTCATGGACTCGTCGAACTTCGCACCGAAGATAATATTGGCATTGTCCCCCGCCAGATCCTGTACATAACTTGCCGCATCGTTCGCATCCATCAGGGAGATATCGCCGGAAATATTGATAATCACATGGGTCGCACCGCTGATCGTCGTCTCGAGCAGCGGGCTCGCAACCGCAAGCTTAACCGCCTCAATCGCCTTGTCATCGCCCTTGGCGTTTCCGATACCGATATGCGCGAGACCCTTGTCCTTCATAACCGTAGACACATCCGCAAAGTCGAGGTTGATGAGCGCCGGCAGATTGATCAGATCCGTGATTCCCTGCACGGCCTGCTGTAATACCTCGTCCGCTTTCTTTAACGCGTCCGGCATCGTGGTACGCCTGTCCACAATCTCAAGCAGCTTATCGTTCGGTATCACAATTAAAGTATCAACGCTCTCTTTCAGACGGTCGATACCGGAAAGCGCATTTACCATGCGCTGTTTTGCCTCAAATTTAAATGGTTTGGTGACAACTCCAACCGTCAAAATCCCCTGCTCTTTGGCAATCCGTGCGACGACGGGAGCCGCTCCGGTCCCTGTTCCGCCTCCCATACCGCAGGTGACGAATACCATATCCGCGCCCTTTACCGCAGCGGACAGCTCTTCCATGCTCTCCTCCGCAGCCTTCTCCCCGATCTCGGGCTGCGCGCCAGCTCCGAGTCCCTTCGTAAGCTTCTCACCAATCTGAATCAGAGTCGGCGCCTTGCAGAGTGCAAGCGCCTGCTTATCGGTATTAACCCCGATAAACTCTACTCCTCCGATACTTTCATCAATCATTCTATTCACAGCATTATTACCAGCTCCGCCCACACCGATCACGATGATCTTTGCACTGGTATCTGCCTCCGTTGTCATAATCTCCAGCAAGGTATTTCCTCCTTAAATATGCGTACACATAAACTCATATACACTATAATATAATTTTTCTCTGAATTAATCAACTAATTTTTTGAAATTTTTTGTATGGCATCCGGGCCTCATTCGTCTCTCTCATAAATAATACCCGTGGTATCCGGCGTCCATGTCTCCATGTGCAGCGTGCCGTACAGCCCGCTCAGCTGAGGCATAATCGCCGACAGCCTTACCACCTTCTGCGAAAGATATTCGTCCGTTCCCATCATGACGCGGGTCCCGTAATAGGTGAGTGTCGGCTCCGTCTTCTCGTCATAGTAGATTTCCTGCGGCAGAAGATTGTATTTTTTTAATGTCTGGGTCAGGTTCAGCAGATTCTGCAGTACCTGTTCGTTGTCGAGCGGAAGCTTTTCGTAAAGCACCACCGAGTCGCAGGCTATCCCGCTGACGACGGGCACGTCGGTGATCTCCTCCGTCGAGGTTTCCACAACAAAACCATCTTTGTCAAAATAGGCATACTGCCCGATCGCATCGATGTAAAAGCACCCGAGAATTCCCTTTTCGTAGACTGCAATGCGCACCGTATGCGGGTCGTCTAACGAAACCTCCACCGCATCGACAAACGGCACATCCCCCACGTCGAGAATGCGGTATTTCAGATTCACATACAGAGAATTCCAGGAATACTCATCGTTTAACACCAGCTTCTCAATCTGTTCGTCGGAATACAGATCGTTCCCCTCGACCACCACCGCGGAAACCGTAAACACATTCCAGATAATCAAAACCGCCGCGGTGACGGCCAGCAGAAATACCGACAGGACGATCAGCCGGATCTTTCTTCTCTTTTTTCGCTTTCTCTGCTCTCTAATCATAATCAGGTAACCTCGAATTTAATCCCCCGCGATACCGACAGGGCCAGCCCCATCTCAGACAGTAAAAACAGGATGGAGGTACCTCCGTAACTGATGAACGGGAGGGAAATTCCCGTATTCGGAATCGTGTTGGTAACCACGGCGATATTTAAGATGACCTGAATCGATATATGCGCCATGACACCGACCACGATCAGTGCCCCGTACAGGTCCGCCGCGTTGTTTGCGATAATCATAAAACGCCAGATCAAAAGCAGATACAGCGTCATCAGACAGACCGCACCGAAAAGGCCGAGTTCCTCGCAGATAACCGAAAATATCATATCGTTCTGGGCCTCGGGAATAAACCCGAGCTTCTGCATGCTCTCTCCGAGCCCCTTTCCGAAGAGACCGCCGGAACCGATCGCATACAGTCCCTGAAGCGTCTGATACCCCTTCTCATGCTCCTCGGGGTTTAACCAGATCTGGATCCGCTCCGCCCGGTAAGCCGCCAGCGAGATAAACACGACGCCCACCACCAGCACGGCCATTCCGACAAAGACAAAGTGGGAATACTTCGGACTTGCCACAAACAGCATACACACCGCAATCCCCAGAATGATAATCGCCGTACTTAAATTGTTATATGCGACCACCGCCACGATCGGCATCACGATCATCATAATCTTCACGAGCGTCTTAAACTCTCCCACCTGCTTTGAAGTCTTATAGACCACCATGGCCAGAAAGAGGATGACCGCAAGCTTTGCAAACTCGGAAGGCTGGAACGAGAGCGGCCCGATATAGATCCACCGCGCCTGTCCTTTTGCCTCCGAACCGACGAAAATAACCGCGGTACACAGTCCCAGCGCCATAAGGTATGCCAGCCCGCTCAAGTTCATCCAGAACCGGTACGGAATCCGCGCGACGACGATCATCGCGACAATCCCGAGCGACGTGGCAAACAGCTGTTTTTTCAGATAATAAGCGGCGTCCTCAAACCGGGTCGAGCCGTAGTAGGAACTGGTGCTGTAGAGCATGATAAGCCCGAAGCACAGCAGAAAAATAATCAGGAATAACAGGCTGTAGTCAAAATATCGAATTGGTTTGTCTCTTTTGTCTTTGTCCTGACCTCTCGCCATTTACAATCCTCTCTTATTCAAGGCCGCGCACATATTCCTTGAACATGCGTCCGCGCTCCTCATAATTCGGAAACATTCCCCAGCTCGCACATGCGGGCGACAGCAGCACGGCATCCCCCGCTGCGGCATTTTGATAACACACATCGATCGCCTCCTCCAAGCTGTCGCAGAGCACATAGTCAAAAAAGCCGTGCGCCTGCGCACATGTGGCAATTTTCTCCCTGGTCTGCCCGATCAATACCAGCTTTTTGACCCTGCCGCCAAAGCTCTCTATCCACTCATCATATTTTGCCTGCTTGTCGTAGCCTCCTCCGATCAGATACGTCGGGCGGTCCATCGCCAGAATGCCCTTGATCGCGGCGTCTGGATTCGTCCCCTTCGAATCGTTGTAGTAGCGGACACCGCGTATCTCCGTCACATACTCAATCCTGTGTTCCACTGCCTGAAACCGCTTTAACGCCTCCGTAATCTTATCCATCGGCACCCCGACGGACAGGGCCATCCCCACCGCCGCCATGGCATTCTCATAGTTGTGCGTGCCGAGAATATGAAGCTCACCGACGTCGATCACGCACACCGGCTCCTCCCCGCCTCCCGCGGCATAGCAGATTTTTGTTCCGTCCAGATAAAGGCCGCGTTCAAGCGTTCGCGCGCTGCTGAAATACAGTACCTTTGTCTGTACCTGCTCCCCGAATTCCCGCAGCGCCTCGTCCTCGTAATTGAGCACACACACTTCGTCCTGCCCCTGCATTTTCGTGATGTCTTCCTTGGTCCGAATATAGCACTCCATCGTGTGATGGCGGTCCAGATGGTCCGGGGTAATGTTTAAGATCGCCGACACCTGCGGCCGGAATGCGTGGGTTGTCTCAAGCTGGAAGCTGCTGATCTCCGCCACGGTCACGGTCTCCTCCGTGGTCTCCGCGGCCAACGAAGTGTAGGGAATTCCGATGTTGCCGACCACCTTGACATCCGAAAAATAATTCCGCATGATCTCCCCGGTCAGCGCCGTCGTTGTCGTCTTCCCGTTCGTCCCGGTAATCGCCAGGATTTTCCCTTTCGAAAAATGATACGCCAGCTCAATCTCTCCCCAGATCGGAAGATGCCGCTCGCGCATTGCCTTTATCACCGGAAGATCCGTCGGCACTCCCGGGCTTATGACCACCAGGTCCACGCGCGCCATATCCTCGCCGTCCATATCCCCCAGAATAATTTCCGCATCCGCAAACACCGGCCGGCGTTCGCGCAGCGCCGCGACATCCAGCTTCTCGTTTCCGTCAAATAAAAGAAACGCGATTCCTTTCTTTTTCAAAAGTTCCGCAGCCGAAGCACCGCTGATTCCGGAGCCGACCACCAAAACCGTTTTCCCTGTCAAATCCATGTTTTCCTCCGTTTCCGCACCACCTGTACTTACAATGCCAGCAGTGCAATCATGCACAGGATAGCCGTGGCAATCGAAAATACCGCAACCACCCGCGTCTCCGACCAGCCGCCGAGCTCAAAGTGATGATGAATCGGCGCCATGCGGAAAATACGCTTTCCTCCGGTCCGCTTAAAGTAAGTAACCTGAATGATCACCGAGAGTACCTCCACCAGATAAATCAGGCCGACAATCGGGATAAACAACGGCATCTGCATCATATAGGCGGACGCCACCACAAAGCCCCCGAGCGCGAGAGAACCGGTATCCCCCATAAACACGCTTGCCGGATAGACGTTAAAGATCAGAAAGCCCAGCAGCGCTCCCACAACGGCGCAGGTAATCGGAGCGATTCCGGCATCCGTGCCGATGGCTACCACCGAGAAAAATGTCGCGACCATGACCGTCACACTCGAGGCAAGACCGTCGAGTCCGTCGGTAAAATTGGTGCCGTTTACCGTGCCGATCACCGCGACAAACAGCAGCGGGACCGCCAGCCAGCCCACATCCAGATAGCAGCCTCCGGAAAACGGGATCAGCATCGAAAGCGAAATGCCGGACTTATATACCATGTACCATGCAAAGACACCGGTGACGGCAATCTGACAGAGCATCTTCTGCCATGCCAGAAGGCCGTCGGACCTGCGCAATACCACTTTCAGATAGTCGTCCAGAAAGCCGATCACGCCGAATCCCACCGTCATAAACAGGACCGGAATCATCTTTGGGTAATCTTTCACATAGAGCAGCGAAGTCACAATAATGCTGGCAAGAATCATCAGCCCGCCCATCGTGGGCGTACCGTTTTTCTTAAGATGCGACTCCAGTTCCTTCCGCTCTGTCTGCCCGACTTTCAGCCGCCGCAGAAACGGAATGATAATCGGTCCGAGCACCGCGCTGACTGCAAATGCAATAATTACCGGAAGTACAATTTCATATGTCATAGCTAACACCTCTTGTATATTACGTTTGATAACTTATCCAGTATACGTTATTTCTATTTATTTATCAAGGCCAAGGTACGGCAAAATATTTTCCATGACCTCCTTTACCACCGGCGCGGCGATCATGCCGCCGTAGTAGGTTCCCTTTGGATTATCGATAATCGCAAGCACCAGCACCTGCGGGTCGTCGGCCGGTGCAAATCCCAGAAACGACGAGATATAGCGGTGCTCGCTTCGGGGAAGCGTCTGGGAGGTCGCCGTCTTTCCCCCGATGGCGTAGCCCTCGATTTTGGCGTTCTTGCCGCCGCCGTCATCCACGACCCGCTGCAGCAGATACTGCATGGTCTCCGAGGTCTCCTCGCTGCATATCCCCTCCTGCGTCTCATACCGCAGTGTCTCGACGAGATTTCCGTCAAAATCCCGGATTTCCACGCCGAAGTGCGGCGTAATCCGCTTTCCTCCGTTGATGATGGAGGAGACGGTCGTCACCAGCTGAATCGGCGTAATCTGAAAGGACTGGCCGAACGAGACAGTCGCAAGCTCCACGGGACCTACGTTTTCTTTCTTATGCATGATGGTCGCCGCCTCACCCGGCAAATCAATCTGTGTTTTCTGCGTCAGCCCGAACTGTTTAAAGTATTTATAGAAATTATCCACCCCGAGCCGTTCTCCCAGCTCGATAAAAACCGGGTTGCAGGAATTCATAATCCCCGTCTCAAAGGTCTCCGCCCCGTGCCCCTGCACCTTCGCGCATCGGATTCTGCGGTCCTCCACCATCTTATAGCCCGGGCAGAAAAAATTGTCCGTAAGTGCGACTACATGCTCTTCGAGGGCTGCGGTGGCCGTGATAATCTTAAACGTCGAACCCGGCTCGTAGGTATCGCTGATGCACCGGTTCCGCCACATCTGATTCAGCAGGTTCTGTTTCTCCTCCTCGGAAAGCGTCGTCCCCTCCTCCGGTTCCAGCTGCGGGATCAGCGTAAACGGATCGTTCAGGTTAAATTCCGGGTAATTGACCATCGCAAGCAGTTCCCCGTTCTGCGGATTCATCACAATCAAAGAGACGCCGTCCGCGCTTTTTTTATCATATGCCTTCTGCGCCGCCTGCTCACAGTACTTCTGGATGTTGATATCCATCGAGATAATCAGGTCATTGCCGTTTACCGGCTCGAGGCGGTTCTCCCCGGCGTTTTCAATCTCGACGCCTCTGGCGTCCGTGAGCGTCAGGATCTTGCCGCTTGTTCCCTGCATATACGAGTCATATTTTACCTCAAGTCCGAGGATTCCCTGATTGTCGGCGCCGGTAAACCCCAGCACGCGCGAGGCAATCGTGTCATACGGATAATACCGCTTATAATCCTCATCTACCTTGATGCCGTCAAGCCCGTAAGCGCGGATGGCATCTCCCACCTCCTTATCCACATTCGTCTTCACGCGCTCGATGGAGCTGTTCTTCTCCACCCGCTTCCTGGCCTCCTCCTCGGAAATGCCAAGTTCCTTTACCAGCGCCGCGATCACCTTCTCGGGCTCCTTAATCTGGCTGTGGATGACCGATATCGTGCAGACCGATTTGTTTGTGGCCAGCACCGTTCCCGTCGCGTCGATAATCCGTCCCCTGGCCGCTTTGATATCCCGCTCTCTCTCGTGAAGATTCTGTGCCTTCCCACCATAGTATTCCGAGCAGAACACCATCAGATACACCAGCCTTCCGATCAGAAACATGATCATAAAAAACACGGCGAGAAACATAATCAGGATTTTTTTCCGGTTAAAAGTCTTATTTCGGTACAGGGGCAGTTCTTTCATATGAAAAACCTCACAAAAGTCAGTTACACCACTCTTGGCATTTTATTCAAACTTTTGTGAGGTTATACATTGTACTAATTATTATCGTCCCCCGGCGGCGCCTCTCCCCCGGGCGGCTCCGCCTAAGGCGCATCCTGTACAGCCGGGTCTGATACCGGCACATCCTGTGTGCCCGGTTCCGCGGTGTCAACCCCCTCCACAGGTTCCCCCGTATATTCCGGCAGATCTCCCGTGGTGTCCGGCACATCGGTAAGTCCATCCTCGGCCGGCAGACCACTGTCCTCTTCGGGTTCTTCGTTGTTGATAATATCGGTCATCGCAGAGGCTCCGGTCTCTTCGCCCCGGATATCCCATCCGGAATGAATCCCTGTCGTCTCCTCGTCCCGGTATATATTCATATAAGGAAGCACTTCCTCGAGAATCTCCCGCACAATGTTCTGCGCAAAGGTGCTGTGATACTGCTCCTCGGCATTCGGTTCGTCCACGACACAGTAGATCACTAACTGCGGGTCCTCCACCGGCGCAAAACCGATAAAGGAAACCAGGTAATTGACGCCGTCGCGTCCGGCCTTCTGCGCGGTTCCCGTCTTACCGCCCATAGAGTATCCGTCCACTTTTGCCGTCGCTCCCGTTCCCGACGTCACCGTCGAATACATATATCCTTTCAGCATATCTCCGGTATTCTTCGACACCGTCTGCCGCAGCACCGTAGGCGAAATATTCTCGATGACATTCCCGTTTTCATCCGTAATCTTTTTCACTATATGGGGCTGATACAGATACCCGCCGTTGACCAGCGAGCAATACGCACTCGCCAGCTGAATCATTGTCGTGTTGAAATTCTGTCCGAAGGAATTTGTGGCCAGATCGATCGGCTTCATATTGTCACTCGTATAGATCAGCGAATCTGTCCTCGTCTCCCCCGGCAGATCAATGTTCGTCTTCTGTCCGAATCCGAAAATCTGCTGGTATTTCGCAAAATTATCGTTTCCGATCACATAGCTCATCTGCATCAGCGCATCATTGCAGGAGTTCATCAGTGTCTCCTCCAATGTCTCCATGCCATGACCGCTCCGAACGACGCAGTTCACCCGATGTCCGCCCACTTCCTCATAGCCGTCGCAGTAATAGGTCTCCGTACCGTTCAAAAGACCCGTTTCAAGACCGGCGGCGACGGTAAAAGGCTTTGCGGTGGAACCCGGTTCGTAGGTGTAGGACACGCAGAAATTCTGCCACAGCCCGTTTAAGATATCCATCTTTTCATCTTCGCTCATCCCCGCAAGCTCTTCCTCGGTATAGTATGCGGACAGATCACGCGGGTCGCTCAGGCTGTAATTGGGATAATTCGCCATTGCAAGCACGTCTCCGTTCGTCGGATTCATAATGACGACTCCGATATGCGTCGCCCCCGCATCCTCTGACCGGAAAGCGCCTGTGTAGGCCTCGTTAAACTCCGCAATCTTTGCCTCCACAACCGACTGGATATTCATATCGATCGTCGAGACAATCGTGTTTCCGTTTTTGGCAGCCTTGAGCATTTTCTCAAAGTTATTGTCGGTATTCAGATAACCGTATTCTCTTCCGTTGACGCCGTTTAACACACTGTTGTAATAGTTTTCCAGGCCATTGACGCCCACGTTCCCCGACGCGGTAAATCCGACGACGGCGCTTGCCAGGGCGCCGTACGGGTATTCCCTCTGATACTCTTTTTCAAACCACACCCCCTTGATATTCGGATTAATTTTCTTATCTTCCTCGTCCACCGCTTCCTGCATCTCGACAAAGGGCTGTATCTCCTCATAGGAAGCCTTTTTCTTCAAAACAATATAGCGCCTCGCCTTCTCCTCCCGCGCATAGCCGTAGAGCTCGTCCGCGGACAGTTCCGGAAAGCACGAGACAAGTGCGCGGATTGTCGGGTCAATGCAATCTTCGTCGTCGGTCATCACCGCACAGTCGAGAATCACATTGTATACCGCGATACTTGTCGCAAGAACATTCCCCTTGATGTCAAGGATGTCTCCTCTCTGGTACGGAATCGTCTGACTGTCGTACCCCTGCTGTGACAAAACGATCTTCTCATATTTCTCTCCGCTGGTTTGTTCGATATACATCAGACGTCCCATCAGTCCGATCAGCATCAGCGCGATGACACCGAACATGACAATCAGCTTTTTCTGCATTCTTCTCGGAAACTTCAGCAGAGGTTTCTTTTTCCTTTTCTTCACCTTTTTCTTTGTCTCTGTTGCCATTTCCTCACCTGTTTATTTGTCCGGGATCTCACCGTGCTGGGTCATATAATCATCCTCACCCACCGTATAGTAAATAATCTGAGATTCTTTTGCATAGGACATACCCATCTGATTCATCGCGGTATTGCGCACCTGCTCTAAATCAACCGCCGTATGGATGCGCTTGTATGCCTCGTCGTTGTCCGCCTTCAGGTCAGCAATCTGGCTTTCGAGCTTCGAGATCGTCTTCATCCGCGCCGTGATATCGGACTGAACCGCAATGTACATACATGCAACTCCGCCGAACACCAGCACTGCCATCGTCAGAAATGCCACATAGCTCTTGCTCACGCGCAATGCCTGCTCCTGATTTCTTCTGACTCTTCGCTGCCGTCTTCTCTGTGCCGCCTCCTGTTCTCTTCGAATGCGTTCCCTGCGCTCTCTCCTGTAATCAGGCGCAGTCTCTGCTCTGCGGATCGTATTTCCGTCTATATAATAATCTGCCGTACCTGTCCTTATATCTCCGCTTCTCATAATACTCCTCAATCTTCCGGTCTTTTTTCAAACACCCTTAATTTGGCACTCCCTGAACGGGAATTTTCCCTCAGCTCTTCCTCCCCCGGAAGAACCGGTTTGCGGGTAATCACCTTTCCTTTCGATACATTGCCGCACACACACACCGGAAAATCCCTCGGGCATGTGCACGGGTCTTCATTTTTCCTGAAACAATTCTTGACAATGCGGTCCTCGAGCGAGTGAAACGTAATGACACAGATTCTTCCGCCCGGATTCAGCAGTTCTATCATCTCATCCAAATGCTCGCGCAGTACTTCAAGCTCCCGGTTGAGTTCAATCCGAATCGCCTGGAAGGTTCGCTTTGCCGGATGTCCCCCTGTCATCCGCACCTTCATCGGTATCGAAGCCCGGATGATATCCGTCAGCTCCCCGGCCGTCTCAATCGGTTTTTTCTGGCGTTCCTGCACAATGTGTTTCGCAATGTTCTTTGCAAATTTATCTTCCCCGTAATCGCGTATGATACGGAACAATTCCATCTCACTGTATTCGTTGACAATATCGCGCGCCGTCTCTTTCTGCCTCAGATCCATGCGCATGTCAAGCGGTGCGTCCGCCTCCCGGTAGGTAAATCCCCGCTCCGGTGTGTCCAGCTGAAAAGAAGATACGCCCAGATCCAGGATAATCCCGTCAACGCGCTCCACACCGACTGAGGCAAGCAATTCCTTCATACCGGCATAATTGCCGTGCAGGATCGTCACCTTCTCCCCGAACTTTGCAAGGCGGCCCCCCGCCGCCCGAACGGCATCCGCATCCTGATCGATTCCGATCAGCCGGCCTCCTTCACCCAGACGCTTTGCAATCTCACAGCTGTGACCGCCGCCGCCTAAGGTTCCGTCCACATAGATTCCGTCAGGTTTGACTTTCAGATATGTAATTGTCTCCCCCAACAATACGGAATAATGCTTAAATTCCACCGGCTGCCCTCCTATATGCTGAATCCCATCTCTGCCATGTGTTCCGCGATATCATCCATCTCATCTTCATCATAGGTATTTTCCTGCCATCTGTCCTTATTCCAAATCTCCACACGATTCAGAACCCCGACCAAAACGACATCCTTCTCGAGCGCTGCGTAGTCGCGCAAAACCGGGGGAAGCAAAACTCTCCCCTGCTTGTCCAGCTCCGTCTGCGCCGCTCCGGCGAAGAAAAAGCGTGAGAACTTTCTCGCATCCTTTGACGTACCCGGAATGCTGCGAAACTTCTCTTCCATGCTGTGCCACTCCTCCATGGGATACACAAACAAGCATCCGTCCAGTCCCTTTGTCACAACAAACTCAGCCCCTAACTGCTCTCTGAATTTGGCCGGAACTATCAGTCTGCCTTTGGGGTCTACTGTGTGATTGTATTCTCCCATGAACATGACTCAACACCTGCCTTTAGTTATCCACAAAGTTATGAACTTATCCACCACTTCGTGCCACTTTCTTACCACTTCCCTCCACTTCGTAGATACATCATACCCTTTTTCGATTTAAAAAGCAATAGAAAAGCAAAAAAATAACAGCAGGCCGGTTGGCCTCCCGTTATCTTTTTGTCCAGCCGGACGACCCGCAAACGCGTGCCGTCGTCTGGTCCCTCCGCAGAAGCGGTGCATCATGCGCCGCTGCCTGCTTATTCTTCTGTAGACTGCTCTTTTCTCTCAAGGTACTCTTCAATCAGCTTATCCAACTGTGTGCTCTTCTCATAGTAACACTCGAACTGATCCTCCACGAGGTAAGCCTGGTCCAGTTCCCGTCGGGCTGTCTCGATTTTCTTTTGTAACTCATACATTTTCTTCATATGAATCCTCCCCTGATCTCTTAAGATTCGTATGTATCCTCACCCATCTCTATATTACTCCCAAAAAGCGCAAAAATCAAACAAAACTACATGCCACAACTCACCATTTTTCGACAAAATTCGTCATTCTGCTTTCTAATGCTGTCCCGCAAGCCCGGCTTTATGCCTTGCGAGAAGCATCCGCATTCCCGCAAGCGCTTTGCGGTTCACCTCTATAATATGACAAATATCGTCATCAACCCCATGTTTGTGACAAATATAGTCGTCGTGGGCGCGCTGGATAAAATTGCAGAGCGCCTCCGCGCTGTGAAACTGTTCCGCCCGCATCTCCTGCTGCTTTGCTCTCCCGCTCTTAAGATATTCCCTCAAGTCTCTTTTGAGCTTCTCCTCGTAGGAACAGTGTTCTTTTAACGTTCCGGGATAGATTTCATTGTGGGGAAACGTAAAATAATCCGCCAGATAGTGGCTGATCTGCCCCAGATCAATGTAATACTTGCGCCCGGTCTTCTCCACAGTCTTTCTGCCCTCGGAAAGACGTTCGATATGTCTGCGGAGATCCGGAAACGTGCCGTTTATCTCATGGCGGCGGTATACAAAAGACGGCTTGATATCCGGCAGAATGCTGCCCAGATAAAATGCAAGCTTATGTTTTTTCAGTTCTTCATCCTCAAGACTTTCCACAATGTAGCGTGCCAGAGAAATATGTGATTTTTTACGCATCGCAAAATCCTTTCTTTCGAGTTTGTTCTTGCTAACTGCAACCCACGTTTCTATTTTACCGCCACCTTTTCCATAATTCAAGTAAATTTCGAAAGCAGAAGAGACTCCCACACGTTCGGCGGAAGTCTCTCCCCTTTCAACACTTATGAGCTATCTGCCGCAGCAGAAGCTTGCACACTCTGTCTCTCTGCATTCACAGGCATTTGCGCCCGCAATACCGATATGCTTTGCACTGCATTTCTTATCGTCGTTAAACTCGCAGTTGCACGCGTCACAGCACACGTCGATCTCTTTCGAAACACGCTTTAACACGTTTGTCCCGTCTCCCCTGCGCTCCTTAAAGCTCGCGCAGCAGGTATCTTTCGTTTCTTTCGCCTGATGTCCCTCCACGAGAATCTCACCCTTGCAGCAGCAGTTATCCGCATTGTACATGCATCCGGTCACCGAACAATCTAAAAATGTCATATTCATCCACCCCTTTCCTTTGTTGCATCCTTTAGTATTCCACCGTGCAGCACTTCTATGCGGGATGTGACATCCTTTTGTCCGGAACATTTTAACGGAACTGTCATTTTTTTAATTTTATATTTTTAATTTTATTTGCGCTCTTCCTCGGGTATCTCCCTGCGGATTTCCTTTGTGCGGATTTCCTCACAGACCGCATTGATAAACTCCGCGAGCGGCTTTGCCCCCTCGTCTCCGGCAAAACGGCTTCTGACGGCCACCGTGTGCTCCGCCTCCTCCTGCTGTCCCACGACGAGCATATAGGGAATCTTTGCAAGCCGCGCCTCGCGTATCTTGAACCCGATCTTTTCGGAGCGTTTGTCCGCGGCAGCATCGATGCCGTTTGCTTTTAACTCCTTTAAAACCTCATCTGCATACGCCTCGTATTTGTCGGAAATCGGCAGAACGCGCACCTGTTCCGGGCACATCCAGGTCGGGAACTTCCCGGCATAATGCTCAATCAGCCATGCCAGCGTCCGTTCATAACAGCCGAGCGAAGTCCTGTGAATGATATACGGACGGACTTTTTCTCCCTTCTCGTCGATATAATACATGTCAAAGTTCTCCGCAATCGCGCAGTCTAACTGCACCGTGCACATCGTGTCTTCTTTCCCGTACACATTCTTCGCCTGCGTATCAATCTTCGGCCCGTAGAACGCGGCCTCACCCTCCGCCTCGACAAACGGGAGATTTTCTTCTATCAACACCTGGCGCAGCGCATCCTGCGTCTTTTCCCAGTACGCATCGTCTCCCAGATATTTTTTCTTATTGTTGGGGTCCCATTTGGACAGGCGGAACGTCACGTCATCCTCAAGCCCAAGTGTCCTCAGAATATGGAGGGTCAGATGCAGGCAGCTTCGGATTTCCTCCTCCGCCTGATCCGGACGGATGACATTGTGCGCCTCCGTGATCGTAAACTCACGCACGCGGGTCAATCCATGCATCTCACCGGAGTCCTCCGCGCGGAACAGCGTCGACGTCTCGCTCATGCGGTACGGCAGGTCACGGTACGAATGCTGTTCGTTCTTATACACATAATACTGGAACGGACAGGTCATCGGGCGGAGTGCAAACACTTCCTTATCTTTCTCTTCATCCCCGAGCACAAACATTCCGTCCTTGTAATGATCCCAGTGTCCGGAAATCTTGTAGAGATCACTCTTCGCCATCAGCGGCGTCCTCGTTCTCTGATAGCCCCACTCGTTGTCCTCAAGGTCCTCGATCCAGCGCTGGAGCTTCATGATCATTTTCGTCCCCTTCGGTGTAAACAGCGGGAGCCCCTGTCCGATCACATCGACGGTTGTAAACAACCCCATCTCACGTCCGAGTCTGTTATGGTCGCGCCGCTTTGCATCCTCCATGCGCGCGAGATGGGCTGTCAGGTCTTCCTTCCTATTATAAGCAGTTCCGTAGATGCGCTGCAGTCTCGCCCTGTCGGAGTCCCCTCTCCAGTATGCCATCGAGGAGGAAGTCAGCTTAAACGCCTTGATTCCCTTCGTGCTCATCAAATGCGGGCCCGCACACAGATCGACGAATCCGCCCTGGTCATAAAAGGAAATCTCCGCCCCTTCCGGCAGCTCGCGGATCAGTTCCACCTTGTACGGCTCTCCTTTCTCCTCCATAAGCGCAATCGCCTCTTCCCGCGGCAGCGTGAATCTGGTAATTTCATGACCCTCTTTGATAATCTTCTTCATCTCGGCCTCGATCTGATCCAGATCTTCCCGTGAAAACGGAGCCGCGTCAAAGTCGTAGTAAAACCCTTCGTCAATCGCCGGCCCGATTGTCACCTTTGCCTCCGGGAACAGACGCTTCACCGCCTGCGCCATCACATGGGACGCGGTGTGACGGATCACACGAAGTCCCTCCGGATCGTTTCCCGTCACGATATTCAGGCTGCAGTCTCTGTCTATGACAGTGCGCAGATCCACAATCTCTCCGTCCACCTCGCCGGCACATGCCATACGCGCCAGCCCCTCGCTGATGTCTTTCGCAATCTCATAGACGGATTTCGCCTCGCCGTACTCCCTTGCGGAGCCGTCCTTCAATGTAATCTTCATACTTCTTCCTCCTCCGGCCCATATTGATAGATCGTCGTAGTTCCGTTTCCGCAGCCGTAGGTTGCTTTTCTGCGGGGTGCAAAGAGAATCCCGAGAAGAATTCCCAGAAGCAGGCTGTCAATCACCAGCAGTGCACCGTCTAATTTTGTGACGGTCAGCTCCTCCGGAATATTGTTCCACAAATCTTTCAGTTTTTTCATCATGTAAGTCTCCTTTCCTTTTTATTAATGAAAAAATCCCTGACATGCATATGCAATGTCAGGGACGATCAGCGCTCTCGCTGCCGCGGTTCCACCCGGATTTACTTTCTGTTCGGAAAGCCTCATTTGATGATAACGGAATCACCGGACCGTATTGGGGTCACTCCGAGGTGGTCTTCCACTGTGTTCCGCAGAGATGCTCACAGCACCCGGTCGGTACGCCTCACCGGCATCTCCGTCCCCCGGGGCATCTCTCTCTGATACTTCCCGCAGTGTACTCGTCTCGTCAACGTTTTCTCATTCTGTCTGCATTGTAGCTCCAAAAGGAGCATTTGTAAAGCCTTTTTTATCTTCCGCAGCAGTGTTTGTACTTCTTGCCGCTTCCGCAGGGACACGGATCATTGCGCCCGGGCTTCTTGCCCACGATGACCGTTCCGGACTTCTTCTGTTCCAAATAAAGGCGCTTTCTGGTCTCGTCGTCAAAAATCTCTTTCCACTGGGGAAGCTCGTACAGCCAGTCCGCCTTCGCGTCCACCATGTTCTTGTACAGCTTTTCTTTGTCAAATGCGAGGCTGACTCTCGTGTCCTCCTCCATCGTGTCAATCGGATTCGCCTCAATTAAGCTGTCGTTGATACCGTCAAGAAAACCTGTCATATCCATGACACTCAGCTCATATTTATCCGCAAGCTCCTTTACCGTACCCTCCACCTTCTCGTCGGGATTCGTCAGAAGCTTCTCATATACGCCCTTCTCCAAAAGGAAATATCTCTGCCAGAATTTCTGCAGTTCTCCCTTGTCCATCTTCTCATTATAGGCAACCTTCTGCCACTGCTCTAATAATGCCATATTTCATTCCTCGATTTCATATTACGGAATCTGCCCATTCCAAGTCGCCTTTGGCGAGGGGCAGATTCCCTCTCAGCCCAATTCACACATTCTCACGGACTTTGCAGCAAGTGCAAAGTCCTGGGCTGAACTGTTACATATTTTTTACCTTGACAGCAAAATCCTCTCCGACTTAGAATAGACAGCAGAACAACCCTGATCTCACGAAAGGACTTCATAATGAAAAAAGCAAAACGTTTTCTCGCCCTGATCGGCGTACTTGTCCTGACCAGTCTGTACGTCTCCACTGTCATCTGCGCATTCTCCGCGAACGAGCACTTTATGGATATGCTGATGGCATCCCTGTATGCCTCCGCCGTCATCCCGGTGCTCCTGTGGGGATGCTCTTTTATCTCAAGACTCATCAAAAGCGACGGTCAGGGACAGGATGAACACATCGACGGGAAATGATTTCCCGTCGATGTGTTTACAGCGTGGACGATGCGCGGGAGCGCCACAGCCACACTTACTGTTCCTGTCCCTGCTCTTTGCAGAGCTTCTCCAGCTCCTCTTTTGCCTGCGTTTGATTCTCAAACACAATCCCGTGGATTCCGGCGCGCTCCGCCGCCTCGATGTTCTCCGCCCGGTCGTCGAAGAACACGCACTCGCCGGGCACGAGCGCATATTGTTTCAGAAGCGTCTGATAAATCTCCGGCTCCGGCTTCACCTGCCGAACCTGGAAGGAAAACAGCGCTCCGTCCACCTCCGACAGAAAGGAGAGCGCCTCGTCCTTTGTCTGGGAATAGGTGCGTCTGCCGTAATTGGACAGAATATAGACGCCGTATCCGCGCTCCTTCAGCTCTCTTATCCAGCCTTTCGTGTAATCGAACTGGCGGACCGGGAGTCCGACGTTATCCCAGAACAGGCGAATTTCCCGCTCATATGCCGGCGCCCGCCGGACAAACTCCGCAGCGATCTCCTCATCGCTTAAGAGGCTCCTGTCATTCTCGCTCCACGCCTCCGACTCGATCGTCGCGGCCGCCACGGCGTTTACCGTCTCCTCGTCAAATCCCAGCTGACGGAACGTCTGCCGCGGCTGCCAGTCAACTAGGACCATTCCGACGTCAAAAATAATATTCCGAATCATAATTACCTCCATGCACACACGCCTTTTGTGCATATCAAATTTGTGCGTATGCGCACAAATTTGGGATTGAAAATTTTAATTTTCAATCTTTCTCCATATCCGCACGGTCTGTGCGCGTTTACTTATTGCGGTAAATAATGTCGTCCCTTCCCGGACCGTTAGACACCATCGTGATCGGGTATCCGATCTGCTCCTCGATAAACTCGATATAGCGTCTGCAATTCTCCGGCAGTTCCCCGTATGTTTTAATTCCGCGGATATCGCAGTTCCACCCCGGCAGTTTCTTTAATACCGGCTTTGCCTTCTCAAGCTTTGCGGTCGTCGGGAAATCGGTCGTCACCTCGCCGTCAATCTCATAGCCCACGCACACCGGAATCTCATCCAGATATCCCAGCACATCCAGCACGGTAAACGCTACGTCCGTCGTCCCCTGCAGGCGGCAGCCGTATTTGCTCGCCACGCAGTCAAACCAGCCCATCCGTCTCGGCCGTCCGGTCGTCGCCCCGTACTCACCGCCGTCACCGCCGCGTCTGCGCAGTTCATCCGCCTCCTCGCCGAATATCTCACTGACAAAAGCACCTGCTCCCACCGCGGAAGAATATGCCTTGCACACCGTCACGATCTGCCTGATCTCATACGGCGGAATCCCGGCTCCGATCGCGCCGTAGGCCGCAAGCGTGGAGGAGGACGTCACCATCGGATAGATTCCGTGGTCCGGGTCCTTTAAGGTTCCGAGCTGTCCCTCGAGGAGAATCGTCTTCCCCTCTTTGATCGCCTGATCCAGATAGGAGGAGACGTCGCACACATACGGCGCCACCATATCGCGGTACTCATGCAGCGTCGCAAGCAGCTCCTCCGGCACGATCAGCGGTTTATGATACAAATGCTCGAGCAGGACATTCTTGGTCTCCGCGATGCGGACTGTCTTTTCTTTTAATAATTCCTCGTCAAACAGCTCGCTGACCTGGAATCCGATCTTTGCATATTTGTCCGAATAAAACGGCGCAATGCCGGACTTTGTAGAACCGAAGGATTTCCCCCCGAGCCGTTCCTCCTCGTACTGGTCGAAGAGAATATGATACGGCATCACGATCTGCGCGCGGTCCGAGACGAGAATCTTCGGCTCCGGCACGCCGCGTTTTACAATCGACTGAATCTCCTCAAACAGCACCGGAATATTCAAAGCCACACCGTTTCCGATAATGCTGGTCGTGTGCCCGTAAAACACGCCGGACGGCAGCGTGTGAAGTGCAAACTTTCCGTAATCATTTACGATGGTATGGCCCGCATTTGCACCGCCCTGAAAGCGGACGATAATGTCGGCCTCCTTCGCCATCATGTCCGTGATCTTTCCTTTTCCCTCATCGCCCCAGTTGGCTCCAACTACTGCTTTCACCATTTGTTTGTCCTCCTAGTTTCGAAAGTATCTTTACTCATTGATTATACCCGAAGTTTTTGTATAAGTAAAATTAATATTCATTATGTATGGCATAATGATTCATTATACCATATCCGCGTTGCGGATATGCTGTCGCGTGGGCGACCGATGGCCATCCGGCCGGTATAATGTCTGTCGACATTATACCATATCCGCGTTGCGGATATGCTGTCGCGTGGGCGACCGATGGCCATCCGGCCGGTATAATGTCTGTCGACATTATACCATTTCATCTTCATCCTTGCCCGCCGCCTCCCGGCCGGTCAGGTAATCCAGAAGTTTTCCGGCTGCCCGGGACACGGGAATCCGCTCGTCCGTCACGATACACAGCTCCCGTTTCGGAATCTCCCTCTCAAAACGCAGCAGAAAAAGCTCTCCTGTCCCGATGTACTCCGCGGCAAAATCCTCCACCACACTTGCAATCCCGAGATTGCGTACCGCAAACTGAATCAACATCTCGCTTGTCGCCAGCTCAAACTCGGGCGAGAGGCGAACCCCCTCGGCCGCGAGAAACTCCTCCACATAGCGCCTCGTCGAGGTCGTCCCCTCGAGGCACATGACCGGCAGCTCCCCCAGCCGGCGGTAAGCAAGCACTTTCTCTTTCAGCTCCGAAAACTTCCGCCCCGCCACAAACACATCCTGAATCGAACGCACCGGCACGGCGCGCAGGGAAGGCCTCCCTGCGATCGGGGTGCTGACCACGCCGAAATCTATGCGCCCGTCGGCGAGGTGCTGCAGCGTCTCCGGCGTCGGCGCGTTTGTGACGGTCACACGGATTTTCGGATAGGCCTCATGAAAACGCTCGAGGTACGGAAGCAGATAAAACCGGAGCGTCATGTCGCTCGCCCCGATGCAGATCTCACCGCTCTCGGGATTTAACATCTCCGACAGCTTTTTCTCACCGGACATAAACAGCTCATAACCGCGCTGCACATACGAAAAAAGCATCTCTCCTTCCTTGGTGAGACGCATGCCCTTTGAGGTGCGGACAAAAAGCGCGCATCCCAGCGCACCCTCGAGATGCTTCACCGCCTGGCTCACGGCCGGCTGAGAAATCGACAGTTCCTCCGCCGCAAGCGTGATGCTCCGCCGCTTTGCGACGTGATAAAAAATCTTATAGTATTCCAGATTGATATCCATTTCATTTCCCTCTGTTTTTTGAAAAAACGGATTGTTTTTTTCTGTCTCATGAAGTATACTAAGCCCTACGCACATTTGCATACCGTTGCGCCGCATGCCGCGCACCGTACGCCTACTATATCAGAAAACAAAGGGGGATGCAATTATGACGAGAGATATGACAACCGGAAATCCGCTGAAGATTATTCTTCTGTTTTCCGTTCCCGTACTGCTCGGCAACCTGTTTCAGCAATTTTACAACATGGTCGACACCATTATCGTCGGCCGCTATCTCGGCGAGGATGCCCTCGCGGCCGTCGGCTCCACCGGCTGCCTGATGTTTCTCGTGCTCGGTTTCGCAAACGGCATCGCACAGGGCTTCGGTGTGATGGTCTCGCATGCCTTCGGAGCGAAGGACTTTGGCCTGCTCCGGCACTATGTGGCACTCTCCCTGATTTTAACCGTCATCGTGTCCGTCCTGCTGACAATTCCGACCGTTGCAGCCTCAAAGCTGCTTCTCGCCTGGATGCACACGCCGGAAAATATCCTTCCGATGGCGGATGCCTACATCCGGGTCATCTTCGCGGGAATCCTGCTCACGATGTCCTACAATGTGTTATCCGGCATTCTCCGGGGAATCGGAGACAGCAAAACGCCGCTTTATTTTTTGATTTTTTCTTCCGTACTCAATATTGTGCTCGATGTCTTTTTGATTGTGACGGCCGGACTCGGGACGGCGGGAGCGGCCTGGGCGACGATTATCGCGCAGGGCGTCGCCGCCGTGCTGTGCCTCCTTTACATGTTCCGCCGCTTTGAGATTCTCCGCACAAAACGGGAGGACTATTATCTCGACGCCCCCGGCGTGAAAAACATGCTCGCCGTCGGCATTCCGATGGCGCTCAATTATTCCGTCACCGCCGTCGGCACGATGATCATGCAAAGCGCCGTCAATGTGTTCGGCTCGAGCGTGGTCGCCGCCTTTACCGCGGCTTCCAAGGTAAACAGCATCGCGACCCAGACCATGCCGACGCTCGGCACCGCAGCCGCAACCTACTGCGGGCAGAATCTCGGCGCCGGGAAATACGACCGCATTTTTAAAGGAATGCGGCAGGGATTTTTTATCTGCCTCGCCTGTACCGCAGCCGGTGCGGCGGTCTCTCTCCTCGGCGGACGCTTTATCGTCGGCTGGTTTGTGACAAACCCCTCCGTGGAAATCTTTACCTACGCAATGCAGTATCTGACGATCGCGAGCTGGTTCTATCTCCCGCTTGTAATGATTTTCTTCTACCGCAATGCGCTTCAGGGGCTCGGGGAAGGACTGATTCCGATGCTAAGCGGCGTGGTGGAGCTTGTGAGCCGGCTTGCGGTTATTCTGCTCGTTCCAAAAAGCGCGGGGTTTGCGGGCGTCTGCTTTGCGGACCCGGCGGCATGGCTGTTTACCGCGATTCCGCTTGTCATCACCTATCTCCTCTGGGAGCGCAAAAAAAGAAAACAGGAAAACACAAAACCGCCACATCTACACAAAGTGCAAATGTGACGGCCGCTGTTTTAGTTATCCAGTTCGGGCAGCTTCTTCGAGCAGGCAACCGCAAGTGCCCCCGGTCCGATATGGCAGGAGACGCTTAAGGAAAGCGGATCCATATGAATCTCCATCCCCGGAAACGCCTCCTGTACTTCCGCTTTAAACGCTTCCGCTGCCGCCAGATCATAGGTATAAGCCATCTCCAGATACATTCCTTCTCCGTTCGGCGCACGGAAACGGTTTACAAAGTCATTCTTCATCGCTTCGATCATAATGCTTTTCGCCTGTTTCACGGTCCGCGCTTTCGCAAATGCATCCAGCTTCTCGCCCTGAATCTGCAGCACCGGTTTTAATTTTAAAAGTGTCCCGAGCGCGGCCGCCGCAGGTGTAATCCTTCCGCCCTTTTTGAGGTAGTAGAGCGTATCCACCATAATGTAGATCGACGATTCAAACTTGTCGCGCTCTAAGATCTGGCGGATTTCTTCTGCCCCCCTGCCCTGCTTTGCGAGCGCAAGCGCATCCAGCACCGACTGTCTCTGCGTCACCGAAATGCGCTGGTTGTTTACGACCTGAACTTTTCCGTCATAATCCTGTGCGAGCATAAGCGCCGTTTCACAGGAACCGCTCAGACCGGAGGACATCGGAATATGAACAATCTCGTCATACTCCTGCAGCAATTGATCCCAGGTGTCCGTGACATCTCCGACCACCGGCATCGATGTGGAAATATTCGTATTCTCCGACAGCATCTGGTAAAACTCTTCCTGTGTGAGATTAATCCCCTCATAATAGGTCTCGTCACCCGCAAAAAAAGGCATCGGCAGAATGGTAATCCCCAGTTCTTTGGCTTCGGTCTGTGTGATACCGCTGTTGCTGTCCGACACAACTGCCACTTTATTCATAATAAAACTCCTCCCTATAATGTCTCTGAACGTTCTTTGATGTTCTTTTTGAAATTGATGACCTCGTGCTCATATTCTTCGTCCATATAGCGCGACTGAATCATAAAATCGGCGGACGCTCGGTTATTGGCGATCGGAATATCGTAGACCTGCGCAATCCGGAGCAGTGCTTTCACATCCGGGTCATGCGGCTGTGCCGTCAGCGGATCCGAGAAAAAGATGATGAAATCCACTCTGCCCTCCACAATTTTCGCACCGATCTGCTGGTCTCCTCCCAGCGGGCCGCTGTTGTATCCCCGGACCGGAAGGCCCGTTTTATCCGTGATCATACGGGCCGTTGTACCGGTTCCGCACAGAAAATGATTTTTCAGGATATCCTTGTTCGTCTCACACCATTCGATCAGGTCTGCCTTTTTATTGTCATGTGCGATTAACGCGATATTTTTCTGTCTGCCGATCGTCAATGTAATAAAATTATCATTCATAAAACACTCTCCTTTTATTCACCATGTATTCATTGAAATTTAACGGCTTCACGTCAGCGAGACTATTATAGCATATCCATATTCGATATGCCATAAAAAATCATCGCTCCGCAGCGACGATTCCGAAGCGCTTTTCACTGCTGCTATTTCCTGTAAGGGAAAAGTAATGCCGGCGGCCGCGGCCGCCGGCATTACTGCCGCATTTCATTTGCAAAAAACAACTTATTTTTCCTGAACCAGCTGTTTCATATGCTCGGAAATCTCAAAAATCTCGTCCAAAAGGCTGTTCATCTCGCCAAGCGCGTGCATACTCTCCTCGCTCACGTTGATACTGCTCTCCGAGGATGCCGCAACTTCCTCACTGGTTGCCGACAGATTTGTGATACTGTCATTAATCTCGGTATTAGCCGCTAAAATACTGTTCACTTCATTGGAAATATTCTCAACAGCCATATGAAGATCGTTGACCTTCTCCTCTATCAGGTCGAACTTCTCCCGTGTGGTTTCAATCATTTCATTCTGCTTGTCGGAGGACTCTGCGGAGCGCTGCATATTCACGGACGCCTCCTCCACATTTACGGTCAGCTTTTCGATAATATCGGTAATCTTACCGGTGGACTCCTTCGTCTCCTCGGACAGTTTGCGGATTTCATCCGCCACAACGGCAAAGCCTTTTCCCGCCTCACCGGCTCTTGCCGCTTCAATCGAAGCGTTTAACGAGAGCAGGTTTGTCTCCTCCGAGATATTCAGGATCGTGGAAATGATAACCTCCACCTCTTTGATCCGGTCGTTTAACTCGTCCGTCGTCGTCCTGGTAGAGCGGTTGATCTCCGCAGTCTGCGTCGCCTGCTCTTTTAATATGCGGATGAGCTCGGACCCTTCCTGGATCGCTTTCTGCGAAGTCTCGGAAGCGGCCTTCATATCCTGCGTCTCGCGTCCGGCGTTCTCGATATTTGTTTGGATATCGCTGGTGCGCATCGTCTGAACCTCAATCGCCTCCGCCGTCAGCTTGACACTCGATGCGATCTCTTTCACGGAACTGCTGCTGACCTCCATGCTGTCGGTGAGAATCTCCGCCCGCTCGCGTGCATTGTCAAACTTCTCCGACAACTGCTCCGACGCCGCAATAATCTCCATCGAGAGTCTCGACGCCGCATCCATCTGTTCGGTAATCGCCTCCACGTCCTCTCTCGCGTGACGCTCCTGAAGCCGTACGATAATATAAGCGGTAATGCAGAACAGCAGCGCATAAAAAATCTGCATCAGACTTGTCGCGCTCGATTCTGGATACATTTTATAGTTCTTAATACCGCCCACCACATTGAGCACGACCGCGGTAAACATTGCCTTTCCGGCAATGTTTCTATTCATATAGAGCATTGCGGTCAGCATGATCGGATAGACAAGCGCATACATGTACACGTTTCTCTGCGTCATAATCGTAATACCGTAAACCACAAACATACATATGAGGCATGCCTTCTCAAACTTTGCATCGCCTTTGTACTTCAGATAACAGACGATAAATATAACCAAAGCTATGACACAGACGGCCGCACGCGATACGACCAGCCCCATATTCGCCGTCTTGTCCAAAAGCCCCAGCATAGAGATGACCGCCGCATAACCCAAAATCAGGATTCCGAGCACCATAGTTGTCTTGTTCTTTTCCAGTGACTGTCTTTCTTTTAATTTCATAACTCTTCTGCTCCTTCACTTGTATTTTGTATTGCAATCATGTGATCCATCAGCATTTTTACAAATGCGGTATCACGCACAATCCACGGATCCTTCTCGATCCGTATATTTCTCCTGTATATCTCCTCGGGAGTTGCCCAGCGCAGCTCGTATCCTTTTGCGATCTCACTTTTCGTCAGCTGCAATGCATCCTGTTTTCCCTCCACCCTGCACTCGTAGAACAGAGAATGGCACACATACTTTGTAGCCGCATCAAACAAATCCCTCCTCACTTCGACGATCTCACCGATCTCCCGGACTTCCGACGCAATGACATGCAGTCCCGTCTCCTCCCGGATTTCCCGCACCAGCGCCTGCAGATAATCCTCCCCCGGTTCTATTCCTCCCCCGGGAATCTTGTATTCTCCATCCCTGCTGCACTGCATCGCGAGCTTGCCGTCACGCATGATAATCCCACGCACCGAATATTTTTCAAATACTGCCGTCGTGTCCTGGTAGTCCATCGCATCAAATGTCGCAAGAATTTTCATACACATTCCCTTTCTCACCGATCGCGCCTGTTGTTATAGCTAATAACATTATACTACTTTTTCATCCAGATACAATAGCTTGTGTTTAATTTTTTTTAATAACTACCTATTGTGGTTTTGACTATATTTGTAGTAATATGTCAAACAACGGACAGCACGCCCCGCGAACTGTCCGTCGTAAAAAAACAGGGAATCATCGGCTTCCCTCTGATTCCCTGAAACTGTTTTGTCTGATTTCGTTATACCGGCACGTCTTACATCATGCCCATGCCGCCTGCGCCGCCCGCCGGCATCGCCGGAACATCCTCTTTGATGTTTGCAACTACAGACTCTGTGGTGAGCAGTGTAGATGCAACGGAGGTTGCATTCTGCAGTGCGGTTCTCGTCACCTTCACCGGGTCAAGAATTCCCTGCTCTACCATGTCGACATACTCCTCGGTGGAAGCGTTAAAACCGATTCCCGCCTCGGACTCTTTTACCTTATTGATGATCACTGCACCCTCCAAGCCTGCGTTTGCCGCAATGTAGTACAGCGGAGACTCGAGTGCCTTTAAGATTACCTTCGCCCCTGTCTTCTCGTCGCCCTCTAAGGTCTCTGCCAGAGCTGCCACATCCTTGGATGCGTGGATATATGCGGAACCGCCGCCTGCGATGATACCTTCTTCCACCGCTGCTCTTGTCGCATTCAGCGCGTCCTCCATGCGGAGCTTTGCCTCTTTCATCTCTGTCTCTGTCGCCGCACCCACGCGGATAACCGCGACACCGCCCGCAAGCTTCGCAAGGCGCTCCTGTAATTTCTCTTTGTCAAACTCGGATGTCGTCTCCTCAATCTGTGCGCGGATCTGACCCACGCGGCCCGTGATGGCTGCCTTGTCGCCTGCGCCGTCAACAATCACGGTATTCTCTTTCTGAACCTTCACGGATTTTGCACGTCCGAGCTGCTCTAACGTCGCATCCTTCAGCTCTAATCCAAGGTCGGAACTGATGACCTGGCCGCCGGTTAAGATTGCGATATCCTCAAGCATAGCCTTTCTTCTGTCGCCGTAGCCAGGCGCCTTTACCGCTACGACATTAAAGGTTCCGCGCAGCTTATTGACGATCAGTGTCGTAAGCGCCTCGCCCTCAATATCTTCCGCGATGATCAGAAGTCTCGCACCGCTCTGCACCACCTGCTCTAACAGCGGAAGGATCTCCTGGATATTGCTGATTTTCTTGTCGGTGATCAGGATATACGGATCGTCTAACACCGCTTCCATCTTATCCATATCGGTGCACATATATGCGGATACATAGCCGCGGTCAAACTGCATACCTTCGACTAAATCCAGCTCGGTCTGCATCGTCTTGGACTCCTCAATGGTGATGACGCCGTCGTTGGAAACCTTCTCCATCGCGTCAGCTACCATGTTTCCGACTTCCTCATCCCCTGCGGAGATAGCGGCAACCTTTGCAATCTGGTCTTTGCCGTTGACTTTCGCGGACATTGCGAGAATCGACTCTACCGCCTTGTCGGTCGCTTTCTTCATACCGCGGCGAAGGATAATCGGGTTTGCACCTGCCTCAAGGTTCTTCATGCCCTCCTGGATCATCGCCTGTGCGAGCACGGTTGCGGTCGTGGTTCCGTCTCCGGCCACATCGTTTGTCTTTGTCGCAACTTCTTTTACAAGCTGTGCACCCATATTCTCAAACGCATCCTCAAACTCAATCTCCTTTGCGATCGTCACGCCGTCGTTTGTGATGAGCGGAGCGCCGTAAGATTTGTCTAATACCACGTTTCTTCCCTTCGGTCCAAGGGTCACTCTCACCGTGTTCGCCAATTTGTCAACGCCAGCGCCAAGGGCTGTTCTGGCCTCTGTTCCGTATTTGATTTCCTTTGCCATGTCTGCTTACCTCTTTTCTGATTATTCTACAACCGCTAAAATATCGTTCTGCTTTACAATGATGTATTCCTCGCCGTCCAGCTTCACTTCGGTTCCGGCATATTTGGAATAGATCACCTTCTGTCCGGCCTTCACCTGCATCGTGACTTCCTTGCCGTCAACCATACCGCCCGGTCCGACTGCGATAACCTCTGCCTCCTGCGGCTTCTCCTGCGCGCTGCCGGTCAGGATAATCCCGGATTTTGTGGTCTCTTCCGCTTCACACTGTTTCAACACAACTCTGTCGCTCAATGGAACTAATTTCATTTCACATGCCTCCTATTTTATAGATTCTTGCTTTCCTTTGTTGTCTGTTGTTAGCACTCACTCAATTTGAGTGCTAACCGATAGTCCTATAATAGAGATTTACTCATCAATCTGCAACTAAATATATTTCCATTTATTCTCATTTATATCGCAGTTTAATCAATTTATCTCTTATTTTCTCTCTTTTTTATATATTCCCCGTTTTTATACTTTTTTTAGAATCTGCCCGGTTCTCCCCGACTGCCTTCTTTACCGAGCGTTTCAGTGTCCGATTTCCCGCATTCCACAGAAGTTTCAGCGCCTTTGAGAACAGCTGCTGCGTCTCCTCCGGCAGCCGGCTCTTCGCCCGCAGGATTTCCTGCAGCTGTTTCCATTTACAGTGGTATAAATCGTCCACCGTATGAATCTGTGCCTCCTCGAGCAGATCAAATACCGTCTCCACGATCTCCCTCCGCTCCTCATAGTCGAGCTGGTCAATCCACTTTTTCATCGTCTCGTCAAGCAGAATGCTCTCGGCCGCCACATCCTCGGCATAGACAAGACCGGTACCGAGCACCTCCCAGGACATCTCGTCGTGCTGCTGTGCGCCCCGTCCCGTGCTCTTTACAACTTCATAGCTCCCCCGATGCTCAAGCAGCATCCCGACAATCGAGGATTCCGGCATGATATTGCGGACTTTTGGCAGCAGCTGCCGATACTCACTGCTCTCCGCCACCTCCTGACGGAATCCCGGGCCGTCATTGCTGTACACGCCGACAATCTGTGAAAAAAGCTCCGGCCTGCATTTCATCGCAGCGTACACCGCAAGATTTCCGCCCTTCGAATGCCCGCCGACCCGGATTTGCGTTCCCGCGAAAGCCCCTCCAATCCCGTTTAAATACGCGGCCGCTTTCAGCTGTCCCGGCGTCTCGGTCAGAAATCCCATGTTAAAATTTTCCCGCCATCCCACAATCGTATTGTCGGTTCCGCTGTAGGCGACGTAAAGGCTCCCGTCCTCCAAATGTATGCACATCACCGAAAACTGCGACTGCTCCTCATCGCTGATATCGTTGATGTAGCGGGACAGGCGGACGTCGGCAAACCGCCGCGTCTGCGCCATCTTTTGCATCACAAAGGGTGCCGATTTCGTCATCGAGACCTTTGCGAGAATCTCTTCCTCGTCATGCCGCTCCCAGAAGCGCCGGGAAGCTTCCTTTACGGTAATCGAATCCCCGCTCTCCGGGGGCGGTACAATCCCGTCAAAGTCCACATAGACCAGCTGTGCACAGAGCAGATTGTCCACATCGTTAAATCCGTCCGTGTTCATCGACAAATCCCCGCGCCAGTCCAGATAATCCATCATATTTGCCATATCAAATCCTCCGCTTTCTCATATCAGGCCATAATGCCGCAGGCCCTCTGCAATCCCGTCTTCCATGACGGAGGATGTCACATATTCCGCCGCCTGCTTCGCCTCTTTTGTGCCGTTTCCCATGGCAATGCCGTGCGCCACGAATGTGAGCATCTCCAAATCATTGGCGCTGTCCCCAAACGCATAGGTGTCTTCTTTTGCAATCCCGTACGCCTCGCACATTTTCGCAATCCCCGTGGCTTTCGAATGCCCCGCCGGCACAACCTCGATCAGCTGTCCCGTGTGTGCGATCACCGCGAATTCCTCTCCCAGCTCCTCCGTCACCTTCGCAAGCCCGGCTCCGTTTAAGACGGCGCTGAGCTTGTTGATCTCAAAATGTGTTGTGCCGGAAATCATCCTGAGATCTCTGCCGAGTTCTCTCCGCAGATAAACCACATAGGGGTCTTCCGGAAAAGCTCCCTCCTCCACATAAATGTATCTGGGGCCCTCGAGTACCGCATTCAGTCCGTTTTCCTGTACGACGTGCAGCACATGTTCCACCTGTGCATCCGTCAGAAGATTCTCGTAAAAAACTGCTTCCTCACGCTCCGTATGCGCGCCGCAGGCCGCCACAATCCCGTCAAATCCCAGCGCAAGCAGCTTTTCATTCCGAATACATGCCCGGCTCCTGCCGCTGCACAAAAACGCATAGTTTCCCGCCTGCCTGAGCGCCCGGATGGCCTCTGCCGTGCTCTTTGGTATCCGCATCTGTTCGTCCCATATCGTTCCGTCTATATCAAAAAAAACTGCCTTTTTCATCGGTACCTCCTTATTTTATGTGCGAGTGTCAAAAAACATTTTAGCAGATTTTTTTCCCACAGAAAAGAGACCAATGTAAAATTGCAGATCTCTGCCGTTTTACACCGGTCTCTCCCGTATTTATTCGCGATGCCATAGCATAGAGAATAAGTGCTTTCGCAATTACTCCCTATGCCATAGCATAGAGAATAAGTGCTCCCGCACTTATTCTCTATGCATAGAAAAGCTGTTCATGTCGTAGTTGCCCAGATTCTCGTGGATTCCGCGCGCGTCCGCCTGGCTGATCAGCGAATCACGGTCTTTTTTGGAGGAGAACTGGTCGTTGAATGCGCTCGGTCCGCCGACACATCCGCCGTCGCAGATCATACCCTCGACAAAATCCTCCGGCAGTTTGGCCGCCCGCAAAAGCAGCAGCGCTTTCTTACACTCCTGCGCGCCGTTGGCTTTATAAACTTTTGCATCAATATCCTCATTCGCTTCTTTTAAGCTCTGCAGTACCGCCGCGGTCACTCCGCCGGAATTTGCAAAACGCTTTCCGAACGTGGATGCGATCTGATCGTCGTTTGCACACGGCTCCAAAACAATATTTTTCGCTTTCATGATAGCGCGAATCTCGCTGTAAGTCAGCACATAGTCCGCATTCCCCGGAATCTTCTGGTCTACGACCTCGGATTTCTTTGCAAGGCACGGCCCGATAAACACGGTCACCGCATCCGGATCCTGCGCCTTGATCAGGCGGGATACCGCACACATCGGAGATACCGTGGTAGACACCGCATCCGCCAGCTGCGGGTAGTGCAGGCGAACCATATTCACAAAGGCCGGACAGCAGGAGGTCACTTTCTTTTTGCCCTCTTTGTACGCCTCTGCCCACTCTTCTGCCTCGTAAGCCGCAGTCATGTCTCCGCCTAAGCCCACGTCATAGAAATCGGTAAAGCCCAGCTCCTTCATGGCCTTCTTCCAGCTCGCCATCGTGATGTCGTCCCCGAACTGTCCCTCGGTGGCAGGCGCCGCCATCGCATAGACATGTTTTCCGGATTTTAACGCGTTGACCACATCCACAATAAAGGTCTTAGAGCCGATCGCGCCGAACGGGCAGCTGTGAATACATCTGCCGCAGCGGATGCATTTGCCTCTGTCGATGACACAGATTCCGTACTCATCGTATGTAATCGCGTCGACCGGACAGCTGTTCTTGCACGGTCTCTTCAGATGCGCAATCGCATTGTACGGACATGCCTGCGCACATTTGCCGCACTCCTTACACTTGGAAGCATCGATATGAGAACGGTACTTTCCGGCTTCGATCGCGCCGAAATTGCAGGCGTTGACACATGCCTTTCCGATACAGTTCTGGCAATTTTCCGTCACCGTATAGCTGGAAATCGGACAGTCCTCACAGGCGGAACTGATCACCTGAATAATATTTCCGTCGTCCACCGCCCCCGGCGCCTTGCCCTCCGCAAGCCGGACTCTCTGGCGGATAATCTCTCTCTCTCTGTAGATACAGCAGCGAAACTGCGGTGTCGGCCCCGGAATCAATTCCAGCGCAATGTGATCTCTCTTCGCGTCAAGCTCCTCGGCAAACGCCAGCTTTGCCACCTCGTAGAGCACATCATGTTTGATTCGAATTACATTTTCATCAGCATACATCGTATTTTACCTCGCTCACTATGAAATCCATATGTTACCAATTTCGTTAATTTTTTAACCATCTTAGTCATTATACCTTATCTGTATAGAATTTCAAGAGGTTCCGATGTACTTCTTCAAATACATTGTAACGGCTTGCCCCGGGGCTGTCGCCGTGCATTGTACGGCGGCCGTCCGCGCTACTCCATGATTTTATGCGCACGGTAATGCGACAGATTGAAATTGCGCAGTCCGATATCCTCCGTCACCGGCGCGTTTTCGCCCCGATACACCTGATACAGCGCCGCATGCCAGTCCTCCGGGAGCTCCTGTCCTGCCTCTGCGGCATAGTCCCCGCAGTATTTTTCCACCGCCGGCGCCGCATCCGTCGACAGATACGCCACATACTCCCAGTCGGCTCCGCTCCCCTGCCGCTCCATCTGCGCCAGATTGTACGAGGCAATCAGATAATCCACCTGGGAAAAGGAAAAAATCAGATACACCGCACCGACCACAATCACTCCGTAGCGCAGCAGCGGAAAGCCGGGCTTTACGATCGCAAGCACGACGCCGCACATCAAAAGCGCGATTGCCGCAAGCGCCACAAGCACCGCCACACGCAGAAACGTCAGATGATAGGCGCTGATATAAAGCAGCATACGGTAAGCGCTCGACGCCGTCATCACAAAGGTACAGGCCGATATCACCAGAAGAATTCCACCAAGCAGACGGCTTTCCCGGAAATATTTCCTGATGCCGAGCACCAGCATCAGATTCAGCAGACACACGAACAGCAGCTGAAAAAAGCCGCTTCTGGCATACTCCGCGTAAGTCACGCCGTCCGGCAGTTTTCTGCCGCCCACAAACAGATACGACACCTGAACCCCGCAGAATATCACATACAGCAGTGCAATCGCCGATGTCACCGTAACCGCAAGCACCGGCTCCCCGACCCAGTGCTCCTTCATCTTTGCCTGCGGGGCGTGATGTTCCACATAGCGCACCCCGCAGTAGGAGGAAAAGAAACCGAACAGCAGCATAAACAGAATGCCGAATACCCGGGTCGGCAGCCGCAATGCCCCGAAAAATCCAAACACCATATCCGCAAACACCATATCCGCGCTGACCAAAAGGCCTCCCAGAAAAAGGACGCAGGGAACCGCAATGCCGATACCGGCCGCAATATAGTTTCCCTTGCCGTTTTCTTTTCGCACTCTGCCTCTGCGCCAGGCGGCTCCGTCGGTAAAAGGCTTTGTGACAAATTCCATGGCCCCGCAGAGCGCGACCGTGATTTCCGCCGCATATTTTCCCAGATCCCAGTCCGCGTCCCGGCAGAAATTGTGCAGAAGCAGCGCTACCACCAGAAGAAAAATCGCCGCGTAATTAAGCCATACGATCCACTCGTTTCCGGTCAAAACAGTGGATACGCCGAGCAGGCCGAGCACCGCCGCATATACCGCACTGTCTCTCTTTGGCTCCGTCTGAAACATCCGAAGCACATAATTGATATAGAAGATTGTCGCTCCGATCCAGAAAAGCACGAAAAGCCCCGTCGTGTTTTTATACAGGCAGACCGTATAAATCACCGCATACGCCAGGCTTGCCGCGGCGAGCTTTCCGAACAACGCCGCACTCTTTTTTTCTTCCGCCTCCCTCTGCCGCTCCGCCTCCACGCGCTGCAGCCGCAGTTCTTCCTGCCGGTTCTGCCACTCCTCCTGTCTGCGCCTGTTCCATTCTTCACAGTTCATTTCCTGAATTTCGTTCATAGTTCCCCCCTCATTTCTGCCGCCGCAGGCGGCCCTTCATTCCCGCGAGCAACGAGCCAGGCGGACATGCTTGCATGTCCATTTGGCGACTGCCGCGAGGGTCAGATACCCCGCCCCTTGGGGCGATTCAAGTTTGATGTCCCGCTGCTTGCGGCGGGGTATTTGACTCCGCTTCCCCGTCCTCCGGAACATACTCTAAGATGTCTCCCGGCTGACAGTCGAGCGCCTTACAGATTTTGTCGAGCGTGTCAAGCCTGATCGCCCTGGCCCTGCCGTTTTTTAAAATCGAGATATTGGCCAGCGTGATCCCGACCCGCTCCGACAGTTCCGTCACGCTCATTTTGCGCTTTGCCAGCATCACATCCACGTTGATAATAATCGCCATCACTTTCCTGCCTTTCCGCTAGATTGTCAGCTCGTTTTCCCGCCGCAGCTCGTATGCCTTGTATATCAGATGCGACAGCGCCGCGGCCAGAACCGCGAGCACGATGAAAATAAAGACGATGAGCATCAGAAAAATCGCGACGGACGGTGCAAGGCATTTCAGAAACGCAAGCCCCACAATTCCCGCAAACCATATCACCGCCAAAATCGCGGTCAGACGGCTGATCACAAGAAACGACTTTGCATTCTCTTTTGAAAAAGAATTGTCGTTTCCGATCTGGACACATACCTTCCAGAACTGATACAAAACCGCGTAGCATATGACGCCGATTCCCCAGCCGTAAATAATTCCCGGCCATTTCAGATAAGCCATCGCCGGATACGCCTCCTTACAGCTTTCCGCCATCATCGGCATCAGCACCAGAAAAAAGACTGCTCCTACCGCGCCGATTAAAATCGTAATTCCTTTCAGCCATTTTGCCGTTTCCATTCGTTCCATGTGCGTCCCTCCCTGTCGCAGGAAATTCCTTACATCCTTAATTATATCCATTCACGCGCAAAAAACAACATATTTTTATCGATTTACGATAAAAATATGTTGTTTTAAGAAATTCTTAATAAAATTACCGTCCCATCAGTGGACAAAGGGCGTGTATGCCCTTGTCCACTGAAGGTATCGACGTTCCATCACGGGTTTTCTGCACGGGCACTGCCCGGCATATCCGCGGAAACCTCCGGAAACGTCACCGTCACAACAAACAAATCCGCGTCAGCCGAAAGCCCAAAGCTTCCGCCGCAGGCCTCGGTAAAGCTTTTCGCGATGGAAAGCCCAAGGCCGCTGCCGCCGTCCGTGCGGCTTTCATCCCCCCGCACAAAGCGCTCGGTCAGCTGCTGCGCGGCTAAAATCTCCTCTTTCGAGATATTCTTGACGGTGGACACGGCCGTCCCCGCTTCCGCCTTAAGCGTCACAAACACACGCGAACCCTCCAATGAGTATTTCAGGGCATTGTCGATCAGATTCTGAAATACCCGATACATCCGCTTTCCGTCCGCCTCGATGAAAACCGGCTCCTCCGGAAACTCCGCCACAAGCCGCACCGCACTCTGATTTATCTTTTCATCCATATCGGCAAGCGTCTGCCGCAGCATCCGCGCGAAATCCAGCACCTCGATTTCCACCGGAAGCTGCCCCGCGGCGGCCTTGCTCACCGCAAACACATCCTGCACCATATGGTTCAGCCGGTCTGCTTTTTCGTCTAAAACACGGATATAGTCTTTGACATGCTCCGGCAAATCCTCCTCCTGCTTTAAAAACTGCACATAGCTGATAATCGAGGTCAGCGGCGTCTTGATATCATGGGAGACATTCGTCACAAGCTCCACCTTCATCTGTTCGCTCTTTACGCGCTCGCAGACGGCCTGCTCCATGCCGTCACGGATTTCCTCGAGGTTTCTCGCGGCCTCATAGAGCTTTGAAGTCTCCGTGATTTTGTATTCTTTCCGCTCATAGTCTCCGTCGCGGATCACCTTCATCCGTTCGGTCAGGACATCCATATCTTCCGCCAGCCCTTTGAGCTCTTTTAGATAACGAGAATGTATCAGAACGATCAGCAGAATGCTTACCGCCGCAAAAACAGGCACAAGAATCGCCGCAGACTCCTTTCTGAGACTACCCGCCAGACTGCCGCAAAGCAAAATGCTTACCAGCAGCACAAATCCGTCCGCAATTCCGAGCAGCTTTGTTTTCTTCATCAGTTCTTCCGAAAATGCACTCTTATAATTTCTCTCCCGGAAAATCCCGACCAGCCGGCTGATTCCTCCCTGCCAGAACGTTTTCCTGTTCCTGCGGATATCGTTGGCGCCCAGATAACAAATCCAAAACAGCGGCAAAAACAGATATACCCGCTCCCTCAGGATATACCGGATTTCCCACGACATCATCGACAGAAGTTCCATCTCCCCTGCAAATGCCGCCTCCTGCACAACGGACTCCGCCGCATCCGTCGCACCGCCATCCGTCGCAACGACCGTATCATAGGCCATTCCATAGCCAAAATCCGTCCCGAGCGCACCGAGCAAAACCCCGATGCTCACCGCCAGCGCCACCGCAAATATCAGAAGCTTCCACTCAAACCAAATCCGTCCCGTCACGCGTGCGACGGCAGCGTCCGCCTGCCGTTTTTCCTTCCTCCACAAAAAGGAAACCATAAGCAGTACAATCCCCGCCAAAAACTCCGCGATGTTTTTCCGGAACCGGGCCGCCGCAGTCGTCACTCTCTGCGCAATGTCATAGAGCGTGCTGCTCGTCTGCATATACCCGTCGTCTCTGTAATTCATATAGACATAGCGGAATGGTGTCTCCACCGCCAAAAGATAAATCCTGACCTGCCCGGTACCTTCCATCACAAAGTTCTGATATCCCGGCACGCGCCAGCTCCCCGGCGCATCCCCGTCATAGTAGTCGTCGCCGTAGACGTCCAGCTCGGCGCCGTCCTTTTTGATATGAACCTTTTCCCCGTCGAAATACAGCGCAAAATTATATCCCTCCGGCAGGGGCGCGTCCCAGTTCTCCCACGCCACGTCTTCCATGTTGGAATACAGCTCCTCTTTTCCGTTTACCACACGGTACAGCAGATTGCGGTCATTTTTGATCGAATTATGATAATCCTCCGCCTCCTGCCTGTACCGCTCTTTCCACTCCTCCGAACTGCTCCCATCCTCCTCGGAAAACGTCCCGGCCACAGCCGTATTCTCCTCGCTTTCCCAAAACTCCGCACCGTAGTAGTCATAATAGTCATCACCGTAGTAGTCATAATAATAACTTGAATACCCGTACCCGATCCGACTGCCGCATGCCATTTCGATAAAGTGAAATAACCGGCCCTCTATGAAGCTGCGAAATTCCTCCGTATTCTGATAATCCGTCTCAATCGGATTTTCCCCTGCCGCAGACATTCGTTCCGCCGTGCCCGACAGCCAGATACCGCTTGCCAGCACAAGGCTTACGCCCAGTGCGAACGCGCCGAAGCTAACGGCGCTTTTCCATTTTTTCGATTTTATATCCAATTCCCCACACCACCTTTAAATATTCCGGCTCCTTCGGATTGAGTTCGATTTTTTCGCGGATGCGGCGGATATGCACCATCACGGTATTCTCCGAGGCGAAACCGTTTTCTCCCCAGATGCGCTCGTAAATCTCCTCCGCGGAAAACACCCGGCCCTGATTCCGCATCAGAAGCTCGACGATTTTCGTCTCCGTGGCCGTCAGGCGCACCGGCTCTCCGTCCACATACAGCGTGCGCTCACCGATATGATAGCAAAGCCTGCCGTTTTCCAGCGCGTCCTCCCGCGCACCGGTATGGATGTCGCCGAGGCTCGTGTAACGCCGCAGCTGGCTTTTCACCCGCGCCAAAAGCTCCGCCGGATTGTATGGTTTCGCGACATAGTCGTCGGCTCCCATGGATAAGCCCAACACCTTGTCCGTATCCTCGCTTTTGGCACTTAAAACGATAATCGGAATATTCTGCCGCTCCCTGATTTTCATCAGGGCGGAAAGCCCGTCGAGCTTCGGCATCATCACATCGAGCACCACCAGGTGCACCTGATTTCCGGTTAGAATCTCAAGCGCCTCCAGCCCGTCGTAAGCTTTTTTGACGCGATAGCCCTCCCCTTCTAAAAGGATGGAAATCGCCCGCACAATCTCCCTGTCATCGTCCACCACCAGCACACATTCGCTCATCGTCTGTCCCCTTTCCGTTTGCCTGCAATTATCCTAACGCATCACCCTTACAAAAAAACCGGGCGTTTCCTTACAAATTTCTTACAATCTCTGCGGAAAAGAGGCGGCGGTAAACCGTTTTAAAAACGATACACCGCCGCCCCTGCCCCGTCAAACTTCTTTTATTGTTGGATCAACACCGCCCGGCAGGGCGCTCCGTCCGCGCCGCCCAGATTGATCGGCGCCGCGCAGAGAAAATAAATACCTTCCGGAACACCCGCAAGGCACACGCCCTCGAGAAGTACCACCTCCTGCCGCAGCAGTTCGCGGTGAACCGCGCGGGGCGCCTCGGCCGCGCCGACGGTCTGCGTCTCCACACCCACCAGATACACGCCGTGCCGGTTCAGCGCCTGCGCAGACTCCAGGCCAATCATCGTCTCCCCTTTAAATAATACACGCCTTATTTTTTCCTGCAGGAGTCTGTCCACATCCGCCTGACCCAGTTCTCCGTCAAATGCGATGACCTGCGCCGTACCGATAACCTTCCGCAGATCCAGCTCATCCACGGTTTTTCCGTTCTCATAAAAATGATAGGGCGCATCCACATGCGTGCCGTTGTGGGCACACATCGAAAGATTGGTCAGATTGCAGGCCGCGCCCTCCGACAGTTTTAGCACCTGCTCCTTTGACGGCGGTAAATCCCCCGGAAATACGCTGCAGGAAAACAATTCCTGCGAAATGTCATAGATTCTCATATATGACTCCTTTCCGACTCTTTCTCATACCGCCAGATACCAAAGCCCTGATTGTTTGCAATCTGATACAGCGGCTCTATCGTCCGACTCATCGCCTGCACAAACGCATCGTGCCCTCTGTCGCTGCGCTCAATCTCGAAAATGTCCCTTTTGACATTCAGATATTGTTCTCTCATACTTAAGAATTCTCTGTCCCATGTTTTTGCAATCAGAAACGCCTCGTACTGCTTTTCACAGAAACGCGCAAGATAGCGCTCCTTATCCGGCAGGCGATCACTCTTTGCACTGTTGATTCTCCCGAACATCGGATACAGATTCCATATCTCGTTGTGAAGCACAAAACTCCACGGGATAAAATGGTCAATACTGAAATTCCCGTACCGCTCCATATTCTCCCGGTTAAACTCCTCTTCCGTGTAGAGGTCGTAAAGCGGTATATCCTGCTGTATCCTGCGCCAGAACTTTGTCTGCGCCGAGAGATTTCTGTCGCGCTCCGTGGGCGGAAACAGCTTAAACGGTATCGCCGGTACATTCGGATTGCGCTCCTGTATGTATTTGATTAATTTATAGTTGAGCCAGCCCTCCACAAGTGCCGCATTTGTTCGGATATAGAGCGCCCATTTCGGCGAGACCGTCAGTTTCCGGTTCTTCCTGTCCAGCCGGTAAAATGCCGCCCCGTCGTCGCTGCGGTTGCACTGCTCAATGAATGCATTGACCTTCGCATCCCGAAACGCCAGGTCCGTCTGTTTCCGATGCTGAATCTCCGACTCGTAAAACGGCCGTATCAGACGGTACGGCACCATGCCCGTAAACCCGTTTATCATTTTCCAAAGGCGCTTATCGCTGCTCTCCTCGATAAAATCCACAAGCGTATCCGCGCGGATTTCTTTCGGAAGTCCCAGTTCGACGTGCAGATATCGGATTGTGTCCGACAGTTTATCCGCAACACCGAGACTTAAATTGTAATAATTGACCGGATACCATGCCGCCGCAATCATCCGCGCGACAATGCGGCGGTACGGTACCTGTGTGTTTCCCTTTATGATTTCCGTAAAAATCCCCTGAAACCAGAATAGCTTGTAGCTGCTGGAGAAATTATCCAACATACGCTCGAGATAACCCGATTCCACAAGTTCCGATTTCGGCAGGATTTGACTGATATCTTGTTTCTCCATCGCACAGTTCCTCAATCAGAGTTCAGACAGGCTGCCGGCTGCGGTCTCTCAGCGACCGGTTCCTGATCTATTACCAGATTAACACAGCAGAGTGTCGTTTGCAAATACGGATTTTCACCGGCGGCGTCCGGGTTTCCAATCATTTTTCCGACGGCGCAACATCCGACGTACTCCGGAATTAAAAAGGATTTGTTTAAAAGCCGTCGAAAATCGGTTTTATTTGTCCGCGGGACGCTGTATAATAAATCCGACGGCAAGCTGAATTCTGCAGGAGTAGTTACTGTGAAAAATAAATTTTTCACAGGCAAATTTGTGCCTGCGGCCCAAAGTTTGCGGACTGCGGCAGGAATGGAGGATTTTTATGGATATTAAATTGTTATCTGGTACATTTGAAGTGCGTCCCCTGACGCCGGGCGATGTCGATTCCATCTATGCCTTATGCGCCGGGAATGAACGATTCTACCGCTACCATCCCCCATTTGTCACAAGAGCGCGCATCCTGGAAGATATGACTGCACTTCCGCCCGGCAAAGACAAAGCGGACAAATTTTACCTTGGCTTTTATAAAAGTGATACATTGATTGCAGTTATGGATCTGATTCTTGATTACCCGACGAATCATATCGCTTTTATCGGGTTTTTTATGACGGATGCGACCTGTCAGAACAGAGGCGTCGGTTCGAGGCTGATCCGGGAACTTGCCGCGCATCTGCGCGCATCCGGCTTTACAAAAATACGGCTCGGCGTCGACAAGGGGAATCCGCAGAGTTTTTCTTTCTGGAAAAAGTGCGGCTTTACCGTGGCAGATGAAAATCACTACATCCTCATGGAATTCGACCTGTAAACACCGCCCCGAAACATTGTCCGCAAATCATTACGAAGGAGACCTTTTATGTCTGATTACATCACCACCTACACCGGTGTACACATTGTTCCCACCCGTCCGGAAGCCGGGCTTATCCGCATCGCGGACATCGCCCATGCCCTGTCGCTTACCTGCCGCGGAAACGGTCATGTGAAAACGTTTTTCTCCGTGGGACAGCACTGCATCCACTGTGCCCTCGAGGCGAAGGCGCGGGGCTGCTCAGACAGAGTCGTTCTCGCCTGCCTGCTTCACGATGCCGCGGAGGCCTATATGAGCGACGTCCCGAGACCGTTTAAACAGTATCTGGACGGCTACCGGGCCTGCGAAGAGCGGCTGCTCGACCTTATCTACACAAAATATTTGGGTTCCGGATTATCGGAAAAGGAAGCCGCTCTTGTAAAGGAAATTGACGACGATATGCTCTGTTATGATTTGGCGGTCCTTTTAAGGGAACCGTCAGACCGCCCTCTCCCGTCTATGAAGTCAACATTTTCCTATAGGGTACTGCCTTTTGCTGATGTCGAGCAGCGGTATCTCGAACTGTTCCGGGAATACGGCGGGGAACTTTACCAGGACAAATAAATTTAACCTGTTTTTATGACGGAGAGACCTATGGCAAAAAAGCGAAAAACACTTCCGAAAGAAATAAAACAATTTTTGGAGAGCGGCGATATCGCGGCGCTCAGAGAACAGTTTTTGCGTTGTGATCCCAACGCAATCACGCATGCAAAATACGGTTCCAATATTTTTTCCATGTCGCCCCTGCCAGGAGAATTTGCCTTTTGGGCCAGAGAACAGGGCGCGGATGTAAATTTTAAGGATTACTACGGGAAAACGCCAATCTTCCACCAGTCTTCCGCCTGGAATGGCGATGTGCAGCTCTTAATCGATTTGGGTGCAGATGTAAATGTTGCCGATCATTTTGGCGTGACGCCCCTGCACCTCGCATCGCTGTACGGACGCATGGACGCGGTGAACGCCCTGTTGGGAGCCGGCGTGGATGTCAACGTCAAATCGGACCGGATTGATTGGCCGGGGTTTCTTACACCACTGGAAAAAACGCTCCTTGGGGACCGCCTGCCCTACAGGGAACTGCTGGGAATTTGTCAGCTCCTTTGCGATCACGGGGCAAAAATTACGGATCGATGCCGGGAGTCTTTGCGCCGGTCGGCGGAACGTTTTGAGCGGGTCAAACGGGGAATCACTGACCCGGAATTCCTGCGCCGTCAAACGGAGGGCCTAAAGTGCCTTTATCAGATGTTTGACATGGAACCTGTCGGGGAAGTCATCTTCCATGACGGAGTGTCTCCAATATATGTGCCGGAGGAAAACAAAAACAAGGCGTTTCAATGGCTTTGGGACTATCTCGTCCCACCAAACGGAAAAGCCCCGACCGCCCAGGGCGAGGCCATCCGTATTGCGGGACGCATCGACCATGAAATCACCGTTAACGGCGGCATGAACTGGGACGGTGATTATCGGAAGATGCTGCGGATCTTTCCCCGGTACCTGCGCCTGGGCAGTCCGCTGCTTGAGGAGGATATTGCGCAGGCGGAAAAAATTACCCGTCTTTTACGGGACAGTCTCGATGACGGAACCCTGAGTATGCAGTTGTGCTCCTATGCGGTCGCCTGGGTACTGCTGAATCCGGAAGTACTCCCCCCGCTGAATGCAGATTATTCCAGATGAATACGGCACCCGTCAATTCCGGGTTGGCAACCGGACTGCCGTCCTAAAAATCAGCCTGATAAATAAGCATCGCAGATGGCGGGCAAATATTTTACAGGGGAAGTATATAAAAACCGAAATTCTCCGCTTGTTTTACCCATTTGTCGAACAGGAAATGGGAGATATCGTATTCCCTGCAGATATCGCATCTGCGCTTGCCGAAACAATGTAAGCCCACTAATTGCTGTTTAAACGCATCTGTGTATTTACGGGGTTTTCTTTTCTGCCTTGTTTCGGTCATATTGATTGCTCCTTTGTTTAATGATTTTATACCTTCGATGAACAAGGGCACACACGCCTCAAAGCGTGATAATTTCAGCATTTTCTTCGTTATCCTCAATCGGCGTACATCCAGTACGCCTCAATCGTCTGCCTTGAAAATGCTGAAATTCTCTCCGCTTGAGGTCGAAGAGTCAGGCAGAAAAAAATTTTGTGCCCTGCAAGGCACTCGAGCGCCGCGTACAGAGCGTACGCGAAGCGAGGGTAACGATGCAGGACGCAAAATTTATTCTGTCCTGACCGTGTGTGCCCTTGTTCATCGAAGGTAGTATATGACCTTAAAAAATCTGTCCGGTTTATTGTAGCCTATCCAATCGCAATCAAGAACCTTCAGCCCCTCTCCCGTTTCCTGCAGTCCGTCTGAGCCGGGCCGTCAAGCAGATGCCCTTCCCCGTCGAACCGGGAGCCATGGCAAGGGCAGTCATAGCTTTCCTCCTCCGGATTCCACTCCAGTCTGCAGCCCATGTGGGGGCAGTTGGGAACTATCTTTTTATTCCCCCATGGCAGGAGGTGCTTTGTCAGGCCTTTTACCGTATATGCGCCGTGTACGGCCAGCCCTTTCGCTGCCTGTGCCGTAAAATGCCTCTGGGGAGAGAAAATATCCCCTTCCGGACAGTCCTGTCCGCTAATCATGGCTGTCAGGATACGGGCGCTGACCATGGCAGAGGTCATCCCCCATTTTCCAAATCCCGTGGCCACATACCAGAATGGCTTTCGCCTGGAAAATCTCCCGATGTAAGGCAGGCCGTCCAGTGTTATGCAGTCCTGGGCCGACCAGTGGGACGCCTCCCGGCATCCGGGATAGAGTTCCCGGGCTCTGCTGCGCAACACCTCATATTTACATCCGGCGCCTGTCCCGCTTTCCGAGTTCATTTCTGTGTGCCCACTGTCTCCCGGGTTCATCTCTTTGTTGCTCCTGCTCTTCCGGTTCACCCCTGTCCGGTGGCTTTCGCCTCCCAGAAGCACAAGGTCTCCACATGTTCGGAAAGAAAGGCCATCCCGGTCAATCCCCAGGTATAGACCCTGCGGCCTCTCCGCGCCCTCCAGTGCCACCACATAACTCCGCTCCTGATACATCCTGGCAAAATAGTACCCCGGCACATTGATAAAGGGATAATGGGCGGCAAACACAATATGTTCCGCCGTCACTGTCCCCCCTGCGGTCTCCACCCTTCTGTCCTCAACTCTCAGCACTTTCGTCTGCTCGTAGACTTCCACTTCCTCCGCTATTTTTGCCAGGAATTTTAGCGGGTGGAACCTTGCCTGGTTCTCGAACCTTGTCACACCTGCCACACTCAAGGGGAGCTCACATTCTGTACCATAAGAGGCCTTTATGCCCAGAGACTCCGCAGCCTCCGCCTCCCGTTTCAGCAGGTCTGTCTCAATCCGGGAATATAGATACGCCGGGCACCTGACAAAATCACAGTCAATCCCTTTTTCCAGAATCAGCCTGTCATATTCCCCTATGGCAGCCTCATTTGCCATGGCGTAATGCTCCGCCATAGGGCGGCCAAAGGACCGAATCAGCCTGTCATAAATCAGATTGTGCTGGGAAGTGATTTTGGCCGTGGTATTTTTCGTCTGCCCGCTGCCTATCCTGTCCGCCTCCAGAACTACTACCCGGATACCTGCCTGCTTCAGGTAATATGCCGTCAAAATTCCCGCAAGCCCTGCCCCGATGACGACTGCTGTCACCTCCATGTCCCCGGCAAGAGGTTCCCGCCTCCTGATTTTTATATCTTCACTCCAGACTGATTGCATTTTTTACCTCCGCTATATCCCATTCCTGCACGACAGCGATACCGCAGGATAGGATTGATTTACATAGCATATGCCAAAATACGGCGATTATACCGTTTATGAATTTGCGACAGAATCTGTTTCTCCTCCACCCTGTAGACCATCAGGAAATCCATCTGTCCGTTGACCGCAAGCGCTTCCTTCAGCCTGCTCTATTGCGATAAACTCTCCAAAGCATTCTGTTCATATGAAAAGAACGTTCGGAAAGTTGCTGTAGTGTAGACCGTCAAATTCCCATCCACTCATTTTCCCCTTATCCGTCAAATAAATCACAGTCTGCTTCCTGCCTTTCAAAACACCATGGTCTTCCATAAGGATGAAGACCACCAGCAAGACTATGATAACCGCTGTACTCATTCACAAACAGCTTATAATTTGCCGTGCACCGTTCTGCCTGTGAATTGCCGGCGATGCGCAGCGCCTTTCGCCTCGCGTAAAGCAGTTCCGTATTTCTGTTTTCTTCGAGTTCGCGCTCCGTATCCCGAATTTTCCCCTCATAATTTTGTATATTGATATCGATAATTCCGACCTGTCCGGCACACGCTTCCGCCTCGTGCTCCATTCGGCGGCATTCTCTCTCGAGATTTTCATACAGGGAACCGCTGCCCGTAATCCGGCTCTTATACTTGCGGATGACCGACGCGCTTCCCATATCCTTCAAATGCCACAGCGCGCGCCGGTAGGAGGAGAGCCCCGTCAAAATATGAACCGAATCCCTGATGTTTTCCCGCACGCCTCCGACCGTCACGTCGTTCCATCGCTCCCCGTCAAACAGGAAATAGTGCGACAAATCTTTCGGGAACAGCTCGCCGATCACCTCCTCGGCCTTCTCCTCCTTTACCTCGACTTCGACATCTGAGTGTCCACACTCCGCAATATGCAGCGAAAGCTTTTTCTGGTATTCCCGCACCGCCATTTTCGGATAAGCTCTGGTATAGCCGATGGACCTGGATATCCGATACTGCCGTTCGGCATCTTCCGCTTGGATCTCCACAAAAACCTCCGCCCTGCTGTCTGCGTCCATCATTGCCACCCTCAGTGGACAAGGGAACACACGCCCTGAACCATGATATTCGGGTGATTTTCTGCGTTGTCCTCAATCAGCGTACGTCCAGTACGCCTCAATCGTCCGCCTTGCAAATCACCCGAATATCTATGGTCAGGGT
>JAETRD010000081.1 GCA_021770345.1 Lachnospiraceae bacterium | reverse complement strand
CTGTCAAAGGACGATGACCTGCAAGGCGAAAGTGCCAGTATCGCAAACCAGCGTGATATGCTGGAAAAATACTGCGAAAAGCAGGGATGGGAGGTTGTGGCAGTCTATCAGGACGATGGCTTCACAGGTCTTAACATGGAGCGTCCTGATTTACAGAGGATGTTGAGAGCCATTGAGCGCAGGCAAATCAACCTTGTTATCACGAAAGACCTCAGCCGACTGGGGCGGAACTATCTGCAAACCGGGCATTTGATTGAGGACTTTTTCCCAAGAAACGGTGTCCGCTATATCGCCATGAATGATGGTATCGACACCCTGCGGGATAACAACGACATCGCCCCGTTCAAAAATATCCTGAACGAGATGTACAGCAAGGATATTTCCAAGAAAGTCCATTCCTCTTATCTTCTGAAAGCGCAGAAAGGACAGTTTACCGGGTGTCTTGCCCCGTTTGGGTATCGGAAAGACCCGGAGGACAAAAACCATCTGCTCATTGACGAGGAAACCGCCCCGATTGTGCGGCTGATTTTCGGATATGCCCTGAACGGTCATGGTCCGAACTATATCCGCAGACGGCTGGAGGAAGAAAAAATCCCCTGCCCCACATGGTGGAATCGGGAACGGGGGCTTCGCAATACCCGCACCAAATGGGAAAAGAAAGACCCGGAAAACGGGCGGTATATGTGGGACTTCTCCGTTATCAAAGACCTTTTGATGAATCCCGTCTACACCGGGGCGATTGCTTCCCAGAAAAAAGACTACCGCTTCAAAATCGGCACGATTGGGGAAAAGAAGCCGGAGGACTGGATTGTGGTGGAGGGACAGCATGAACCGCTGATTGACCGCATGAGTTTTGACATTGTGCAGAACAAGCTGAAATCCCGCCAGCGTCCGGGGCAGACCAATGAAATCAGCCTGTTTGCCGGACTGCTAAAATGCGGCGAGTGTGGGAAGTCGCTGACGATACGCTACACAAACGCAAAACATCCCCAGCGGATATACTCCTGCAAAACCTACAATGCCTTTGGAAAGAACCACTGCACCCAGCACCGGATTGATTATGACACCCTTTACAGCCATGTGCTACGGAAAATACGGGAATGTGCCAGAGCTGCCCTGATGGACGGGGAAGCGGTTGCCGACCGCCTGACCAATACCTGTGAAGCCGAGCAGCGGGAACAGCGGGAAGCAATGGAACGCTCCCTTACAAGGGACGAGGAACGGATTGAGGTTCTGGACAAAATGGTAATGCGGCT
>JAETRD010000080.1 GCA_021770345.1 Lachnospiraceae bacterium | reverse complement strand
GAGACAGTGTCCGGATCATTACACCATTCGTGCAGGTCGGAACTTACCCGACAAGGAATTTCGCTACCTTAGGACCGTTATAGTTACGGCCGCCGTTTACCGGGGCTTCAATTCAGCGCTTCTCTTGCGATGACGCCTCCTCTTAACCTTCCGGCACCGGGCAGGTGTCAGGCTGTATACTTCATCTTTAAATTTCGCACAGCCCTGTGTTTTTGTTAAACAGTTGCCTGGACCTATTCTCTGCGCCCCTCCGAAAGAGGGGACCCCTTATCCCGAAGTTACGGGGTCAGTTTGCCTAGTTCCTTAACCGTGAATCTCTCGAGCGCCTCAGTATGTTCTACGCGACCACCTGTGTCGGTTTGCGGTACGGGCCGCATGAAAATGTGCTTAGCGGGTTTTCTTGGGAGCATGGTTACCATCGCTGTCGGCTCGCCCCGGGGGGCTCGCCGTACTGTCGGTGTTCGGCACCGCGGGTGGATTTGCCTGCCCACGGTATACCTACGGCCTTCAACGTACGTCCGTCTGTACGCGGATGTGTCACTTCTCCGTCGCCACGTCGCTTCTCATGCGGGTACCGGAATCTTTACCGGTTGTCCATCGGATGCGCCTTGCGGCTACTCCTTAGGCCCCGACTTACCCTGATCCGATTAGCGTTGCACGTCTTCGGCACCGGACTTATGCCCGATTATTATCCATGCGGGACCACTCGACTAGTGAGCTGTTACGCACTCTTTAAATGAATGGCTGCTTCCAAGCCAACATCCTAGCTGTCTATGCAGTCCCACCTCGTTATTGTCTTCAACTTAGCCCGGATTTGGGGGCCTTGGACGGTGGTCTGAGTTGTTCCTCTCTCGGACGCGGACCTTAGCACCCGCGCCCTCACTCCCGGGCAGCATGCCGTGGCATTCGGAGTTTGTCAGGACTTGATAGGCGGTGAAGCCCTCGTATCCAGTCAGTCGCTCTACCTCCACGGTACTTGCCCGAGGCTGCACCTAAATGCATTTCGGGGAGTACGAGCTATCTCCGAGTTTGATTGGCCTTTCACTCCTACCCTCACGTCATCCGAAAGCTTTTCAACGCTTACCGGTTCGGTCCTCCAGTGCGTGTTACCGCACCTTCAACCTGCACAAGGGTAGATCACTCGGTTTCGCGTCTGCCTCCGCTGACTGTGGCGCCCTCTTCGGACTCGCTTTCGCTTCGGCTCCGGGCCTATTAGCCCTTAACCTCGCCAACGACGGCAACTCGTAGGTTCATTATGCAAAAGGCACGCCGTCACGGCACAAAGCCGCTCCGACCGCTTGTAGGCACATGATTTCAGGATCTGTTTCACTCCTCTGTTCGAGGTTCTTTTCACCTTTCCCTCACGGTACTGGTTCGCTATCGGTCTCTCGGTAGTATTTAGCCTTACGGGATGGTCCCCGCGGGTTCATGCAGGATTTCTCGTGTCCCGCACTACTCAGGTGCCGCCTCGCCCACCTGACGGTTGTCGCTTACGGGGCTCTCACCCTCTGCGGCGGGCCTTTCCAGGCCCTTCTGCTAACCGTCACGGTGTAAGCTTTATCGGCGGTCCTACAACCCCGGATGCTGCCTCGACAGCTCCGGTTTGGGCTTCTGCGCGTTCGCTCGCCACTACTTGCGCAATCACTTTTGTTTTCTTTTCCTCCGGGTAGTGAGATGTTTCAGTTCCCCGGGTTCGCTTCCGCCATAGGCGGATGGCACGCCTGCGCGCGCCGGGTTGCCCCATTCGGAAATCCGCGCATCATACGGGTATTTGCCCCTACGCGCCTCCGAGAGCCAAGGCATCCTTCATGTGCCCTTCTCTCCTTTCCTTATTCCTAAGCAAAGTCGCCTTTTTCGCGTCAGAACTTTACTCGGCTTACGCTCTGTGTTCTGTTCTTATTCTTTTTTGATTTGCTCGTGATTTTACCTTTATGATACGACCTTCTTTTCATCCGGCCGTATCCGGCTTCCAACATGTCAATGTGCTCTCTTTCAGTGTAGTCCCTGGCAGAGTTGAACTGCCGACCTCTACATTATCAGTGTAGCGCTCTAACCAACTGAGCTAAGAGACTGCATCCAACTCCGGCGGCCGGGCAGGCAAAAACCCGCCCCTGCGGCCTCTGCCGAAGGTTATGCTGACAATAGATTCCGACGAAGCAGCACCGAAAACCGCTATCCCTGATGTCCGGCCGAACGATAAGCGGCCGTTTGCCGATGACAGGTTCCGTGGACGGCGCACAGCGGCGTCCGCTCCAGAAAGGAGGTGTTCCAGCCGCACCTTCCGGTACGGCTACCTTGTTACGACTTAGCCCCAGTCACCGGTTTTACCCTAGGGCGCTCCTCGCGGTCACGCACTTCA
>JAETRD010000079.1 GCA_021770345.1 Lachnospiraceae bacterium | reverse complement strand
GAATTTGAAAATATCCTTGTTGACCGGAGCGCAGATAATCCGTCAAGTGCGGCAGGCATTATTTCCATTGAAAACGGCGTGGCGGTGCTTGGGGATGAAGGTTCGGCAACGTACCAATTTAGTGTATCTTCGGCGGGAACCTATGATGTGGCGGTGCGTATCTGTTATCCGTTTTGGGATAAGAATGGTATCTACATTTCGCTTGACGGAACGACATCGCATTTCACGGAAAGCCGCCTGTGGTGGCCGTACTGGAGGACTTCCTTCTGGACGGCGCTTGCAAAGGGAATACCCCTTTCGGCGGGGACGCATACCATCACGGTATCGGTGGATGTGAAGGGCGTGCAGTTTTACGGATTCCGTGTCTGCTCGGCTTTTTCGGAAGAACCGAGCGTTGGCTCCGCTGTTTATGTGCTTGCGCCCCGGAGATTCAAGGACGTGGACGGAAACATGGCGCAGCCGGATAAAGGCTTCAAGCTGACGCTGGAAATGCTCCGCAGGAAGCCGGATTCGGCGCTCATCTGGTATGAGGACTTCCGTGACGAAAATCCCCTGCCGGAAAGCTACTGGACGACGCTCTCCGGCAAATGGGATGTATGGCGGGAGGGCTATGAGAACCGCCCGTATTCACAGCTTGAGGGGAGCGGGCAGCTTGCGTGGAAGTACAGCGGATTCAAAGAGCTGCACCTGCGGGCAAGGCTGGCGTTCCCGGCGAATGGCAGCGGGAAGGCGGGTGTGTTCTGCGGGGATGTGTTCTGCTGTCTGAATATTGATACGCAGAGGGTGGAGCTTTACAAGGGCTCCACCCTTCTTGGCAGCTACAGCCAGACCATCAGCCGGACGGCGAATGCTGACCTGCGTGGGAATCCCACCATGTACACCATTGAAATGCGCATCCGGGGAAACAGGGTGCGTGTCTACTCCGGCGCTGCCTATACCCTGCGGTTTACGGCGACAGTCAGCGGCTTTTCCGGCGGCTATGCAGGATACCGCTCGGATAACAGGACGGTGTGCGAACTGATGAGGCTTGGGGACGCCTGGACGTATGAGCCTTACGAGCGGTTCGATGTGCGGATGCCGGACGGCGGTTTTAAGTCCTTCGGCCGGATCAGCCGGAGCAGTGCGGCGTGGGATGAGGAATTCCAGGTGTTCACGCTGACCACCGATGTGGAGGAAGGCTCTACCCGCAGCGAGGACATTTCGATGGATTATGATTTTTTCCATTCGGATTTGATGGAACTGTCCTGCGGGAACAACTACACGGCGGAAGTCATACCG
>JAETRD010000078.1 GCA_021770345.1 Lachnospiraceae bacterium | reverse complement strand
AGCTGCTTGTTGCCGCCGAAATCGTCAACCAGCGTCGCGTTCCCGTCCGGGGTGAGGGGTTCTTCCTTTTCGGGTTCCTCGTAGACAACGCCGCTGTCGTCGGTCGCGTCGTCCTGTCCCTCCGGGGTCTGCGCGTAGGCGGTGACGGAAAAGCCGCCCATGAGGATAAGGGCGGCGCAAAGGGTCAAAAGCATTTTAAGGGTTTTCTTATTCTTCATCTTCGTTTTCCTCCTGTTCGTCATTGTCTGCGCCGCTTAAAACGGGCGCGGGGGTCATGCCGGGGATTGCCCCGTTTTGCAGCATGGCGGTAAGCTCCTGCGGGGAAAGCCGCATAGAGCGCACAAGCTGGACGATCTGCAAATTCTCCGCTTCGGTTTTCTGCGCTTCCAGCCCTTTGAGCTTGTTCTGATACTCGGTGATCTTCTCGTGGGTCTTTTCAATCTCCCGGTTGATACGGTCAATCTTGTTTGCTGCCATAGTGTAAAACTCCTTTCATAGTCAAAAATGTGTTCAGTTCCAATTCATCAAGCCGTACCCTTTGATACAGCCATAGTCAAGGGGGTAGCTTTTTATCTTGCAAGCGTCGCCGGAATTGCCCTCGACGGTGTAAACGCGCTGCCCATCCGTGCCGATTACAAGCCCCACATGGTCTGCGCTCCCGTCCCCGTCCCAGTCAAAAAAGATCGCGTCGCCGGGGGCGATATTCTCATAGCCCCTCGCGCCCCATTGCCCCCGTGACTGGAACCACGGTACGCCCTGTGACTGGCACGCGGCAAAGCGCGGCTCGCTTTTCCCGGCTTGATTGTAGCACCATGAAACGAAACAGGCGCACCATTCCACGCGGCTGTTGAAGCCGTACCAGCTCCAATAGGGCTGTCCCCCTACATTGCCTACCTGTGACTTTGCCCGGTCTACCACGGCGGTATTTCCGGGGCGTGTACCGTTGACAAGCTGCACCCCGCTTAAATCCTCCGACGGGTTCCCGTCCGGGGAACCGCCGCCGAAAATAAGGGGTTTGTTTCCGCTGGTTTCCAAGTACACCCGGAACATTTCAAGCTGCTCCGGCGTAAGCGGGTCTGTGCTTGTTTCTGTGCGGTAACGTATTTCCACTTCCTCCGTCAGAGTGAGGGTATATTGAAGTTCAAAGATACGCTGTATTTCTGCCTGTGCGGTCGCCGGGGTGTAGGTCTGTAAAAGCGCGGTCAGATAGGACGCTAATTCATGGGGGTTATGCCCGATACTGTCAAGGTCATAGCGGTACTCGTCATAGCCGGGATTGTCGCGCTCGATATTGTCAATCCTGCGCTGCAAGTCCGTTTCCAGTGCCGCATAGTTATTTTCCACGGCGACTAAATCCGCGTCCTCCGACGTGTAGGAAGTCCCGACAATGCCGTTAATCATGCCGGAAAACATAGCTCCACAAGAAGATAATGCGGAAGAAATCATAATGAAAAGCAGCAGCGCACCTATGGCGATACATACGCCCGCCGGGTGTCGCCCCACAAATGCGATTGCCTTTTTGGTTCCCTCGGCGGTCTTTTTGGCGGCTTTTCTTGTGTTCTCCGCTGCGTTCTTGACAGACTTTGCGCCCTGTGCCTTGACAGTCTTTGCATACTG
>JAETRD010000077.1 GCA_021770345.1 Lachnospiraceae bacterium | reverse complement strand
GCAAGCTTCTGCGCCGTCTCATTCAGGTCCATGATCGGCTTTGCAAGCGCCGACGCACTCTTCTTTATACTCCTCATCACGACAAGTACGCCGATGATAAACACGACTGCGAGCGCCGCAATAATCTCGATCAATGTCAGGTAATACTCGAGCACCGGCATACAGCTGATCACCATATAGCCCGTCTCACCCGCGGCCTGTACCATTCCGTATCTGGACTTCCCGCCGATCTTATATTTCATAAACTGGCTCGTCTTGCTCTCTACCGCGTTGATGAGGTTCGCGGATGCACCCGCATCGGCGATATTCTGCTGCATCAGCTGCTCATCCGGATGATAAATAATCGTACCGTCCGCAGACAACAGCACCATATACCCTCTGCTTCCGATCTTATACTCCCCCATGACATTCATGATATGCGACAAGGAAAGATCGATTCCGGCTGCCCCCAGCGGATTCCCCGCCTCGTCGTATACCGGCGAAACCGCGCTCAGAATCAGTCCTCCCGTGCTGGAATCGATATACGGTTCGGTCAGAATCGTCTGCCCCTTCTCAAAACAGACATACCATGCACGCCCCGTGACATCCCAGCCTTCTTCCGATGTGAAACCGTCCGACTGCGTCAGCACGCTCGCATCCACATCGGAAATCCAGACCGACAGGATATTTTCCGGGTCCACCGCCGCTACATTCATCAGATTCTGATAAACGGTGTCCATCTTTGACGCCTCCAGAATGTTATCCCCCGCCTTCGTCTCCGAAAACACGTCATAGACCTCCGGATTTACCGCGAGCAATTCTGCTTCTCTGCTGTATTTCTCGAAAAAGCCGACCAGCTCATTTGTCGCCGCCTGGGACTCTAAGGTCAGCTCCGACTCCCGCGCGGAAGTGATCGAAAACCATACCATAACAATTGTGACAAGCGCCACCACTCCAAATACAAGAAATACGCTTTTCCCTATCTGTGCCAGAATTTCGTCTGCAATCCGCCGCTTTCCGGCCGACTGCCTTTGCTTTTTATTTCCCATTTAACATTTCCCTCCTGATCATTTGCTTACGCACAAATGATCACTCCTCTTTCCGTTGATTGCCTCTTTAACGGATCAGCTCAAATCTCTGCACCATCTCATTCAGCAGAGCCGCCTGCGACGCAAGCTCCTCGGACGTCGCCGAGCTCTCCTCGGCAATCGCCGAGCTGTCCTGCACGCCCTGAGAGATTTCCTCAATGCCGACCCGGATCTGATCCACATTCTGCGCCTGGTCCGCCGCGCTCTCGGCCGTCTTTTTAATCATTTCGTT
>JAETRD010000076.1 GCA_021770345.1 Lachnospiraceae bacterium | reverse complement strand
ACCCAAATCCGTGTTTAGCTTACTAATCGCTCCCGTAACTGTCCCTCCGCCAATGGCCGATATATCCGTTGTTCCGAGCATCTTATACAGATACCGCACATTTTTAAACATCATCGATATCTTATTGAACAGACTGCTGAACCTTTCCCCTGTTGCCAGCTTCGCCACACCCGTCCATACACCTGCGCCGCCGTCTGCCACATCTACACTCGTATATGTCACCGTATTATCTTTCGCATCCCCATTCTTTTTCTGATATGTATTTGCGATATTATTTCCATTTTCGTCCCGCGTGGCAGAAGATGCATTTCCGTAAAACGTTGCAACGCCGGCTTTATCAGAGTGAATGACAGGTTTCTTATTCGTCGCATCATATAAGTAAAAATCCCCTGCCCCATTTGCAGTGCCTGCCCAGACTCTACGGTTCTTATCCATCCAATTCGCTTGGGGCGAATTATCCGCTGTTTCGCTTCCGAACGTTGTATTTCCGCTGATTACCCCTCCGGTCTTATCAAACTTCGCTGCAAGCGCGGATTCCATCTCCGACTGTTCCACCTTCGTACCAATCGCCTGCTCCAGCGCTGTCAGGGCATCCCCATTGTTTGACGTCGCTTCTTCCAACATGTGAATCGCTCCGGTCACGCTTCCGTCCCCGATGCCCGATATATCGTTTGTCCCCAATATATCAATCTTCTGGTTCAATTCTTCGATATCTTTTTCATACGCGTCATACGCGACATACAGAATGCTCGGAGCAGATACCGTGATATCCGCCACATCGCCGATTGTCAGATAAAGCCTTATCCTCTTCTGCGTCCGCTCCGCCCCCGTCGTCGACACAATGTACTGCGCGTCGTCCCCGCAGTTATCATAGACATACAGCTTTTCGCCGTCCTCCGTCACGGCAACGACGCCGATTTCACGAAAATAATAATCATAATCGACCACCGGAAAATCCGCCGTCAGCGCGCATCCGTCCTCCGTCATATCAATCTTTAAATCCGTCAGCTCATACAACGGATGCACAAGCTCCTTCTGTGTCCCGAAATTCGCCGGCGGAGCTCCGTCACCCACCACAAGCGATTTTATGCACAATTTCCCCTCCTCCTGTGCCCGGATAAGCGCATTCCTGCCATCCACCGTCAATGTCAATCCCGTCCATGCCATAATTTTCCTCTCCTTTACTTTTGCTTTAATGTGATAATATCCGTTTCCTGCAGGAAGCCGCCAAAATACGCGGTTCCCGTAATTGCGCTCTCATAGATAATGCCCGTTGCAATGTTTGCCGGCACCATCACCGA
>JAETRD010000075.1 GCA_021770345.1 Lachnospiraceae bacterium | reverse complement strand
CAGAACGGCTTTACGAATCTGAAATGGTACACGGACGACGGATTTTCGGGGGCAAATTTCCAAAGACCCGGCTTCCAGTCCATGCTTGCCGACATTGAAGCGGGGCTTGTGGGAACAGTCATAGTCAAGGATATGTCAAGGTTAGGGCGGAACTACTTACAAGTGGGAATGTACACGGAAATGATTTTCCCACAGAAAAATGTCCGTTTCATTGCTATCAATGACGGCGTTGACAGCGCACAGGGCGACAACGATTTTGCCCCTCTGCGTAACATTTTTAACGAATGGCTGGTGAGGGATACGAGCAAGAAAATTAGAGCAGTCAAGAGGTCAAAAGGCATGAGCGGGAAGCCTGTCACAAGCAAGCCCGTGTACGGCTACCTCATGGACGAGGACGAAAATTTCATCATTGACGAGGAAGCCGCCCCCGTGGTGAAGCAGATATACAGCCTCTGCCTTGCCGGGAACGGCCCGACCAAGATAGCCCGTATGCTTACGGAGCAGCAAATCCCCACGCCGGGAACACTGGAATACCGCCGGACGGGAAGCACCCGCCGCTACCACCCCGGCTATGAGTGCAAGTGGGCGGCGAACACCGTGGTGCATATCCTTGAAAACCGGGAATACACGGGCTGCCTTGTGAACTTCAAGACCACCACACAATCCTACAAATGCAGCAAGATTATCTACAACAGCGAGGACAAACAGGCGGTTTTCGAGAACCACCACGAAATCATCATAGACCGTGACACATGGGAGCGTGTGCAGGAGCTTCGCAAGCAGCGCAAACGCCCGAACCGCTATGATGAAGTGGGCTTGTTCTCCGGCATACTCTTTTGTGCCGATTGCGGCAGCGTCATGTATCAGCAGAGGTATCAGACGGACAAGCGGCGGCAGGACTGCTACATATGCGGCAGCTACAAGAAGCGCACCCGTGACTGTACGGCGCACTTTATCCGCACCGACCTTTTGACCGCCGGAGTGACCGAGAATTTGCGGAAAGTTACCAGCTATGCAGCCAAGCACGAAGCCCGGTTTATGAAGCTCTTGACCGAGCAGACCGAGGACGGGAGCAAACGCCGGAACGCCGCCAAGAAGAAAGAGCTGGAAGCGGCAGAAAAACGGATTACGGAACTCTCCGCTATCTTCAAGCGGCTGTATGAGGACAGTGTGGCGGGGCGCATATCGAACGAGCGTTTCACGGAGCTTTCGGCAGACTACGAAGCCGAGCAAAAGGAACTGAAAGAGCGTGCCGCCGTTCTGCAGGGCGAGCTTTCACGGACGCTGGAAGCCACGGCGAACGCT
>JAETRD010000074.1 GCA_021770345.1 Lachnospiraceae bacterium | reverse complement strand
TCCACTGGATTCCATGTACTCGGACAGCCGCTCAATGTACTGTTCCCAAAGAGAGGGAAGTTCCGTTTGGAGTTCTGCCAGTTCTGCAGAAGATAGAAATACATTCCGGTATCTCCCATAGGCGTGTGTGTTGTCCCTCTCTCTATTCTCTATACTCTTATCTCTAATCTCTTTATCTCTATACTCTAATATAGGCGGACATTTGTCCACCCGGTTATTGGATGGACAAATGTCCGATTCCCCGGACGGGAGCAGATTCTGGCGTTTCAGCCTCATGCGCTCCCTTTTCTTCCGCTCCCCCTCGCTGGAAGACTGGCCGATCAGCAGCTGGATGTCGCTCATGTAATAGGCTCCGTCCGTCAGTATCTCCACAAGACCAAACTCCTGAAATATCTTCAAAGCCCGTTCTACCGTGCCTACCTGATGCCGGGTAAAGGTGGCTATGGTCTGTACGGTATGGGGCAGGCAGTCATTCAGAAGGAGTACGCCGTTGCTTTTCAGCGACATCAAATACATCTTGAGCAGGAGATTGGAGTACAGAAGGCCGTCCTGCATACTCTCCAGGATGACCATGGTTTCACTGTTATAAAAATTCTCTTTCAGCTTGAGGTAATAAAATCGTCGGTTCTCTGTCATTTAGTTGCTCCTTTGGTTCAGAATGGGTTATTTCGGCTCCTGTACGCATTTTAAGGGGGCTTTTGGGGTGTCAGTGATAAAAAGTATTGCCTCCCCTCCGACACGCTCCGAAAGTGCCTGATTTACAAGGCTTTTTCCGCTCCTAAAGCGTGACATGACCGCCTTTGCTTCCGTTTGCGCTCTGCGGCGTGTTTCCGCTTCATACGGACGGCACATTTCCTACAGTATTTCGCCCGGTTGGAGCCGGGCAGGAAAAGAGCGCCGCACTCGCTGCACCGCCTGCTTTCCAGCCGGTGGTAAAGGGCCGTTTCCAGCTGGTGGTCTAACGGCAGCACCGCCGCACGGAACCAGCGGCAGAGCAGGGAGTGGGAAATGCTCTGGACACAGACGCACCCGTCCCCCTCGTCAAGCACCATACACTGGCCGTTGTCATAGTTGCAGCACTCACACACCAGCCGCCTCGCCCTGCGGTACTGCCGGTAGTCCATGACCGGGATTCGCTCATGCCGCCCGTTTCCCATATCTCACCTTGCAGTGGCACAAAAGCGGCTGCCCTTCCCTGAAAAGGAAAACCGGCTCCGGCGCTTTCGCCCCCGTAGGCGCTGGCGGCGTGGGCGGCACGGGTATCTTTACGGTGATAGTGATTGTCATGGTGATAAACTGCTGTGTCAT
>JAETRD010000073.1 GCA_021770345.1 Lachnospiraceae bacterium | reverse complement strand
TATTCTCTGCGCCCTCCCCGGAGGGAGGGACCCCTTATCCCGAAGTTACGGGGTCAGTTTGCCTAGTTCCTTAACCGTGAATCTCTCGAGCGCCTTGGTATGTTCTACCCGACCACGTGTGTCCGTTTCCGGTACGGGCCTTGACAGACTGGAGTTTAGCGGGTTTTCTCGGGAGCATGGTTACCACCGCTGTCGGATTGCCCCGAGGGGCGCTCCGTACTGTCCCGTTTCAGCACCCGCCGTTTGCTTACCCCGGCGGGTATACCTACGCGGTTTAACGCACTATTCCGTCAGTGCGCGGGTGTGTCACTTCTCCGTCTCCGCATCACATCTGTCAAGGGTTAGGGATTTTTTACCCTATGTCCATCGGCTGCGCCTTGCGGCTCCGCCTTAGGTCCCGACTCACCCTGATCCGATTAGCGTTGATCAGGAACCCTTGGTCTTACGGCGGGAGGGTTTCTCGCCCTCCTTGTCGTTACTTATCCCTACATTTGCTTTTCCGGGGCCTCCAGCACGGCTCGCGCCATGCCTTCGACGGCTACCGGAATGCTCCCCTACCAATCCTGGGTTACCAGGATTCCACGGCTTCGGCAACGGACTTATGCCCGATTATTATCCACGCGGGACCACTCGACTAGTGAGCTGTTACGCACTCTTTAAATGAATGGCTGCTTCCAAGCCAACATCCTAGCTGTCTCTGCGGTCCCACCTCGTTATGGTCTTCAACTTAGCCCGTATTTGGGGGCCTTGGCCGGTGGTCTGAGTTGTTCCTCTCTCGGACGCGGACCTTAGCACCCGCGCCCTCACTCCCGGGAATCGTGCCGCGGCATTCGGAGTTTGTCAGGACTTGATAGGCGGTGAAGCCCTCGCATCCTATCAGTCGCTCTACCTCCGCGGTACTAAGCCCGAGGCTGCACCTAAATGCATTTCGGGGAGTACGAGCTATCTCCAAGTTTGATTGGCCTTTCACTCCTACCCTCAGGTCATCCGAAAGCTTTTCAACGCTTACCGGTTCGGTCCTCCAGACAGCCGACCGCTTGTAGGCACATGATTTCAGGGTCTGTTTCACTCCTCTGTTCGAGGTTCTTTTCACCTTTCCCTCACGGTACTGGTTCGCTATCGGTCTCTCGGTAGTATTTAGCCTTGCGGGATGGTCCCCGCGGATTCGTGCAGGATTTCTCGTGTCCCGCACTACTCAGGTGCCGTCTGGCGACTGGCGCGGTTTTCGCCTACGGGGCTGTCACCCGCTGCGGCCCGGCTTTCCAGCCGGTTCGGCTAACCTCGCTTCGTCGCGCTGTCGACGGCGTGCTTGGGCGGGTATTTGCCCCTGGGCACGGCTTATCGCAGCTTGTCACGTCCTTCTTCGCCTCCGAGAGCCAAGGCATCCTTCATGTGCCCTTTTCTCCTTTCCGTGTGTCTTCCGACCGGCGGAAAGTCGACTGCCTTTTCCCCTGTCTGACTCCGTGGAGCCGGACCGGGTATCTTGGTCGAACTTCCCCGGCGGCTGTCGCGCCGCCGGCGGGCTCGTCTGTCTTGATTCTTTGATTTGCTCGTTTGTTTCGAGGCGGTTAATCCGCCTCGGCTTCCAGTATGTCAATGTCCTCTTTTTTCGAGTGGAGAATAACGGATTCGAACCGTTGACCCCCTGCTTGCAAAGCAGGTGCTCTAGCCAGCTGAGCTAATCCCCCGAATGCAATAGACCGCAAGAGTGTACGGAGCGAAGCTCCCTGTCTGCGTTTTTCTGAGGCAGCCCCTCCCAGCGTGCCGGTTACGGCACCCGGACGCAGGCTTATGCGCCTGCTCCAGAAAGGAGGTGTTCCAGCCGCACCTTCCGGTACGGCTACCTTGTTACGACTTAGCCCCAGTCACCGGTTTTACCCTAGGGCGTCCCTCGCGGTAACGCACTTCA
>JAETRD010000072.1 GCA_021770345.1 Lachnospiraceae bacterium | reverse complement strand
TTGAGACAGTGTCCGGATCATTACACCATTCGTGCAGGTCGGAACTTACCCGACAAGGAATTTCGCTACCTTAGGACCGTTATAGTTACGGCCGCCGTTTACCGGGGCTTCAATTCGATGCTTCCATCGCTGTGACATCTCCTCTTAACCTTCCGGCACCGGGCAGGTGTCAGGCTGTATGCGTCATCTTTCAACTTTGCACAGCCCTGTGTTTTTGTTAAACAGTTGCCTGGACCTATTCTCTGCGCCCCGCCATGAAGCGGGGACCCCTTATCCCGAAGTTACGGGGTCAGTTTGCCTAGTTCCTTAACCGTGAATCTCTCGAGCGCCTTGGTATCTTCTACCCGACCACCTGTGTCGGTTTGCGGTACGGGCCCGAAGGTCTTTATAACGCTTAGCGGATTTTCTCGGGAGTATGGTTACCACCGCTGTCGGCTTGCCCGGGGGCTCGCCGTACTGTCCCGTTTCAGCACAGGCCGCGGATTTGCCTGCGGCCCGTCTACCTACGCGGTTCAACGTGCTATTCCGTCAGCACGCGGGTGTGTCACTCCTCCGTCTCCACATCACTTGACCTCCGGGGCTGCGGAATTTTTACCGCATGTCCATCGGGGTCGCCTCGCGGCTGGCCCTTAGGTCCCGGCTTACCCTGATCCGATTAGCGTTGATCAGGAACCCTTGGTCTTCCGGCGTGGGGGTTTCCCGCCCCCATTGTCGTTACTTATTCCTACATTTGCTTTTCCGGACCCTCCAGCGGGACTCACGCCCCGCCTTCAGCGGTGACCGGAATGCTCCCCTACCGACACTCTATTATAAAGTGTCCCACGGCTTCGGCAACGGGCTTATGCCCGGGTATTATCCATGCGGGGCCACTCGACTGGTGAGCTGTTACGCACTCTTCAAATGAATGGCTGCTTCCAAGCCAACATCCCAGCTGTCTATGCGGCCCCACCTCGTTATTGGCTTCAACTCGGCCCGTATTTGGGGGCCTTAGCCGGTGGTCTGAGTTGTTCCTCTCTCGGACGCGGACCTTAGCACCCGCGCCCTCACTCCCGGGTAACATGCCGCGGCATTCGGAGTTTGTCTGGACTTGATAGGCGGTGAAGCCCTCGCATCCAATCAGTCGCTCTACCTCCGCGGCACTTGACCCCGGGGCTGCACCTAAATGCATTTCGGGGAGTACGAGCTATCTCCAGGTTTGATTGGCCTTTCACTCCTACCCTCAGGTCATCCGAAAGCTTTTCAACGCTTACCGGTTCGGCCCTCCAGTGGGTGTTACCCCACCTTCAGCCTGCCCAAGGGTAGATCACCTGGTTTCGCGTCTGCCACTGCCGACT
>JAETRD010000018.1 GCA_021770345.1 Lachnospiraceae bacterium | reverse complement strand
TTGGATTTTGCAGAACGTCAGGCAGAACGGGAACAGGCTATGACCATGAAAGATTGGGCGAAGCACTTAGACCGGATTCTAACAATGAGCGGCGAACAGTTGTTGTCAGGAAACGGAAGTGTGGCGCATAAGCAGGCGGTGGAAAAAGCAACCGGAGAATATAAGAAATATAAAGAACGTACTTTAAGCGATGTGGAACAGGATTATTTGAACTCAATAAAAATATTGGGTGAAAAGGCGGATAAAGAATAAAACTTGTAGATTTATAAAAGAATATGGTTATCTAAATGTAAAAGTGCAACGGGCGTTGCATAAATGAGATAAGGGATAGAGTTTAGAAAAAGTGCCACGACTATGACACAAATGGAGAACTTGGTATGAAAGGACAAAAAATCAAGGTTTATACATATATAAGAGTATCTACAGCCATGCAAATAGACGGTTATTCCTTAGACGCACAGAAAGCCAGAATGAAAGCGTTTGCCGACTATAATGATTATGAAATTGTCGGTACATATGAGGATGCCGGAAAATCCGGCAAGTCCATTGAAGGGCGATTAGAATTTAACCGTATGATGGATGACATCAGGTCAGGGAAAGATGGCGTTTCCTTTGTCCTTGTTTTTAAGCTGTCTCGATTTGGCAGAAATGCGGCGGACGTACTTTCTACATTGCAGGTTATGCAGGATTTCGGAGTAAATCTGATCTGTGTGGAAGATGGAATTGATTCTTCCAAGGATGCAGGGAAACTGATGATTTCCGTCTTGTCGGCAGTTGCCGAGATTGAGCGGGAAAATATCCGTGTCCAAACAATGGAAGGACGTATTCAGAAAGCCCGTGAAGGAAAATGGAACGGCGGATTTGCACCATATGGTTATCAGCTGACAGACGGCAAACTTCAGATTAATGAGGAAGAAGCAGCCGCTATCCGTGTCATTTTTGAGCAGTATGTGACAACTGACATCGGCGCTAATGGTGTGGCAAAATACCTTGAAAACCACGGTATTCATAAAATACAGCGGCAGAACGGGAAAAATCCTCTTTTTGATGCGCACTTGGTTCGCCTTATTCTGAAAAATCCGGTATATTGCGGAAAAATTGCCTATGGGCGAAGAAAGACAGAAAAAGTTCATGGAACACGAAACGAGTATCATCTTGTGGAACAGGATAATTATATTTTGGTTGACGGATTGCATGAAGCTATTGTTGCGGAAGATGTTTGGCAGGCTGCACAGATAAAATTGCTTGCACAGGCGAAAAAATACGAACATGTAAATAGAGATAAAAACACAAAAACGCACCTCCTTTCGGGAATTGTCAAATGTCCGGTCTGCGGAGCTGGCATGTATGGGAATAAGAGTATCAAGCACAAAAAGGATGGGACGAAATATAAGGATTTTTATTACTATGGCTGTAAGCACCGTACCATGACGCGCGGGCATAAGTGCGATTATAAAAAGCAGGTGCGGGAGGAATTATTGGACGATGCGGTGGCAGAAGTCATTGCGAAGCTGGTGGGTAATCCCAAGTTTGCCGCCATGATGCAGGAGAAGATAGGCAGCAAAGTGGATACTGCCGCAATAGACGCAGAACTTGCGACGTATGAAAAGCAGTTGCGACAGTATTATGCTGTTAAGCTAAAGCTGGCGGAGGAAATTGATTCTCTTGATCCGGACGACAGACATTATATCAAACGGAAAGCAGACCTTGATGACAGGCTCTATCGAATGTACAATAAAATAGAAGATATGGAAACACAGCTGATTGAAACAAAGGCAAAGAAGCAGGCGGTTGAAGCTGAGAAGCTGACGAGAGATAATATCTATAAGGTATTGATTTATTTTGAAAAGCTGTATGCTGTGATGAATGAGGTAGAGCGGCGGCAGCTTATGGAAGCATTAATTTCTGAAATACAGATATATGAGGACAGGCAGCCCAACGGACAGTGGCTGAAGTCTATTAATTTCAGACTTCCGATTATTGAGGAAGATATGGATTTGAGTTTGGAAGATGATAAGCATGTTGATACAGTATGCCTTCTGTCGAGAAAATCTCAATAAATCAAGGGTTTCTGCGATTTTGGAAGAAAATAGATGTGTGTTTCTGTTTCCATAGATTGATGATATAGCCAGAGATTTACCCTAGGGGATAGGCTTTTTGGAACAGGAGATATACATTTTGGCGAAAGGATACTTTTTCGCAAAAGTGATATAAGGAAAACAATATTGGAATAAGAACGAAGGTGATTGGATGAAAATGTTTGAATTTACGGGATTGAGAATCTTGCATAAAGACATGATGAAAAAGGGAGAAAAGAGAGCAACATTTCCATTTGATTTTAATGGAAAAGTTTTTAGTTGTATTTTCTTGACGGATATAATTCCATACCGCTTGTATTTGACAACTTTAGGATTATATCCGGTGGTATTTGAATTGGAAATAGAGAAAGGGTATAAAGCTAAATGTTTTATTGATGATTATAAAAAATTGGTAGACTATCTTGAAATAAAATATGATCCGACACATAAATTTGTTCCATTGGACCTTTTTGAAGTGTTAAATAAAAGAATTCCTAAAGAATTTACGATACGCCCAGATTATAAAGATACATTAAAAATTGCTTCTAAAAGAAGGAAAATCGAAGAAGACGCTAAGGTATATTTTTGTGGTTGGAGAAAGAACGTAGCGGGGCAGAATGTACGAGAGAAAAATCTTGAAAAAACGAGATGTGCATTTGGAGATGCAAAGGCAGAAATGTGTAAAAGAAAAAATATTAGTTCCTGTTGGACAGATTGTGACTGTGAAGAAGAATTGAAAAAATTGAATGATATAATTACGATGTGATTTAGAAATATCTGACGGGCAGCCACAATGAGGACATGCAATTGCATTATCACTAATTTCTTTTCCGCATTCAGGACATTTGATAAGAGCCATAATTTATCGGTTCCCTTCTATAGTTGAAAATTCAACATTGTGTTTGCATGATTCTGAAATGCATATCATATCACAATCTTTCTGTAATTGTACTTTATAAATAATTCAAAGTCTACAATTTTTTACACGAACCGATAAAGATTCAAGCATATATCCAAGCGTCGTCAGATCGGCAGAAAGCATATTTATCCCCATTTCTGCGCGGCTTTTTATGGCTCAGCTATGCTGAGACTATTGCATATCAAGTTTGTGGATGCCGCGCAGACACAAACTTGAGATTGAAAATTTTTAATTTTCAATCTTTTACCTGTAAATATTTTTTATATTATATGCCGGAAAAACAGAATGTGAGGCATCTGCTTATGCCTTTCATTCCATTTTCTATGCCTTTCATTCCCTGCATTCCAAAATAACGGGAAATCTGCCGATAAATAATGTGACAGGGGAACGGAATCCGAGGTGATAAAGTTTGAATATAGCGGTGGTTGATGACGAGGAAGTGATCAGGCGGCAAATCAATGGTTTCATAAAAAAACAGCGGCCGGATTTTAGGGTAAGTGAGTTTGTCTGCGGGGAAGAACTGCTTGCGGAAAACCCCGGTTTTGACGTGGTTTTTCTTGATATACAGATGGAGGGCATGGACGGCATTCAGGCGGCGCGAATCCTCCGGCAGTCGAATGCGGATACGATAATTGTTTTCATCACGGGAATAAAGGAATATGTGTTTGAAGCCTTTGATGTGTCGGCATTTCACTATCTTTTAAAACCGATTGAGGAAAAGAAGTTTATGGAAGTGCTTGGCCGGGCGGTGAGAGAAGCAGAGAAAAGGGCAGAGCAGAAGCGGAGACAGATATTCATAAGGACGAAAAATCAGGGGTATACGCTTGATCTAAGCAACATCCTGTATATTGAGAGTCGGGGGAAGAAGGTGGAAATCCATACCGCAGACGGAGAAGCAGCCATACAGGTATATGCTACAATGGATGAACTGGAAGGGCGGCTCGGGGACGGTTTTTACCGATGTCACAGGGGGTATCTGGTAAATATGGCACACATAGCAGGATATGACAGCGACAGTATTGTCTTTTCCGGAGGAGAAAAAGTCTATCTGACAAGGAAGAAGCACGGCGAATTTGTAAAGGCATATATGTGGTATCTGCAGAATGGAGGGGTGTCCTGTGTATGAGGCGGTGAACGGGCTGTTGGGAATCCTTTCTGCCGTGTTTCAGGGATATTGTATGCAGTATTTTTACGGAAATTTTCTGGAGCGGAGGATGAAAAACCGGCGTATAAACGATCTGGCAGCTGCCGTGCTGTACGGGGTGTTGCGGTTGGCTGCAGGAACTGTGATGCCGCAGGACAGCGGCGGCTTTGGGTGCCTCATAAGATTGGTTCTGACAGTGAGTGTTACAACTGTCGTTTCCTCTGTTTTTTATAAGGCAGGTCGGAAGATTTGGTTTTTTCTGACAGCTGTTTTTCTGGCGGTAAGTGAAATGGGCATATTTCTTGCGTACACATTCGGTCAGATCGGGAATGCGCTGATTGTCTTATGGGGGTGGTGTGCAGAAAAAGAATATATTGTGTCGGGCAGTGTGCTTTCTGCTTTTGTGTATATAACTGTACTGGGAACGAACAGTCTGACATGTATGGTTTCGGCTCTTGTGCTGTACGGTGTTCTCAGAGGGGTAGTGCAGGTATTTCAGGAAAAAAGCCGCGAAATCAGCAATACCGAACTGTTGTTTCTCATTGCCCCCAGCCTGACAGGGGTGCTGATATGCTGCCTGCTCCGGGGAATTTTAGTTACGATGGAAGACGGGGTGCAGAGACAGATTTATGACAGATATCCGTCATTTGTCACACTGGTGCCTACCATCCTGATCCTGTCACTGCTTTCGATCGTTTTCGGGGTAAAGCTGTTTTGGGATATGATTTGCCGGAACAGGGAAACGATCAGCCGAATTATGTTAGAACAACAGGTCAGCAGCTTACAGGAACATTTGTCTGAGATGGAGCGCGTCTACTCCGGGATACGGGGGATGAGACACGATATGAAAAATACGCTCTCTGTTGCCATGCAGCTTGCAGCCGGAAAGGAAAGTGGAGGGGAGGAAGAGCTGAAAGCCTATCTGGAAGAATTGAACCGGACGATGGACAGATTGGAATTCCGGTTTAAGACGGGAAATATGGTTGCGGATACGCTGCTGAACATGAAATATCATGAGATAATCGGTATCATACCGGATTTGCAGATGGATGCCGAAGAACTCCGGTTCTCTGAAACGCTGTTTATAAGGGGGTATGATATCGGCATTATTCTGGGGAATGCGCTGGATAATGCAATGGAGGCATGTAGAAGGCTGAAAGAGAAAGAGCCGGGTGCGGAAACATTTATCCGTATCAGTTCATTCCGGAAGAGGGAATTGTTGTTTTTGAAAGTGGAAAACAGTTTTGACGGGCGGCTGGCGGGGAAAGCGCAGGAAGAATTCCCTGTGACGGATAAGGCGGACCGGGAAAGTCACGGAATGGGGCTTGCCAACATCAAAAGGACGGCGGAGAAGTATCAGGGTACAATGGATTACAAAGTGAGGGAACGGGTATTCATCCTGTCCGTCATGATGAAAAATGAAAGAAAGGAATAATATTTTTTCAGGGAATCCGGCGGGATAAATAATATGAAAAACAGGAGGCTGATAGTATGACAATAACAGGAATCGGAAACGGCGGCAGCAGCGTGTACGAGAGTACATACAAGGCACAGAAAAATGAGACGGCGGGGAGTGCGGAATCGAAAGCGGCTGTATCCTCACAGAAGGAAAGGGCGCAGAATACACAGGATTCCGGGGAAAAGACGGTATCGGATTATTACTCGTATTTGCGGAACAATTATGACTGCATGTCCAAGAACAATGTGACGATATCCGGCGAGTATCTGAAAAAATGTGCGGGAAATTCCCAAAAGGCGAAGGAACTGGAAACTTTCCTGAAAAAGATACCGAAACTGGAAAAGCAGGGGTATGAACAGCTTTCTGCCAGGAACAAAGCGCTGGGCGGGACGGTGACCTTTTATCAGCAGACATGGACAATCAATAAGGACGGAAGCATACAGAGCACCGTATATTCCGTAACGGAGACGGGGATGACCAATGCGGAAAGAATGAAAAAGAGTATGGATGAGCGCCTGGAGAAACAGAAAGAAAAGAAGGAGGAAGCAGAAAAGGCAGAGGAGCGGAAAGCGGAACAGGCCGAATGGCCGGATGTGGATACGGAGAATATTTCCGAGCCGGAAACGGCGGGGCGGGAGATTATTATCAGGCATGTGCAGGCCAAATCCGAGTCGGAGGCGGAGGAACTGATGCGGAAAGAAAAGCCGGAAGACGTCTATTGCCCTGAATTTGACAGGAATATTTAGGGAGGGTCGGGGCGGCAGTACTTTTTGCCGCCTCATTCTGAATGCCATAAAAGCGATTTCCCAAAGAAGCAAATTATGATACAATATCTCAAGGATTATCGTGTTTTGGGCCCCGCTTCGGCGGGGTCGTTTTTTCAGCGGAATGTCAAAAGGGGCCATTTACCATTACTTTAAGAGCAAACAGGAAATTGTTGCTTATCTATCCGATTATGAAAAGGAGCAATTTACCAGCCGCCTCAAGGAATTGGTAGCACATACGGGAATGACGGCACAGCAAAAAATCAGACAGATTGTTGCTTACCTCTTTTCCAATGACGCCCTCTCTACACTCACAAAAGAAAAGTGGGCGGAAAAAGTTCCTTTTGCGCTGCTGGACACTCTGCGAAATTCTCTGAATGTTCTTTCCGGCTACTTAGAAGAAATTTTGCGGCAAGGTACGGCAAATAAGGAATTTGATTGTAAATATCCCAAAGAGCTTGCCGGTGTGCTGATGCTTCTGGTTGATATTTGGCTTGATCCGATTATTGTTGAAAGCGACTATCAGGAAATGTGTGAAAAGGTTGATTTTATCGCGCTTCTGGCTGCCAAATTTGATACGCCGGTTTTCACCTCGGAATTAACCGCACAGGTAAAGGAGGGCCTACGGCGCTATTATGAATGATTTTAGAAAATGGAATATCTTAATGGTGAACTTGCCATTCTCCGGCCATACAAATCCTACGCTGGGTCTGGCAAAAGTGTTGGTAGAATTGGGGCATCATGTGTCCTATATCAATGCGCCTGACTGGAAAGTAAAAATTGAAAGAACCGGCGCTACATTCATTCCATATGACGATTACCCGGAAACACTTTCCCCATCTCAAAAGGAAATTAAAAGCTGGTCTGCGGCCTACCAAACTGTCCAGAGGATAGGTGCTAATTTTGATTGCCTGATTTATGAAATGCTGTTTCTTCCGGGGAAGGCCTTGGCCGATCAGTTAGGCATCCCGGCTTTTCGCCTGTTCTCAACCTTTACGCTGAATGAAAAGGTGTTGTGCGATTTTGGAAGAACCGGCGGCTGGTATATGACCGCAATATTTCGTTATCCAAGGCTTTGTAAGCTGTTTTCTAAAGTGATCCAAAAGAAATTTGGCTTGCGGTATGGGGACGTTGCAGAGGAAATGGTACACAATGCGCCCAATCTGAATTTCACCTATACGATTAGGGGTTTTCAGATATATCCCGACGAGTTTCCTGATACTCATTATAAGTATGTTGGCCCGGCAATCGGTGATCGCGTGGAACAGGAATTTGATTTTTCCAAAATGACAAAGCCCATCATTTATATTTCTCTCGGAACCCTGCTGAATACTTCCACAGCGTTCTTTCGGAAATGTATTGATGCTTTCCGTGATGAACCTGTTTCCGTAATAATTTCCATTGGAAAAACGGTCAAGAAAGAACAGCTCGGAGAAATACCAGATAACACTTTTATCTATCCTTTTGTCCCGCAGTTAAAAATACTCAAAAGGGCCTCTCTCTTTATCACTCACGGCGGGATGAATAGTGTGAATGAAGCCTTGTATTACGGGACGCCGATGTTGGTTATCCCTATCGGCAACGATCAGCCGAGAGTAGCGCAGCAGATTGAGAATTTGCACTTGGGGAAGTATCTCAAAAAGAAAACACTAACCCCGGCCATACTCAAAGACAACGCAAAAAGGATTTTGCAGGATATGTCCTATAAAGAGAATATCATTCCATTTCAGAAAAAATCGCAGGCAGCGGGCGGGAACGCTGCAATCGCGGAAATGATTTTAGCCGCGCTTTCTCAAAAAGGAAATCCGCTTAAAGTAGAGTAGTTACCTGCCCAAATGGGCCAGTCTGCCTTGTGCGGATTGGCCCATTTGGGCAGAGGAGGGAAATTGTATGTGCGGCTCCTAACTACCATTTAGATGAACTCACCGATAATTATTTGAGAAACATAGGACTTGAAGAAATATAAAGATTTTTGGTGAAAAAGTAAGAATGAGATGGAGGATAAGGCAATCCCAAGAGAGCCGGTGACAGAAGATATGATTCGGAAAATCTGAATCAGTTGATCCGGCGTTTAAAGGAAACGGAGGGAAAAGATATCTGGGTATGCGGAGGCGTCGGACAGGGAAAGAAAACTGCGATTGGCGGATTGCAAAAGCGGCGACGGGATTGCGGAACTCATCTGTGAAAAGCGATACCGTCCGTTGATGATGTTCTTTCGTTCACAGTCCGCGTAGACAGCAAGGTTGTATTTCTTCATGATCGGAACACCGATATTGCAAAATTAACGTCCAAAACAGCAAAATTAACAGAAAAGCAGAAATCTCGTACATGCTATAATTATAAGAAAACAGGGTATTGCCGGATAGAGGGAGGTGGGAAAGAAGTGGCGATATTTCAGGACTTATCAATTTTCTGGGCCATGCTTCATGTGATATTCCTGTTTGTCATGCTGTTTCGATCGCGATATACAAAGAAAAAAACAATACTGCTTGCGGGAGTGGGAATGGGAGTCTTAATGCTGCTGAACGGAGTGGGGTTAGTATTGTTTGGAATAGATACACTGTCAAAGCTGTTTCTGTTTACCTGCTCGATTCCGAGCTTTATTTTCTTATATGTGATGTCCGCAGACAAGCGTTTCCGGTTTCTGCTCACCTTCTGTCTGGCAGATACCACCTGTCTGTGGATTATGGCTGTGACAAATCTGCTGGATTATTATTTCGGCGGAGGACAGTATGTGCTCATGTTCGTCAGCAGGCTGGCTGCGTTTCCGTTGATCGAGTACGGGATATACCGGTATTTCCGCAAACCGTATCTGGAACTGCAGGATGCGGTGGAAAAGGGCTGGGGTGTTTTTGCGGGAATGACGATGCTGTACTATCTTTTGCTGGTAGTGGTGGTGCAGTTTCCGACAAACATTGTCAACCGCCCGGAGGATATGCCGTTGTGTATCCTCGTGCTTTTGCTGATGGTATTTAATTACGGGACAATCTTTTCGGCGCTCTACGGCCAGTTGCTGCTCTATCGAAAACAGCAGAGTGAACGCATCTGGCAGGAACAGCATCTGGCACTGGAGGCACAGCTTGAGAATCAACAGCGGATTCGAAGAGTAAAACATGACATGAAAGGCCATGTGGCCACGCTCTCCGGCTTGCTTGCGGTCGGGAAAATGCAGGAGGCGGCCCGGTATTTAGGCGCTGTGGAGACGGAGATCGATATGCTGTCCGGGCAGTTCTGTGCGAATCCGTACATAAATGCGGTATTTGTGTACTATTATCAGAAGTTTCAGGAATTAGAGACAGAGTGCAAACTGGATATTCGGATCGGGGACGATAAGCTTCCCTATATGGGACTGTGCCAGATTTTGTCTAACGGGCTGGAAAATGCCTGTGATGCGATAAAGGAGCTTGACGCGGACAGACGGGAGGTTTCGGTGCAGATGCGGTACAGCAGAGATTATTTGCTGATCCGGATTAAAAACAGCTGCGACAGGGAGCTGAACGTGGAGAAAGGCTCATTGCCTGTTACAGGAAAGGAGGGCAATGACCACGGCTTCGGACTTCTGACTGTGAAAGAGTCGGCAGAGCGGCTCGGCGGCGAGATGTTCTGCTATACGGAAAACGGGAACTTTGTGCTGGATGTGATGGTGCAGAAGGATTTTTTTGAGGGGGGGGGGGTAAAATGGATTACATGGGTAACGTAAAGAAACAACAGGCCGTATGCTTCGCGAACAGCCCTTATGTTCAACAAAAGGGAAAGTTGCCGCGGAGAGAGTGACAGCTTTCCCTTCAATTTACAGAGAGTTGCAGGAGCATCCGCCTGTTTGCGTTAGTTCCTTTTCGCCCATGAGCTCGGCATCCAGGGGCATTCCGCCTCCACGGAGTTTGTGTAGGCTTCGAGGTTGCGCATCTGTTCTGCGACACGAGGCATATCCATGCGCTCCACCAGATTTTTGATCAGCGCTTCACCCTCGTCTGCCAGTGCCTGCCTTGCCGCTGCATCGGGAATCGCCGGAGTGCTCATGTGATCTTTTGGGCTGGCGAAGCAGTATCCGGCGGAACCGCTCTGATAAGCCAGCGCGAACAGATCGTTAAACGGCGCGCAGGTCTGCTTTTCCTGATGGAAAAATTCCGTGGTAAACGGAACGTCTGCAAGCCGTCCCATAATCTGATAGGCGCCTACGGTAATCGCATGGAAGCTGTCCATCGTTTTGAACAGATCTCTTGCATGGTGCATCATCTGCATGGAGAGATCCATATACAGGATGGGCACGCCGGTCTCGTCGAAGAAATCCCGTACCATGGGGCTGCAGGTCATATGTGCCGGGCCGTGAAAGCTGATATAAATCTGTCGTTTGAATCCCTGGCGCAAAAGGCTGCGCGCCACGGCTCCCAGATAGTCAATTCCCTGGCGCACGCTCACCTGAACCGTCCCCCGTCCGGAGGCGGTCGCCCCGGCATAAAAATAGGGAAGTCCGGTCAGCACCAGGCCGTCACAGCTCTCGGCCATGCGAAGAGCATAGGCTTCGCTGATGACCGTCTCACTGTCTAACGGCAGCCCGCCGTGCATTTCCACCGTGCCCACCGGCACGATAATGATATCGTTTTGCTCTAAATAAGCTTCCACCTCGCTGTTGATCATTTTCGGAAGAATCCGAGTTCGTAATTCCATAAAAAGCTCCTTTCTCTGCTCGATGATCTGCCGCTTTATGATCTGTCGGCAGATTTTGGTTCCGTTCTATGCGGACTGCCCGCTCTTTTGCTGTGCCATTTTTTCCCGGATTTCCGGCGTAATGTTCCAGACAAAGGTGAAGGCAAGCCAGCTGCCGATCACAAAGATACCGGGCATCAACACGCACAATGCCTTGATACCGGTAATCGCTGCAGCAGACTGCGCAGCGGCAGCGGCGTCATATCCGACCCAGCCAAGCATCAGCACTGCAAGGGAAGAACCTATGGTATTGCCGATACGGCGGGCCAGATTAAAGGAGCCGTAAATCGAGCCTTCCGTGCGCTTCCCGGTAAGGTATTCGTTATAGTCAATCGCTTCGCCCACCATACCCCACTGCATCAGGACGGACAGACTTGCAAAACCGGAGGCAAGTGACGACCACACGATATGAACCCAGATATTGACACTCGTGACCATATGCAGCGCAAACAGAGAGACATAAAGGACACAGCTCAAAAGCAGACCGTGGCGTATCATTTTTACGAGGCCGAGCTTTTTTGCAGCTTTGGGTGCTACGGCGAGAAAGACAATGCTCAGAGGCATGGCGATTGTAGAAGCCATACTCATCATTCCGATATTTCCCATAACATCCTTATACATATAAGTGCCGAGACTGCTGGCAGCGTTCTGCATCACGCAGATGCAGATGCCATGAATGCACAGTGCAAGAAATGCGCGGTTGACTTTGACAACATTGAGGATATCCGTAATCTTTACCTTGTCCGCATTGTCATCGGAACTCGGAGTATCGGAAATATTGCGCTCTTCCGTCCAGTAATAATGAAGAAAACACATCACGCCGCCAAGGATGGCGCAGACTGCCGCACCCAGACCGAATCCTGCTGCACTGTCGCCGAACTGTGCCAGCAAAATGGGGAACAGCACCATGGGAATCAGATTCCCGACGATGGAGCCGAAGCCTCTGGCAGAAGACAATGCGGCGCGTTCCTCGTCGGTATTGGCCATCGCCGAGAGAAGGCTGCCCATGGGGATATTGAACATGGTATAACATCCCTCGTATAAGATTTTACAGATAAAAAGTGCGGCTACCATCGCAACGCCACTGAAAAATGTGGGTACGGTCCAGAGCGCAATCGCAGTTACTACCAGCATCGGTGTGGCGCGCAGGAGCCAGGGGCGGAATTTTCCCTTTTTACTATGGTTCTTTGCGTAAATCTTGTCCATCAAAGCTCCCATCATCGGGTCGTTGACGGCATCCCACACATTCCAGACGAATAAAAGCCCCGCGAGCACCCGGCTGTCTACCTGAAGCACGTTCATGCAGTATCTGGTAAACATTCCCGTCATCAGTGCAAAAGTCATGCATCCGCCGGCATCACCCAGACCGTATCCGACCTTATTTTTGAACGTCAGGCCGGATGTTTTTTTCTCACTCATTGATTTTCTCCTTTCGTGTTGCATGGGGCAAAGCCCCTTTCGTTTGTTCTGATTGTATTATAAATTACAATCCACGCAGAGAAAATTGCAATTATTGCATATTTTATTGCAAATTCAGCATTTCAATGTTATGATTTTGATAAAAATACCGATTGTACAGGAGGATTTTTGGTGAAATTAGACGAAGCGGCACATTTTGCAGAACTCAGTGAACTTTATAAAAATACCGGATATGTCAAGCCGCAGGATTTTCAGGCTGCGCTCCTTGCGGCAGGCATCCCCAGCGTAAATTTTTATCAGGAGATGGAAATGTATTCCCGCTATGTAAATGCTCACATGGATGAAAACCGCGGAGGGGACATTATTCAGCTCCACAGCCACAGCTTTTATGAGATACTGTATACCCGAAGCGGAAGCATACAGTATCTGCTGGGAGACGAGCGCTACAGTTTAAAACCGGGAGATATTGTGTTTGTACCGCCCGGATTAAGCCATCGCCCGCTGATATCCGAGCCCCTGGAAGAGCCCTACCGCCGCTATGTGCTGTGGATCAGTGCCGAATATATCGAACAGGTACGCGGCATTTCGCCCGGCGACAATATTGTGCCTTCCGAGGGAAAGATACTCCGCACGCACGGCACATCCACGGAAGAGATATTACACCGGCATTTCCTGCGGGCTGTCGATGAAAACAGCCGGAAAGAGTCGGGCTGGCAGAGTGCCCTTTATGCAGTCGCCCTGCAGACGCTGGTACAGTTACATCGCGCCTTCTGCGATATCCGTGCGCACACACCTGCCGCCGAAAAACAGGAGCTTTTGGATGATGTGCTTACTTATGTGAAAAGCAATTTGTCCGATAAGATCACACTCAAAGACACTGCCCGGAAATTCCTGGTCAGCGAGAGCACCATCAGTCAGCTCTTTCGGAAACGGCTGGGAGTCAGCTTTTATCACTGTGTGACCCAGTATCGGCTGATTGAGGCCAAAAATCTTATCACTGACGGCGAAGCGCCGGGCAACATATACTGCGATGTGGGATTCGCGGATTATTCGGCCTTTTACCGTGCATTTAAACAGGAATACGGAATGTCGCCGCGGGAATACCGCAGCTGGATCAATATGGCGGCGGATTAAATCCGGCGTATGGGCGGAGCAGGGGGATGAAGAGGCATTTATGCGTTTGTCGTGTGGGATAACTGACAGCCATTGAAAAACACAGAGATTTTGTTATAATAAAATATGGAAGAGATTATTCTTTACACCGGTTATACCAGGGAGGATGTTTTGTGGACAGAAAGCCAGCTGCAATCAGAGGGATTACCGGAGTGAAATATGGTTCGAGGTGAAGGGAACATGCAGTTTTTAAAGGGAAATAATTTGCCGCGTGTGAAGTCATCAAACCAGTCAGCGATTTTGCGTATGATCTATTACTATGGCCCCATTCAGAGAGCCGAAATTGCAGAGCGGCTGGAGCTTACACTTCCGACAATTACTACAAACATAAATAAAATGATAGAGGACGGCCTGGTGAGACAGGTGAGTGCGGCACACATGACCGGTGCGACAAACGGAAGGCGCGCCGGACTTTTGGAGATTAATGCCGCGCGTGAGTTTTTTGTCGGTGTGGAGCTGGTGGGAGAACAGTGGAGTGTCTGCGTTGCGGATTTCTGCGGACAGATCTTATCGTCCCGGGGTGGCACGGTGAGAGACAGAGATTACGAGGCGGTTATGCGGCAGTTTGCGGACAGCTATGCGGAATGCCTTGCGGAGAGCGGGAAAACATCGGAAAATATCTGCGGGGTCGGGATTGGCCTGCCGGGGCTGATAGACCGGGAGAACGGCATTCTTTGGATGAATTCGATTTTCCAGTGGTCAAATAAAAAGGTGAGTCAGGATTTTGCGGCGCTGACCGGCTATGAGGGCAAAATCACGGTCGAGAACAATGCGACGGCACGGGGGATCAGCGCACAGATTTTCCACTGGAAGGAGCTTGCGCAGGGCAAGTCGTTTGCCTATATGCTGGTGGCATCGGGAATCGCCTGCCCGGTTTTTCTGAATAATTCCAGCTATCGGGGTTCGGTAGTGGGAACCGGGGAGGCAGGGCATATGGTGATCGACCCGCATGGGCGGCCCTGTGCCTGTGGGAATCGCGGCTGTCTGGAAGCTTATGCGAGCGAATATTCGATTATCACGGAATGTATCAATGAGATGCGTCAGGAACGTGCCGTGACTCTGCGCAGACTCTGTGCGGATCCGGAAAAGCCTACGATGGCGGAGATCCTGCGTGCGCAGCATGAAGGGGACTGTGATGTCAACCGTGTGATTGAGGAGGCGATTTGTATACTGGCGATCGCGATGAGCAATATCATCAATTTTACACGGCCGGATACCATGCTGATCGACTGCAGGCTTTTTGTAAGTATACATAACAGAAATCTGCTTCTGAATAAGTCAAAGAGCGCACTCTGCAATCCGACTTTTTACGGGGCTGACATTCGCTTTGCGGAGGAAGGCAATTTTGCAAATGCGCTCGGAGGGGTTGCAGTGGCGATTGATGAAAAACTGGAAAATGTACAATGAAAATGCTTTCGGGGCAGTGCAGGGGATACCTGCACTGCCCCGTTCTTTTTTGCGTGGGGCGCTTCCCGGAGTCTGTTGTCTGTCGCGTTGATTTGGCAAAGCGCCGGTGACGGGGAAGGATTCACAAAAAACGAATATATATTTTGTACAAAATGTATTGTTGCATATGTGCGATTGTTGTGATATTCTATAATTAATCAAATTAATTAAATAAGAAGCATATGTAATATACCAAGAGGAGGGATTGTTATGAAATACTTTCTGGACAGTGCAAAGATGGATGAGATCCGGTATGCTTACGAGACATTCGGGATTGACGGTGTGACGACCAACCCGAGGCATATCATGCTCAGCGGCAAGCCGTTTTTGACGGCGATCACGGATATCGCAAACTGGATTGCGGCGGAGGGGCTTGAGGGATATGAGAAATTCCCTGTTTCCGTTGAGATTAATCCGCACATTGACAATGCGGAGGAGATGATCGCGGAGGCGGAGAAAATATCTGCGATGAGTTCTAATTTTGTGATCAAGATTCCGGCGACGGAGGCGGGCGTTACCGCGGCGAGAAAGCTTGAGCAGCGCGGCATCCGGACAAACGTGACGCTGATATTCTCGGCGGCGCAGGCGATTCTCCCGGCGAAGAACGGTTCCAAATTCGTGTCTCCGTTTATCGGCTGGAAAGAGGCGAACGGCGAAGACTGCAAAGAATACATACGCAATATCGTAGAAATCTATAAAAATTACGGGTTTTACGGGAAGACCGAGATCATCTGCGCGGCAATCCGTACCCCCAAGCAGATTGCGGACTGCGCGGTTGCGGGAGCGGATATCGTGACGACGGGACTTGAGGTATACAAGGACAGCATGAAGCATGCGTATACGACACAGGGTATCGGCACATTTGTGAACGCGTGGGACAACACTGCCACGGAATAGGCACACGGGAGCAGGGAGATAGAATATGAAGCATATTTATCTGAATTTAAAGCGGTTTGATGTGCCCGTGGAGCTCGGCGGTGTGAACCGGCTTGCGCCGATCAAAGACTGGGGTGCACGCGTGGTGGCACAGACGCAGGACGGGCTGGGGAAATACGATCCCGCAGAGGTGGAATTTATACAGTTCCTGCCGGAGGCACACCTGCTTGGGGCAGCGGCCGCAAGGAAAGAGGACAGCCCGGTGATGATCGGAAGCCAGGGCGTGTATCGTGACGATGTCGCACCGGGGGGCAATTTCGGGGCGTTTACGACAAACCGTCCGGCCGCAGCCGTAAAGGCGCTGGGATGTGAGGCGGTGCTGATCGGCCATTGCGAGGAGCGGAACGACAAAAAGGGGATTCTCGCGGAAGCGGGGATCGTGGATGCGGAAGCGGTGAACCGTATCCTGAATCAGGAAGTGCGCTGCGCCGTGGCGGCCGGACTGAAGGTAGTTTACTGTATCGGCGAGACGGCGGAAGAACAGCCGGACTGGGAGAGCGTGCTCGGCGGGCAGCTTGACACAGGTCTTTGCGGTGTGGACACAAAAGATGTGGTGATTGCCTACGAGCCGGTGTGGAGTATCGGGCCGGGCAAGACACCGGCAGATGCGGACTATATCACGAAGATTGCCCGTTTCGTAAAAGAGCGGACAAACGGCATGGACGTCGTGTACGGAGGCGGACTCAAGGCGGATAACGCCGGGATGCTTGCGGCGATTCCCGAGATTGACGGCGGTCTGATTGCTCTGACGCGGTTTTCGGGGGAGATTGGTTTTTACCCGGAGGAATATCTGGAGATTATTCGTCTGTATCTGGGAAAGTAAGGAGGACATATGAAACTGGAATTTGAGTATGGCAACGGAATGATGGGAGCGGAGCTGCCGGATTCGACAGACGTATTTATCCCGGGCGAGACGGTTCCGGATCCGGAATGTCTGCCGCAGGACTGGGACAGCTTATATGAGGCGACGCTGCAGAGCATTCGAAATCCCATCGGAATGCCGGCACTCCGCGAGATCGCGAAGGCCGACGATAAGGTGGTGATCGTGATTCCCGATATTGTAAAGGGAGGGAATCAGCCGACCTCGCACAGAAAAGTGGCGATACGCGCATGTCTTGATGAGCTCTACGGCGTGGGCGTGAAGAAAAAAGATATCCTGCTCCTGTTTTCGAACGGTCTTCACCCGCGCGCGACGGTGAGTGAGATGCGCACGATCTTAGGGGACGGACTCTTTGACGAGTTTTATCCGTCGGGACAGATTACAAGTCATGACAGTGAGGATTATGATCATCTGGTGGATCTCGGTTATACCGAGGCCGGAGATCACGTCATCATGAACAAATATGTCTATGACGCGGACGTGGCGATTCTGATCGGTCATACGCAGGGAAACCCGTACGGCGGATATTCGGGCGGTTACAAGCACTGCGCGACGGGCATCAGCCACTGGAGAAGCATTTCGGCGCATCATGTGCCGGATGTGATGCACCGGGAGGACTTCGTGCCGGTGTCCACGAGCAGCGTGATGCGTGAAAAGTTTGACCGTCACGGAATGTTCATGGAAGAGAAGATGGGCAAAAAGTTTTTCTGCTGCGATGCGGTGCTTGACACGAAGTCAAGGCAGATCGAGATCAATTCCGGCTATGCGCTTGAAATGCAGCCGGTCAGCTGGAAGACGGCCGACAAGCGGACTTATGTGCACTGGGCGGAAAAGAAATACGACGTTGTGGTATTCGGAATGCCGACAAACTTCCATTACGGCAACGGGATGGGCACAAACCCGATTCAGATGATGCAGGCGCTCTCGGCGCAGGTGATCCGCCATAAGCGAGTGCTCGCCGACCACTGCGTATTTATCGTGCCGAGCATCTGCGACGGGTGGTTCCATGAAGAGAGATGGCCTTACCTGAGAGAGCTGTATGAGATGTTCCAGCATGACTATATGAATGTGTTGCCGGATATGAACCGCTACGGAGAATATTTTGCGACGAATGAGGAGTACATCCGCAAGTATCGATTTGCAAATGCGTTCCATCCGTTCCACGGATTTTCGATGATGAGCTGCGGACATCTTGCGGAGGAACATACGAGCGCGATTTACATCGTGGGGGCAAGAGAGCCCGGAATTGCGAGGGGCATGGGCCTTAAGACCCGCGCTACGGTGGAGGAAGCGCTCGCGGACGCGAAGAAAAAGTATGTGGGGGAAAACCCGAACATCCTCGCTCTTCCGAAGACGTTTACGACCGCGGCGGTGCATCTTTGTATGAAAGACCCTTCGCAGAACAGTCATACGCGCGACGGGCACGGACATCCGTGCTGCGGTTGACGAAAGCAATAAAAAATAAAAAGGAAGGTGTAACATGAACGAGAAGAAAAAGAAATCCGTAATCAATGACAAGGTCTGGCTGTTGATTTCCTTCTGTGCGGCGATGCTTCTGTGGTATCTGCTGTCACTCGGCAAGGCGACCGGGAGAAGCTTTCCGTTTGTGGATAAGGTAATTCCCTCGGTCGGGACGATGATCGAGCGCGGCGCATTCTGGAAAGATATCCAGAGCAGTCTCATGTGCGTGGCGGCGGGCTTTGGACTCGGCTTTATCACGGCGCTGCCGGTTGCGTTTCTGATGGCGTGGTATCAGCCGGTGCAGAAGATTATCGAGCCGTGGATCAACTTTATCCGCAATATCCCCGCACTTGGATACGCACCTCTTCTGGTAATTATCTTCGGCGTGGGCCAGAAGCCGGCAATCATCCTGATCTGGATCTGTACGTTTATGACGATGAGTATCACGATTTATCAGGGTATTAAAAATATTGACGTGACTCTGATCAAGGCGGCGCGTGTACTCGGTGCAAACGACTTTGATATCTTTGTAAAAATCATCTGTCCGGCGACGGTTCCGTTTATCATCACGGCCGTGCGTCTGGGATTAAGTGCAGGCCTGACGACACTGCTCGCGGCGGAGTCGACCGGTGCACAGGCAGGTATCGGAATGAGAATCCGTTCCCTTGCAAACTCCTTTGAGTCGGCGCCGATGCTGATGTATATTATTCTGCTTGGTATTATTGGACTGATTCTGGTAAAAGTGGTTGATATTATTGAAAGGAAATTAACGGGATGGCAGGAGAGAATCGATTAGTAAAACTGAAAATAGACAACGTCTATAAAGAGTATCAGGGAAGAAACGGCAAGACGGTCGCGTTAAACGGCGTCAATCTTGATATCCTGGAAAATGAGTTTATCTGCGTGGTGGGACCGTCCGGCTGCGGAAAGTCCACACTGCTGAATATTATCGCAGGACTCTTAGAGCCGACGAGCGGTGCGGCGTATCTCGACGGAAAGAAAATCGAGGGGACCGCGGTAGAGCGTGGAGTCGTGTTCCAGCAGTACGCGCTGTTTCCGTGGAGAACCGTTATCAACAACGTAATGTTCGGGCTTGAGATGAAGAAGACGCCGAAGGAAGAGGCGAGGCAGATCGCGTTAAAGTACATAGAGTCCGTAGGACTTAAGGGCTTTGAGGACGCGTATCCGAAGGAGCTTTCGGGCGGTATGAAGCAGCGTGTCGCGATCGCGCGGGCGTATGCGGCGAATCCGGAAGTACTTCTCTTAGACGAGCCGTTCGGCGCGCTGGATGCACAGACCCGTGTCCAGCTGCAGACGGAGCTGTTAAATACCTGGGAGCAGGAGAAAAAGACCTGTTTCTTCATCACACATGATGTGGACGAAGCGATCATTCTCGCGCAGCGCGTAATTATCATGAGCGCGCGTCCGGGCCGCATCAAACGGATTGTGGACATTGACATCCCGTATCCGAGAACGCAGGAGACAAAGTCAGACCCGCATTTCCTTGAACTGAAGGCGGAGATCTGGAACGAGGTTTACCAGGAATTCCTGGAGGTAAAGAAATAAGCCTGCAGATGATTTGTGTGAATTTAACTGCATGCGCGGTTTCGGCCGTGCATGCGGTTAAAATATAATTAAAGGAGGAACTTCAAATGAAAATGAAAAAGTTTTTTGCAGCAATGCTCGCAGCGGCTATGACAATGTCTATGGTTGCATGCGGAGACAAGACAGATGCACCCGCTTCGTCGGACGGCGGCAAGGATACGCAGCAGGCCGAGACACAGAAGGCCGATGAACCGCAGACGGAAGCGCAGGCTGAGGCGCCGGCGGAAGCACCTGCAGACGTGGAGCCTGTAGAGCTGAATGTGGCGTACATGCCGAATTATGCATCGCTCTGGTCTGTCCTGACCGCAATCGATCAGGGATATTTTGAGGAAGAAGGAATTACGATCAAACTTTGGGAGTTCGCAGACGGACCGTCCGAGATCGCAGCAATGGAAGGCGGAAGTATCGACCTTGCATATATCGGACACGGAGCACACAAGCTCTGCATCAACGGTCAGGCGACAATTTTTGCGCCGAGCTCCGTACACAGCACGGACAGAATCACGGTTCTGACCTCTCACGGAATCGAGAAAATCGAGGATATCAAGGGAAAGAAAATCGCGTACAACGCAGGTTCTGCTTCCGAGACGGCGTTAAACGGAGCGCTTGCTACGGCAGGAATTACGATGGATGACATCGAAGCGTACGAGATGGATGCAACCAATATGGTGGCGGCTATGAACTCCGGCACAATCGATGCCTGCACGACCTGGAATCCGTACAGCTACCAGATTCTCAGCAACAATGAGGACGCAATCGAAATCGAATTTGCGACCGACTCCGTAAACCTTTCCAGCTGGATCTGCCTGCCGTCTTACGCAGAGGAGAACCGCGACATCCTGGTTCGCTTCAGTCGCGCGCTTTACAAGGCAATGCAGTACTCCGCACAGCCGGACAATATGGAATATGCGGTAGGTCTGTACGCAGAGCAGTGTGCGAAGGATAAGGAATCCTGCATGGTTGAGACGGGCGACGCTACCTGGTTCAGCGCGGATGCAGTGAAAGAGGGCATCGCGGATCAGACAATGCAGAATTACTATACAAGACAGCAGGAAATGTTCATTGAGAGCGGAGACGTGGAAAGCGAAGTGCCGCTTGAGAACTATGTACTGTTTGATGTAATGGAAGAAGCGCTCGCAGAATAATGGGAGCAAGTGCCGTCTGCCGCAGCCGGCGGACGGCGGCAAAACAACGGGCCGCACGCTTCGCGAACGGCCCGTATGTTCAAGAGAAGACCCTGTGGAGCGCCTCAACAGATTGTTCCACAGGGTTTTTTTCAGAAGGAGGGCTTGCCAATGAGAATATGTTGTGAAGAGCACGCGCCGGAGCCGGTTGTCTTCGCCGGGGAAGAGCTTTGCAGCTACTTAGAGCGGATGACGGTCAAACTTGCGGAAAACTGGGAAATTCGCCTGAGCGTGTGCGAGGAAGCGTTTCCCGGGGAAAAAACGGACTGCTTCCGGGTGGAAATCGGAGAAGGCGGCGGGAGCATAACGGCGAACAATGCGAGGAGCGTGCTGCTCGGAGCATATGATTATCTGCATTTTCTTGGCTGCCGCTTTCTGATGCCGCAGAAGGTGTGTGAGGTGGTGCCGCATGTCGAAAATGACCGGCTTGGCGCTTCCTATGAGAAGAAAGCATCCTTTTTCCATCGGGGCGTGTGCATCGAGGGAGCGGACTCTTTTGACAATATTATGGACTATATTGAGTGGCTGCCGAAAGTGGGATACAACAGCTTTTTCCTCCAGTTTAAGAGCCCGTATGCGTTTTTGTCGCGCTGGTATGGGCACGAGGAGAATCCGTATGCAAAAAAGGAGCCGTACAGTCAGGCGGATGCGCTGCGCGATCTGGAGCGGTTCGAACAGGCTGCGAAAAAGAGAGGGCTTTTGATTCACAAAGCCGGACATGGCTGGACCGGGGAGGTGCTCGGATACGAAACCGTGTCGTGGAGTACGGAACAACAGGCACCGGAGGACGACCGTACCTGCCGGATGGCGATGATAGACGGAAAGAGGGCGCTGTTTGGCGGGGCGCCGGCGAACACAAATCTCTGTTACCACAACGGGGAGGCGGTGGACGCGTTTGTCTCGCTGGTCGTAGATTATGCGGCAAAAAATCCGCGTATGGACTATCTGCACGTCTGGCTTGCGGATGAGTACAACAACCTCTGCGAGTGCCCGGACTGCCGGAAGACAACGCTTTCGGATCAGTATGTGGAGATCTTAAATGAAATTGACCGCAGACTTACGGAGGCAGGGCTTGCGACCCGCATCGTCTTTCTGCTCTACCAGGAACTTCTGTGGCCGCCGGTGGAAAAACGCCTGCTGCACCCGGAACGGTTTGTTCTGATGTTCGCGCCGATCAGCCGGACGTTTCAAAAGAGCTATGAATTGGGCGGCCCGGTGAAGGAGCTTCCGGCGTTTGTGCGCAATCGTGTGACGCTTCCGACAAGCCTTGCGGAAAACATGGCGTTTCTCGCGGGCTGGCAGGCGGTGTTTGACGGGGACGGTTTCGTGTACGACTATCCGCTGGGGCGCGCGCATTACGGGGATTTCGGGTATGTGCACATCGCGCGGGTGATTCACGGCGATATACAAAAGCTTGGGCAGATGGGGCTTTGCGGTTATATCAGCTGTCAGGAGCTGCGCGCGGCGCTGCCGAATGCGCTGCCGAATTACATGATGGCGTACACACTTTTTGACGAAAACACTGCGGCGGATGACGTGATCACAGAATATTTTGCGGCCTGCTACGGTGATGACTGGCCCGCCGTACTGCGGTATCTGACGGAGCTTTCGGACTTTTCCGACTGTGATTATGTAAACGGAAAGGGAGAGCGAAAAGACGAAAAAACGGCGGAGCACATGGACCATATCAGGGAATGCTGCACAGCGTTTGCGCCGGAGATTCTGCGGCACCAAAATGCGGACGGAAGTTATGTGTCTTTCTGCTGGGAGCTTTTGGAATATCACAGAAACTATATTATGTTATTTGCGGATGCGCTCGGCGCACTCGCGCGCGGCGAGCAGGGTTCGGCCGACGAAAAGTGGGAGACGCTGCGGGATTATATCTGCGAAAAGGAGCCGGAATATCAGCCATATCTGGATGTATACCGTGTTCTGGAGGTTACAAAAAAATATACAGGACTGCATCAGGGGCAGAGAAAGGGATCGAATATGAGACACGAATATAACAGTTACAACAGGGAAAAGCTTTTGGAGGCTCCGAAGATTCCGGTTGCGGTGCTGCCGGACAATGAGGCTGTATTCCGCGAGATCGCGCAGGAGATGGCAGATGAGATACAGAGGAAGAACGAGCTGGGTGAGCGGACCGTATTTATCTGTCCGGTCGGCCCCGTCGGCCAGTATCCCTATTTTGTGGAGCTGGTAAACAGCGGGAACATCAGCTTAAAAAATGTCTGGTTTTTAAATATGGACGAATATCTGACAGACGAAAAAGAGTGGATCGCAAAGGAGGACTCTTTGAGTTTTCGCGGTTTTATGGAGCGGACCGTGTACACAAAAATACGGCCGGAGCTTGTGATGTCGCCGGAGCAGCGGGTATTTCCGGACCCGAAGAACCCGGCTGCGATGGGCGAACTGATTGAGCGTCTCGGCGGCGTCGATATCTGCTTCGGCGGAATCGGCATTAACGGACATCTCGCGTTTAACGAGTCCGACGACGCGCTCACGCCGGAGGAGTTCGGAAATCTGCACACCAGAGTCCTTGAGATCAGCAGGGAGACGCGCACGGCGAATGCGATCGGGGATTTGAACGGTGCGATCGACGATATGCCGAAGTACTGTGTTACGATCGGGATGCACGAAATCTGCAGCGCGAGAAAAGTGCGGCTTGGATGCTTCCGCGACTGGCACCGCAGTGTTGTGCGCCATGCGGCGTACGGAGAGGTATCGGCGCATTTTCCGGTGACGCTTCTGCAGGGGCATGCAGATGCGCTGATCCGGATCACAGAATTCGTGGCCGAGCTGCCATAGGCGGGGGATTTACATGGACGAGACATATATCATGAACGGGGAACTGTACATAGATCATAAATTTTGCCGCGGAACGATCGGAATCCGGGACGGAAAGCTGAAGATTTACGGGGAGGACAAAGAAATCCGCGCGGGTGCGGAAGTTTTTGACGCGAAAGGAAGGAAACTTGTACCCGGCTTTATCGATATTCACACACACGGTGCGATGGGAATCGATGTAAACGGAGCGGACACGGACGGCTACGAAAAAATCGGAAACTTTTTCGCGTCGCACGGGACGACGTCCTATCTCGCATCGGTGTTGACGGATACAAAGGAGCAGACGGAGTGGTGCATCGGGCAGTGCCTGGGTTTTCGCGGGCAGAAGCGCAGCGGCGCGCATTTGCTTGGAATCCACCTCGAAGGGCCGTTTCTCTCATCGGAATATAAAGGTGCGATGCCGGAAGAACTGTTGCGAACCGGGGACGCGGGGCTTGCCGCGGAGTATCAGGCGCTTGCAGGAGGCTGCATCCGGTATATGACGGTCTCGCCGGAGGTGGACGGCGTGGCGGAATTGATTCCGGCGTTGAGGGAGCTTGAGATTGCGGCTGCGATGGGACATTCCGGTGCGGACTATGCGACTTCGATGCGCGCGGTGGCGGCAGGCGTGGCCGCCGTGACACACACGGGGAATGCGATGCGGCTTTTGCACCAGCACGAACCGGCGATTTTCGGTGCGGCGCTTGAGTCCGACGTGTACTGTGAGGTTATCTGTGACGGGCGCCATCTGCATCCGGGTACGGTGCGGCTGATTGTAAAAGCAAAAGGGACGGACCGCGTCGTTCTGATCACGGATTCGATTATGGCCGCGGGTCTGCCGGACGGGAATTATCATCTCGGCGTCAATCAGGTTGTCGTGGAGGACGGGGACGCAAAGCTTGCGGATACCGGTGTGCGGGCCGGAAGCACGCTGACGCAGGATAAGGCGCTTGTAAATATGCTCTCCTACACGGGGCTGCCTTTGGAGAAGGTGTTGCCGATGCTGACGGAAAATCCGGCCAGACTGATCGGCGTATTTGAGGAGAAGGGTTCCATCGCGGACGGAAAGGATGCGGATCTGGTACTGCTCGACGAGCACAATGCGCCGGCGGAGGTATGGATCGGAGGAGAACGATGGAAACGGTCATAATATTTCTTGTGTGCTTTTTTTCCTCCGCGGTGGGAGCAATCTGCGGAATCGGGGGCGGCGTCATTATCAAGCCGGTGCTCGATGCGACAGGAATCCTTGCGGTGACGACGGTTTCCTTTCTGTCAGGCTGTACGGTGCTTTCGATGTCCGTCGTCTCGATGTACAAGAACATGAAGGCGGAGCATACGTTCACGTTTGATAAACGGTTCGCGACGGTGATCGCACTCGGCGGGGTCGTCGGGGGACTTGTCGGGAAATCGCTTTATCAGGGCGTTTTGGCCCGGATGGATGATACCAGCCGTGTCGGAGCCGTCCAGGCCGCGGTGCTTTTGGTGCTCACGGTCGGGACCCTGCTGTATACGGTGAACAAAGCGCGGATCAAAACGCTTCAGGTTCAAAATACGGCCGTGATTTTTCTGGTCGGCGTGTTTTTGGGGATTCTCTCATCGTTTTTGAGTATCGGCGGAGGGCCGATTAACCTGGTGGCACTTTTCTTCCTGTTTTCGATGGAGTCAAAACAGGCTGCGATGTATTCGATCTATATCATCATGTTTTCACAGATTTCAAGCCTGATCAGTACGCTGGTAAAGGGAAACGTGCCGGAATTTAAACCCTCCACATTGCTGCTTATGGTAGCCTGCGGTATTTTGGGCGGGCTTGCGGGGAGCGGAGTCAATAAAAAGATAGACGGAAAGACGGTTGACCGCCTTTTTATCGGACTTATGGCCGTCATTATCGTGATCAATGTGTTTAATATCTACCGCTATATGTGAGGGGGATTTTGTGTGAGGTCAGGGACGAAAGGTTTGTGCCCGGGATGTGTGCTTGCCGTGTGGATATTGCTTGCCGCGGGTTGCGGCGAAGTGCGGGAAGCCCCCTTATATGTGAACGGGGAAGCAGTGTCCGCGGAGGAACTCTCGCTGCTCGGCGATGATGCGGACGAGGCGGTCCGCATGAAGGTTTTGCAGCAATGGGCCAGGGAGGAGGGAGTGACGGAAGACGCTTTTTCCTACGAGGCGTTTCTCGCGGAGCTTTCAGAGGTAAACGAAGAGCGGGCAAAGACAAAGGAAGCGGGCGGAGTCGTTTACGGAGTGACGGAGTATACGCCATTTCAATATTACAGCATCCGGATGGGAGAGTATGAGAGGGCCTTAAAGGATGCGATCATGCAGGAAGCCTCGGAGGAGGAACTTCTCGCATGGTATGAGGAGCATTTGGAAGACTACTGGGAATTCGGAGAGATTACGGCTGACGTGACGGCCTGGGCCGATTCCAGGGTGGCATATGAGGAAGAGATTGTTTTGGGTCCGTACAATCTGCGGACGCTCTCCGAGCAGAACGAGGCGCTTGCCGCCGTGCTCTTAGAGCTCCCTGCGGGAGAGCGGTACGGCTGGACGGACGAGTACGGCATGGAGTGGGAGGCGTTTTGCAAAAACCGCGGGGAAGGAACGTACCAGCCTTTTGACGAGGTGCAGGGAGCCGTGGCGGAGCAATATGCGGCAGGTATGCTGACGCAGGAGCTCGGCGACAGAATATACAAAAGTGAAATTTTGGATTTACGGGAAGAGGAAATGTAACGGAATAGTTTTTGGGGAAGGAGGATGCGGAAAATGAAAAAGGTAAGACGGATTGCCTGCCTGATGTTGTGCTTTCTGCTTGTATTTCAGACCGGAACGACGGCGTGGAGTACGGAGCTGAAAGAAGATCTGCCGGGAACGGTGCAGCAAGGGTCTGCGGAAATCAAAGAACCGGAGACGGGAGCAAAGACATCGGAAGAACCGGAGTCTATGGAGGTGCCGGAGACGACACAAAAACCGGAATCGACGGAGACGCAGAAACCGGAGTCTACAGAGACGCAGAAACCGGAATCGACGGAGACACAGGAACCGGAGACAACGGAGACGGAAAAACCGGAATCTACAGAGACACAGAAACCGGAGGCAACGGAGAAGCCGGAATCGACGGAGACGCAGAAACCGGAGGCAACGGAGAAGCCGGAAGAAACCGAGACGACGGAAAAACCGGAATCGACGGAGACGAAAAAACCGGAGACAACGGAGGACCCGGAAGAAACCGAGACGACGGAGGAGCCGGTGTCAACCTTTGGAATTGAGCGGGCGGCAACGCATATCACGCCGCTTGCAAACACGCTTGCGGAAGGGTTTGCGGATGACAGCAAGTGGAATTGTATCGGGGCGGCTTCGATTGCGAGCGGGAAACTTGCGATCAGCGGAAGCGGACCGTTTAACGGCGCCGTATGGAACAAGGGAAAGATCGATGTCGATAAATTTCTGATTTCGATGGATGTGACTCCGCTGATGGCCGCAGGGCAGGCTGCGGATTTAAAGATGGGATTTAAGTGCGCAGATCAGACATGCACAGGCGAATACCTGCAGGTGCGGGTTCAGATGAGCCAGAAAAAGATTCATCTGCAAAAAGTAACGGGACAGGCGGGTGCGCAGAGTGTCACATCTGAGTATGGCAGTTTTACATGGACACAGAATCAGAGTTTTGGTCTGGATATTCTGGTGGACAGTGCGAATAACAGCGTTTCCGTATATATAGACGGCGTGCAGGTCGGAACGACATACACAAACGCAATCGTCGGAAGTATGGCGCAGGGGTACTTTGCAGTTGCGGGACAATATGCAAATCAGAATTGGGAGATTTCAAATTTAAAGATTACGTCTGACGAGACCGGCGGAGGGGGGGACACTCCGGATTCGGTTACACATATTGACGCGCTTGGCCGTGTGCTTGCACAGGATGATTTTGCAAACGGCAGCAAGTGGAAAACGCAGACGGCAAACGCGAGCAGCAGCGTCGCATTTGCCGATAATACGGCGACAATCAAAGGAAGCGGCAAGTGCAACGCCATGAGTCTTGTGGACATGGTCAGCGCGAAAAATTTCCGGATACGGATGGATATGACGTTGAATGCCGGGCACACAAACGCCAGCGTGAAGGCCGCGTTTAAAATGGAAAATCCGCTTTACAATTCGTCGGGAGAGCGTCTTGAGGTAAGACTTGACACGAAGAACGGGGCTGTCGCGATTCAGACGGCGACAGGCAATAACAGCGACACGAACGCAACAAAATTAGCGCAGGGGAATTATGCGTTTACACTGGGAAAAACCTATGCGGTGGACATCGATGTCGCGGATAATACGATAAAGGTTTATATTAACGGCGGACAGACGCCCGTTGTGCAGGTGACAGATGCAAAGATCGGGGCGATGCAGAAAGGATATTTTGCGGTTGCAGGGGAATATCCGGCGCAGGATTTTGGCATTTCCAACCTGGATATCACGACGGACGAGCAGCAGAGCGGACCGGAGTACACGGTAAAGCTTGTCTCGGCGACAGACGGAAAAATGAACGATACCACGGGAGGCACGCTGACCGCAAATGTCATGAGCGGCTATGAGGGGGACCGCGTGACGCTTACGGCTTCCCCGAAGCACGGGTATGTATTTGACCGTTATGAGTCCTTCAAGGAAGACGGAACGAGCACGGACGGCCATCTGCCGATCGCGGACAACAGCTTTGTGTTCAACAGCAAGACGGGGAATGTCACCGTGGTCGCGCATTTTAAGACCAGGGTGCCGGGGCGGTTTGAGCTGTTTTACGATGATTTCGGCGCGGCGTCTCTTGATCCCGCTTATAAGACCGTCGGCGCGGCGGCGGGAGCGGTACAGAAAGACGGGATTCTGACGCTCGATGCAAAGAGCGGCGGCGCCAACTATCTTCTTTTGAATAAGGATATCTTCTCCGGCTTAAAACCGGAGGAAGGCTATCGGATTTCCGCGGATATCTGGAAGCAGGATACGGCGGCCGGAACGATGCAGATCGCGTTCCGGGGGGCGGACGATTCCCCGAACGGACGCTATGTGCTTGTGCTGAACGGAAGTACGGTGTTGTTTAAGTCCGCTCCGGCAGGCTCTGATGCGACGAGTGTGGAGCTTGCCAGAAAGGTGTTTACATTTGACACGAAAAAGATCCATGTCGCGCTTGAGGTTGTGGGAAATACGGTGACGTTTTTCGCGGACGGAAAAGAGATTTTGAGCTACACGTCGCAGGATGACTGGCCGATCGGCAGCGCGGCGGGGCTTTACAATATGACATACGGCAGCAAGGTGTGCTTTGACAATTTTATGGTGGAGCGCATGCCAGAAAAGACGGCGATCGGCGTGAAGGTGCTGCTGCGCGAGAACGGCGCGGACACCGAGGACGTGGAGCGTAAGAGCGGCATTGCGGAACTCAGCGCGTATTCTGCGGTGGAGGGAGACGAGATTATCGTCACTGCGTCTGCGAAGGCGGGGTACCGGCTGGCGAAATGCTATATCGAAGAGAATGCACAGATTGTTGTGACGGACAATAAATTTACCGTACCGTCCGGACAGAAGGGTACACTCACGGTGGCGGTGGTGTTTGAGTCATCCGAACCGTCCGGCGCGCGCGGCTATTACATTGATTCCGCAGGCGGAGACGATGCGAATCCCGGGACGATGGAGCGCCCGTGGAAGAGCTTTGCGCCGCTTGCCAGGGAAGGTGTCGTGCTTGCGCCGGGAAGCGGCATCTACTTAAAGCGTGGAAGCGTCTTTGCGGGTCAGCAGTTTGCATTTTCCGGCATGGGAAGTGCCGAGAGCCCGATTACGGTTGACGCGTACGGAGAGGGAGAACTGCCGCGCTTAGACGGAGGCGGCGTGGTTGAGAATGTGGTTTCCCTGTACAATCAGCAGTACATCACGATTCAGAACCTGGAGATCACGAATACTTCGCCGAAGTATAAGAGCGTGTTTACGCTGAATGGAAATAACAATACGGAGACGAATCTGCGCGCCATCAATGTATCGGCGAAAGATTTCGGCGTGGTGTCGGGAATCCACATCAAAAACTGCTATATCCACGACGTCAACGGAAATAATAACGTAAAGTGGAACGGCGGAATTTTCTTTGACGTGCAGGCGACCGTGACGAATATGCAGCTCTCCGGCGTGCCGACAAAATATGACGACGTGCTCATCGAGGGATGTACGATACGGAATGTGGACCGCTCCGGCATCAAGCTTGTCAGCTCGGCATGGTGTAATCAGTGGCTGGGCAATGACGGAGCAAAACCGGTGAACTGGTACCCGTCCACGAATGTGGTTCTGCGGGGAAATTATCTCGAAAAAATCGGCGGGGACGGAATCACGACGCGTGATACGGACGGCACGCTGATCGAGCACAACTTAGCGCGCGACTGCCGCTATCAGAATACGGGCTACAACGTGGCAATCTGGCCGTTCCAGGCGGCGAACACGGTGATTCAGTACAATGAGACCTACGATACGCACAGTGTGCAGGACGGACAGGGCTTAGACTGTGATCACGCCTCCTCCTATTCGCTGATGCAGTATAATTACAGCCATAACAATGAGGGCGGATTTATGCTGATCATGGGCGGATACCCGCAGACGGCGGTCACCGTGCGCTATAATGTGAGCCAGAACGACTGCGACAAGGCGTTTGAGTTTGCGCAGGGGCTTCCGATGGGAACGATGCTCTACAACAATACGATTTACTCGCAAAACGCGGTTGGAAAGGGGTTGTTCTATCTTTCCAACACAGGCCGGAATCAAAATAAAGGGCGCGGCGTCAAGGACTTTTATGTGTTTAACAATCTGTTCTGCTATCCGGCGTCGCAGACGACGATGTACGGCGGCGAGACGGCCAATATAAAAGCGGTGATCAACCTGTACAACAATGCCTGGGTCGGAGGAATACAGCCGCCGGCTGAGGAGGTAAATCCCGTTGTGATTGCGGATACGGCAAGCGTGCTTGTGGGCGCGGGCAGTGCACCGGAGACGAACGATACGTCCGTCCCGCGGACCGGAAGCGCGGAGGAGCTGGCGGGTTATCAGCTTGCGTCCGGGGCGCCGGTCATCGATAAGGGAGTCACGCTTGAGGAGGCAATCGCATATTTCGCGACGGGAGATACGACCGGTTCCTGTGATGTTTTTGACGGCAGAAGCCTTTCGCCGAGCAAGCTTGAGGAGCAGTACCAGGGCGGCTGGGGAACCATAATTTCGGAGGCGATGGATCAGCAGAACAGGGAAGAGTCCATCAAATATGTGATGGGAACGAATTTCCCGCGGGTTGGCGGTGTGCGCTATGATCTTGATTTCTTCGGAAATCGAAATACGGAGGGCAGCGCGCCTGATATCGGCGCCGCGGAATATTTGCAGCATACGCACAGCGGCGGTACGGCGACCTGTAAGAAGAGAGCGGTCTGCGAGATCTGCGGCGTGGAATACGGGAAAATCAATCCGGACGGTCACAGCTTTGCCGATTATAAATCGGACAACAACGCGACCTGTACCGAGGACGGAACGAAGACGGCAGTCTGTGCATACGGGTGCGGCGCAACAGATACGAAGACGGATGCGGGCTCCGCAAAGGGACATCACGGCGGAGAGGCAACCTGCAAGAGCAAAGCGGTCTGCGAGACCTGCGGGCAGGAATACGGCAGCAAAGATCCGGAAAACCATACAGGCGGAACCGAGCTTCGGAATGTAAAGGAAGCGACGGTGACGGAGGAAGGATATACGGGAGATATCTGCTGTAAAGGCTGCGGCGCGGTGCTCTCGGCCGGAAAGAAGACGGATAAACTTCCGAAGCCGGACGATACCGAAGACACTGAGGACACGGAGGATACCGAAGATACCGAAGATACGGAGGACACCGAAGATACGGAGGATACGGAGGATACCGAAAATCCGAACCCGCCGGGACCGAATCCGCCGGGACCGAACCCGCCGGGAAATAACGATTCGGGCACACAGACGCAGGGGGACGGAGCGAATGCTTCCGGTGGCTCGCAGAAAACGCCTGCGCGGCGTCCACAGCAGAAAAATACGACTGCCAAAGGGACGCAGCAGACTTCAGAGGGGAAAGCTCCGCTTAAGGCATCTGCCGGGGAAACGCTTCCGGACGGAATGGAGCTTCGGACAACGGAGATCTCGAAGGAGGACCGTGACGTTCTCAAAAAAGGCGTGGAAGGACAGTACAAAGACGCGTTTAAAAACATGCAGGTGGTCTATGTCAATGTCGACCTGATTCAGGTGAAGGGAGGAAAGGAGACGGCGGTGCATGACCGCATGACTACGTTTATACTTTCATTGCCGGGAAACGTGACGAAGGAGAATTATAAGGATTATCACTTTGCAGTGCTTCATGTGAAAGAGGACGGAACCGTGGAGCAGTTAGAGACGGAAGTGACGGAAGAGGGACTTGTCCTTACAAGTACGCTCAGCCCGTTTGCAGTCGGTTACGGAAAGCATGAGGAGGGCGAGAGTGTGATTACCACGGCTCCGACCGAGACGGCGGAAGGTGTGGCGACTTATTTCTGCACGGTGTGCAATGCGGAAATGAGAACGGAAGTGCTTGCGAAGCTTGTACCGGAAGCGCCGGAGACAGACGCCGGAGATATACCTGCGGCGGATGAAAAGCAGGAGGGCGGCGTAAGCCCTGTCATATGGATTCTTCTGGTGCTGGCAGCAGTGCTGGTAGCGGCATATTTCCTGCTGCAGGCGAAAAAGAGCGGCGGTAAGCCCGAAGGGAAATAGACACGGCCGAAAGGAAAACAGACACGACATGGATGGAACTTAAATAATGAGAAACCGTAAAAAGAGAGGAACAGCGATAAGCTGTTCCTCTCTTTTTGTATTAAAAACAAAAATTGTTGAAATAAAAGTTGACAACCAGCAAAAGCACTGTTATTATAAAAGCATAAACTTTTGATATAACAGTTTATGCCGATTTTAAACTTTTGAAACGAAAACAAAAGTTGAAGAGGGGGCAAAAAAATGTTAATATGAAAGGAGTGAGATCGCTATGAAAGCAACGGCGAAAAAGACATAGGTTTACAGGGAGGATATCAGGATGGATGCAATGGAACAGCGCAGAAATACAATTGTGGAACTGGTGAATCAGAGCGGGAATATCAGCTTTGCACAGCTGAAAGGAAATTTCCCGCAGGTATCCGAGATGACGCTGCGGACGGATTTAAAGGCGCTCGATGAGGCGAAGCGAATCGTCCGTGTGCACGGAGGCGCGAAGTCCGTGGATGTCGTGATTGGGACAGACGATATGTTAAGCCGGAGGCAGGTGCGCAACATCGAGGCAAAGCAGCTGATTACGAAAAAGGCGCTGGAGTATGTCCGGAAGGATACGACGATCTTTCTGGATTCGGGGAGTACCACAACGATGTTAGCTTCCTGCATGCCCGATCAGTCAAGTCTGATTTACACAAATTCCCTGACCTGCGCGGCGGAGCTCGGCAGGTTGTCGAACCCTTCCGTGTATGTGCTTGGGGGGAAAATGAATCGCTACAGTATGAGTGTGTGCGGGATTCATACGGTCCAGGAAGTAGGGCGGATTAACTTTGACCAGGCGTTTATGGGCGTTACAAGCTATTGTGACGAGACAGGGTTTAACTGCGGCGTAGACGAGGAAGCGGTTCTGAAAAGGACGGTTCTGAATCGGGCGGAACAGAGAATTATCCTGATGGACTCTGCAAAGGCAGGTGTGAAAAGCACCTATTCCTTCTGCGGTCTTAGCGATGTGGATCTTATTATTTCGGACGGAAACCTTCCGGAGGAATTTAAGGAGGACTGCAGAAGACATGGCGTACAGGTTATATAAAACAAAACGGTTTTCATTCGGGAAACCGAAATAGTGAAGGAGACGTTTATGAAGAATGGTGTTCAACGGTTCGGCAAGTTCCTCTCGGCGATGATTATGCCCAATATCGGTGCGCTGATCGCCTTCGGATTTCTTGCAGCCTTTTTTAACGCGAGCGGGTGGATTCCGCATGCGGGCTTTGCCACGATTTTTTCGGCGATTCTCGTGTATCTGATTCCGATTTTAATTGCGTATACCGGAGGGAAGATGGTCGGCGGGGAGCGTGGCGCGGTGGTCGGTGCGATTGCGGTGGTCGGTGCTGTTATGAGCGATACGGGCACGACGATGCTGATGGCGGCGATGATTATCGGCCCGTTGTCCGGCCTTTGTATCAAAAAATTTGATCAGGCAATGGAAGGGCATATGCCGGCTGGTTTTGAGATGTTGATCAACAATTTTTCCGTCGGCATTATGGGCATGATTTTTGCGATGATAAGCTACCTTGTCATCGGCCCGTTTATGAATCTGATTCTCGCGGTTTTGAGTATGGGAGTAGGCGCGCTGGTGGAGCATGGGATGCTGCCGCTGATTGCGGTATTTATCGAGCCTGCGAAGGTCCTGTTTTTAAACAACGCGATTAATCACGGCATTTTCACTCCGATTGCCACGGCACAGGCGGCGGAGACAGGGAAATCGATTATGTATATGCTGGAGGCAAATCCCGGGCCGGGACTCGGCGTACTGCTGGCGTACATGTTTTTCTGCGAGGACAAAAAGACAAAGCAGTCGGCTCCGGGTGCGGTGATCATCCATCTGCTGGGCGGCATTCACGAAATTTATTTTCCGTATATCCTGATGAATCCGCTGGTGATTTTGGCTCCGATTGCCGGAAATATCGCGGCGATTTTCTGGTATACGCTGACAGATGCGGGGCTGGTGGGACCGGCATCCCCCGGTTCGATTCTGGCATATATGATGATGGCGTCAAAGGACAGCGTAGTTTCCGTTTTTGTGGGTGTGCTGATCGCGGCCGCGGTTTCCTTCGGGATTGCGTCCGTCATTGTCCGCATGTCGAAAGGAAAGAGCCTCGAGGAAGCGCAGGAAGAGGTGGCAGGTCGCAAAGCGGAGGCAAAAGGGCTTGCGGCGCAGCCTGCGTCAGACGTGAAGACGGAAGGTGTTCGAAAGATCGTGTTTGCCTGCGATGCGGGGATGGGTTCCTCCGCGATGGGAGCAACGAAATTCAGAAACCGAATCAAAGCGCAGAGGCCGGATTTAACGGTGATCAATACATCGGTGGACAATATTCCGGCAGACTGCGATATCGCGGTGGTGCAGGTCACACTCGCAGACCGCGCGAGAAAATCCGTGCCGCAGGCGCAGGTTGTGACGTTGCAGAATTTCCTTGCGGACCCGGCGCTGGATGCGCTGTATGAGCGGCTGACAAAGGGCGGGGAACGTCCGGCGGAAACGCAGACAAAGGCTGCGGAGCAGGCGAAAAAGCAGGAAGAGACAGCCGCAGGAAAGCAGATTCTGGTGAGAGACGGCGTGAAACTGAATCAGAAGCCGGTCTCGAAGGAGGAAGCAATCCGGACTGCGGGTGAGCTTCTCGCAAGATTGGGCTATGTGGATGAGACGTATGTCGATGCGATGCAGGAGCGTGAGCGGCTGGTGTCTACCTATATGGGGATGGGCGTGGCCATTCCACACGGGACTTCACAGGCGAAGGATACCGTGAAGAAGACAGGGATTGTCCTGCTGCAGTATCCGGAGGGAGTTGATTTCGGAGCGGAGCGGGCGCAGCTTGTATTCGGTATCGCCGGAATCGGCGACGAACATCTGGATTTGCTCGGTAAAATCTGTGGCATGCTGGAAGATGAGGATGTTTTGGAAAAATTAAAAACGACGGAAGATGCGGACTGGATTTTGGAGCAGCTGAACTAGGCAGCGCGGATGGCAGGAACAGAGCGGGAACCGGAAAACGGTACATAGAAAGCGAAAATAAATAGATAGATGGAAAAGCCGCAGAAGGCGGCGGAATGGAGGAAAAATGAAAGTAAAAGGAGTCAGACTTTACGGAGCGCATGATATCAGACTGGAGGAATTTGAACTTCCGGAAATTAAGGACGATGAGATTCTGGTAAGGGTCGTGAGCGACAGTATCTGCATGTCGACCTGGAAAATGGTACAGGCGGGAAAAAATCACAAGCGCGTGCCGGAAAATGTGGCGGAGCATCCGGTGATTATCGGCCACGAGTTTACCGGTGATATCGTAAAAGTCGGCGCAAAGTGGAAAGACCAGTTCCACGAAGGGAAAAAATTTGCACAGCAGCCCGCGATTCCGGGCCAGATGGAATCACCGGGATATTCGTATGAATTTTTCGGCGGGGCGGCAACCTACTGCATCTTCCCGAATGATGTGATAGAGAAGGGCTGTATCTGGGAATATGACGGCGACAGCTATTTTGAAGCTTCGCTCGGCGAGCCGATGAGCTGCTGTATCGGGGGGTACCACAGTAATTATCACACGGAGCATCTTTCCTATGAGCACAAGATGGGAACGCTCGCGGGCGGCGATATCCTGATTCTCGGCGGATGCGGCCCGATGGGACTCGGGGCGGTAAGTTATGGGCTTACATTTGAGAATAAGCCGAAGCGGATTGTCGTCACGGATATCAATGACGCAAAGATTGCGCGGGCGAAGGAAGTGATCCCGGAGGAAGAAGCGAAGGTAAAGGGTGTGGAGCTGCATTATGTCAATACGGCAAATATGGAAGATCCGGTCGCAGAGCTGCGCGCGCTCACGGGGGGCGTCGGATACAGCGACGTGTTTGTGTACGCCCCGGTAAAGAGCATTGCGGAGATGGGCGACAGGCTGCTCGCGGTTGACGGCTGCCTGAATTTCTTTGCAGGACCGACCGACACGCAGTTTTCTGCGAATATGAATCTCTATGACTGTCATTATGCGCGGACCAAAATTATGGGCTCGACAGGCGGGAACACAGACGATATGAAAGAGGCGATTGCAAAATCCGCGGCCGGGCTGATTAATTCGGCAGTGATGGTGACCCATGTCGGCGGCATTGATTCTATCGTCGAGACAACGAAGAACCTGCCGGATATCCCGGGCGGCAAGAAACTGGCTTACATCCAGTTTGACATGCCGATGACGGCGATTGAGGACTTCGGGAAGCTCGGGGAGAAGGACCCGTTTTTTAAGGAGCTTGACGCATGCTGTAAGCGAAATAAGGGACTCTGGTCCAAAGAGGCGGAGGATATGCTGTTTGCACATTTCGGAGGAAAATGAGTATGATTTACACCGTAACATTTAACCCGTCGCTGGATTATATCGTGTCCATGGAAGAATTTCGGATGGGCATGACAAACCGCACTACGGCGGAGCAGATATTTCCGGGCGGAAAGGGAATCAATGTATCGATTGTTCTGCGCAATCTTGGAATTGAAAATACGGCGCTGGGATTTACGGCCGGATTTACCGGGGAACAGATTGAAAAGGAAGTACAAAAGATCGGACTGCTCGCGGACTTTATCCGGGTTGATGGAGGAATTTCCCGGATTAATGTCAAATTAAAAGATTACGACGGGACGGAAATTAACGGAATGGGGCCGCAGATTGATGCGGCCTCCGTGGAGAAACTGTTTGAAAAATTGGATGCGCTTTGCGCGGGGGATGCCCTTGTGCTGGCGGGCAGCATCCCGAAGTGTCTGCCGGATTCTATCTACAGCGATATTATGGAACGGCTGGAAAACCGGGGCGTGCTGTTTGCCGTGGATGCGACGGGAGAATTGCTCCTTCATGTACTGCGGTATCGGCCCTTTCTGATTAAGCCGAATAATCATGAGCTGGGAGAACTTTTTGGCGTGACGTTAGACACAAGGGAATCGGTTGTGCCCTATGCAAAAAAGCTTCAGGATGGAGGAGCAAGGAACGTACTGGTGTCCATGGCGGGTCAGGGTGCCGTTCTGGCGGACGAGACGGGTGAAGTGCATATGCTTGCGGCGCCGAAGGGGACGCTGGTAAACGCAGTCGGCGCCGGGGATTCCATGGTGGCAGGTTTTCTGGCGGGATGGACCCAAAAGAAGGACTATGAGCATGCATTCCGCATGGGAGTCTCCGCCGGAAGCGCCAGCGCATTTTCGGAACAACTGGCGACGAAAGAAGAGGTGGAACAGGTGTATGCGGGGCTGTAGTGCCCCGCAGAAATGAAGAATAATCCGAACGGGAAAGGGGTCATTTATTATGAGAGAATTTACATATAGAATCACAGACAAAGAGGGAATCCATGCGCGTCCGGCGGGAGAGCTTGTGAAAACGGCAAAGGAATTTGCGTCGTCGGTCTCCGTGACGAAGGACGGGAAGACCGTGGATGCGAAAAAATTGTTTGGACTGATGGGACTCGGCGTAAAACAGGGCATGGAGATCACCGTGCAGGTGAACGGAGAGGACGAGGATGCGGCAGCGGCGGCGCTTGAGGCATTCTTAAAGGAAAACCTGTAAAGAGGAGAGCGGGTATGGCAGAAAAATTTTCGGGAAAAACCGTATACAGCGGAATTGCAATGGGAAAGGTGACGGTCTGGCACGGCAGTCAGGAGCCGGTCAGAAGGACAAGGACGGAGGATACCGACCGGGAAATCGAGAGGGTTTATGATGCAACGGAGCGGGCAAAGCAGCAGCTTGCGGCGCTTTATGAAAAGGCAGTAAAAGAAGTGGGGGGAGCCTGGCGCCGCGATCTTTGAGGTGCACCGGATGATGCTGGAGGATGAGGATTATCTGGATGCCATCTGCCATGTGATTCGGACGGAAACAGTAAATGCGGAGTACGCCGCAGCCATAACGGGGGATAACTTTGCGGCTATGTTTGCGGGCATGGAGGATGATTACATGCGTGCGCGCGCGGCGGATGTCAAAGACATTTCCGCGCGTCTGATCAGAATCCTGTCAGGGCAGGACGAAGCGGAGCTCGCGGCGGCGGAACCTTCGATTATCGTCGCGGACGATTTAAGCCCGAGTGAGACCGTGCAGATGGATAAGAGTAAGATATTGGCCTTTGTGACCGTACACGGCTCCACAAATTCGCATACGGCCATTCTTGCCCGGATGATGAGCATTCCGGCGCTGATTGGCGTACCGCTTGATTTAAATGAGATTGGCACGGGGATGACGGCGATTGTGGACGGAGATGCGGGAGAGGTTATTTTTGAACCCACGGAAGCCGAATGCGGCGAGGCGCAGAAAAAAATTGAGAGTGAGAGGGAAAAGCTCCGCCTGCTCGGGGAACTGCGGGGGAAGGCAAACGAGACGCGTGACGGGAGGAAGATTAATATCTATGCCAATATCGGAAGCGTCAGCGACGTGGGGTATGTGCTGGAAAACGACGCCGGCGGCATCGGGTTGTTCCGCAGCGAATTTTTGTATCTGGGGCGGGATGATTTCCCTTCGGAGGAGGAGCAGTTTGCGGCCTACCGGCAGGTCGTGCAGATGATGGGACAGAAGAAGGTGGTGATCCGGACGCTTGACATCGGCGCCGATAAGCAGGCGGACTATTTTGCGCTCGGAAAAGAGGATAATCCGGCAATGGGCTATCGGGCCATCCGTATCTGTCTAAAACAGCCGGAGATTTTTAAAACACAGCTTCGTGCGCTTCTGCGGGCCGCGGCTTACGGCAATCTTTCCGTGATGTATCCGATGATTACCTCCGCGGAGGAGGTAAGGCAGATTTATGCGATTGTCGGCGAGGTCGAGCAGGAACTGAAAGCGGCCGGCGTCCCGTACCGGATGCCGGAGCAGGGCATTATGATAGAGACGCCCGCGGCAGTGATGATCAGCGATGAATTGGCGGAGATGGTAGAGTTTTTCAGCATCGGCACAAATGACCTGACACAGTATACGCTGGCGATTGACAGACAGAACCAGAAGCTTGACGACTTTTACAATCCGCATCATCCGGCGATTCTGCGCATGATTCAGATGGTGGTTGACAATGCGCACAAGTGCGGAAAATGGGTGGGAATCTGCGGAGAATTGGGTGCGGATACCGCGCTTACGGAAGCGTTTGTGGATATGGGCGTGGATGAATTGTCGGTAGCGCCGCCCATGGTATTGAAGGTGCGGGAGAAGGTGCGCGCGATGTAGGAAGGAAAATTTGTAGATGAAAGTTTTATTGACTTTCCGCTTTGTGCTTGCTAAAATGGAAACACAAGGAAAGTTTACCGCTGACCGATATGTGGTATACAAATGGTTGGGTTGAAAGTTTAGTCCTTCGCCATAAGGCGGAGGACTTTTTGCATAATGAGGACAAGTGAATGATGTGATTAGCACAAAGAAAGAAGGTTGTATATGGAAATTACATATCATTGGGAAGGCGACTATCTGGTTCCCGACCTCGAACTTTCGGATACAACAGAATATCATATCGGAAAGTATGGAAGAATGCATATTCTGAAAAATCAAAATTGGGGATTGACGGGAATTGAAAAATAGCTTATTATAGACAATAAGAAATGGGTTTTTACCGTACAGTGTATTCACTCAAGCGGGCTGCTCGTTTCTTTTTTTATTGCCAAAATATCATACAGATATTTCCTGCCATCATTCGCATGACGGACAAGCATAGTTGCTGAGTAAATATTATATCTTGCTACTTTCCCCGTTTTGTCATCATATACAGGTAATGCAAATCTGATGTTGTAGCGATACCATCCATATACCGCATCTGTTTTGTGCTTTTCTTTTCTGTTTGCCTCATGTTTTGGATTGGTGGCTATTCTTATAAGTTCAGGAATAGCCTGTGAAGCATTTGCTTTAGCCTTTGCCACTGCGCCTTTTAAGGCGATACGGCTTTCTGAACTTGCATATTCATTGGGAAAATCTGCCGAAATATATATTTTTTCAGAAATTTCCTCAATTTCGTAAAAATCCCCGATATACGCTTTCAGGTATTCTTCGACAGTCGTCCAGTCATCCCGCACTTTTGCCTTAAAACGGATATCGTTAATCAAGACCAGCTTTTTACCGTCCGCATCGGTTATGATATTTACATTCCTGTTTTCAATCATCTCTTTTGTTTCCTTTCTTCCTTTCCCTAAAATTAAAAAAGCTAAAACAAGAAAAATAATTTTTATTGCGGGGGCATCAATTACATGGCGGAAAATGGCTTCCACCCGCACTTATAATCTGCACTCTAACTGGCAGTCGTACGGCTCGGCCGTAACATGCCCCTGATGGTAGACTTCGGCCTCAACGCAGCCCATTTTTTCGTAGAATGCCTGACTCTCGATGGCGGAGTGTGCGGAGATGTATAATTTGCGTGCGCCGTGTTCCTTTGCCCATTTCCCTGCGGCGGCAAACAGTTTCTTCCCGATGCCGCGGCTCCTCATATCTTCCGATACATGGATGCTGGAGAGGTCGAGGTAGCGCTGTTCGCCGCCGAAGAGCGCGGGTTCCACCGAGACAAACCCCTTGAGCGCTTCGTCCTCGAAGGCGGCGTGTACGAAACCGCCCGTGGCGAGCGTATTTTTCAGGCAGGAAATCAGCGTGTCGTAATCGGCCCCGGTCCAGTCGTCGACGAACGGGTCATCTTTGATCACCCATTTGCCGTTTTCTCTCCGCCGGCATTTTGTCACAATCTGACGGCGGTGAAAGTCTTTGAACAATTCGAGACACAGTTCGTTTTTATTCAAATTTCTGTATATAACCATGGGGATACCTCCTTATACATATCGTTGATCTCCTGCGCTCCGTTTACGGTAATGCACGGACACGGGAGCAGCTTTTGCCATTCATCGTGCAGACGTCTGCTTCTCGTCGCCATGTCGCCGTTGTCATAACCGGCAGCCCAGGCAAGAAAATCCATGTGCTGCAGGTACATATCCCCTCCGGGTTCAATGCGGCTTCCGAATTTTTTGTATTCCCGCTCCCGTATGCGGGCAATGCGGATATCGGTAGCTGTCACGACACGGATAGCAAGGCAAAACAGCGGAATCAGTTCGTCGCCCCAACCGACGAGGGAACCGGCGAGAACCGCATGGTCCGCAGCCTGTATATCCTGTTTCATGAGCGCAAGACGCTCTGATTTGTCCCGTTTTGCGGTATAGCGGGGATTTGTCGGCAGCCAGTAATAGTCATCGGCATCCATAAATCGCCAGCCCAGCTCATCACATATTTTCCGGCCGAGCGTGGAAGTTCCTGAGCCGGAAGCTCCGTAGATATGTATCACATGTTTCATTGTCATTTGGTTCCTTTCGTATGAATGATGATAGCATGCTTTGCGTGCGGTGTAAAGGTTTCGTGCCTGTGCAAAAACGGCTCCGGCATGCCGGCCGGCTTGAAAATTCTGCGGATGCATGGTTAAATAGGGATGAGGAAAGGAGCGTACCGATTGTCATGGCACATCCAAAAACAAACGATCTGACCCGGGGTGGCATCACGCCGGCGCTGCTGCGCTTTGCATTTCCGATGATGCTCGGAAATCTGCTGCAGCAGGTATACAATATCGCGGACACGCTGATCGTGGGGCGTTATATCGGAAAGGAAGCGCTCGCGGCGGTGGGTTCGTCCTACACGCTGATGACATTTTTAAATTCGATTCTGCTGGGGCTTTGCATGGGCAGCGGAACGATGATCTCCGTATATTACGGGAAACGCAATCAGGGGCGGATGCAGCAGGGCGTGTTTCTTTCATTCCTGCTGATCGGAGGGTTGACGCTGCTGCTGAACGGGGCGGTATTTCTCGGGCTGGATCCGATTATGCGGTTCCTCTCGGTGCCGGCGGAGGTCTATCCGATGATGCGCAGCTATCTTTGGACAGTGTTCTGGGGGATTGGCTTTATTTTTCTGTATAATTATTTTGCGTCGATTCAGCGCGCGGTGGGGAACTCCGCGGCGGCGCTGCTGTTTCTCGCGGTCTCGGCCGTCGGCAATATTTTTCTGGATATTTTGTTTGTGCTCGTGCTTGGCCGCGGCGTAGTTGGAGCGGCGGAGGCCACGGTTCTGGCGCAGATTTTCGCCGGGATTGGAATCAGCGTATACACGGCAGCAAAATTTCCGGAGTTTCGGGTACAGCCGGAATACCGAAAATGGGATGCTTCCGTGGCGAAGGAGCTGTTTCATCTGTCATTTCTGACAAGCGTGCAGCAGTCGGTGATGAATTTCGGGATTCTGCTGGTGCAGGGGCTTGTCAACAGCTTCGGAGCGGTCGTTATGGCGGCCTTTGCGGCGGCGGTAAAGATTGATTCGTTTGCCTACATGCCGGTGCAGGATTTCGGAAACGCGTTCTCCACGTTTGTGGCGCAGAATCACGGGGCAGGGCAAGGGGAGCGCATCAAAAAGGGCATCCGCAGCGCAGCGTGCTGTACGCTGCTGTTTTGTCTTGTGATATCGGCGGGAGTCTGGATTTTTGCGGAAAACCTGCTGCTTATTTTTATCAGGCCGGAGGAGACGGCAGTGCTCGCTGCGGGCGTGCAGTACCTGCGGGTGGAGGGCGCATTTTATTGCCTGATCGGGTTTTTGTTTTTATTTTACGGATATTTTCGCGCCGTTGAGCGGCCGGCGGTATCGGTGGTGCTGACGGTGATTTCACTCGGGACCCGCGTCGGGCTGGCGTATGCGCTTTCCGCGGTGCCCCAAATCGGTGTGACGGGAATCTGGGTGTCGGTGCCGATCGGATGGTTTTTAGCGGACGCGGTGGGGATAGCCCTTTTTTCAGGGTTCCCGCGTGGTTCCGCCGTACGCGTAGGTCACAGGCAGGCAGACTAACGGCGGCTTTGCAAGCGCGCTTTCGCGCAGAAGAAGGTCCACGCACATCTCCGCAATGTCGGAGATGGGCTGGACGATGGTCGAGCAGTGATAGTCGATGCTGCCGAACGCGCGTATGCCGTCGAAGCCGATGAGCTGTACATCCTCGGGAACCCGCTGTCCGAGCCTGCGCAGCGTGCCCAACACGAGCCAGGCAAGGCGGTCCGTGACACAGAAGATACCGTCGAAAGCCAATTTGCCGTCGCGGATATGTTCGGATAGAAATGTTTCGAATTCTTCGTAAGGGGCCCCGTCGTTTATGATTTTCATTTCACAGGACAGCCCGCGGGACAGGCATCCGTTCTCAAAGCCGGCTTTGCGCTTGTTTGGCTCGTTGTCAAGGGAGGAGCCGACGCGCAGAAACGCGACGTGCTTACAGCCGAGATCGGCGAGTTTTTCCGCCGCCAGCTGGCCGCCGCCGAAATTGTCGCAGGCAACGCAGGGGATTTTAGGCCCCATGGGACGATCAATCGCGACAAAGGGCGTGTTTTCTTCCACGATGAGTCCGGGGTTGTAGGTCAGGCCGATGATGCCGTCTACTTTATTCTGCTGTGCCATCACGACATATTCCTGCTCCTGTCTCGGGTCATAATCGGTGCAGCACAGAAGCATCCGGTACTGCCTTTTGATAAGCGCGATATTGATATGGTAAGCGACTGCGGCAAAAAACGGGTCTATCGTATTGGGAATCAGGAGGGCAGCCGTATAGGTTTTGCCGGCTTTCAGTCCCTGCGCGTAGCTGTTGACCTGATAGTTCAGTTTCCGGATGGCGTCCTCCACGCGTACCCGGTAGGAATCGCCGACCGGCAGGCCGTTTACCACTTTCGATACCGTGCCGAGCGCCACACCGGCTTCTTTTGCCACATCTTTCATTGTCGGGGCAAAGCTTTGCTTTTTCATGCCGAATCTCCTTAAACTTACATTCGTTTTTAGCTATATTATAAGACAGGCAGGGTATCTTGTAAACAGAGTTTCCCTGTTCGCTGACGGTATGTTTCATGAAATAAAAATGACATATGTATGAAACGTTACATGTATTTTCATGTAAATATATCACAAAAATGCATAAATAAATTCGTGCAAAAGAGCGAAAAGCATTCAATATGCTGAAAAACAGCGAGAATCGTATTGACGAACCGGATAAAAAGGTGCTAGACTCAGGATAACAAAGAAATAACGTTTCACGAACATGTATGAACAGGAAACAACGATGAAAAGGAAGGAGAAAGGATATGAGCAGAGGCAAAACGGCAGCGGCCGCCCTGGCGCGGCCGACGGGCGGTAAATCGCTGAAACGGCGGATACTGGATAACTGGCAGTTATATCTGATGCTTTTGGTTCCGGTGGTATTGACAATCATATACAAGTACATACCCATGTACGGCATACAGATTGCATTCCGGGATTACAAGGCCAGCCGGGGATTTATGGGGAGCGAATGGATTGGACTGGAATGGTTCCAGAGATTTTTTTCGGCGCCGACATTTTGGAGGATGATCAAAAATACGCTGCTGCTGAGCTTTTACAGTCTGCTGTGGGGATTTCCGATTCCGATCATTCTCGCGCTGATGATGAATCAGCTGCGTTTCCAGCGGTTTAAGCGAATGACGCAGACCGTGCTCTACGCACCGCATTTTATCTCGACGATGGTTATCTGCGGTATGCTCCGCATCTTTTTGAGCCCGTCGGGCGGACTGATTAATCTGATCGCGGGAACTTCGATTGACTTCCTCACGGAGTCGGCGGCATTTCGAACGATTTACATTGCCTCGGGGATCTGGCAGGATGCGGGATGGGGGATCATTGTTTACATGGCGACGCTGGCCAATATCGATACCTCGCTCTATGAGGCGGCAAAGGTTGACGGGGCATCGCTGTTCCAGAGAATCCGGCATATTGATATCCCGGAGTTGTCCTCCGTCATGGTGCTCAACCTGATCATGAGCGTCGGCGGACTGATGAATGTAGGGTTTGAGAAGGTCTGGCTGTTACAGACCGATTTGAACAAGGCGGCGAGCGATGTCATCGCGGTCTATGTCTATCAGCAGGGTATCGAGCACGCCAAGTACAGTTATTCGACCGCGGTCGGACTGTTTAACACAGTGATAAACATTATACTGCTGATTGCGGTAAACAAAATAGCAGGAAAGATATCGAAGGATACAAGTTTCGTGTAGGAGGTGCGGGATGAAAGCGAATACAATATCGAGAAAGCCCACGGGGCTTTCCGAAAAAAGCAGTGACATTGTTCTTGTCATATTCTGTGTGTTGATTCTGGTGATAGTCGCGTATCCGCTGTATTATGTGCTGGTCGCATCCGTATCGGACCCGTATGACGTATTTGCGGGCAAGACGTTTCTTCTGCCGAGTCAGTTTACGCTCGACGGGTATAAAGCGGTATTTGCCGACGACAATATTCTGACCGGCCTTTTCAACAGCGTGAAATACACGGTAATCGGAACGGTATTTTCCGTTGTCATGCTCTATTTGACCGCGTATCCGTTAAGCGTGAAGGATTTGCCGGGCAGAAAGTTTTTCAGCATCTTTTTCATTATCACGATGTATTTCGGAGGCGGCATGGTACCGACTTACCTGATCGTGAAGGAGACGGGGCTGATCAACAGCATGTGGGCGCTGTTCCTTCCGGGCGGCGTTGCGGTCGGAAATATGATTATCATGAGAAATTTCTTTGAGAACAGTATACCGAAGGAAATGATCGAGGCTGCGGACATAGACGGCGCGTCAAAGTGGACGACATTTATCAAAATCGTGGTGCCCTTAAGCCGTTCGATTATGGCGGTCATGGTTGTGTTCAGTATGGTTGCGTACTGGAATGACTGGTTTACGTCGATGATTTACCTGCCGTCGCCGGATAAGGCGCCGCTGCCGCTTGTGCTGCGGAACATACTGATTAAGAGTTCGGCCAGCGCGAGCCAGGCCAGCATGATTTCCGGCGGTTTCGCCGAGCTGAATAAGATGACGGAGATGATTAAGTTTTCGTCGATTATCATAGCGGCGCTGCCGATGCTGGTAATCTATCCGTTTGTGCAGAAATATTTTGAGAAAGGGTTTATGGCAGGCGCGGTGAAAGGCTGATCGCAGAAAGGAAATGAAGGATGAGGGAGCGGAAAGGATATAAAAACGGAAAGAGATTCGTGTCATGTGTTTTGATTGCCGGTCTGGCGCTGGCCATGACGGCATGCGGGGATAAGGATTACGGAAACCACGAAAAGGGGGTTGCAAACCCCGACACGTCACAGACGCAGTTTGCGATTATGGGCGCGCAGAGCGCATTGAGTCCGGGCTATGACGACAACGTCGTGTTAAACAAAATGCAGGAGGATGCAGGCATTCAGGTGGAATGGACGACGATGAGCGAATCTCTGGCGGAGCAGGTGAATATCCGGATTGCGGGAAATGAACTGCCGGACGCTTTTATGGGTGTCGGTTTCAGTAACTATGACATCTCGCGCTATGGGGACGACGGGACATTTATCGACCTGACCCCGTATCTGACCGAGGAATATATGCCGAACTTAAGTAAAATTCTCGAGGAAAATCCGGATATCCGAAGCGCGATCACAATGGACGACGGATATATCTACGGTCTCCCGGCCGGGGAGCGCATGGGGACGGCCGGCATCGGGACAGAGGAGGATTACAGCATTTATTCGGTTCCGCAGTTTTCGATGATTAATAAGGCATGGCTCGATGCGCTGGGACTAAAGGTGCCGACGACGCTCGACGAACTGCACGCGGCGCTTGCGGCATTTAAGGACAACGATATGAGCGCGACTCATTACGGCAATGCGCCGGGCAGCACGATTCCGATGAGCACGGGATTTGACCAGTGGTGCTGGGGACAGAATATCTTTTACGCGGGTTTTGGATTCACAAACTGGCCGAATGACGTCTGCAACGACCTGGTGCTGCGGGACGACGGCACGGTGGAATTTGTGTGCACGACGGATTCATACCGGGAGGCGCTCACCTATTTCCATGACTGGTATGAGGAAGGGCTGATGGATATCGAGATGTTCAGCCAGACCGACACGCAGCTGATATCGAAATGTTCACAGGGCTATGTCGGCGTTTCGACGTGGTGGTACATCGAGGAGCTGATGGGCGATTATGCAAAAGATTATGTGTTTCTTCCGGTTCTTGACGGGCCGGACGGGACGCACAGTGTCACGGTGCGGACCGGCGGCGGAATCAACAGCGGACAGCTCAATATCACAAAGGCGTGCAAAAGTCCCGCGAATCTGTTAAAATTTTATGATTTGTGGTATGCGCCGGAAAATGTCATGCAGCTCCAGTACGGGCCGATCGGCACCTACTTTACGGAGCAGGACGCAGAAGGCGTGTGGATGAGTATTTCCGATGAAGAAAGCCGCGAAAAGTACGGCAAGAGTTCGGGGGAGCTCAAAGGGGAATGCGAAGTGGCGGGCCCGAAGCTGATTTTAAGCGACTACTACCGGACGACATTCCGGATGGAGGACCGCGCGGTGGAACGGCTGACGGATTTATATGAATTCTGGATGCCCTATGTGGACGATACGACGACTTATCCGGTGGATTGTGTGTTTACCGGAAGGGAACTTGATGACATTGACTGGTACAAGGCGAATTTCGAGAGCGCGGTATCCGAGCAGGAAGGGCTGTGGATTAAAAACGGCGGACCTTCCGACGAAGAGTGGGAGGCTTATATCAAACATCTGAGAGACAAGTGCGGTATGGAGAAGCTGCTGGAAGTATATCAGAATGCATACGACCGTTATGCGGAATCAGAATAGAGACAGGGAGGATGAATATGATAAGTCAGAGTTTGCGTGACGCAAGAAAATATGAGGAGACGGCCGAAAAGAAAATCGGAAAAGAGAGGCGGCCGGAGTTCCATCTGTCCGCCCGCGTGGGATGGATGAACGACCCCAACGGTTTCTCCTGGTACAACGGGGAATATCATCTGTTTTACCAGTATCATCCCTATGATTCGCACTGGGGGTCGATGCACTGGGGACACGCGGTCTCGAAGGATCTGCTGCACTGGGAGTACCGCCCGGCGGCGCTGGCGCCGGATACGGAATATGACAGGGACGGCTGCTTTTCGGGCAGTGCGGTGACGCTGCCGGACGGCAGGCAGCTTCTGATGTACACCGGGGTTTCGCGGCAGACACAGCCGGACGGAAGCGTGCGGGACGTGCAGGTGCAGTGTCTGGCGGTCGGGGACGGCACGGACTATGAGAAGTGTGCGCAAAATCCGGTTATCACGGGGAGGGATTTGCCCGAAGGAGGGAGCCGGTTTGATTTCCGCGACCCGAAGATGTGGCGGAATCCCGACGGAACTTATGGCTGTGTCATAGGAAACTGCACGGATGAGGGCGACGGACGGGTGCTTTTCTACGGCAGCCCCGACGGGATACACTGGAATTATAAGGGGATACTGGCGGCAAACAAGGGGCGTTTTGGCAGGATGTGGGAGTGCCCGGATTTCTTTTTGCTGGACGGGAAAGCCGTATTGCTTGTCAGCCCGCAGGATATGCTGCCGCAGGGCTTCGAATATCACAACGGAAACGGCACGCTCTGCCTGATCGGCTCTTACGACGAGGAGTCGGGGACGTTTGCGGAGGAGCAAAATCAGGCGATTGACTACGGAATCGACTTTTATGCGACGCAGACGATTCTCGCGCCGGACGGCAGAAGGATTATGATCGGCTGGATGCAGAACTGGGATACCTGCAACCTGCACACGCCGGATCAGCCGTGGTTCGGCCAGATGTGTCTTCCCCGGGAACTCTCGGTAAAAGACGGGCGTCTGTACCAGAGGCCCGTGCGGGAGCTGGAACGTCTGCGCGCAGGATGTGTGCGGTATGAAAATGTCACCTTCTCCGATGTGCTCCGGCTTGACGGCGTAAACGGGCGCAAAGTTGACATGGAGATTTGCATCCGTCCGGCGGACGCGGAACAGATTTACCGGAAATTTGCGGTTCGGTTTGCACAGAATGACAGATACCAGACGTCCGTCAGTTTTCGTCCCTACGAGTCCATTGTCAAGGTGGACCGAAAGTTTTCGGGCTCGCGCAGAGCGCTGATTCATCAGCGCCGCTGCCTCGTGAACAGTGCGGGAGGGGTGCTCAGGATGAGAATCATTCTTGACAGATTCAGCGCGGAAATTTTTGTAAATGACGGCGAGCATGTGCTGACCGTGACGATGTATACGGGCTCTGCAGCGGACGGAATCTCCTTTTACGCGGACGGGGACGTGACGATGGATATCGTGAAGTATGAGCTGAACGGAGGCGCGGTCGAAAATTAAAATTTTCGACCGCGAAGAAAGGAGCGGGGTTATAGAATGAAAACGTATGACGTAGTGGCTTTGGGGGAGCTGTTGATTGATTTTACGGAAAACGGGATGAGCGGGCAGGGAAATCCGATTTATGAGGCAAATCCCGGCGGTGCGCCGTGCAATGTCCTTGCGATGCTCGCGAAACTCGGGCACAAAACGGCGTTTATCGGCAAGGTGGGGAGAGATATTTTCGGCAGCCGCCTTGCCGGGGCGCTTGCGGAAATCGGGATTGATACGGGCAATCTCATTATGGATGATGCGGTGCGCACGACACTGGCGTTTGTGGAGACTTATCCCGACGGAGACAGGGATTTTTCATTTTACCGGAATCCGGGCGCGGACATGATGCTTGCGGAGCATGAGCTGGACCTTAAGCTGCTTGCGGATACGAAAATCTTTCATTTCGGCACGCTGTCGATGACGCATGAGGGTGTGCGCGATGCCACAAAGAAAGCGATTGCGGCGGCGAAGGGAGCGGGGGCGGTGATTTCCTTTGACCCGAATATAAGGGAGCCGTTGTGGAACTCTCTGGAGGAAGCCAGGGAACAGACGGCTTACGGCCTGTCGCAGTGTGACGTTTTAAAGATTTCCGACAATGAGATTCTGTGGTTTACCGGGGAGACGGATTATGATGCCGGCGTCCGCAATCTGAAAGAGCGGTATGCGATTCCGCTGATTGTGCTGTCTATGGGAAAAGAGGGAAGCCGCGCTTATTATAAAGATGTAAGGGTAGAGGCCGCGCCGTTTCTGCAGCGGGAGACGATTGAGACGACGGGTGCGGGGGACACCTTTGGCGCCTGCTGTCTGCATCATGTGTTACAGTACGGGCTTTCCGGTTTCGATGCGGATAAGCTGATGCGGATGCTGACTTTTGCCAATGCGGCGGCTTCCATCGTCACCACGAGAAAAGGGGCGCTGCGCGTGATGCCGGAAGAAGCGGAAGTGCGGGCGCTGATGGAACGGATGAAAACGGAATAAGTTTTTTGAGATACAAAAAAGGCAGCGCCGGTTTTAACGGCGCTGCCTTTTTGCAAGATCCGGAAACGGAATGACCGGCGCAGGGTGCGCGGGGTGTGCCCCGAGCATTTTTTCCATCCAGACCATGTCGTACCAGGTGTCGAATTTGTACCCGCATTTATGGAAGGTTCCGACAAGCGTATAGCCGAGATGCTCGTGGAAGCGGACGCTGTTTTTCGTCAGATGCGCGTCCTCCGTCTCGGTCCATCCGATGCACGCGTTGAGGCTGCAGATGTTCTGGGCCTTTGAAATCTCCTCCAGCGCGCCGTACAGCCGTTTGCCGAGTCCCATTTTGCGGCAGTCCGTGCGCAGGTAAATGGTGGTCTCCGCGGACCAGTCGTAGGCGGCGCGGCCGACAAAGGGATGCGTGTATGCATAACCTAAAAGCGCGCCGTCTTTTTCTGCGACAAGATACGGGTATTTTTGCAGAGTCGTCTCGATGCGCGCCCGGAATTCTTCTTCGGTCGGAACCGTGTACTCAAAGGATATCGCTGTTTTTTCCACATAGGGGGCATAGATGTTTAAAAGTTCCGGCGCGTCCTCTGGGCGGGCGACGCGGAAGCGGGGCATGGATGCATGGTCTGACATGGGATACGTTTCCTTTCTTCTATATGTAAATTCTGTCTGTTTCTCCGGATTATAGCACATACACAGCGAAAAATCCATGTGCGGCTCGCAGGCCGTGAATACTAACGAATCCGCACCGGAAGGGCGTCGGTGCGCCTCTTGCGGGATTGATTTTTCGGAAAAACGGATTTAAAATAACTTTTACAGGGAATTGTATGGAAAAAGCCGCATACGGCGGCAGGGGAGAGAGATTATGAGGATTTTGCTTGCGGAGGACGAAGCGGACCTGAACCGCATTATCAGACAGAAGCTGACGTCTGACGGGTACAGTGTGGACAGCTGTTTTGACGGCGTAGAGGCGATGGATATTTTATCTTATACGGACTATGACGCGGTGATTCTTGATATTATGATGCCGAAGGCGGACGGTTTTGCCGTCCTGCGCAGCCTGCGGGATGCGGGGAAGACGACGCCGGTCCTGTTTTTGACTGCGCGGGACGCGGTCGCCGACCGCGTGAAGGGATTGGACAGCGGGGCAAACGATTATCTCGTCAAGCCGTTTTCGTTTGAGGAGTTGTCCGCGCGGCTGCGCGCGATGCTGCGGACGTCTTTTGGGGCTGCGGACAATGTTCTGGCGGTGGGGGATCTCACGCTGGACTGCGCATCGCACATTGTAAAGCGCGGCGCAAAGGAGATTTCTCTGTCGGCGAAGGAATACGCGCTGCTGGAATATCTGATGCACAACCGCGGGATCGTGCTGTCGCGGGAGAAAATCGAAAACCATATCTGGGCGTTTGACTATGAGGGCGGGACGAACGTGGTCGACGTCTATATCAGCTATCTGCGCAAGAAAATTGACGACGGATATGACGTGAAATTAATCCACACGGTGCGGGGCAAAGGATATGTGCTGCGGGAGGCAGGGAGCGTATGAGAGGCATTTCCATACGTCTGAAAATCACAATGTGGTTCACGGCCGCACTGATTCTGGTGGTGCTGTTTACCTATTTTATGATCCTGTCCGCCAACCGTCAGGTGCTTTTGAAGACGATACGGGATAATCTGATCGGGGCGGTCGAGGACAATGTGGATGAGGTTGAGTTTTACGGAAATATCGACGGCGTCGACCTGAGCGTCGAGAAGGATCTGTTTCTTCCGTTTCGCGGTGGTTTTCTGGAGATTGACGATGACTTTTTAGAGCAGGTCAACGAGGTTTATACGGCGCTGTACGATGAAAACGGCACGCTGCTTTACGGGGAAACGCTTATCGGCGAACAGAATCATATGCCCGGGTTTGTGAATGCGAAAGTGCAGAAACTGACCGTGGACGATACGCTGTATTATGTTTTTGACAGAGAGCTGGAACTCGAGGGGACAGAGAGGCTCTGGCTGCGGGGAGTGGTGTCGGAGCATCAGGGAAATATGCAGATGCCCGATGTCATACGATTGTCGCTGCTGTCGCTGCCGCTGCTGGTTTTCATATCCGCCGTCGGCGGTTATCTGCTGACGAAGCGGCTGTTTTGGCCGATTCAGAAGATCTCCGAATCGGCTGCTCAGATTGCGACGGGAGACGATCTGAAAAAGCGGATTGAGATTGACGGAAAAGAAGACGAATTGCACTGGCTTGCGGAGCGATTTAACGAAATGTTTGAGCGGCTTGAGCAGGCGTTCGAGGCGGAGCGCCAGTTTACCGCGGACGCCTCCCACGAGCTTCGGACGCCTGTGACGGTGATATTGTCACAGTGTGAATTTTCCTTAGAGGAGCCAAGGAGCGCGGAGGAATATGAGCAGGCGATACAGACGATCTGGCGGCAGGGGCGCAAGATGTCAGGTCTGATCAACGATATGCTGAATTTTACCCGGCTCGAGCGGAATGCGGACAGCTATCCGCGCGGGGAGCTCGATCTGACAGAGCTGGTGGAGTCCGTGTGTTTTGATATGGCATTGATAAAGGAAAACGGGATTGCGCTTTCCTGTGAGACAGAGGAGGGAGTGACGTTTTACGGAAACCGCGAACTTCTCACAAGGATGCTGACAAATCTGATCACCAACGCATACCGTTACGGGAAGGAGAACGGGCATATAGCAGTCCGTCTGACATCCGGGGAGAACGGGACAGAGCTGTCGGTCCGAGATGACGGAATCGGCATTGCGGCGGAGGAACAGGATAAGATTTTTCGCAGGTTTTATCAGGCAGATAAGTCGCATTCCGGCCGGGGCACGGGACTGGGGCTTTCGATGGTGCGGGAGATCGCGCAGTTCCACGGCGGAAAGATAAGTGTGGAGAGCGAGCTGGGGCGGGGGAGCACGTTTGTCTTTTCGGCCGGCCGGGCATCTGCAAAATAAAATGCGGGATTCTAATTTTATTTTAATGTTTCGGGTGTAACATAAGAGTACAAAATGAAAGGGGAGGAACATTTTATGAAAAAGAGTCGTCGATTTATAACCGTGTTCATGATGCTTTGTCTGGTAGTTGCAAATGTTTTTTGCTTTTCAGATACGGCATTTGCCGCAAAAAAGATTAAAAATGCCAGCGCCGCAAAAAAGCTTGCCAAAAAGGAAGTGAAGGGCGCGACCGTGATTGAGGTTGACAAAGAATACGAGAAGGGCGTGCTTGTGTATGAGGTTAAGATGGAGAAGGGGCAGAAGGAATACAATCTGATCTACCGTGCTTCCGATTCCAAACTGATCGCATATGAATGGGAAATAGAGTCCTGGTATATCAAAAAGGGAAAAGGAAAACTTATCGGCACGAGCAAATGCAAGAAGCTCGCGAAAAAGCAGGTTTCCGGAGGAACAGTGAAAAGCGTTGCGAGAAAGCGCAGCGACGGTATTGACGTATATAAAGTCAAAATGCAGAAGGGAAGCAAAAATTACGAGCTGACGTTCCACGCAAGGACGGGAAAGCTGCTCGAATACGAGTGGGAGCTGAAGGATAAGGGCAGCAAGTCGAAATATATTTCCGAGAAAAAAGCAAAGCAGATTGCCCTTGAGGAAGTCGGCGGCGGAATGGTTGTGAAGCTCGAGTTCGATATCGATGGCGGGATACCTGTCTATGACATCGAGATCGTGGACGATGACGGGTACGAGTATGAGGTGAAGATTCATGCCAGAACGGGAAAGATACTCGACATTGAAGTAGATTATAACGATGACTATGATTATGACTATGATTATGATGATGACGATGATGACTGAGAACGGTTGAACAACAAAAGCCCCGGAGCCGCAAAGAGAGCGGCTCCGGAGCTTTTGTCCGGCAAAAAGAAGATCGGAAATCCGCTTTCAGTGCAGAGGAAAACCGCGTCGGTATTCCTTAGGAGAACAGTGATATTTCTCCTTAAATTTCCGGTAAAAATAGCTGCTGTTTTCATAGCCGACGGCCTCCATAACAGCGTCGGCCGTGAGCGTGGTCTGACTGAGCAGGTAGACCGCCTGCTGCAGCTTTCGCTGCTGCAAAAGCTCTTTGAAATTCGAGCCGGTGTGCTTTTTTAAAAGGCGGCTGACGGTGTAGGTCTCCTGGTGCAGCTCCCCCGCGATATCGGAAAGCGTTCCGCTTTTATAGTGTGTCTCGATATATTTTAAAACCGAAAAGACAAGGCTCTGTTCGTACTGATTCGGATGGTTCCGGTTGATATTCTCCGCAAACGCGGACAGGTTTAAAAATAAAAGTCCCATCGTCGTCTGGTTGATGGTGTTTGTGCCGGATTTCTCTTCGGTCAGCGTCCATATCATATTTTCGATCAGGTTCTGGACCGGCAGGATATTCTGCGCCTCAAAATGCAGATAGTTTGTCAGCGAGGTATCCTGCGACAGCGTGGAGACGAGAAAATCCCGCAATACATTTTCCTGCTCTATCATATTGAAAGCCCGGTCGAAAAATTCCGGGAGAATGATAAAATTGACTGCAATATCGGTCTCTTTTGCGGGCTCAATCTCCTGCGTGACATTCTGGTTTAAAAACAATAAATCCCCTTCGTTTAAAAGAATCCTATCGGTGCCGTTGATGATGTGCGTGGTGCTGCCGCTGCACATATAGACCATCTCGACATAGTTGTGGCGATGCCTGGGAAAATGCGCAAACCGGGTGTGCGGCCGGATGTCGATCAGTTTTCCCTTTGACAGCAGAAAACGGCTGTCTATGATAAAATCCTTCTTGTTGGTGTACAGTTCTCTTTGAATGTCAGGGCGCCCGTTGAGGAGCGCCTGTTCCTCGGGCGTGATCTGCCGCAGTTTTTCCAGTAATCTGTGATTCATATGAAAGCCTCCTGATACCATTATACCCCACATCGGGTGGAGCGGCAATGGAGGACCTGCAAATAAGGTCCCTTTTTTTCGGAGATACAGACCTTATATCTGCGGGCGCGCGCCGCTATGATAGAGTCAGAAAGAGATATACAAAAAGGAGGGGACAGATGTCAGCATATTATCTGGCCGTGGATATCGGCGCTTCGAGCGGCCGCCATATCCTTGGCCATATGGAAGACGGCAGGATGGTTTTAGAGGAAATCTATCGCTTTGAGAACGGTATGGTGCGGCGGGACGGGAAGCTTCTGTGGGATTTGGAGAAACTTTTTGCGGAGATTGTAAACGGCATGAAGCGCTGCGCCGAATCGAACCGGATTCCGGTGAGCATGTCGATCGACACCTGGGCCGTGGATTATGTGCTTCTGGACAAAGAGGACCGGGTCTTAGGGGACACTTACGGGTACCGGGATGCGCGGACGGCGGGCATGGACGAGGAGGTTTACCGTCTGATTCCCGAGGAGGAACTCTACGCGCGCACCGGAATCCAGAAGCAGATGTTTAACACGATTTACCAGCTTACGGCGGTAAAAAAACAGGAGCCGGAAGTGCTTTCGCAGGCGGAGACGTTTCTGATGCTGCCGGACTATTTTCAGTTCCTTCTGACCGGAAAGAAACTGTCCGAGTACACGAACGGGACGTCCACGCAGCTTGTCAGCCCTGTGACAAAGCAGTGGGACGGGGAGCTGCTCGCACGGCTTTCTCTGCCGAAAGAAATGTTTCTGCCGCTTCGGATGCCGGGAACCTGTGTCGGCGGTCTGAAAAAAGAAATCGCGGAGCAGGTCGGCTTTGACTGCAAAGTCGTCCTGTGCGCGAGCCACGATACGGCGTCGGCGGTGATGGCGATGCCGGTGACGTCGGGCGACGGGCTCTACATCAGCTCCGGCACCTGGTCGCTGATGGGGATTGAGACGCCGGAGGCCGTCTGTACGGAGGAGAGCCGGCGGGCGAATTTCACGAACGAGGGCGGGTACGACTACCGCTTCCGCTATCTGAAAAATATCATGGGGCTCTGGATGATTCAGTCGGTGCGGCACGAGTATGAAGATGCGTATTCGTTTGCAAAGCTTTGTGAGCTGGCGGAGGAAAACAGCAATTTCCCGTCCCGTGTGGATGTAAACGACGATGTGTTTTTAGCGCCGGAACATATGACGGAGGCAATCCAGGACTACTGCCGCAGGACGGGGCAGCAGGTGCCAAAGACGGTCGGCGAGCTTGCTGCGGTCATATACGAAAGCCTTGCGGAGTGTTACGGGAAGACGGTAGCAGAGATCGAACAAAACACCGGAAAGAAATACGACAGCATCCAGATCATCGGGGGCGGCTCAAACGCCGCATACTTAAATCAGCTGACGGCGGACGCGACGGGAAAGACGGTCTATGCAGGCCCCGCGGAGGCGACCGCAGTCGGAAACCTGATGGCGCAGATGATTGCCGGAGGCGAACTTGCGGATCTTGCGGCAGCGAGGCGGTGCGTGTTCGATTCGTTTGAGATTACGGCGTACAGGCCGAAAGGACAACGCGCGTAAACATAGGGTATGCGCAGTACATATTTGCTGTGGAAATATTGCCGAAATACGGCAGAAATCAAAATAAAAAGGAGAGAAAAGTATGACAGGAGCGGAGAGATATGCAGATGCAAAAGAAAGATATGCGAAAATCGGCGTTGACACGGATGCGGCGATTGCAAAGCTGAAAGAGATTCCGGTGTCGCTGCACTGCTGGCAGGGGGACGACGTGACCGGATTCGACCACGACGGGCCGCTGACGGGCGGAATCCAGACGACGGGGGATTACCCAGGAAAGGCGCGGACGCCGGAGGAGCTGATGGCGGATATCGACAGGGTGCTCGCGCTTACGCCGGGGAAAAAGAAACTGAACCTGCACGCAAGCTACGCGATTTTTGAGGACGGCGCGTTTGCGGACAGGGATAAGATTGAGCCGAAACATTTTAAAAAGTGGGTGGAATTTGCAAAAGAGAGGAATCTCGGGCTTGATTTTAACCCGACGTTTTTCTCGCACGAGAAGGTAAAGGACGGACTGACGCTCTCAAGTCCGGACGAGGAGACGAGACGCTTCTGGATTGCGCACGGAAAAGCGTGCATCCGCATTTCGGAGTATTTTGCGAAGGAGACGGGGGTGCCCTGTGTGATGAATATCTGGACCGGAGACGGCGCGAAGGATATCCCGGCGGACCGTCTCGGCCCGCGTGAGCGCTACCGGAAGGCGATCGAGGAAATTATCGCCGAGCCGCACGATATGACGCTTGTAAAGCCGTGTGTGGAGTCGAAGGTATTCGGAATCGGCGTGGAGTCCTACACCGTGGGAAGCGCGGAGTTTGCGCTGTCGTTTGCGGCGACGCACGAGGGCTGCCTGCCTTTGATGGACAACGGGCACTATCATCCGACGGAGATGGTCTCCGACAAAATTCCGGCGCTGCTTGCATTTTTCCCGGAAATCGCGCTTCATATCACGCGGCCGGTGCGGTGGGATTCCGACCATGTGGTGCTGTTTGACGACGAGACGAGAGAGATGGCAAAGGAGATCGTAAGATGCGACGCCATAGAGCGCGTGAATATGGCGCTCGACTATTTTGACGCGAGTATTAACCGCATTTCGGCGTGGACCGTCGGATTCCGCAGCTGGCAGAAGGCGCTTCTCTTTGCGCTGTGTACGCCGAATGACGAACTGAAAACGCTTCAGGACGAATCGAACTGGACGAAACTTATGGCGCGCCAGGAGGAGATAAAGATGATGCCGTTCGGCGACGTGTGGGCGGAGTACTGCAGGCAGTGCGGCACGTCTGCGGACGGATGGTTTGAGGAAGTGATAAAATACGAAAAGGAAGTCCTTGAAAAGAGGGCATAGCGAAAGGAGAGTCATACCATGGGAATTACGGACGTAACATTTGTACAGGGTTTTATCCGCATGTGCAACGACGGATGGGAGCAGGGCTGGCATGAGAGGAACGGCGGAAATCTGTCCTACCGCATAAAACCGGAAGAAGTGGAGGAGGTAAAAGAGTACCTTCGCGCGGACGGCGAGTGGCGGGAAATCGGCACGAGCGTGCCGGGGCTGGCCGGGGAATATTTTATGGTGACTGGCAGCGGAAAATATTTCCGCAATGTCATCTTAGACCCGGAGGACAGCGTGTGTATTATTGAGCTTGACGATAAGGGAGAGAATTACCGTATTTGCTGGGGGCTTGTAAACGGCGGAAGACCGACGAGCGAGCTGCCGAGCCACCTGATGAATCACGAGGTGAAGAAGGCGGCCACGGGCGGCGCGCACCGCGTGATCTACCACGCGCATACGACGAACGTGATCGCGCTGACGTTTGTGCTGCCGCTGACCGACGAGGTGTTTACGAGGGAGCTGTGGGAGATGGCGACCGAGTGCCCGGTCGTATTCCCGTCGGGAATCGGCGTCGTCGGCTGGATGGTTCCGGGCGGCCGGGATATCGCGGTGGCGACGAGCGAGCTGATGAAGCAGTATGACGTGGCAATCTGGGCGCATCACGGGATGTTCTGCTCGGGGGAGGACTTCGACCTGACGTTCGGCCTGATGCACACGGTCGAAAAATCCGCGGAGATTCTCGTGAAGATGCTCTCGATGCGGCCGGATAAGCTGCAGACGATCACGCCGCAAAATTTCAGAGATCTGGCGGTTGATTTCAAGGTGACGCTGCCGGAACGGTTTTTGTATGAGAAATAAGGTTGAAGAATAAAGTTTTTCAACCCTAAATAAAAGAAAAAGGAGAAAAATTATGGCAAACAGATTTGTGTTAAACGAGATGTCCTATCACGGCAAAGGGGCGATTGCGGAGATCGCGGCGGAGGCGAAATCGAGAGGATTTCAAAAGGCATTTGTGTGCTCCGACCCGGATCTGGTGAAATTCGGCGTGACAAAAAAGGTGCTCGATATTCTCGACGAGGCGTCGCTTCCGTATGAGCTGTACTCGGACATCAAGCCGAACCCGACGGTGGAGAACGTGCAGACCGGTGTGGCAGCCTACAAAAAGTCCGGCGCGGATTATCTGATTGCAATCGGCGGCGGCTCCTCGATGGATACGGCAAAGGCGATTGGAATCATCATCAACAATCCGGAGTTTGAGGATGTGGTGAGCCTTGAGGGCGTGGCTCCGACGAAAAATAAATCCGTACCGATTTTTGCGGTGCCGACGACGGCGGGGACTGCGGCGGAGGTGACGATCAATTATGTCATCACGGACGCGGCGAAGAATCGCAAGATGGTGTGCGTGGACCCGAAAGATATCCCGGTTGTGGCGTTTGTCGACCCGGATATGATGGCTTCGATGCCGAAAGGCCTCACGGCGGCGACCGGTATGGATGCGCTGACACATGCGATTGAGGGCTATATCACGGCGGGTGCGTGGGAGCTGTCCGATATGTTCCACTTAAAGGCAATCGAAATCATCGCGCGTTCCTTAAGAGATGCCGTTGCGAACACGCCGGAGGGCAGGGAGGATATGGCGCTCGGACAGTATGTCGCAGGCATGGGCTTCTCGAACGTGGGACTCGGCATTGTCCACTCGATGGCACACCCGCTCGGAGCGCTCTATGACACGCCGCACGGCGTGGCAAACGCAATCATTCTTCCGACCGTGATGGAATACAACGCGGAGGCGACCGGCGACAAGTACAAATACATTGCGAAAGCGATGGGGGTAGAAGGCACGGAGGAGATGTCCCAGGAAGAGTACCGGAAAGCGGCAATCGACGCGGTAAAGAAACTCTCCGAGGATGTGGGAATCCCGAAGGATTTAAAGGAGATTGTAAAGGAGGAGGATATCCCGTTCCTCTCCCAGTCCGCGTTCGACGATGCGTGCAGACCGGGCAATCCGCGTGAGACGAGCGTGGAAGAAATCGCGGAATTATACAGAAGTCTGATTTGAGAAAAACCGTGATTGCATAAAAATAGTGACGAAAGGGCAGGGCCGTCTGACGGCGCTGCCCTTTTTCGGTGCGGATATCTTTTGGTGCTGACCTGTCGTATATCAGGAAGAAAGAGGTTAAAGTCTTGTAAAAATGCCGCCGAGGAAGATGGCGATACAGTATGCGCTCATCAGGACAATATAGTTCTGGATGGCGGTGAGGAATGTGTCAGGTTTTTTCTGCTCTTTCCGGAAAATGCGGATGTTTTTCTGGATGATCGGGAATGTCAGAAGACAGAGCAGGGAGGCCGGGTGGAGCATACCAAGCATTACCATGATACAGGGAGCGAGATATGCGATATAATAGATGACACCATACAGTGCCAGGGAATGCTTTAATCCAAGGAAATAGGGCAGGGTAAAACGGTTTACTTTGACGTCGGCATCCACATCACAGATATTGTTGGCGAACATGATGTTCGCGGTCAGGCAGGTTGGGATCACAGATAAGAGCAGCATGGTAAGCAGAGGCCATATCTGAAGGGAGATGCCGATTTCTTTTGTGCCAAGCATGAGAGAGAGGAGCGTTCCCTCCGGCATATTGATGTAGAGAAGCAGAAACGGAATCAGGGTACCCTGAAAAACGCCGGAGAATATTTCCCCGAGCGGCAGCCTTGAAATGGGAACCGGTCCGTAAGTGTAACATACACCGCACAAAAAGCAGAGAACGCCGGTGAGAAGTACCACGATGTCGGTGCAGAAGGCAAGGTAAATGCCCAGTCCCGCGCTGACTGCGAACATTACATAAATGATGATCAGGGCGGCGCGCCGGGGCAGCGGGAGCATTTCCGGATAATCTTTGCTGTCGACGTAATTGTTGATGGCAGTGGTCGTCAGGTCAAAAATAAACATGGATGCAAAGAATACGAGCGTCAGGCGAACATTGACGGCGTATCCGGCATGGAATAAAAAGGCCAGCGTCATCAGGAAAGGGAATACACTGGTAATTTTGGTCATAATCTCCACATACTTAAAAAATTTCTTAATCATGAAAACTCCTTTTTCTTCTATTATCGTTTTTGTGTTGTGAAATATCTGCCAATGGATTTTATCATCCCGTCGACAAAAATGCAATCATCCGATATTCAGAGATGCTTACGGCAGGAGAAAAATGACAAAACAGGGCGAAACTAAGAAAAACAGGCAGAAATTTAAGATAGGGTATTGGCATTTCACGCGAAATATGATACACTGCTGAGCGGTACTCATTGAGAACAGGAACAGGATTACAGAGAAGGAAATTTTTTGGAATGGAAAAGGAGAAAACCATGACGAACATCGTAGTGATTGGCGCCGGTTACGCGGGGGTTCTGGCGACCAAAAAACTCGAGAAAAAGCTCCGAAAACAGGGAGCGGCAGGTGAGACGCAGATCACGATCATTGACAGGCATCCTTACCACACGATGCTGACGGAACTGCATGAGGTTGCGGCGTGCCGTGTGGGCGAAGAAAGTGTCAAAATGAATCTTGACCAGATTTTTGCGGGGCGTAAGGTTAATGTTGTTCTGGACACGGTGACAAAGATTCATTTTGAGGAAAACAGGATTACCGGAGAAAACGGCGAGTATACATATGATTATCTGGTTCTGGCTGCAGGCTCCAAGCCGACTTATTTCGGCGTGGAAGGAGCGGAGGAGTACAGCTACACGCTCTGGTCTTACGACGATGCCGTGAGGCTGCGGGACCGCATTCACGATTGTTTCCGTCTGGCGGCGGATGAGCCGAATGAGGAGAAGAGACGCAGGCTGCTGACCTTTTATGTGGTAGGCGCCGGATTCACCGGGGTTGAGATGATCGGAGAACTCGCAGAGTATGTGCCGGTTCTCTGTAAGAGATTCCATATTAAGCGCGAAGACGTAAAGCTTGTGGATGTGGACGGGCTGCCGCGTCCGGTGCCGGTTCTTCCGGAGAAGCTTTCCGGCAAGGTGGAGCGCCGTCTCACGAAGATGGGCGTGGATGTCGTGATGAATGCCAGCGTGGTCGGCGTAGGTGAGGACTTTATCAGATTAAAGCAGGGGGATGCGGTAAACGAGTACGCCGCGGGTACCGTGATCTGGACCGCAGGTATTGAGAGCGCCGAGATTACCGCAGATGCGGCAAAAGAGGTGAAGAGCGCCGGAAGAGGAAGAATCGAGGTTGACGCTTACCTCAGAAGCGTGGACCATGAGAACGTATATGTGATCGGCGATAACATGTTTTATACGGCTCCGGGTGAGGAGCGTCCGGTTCCGCAGATGGTTGAGAATGCGGAGCACAGTGCGGGGACGGCAGCGAACAATATCGTTGCGGCCGTCACGAAAAAGGGCAGTATGGAAGCGTACGATCCGAAGTTCCACGGCATTATGGTATGCGTCGGAGGTCGTTGGGGGACCGCAAGAGGCGGTATGGCAAAGCACCAGATGAACCTGGTTTCGTTCTTTGCCATGTTTGCAAAGCATTTTATCAATATTATTTACTTTATCCAGGTGATGGGCTGGGCGAAAGTATTCAGCTACCTGAGACATGAGATTTTCACAATCCGCAACCGCAGAAGCTTTGTAGGCGGACATTTTTCGAACCGGACGCCGAGCTTTCTTCTGGTGCCGCTCCGCGTATGGCTGGGTGCGGTATGGGTGTTTGAGGCCGTGATGAAGATTGTGGAAGGCTGGTTTGAAAAGCCGATGCTGCAGGGGTTCTTCGGCGGTGCAAACGCATGGTATGACTCCATTATTGCAGGTTATTTCGGCATAACTCCGTCGGTGGATGCGGCATCAGGTGCGACCGGAGCAGCGGTGGACGCGGCGGCAGGCGCAACCGGAGCGGTCGCGGACGCGGCGGCGAGTGTGGGCACGCTTCTTTTGGATTGGGATTTTGGATTATTCGAGGCAATCTTTGTCAGCGGAAAAGAGCTTGCAAGCTCTACTCTGGCAGATTATGCGTTTAAGCTGAATATTCCGTTTGTAAACTGGTCTGTAGATACCATGGTCCTCTCGAGCGACGGTATGCAGATGTTTATGCAGATCGTGATCGTGCTCTTAGAGCTTGCGATCGGACTGGGACTGATAGGCGGATTGTTTACCTTCCCGTGTGCGGCTGGCTCCATTATCCTTCAGTTCATGTTCTTAAGCACGACCGGATTGTACTTAAACGGTATGTGGATGATTTTTGCAAGTGTTGCATTACTCATCGGCGCAGGATACACGATTGGATTAGATTACTACGTTGGACCGTTCTTAAAAAAGCACTGGAAAAACGTAAAATGGGTAAAGAGGTGGTATCTCTACAATGACTGATTTGTCCCTGAATTATGAAACCGCGTTTGAAAAAGCCAGAGAAGAAGTAGACCGGGTATTGCTGTCGGCGCCGCTTTTGATTCGTACCTATACCTCACACCTGACTTTAACGCACGGGAAATTTGTCCGCGCGAAGGCGGTGCTCGCGTGTGCGATGGATGAGGAGGGCTGTGTTCATAAAGATGCAGTTATATTCGCGGCGGCGATAGAGCTCCTCCATCTGGCGACGCTGGTTCACGATGATATTATGGACGACGCGGCTTTGCGCAGGGGCGTGGAGACACTCCAGAAGAAATTCGGAAAGCGTACCGCCGTGATCTGCGGGGATTATCTGCTGTCAGCGGCGCTGAAGGAGCTTGCGCAGATAGAAGATACGGACAAATATAAGAATCTGGACGCATCTGATTATGTGGGACAGATCTGTATGGGAGAACTTGGGCAGAGCGCAAATAATTTTAACTATAATCTGTCGATGTTCCGCTACTTAAGCATTATCAACAGAAAGACGGCGGCATTGTTTGAGGCATCCTATTTTGCGGGAGCCGCGGTCGGCGAGCGGGATGAAAAGAGACTGCGCCTGTACCGCCGGCTGGGCAGATACACGGGAATTATTTTTCAGCTGACCGATGACTGTATCGATTATGAGTGCGATGCAAAGACGGCAGGGAAAAGTGTGCAGTCGGATTATGAGCAGGGCGTCATCACGCTTCCCGTCATTTATACCTTCCGCAGCAGTCCCGGGCTGAGAGAGCGGGCGGAGGCGGGAGCTCTTCCGACGGAAGAGCTTCTTGAGGAGGTAAAAAAGAACGGGGGCGTCGATTTCACGCACCAGACTGCAAGACGTTATTATGAGAAGGCTTCGGAAGCGTTGGAGGCACTGCATTTTCCGCAGCAGAAGGCAGCACTTTTAAAAGAATTGCTGGACAAGTCCTATTACGGGCCGAAAAAATAGTTATTTTTCCGGTCATATGACCGGTGAAATAGAGAGAATCAAAAATATAAATTATTTAAGGAAGGCAAGAGGGAAAGGTTTATGAAAAAGAAAATCGCATTATTATTGGGAATGGTACTTACGGTATCCACGCTTGCGGGCTGTACCAACAAGACATCGGAAGATGTGGCACAGGCGGGAAGCGATGCGGCAGACGGCGGCACACAGACAGAAGCCGGTGCACAGGCGGGAAGCGATGCGGCAGACAGCGAAGCACAGGCAGAAGCCGGCACAGAGACGGTGGACGGCAGCACCGAGGCAACGCCGGGCACGGGCGGATTAAAGACGGGTCTTGCCATTGTGACAAGCGTTGGAAGCTCCGCGGACGCATCGGCCGATGCAGAGGGTATCGCGCAGACAGATGCGACGATCGCAGCGGTTACCGTGGATGCGGAGGGGAAGATCGTAAATTGTGTGATTGACTGCGCACAGACAGTTATAAATTTCGGGACAGACGGAGTGCTCACAACAGACCTTGGTGCAGAGTTTATGAGCAAGAATGAGCTGGGTACCAGCTACGGCATGAGCAAGGCTTCTTCCATCGGCAAAGACTGGAATGAGCAGGCTGCAGCTTTTGCAGAGTACTGTGTGGGCAAGACGTCAGATGAAGTGATGGGTATCGCGGTGGCAGAGGGAGTTCCCTCCGACGCAGATCTTGCAGCGGGATGTACGATTCACATCGGCGGTTTACAGGAAGTAGTCGCACAGGCCGTTGCAAACGCGGTTGAGATGGGCGCGCAGGCCGGTGACAAGCTGGGACTCGGCGTCGTTACCAATATCGCGAAATCTACGGATGCAACCGCAGACGCAGAGGGGCTTGCACAGGCGTACACCACGGTTTCCGCACTGACTGTAAACGCGGACGGCGTTATCACAAGCGCGGCAATCGATGCGGTTCAGGCAAATGTAAACTTTGATACAACCGGAAAGATTACGACGGATCTTACCGCTGCCGTTGATTCCAAGGATGTACTTGGTGACAGCTACGGTATGAAGGCAGCTTCTTCCATCGGAAAAGAGTGGAACGAGCAGGCAGCAGCATATGCGCAGTATGCGGTCGGCAAAACGCTTGACGAAGTAAACGGCACGGCAGTGACGGAGGGCGTTCCTTCTGACGCAGATCTTGCGGCTTCTGTGACGATTCACATTACAGATTTCAATACTGTGATCACAAAGGCAGTAAACAGTGCAAAATAAGCAGAGAATAAAATGACGGGGAGTGTGCGTTTACGCGCGCTCCCCCTGTTTATAAGGCAGGAATTATTTTCCTGCCTTATAAACAGGGGGAGCGCGGCAGTCAGACATTTTTGAGGAAAAAGAGTATGAATCGAGTGAAAAAAGCGGGAATTCTTGCGGTTTTGGCGCTTCTGCTGGGTGTTCTTGCAGCGCAGCATGGCACGCCGCAGGAGCAGACGCGCTATACGGCGACATTTTTGGATGTATTTGACACGAAAACGGATATTATCGGGTACGGAACGAGTCAGGCGGCGTTTACGGAGCAGATGGAACGGCTCAAGGAAAAACTTGTCTGTTATAATAAACTTTATGATATTTATCACGATTACGAGGGGATCAATAATATCAGGACAATCAATGACAATGCGGGGGTCGCCCCGGTTGTGGTTGACCCGGAGATTATCCGTCTGCTGCAATTCAGTAAAGAGATGTATGCGAGCACGAACGGGCAGGTAAATATCGCCATGGGAAGCGTGCTCTCAATCTGGCATGATTACAGAGAGGCGGGAAACGAAAACCCGGCGGAAGCGAGGCTGCCGTCGATGGAAGAGCTTCGCGCAGCCGCAGAGCACACGGACATTACGAAAATCATCATTGACGAGGAGGCTTCCACGGTTTATCTGAGCGACCCCGAAATGTCCCTCGATGTGGGAAGCATCGGCAAGGGATATGCGGTCCAGCGCGTTGCGGAGTATGCAAAAGAGATCGGAGTGGAGCATTTGCTCTTAAGCGTCGGCGGAAATGTCTGTGCGGTGGGAGAGCGACTCGACGGGACGAAGTGGAGACTTGGGATTCAAAACCCCGATCTTGACAGCGAGGAGGCTTATGTCAGGAAGGTGGATGCAGCGGATGCCTGTGTGGTGACGAGCGGGAACTACCAGCGGTATTATATCGTAGACGGGGAGCGCTACTGTCATATTATCGACCCGGATACGCTGATGATGGAGAAGAAGACGCGGAAAAATGATATTGTTTTGATAACGGTGATTCTGGCAGTTGCGGCTGCGTCGTATATCGGAATAAAAGGTTACCAGCGTGTGAGTACGAAAGAGCCGGTGGCAGTCGTCAAGGTAGAAGACATCGAATATGGGCGGTTCCCCCTGGATGAAGATGCCACAGAAAAGATCGGACTGCCGGACGGTTCTTATAATATACTGGTGATAAAGGACGGCAAGGCGGATGTTACCGAGGCGTCCTGCCCCGACGGAATCTGTGTGAATCACCGCGCGATCAGCAGTCAGGGAGAGACGATTGTCTGCCTGCCCAATAAGGTAGTGGTGGAAGTTGAAAACGGAGAAGAATCCGACGTGGATTCCATGACAAATTAGAGGGCAAAACATATGAAAACAAGAAAAATTGCATATCTGGGGCTTTTAATTGCGCTGGCGTTTATTTTTTCTTATGTGGAATTTTTAATTCCGGTCAATCTCGGCGTGCCGGGTGCGAAACTGGGACTCGCGAATCTGGTGATCATAGTGGCACTGTACACCTTAAATGACAGGGATGCATTTCTGCTGTCGATGATCCGGATTGTGCTGGTCGGCTTCACGTTCGGGAGTATGGCGAGCATGCTCTACAGCCTTGCGGGCGGTGTAATGAGCTTTGCGGTTATGGTGCTTGCGAAGCGCACAAAGCTGCTGGCACTCACCGGCGTCAGCGTGCTGGGCGGCGTATTTCACAATATCGGACAGATTCTCATGGCAATCTGGGTGCTGCATACGCCGAGTCTCGTTTATTATCTTCCGGTGCTGCTTCTGGTGGGAAGTTTGTCGGGGGTAGCCATCGGCGTGCTCGGCGCGATGGTGACGAAGCGCATCCAAAAAATCGTGATATGGTAAGACATGGGTCGCACGCGAAGCGTGCGGCCCATTGTTTATGCCCTGTCTGCGCCTGCCGCTAAAAATATGACACTCTGCTAAAAAACAGTGGATTTTATTTGTGCCGGAAAAACGGTTTAATAGAGCTGTAAAGTCAGGAGTGTCAGAAAAACAGTTTAAAAAAGGGCAGGAAAGAGGAAGCGAAAGTGACAGGGTATACATTTATTGATGAGAAGGGAACATTTGAATTAGAACGGCCGGAAAACAGCAGTTATCTGTATTTTCCCATCGCCGGGGAGGCGGGGCTCAAAGGATCTGTGACGCCGAATCTGGGCGGGGATTTAAAGACGGACCAGAATCATTTTGTACTGCAGCCGGTCAGCGCGGAAGAACTGCACAATAACCGATCCGCAAGAAATTTCTGGTGCTGTATGGGGCGGGGCGAAAGCTGGTCTGTCACCGGAAATTCAGCGGAGGCGCATGCGGATAAATTTACGGAACGGCAGGAGGAGAGCCGTCTGCGGGCCGGCCTGCTCTGGCAGGAGGTGACGCGCCGCGCAGGGAAGTATCCGCTGGAAGCGAAGGTACGCTCTTTTGTTCCGGCAAAAGAGAAAAGAGTGGAGGTCATGCAGGTGACACTGCAGTGCACCGGGCAGAGCGCGGTGAGCGTAACTCCGGTGGCGGCGGTTCCGCTGTACGGGCGGAGTGCGGATAATCTCAGGGATCATCGCCATGTGACGTCCCTGCTTCACCGGGCCGTGACGACGGATTACGGGGTGGAAGTTACGTCGACGCTCTCTTTTGACGAGCGGGGGCATCAGAAAAACGATATGACGTACTATGTGTGTGGAATCACCGGAACCGGGGAGAAGCCGGAGTGCTTTTACCCGGTGGTCGAGGATTTTATCGGGGAGGGCGGCAGCCTGGAGCGTCCGGTGGCAGTTGCAGGGGATTTCCCGGGAGTGCCTGCGGGGAGCGCGGCGGACGGCTATGAAGCGCTCGGAGGCATCCGTTTTCCGCAGGTGACGCTGGCTCCGGGGGAGCGTATTTCTTATACAATACTGATCGGACTGACGGAAAACAAAGACGAGATCGCAGAGCTTGTGGAAGCGTTCGGGACAGAGGAGAAAACGGCGCGGATTTTTGAGGAGACAAAAGCATACTGGCAGTCGCGCAACAATGTGAGCTACCATACCGGGGATCGGGATTTTGACAATTTTATGTACTGGGTCAATTTCCAGCCGACGCTCCGGAGAATCTACGGCTGTTCCTTCCTGCCTCATCACGATTACGGAAAAGGCGGGAGAGGCTGGCGGGATCTGTGGCAGGACTGCCTTGCGCTGCTTGTGATGGAGCCGGAGAGCGTGCGAGGGCTGCTGCTTAATAATTTTGCGGGGGTCCGCATGGACGGCAGCAATGCGACCATTATCGGAAATAAGCCGGGAGAATTTATCGCGGACCGGAATCACATCGTCAGAGTGTGGATGGATCACGGATTCTGGCCGCTTCCGACGACAAAGCTTTACATCGACCAGACGGGAGATTACGGGATATTGCTCGAAAAGCAGACGTACTTTAAGGACGGGCAGGTCTGCCGGGGAACAGAGACGGACGGAAAATGGAGCGCGGTGGACGGCACGCTGCAGCGGGACGCGCAAAATAGGATTGTGGAAGGAACGGTTCTGGAACATCTGCTGCTGCAGAATCTTTCGGCCTTTTACGAGACCGGGGAGCACAATCATTTCAGGCTGCGGGGCGCAGACTGGAATGACGCGCTGGATATGGCACAGGAGCGCGGTGAGAGCGTGGCGTTTACCGCCGCGTACAGTGGCAATCTGCAAACGCTTGCCGGGCTGCTGCGGTATCTTGCGGCACACGGAACGGAAACGGTTGCGCTTGCGGAGGAAATGATGCCGCTGCTTAAGCAGACGGAGGAGCTGTACGAAGATACGAACGCAAAAAACAGCGTGCTTACCGCTTATCTGCAATCCTGTTTCCATGAGATCTCGGGGCGAAAAGCGGAGATTTCATGCGAACAGGTCGCCGATACGCTGGAGCAGATGGCAGAGTGGATCAGGGAGCATATCCGGAACACGGAGTGGGTGGGCGACAACCGGGGCGCGCACTGGTTCAACAGCTACTATGACAATCACGGAAGACAGGTGGAGGGAGTGGCGGACGGCACAGTCCGCATGATGCTGACGGGGCAGGTATTTGCAGTGATGTCGGGAACGGCGACAAAGGAACAGACGGCTGAAATCGCAGCCGCGGCGGATACATATCTGTACCGCAGGGAAGTCGGAGGCTACCGTCTGAATACCGATTTCGGGGAATTGAAAACGGATCTGGGGCGCATGTTCGGTTTCGCTTTCGGGCACAAGGAGAATGGAGCCGTCTTTTCCCATATGACAGTGATGTACGCAAATGCGCTCTATCAGAGAGGATTTGTGCGGGAGGGATATAAGGCGCTGCACACGCTGTATGAACAGGCCGCAGATTTTGCGCACAGCCGCATCTATCCGGGCATCCCGGAATATTTTAACGCGCGGGGAAGAGGGATGTACCATTATCTGACCGGCGCGGCGAGCTGGCTGATGCTGACCGTGGTACAGCAGATGTTCGGTGTGCACGGAGAATACGGGGATCTTGTCGTGGAGCCGAAGCTTCTCGTGGAGCAGTTTGACAGTGCGGGCAACGCAGAGATTTCATTCGTGTTTGCCGGAAAAGAATTTTTGCTGCGCTATGAGAATCCGGATCGGCTGGACTGTGGGGAATACAAAATCATACAGGCAATTCTCGACGGAAGGGAGCAGGAGCTGGCCGCGGGACGATTCCTGCTTGCGCGCGGACGGCTTGCGCGGCTTGCCGGGCAGGAAGCGCATAAGCTTACCGTGCGGCTTGGCAACAGCGCGGAGCGTGAAAATGAAACGGACGCCGTTTGCGGCAGAAAGTGAGGCAGAAATGACAGAGACATTTACAGTGAAAAATTACGGAAAAAAATCGACATTCGCAAGTTTCTTACCCGGAATTTCCGGGAAACACGGGATTCCGATCTGGTGTTATTATGTAAATCGCGGGCAGGGAGTCGTAAGTTTTGGCGTGCAGGATAAAGACCATGCGATCATGGAGTTTTACCCGGCGCATCAGGCGTACCAGAACGCAAAGCGCACCGGCTTCCGCACGTTTCTGAAAAAAGACGGCTACTATCTGGAATGTTTTCAGAAGGAGGAAAAGCCGCATGAGATGGAAATCGGGATGAATATGCTTACCATTCGCGAGCGGGATGAGGTCAGTCACTTAGATACGGAAGTTACCTATTTCACGCTGCCCGGGGAGCGTGTGGGAGCGCTTGTGCGGAAGGTGACGGTCACCAACACCGATATGCACGCCTGCGAGCTGGAAATTTTAGACGGTATGCCGGCATGTATCCCCTACGGCGTGAATATGGACAGTATGAAACATATGGTGCAGACGTCAAAGGCATGGATGCAGGTCGAAGATGTGGAAAGCGGCGTCCCCTATTTTCGGGTGCGCGCGAGCATGGCGGATTCCGCGGCCGTTGCACAGGTCGAGGGAGGCAATTTTGCATTTGCCCGTTTTGCGGACGGGACAAAGCTTGGTGCGGTTGTGGACCCGGACGCGGTGTTTGGCTATGACAACAGCCTGGAAACGGCGGTGGGATTTCTCGCAGGCGGAACAGAGGGGCTTGCAGAATATGAGCAGGTGACGGCCAATCAGCTCCCGTGCTGCTTTTTTGCGGCAAAACGGACGCTTGCGGGCGGGGAGAGCGCCGTATTTTATGAAGTTATAGGCCAGGTGGCAAACAAAGCGGTTTTAGGGAAGTTTTTGAAAAAACAGTTTGACGAGTCCTATTTTGTGCGAAAATATGAGGAGGCGGTGAGGCTTGCGGAGGAGCTTGTGAAAGATGTGGAAACGCATACCGCGGACAGTCGGTTTGACACATACTGCAAGTACACCTATCTTGACAATCTGCTGCGGGGCGGTTACCCGGTAAAAATCGCGGGCGACAGGGTCTTTTATCTCTATTCGCGAAAACATGGAGATCTCGAACGCGATTATAACTATTTTTGTATGCAGCCGGAATTTTACAGTCAGGGGAACGGAAATTTCCGGGATGTGAATCAGAACCGCCGCCTGGACACCGCGTTTCATCCGTTTGTCGGGGATCAGAATATCAGAATGTTTTACAGTTTCATCCAGCTCGACGGCTATAATCCGCTGGTGGTCGAAAAGGTCACTTACCGGCTGGAAAAGGAGGCGGCCGAAAACCTGCCCTTAGAGCCGGCCCTGCGCCGGACGTTCACGGAGCCCTTTACGCCGGGGGAGGTGTTCTTCCGTTTAGAGGAGGCCGGCATCGAAGAAGGACGGCAGCAGGAGCTGTTTGCGCAGATCCTTTCCGCGGCGGGAGAAGAGGTCTGCGGAAATTTCGGTGAGGGGTACTGGTGCGACCACTGGACCTACAATCTGGACCTGATAGAAAATTATCTGGCGGTGTTTCCTGAGCGGGAGAAAGAACTGCTCTACGGCGGAGATTACACATGGTTTCGCTCCGCGGCAAATGTGAATCCGAGAAAGAAGCGCTGCGTAAAGACACCGCAGGGGATCCGCCAGTATCGTGCTCTGGATGAGGAGGGCGGACAAAGCGGAACGGAAAAGCTGGTAAGGGACGGAAGCGGGGAGCCGGTGCGGGCAATGCTGGCGGAAAAGCTGCTGCTGCTTTCTGCGGTGAAGTATGCGACGTTAGACAGCTACGGCATGGGAATCGAGATGGAGGGAGGCAAGCCGGGCTGGTATGACGCGTTAAACGGTATGCCGGGGATTTTTGGTTCGTCAATGGCGGAGACCTGCGAGCTTGAGCGGATGCTCTGCTATACGGCGGATGCCCTGGAGCGGCACGGGGAGCCGGTCGCGCTTCTGGAGGAGATCGCGGAGCTGATACGGGAGCTGGAAAAAATAACGAAGGAAGAGAGGGAGCATTTGATTTCGGAGGAAAAGGCGCTTTCCTTCTGGAATAAGATAAACGATGCAAAGGAACGCTACCGGGAAAAAATCTATGCCGGCATATCGGGAAGGAAAGTGACGTTGTCCGCAAAAGAGCTTACGGGTATTCTGCGGGTGTGGGAGGAAGCGGTAAAGGCGGGCATCCGCAAGGCGTACCGGTTTGGCGGAAGCGTTTTCCCGACTTATTTTACCTATGAGGTCACGGATTATGAGGAGACGGCGGAAGGCATCGTCGTCAAAGATTTCGCGGTAAAACAGACGCCGTATTTCCTGGAAGGCCCGGTGCGCTGGCTGAAGCTTGACATGGAAAAGGAGCAGAAGAAAAAACTGTATGACGGGGTAAAAGAAAGCGGTCTGTATGACAGAAAGCTTGAAATGTACAAAGTAAACGCCGATCTGGCGTCCGGGTCCTATGAGCTTGGAAGAGCGAGGGCATTCACGCCCGGATGGCTCGAGAACGAATCGGTGTGGCTGCACATGGAGTACAAATATCTGTTGGAATTGTTGAAATCCGGGATGTACGAGGAGTTTTTTTCGGATTTTAAGAAGGCTGCGATTCCGTTTTTAGACGAGGAGCAGTACGGGAGAAGCATTTACGAAAATTCCTCCTTTATCGCGAGCAGCGCAAACCCGAATCAGGCGTATCATGGAAAGGGCTTTGTGGCAAGGCTCAGCGGTTCGACCGTGGAATTTCTGCAGATGTGGCAGATCATGATGTTCGGAGAGCGGCCGTTTACGGTGCAGGATAAAACGCTGTGCCTTAAGTTTGCCCCGGCGCTGCCACAGTATCTGGTAGGGGAAGACGGATGCATATCGGCCATGTTTCTTGGCAAAATTCCGGTGACGTACCGTGTGCGGGAGCAGACGGACTACCTGCCGGGACAGTACCGGATCACTTCGATTGATGTGACCTACGAGAAGGAAGGCCATTATACGACGACAGGGGATACAATCTGCGGAAAACTTGCGCAGGCGATACGGGAAGGAAAAGCAGGGTCGATCTGCGTGACGATGGAAAGATAGTGTGACGCGGACAGTAACATTTGGAAACTAAAAAAAGAACACCTTTATGAAAAAAGCGTCATTATATGGCGCCTTTTTCTTTTCTATAATAAAAACATAAAGAAACAGGACGTGACCGTTTCGAAAAATAAAGGAGGATATTTTTATGAATTGGAAAAAAGCAGTATCAATGGCGCTTGTGGGTGCGATGGCACTTTCGATGACGGCGTGCGGCGGGGATTCAAAGGAGAGCAATGCATCCGCGGGGGCAAAAGACGCGGTCGGGACAGAGAATGCGGGCGGAAACGCTGCGGAAGGCGGCGCATCATCGGGTGAGAAGCTTGTTGTCTGGACGTTGTCAGATGATCTGATCGATTTTGGAAAGCGCTACACGGAGCAGACCGGCGTGGAGGTCGAGACGGTGGTAATTGAGCCGGCAAACTATCCGACCAAAGTTCAGACGGCACTGCTTGCAGGAGAAAAGGAACCGGATATTATCGTGGGCGAGCCGAAAATGCTGGAAGATTTTTATGATGCGGGATTTTTTGAGGATCTGGATCAGTTTGGTGCGAAAGATTACGCGGATCAGATTGTCGACTATGTGTGGGAGGTAGGTCAGTCCGATGACGGTGTGCAGAGGGCGATCTCCTATCAGATTACACCGGCGGGTATTTATTACCGGAGAGATATTGCGAAGACGGTATTCGGCACGGACGATCCGGAAGAGATCGGAAAGCTTTTTGCGGATTATCCGACGATTTTAAAGACCGCGCAGACATTAAAAGATGCGGGCTACCGGATTTTCTCCTCCGATGCGGAGATGAACGTATTTTCCGGCGATTCTGCATGGGTGATCGACGGAGTGTTAAATGTATCACAGTCGAGATATGACTTTATGGATCTGTGCGTGGACCTTTACCAGGGGGATCTGACCGCATATGCGAACCAGTGGTCTACTCCGTGGCTCCAGGCGATGGCTGGTCAGGTGCCGATTCTGAGCGCGGATATCCAGAGCTATGCGGATGATTCCGTTGACGTGTGGAAAAGTGCGGATGAATTCGAAGAAGCGACAAAGGATATGGAGAAGACAGAAGTATTTGCATACGGGCTTCCGGCATGGGGCGTGCTTACATTGAGAGATCATGTGAAGGATACCTCCGGTTCCTGGGGTGTTTGCGCAGGTCCGGCATACGGTTTTGACGGCGGTACCTACATCGGCATTTCCTCCCAGTCCGAGAAGAAAGAGACGGCATGGGAGTATGTGAAGTTCTGTACGTTAAACGAGGAGACCGCAGAGTGGTGGATCAAGTTCTCCCAGGGCGACACCGTTTCCCTGAAATCAGTTCTTGAAAAGCACAAAGACGACGCGAACGAGGTTTACGGAGGTCAGAAATTGTATGAGTTCTGGTTACAGCAGGCGGAGGAAATCGACATATCGAAGGTGACCAGATACGATCAGGCGATCGGCGATGCGTGGGGCAATGCAATTTCTGCGGTTAAGACCGGAGAGGCGACAAAGGAAGAAGCAGTCAGCGATTTCTATGACAAGATTGAGTCCACTTATCCGGATATCACGGTAAACAGAGAGTAACCGGCGAATCACAGGCCCGCTGTATCGGCGGGCCGCGTGGCTCCCCTGTTCGGGTGCGGAAGGACAGAATATGGGAAAGGGTATGGGGATTATGGAAACGAAAAAGAAAAAAATGAAAAATTATGATAATGCAGGTTACTTTTTTGTCGCGCCCTTCGTTATTGTATTTTTGATTTTTAGCGTGTATCCGGTAGTGAGAACCCTGTATTTCAGCTTTACCGACGCAAAGATCGCGGGAGTGGGTGAAGCAGGCTGGATATGGTTTGAGAATTATAAACGTGTTCTGACGGACAAATTTTTCTGGAGAGCGCTTGGGAATACCGTGCGGATCTGGGGCGTCAATATCGTTCTGCAGCTGGGACTCGCGTTCCTTCTGATGATGGTGTTCAGCGATGTGAAATACAAGATGAAGGGACTTGGCATTTTCCGCGTGATTTATTATCTGCCGAACCTGATTGCAGCGACTTCTGTCGCATTTTTGTTCAAGACGCTTTTAGACTGGCGTTACGGTACGTTCAATCAGATCATATACAGCATCTGTCAGTTGTTCGGAAAGACCTACCAGCCGATCGACTGGCTTGGGACCGCGGCACACGCCGGTGTGACGATCGCCGTTGTACAGACTTGGGTGTGGTTTGGCAATTCATTTATCATGCTGATGGCGGGTGTACAGGGAATCTCAAAAGATTATTTTGAGGCGGCGGCAATCGACGGCGCCGGGAGATGGACCGTGTTTGCAAAAATCACGCTGCCGCTTCTTCGGCCGATTCTTCTGTATGTGGCGATCACTTCATTGATCGGCGGTCTGCAGATGTTCGATCTGCCGTATCTGATGGCGGAGAAGGCGAGCGCATCCTATGATTCGGTGCAGACGGTGGTGATGTATCTCTACAAATTCGGTTTTGAGACGGGGACGACACAGACCGGATACGCATCCGCGATTGCGTATATCCTTTTCCTGATTATTCTTGCGGTGTCTGTGGTTCAGTTTAAGCTTTTTAACAGGAAGGAGGGCTAGAGGTTATGAATACGATCGGTTACAAAATAAAGAAAAGTATTCTGTATCTGATTCTGATACTGTTGGGGCTGACCTGCCTGCTGCCGTTTCTTTTGATGATGGTCAACGCGACGAGGAGCGGTTCGGAAATTGTGACATCCTTCACGTTGATTCCGAGCACATATCTGAGTGAAAACTGGCACACGGTATCTGAGTATTTCAATCTGCTTAAGGGGATGTTAAACAGCCTGATTGTGGCGCTTCCGGCAACATTTCTGACGGCGTATTTCTCCGCGATGACGGCTTATGGGCTTGCGATGTATAAGTTTAAGGGAAATAAGCTGATATTCGGGACCATTCTGGTATTTATGATGATACCGGGACAGCTCGGACTGATTGGTTTTTATAACCTGTGTACAAAGCTTCATCTGGTGAATTCCTACATACCGCTGATCATTCCCGCGATTGCGGCGCCCGGAACGGTGTTCTTCTTAAGACAGTATGTGCTGTCGGTATTGCCGCCGTCCCTGATCGAGGCGGCGCGCATCGACGGGGCAGGGGAGTTATACTCCTTTCACAGAATCGTGATTCCCGTGATGTCTCCGGGTATCGCGACGATGGCCATCATGGCATTTATCGGAAGCTGGAACAACTATCTTCTCCCGATGATCATCTTAAATAAAAATGAAAAATTCACACTGCCGGTCATGATGGCGACCCTTCGGGCTTCCACGGATATCAATTCCAATCAGGGCGCGATTTATCTGGCGGTCGCAATCTCCGTGATACCGATTCTTCTGGTGTTTGCATTTTTCTCAAAATACATCATCAGCAGTATCTCGGCGGGCGCGGTAAAAGAATAAGATGCGGGAAGGCTCCTTTTTTGGGGCCTTTTTGCAGCGTACATTTATACGGGTTTGCGCCGTACCTGGATTTTTGATATATTTATATTACAATGTTGCTGCGTCATGGCATGGAAAACGGAATCTGGAAAGGGATGGACGATATGGGGAACCGGAGAAACTATATTGGATACGCTGCAGTGCTGCTTGCGGCGTTGACAATCTGCGCATGCGGCGGCGAGGAGACATCCGAGGCGGGAACCGAAGCAAAAGAAGAGCCGGTTACGCTGGAATGGTATATCAATTATTCCTGGTACAATACCGGCTTCGGAGAAAATCTGGTATCAAAAGAGATTACGGAGCAAACCGGCGTCAATATCCGGTTTGTCACACCCACCGGCAATGAGGCGGAGCTTTTAAATTCTTTAATTTCGGCCGACACGCTGCCGGATTTAATCACGCTCGGCTGGTGGGAGCCGCAGGTGGACGCGATGATCGAAAAAGACATGGTGTATGCGCTAAACGAGCTTGCGGACGAATACGAACCTTATTTCTGGGAGGTGACGGATGAGGCGGTTGTAAACTGGTATCAGAGGGAGGACGGCAACATCTACTGTTATCCCAACTCCACCTATACGCCGGAGGATTACGAGACGCATGATGACATCGGGTCGAACCAGACGTTTCTGGTGCGGAAGGATATCTATGAGGCGATCGGAAGCCCGGATATGACGACGCCGGAGGGATTTGCGGCGGCGGTGAGGGCGGCCGCGGAGCAGTTTCCCGAGGTGGACGGATATCCGCTGATACCGGTGGGAAGCCATGTTTTCACGGATACGGGATGCGACTCGTTCGGCCAGCACCTGCAAAATTTCCTTGCAGTGCCTTATGAGAAAGACGGGGCTTATTATGACCGTTACACGGATCCGGAATATATCCGCTGGCTGAAAATGTTCCGGGAGCTGGGCAGCGAAGGGTATCTGAAAAACGATATTTTTATCGACCAGAGGACGCAGATGGAGGAAAAAATAGCGCGCGGGCAGTATTTTTGTATGCTGTACCAGAGGACGGACATTGCGGATCTGGAGAGGGAACTGTACGCAGAGCATCCGGAGCGTATTTATATTGCGGTCGACGGTCCGAAAAACAGCGCGGGGGACGACCCGGTGCTGATGGGAGCCGGGATTAACGGCTGGACAGTGACATTTATTTCAAAAAACTGCAAAGACCCGCAGAAAGCAATCGGGCTTGTGACCTATCTGGTCAGCGAGGAAGGGCAGAAACTGACCTATCTTGGCGTGGAGGGCAAGACCTATGATGAGAAAGACGGGAAAATCGTGATAAAGGATGAGGTGCGGGAACTGCTTGAGAGCGACAGGGCAGAGTATAACAGGATTTACGGGGCGGACAACGCCTACTGGATGTTTCAGGACAATGTGATGCAGATGCAGTGGAAATGGGACGGCGACGGGGAGAATCCCGTTGCGGAAATGGAGAAATGGACGGTGCCGTATACAAGCTATGTCGGTCAGTACGAGATCAGTTTTGACGCGAATACGAAAGAGGGGAATGCGGACAAGAAGATCAAGGAGGCATGGGGAGAGACGCTGCCGAAGCTGCTTTTAGCATCCTCTGAGGAGGAGTTTGACGCCGTGCTTGCGGCGTATGTGAAGAAGCGCGAAGAGCTGGGATTTTCTCTTGTAATGGAAGCGAGCACGAGACAGGTGAATGAGGCGAAGGAACGGCTGGGATTAGAGTAGGATGAAAAAGATAATCGAATGTTTTCGGGGAATGAAACTGAATACAAAATTTACCGGAATTATCATTCTCTTTGTCGCGGTATGTATGGCGGTGCTTTCCGGGATTTTGTTTTACAATATGGAGCAAAATGTCGTCGAACAGCAGAGAGCGTCCATGGAATATAAGATGGAAAAGAATTACGGGCAGATCCTGAAAAATGTGGAATCCGTCAATATGTCCACACAGATTTTCCGGAACGACACGGGGGTGAATCATTTCCTGAACCGGACGAAAGCGGGGGAGGATATCCCGACGGAGGAGCTGATCTCGTTTTATAACAGGGATATTGCATCCCTGCAGCGGGTGGTGAACAACAATCCCTATCTGTATCAGGTGCGGGTATATGCAGACAGTGATACGATGCAGGAGATGATGCCGATTCTGTTCCGGCGGTCCCGGATGGAAAAGCTTGCGTGGGCGAAGGACGCGTCCGAAGGGTGGAAATTTGATTATACGGATCAGATTTTTGAGGGAAACGGTTCCAGGCAGCAAAAATCGATTCTGTCTTTTGTGACAGTGATGACCGATGTGGAAAACGGAATGATTGGGACGCTGGAAGTCGCGATGGAGATGGAGACCATGTTTCCGGGTCTGTATGAACAGGAAGACGGTATGTTCAGCTGCTTTATCGACGAGAAGGGAAAGCGCTATGACGGCAGCGGGAGCGCGCGTGCAGCGGAACTTATGGATATTATTCTGGCGCAGAGCGAAGCTTCCGGGAATGCGGATACCTACTATACGGAAATTGACGGGGAGAAACTGATTGTCGGCCATATGCCGGTAAAGGAATTAAGCGGTACGCTTGTCTGCGTGCAGACGATCACGGAGGCTGTGGGAGAGGTCTTTCGCATGCGGGATCTTTTTGTTGCTGTGATGGCGCCGTTGCTGGTGGCGCTGGCATTTCTGATTAACCGGATCGTAAAAGGCGTTCTGCGCAAGTTTTACGAGATTATCGCCTCCATCCGGGAGATACAAAACGGGAATCTGGATGTCGTGATCGAGGACTGCGGTAAGGATGAGATGGGAGAGCTCGGCGCCCAGATCAATAAAATGATGGAGCGTATCCGTCAGCTGATGGAAGACAATTTAAAACGGGAGCTTCTGGCGAAGGATTCCGAGATCCGGGCGCTGCAGAATCAGATTAACGCGCACTTTATCTATAATGTGCTGGAGTCGATAAAAATGATGGCCGAGATCGAGGAAAAATACGAGATCTCGGACGCCGTCACGGCGCTGGGGCGTCTGCTGCGCTACAGCATGAAATGGGTGTCCGGGAATGTGACGGTGCGCGAAGAGATCGAGTATATCAGAAATTATCTGGCGCTTATCAATCTGCGGTTTGACTATGAGATTTTTCTGTCATTGAATGTCCCCGAAGAAGTGATGATCCAGGAGATACCGAAAATGTCTTTGCAGCCGATTGTGGAAAATGCGATTTACCATGGAATCGAGCAGCTCGCAGAGGATACGACGATCTATATCAAGGGAAGCATATCCGGGACGGACTGCGCGATAGAGATTACGGATGCGGGAAAGGGTATGACCGAGGAAGAGGTACGGAAGCTGTACGGCAGGATTACCGGCGAGATTTCAGCCGGAGGCAGTTCAGGAAACGGGATCGGACTTAAGAATGTCCAGGACCGTATACACATGAATTTTGGCGAGGAGTACGGCATTGAGGTTGCCTCGCGTCTGGGCTGTTACACAAAGGTCATTGTAAGAATACCGAAACGGCACGAAATTTCAGAAACCCGGGGAGAGGAAATATGAAGACAGTATTGATTGTGGAAGATGAGAAAATGATACGGCAGGGGATGAAGGCCATGGTACAGCGGAGCGGAGTTCCGGTGGAGGTTATCATGGAGTGCAGCAACGGCCAGATGGCGCTTGAGATATTAAAGGAGCAGAAAATCGACGTGATGTTTACGGATATCCGTATGCCCAAAATGGACGGAATTGCGCTGGTGCAGGCGATGCAGGAGTGCGAACATGTCCCGCTCACGGTTGCGGTCAGCGGGTATGACGATTTTTCCTATGCTGTGGAGATGATGCGCCAGGGGGTAAGAGAGTATCTCTTAAAGCCGGTGGACAGGGATAAGGTGCGGGAGATTTTAGAGAAATTTAACCGCGAGATCGAAGAAAATCAGCAGAAAGACGAGGAAATCCGAAGTATCAGTCACAGGCAGCTAAAGTATTTTATGCTGCAGGAGAATGTCGATGAAAAGGAACTCGCCGCGATGACGGGCCAGTTCGGCAGATTGTTTTACGCGGACCCTTATGTCGTGTACTGCAGAGAAAAAGGTGAGAAAGGCACCGGTGACTATATTTGTCTGGAAGAGCTTGCGGGACAGCAGATTTTTATTGTGGAGGAGGAAAAGAAAGGGCAGCTTTGCGCGGACGTCCTAAAGGGCAGTTCCGCAGGCGAGAGCCTGCCGCATCAGGGGCTGCGGGAGCTAAAGCAGGCGTATCTGGAGAGCCGGGCCGCGAGGCGGGAGGCGTTTGGCAGGGGGAAGGGCATCACAGCCTATACGCCGAAAATGCCTGGGGGGGGTATCTGCCGATAGACACCAACCGGATCCACCAGATTGTGCAGATGCTTGCGACGGATAAGTTTGAGGAGGCCTGCCGTATTTTTGAAGGGATTGTCTGGGAGGTAAAGCGGGGGCAGGCGAGCGTGGACTCTTTTGCGGAAAATGTCGGGATCCTGACGGATGGCATCTGGTCGACGTATCAGAATGTGCTGGAGGTGGACAATGAGAGGCTTGCAGGGTTTGCGAATGTCTTTTCCTGGCCAACGATAGATGCGTTTGCCGCGGACATGACCGCCTGGATGCGGGAGTTTCACGGCAGGATACATATGGAATTTGAGGATTACAGAAATAAACATAAGATACAAAAGGCGGTGGAGTACATCAAAGAAAACTATAGCCAGGATTTGAATATGGCGGTGGTGTCAAATATGATATCGATGAATTATTCCCTGTTTTCGTATGAGTTTAAGCGGTATACCGGCTGCAATTTCGTGAACTATCTGCGCGATATACGAATGAAAGAGGCAAAGCGGCTGCTCGCGGAGACGGACCTCAGGGTTGCGGAAATCGGCAGACGCGTAGGATATGAAAATGAGAAACATTTCATGAAGACATTTAAGAGCACCTGTGGTGTATCGCCCACCGAGTACCGGAAGAATCGGGATTATTCATAGAGAAAGCAGTTTTGAGCCCGAAAGACGGAATACCTATGGATGTAGTTCGTTTTCTCTTTATTTTGCGGACATTAAGTGTATCCTGCGGAGGAATTATATGGTATAATGTCGACAGACATTATACCGGCCGGATGGCCATCGGTCGCCCACGCGACAGCATATCCGCAACGCGGATATGGTATAATAGTCTCACTGACGTGAGCCATTACAAGTTCGCGTGCATAAGATGCACTGCGAACTTGCGATGTGTTGTGAAAGCAGCGAAGTATACGGAACAATAATTCCGCTGATACACGAATACTTCGAAAAGGAGAAGCGGGGATGAAGCAGCACATACATTCAATCTGGGCAAATTCGAATTCCACAGGGAAACATGTGAAATCCGGTATATGGTTTATGGAAATTGATGCGGCGGGAATGATGACAAGAGCGTCATGGAGCCAGAGTCTGGAGGGGTTGTTGGGGTATGAGGACTGCGATGAATTCCCCGGGGAACGGGAGGACTGGATCGGGCGTCTGCACCCGGAAGACCGGGCATTTGTGATGGAGACGTACTGGAACACGGTGACGGGGAGAGGCGTTTATGACATCACATGCCGACTGGAGGGAAAGAGCGGCGAGTATCACTGGTGCCATGCGATCGGTCAGACAGTCAAAAACGAGAGCGGGGTTCCGTGGCTCTTCGGCGGAGTGATCGCCGAGACGGTGATTCACAAAGAGCAGGAGCGTTATCTGTCGATCATCGATTCTCTGGCGCGTATCTATCTGTCGCTGTATGTGCTGCACCTCGGGACGGACCAGTTTGTGGAGCTGGGGGCGGAAGAGAGCGTGCGAAGCGTGATCGGGACAACCGGTTCCATCGAGAAGCATTTTTCCGCGATTATGCGAAATATTGTACAGCCGGAATATATGGAGGAGATCGTAGAATTTGTCAGGACGGATAATCTGACGGAGCGTCTGCTCGGACAGCGGATGATCAGTCACGAATTTCGGGGGAAGACATACGGATGGTGCCGCTGCAGCTTTATCCCGGTGCTGTATGACGAGAAGGGCAGCCTTGTGGACGTGCTGTTTGTGATACAGCAGATCGATGCGGCAAAGAAAAAAGAGCTGGAACAGAAAGCGGCGCTTGAGGCGGCGCTGAAAAAGGAACAGGAATATATCGCGGCGGAACAGGAGAAGTTTAATATTATCGGGAGTCTGAGCGGCATTTATTTCTGTACCTACTATATAGACGTGAAAAATGATACCTATAAAGAGGTGACGAGCCTGGATTTTCTGCAGGAATATCTGGCAAATCAGGGCGTGGCGTCGGAAGGATTCCGCCTTTGGGTCGAGACGGCGGTGTTGGAGGAGCACAAGGAAGAGATGACGGATTTTTTAAATCTGTCGAATCTCTCGGAGCGCATGGAAAACCGCGACAGTTTATCGATCGAGTACCGGACGCGGAAAATGGGCTGGTGTCAGGGGATTTTTACCGTCGTGGACCGGTATGAAAACGGGGATTTGTGCCATGTACTCTGGTCCTCAAGGCAGATTAACGAGCAGAAGGAGAGGGAGCTGCAGTCGCGGCGGGCGCTGCAGGACGCATTTGAGTCCGCGGACCGCGCGAATGCGGCGAAAACACAGTTCCTTTCGAATATGAGCCACGACATCCGGACGCCGATGAACGCGATTATCGGGATGACCGCAATCGCGGGCGCACATTTGGACGACTGCGAGCGCGTGGAGGACTGCCTGAAAAAGATTACGGTCTCCAGCCGTCACCTGCTTGCGCTCATCAATGAAGTGCTTGATATGAGTAAAATAGAATCCGGGAAGGTGGATTTGGCGGAGGAGGAATTTGATCTGCCGGATCTGATTGACAATCTGATCACGATGACCCGGCCGCAGATAGAGGAAAAACACCACAATCTGAACGTGACGGTCTGCGATGTCTGTCACGAGAAGGTGATCGGGGACAGCCTGCGCATCCAGCAGGTTTTTACAAATCTGACGACCAATGCGATTAAGTATACGCCGGACGGCGGTGAAATCAAAATCGCCATCTCGGAAAAACCGTCCGTGATTCCGGGGCACGGATGCTATGAGTTTGTGTTTGAGGACAACGGAATCGGTATGTCGGAGGAGTATCTGCCGCATCTGTTTGAGCCCTTTGTCAGAGCGGGCAACAGCCAGAGCGCCAAAATCCAGGGCACCGGGCTCGGAATGCCGATCACAAGGAATATCGTGCGGATGATGAACGGGGATATTCAGGTGCAGAGCAGTCTCGGGAAAGGTACGAAGTTTACCGTCACCGTTTTTCTGAAACTACAGAGCGAAGATACGGAGTGTATGCCGGATTTTATGGATTTGAATGTGCTTGTCGTGGACGACGACAGGCTTGCCTGCGAGACAAGCTGTGCGATTCTCGGCGACCTTGGCGTGCGCGGGGAATGGGTGCTCTGCGGCGCGGAGGCGCTCGAGCGGATTAAAAGCAGGCATGAGCAGCACGACGATTACTTTGCGGTCTTTCTCGACTGGAAGCTGCCCGATATGGAAGGGATTGCGGTGACAAGGGAAATCCGGCGTATCGTGGGAAAAGATATGCCGATCGTCATTATCTCCGCCTGCGACTGGTCCGACATAGAGCTTGAGGCGCGCAGTGCGGGAGCCAGCGCGTTTTTGGGAAAGCCGCTGTTCCGCTCGCGAATGATTCGTGTGCTTGAGGAGCTTCTGGGAAATAAGGAGCCGGAACACATAGAGACGCTGGTCGATGCGACGGCCAGAGAGGATTTTAAAGGAAAACGGGTACTGCTCGCCGAGGACAACGAGCTGAATGCGGAGATTGCGATAGAAATTCTCGGCATGACAGGATTTGAGGTGGAGTGGGCGAAGGACGGCAGCGAGGCCGTGGATAAAATGGCGTCGTCGCAGCCGGGCTGTTACGATGTGATTCTGATGGATATCCAGATGCCGGTCATGAACGGGTACGATGCGGCGCGGGCAATTCGTGCGCTGCCGAGGCCGGATGCGGCCCGGATACCGATCTTTGCGATGACGGCAAACGCGTTTGCCGACGATATCCGGGCGTCGATGAGCGCCGGCATGAACGAACATATCGCAAAGCCGCTCGACGTCGCGCAGTTTTTGCGTGTGATGAACAAGTGGCTCGGCGGTGAGCGCACGCCGGAACAGGACACCGACGGCGGCAGAGCCCGGCGGACGGATAACTACGGACTGACGAGAGAGGAGAAGGAGGCGGGGCTGCACCGGTACAATCACCCTCTTTTTAAGTGCCAGGCCTATTTTACGGATATCTGCTGGGAGATTAATCTGAACAGGGAATCAATCGTGATGCTTCAGGACGTATTTCACCCGGAGCTGGTGGGAAAGCAGATGAGCTATGAGATTGTGCTGGATGCCATTCTGCGGGAATATGTTCCGGAGCCGGAGCAGGCAGGATGGGTATCGAGAATGTCGGTGGCGGCGTTAAAAGAGCTTGCGGATGATATGGTGTTTGAGATGCCGATGAAATGCGACGGGAAAAAGGCGGTGCCGTGCCGGATTGTCTTAACGCGCGGCTTTAACGCGGCAGGTCAGATTGAGCGCATTTATCTGTCCGGGCGCAGGGAGGGATAGCAGGCGCGTCCTGCGAACCATGAAAAGTAGATATTGACATTCCGCACATTATCGGATAATATTTTATCAGCGATACAGGCACAGGAACGAAAGGCAGAGTGGTCAAGAAACGAAAGGCATCTTGATCACTCTGTTTTTTCATACAGGAAACGCCGGTTCGGCATAGAAATATCGCACTGCTACAATCAGAAAAGGAGCGGGAGGCTTGGGATGGACAGGAGCTTATCGGAAAATATCATAGAACTGAAAGGAATCAAAAAGCGCTTTGACGACAATTTTGAAGCGGTCAGAGATTTTAACCTCCAGGTAAAAAAGGGAGAGTTTGTGACATTTTTAGGGCCGTCCGGCTGCGGGAAAACGACGACGCTGCGGATGATTGCCGGATTCGATATCCAGACGGAGGGGCAGATTCTGCTTAACGGCGAGGATATCAGCAGACTGCCGCCGAACGAGCGGCCGATTAACACGGTATTTCAGCGCTATGCGCTGTTTCCGCATCTGAATATTTTTGAAAATATTGCGTTCGGACTCAAGTTAAAAAAACTACCGAAGGAGGAAATCCGCCGTAAGGTGCGGCATGCGCTCGAGATCGTGGATTTGGAGGGGTTTGAGCGCCGCAGTATCGCCACGCTTTCCGGCGGCCAGCAGCAGCGCGTGGCCATCGCGCGCGCGATTGTCAATGAGCCGGAAATCCTTCTGCTCGACGAGCCGCTCGGGGCCCTGGATTTAAAGATGCGCAAGGAGATGCAGTTAGAGCTGATGGCGATGCACCGGGAGCTCGGAATCACGTTTATCTATGTGACGCATGACCAGGAGGAAGCGCTTACGATGTCGGATAAGGTTGTGGTTATGGCGGACGGCATGATTCAGCAGGTGGGCACGCCCGAGGAGATCTACAATGAGCCGAAGAATGTGTTTGTGGCGGATTTTATCGGTGAGAGCAATATCTACAACGGAAGGATGACGGGGGAGCGGCGGGTGCGCTTCTGCGGTGCGGATTTTGACTGTCTCGACGATATGCCGCCCGGCGCGCGGGTGGACGTCGTCGTGCGTCCGGAGGACATTCTTATGACGGCGCCTGAGGCGGGAACCGTCACCGGAGTGGTGAACTCAGTCATTTTTAAAGGGATGCACTATGAGATTATCGTCGCGTCCGGGGACAATGAGATTGTCATCCAGAGCACAAAGAGCGTAAAAGAAGGGGACACCATCGGCATGTGCGTGGAACCGGACGGGATTCATGTGATTATGGCCGAGACCAACCTCAACATTTTTGAGGGTGTGCTCACCAGAAATTACACGGTGGTGTTTGCCGAGGGTGAATACGAGTGTGATTTGACGAAGCTGTATGAGGGTTCCGCGATAAATTCGGAAGGTGTTCTTGCGGACGCCGCGGGCAATGAAATCTATACGGACGGGGTAAAAGTCTCTGTGCGGATTCCGGTCGGCGCGGTGTCTATGAGTGACGATATACAGACCGGAGGCATCTGCGGGCATATCATTTCTCTGATATACAAGGGCGACCATTACCACTATATCGTCAGGACAAAGAGCGAGGAGGATATTCACCTCCACGACGAGTATCTCTGGAATGAGAACGACTATGTCAGCCTGCGGATTCCGAAAGACAGGATAGAGCTTTCCTTTGCGGCCGACGGAGAGGAGACGGAAGGATGAAACTGCGTTTTTCAAGAAAGCAGCTGGGAATTCCCTATGCGGTGTTTTTAGTCTGTTTTGTCGCGGCGCCGCTTCTCGTGGTACTGTACTATGCCTTTACCAACGGGGAAGGCAGATTCACGGTGCAGAATTTTGCAAATTTTTTTACGAGTCCCAACACGATCGGCACGCTCTGCTACAGCCTTGCGGTCGCGGTGGCGGCGACGTTCTGTTGCGTGGTCATTGCCTACCCGACGGCGTATATCCTTGCGAGGAGCAATCTGCGCAGAAAAACGGTGCTGCTGGTGCTGTTTATCGCGCCGATGTGGATTAATTTTACGCTGCGCGTGGCCGCGCTCAAGGAAGTGCTGACCGTGCTGGAGGGAAATCTGGCCTATCACCCCTTTCTGAACACGGTGCTGGGAATGACTTACGATTTCCTTCCGTTTATGATTCTGCCTCTTTACACGACACTGGAGAAGCTGGATGATTCCTATCTCGAGGCGGCGGCGGATCTCGGGGCGGACGGCGTGGTCACGTTTCTGAAGGTGACGCTGCCGCTTAGCATGCCGGGATTAATCAGCGGTGTGACGATGGTGTTTCTGCCGTCGATGACGAATTATGTGATTCTTGATATGCTCTACAACAGTACCTATATCATGGGAAGTCTGATCGGAAGCTATTTTAACGCCTACGACTGGCACAGCGGGTCGATGATCTCGATTGTCCTGCTGGCGATTATTTTCGTCATCACCTGGGCGACGAACGGTTTCGGCGAGGAAGAGACAAGCAGGGGGGCAATCTTATGATAAAGAAAACAATACGCTTTTCATGGCTTGCGCTTGTGCTTCTGTTTATGTATGTGCCGGTGCTGACGCTTATGGTTTACAGTTTTACGGATACGTCCGTCATCGGAACATCCGGAAATTTTTCTCTGAAAAATTATGTGACGCTGTTTACGACGGAGGAGCTCTCCGAGATGATACGCGGCACCTTTGTGCTTGCGGTCGGGTCGGCGGCGATTGCCGCCGTCCTCGGGACAGTCGGCGCGATCGGTGCGTTTTATTCCCGCAGTGCGGGCAGACGCGCGCTTAATTTTCTCAACCAGATTCCGGTTGTCAATGCGGAGGTTGTGACCGGGTTCTCGCTCTGTGTCCTTCTGATCGTGGTGTTCGGGAGGAGCAAGGAGACGTTTTTTCCGTTGGTGGCGGGGCATGTCGTACTTGAGGCGCCGTTTGTGTATCTGTCGGTGCTGCCCCGGCTAAAACAGATGGACAACAGCATCTACGAGGCGGCCAGAGACCTCGGCGCGGGTGCGGCGTCGGCGCTGTTTCGCGTCGTGCTGCCGCAGCTGATCCCCGGGATCGTGTCCGGTTTTATGCTCGCGGTGACGCTGTCGCTGGACGATTACTTTATCACGACCTACACGAAACCGGCGACCTTTGACACGATCAGCACTTATGTGGTAAACGCCACGCGCGGTTCGCATACGGAGATCAAGACTGCGCTCTGGGCGCTGTCGTCGGTGATCTTCGTGCTGATACTTGCCGTGGTGCTGGCAGGGAACTTTGTCACCGGAAAAAGGATGGAGGGGGAAAATGACAGATAAGAGACAAAGGACGCGGGCCATCTTTTCCCATGGAAGAGCCTGCTTTGCGGCCGCTGTAGCAGCTTTGACTGTCTGCTGCCTGTGCACGCCGCAGCTGTCCGCAGAGGCGGCGCAAAAGGGCGCCGGGGAACAGACGGTAACGCTTCGGGTGTGCAACTGGGAAGAGTATATCGATGAGGGCGGCTGGGACGAAGACGAGGTGATTTCGCTGGACGATGCGGATATCTTCGGTGAGAGCGCGCTGGTGAAGGAGTTTGAGGAGTGGTATTACGAGACATACGGCGTGCGCGTGGCAGTCGAGTATTCCACGTTCGGAACAAACGAGGAACTGTACAGCCAGATGAATCTCGGAAATGTCTACGACATGGTGTGCCCCTCCGACTATATGATCATGAAGCTGATGAAAGAGGGAAAATTAGAGCCGCTCTCGGAGGAATTTTTTGACGGGTCAGACGCGCGCAATTATTATGTGAGAGGCGTCTCCCCCTATATCAGAGATGTTTTTGAGGAGAATGAGATAGACGGGAAGGCGTGGGCGGACTATGCGGCCGGCTACATGTGGGGAATCACGGGGATTGTGTACAATCCGGAGGAAGTCAGCAAAGAGGAGGCGTCGACATGGTCGATTCTCACGAATGACAGGTTTTACCGTCAGGTCACGGTCAAGGACAACGTGCGGGATGCCTATTTCCCGACGCTTGCGATTTTAAACAGGGAGCTTCTGACAGACGATGCGTTCCGAAACCGCGCGGATTACGGGGAGCAGCTTGCGGCGGTGATGAATGATACCGCCCCGGAGACGATTCAGGCGGCGGAGGAGAAGCTTCGGGAAATCCGGGGAAACGTCTACTCGTTTGAGACGGACAGCGGAAAGGCGGATATGGTCACCGGCAAGGTGCTGGCAAATACCCAGTGGTCCGGTGATGCCGTCTACACGATGGACCAGGCCGAGGAGGATGACTTTTACCTGTGCTGGGCGGTGCCCCGGGAGTGCACGAATCTATGGTTTGACGGGTGGGTTTTGTTAAAGGACGGAATCGGTGCCGATACCGCGAAAAAACACGCGGCGGAAGCGTTTATCAACTTCCTCTCAAAGCCGGAGAATGCGGTGCGCAACATGTATTACATCGGTTACACTTCGGCGATTGCAGGCGGGGAGGACGGGCTCGTCTTTGACTATCTGAACTGGTGTTACGGCGCCGGGGAAGACGAGAGCGACACGATCGCATATCCGGTCGGTTACTTTTTCTCCGGAGATAACGGGGATGAGGCGTATGTTGTGACGGCGCCCGCCGAGCAGGCGGGCAGACAGCTGGCCGCCCAGTATCCGTCCTGGGAAGATCTTGCACGGAGCGCCGTGATGAATTATTTTGACGATGCGGGCAATGCCGCGATCAATCAGATGTGGATCAATATCCGGTGTTTCCGGTTGGATATGATGTCCGGCGGGCAATGGGCAGCCGTCGCCGCGGGAGGCGTGCTCCTTGCGGTGACGGTGTGCTGTTTCGCGCTTAAGAAGGCGGAAAAAGGGAAAGGTCTACCTTGTAGGATTCCATGACGATATAGGTGTCGCGGTAATGCTTTTTCAGCTCGGTGAATATATAGCGCAGACTCGACAGATACAACGACTGGCTGCTGCAGGTGGAGGGCACTCTCGTGCAGGTGATTCGGATGCAGTCCGGGTGGGACTCCGTACAGTGTACCGACGGGGAATACACGGCGGAGGGGGCGTCGATCAGCGCGGTCAAAAAGACATTTGATTTCTGATATTCCACATTCGCAAGTTCGTTCCACAGTTCGGAGACGGCGGAGAGCGATATCCGGTTGTTGGTGTTGGTGATTAAAAGGACATATTTTTCGGTCAATTCCATAAGCCAGCAGTATTCCTTTTGGTTTATTCTATGAGGCTCTGCATATATTCGTGCATGGATTCCGCCACGATTTTGCTGTGAGCGACGGCCTCCACAACGGTGCGCGCGCCGTTTACGACATCGCCGGAGGCGAAGATACCGGGACGGCTGGTGTGTCCGGTTTCGTCCGCCACCAACAGTCCCCGCTCGTTTGCGGTAAGCCCCGTCGTGGTTTCCACAATGCGGTTCTGAGGACCCTGACTGATGGAGACGATCACGCTGTCCGCCGGGTAGAGCGTCTCGGAGTTCGGAACATCCGTAAAAGTTCCGTCCTCGTTCTCGATGATATCTTTGAAGATCACGCCCTCGTCGGTGATTTCCACGGGGGCTTTGTTGTATTCAAACTGGACACCCTCTAAGACGGCATAGCTGAATTCGTGATGGCTGGCGGCGACCTTTTTTGTGAGAGAAAAGCAGGTCAGATGGCGGACGCCTTTGCGAATGGCGGTTCTGGCCACGTCCATCGCGGCGTTTCCGGCGCCGATGACGATGACGCGTTCTCCGAGGGAATAGCTGTCGGGGTTGTTCAGGTAATTGATGCCGAAATGGACATGCCCTAAAGTTTCACCTTTGATGTGGAGCGCGTTTGGTTTCCAGACTCCGGTGCCGACAAAAATCGCCTTGTAGCCGTCGCGGAACAGATCGTCGATGCCGATGGCGCCGCCGATATGCGTGTTTGGGCGGAATTTGATGCCCTTTAAGTCGATATGACGGTATTTAAAGTCGTCGAGCACCGATTTGGGCAGACGAAATTCCGGGATGCCGTAGCGGAGCACGCCGCCGATTTTGTCTTTCTCCTCAAAAATCGTGACGTCGTAGCCGTACCTTGCAAGGATGACGGCGATGGTGAGCCCTGCGGGACCGGAGCCGATAATCGCGGCGCGTATGCCGTTTTTGGGGGCGGGGCCGGCGGTCATCTTGTTTGCGTAGGTGGAAGAGATATAGTTTTCGATTGCGGAAAAATGGATGGGTTCCCCGTTTTTTCCGCGGATGCAGTGGCCTGCGCACTGATTTTCGTGGTTGCAGACCAGACTGCACACGGTCGTTAAAGGGTTGTTCTCAAAGAGCAATCTTCCTGCCTCGTCGAGCTTGTTTTCTTTTAAAAGCCGGATGACGTCCGGTATGGGGGTACTGATGGGACAACCCTCCCTGCACTGCGGTTTCTTGCATCCGAGACAGCGGTCCGCCTCGTCCATAACATGTAATGCCATAATTTATTTGCTCCTCCGTCAGAATGATTATAGTATCACCCTGCGGCGCCTCAAATATTCGGAGTTTGGCGTCAAAAGCTTATAATGTAAAAAAGTCAAGGATTTCTTTTTCGCTCAGAAGACAGAGTGCGCCGTCCGGCGCGTCCGTGCCATAGACTGCGCAGATACAGTTTTCACAGGAAAACGTATAAAAGTGACACGCGAGCGCAGGCGCAAGCGTGTTGATACTGATGAGCTCTGCGGCAAGCCCCGTGCCCAGGAATTTCGTGTAGGCTTCTTTTTTTGTCCAGATTTCAAAGAAGCGTTCGTCCGAGAATGCGGGAGTGCTTACATAGCGGATTTCCGCCTCACAGAAGGCCCGGCGCATAACGGCCGCGGGGGCGTTTCGCACACGCTCGGCATCCGCGCCCACGGCTCCGTGTTCCGAGACGGCGCAGAGCACGAAATTTTTCGTGTGGGAGACGGAAAAGCCGGTTTCGGGTGCGCAGGAAAGCGTGGGTTTGCCGTGTGCGGCCGCATCAAAAGTAAGACGGTCCGCCGGGAGGCAGAGGGCGAGCGATAGGGCCATGCGCGCCGTAAGAGCCGCGTACAGAGCGAGCTTTTTGTCGGACGCGGCGTGAAATTTTTTTATTTTTTCCTGCCTGTGCGCGGAGACGTGAGGCAGCAGCGCATGTTCCGCGTCGCCCCAGCCGGTGTCCGCAAGGGGAAGAGCGTATATTTTCATGGGAAATATCCTTTCGACGGCGACGATGGGCATCTCACCGGTGGTTTGTATTTTCAGATATTGTAACACGGGAATGAGAAATCATAAATCGAAAAATCGTGGGAACACGGCGCAAAATGTGCTATAATAAAAATGGCCTCAGTCTGATGAGGGTACAAGGAAAAGAGAAAGAGGTGGAGCCTATGTCAAAGATAATTACGATTGGCCGCGAATTCGGAAGCGGGGGAAGAGAGCTTGGCAGGTGTCTGGCGGATGAACTCGGCATCGCCTATTACGACAACGAGATTATCACAAAGATTGCGGAGCGCACGGAACTCGCGGAGGGCTATGTGGCGCATGTGATGGAACACAGTCCTTCGGCGGTGATACCCGTTACGGTCGGGCGAAGTTTCTATATGGGGGCGGACCCTCTTTTGGAGCAGAACAATCTCATCTATCGGGAGCAGAGCCGCCTGATTCGCGAGATGGCGGAAAAGTCCGACTGCGTGATTGTCGGACGGAGCGCGGACTATATTCTGCGTGAGAAGGAGCCGTTCCGCATTTTTGTGTACGCGGATATGGAGCATAAGATGGAGCGCTGCAGAAAACGCGCGCCCGAGCAGGAGCATTTTACGGACCGTGAGCTGAAACGCCATATTCAGGATGTGGACAGAAGACGTGGAAAGTATTATCAGTTTTTCACGGGACAGACGTGGGGAGACCGGTTAAATTATGACCTGTGCATCAACACTTCGACCGGTTCGATTCCCGGCATTGTGAAGGCAATTGCCCGTCTCGTCGAATGGGAATAACCTGTTTTCAGACCCCATATACTTATGTGAGTAAGTGTGTGGGGTTTCTTTTATGGTCATTTTGTTTCTGCTTTTGGGGATGCATCTGTATCTCACCGTTCGGCTGGGTCTGATACAGCGGAAAATTCCAAGCGGGATTTATCACAGCTTTTTCGGGGACAGAGGAGAGGATAAGGGGGTATCCGCCTACTCCGCGCTGGCCATGGCGCTGGCGGCTACGATCGGAACGGGAAATATCGTCGGAGTCTCCGCCGCGGTCGCCGTCGGCGGCCCGGGAGCGGTATTCTGGTGCTGGATTACCGGGGTGCTCGGGATTGCCACCTGCTATGGCGAGTGCTTTCTCGCCGTAAAATATAAAAGGAGAAATGCGGACGGCAGCAGCTGCGGCGGCCCGATGTATGTGCTGGAATACGGGCTGGGGAAAAAATCGCTTGCCGTTTTGTTTGCGTTTTGCACGGTGCTTGCGTCGTTTGGGATCGGCAGCAGCGTGCAGTCGCACTCTGTCTACATGGCGGTAACGGAGCTCGCGGATGTGCCGCCGTATGTGGTGGCGGCTGTCGTGTGTGTGCTTGCAGGCGTCATAATCATCGGCGGGAACCGGCTGATCGCGGCCGTCTGCAGCTGGCTGGTGCCGGTTATGAGTCTTCTGTATCTGGGAAGCTGCCTGTTTCTTCTGGTTCGGAATTCCGGCGTGCTGCCGGAGACGCTTCGGCTGATACTCACGGACGCATTTTCCGGCAGGGCCGCGGCGGGCGGGATCGCCGGAGGCGGGCTGATGCTTGCCGTCCGAACAGGCGTAGCCAGAGGGCTTTTTACAAATGAGGCCGGGCTTGGTTCGATACCGATGGCGGCGGCTGCCTCGGGCGAGGAGTCACCGGTAAGGCAGGGACTGATTTCGATGACCGGTCCTTTCTGGGATACCGTCGTGATGTGTGCGGTCACGGGGATTGCGATTGTCAGCAGTATGCTTGCGGTTCCGGATATATGCCGCGGCGCGGATGCCGGGCGTCTGTGTTTTGCGGCGTTCGGGCTGATACCGGGCGGTGCGGTCATGCTGTCTGCGGCGCTGGCGCTGTTTGCGTTCGCCACGATTATCGGCTGGAACGTATACGGTACCTCGGCGGTGCGTTACCTGTGGGGAGAGCGGATGATTCCGCTGTATCAGGCCGTGTATCTGCTGTCCGCCTGGCTGGGTGTCGTCTGGCGGATGGATCTCGTGTGGGGGCTGGCGGATCTGTGGAACTGCCTGATGGCGCTGCCGAACCTGTATGCACTCTGGAAACTGCGGGATACGATTGAGTGCCCGTGAGAAGAAGAAACGATTTTTGTAAAAAATGTTTTTTTCTCCTGGCTTGTATGTTATACTTTGTATAACTATATTGACAGGTGTAATGGCAGCTACTTAAGAAAGGACTCAAAATATGAACACACAGGAGAAAGTTTTTTTGTATGCGGATAAGCGGAAGCAGTTAGAGCGCGCGAATCGTTTTCTGGTCTTGGGATTTATGGTGTTTTACGCGTTTGTCTTTGGTGTCGTCGGCGTGGCTTTTCTGCGGGGAATACGCTCGAAGGGCTATACGATGATGATCGCGACGCTGATTCTCGTCGCGACGCTTGCGACCGTCCTTTTGTACCGGCGCAATCGTTCCGACACGAAAATCCGGTATTTTGCGATGGTTTTTATGCTGATCGTGACTTATTTTATGGGGTTTGCGTTTGACGAGTACTATGTGCGTTTTATGGCTGCGATTCCGTTTACGGGCTGCGTAGTGTTTTACGACAAGAAATTTTCTGCGATTTCCGGGATTTGCGTGAGTGCGCTCAATATTATGCTCAACGTGGTTAAGATCGTCGTGCTGCACGCCTACGAAGGCGCTCTGGCGGTGGACCATATTTTTGCGACGGTTGCGATCTGCCTGATGATGTTTCTTGTCTATATGGCGGTCAATGTGGCGGAGCAGTTTAACACCGATACGATCGGAAGCCTGCAGCAGAAGGAAGCGGAGCAGAAACGGATGCTCGACGACGTGCTGTCCGTGGCAAACGAGGTGCGTGTCGGCACGGAGAATGCCATGAACATCGTCAATGAGCTGAACAATTCCACGGAGGTGGTAAACGGCGCGATGCGGGATATCTCCGACAGCACCCAGAGCACGGCGGAGAACATCCAGACGCAGACGGAGATGACGCAGAACATTCAGGATTCTATCGTAAATACATTGGAGCGCTCGAAGGAAATGGTCGAGGTTGCAAAACAATCCGGGGAGCTCAACAGCAGAAGCGCCGGGATTATGGCGGATTTAAAGAAGCAGTCCGAGGTGATTGCGGAGACGAACTCGGAAGTCGTGCACGCGATGCAGATGCTGCAGGAGCGCACCAGGGCGGTCAAGGGAATCGCGGAGACGATCTTTTCGATTTCAAGCCAGACGAATCTGCTTGCGCTAAACGCTTCGATTGAGAGTGCGAGAGCCGGTGAGGCGGGAAGGGGCTTTGCGGTCGTGGCGGACGAGATTCGCCAGCTGGCGGCAAAGACAAGGCAGGAGACGGAGAATATCGCCAATATCCTGTCGGAGCTTTCCGAGAATGCCACCGCGGCGGCAGGCGCCGTCGAGCGTTCCGTGGATGCGGCGGGCGCACAGGATGAGATGATCACTGTGGTATCCGAGAGCATCGGCGCGATGAACGAGAACGTAAACCGATTGATCGGCGATATCGGTGAGATTGACAGGATGTTAAACGGCCTCTCACAGGCGAATAATCAGATTGTGGAGAATATTATGCACCTGTCGGCGACGACGGAGGAAGTGACCGCATCCTCGGTGCAGGCGGCTGATCTGAGCGTGCAGAATCTGGATAATGCGGAGAGCACGAAGGATTTGCTGAACAATGTGCTCGACGTTTCTTACCAGCTCGACAAATACATAAATTAAAACGGGATACAATACCCTCAGGTCAGATCGCAACGGAAAAAGAGGCAGACAGCCTCTTTTTTTGTGGACAAATCCCGGGGAAATCATTATAATGGACAGGATAAAAACAAACAATCAATCAATGAAAGGGTTTGGAGATATGACATTTTTGGTGCAATTTTTCAGAGGTTTTTGCATGGCACTGGCCGACAGCGTGCCGGGCGTATCGGGAGGAACCGTGGCGTTTCTGCTGGGATTCTACGATTTGTTTATCAACTCGATTGACGATCTGCTGACAGGAAATATGGAAAAGAAGAAAGCGGCGTTTTTTTTCCTGCTTAAGCTCGGAATCGGATGGGTGATCGGTTTTATCTCTGCGGTGCTGGTGCTGACAGCCGTATTCGAGTCCCATATTTACGCGATCAGCTCACTGTTTATCGGTTTTATTATCTTTGCGATTCCGATTGTGATGAACGAGGAGAAAGAGACGCTTCTTGCGGATAAGCGGTGGGCGCTGTTTGTCCCGGTCGGGATTGCCGTGGTGAGTGCGATCACTTATTTTAATTCCGGTGCGGGCGAGGGGAGCGGAACAGACCTGACGTATCTGACGTTCGGATCCGGAATCTATGTGTTTCTGGCCGGGGTGATCACGATTTCCGCGATGGTTCTGCCCGGAATATCCGGCTCTACGCTGCTGCTGATCATGGGATTATATCTGCCGATTATCAGCGCGATCAAAGAGATTCTGCATTTTGATTTTGCGGCGTTTCCGACGGTGTTTACCTTCGGCTGCGGCGTGCTGGTGGGCGTGTTTTCCGTGGTAAAGGTGATTCGGAAAGCGTTGGAGCATTTCCGCGCGCAGACCATTTATCTGATTGTGGGCCTGATGATCGGGTCGATCTACGCGGTGATTATGGGGCCGACGACGCTCGATACGCCGCAGGCGGCGATGGGATTGCGCGAGTTTAATTTGATCTTTTTTGCCGTCGGCGGTCTTGTGATTCTCGGAATGCAGAAATTAAAGGGGATAAAGGAAGCGTCATGAAAAAGTTGCTGGTTTATCTGAAGGATTACAAAAAGGAAAGCGTGCTCGGGCCGCTGTTTAAGCTTTTGGAGGCGTCCTTTGAGCTTGCCGTGCCGCTTGTGATGGCGGCGATTATCGATGTCGGCGTGGCAAATGCCGATATGCCTTATATCATGCGGATGTGTCTGGTGCTGGTGCTGCTGGCGCTGGTGGGGATGGTGTCCGCCGTCACCGCCCAGTATTTTGCGGCGAAAGCGGCCGTGGGTTTTGCGACGGGGCTCCGCCATGCACTGTTTGCCCATATCGAAAGCCTTTCTTTCTCGGAGATGGACACGGTCGGGACGTCCACGCTGATCACGCGGATGACCAGCGACGTAAATCAGGTGCAGAACGGGGTAAATCTGGTACTGCGCCTGTTTCTGCGCTCTCCGTTTATCGTGTTCGGCGCCATGGTCATGGCGTTTACGATCGACGTCCGCGCCGCGCTTGTGTTTGTGGTGGTGATTCCGCTGCTGTCCGTCGTGGTGTTCGGCATTATGCTGGTCAGCATTCCGCTGTATAAGAAGGTGCAGGCGGCCCTGGACCGTGTGCTTGGAATCACGAGGGAGAATCTCACGGGCAGCCGCGTCATCCGGGCTTTTAACAAAGAGGAGGACGAGATTGCGGAGTTTGGGGAGCGGAATCAGGCTCTGACGCAGATGCAGCTTTTTGTGGGGAAAATCTCGGCGCTGATGAACCCGCTCACCTATGTGCTGATCAACGGAGCCACGATTGTGCTGGTGTGGACCGGAGCCGTCCGGGTGGACGAGGGGTATATCACACAGGGCGAGGTCGTCGCGCTGGTCAATTACATGTCCCAGATCTTAGTTGAGCTTGTAAAGCTGGCAAACCTGATTATCAATGTGAATAAATCGCTGGCCTGTGCGAACCGCATTGCGTCTGTCTTCGAGACGGAATCTTCGCTTGCGGACGGGACAGTGCCGTATGCGGCCGCCCCGGGAACGGGCATGCCGGAGACATCGGGCGGGGAGGCGGTTCAAAATGTCGGTGCCAGCACGCATGTGCCGGCGGTGGAGTTTTCTCATGTGAGCCTGGTCTATGCCAAAGGCGGCGGGGAGGCGCTCTCGGATATTGACTTTTCCGTCCGCGCCGGAGAGACGGTCGGCATCATCGGGGGAACCGGTTCCGGCAAATCCTCGGTGGTCAATCTGATTCCGCGTTTCTATGATGTCACGAAGGGCTGTGTGCGCGTAAACGGGCGCGACGTGCGGGAGTACGCGATGCGGGGCCTGCGGGATGGAATCGGAGTTGTGCCGCAGAAGGCCGTGCTGTTTCACGGAACCATCCGCGAAAATATGAAGTGGGGCAATCCGGACGCCTCGGACGAAGCGATTCTGGAGGCGCTGGAGGTTGCGCAGGCGAGAGACTTCGTCGAGGCAAAGGAAGGCGTGCTGGACTATGTGATTGAGCAGGGCGGCAAAAATCTTTCCGGCGGACAGAGACAGCGCCTGACGATCGCGCGGGCGGTCGTAAAGAAGCCGGATATCCTGATTCTCGACGACAGCGCCTCGGCGCTTGACCTTGCCACGGACGCCGCGCTGCGCGGTGCGATTAAGAGAATGCAGGGGCAGATGACCGTTTTTATCGTCTCTCAGCGCGCGGCGTCCATCCGCCACGCGGATAAGATTGTCGTGCTCGAGGACGGTGCGGTGGCGGGCATCGGAGCACATGAAGAATTGCAGAAAAACTGTGCGGTGTACCGCGAAATCTACGATTCACAGTTTGGGGAAGCGACTGGGGGTGAGCGGTAAATGAAACATATAGTGACGGAAAAGCAGCGGGGAACCATGGGAAAGGTGCTGCGCTATATTCGAAGATACTGGGGCTATCTGGGCTGCTCCGTTGTCCTTGCGGCCGTGATTGTGGGACTGACGCTTTACCTTCCGATTGCGACAGGGCAGGCGATTGACTGTATTCTGGGAAAATGTGCGGTGGATTTTGCAGGGATTTTTGTGATCTTAAAGCGGATGGCGGTGATTATCGCGCTGACTGCGGCGGCGCAGTGGGTGATGAACGCCTGCAACAACAAGATTACCTACAATGTGATCCGGGATGTCAGAAGGGACGCGTTTGAGAAAATCGAGCATCTGCCGTTAAAGTATATCGATGCGCACTCGTACGGCGAGGTGGTCAGCCGCGTGATCGCGGACGTGGACCAGTTTGCGGACGGCCTGCTGATGGGGTTTACGCAGTTTTTTACGGGGGTTCTGACGATCTTTGTGACGCTGCTCTTTATGCTGAGTATCAATGTAAAAATCACGGCGGCCGTGGTTGTCATCACGCCGGTGTCGCTGCTGGTGGCGAGTTTTATCGCAAAGCGCACGTTTTCGATGTTCCAGCTGCAGTCCGAGACAAGAGGGGAGCAGACGGCGCTGATTGAGGAGATGGTGGGCGGCCAGAAGGTGGTACAGGCGTTTGCACATGAGGAGGAGGCGCTTGCACAGTTTGACGCGATCAATGCGCGGCTGCAGAAATATTCGCTGCGCGCGATTTTCTTCTCGAGTCTGACAAATCCCTGTACGCGTTTTGTCAACAGTCTTGTGTACGCGGTGGTCGGCGTGGTCGGCGCGATTGCGGCGATCTCTGGTGGGATCAGCGTCGGACAGCTCGCGAGCCTTTTGAGCTATGCGAATCAGTACACAAAGCCGTTTAACGAGATTTCCGGCGTGATTACCGAGCTGCAGAATGCGCTTGCCTGCGCGGCGCGGGTGCTCGAGCTGATCGAGGAGGAGCCGGAGCCTGCGGAGGACGGGGACGCCAGGGAGCTTTCCCGTGCCGACGGAAGAGTCGGGCTTTCCCATGTGAGCTTTTCCTATACGCCCGAACAGCATCTGATCGAGGATTTCAATCTGTCTGTGCAGCCGGGCTGGCGCGTGGCGATCGTGGGACCCACGGGCTGTGGTAAGACGACACTGATCAATCTTCTGATGCGCTTTTACGACGTCAATGAGGGCGTCATCCGCATCAGCGGCATCCCGATGAAGGAGCTGACGAGAAAGAGCCTGCGGAGCAATTTCGGTATGGTGCTGCAGGAAACCTGGCTGCGCAGCGGGACGATTCGCGAGAATATCGCGATGGGGAAACCGGAGGCCGCGGAGGAGGAAGTGGTCGCGGCCGCAAAAGCCGCACACGCCCACAGCTTTATCAAGCGTCTGCCGGACGGGTATGACACCGTGATTACGGAGGACGGAGGCAGCCTTTCGCAGGGGCAGAAACAGCTGCTTTGCATCGCGCGGGTGATGCTTTGCCTGCCGCCGATGCTGATTCTCGACGAGGCGACCTCCTCAATCGACACGCGCACGGAGCTTAAGATTCAGAACGCTTTTGCAAAAATGATGCAGGGGCGCACGAGCTTTATCGTCGCGCACCGCCTGTCGACGATCCGGGAAGCGGATGTGATCCTGGTGATGAAGGACGGAACGGTTATCGAGCAGGGGAAACACGAAGAACTTTTAGAGAAAAACGGATTTTACGCGAAGCTTTATAACAGCCAGTTTGTGCAGAGCTAAGAGTGATAGAAAGAAGAGCAGTTCAAAAGGAGCCGGGGTGATTTCCCGGCTCCTTTGTATGGAAGGCGGTGTATATTAACAAGCGGAATCTGCCGGCGGACGCTACTGGGAGTAGATGGTCCGCGTCCCGTCGATGCTCTCCTGCGTGCCTTTTGTGATGCAGGCGACGGCGCCTTCGGCGTCCCGCAGCGCCACATACTGATAGATATCCGCCGCGCTTTTGGCGAGAGGGGCGATGCCGTATTTGTCGGCATAGCGCACCCACAGACGGCAGACGAGCGTTTGAAAGGAGATGAAGAACAGCGGAAGCAGGGAGTTGCCGCTGATAAACGAGAGCTCGTGGCTGAACTGAAAAATCAGTGCGGCGGCTTCCTCGGAATCCGTGCAGCTCGCCAGAGCGTCCGCGTAGGGCTTTAGAGAAGCGATTTCTTCGTCGCTTGCATTGTCGATGGCGAGCGTGGCGGCAAGGCTCATGAAATGAATCCGCACCTCAAGGATGGAGCGCACCTCGCTGTCCCTTAGCATGCCCCCGTTGTAATTCATGATGGAGACCAGCGTCTCGACGGTGCCGTATCTGCGGTAGTCGGCGACAAAGGTACCGATGCGGGGCTTTACGACGAGAAACCCTTTCTTTTCCATCTCGGCAATGCCGGAATTGATGACGGCGCGGGAGACCTGCATCGATTCCGCAAGCTCACGTTCCGGCGGCAGTTTCGCGCCGATTTCCAGTTTCCCGGACAAAATCATGCCCTCGAGTTCCGACACAAAAAGTTCTTTTAAGGAGGGGGCGCTTAGCTTTTTAAATAACATCGTGTATTCCTTTCTGTTGGTCCAGCCACATAAATGTAACAAAAAAGTGTGTATTTTCAGTATTTTTCTATTCTATTTTAGGTGTTTTGAAAGCGAAATACAAGTGGTATTGCCAGAAAATTTGCATCACGGATTGTCTTTTTGGTTATCTTATTTTATAATAAAAGCAGTATACGAAAAAAGAGAGTGCCTATGAAAAAGAAAAACACAAAGGCTCCGGCGGAAGAGACGAAAAAGGAGCTGTCCGATGAAAAAAAGAACAGGGGCGCGTCGCGCGAAATCCGCTGGGACAGGCTTGATAATACCGCGCATTTATTTCCGGTGATCGCGGGGGAGAGCATGAGTAATGTCTACCGGATCAGCGTCACGTTAAACGAGCTGATACAGCGTGATCTGCTGCAGCAGGCGCTGGATATCGTTCTGCCGAAGTTTGACGGGTTTAACCTGCGGCTGTGCCGCGGCGTGTTCTGGTATTACTTTGAGGAGAACGGCAAACCGGCGCCGCGGGTGCGGGAGGAGAACACGTTTCCGTGCCGGTTTATCCAGCAGAATAAAAACCGCAATTATATGTTCCGCGTGACTTACTACAAATACCGGATCAATCTGGAGGTATTTCATGTGCTCACGGACGGCATGGGCGGGATTAATTTTTTAAAAGAGCTGACCTATCAGTATCTGCGGCTGGTTCATCCGGAGCTGCGGGAGCGGGTTGGGGACTCGTTAAACAGCGACACCTCAATGAACCGCGAGGACAGTTTCCTTAAGAATTATCGGAAAAGCGCCGACAAGGGGTATCAGACGAAGAAAGCGTACCTGATCAAGGGGGATTCACTTGCGGCGGGAGAATTCGGCGTGATGCACGGCTACATGCAGATCCCGGAGCTCAAAGCGGTCTGTCACCGGTACGGGGTGAGCATCAACGAATATCTGGTGGGCGTCTACACCTGGAGCGTGTACACGGAATGCATGAAGGGAATGCCGTCCGAGCGGCCGATTCGTGTGGCGGTCCCGGTCAACCTGCGCCCCTATTTTAATTCCATCACAACGAAAAATTTTTTTGTGATGGTTTCCACGGAGTTTCATCCGACAAAGGAGGTATACACCTTTGAGGAAGTGCTTGCCGCGGTAAAAGAAAGCCTGCACAGCCAGATTAACGCCGAGCATCTCGAGAAGGTTTTTTCCTACAATGTCTCAAATCAAATGAATGTGTTTGCACGCGCCGTGCCGCTGTTCCTCAAAAATATCGCGATGCGGTTCGTGTATACGACCTCCGCGCTTGCGAACACGGCGACTGTCACAAATATCGGAAATATCACGGTGGATGCGGAATATCAGCCGTATGTGGAACTGTTCCATGCGTTTCTGGCGATGTCGAAAGGACAGCATTTGAAAGGGACAATCTGTTCCTACGGCACGACGCTGGTATTCAGCTTCAGCTATGATCTGGCGGATGTGTCGGTGCAGCGCGGTTTTTTTCGGAAAATCGCTGCGGACGGGATTGCGGTTGAGATAGAGAGCAACGGGGTGAATTATGAGTAGATGTAAAAACTGTAATGTGGAGATTTTAGACGAGACGGAGCGCTGTCCGCTCTGCAATTCGATTCTGGAGCGGACCGTTGAGGTCGAGAACATGTATCCGACCGTGCGGCTTGTGACCCGCAAGCTGATGATGATTTCTAATATTTATCTCTTTGCGGCGATTGTGACGGAGGTGCTGCTTATCGCAGCCAATGTGCTTTTGGAGTCGCAGACCTGGTGGAGCCTGATCACGGGGCTTGTGCTGGTCTACGGTTATCTCCTGCTCCGCTATGCCATTCTCGGCAAGTCGGGCTATCGGAGCAAGATTTTCATACTGACGATGATCGCGGTGCTGATGCTGATCGCGATTGACCTGCTGGTGGGTTACCGGGGATGGGCGGTCACCTATGTGCTGCCGTCCTGCATTATCGCCATCGACGCGGGCATTCTGTTTCTGATGTTTGCAAACCGCAGAAACTGGCAGAGTTATATGATGTGGCAGATTGTGATGATTCTGATCAGTGTGGTTTCGCTTTCGCTTGCGGTTGCGGGGGTGGCGAATCAGCTGTATTTGGGCATTGCGGCGAATGCGGTTTCGGTGTTTCTGTTTCTCGGGACACTGATTATCGGGGACCGCAAGGCGCGCACGGAGCTCAAACGGCGGTTTCATATGAAGTGAGGAAATGATGAAAGAGACAGAAGCGAGCATCCGCGGAAGAGTCATGCGCGACATGATAGCCCGGGTGACGAATGACCATTTAATCGGAAAAAAGATAAAAAGCGGTGAGCTGCGGAAACATATCGGGGAGACGGAGCCGCCCTGGAAGTGTCCCGACTGTTTTACGATGCAGGTCATTGATATGGGAGCGTTTGCGATGGAACTGCTCAGCCCGAAAGAGAACCCGAGGGAGGATAAGGTGATTCTGCAGCTGCACGGGGGCGGCTATGTGGGCGGCATGCGCAACGCTTACCGCATGTTTGCAGGGCTTTACAGTGAAGTGAGCCGGGGAATGCGTGTGCTGACCGCAGACTACCGCGTTGCGCCGGAGCATCCCTATCCGGCGGCGTTGGAGGACGCGTACAGTGCGTACTGCTGGCTGCTCTCCGAGGGCTGGTTTTCCGACCAGATTATCCTGGCGGGGGATTCGGCCGGGGGAGGGCTTGTGATGGCGCTCTGCCATTACCTGAAAGCGCAGGGAAAGCAGCTGCCCTGCGGTATCGTGGCGATGTCGCCGTGGACGGACCTGACGGCAGGCGGCGAGTCCTACGACACGAATTACGAGAAAGACCCGCTCTTTGGCAACACCAGAGACAGTCTGATTTATAATAAGGAGTATGTGGGGGAGAATGATCCCATGGATGCATATATTTCACCGCTGTTCGGCGATTTCAGGGAATTTCCGCCCATGCTCATCCAGGTGGGGTCATACGAGATGCTGCTGTCCGACTCGGTGAGTGTGGCGGCCAAGGCGAGACAGCAGGGCGTGAAGGTGCGCTTAAGCATCTATGACGGCATGTTCCACGTCTTTCAGATGGCGGCAAAGATGCTGCCCGAGTCGAGGCGTGCATGGGTGGAAATCGGAAAATTTATGGATGTTTTGCCAGATGACTGACATCCATATATACCGGAAGCCCGTTTTCATAGGTGACGTTTGACTCGCCCTGGATTAACGGGGTGAGATAGTCGACCAGAGGCTGCGTGACATCGTTTCCGGCGGGGCTGATCCACTCGGGCGGAATAGATTTGGCCTCGTTTGCGATATGCCTGATCTCGGCATGCCCGTAGGTCACGGTGTAGGGGGCGTTGGAAGTCCGTCGGATTGTAACCATGGAGGCTGTCACGCCTTCCCCGGCGAGTGCGACGGCTTTTCGGCCGAGTGCGGCCGCCTCGTCCAGGTCTGTCCGGGAGGCCAGGTGCGCAGCGCAGCGCTGCAGCACGTTGATTTCCACGGAGCGCACCTTGACGCCGAGTTTTTCCTTTACCAGAAATTCAAGTGTTTTCCCGACACCGGAGAGCTGGCTGTGACCGAACGTGTCGTGTGTCTGTTCGGAGGCGCTGATGTAATTGCCGTCCGCGTCCCGGATGCCTTCCGATACTGCGACGATTACGTTGTTGCGCTCATAGAGGAGCCGCTTGACGTCAAGCAGAAAATCCTCGGGGTCGAATATCACCTCGGGCAGATAAATCAGATGGGGAGCCGTGTTGTATTCGTTTCTGGCGAGCGCTGCGGCGGCGGTCAGCCAGCCGGCGTCTCTGCCCATAATCTCGACGATGGTGACGCTGTTTACCGCGTAGATAAAGGTGTCGTGGGCGATCTCAAGCAGAGAGGCCGCGATATATTTTGCGGCGGAACCGAAACCGGGCGTGTGGTCGGTTTCGCACAGGTCGTTGTCAATCGTTTTGGGTATGCCGATCACGCGGACGGGACTGCCGATTTTTCTGCCGTACTCGGACAGCTTTAAGACGGTGTCCATGGAGTCGTTTCCTCCGATATAGAAAAATGCCCCGATATCGTAACGTTCGAACTGCCGGAAGACAGATACATAGGGGGAATCGTCGTCCAGATAATCTGGAAGCCTGCAGCGGCAGGAGCCCAGAAACATCGCGGGGGTTCTTGCGAGGCGGTCCATGTAATCCGGATTTTCGGACATAAGTTCGGTGAGATCGAGAATCCTGTCATTCAGGATACCGGTAATTCCGTTTAAAGAGCCGTAGACGGTATCATAGTGCTCCGAGGCTGCCACGCCCTCGATCACGCCGCAGAGGCTGGCGTTGATGGCTGCGGTGGGGCCGCCGGACTGGGCGACCATACAGTTCTTTTGATTCATAGAAATCTCCTTTATACTTTGATGGGGTTCGAATGCCAATATACAAAAACGATCCATACCCTCAGTGGACAAGGGCACACGCCCTTTGTCCACTGAGGGTAATCATAGCGAAAAAATCCGGATTATGCAAGCGGAATCGTCTGCGGGGCGATGATTGCGGCAGAAGGAGGTAAGAGTGAAAGATTTTTCAAATCTTTCACTCCCAAGTTTGTGTCTGCGCGGCATGCACAAACTTGATATGCGCAAAAAGCCGCGCGGAAATGAGGAAAAATATGGGGAAATTGTGTACGCTGTGCCCGAGGAACTGCGCTGCGGACCGTGCGCACGGAATAGTCGGCGTCTGCGGGCAGACGGAGGAAATCAAAATAGCGCGCGCCGCCCTGCATGCGTGGGAGGAGCCGTGTATCTCGGGTACAAAGGGTTCCGGGACGGTCTTTTTTTCGGGCTGCGTCCCGTGATCGAGGAGGCGAAGCGGCAGGGGCTTTTTCTCCCGATCGTGTACAACAGCAGCGGCTACGAGCGCGTGGAGACGCTTCGGATGCTTGCGGGGCTTGTGGACATCTATCTGCCGGATTTCAAGTATCTGTCGCCGCAGCTTGGCGGCCGGTATTCCCATGCGCCGGACTACAGTGCGGTGGCAAAGGAGGCGCTCGCGGAGATGGTGCGCCAGACCGGGCCTGCGGTTTTTGAGAATGGGAATGAGGACGGACTGCTGCTGCGCGGGACGATTGTGCGCCATCTGCTGCTGCCGGGCCATACGGACGACGCAAAGGCCGTGATCCGCTATCTTTACGGGAACTATGGCGACGACATCTATATCAGCATTTTAAACCAGTTTACGCCGCTGGCCGGGCTTTCCGATTATCCGGAAATCAACCGCAGGGTGACGCAGGCGGAGTACGATGAGGTTGTGGACTATGCGATCGCGCTGGGAGTGGAGTGCGGCTTTATCCAGGAGGGGGAGACGGCGGAGGAGAGCTTTATCCCGGAATTTGACGGTGCAGGCGTGTGAGGGAGGAGACGTTCTATGATTCGTGTTGCGGTTGTGGAGGATGAGAGCAGCTGTCAGGAACAGATCTGTGGCTACTTAAAGCGGTACGGAGACGAGAATGACATTGAGTTTCAGACGACGGTGTTTGTTGACGGTCTGGATATCGTCGAGGATTATAATCCGGTCTGGGACGTTATTTTTCTGGATATCAAAATGAAACACATGGACGGGATGACTGCAGCGGCGAAAATCCGCACCTACGATCCCGGGGTGGTGATCATATTTGTCACGACGATGGCGCAGTATGCGATCCGCGGGTATGAGGTGGACGCGCTCGATTTTGTGTTAAAGCCCGTCGCCTATCCGCAGTTTGCGATGAAGCTGACAAAGGCTGTCGGTGCGCTGAAAAAGAAAGAAGAAAAATATCTTTTATTGCCGATTGAGGAGCGCAGGGAGCGGGTTGCGGCAAACGAAGTGCTCTTTATCGAAGTGAGAGGGCACAATCTTCATGTGGTGACCGAAAAGCAGACGTATGTGATGCGCTATTCGATGCAGGAGATGGAAAAGGAGCTTGCGGGCTGTTACTTTGCGCGCTGCAATCACCCGTATCTGGTAAATCTGCGGAACGTGACAGGGGTGACAAAGGAAGAAGTGCTCGTCGGCGGGTACGCGCTTCCGATCAGCAGGACAAAGAAAAAGCAGTTTCTGAGTGAACTGTCGGAGTATCTTTCGGCGGGGTACCGGTAAGCCGGACAGCCGAAAAGAAAGGCGGCATCTATGCAGAGTTTATGGTTTCCGATTGAAATGCTGACCGCAGTGCTCGTGTATGCGGCCGGGCTCGAAAAGAGAGAAAAAGCGGGCCTGCGTGCGGCGGTGGGCATGCTGGGATGTATGTGTTTACTTGTCGCCGCGGGCGTTACGGCCGGAGCCGGCGCGGCGTGGCCCGACGGAAATGCCGTCTATGTCTCCACGGTCCTTTCGTGCGGCGTCATTTTTGCGCTGATGGCGGCAACGGTCTTAACGGTCTGTAAGATTCGTGTCCGGGAAGCGGTATACTGCACGACCTTAGCATACCTGACCGAACACATCGCTTACTGTATCCGGCTGTTTGTCAATCATATGCCGGGGAAAATGCCGGCCCCAAACGGCAGCGTCGGTCATATTGCGATTCACATTGCCGTGTATGTGATCTGTTACCGGCTGGTGGCGAAAAATATGATCCGCGACCGGCATTATGCGACGAGTGCGCTGCAGTCGCTCAGGCTGATGCTCGGGGCGGTTCTGCTCGTAATCGTGATGAGCGTTGTGGCGACAGGCTATGAGTTTGAGCTGCTCCACGGTATCTATGCGTCCTTTGCCTGCGGGTACATACTCTACAGCCAGGTAATCCTGCAGAAGCAGCTAAAGCTTCAGGAGGAATTGAACGCGCAGCAGGAGATTTGGCGCAAATACAAGGCGCAGTATGATATGGCAAAAGATACGGTGGACATCATCAACACGAAATGTCACGATTTGAAATATCAGGTGCAGGCGCTCCGGGGAAGCAGCAGCGAGGAACAGAAAAAACGGATCGATTCGATGGAAGATGCCGCGGAAATCTATGATGCGGTGTTTCACACGGAAAATGAATATCTGAATACGGTGCTGACGGAAAAGGCGCTTCTGTGCAAAAAAAATCATATCACGCTGACCTGTATCGCGGATGGAAGTGTTCTGGATTTTATGGAAGCGATCGATCTGTATACGCTGTTCGGGAACGCGCTTGACAACGCGATGGAGGCGGTGGCAAAGCTCGGGGAGGAGGAGCGGTTAATCAATCTGCTCTTGTGCGAGAAGGCGGGGCTTGTGATCATTCAGACAGAGAATTATTATCAGGGAGAAATCCGCATGGAGGGCCGGCTTCCGGTCACGACGAAAGAGGAAAAGGCGTACCACGGCTTCGGCGTGAAAAGCATTTCGGATATTGTGGAAAAATATCACGGCGTTTTGACGATCGAGACGGAACATCGGATTTTTGTGCTGCGCGCTGCCCTGCCCGCGCGTCAGGCGCAGGCTGCGCCGTAAAGGTGTGCGCAGAATGTGAGTTGCGCCGCAAAAACGACCGGTTGGGACGGAAACTGTTCGCATTGCCTTATCACATGCTACACTGTAAAACAACGGATGACACGCTTTGCGAGCCATCCTTATGTTCAAAAACGGGGGCGGCCGTGCCGGGCTGTTCGGAAAAACAGGAGGTAGCTATGGGAAAAAAGGCAAAAAGGAAAAAGGGAATGGTCGGGAAAGTGATTCGCACGATCCTTTCCGCGGTTCTGACGCTTGTGCTTGTGATCGTCATGTATGCGTCAAACACGATGCTGGCGGGAAATGACCGGATGGTCAACAGCATTCTCGGTTCGGCGTCGGAGAAGCGCATCGACAACTTGAAGGCACAGACGGAAGGGCTGGATCTGGAGTACAATAAGGCGGACTATTCCGCGGAGGAAATCGGAGCGGCGGAGAATGATTTAAAGCAGCGGATTTCCGCGGAGGGGATTGTTTTGCTTAAGAACGAGGACGGCGCGCTTCCGCTTGACGCGGACACGACGTTTAGCTTCTTTAGTGCAAACGCGGCGAAGCTTTCCATCGGAGGCGGCATGCTCGGCGGGGGAATCAGCTTAAAGGATGCGTTTGACGCAAAGGGCGTAAAGGTGAACGAGGAGCTCTGGAACTTCTATGCGGGCAAGGACGGCGCAGGCGCCGCATACGGGCTTGCGAGCGGCTCGATCAGCTTCGGCGACGCGGAGGATTTCCGCATCAATGAGTGCCCGCTGTCGGTGCTGGAGGACGCAGGCGTTCTCGCGGGCGTACAGGGGACGACACCGGTCTATGTGTTAAAGCGTGTGGCAGGCGAGGGACGCGATATGCCGCGCTCGATGTACAACCATGCGGACAGCCAGGCGGATAAGGAGAAATCTTATCTGGAGCCGGATTCCGCGGAGCTTGAGATTTTACAGTATCTGAACGACAACTTTGAGAACGTGGTGCTGGTCGTAAATTCCAATGCGGCGTTGGAGCTCGGCTGGCTCGCTGATTTCCCGAGTATCCGGTCCGTTGTGTACGCGCCGGACGGGCTGCTCGCGCTCCCGGACGTGCTGACCGGCACAGTCAACCCGTCGGGGCGCACCGTGGATACATTTGCGTCGGATGCGCTTGCCTCCCCGGCGGCGCAGAATTTCGGGGACTATCAGTATTACAACGGGGACGGGTCCGCGACAAAATACAATTATGTGAGCTATGCCGAGGGCATTTACATCGGCTACCGGTATTACGAGACCCGCTATGAGGATGCGGTGCTCGGCCAGGGAAACGCGGGGGATTTTGACTATGCGAAAGAGGTCTGCTTCCCGTTCGGCTACGGACTCTCGTACACGGACTTTGCGTGGAGCAATCAGAAGACCGCGTGGAAGGACGGCGTCTGCACGGTGACGGTCGATGTGAAAAACACCGGTGACGTCTCGGGCAAGGACGTTGTGGAGATCTACGCGCAGAGCCCCTACACGGAGTACGATAAGGCAAACAGGGTGGAAAAAGCCTCCGTGCAGCTCGTCGGCTACGGCAAGACAAAGGAGCTTGCACCCGGGGAGACAGAGACGGTGACCGTGACCTTTGACGAGGAGCAGTTAAAGGCATACGATTCTTTCCATGCAAAGACCTATATTCTCGACGCGGGCGCGTACTATATCACGGCGGGAAGAGACGCGCATGATGCGATCAACAATATTCTCGCGGCAAAGGGCGCACCGGCGGATAAGCTGACTGCGGCCGGAAACGCCGAGCTGGTGTCGGTCTATGAGCCAAAGAACGCGGATACGGACGCATCGACCTATGCAAAAGACAGCTACAGCGGCGCAGAGATCACAAACCTGTTTGACGAGGCCGCAGGGGATGTGGTGTATCTGTCGCGGAGCGACTGGCAGGGAACCTGGCCGGTACACGACGGGGAAGTCGGAACCGAGATCAGTACCTGGGGAAATGAAATCAACGGGACGGACGCGGACGGCAATCCGGCATCGTTTGTCTACACAAAGACCGTCGGTGCGGATTTTGTGGCCAGACTCGATGCGTTTGACGCGGGAAATCCGGAGGATGCGTCGGGCTTTTCAGAAGAGATCGTCTACGGCGCGGACAACGGGCTTGCACTGATCGACATGCGCGGTCTCGATTTTGACGACCCGCTGTGGGATTCGCTGCTTGATCAGCTGACGCCGGATGATTATTATACGATGATCGCATTGTCCGGTTACGGGACTGAGTATCTTGCGTCCGTAAACAAACCGTTCTGCGTGGATGCCGACACGGCAGCCGGACTCATCTACGGCGGAACGGGCGCGATGTTCCCGAATATGATGACGCTTGCGCAGACCTGGAACCAGGAGTTTGCGGCGGAATACGGGACGATGATCGGAAACGAGGCGCTGATCGGCGGCGCGGACGGCTGGTATGCGCCGTCGATGAACATGCACCGCACACCGTTTTCGGGAAGAAACGGGGAGTATTACTCGGAGGATCCGTTCCTCTCCGGCGTGGTTGCGGCGAACGAGGTATACGGAGCGGCCTCAAAGGGGATGTACACCTACATCAAGCATTTTGCGTTTAACGATCAGGAAAATCACCGCGGCGACAGACCGGGACAGTACAGCATTGCAACCTGGCTAAATGAGCAGTCTGCGCGTGAGATTTATCTGCTTCCGTTTGAGATGTGTATGAAGGCAGGAGACGTTGAACTCGCCTTTGTACAGAAAAACGAGGACGGCACCTATGAAAATGCAACCCGCACAATTCGCGCCTGCCAGGCGGTCATGACAGGGTTTAATCGCATCGGCTATACATGGACGGGCGGTTCCTATGCGCTGATCACGGGAATCCTGCGGAATGAGTGGGCGTTTGACGGATTCGTTCTGACCGACAATGCGAACACGGGCGAATTTATGGACGGCTATCAGATGATCGCGGCCGGGGCGGACGGAAAGCTGACCTACGCGAAAGAGTCGGCGAGATTCGACTACGACAAAAACGATGCGGCGACCTACCACTACGGGCGCGCGGCCATGCACCGCATGCTCTACACAATCGCAAATTCCAAGGTGATGAACGGGGCAATGCCGGGCAGCCGGTTTGAGGATGTGAAATTCCTCACCGACAAGGTGATACTCGGCGTCAATATCATATGTCCGCTGCTGATCCTGCTGATGGTGCTGCTGACTGTCCGCAGATTCCGGAAAAAGCCGGAGATTGCGCTGGAAGCGGCAGATGTGAAAACAAAATAAGAGACAGAAAAGGGAACCCATGTGTCCGGTGTGAATCGGATGCATGGGTTCTCTTTTTTTCTGTCCGGATTATGGGACATGTCATCTGGCATAATGGGGAAAAGAATATCAGTCGGAGAGGAGTGCATGTATGAACAGAAATAAGGAAAGACAGGAGATACGGATTATCGCGGTGGATTTTGACGGGACGCTCTGTGCGGACCGTTATCCGGAAATCGGAGCGCCGAACCTGCCTCTGATCCGGCGGCTTGTTTTGCTGCGGGAGCGCGGGATACGGATGATTCTCTGGACCTGCCGCTGCGGGGATGCGCTGCGGGACGCGGTGGCGTGGTGCGCTGCATACGGGCTCGAATTTGATGCGGTCAACGAAAACGTACCGGAGACCTTTGCGCGGTACGGGACCGAGTCGAGAAAGGTATCGGCGGATTTGTATATTGACGACAGGGCCGCGCTCCCGTGGGGAGAGCATTTATGTGCCGGTCCTGTCCGGATACCGGAAGCAATCCGGGAAGAGTCACGGGTATTTGAAGCATAAGAGAAGAACGGAGAAGGTATGATGAAGAGAAGTAATACGGAAACGGTAATCGTCTGTGCGGTGACGGCGGCATTCGGAGCATTTGGAATCATCGTCGGAGCCGCGGCATTTTTAGGGGTACGCCTCGGAGAGAAGAACATCGAAACATGGCTGGGGGCGGGACTGATTCTCGGCGCGGTATTGTGGGGGATTTTGCTGCTTTACAATCGAAAAATGGCTCAGGAGGTGTCTGAATAACGCGATACAGGCCGAAAAAGCGCGGTATTCCGGTTGACGCACACCATATTATTTTTTATAATGGGACTGAATCAGCGTACGATTGGAAGGTACCTGACAGAAGGAACGTTGGGAGAGGAAGCGATGGAGTATCGGAGTGGGCGCGTGCGGCAAAAGAGGGCCGCGGCGGTTCTTGCAGTGCTGTGTTTACTGCTTGTCCCGGTGTGTGTGAGAGCCTATGAGCCGGTGGAGGGAATCATAAAAGACGGGCCGGTGAAGGTGCGAAAAGCCCCGGTGGACGGGGAGAAGGCGGCGCTGCTCGAGGCGGGGGCAGCCGTGACGGTGCTTGGGGAAGAGCGTGACTGTGCCGACGGGAAGATGTGGTATCGGATTTCGGCGTCCGTCGGGGCGAAAGAAGTGACGGGATATGTCAGAGAAGATTTTGTCACGCTTTCCGGGGAAGGGGCAGCCGATGCCGGCACGGACAGTTATGCCGCTAAACTGCAGGAGGCCGGGTTCCCGGCAGACTACTGTGTGGCGTTATCGGCGCTGCATGAGAAATATCCCGCCTGGAGCTTTGTGCCGGTGCAGACCGGACTTGACTGGAATACCGCGGTTTTAAATGAGTCGGGGACAGGGAAAAACCTTGTGCCGTCCGCCTCAAACGATGCGAGAAAAGCGACAGATGACGCGGCTTACGACTGGAGGAAGAACAGATGGTACGGTTTTGACGGCGCGGGCTGGGTGTGCGCGTCGCCGGAATTTATTGCATACTGTATGGACCCGCGGAATTTTCTGAACGAGAAGGCGATTTTTCAGTTTGAGACGCTGGAATTTGCCCCGTATCAGGATGCGGACGGGGTGAAGAATATTCTTGCGGGGACTTTTATGGCGGGGAACTACACCGACACGGATGGGGTAGAGCGCAGCTATGCGGATACCTTTGTGGAAATCGGCGGTATGCTTGCCGTCAGTCCTTACCACCTTGCATCCCGCTGCAGACAGGAACAGGGAGCAAAGGGAAGAGGAGATCTGATATCGGGGAAGTTTTCCGCGTATGCGGGATATTACAATTATTTTAACGTGCGCGCCTACACGACGAGCGCGGCGTCCGCGACGATAAACGGGCTGGCCTATGCGAAGCAGCAGGGGTGGGATTCCATTTACAAAGCTATCCTGGGCGGCTCGGACGTCGTTGCGAATAATTATGTGAAAAAGGGACAGAATACGATTTATTTTGAAAAATTTAATGTGGTATACAAAAAGAGCCTGTATTCCCATCAGTACATGACGAATGTGATGGCCGCTATCAGCGAGGGAAGCAGCATGGGTACGGCCTATGCCGACAAGAATCAGGCATTTGTATTCTGTATACCGGTCTATGAGAATATGCCCGCACAGCCGGTGACGTTTGCGGACAGCGGGAACCCGAATAACTGGCTCGATTCCCTGAAAATAAAAGGGCAGGAGCTGACGCCGGGGTTTGACGGTGCAGTTACTTCCTATTCGCTCGTGGTGCCGGCAGATACGGCATCGATTGACGTGAAGGCGAAGGCGGTGGCGGAGAAGTCAAAGATTGCCGGCACAGGGAATTATGCGTTGAATTACGGAAACAATACGATACAGGTGGTCTGTACATCCCAGAGCGGTGCGGACAGAACCTACACGATCACGGTGGCAAGGCAGCAGCCGGGAGAAGAGATGCCTGCGGACGGGGCAGCGGATGGCGAAGTGCCCGCGGATGAGGTACCTGGAGAGAGCGGGGAGACGCCGGCCGTGACATACGGAGACATCAACGGCGACGGGAAGATCTCCAACGCGGATCTGGTGCTTTTGCAGAAACAGATTCTGGGGATTGAGGAATTGACAAAAGACGGTCTTGCGGCTGCGGATGTCAATCGGGACGGCAGCATCTCCAATGTGGATTTGGTCATGCTCCAGAAACATATTTTAAATATCGAACAGATTCGTCAGTGAGGCGGCAGAGGTGAGAGACAATGAAAAAGAAGTTTTGTAAATGGATGATGCTGTGGGGCGTAATGCTTGGGGTACTGTGCACGGGGACTGCCGTGCAGGCGGCGGACGGGAAAACGTCGATTGCCGTCTCAAAGAGTACGGTGAATATCGGAGATACGATCACAGTGACGGCGAAAGCCTCCGATGCTGCGGGAGCGAAGGCGTACGCGACGATGACGCTGTCCTACGACTCGGGTATTCTGCAGTTTGTGAGCTGTTCGACAACCTATGGCGGAGGCGGGAGCAGCGTCACCGCGGCATCGGACAGTTTTACGGTTACGCTCAAAGCCATTGCGGAGGGGCAGTCATCCGTTTCCCTCAAGGCATCGGACGGCGTCGTGTTCGATACGAACGAGCAGCTGGATTCCATGGCGGGCAGCAGTGCAGCCGTCACGGTCAACAATGCTGCGGCTACAGGAAGCTCCGGAGCGGGAAATTCGGCTGACGGAACGGGCAGTCCGGCCGGAGCGGGGAATTCCGCGGGTGCGGATTTGTCTGCGGGGACGGGGAATTCCGCCGGGACGGCCGGCACGGTGGCCGGGGATACGGCGGATACAGCCGTAAAGCAGTCGGCCGACAATTCCTTAAAGAGTCTTACGATTTCCCCGGGAACCCTGTCTCCGGCCTTTGCGGGCAGCGTCACAAAATATACGGCCTCCGTGGAGCATTCGGTGACGGAGCTTGCGGTGTCTGCGGTGCCGGTAAACGATAAGGCCGTTGTGGAATCGGTGACCGGGAATACGGGACTTGCCGTCGGGGCCAATGAGGTGAAGATTGTTGTAAAGGCGGAAAACGGCGTGACGGCTACCTACACGGTTGCCGTCACAAGGGCAGCGGAGCAGAAGACGGTGGCTGTGGAGACGCCGGAGTCCGGGGCTGAGGCTCCCCAGGTCATTACGGAGGAGCCGCTTGCGGCCGTCACGGTGAACGGGGTTTCCTGCTATATTTCAGAAAATTTTTCGGCGGAGGAGATACCGGCAGATTTCTCGGAGGCGGCTGTCGTCTGGCATGAGAACGAGTACCGGGGCCTGCAGTTTGACCGGGGGAGCGTGCAGCTTTTATATCTGACGCCGGCGGAAGGGGAGCAGACGGCAGGTTCCTTTTACATCTATGACGGGGTGGCAGACGCGTTTTATCCGTATGTGAGGATGAGCTGCGGCGATAAATTTATCATCGCAATGCCGGTGCCGGCCGGAACTGTCGTGCCGGAGGATTATCAGCAGACTTCGTTTACGTCTGCGGGCGGTGCGGCTGTTACGGCCTGGCAGGCGTCTGCCGGGATGGATCCCGATTTTTACCTGTTTTACGCGATGAACCAGGACGGGTTCGGAGGCTGGTATCAGTATGACGCGTTAGAAGGGACATACCAGAGAAGCGGCGGGTTTGTCTCCGGTGCGGTGAATCCGACAGGGGAAGCGGCGGAGAATACCGACACGGATATGGAGTATCTGCAGGAGGAGTATAAAAATCTCTCGGAGCAGTACAAGCAGGAGAAAGCATTTGCGAGAAATGTCATTGCGATTGTGGTGTTTATTGCGGCGGTTCTTCTGGTGATTATTATCAATCTGCTGATACACAGGAGAGAGAGCGGGGACGCATTTGACGACGGGGATTACGCGGATGCGTTTGACGATGAGGACAGTGATGCGTTTGATGACGGGGATTATGAGGATGAAGTTTATGCGGACAGGACCCTGCCTGTAAACGCGGATACGTTTGATGGGGGAGCAGCTGCGGACAAAGATAAGGATATGTCTGCCGGCAGGGAGGAGTTTGCCGAGGAAACGTTTGCGGACAGGACGCCTGCAAAGGAAGCGCGGCGAAAGAGTCCGGAGCCTGTAAAGGAGCCGGACGGAGAGATCGAGATCATCGATTTTAACGACTTATAAAAAAGCGGGTGTCTGCGATGGAGAAAGCTGCGTATCTACTGAAAAATATATACCGGATGTTTGGGTTGGCGGATGTGTTTCGCAGTCCGAAGGGCTGTGTCATCTGGGGGCCGGTGATCTTTGAGGAGCATTCAAGGTATGAGCGACACCTGTACTGCAAAAAACACGGCGTGCAGGGAGAATGCATAGGCATTCCGCTGATGGATTTCTGGCGTGCAGAGGAAGTGATCGCCTTTGCGCATGGACTGATCTTCGAGGAATATGAGCGGTCTGCCGTGTTTGACAGCGGGAGGGGTGGGAAAGACTTTGAAAGGAAACTTTCCCCGCGACGGTTGGAATATGCGCTGGAGAACGCGGAGTGGGGGATGGAACATCACACGTTCGCGGACGAAAAGCGAGCTTATAAATGGTTGATCGAGGGAGAAACGTTGACAGGGGACGAGGCTGCGTTTTGGGATGAGATACAGGCCGGGTTTGAGGGTATGACGGGTGTGCCTGGTGTTATGGCGGAGTCACAGCGGAAAAATGCAGAGTACGGTGTGGTGGCAAGTATCACAGTAGCTACGAGATATGCGATTGCAGCGGGGGCGGAGGAACGGGAGGCATACGCTTTGAGCGATGTGATGCTGCAGACGCTTGCGAAGGCAAAAACAGTGGTGGAGATGATGGATATCTTGGAGTATGCGTTTCGGGAGTTCGGGCGTCTCGGCCGGGAGGCGAAGAAAAAGTCGGAAACCTATTCCCGCTATGTCGAGCAGAGCAGGGACTATATTGCCGGACATATCTACGAGAAGCTGTCTTTGCAGCAGATTGCGGAAGCGGTCGGCGTGCATCCGGCGTATCTCTCGCGGATTTTTTCTGAACAGACGGGAATGACGATGACAGGCTATATCATGAAAGAAAAGATACATATTTCCTGCAATCTGTTAAAATATTCCAACCGTTCGATTGCTGTCATCGCGGAATACATCAATCTCTCCCCGCAGAGTTATTTTACAAAAGTGTTTAAACGTGTGACAGGGGAGACGCCCGCGCAGTATCGGCGGACGCACGCAGATAAAAATTTTATAGAGAGTTAAAATCAGATAAATTTCGTAAAGAACGGATAATACAAGGGGGGTGTCAGCTATAATCTTCTTATCATAACAAGCAATGAGGGAGGAGATTTTAGCGATGAGCGAGAAGAAACCAAAAGAAGTTACCGGAAAAGAGCGCGTCAGTTATGTGCTGTATTTTCTGGGGCAGAACATTTTTTACATGCTGACGTACATGTATATGAATACCTACTTTACCGATGTGGGAATTCCTTTCGCGGCGGTTGGAGTGATTGTACTGATCGTGAAAATCTGGGATGCGATCAATGATCCGATTTTCGGAGGAATCGTCGACAAGGTGCATTTGAAAGGCGGAAAATTTGTACCGTGGTTACGCATTGCGGTACCGGTGCTTCTGGTTGCCAATGTGGCCTTATTTGCAATTCCGCTTGGGATACCGCAGGGGGTGAAGATTGCGTGGGCGATCGTGGCGTACTGCCTCTGGTCAGTCGGTTACACGATGAACGATGTGCCGATTTTCGGACTGATCACGACGATCACGAGCAATCAGGATGAGCGCACCTCGTTAAATGCATCGGGACGTGTGTCTGCGATGGTTGCAGTATTGCTTGTCTCCATTATTATTCCGGTATTCCGCAATGCAATCGGTGGTTGGACGACGACAGTGATTGTATTGTCCGTGATCGGGGCGGCGCTTATGCTCCCGATGGGGTTTGTCGCAAAGGAGCGCGTGGAGCCGACGGAAAAGCAGGAGTCTTTCAGTTTTAAGGAAATGTTTCAGTATCTGATCGGCAATAAATATCTGCTGATTTATTATGTGGCGTTTATGATGTCAGGCGCATTAAATGTGGCAAGTTCCTGGGGACTCTACATTGCCCGTTGCTGTATCGGCAATGAGGGGATCATGTCGATCACGAGTATCGTAGGAATTTTACCGGCGGTAATCATCGGTGTGTTTGTGCCGGCGCTTTGCAGAAAAATAGACAAATTTAAGCTGTTTTACGGGGCGACAGCAGTCACATTTGTGATCAATATCATCCGCTGGTTTGTAGGGTATGAGAGCATTCCGGCCTATATTGCGGTGGCGTTTCTGATTTCACTGCCGACCGGATTCGTGTCAATCCTTACATATATGTTCACGCCGGATTGTGCGGAGTACGGCCATTACAAAACCGGAAAGAGCTATCCGGGTATCACGTTTGCGACGCAGACGTTCTTTGCAAAGCTGCAATCCGCGGTTCTCTCCGCCGTTGCGGCGTTTGCGCTGGGCTTTACCGGTTTTATCGAGGGCGAGAATGCGGTGCAGGTGGAAGGATTTGCGGATAATTTGTGGAATGTGAGCTGTATTTTGCCGCTGATCGGATACGGAATCGCGCTTGTGATCTTACATTTTTATAAATTGAACGACCATGACGTTCAGCTGATGACGCAGGTAAACAGCGGCCAGATGACGCGGGAAGAAGCGGAGGCGCAGATGAAGCATAAATATTGATAACAGCCGAATTAAAATTTCAAATCCCGGGCCCGGGCGATACGCCGGGGCCCGATATGCGCAAAAACAGCGCGGAAATAAAAGAAAAGGAGAAGAAATATGGAGAGAGACATCAAAAAATTAGTTTCCGAGATGACCCTGGAGGAAAAAGCAGGAATGTGCTCGGGCGAGGATTTCTGGCATCTGAAGAAGGTTGAGCGGCTCGGGATTCCGGCGGTGATGGTATCGGACGGACCTCACGGCCTGCGCAAACAGCCGGATACGGGAGACCATCTCGGAATCGGGGAGAGTATTGTCGCGGTCTGCTTTCCGGCAGCCTGCGCGACGGCATCCAGTTTTGATGTGGAGCTGATGAATGAGATGGGAAAGACGCTCGGCGAGGAATGCCAGGCGGAGGATTTGAGCGTGCTCTTAGGACCTGCGGTCAATATCAAGAGAAGTCCCCTGTGCGGGCGCAATTTTGAATATCTGTCCGAGGACCCGTATCTCGCGGGAAAAATGGCGGCTTCTTATATCCGGGGCGTGCAGAGCAAGGGCGTAGGCACGAGCATGAAGCATTACGCTGCAAACAATCAGGAGTACAGGCGCATGAGCTGCTCGTCGAATCTGTCCGAGCGGACGTTCCGGGAAATCTATCTGGCGGCGTTTGAGACGGCGGTAAAGGAAGCGCAGCCGAAAACAATTATGTGCAGCTACAACAAGATCAACGGCACCTACGCCTCCGAAAACCATCATCTTTTGACGGAAATTTTGAGAGACGAGTGGGGCTTTGAGGGCTATGTGATGACAGACTGGGGCGCCGTGGCGGACCGCGTAAAGGGAATCGCGGCAGGCCTTGATCTGGAGATGCCGGGAAGCGGTGGCTTCAACGACGCAAAGATTGTCGCGGCGGTCAAAGACGGAAGCCTCGACGAGAAGCTGCTCGATAAAGCGGTGGAAAATATTCTGAAAGTGGTATTTTCCTATGCGGATCATCGCCATCCCGAAGCCGTATTCGACCGGGATGCGGATCACGAAAAGGCGGTGAAAATCGAGACGGAATGTGCGGTTCTCTTAGAGAATAACGGGGTACTTCCGCTAAAGCCGGATGCGAAAGTGGCTTATATCGGGGAGTATGCCGCAAAACCCCGCTATCAGGGAGGCGGTTCGAGCCATATCAATGCGAGCAAGGTGACATCCGCGCTCGAGAGTGCAGAGGCGAAAGGGCGCGCGGTGACCTATGTAAAAGGATTTCCGTCTGATAAGGACGAGGAGGATGAAAAAGAGCTTGCGGCCGCGGTGCAGGCGGCAAAAGAGGCGGATGTAGCCGTGATTTTTGCGGGGCTTCCGGATATAATCGAGTCCGAGGGCTACGACAGAAAGGATATGAAGCTTCCGGCCTGCCAGAATAAACTGATCGAGGCGGTCGCGAAAGTGCAGCCGAATACCGTTGTCGTGCTGCACAACGGAAGCCCGGTTGAGACGCCGTGGATGGAACAAGTGGCTGCGGTTCTCGAGATGTATCTCGGCGGCCAGGGCGTCGGAGAGGCCACGGATTTGCTGCTCTACGGGGAGGTGAATCCTTCCGGACGCCTTGCGGAGACGTTCCCGCTGCGCCTTGAGGATAATCCGAGTTATCTGAATTTCCCGGGAGACGGAACAAACGTGGATTATGCGGAAGGCGTCTATGTGGGCTATCGCTACTACGATACGAAGAAGATGCCGGTGCGCTGGGCATTCGGACACGGATTGTCATACACGACCTATGAGTATGGCAACCTGAAAATGCCGGCGGAAACGCTCGGAGACGAGGGCAGTGTAAAAGTGACCGTGGATGTGAAAAATACCGGAAACGTGGCGGGCAAAGAGGTGGTACAGCTCTATGTCAGCGACAAAAACGGCACGGCCGGCAGACCGGCAAAGGAGTTAAAGGGCTTTGCAAAGGTGGCGCTTGCACCGGGTGAGACGAAGACCGTGGAATTTACGCTCACGGCGAGAGATCTGTCGTTCTATCATGAGGGACTCGGCGACTGGTACGCGCCGTCCGGAACCTATGAGATTCTCGTGGGGCATGCGAGCGACGAGATCGCGCTGACCGGAGAACTTTCGTTTGAGACAAAGAAAATGCCTCCGCTGTATGTGAATGGGGCCACCACAATCGGCGAGCTTTTCGCGCATCCGGTGACCGCGCCGGTTGTCGGGCAGATGATGCAGCAGATGCAGAGTGGTATGATGGGCGCAATGCAGGGCGAGGACGCGGCAGGCGCGGCGGAAGCGCTCGGGACCGGCGCCGAGATGATGGAGGCCATGATGATGGGAATGCCGCTCAAATCGCTGGCGAGCTTCGCGGGTGCCGAGGCGGCGGCACAGATTGAGCAGATGATGGGAACGTTAAATCAGATGCTCGGAAATTAACAGATATTTTTCGGCGGATGAGGGAACAATAAGGTGAGGTGTAAGAGCCTGACGAAATCCGCGGAACAGATTTTTGGGGCAGTTGATCCGGATACGGAACAACTGCCCCTGTTTTTGTAACAGTTCAGCCCAGGACTTTGCATTTGCTGCAAAGTCCGTGAGAATGTGTGAATTGGGCTGAGAGGGAATCTGCCCCTCGCCAAAGGCGACTTGGAATGGGCAGATTCCGTAACAGTGAAGCCGAAGGCTGAACTGTTACCTGTTTTTCGCCGCGCGGGAAGTTTTTGTTGCGGAATACATTGCGCTCGTGGTAAAGTAAAAAGAGTGCATTTCCAGAAAGAAACGACAAGGAGGAGACAATGCAGACACCATACACGGCCAAAGCGAAAAAAGCGATCGACATTGCCAGACGGATGGCAAAGACGATGCATCATAATTATATAGGAACGGAGCATATTCTTTACGGACTTTTAAAGGAGGGAACCGGTGTTGCCGCGAGAATACTTGGCGACAGCGGCGTGGAGGCGGAAAAAGTCATGGATCTGATACGCGAGCTGATCGCGCCGCAGGCGCCGGTGGCGGCGGTGCAGGAGCCGCAGAACTATTCGCCCCGGGTGCAGAGCGTGCTCGAGGGAGCGGCAAAGGAGGCCATGCGTTTTCATTCCGAGCAGATCGGGACGGAGCACATTCTTCTGGCGATGGTCAAAGAGCCGGAGTGTGTGGCGTCGCGCCTGCTTAACACACTCTCCGTGAATGTCCAGAAAATGTATGTGGATACGCTGATTGCCATGGGCGAGGATGCAAATCTCTACAAGGAGGATTTTCAGAACGGCAGACCCGGGCGCAAGGGAGCCGGCGGGACGCCGGTGCTCGACCAGTATTCGAGGGACCTTACGGCGCTCGCAAAGGAGAGGGCCTTAGACCCCGTCGTGGGCAGGGAGAGCGAGATCGACCGTGTCATCCAGATCCTGAGCCGCCGCAGCAAAAACAATCCGTGTCTGATCGGGGAGCCGGGCGTCGGAAAAACGGCTATCGTCGAGGGAATCGCGGAGCGCATCGTGTCGGGGATGGTGCCGGATACGGTGGACGGGAAGCGCGTGGTATCGCTTGATCTGTCCGGGATTGTGGCCGGATCAAAATACCGCGGGGAGTTTGAGGAGCGCATCAAAAAGGTACTCGCGGAGGTCACGAAAGCCGGAAATATCCTTTTGTTTATCGATGAGATTCACACGATTATCGGCGCTGGCGGAGCCGAGGGTGCGATCGATGCGTCCAACATTTTAAAACCGGCGCTGGCACGCGGAGAGGTGCAGGTGATCGGTGCGACGACCATCGAGGAATACCGGAAATATGTGGAGAAGGATGCGGCGCTAGAGCGGCGTTTTCAGCCGGTGACCGTCGAGGAGCCGAGCGAGGAGGAGACGGTTCGGATTCTTGCGGGACTCAGGGAGCAGTACGAGCGTCACCACAACGTGACGATTACGGACGAGGCGATAGAGGCAGCGGCGCGCCTTGCCGCCCGGTATATCAACGACCGTTTTCTGCCGGATAAGGCGATTGATCTGATGGATGAAGCCGCGGCGAAAATCCGCCTGGCGTCCGGCAGCAGCGGGACGGAGATGCGCGAGCTGAAAAATCAGATTGCGGAGTGCGAAAAGCGTTTTGAGGCGGCGCTGGTGCAGGGGGATATGGAGACCGCCAGGGATGCAAAAGCAAAGAGGGAAGCGATTGAGGAGAAACAGAACCGGCTGTTAGAGCGGCAGCGGCGCGGCCCGCAGCGGAAGCGCCTCGAGGTGGATGAGGATGCGATTGCCGACGTGGTGTCGGGCTGGACGAAAATACCGGTGAAAAAGCTGACGGAGGGCGAGGCCGTGCGCTTAAGGAAGCTCGAAGCCACGCTGCACCGGCGTGTGATCGGACAGGAGGACGCGGTGAGTGCGGTGGCAAGGGCCGTCCGCAGAGGCCGTGTGGGATTAAAGGATCCCCGCCGCCCGATCGGTTCGTTTCTCTTTTTAGGACCCACGGGCGTCGGAAAGACAGAGATATCCAAGGCTTTGGCCGAGGCGGTATTCGGTCAGGAGCAGGCGATGATACGCGTGGATATGTCGGAATATATGGAAAAGCACAGCGTGTCAAAGATGATCGGATCCCCGCCCGGATATGTGGGACACGAGGAGGGCGGTCAGCTGAGCGAAAAGGTGCGCCGGAATCCCTACGCGGTGATTCTGTTTGACGAGATCGAGAAAGCGCATCCGGACGTCTTTAATATTTTGCTGCAGGTACTGGACGACGGGCATATCACCGATGCGCAGGGAAGAAAGGTAGATTTTAAGAACACCATTATCATTATGACTTCCAATGCGGGCGCACAGGCGATTGTGGAACCCAAAAAGCTCGGATTTGCCTCCGGAAACGACGAGAAGCAGAATTACGAGCGAATGAAGGGGAGCGTGATGGAGGAAGTCCGCCGTATTTTCAAGCCGGAGTTTTTAAACCGTATCGACGAGACGATCGTGTTCCGCTCGTTAAACAGGGAGGACATGAAGCGGATTGCAGGGCTGATGTTAAAGGAACTGGCGGAGCGCTGCAAAAAGCAGATGGGCATTTCGCTCGTGGTGCGCGACAGCGTGAAAAACTATATTGTCGAGAAGGCTTATGAGCCGAAATACGGGGCGAGGCCCCTGCGCCGCAAGATTCAAAACGAGATAGAAGATAAGCTTGCGGAGGAACTGCTTGCGGGAAAAATCACGAGGGACAGCCAGGTGATCGTGACGACGAGAAAGAACGAGATTGCGTTTGAGATAAAATAAAAATTTACTGAAATGAGGGCCAAAGTACTGGAAATAACCGCACAATTATTATATAATAAATTTACAAAAATTCGATGAAGCAGGGCAGCCGAAAGGCGGTACCCGCGAGGTATCACAGGAGGATAAAATGGCCGTTATTAGTGAATTAATTCGTTCGGAAGCAGATGGAACAATCAGTTTTGGCGACTACTCTTTGCACACAAAGGCGAAGCTCGATAATTTTGAACATCGGGGAGACGTATATAAGGTAAAGACCTGCCGGGAGATTACGAAGCTGGAGCGCAACGGCATGTTTGTGTACGAATCGGTTCCGGGGACTGCGGTTGCAGGATTGCGGGCAACGGATACAGGCATCGAGTTTTCGGTGGAGGGCCCGGAGGATGCGCAGGTTACGGTAGAGCTTGAGGACGAGACAGAATACGACATTGCGATCGACGGGACGGATGCCGGGACGATGAAGACGAATCTGGGAGGAAAGCTGAGTGTCAGCGTGGAGCTGGGAGAGCATCCGGTGACGGTACGCATTCAGAAATGTTAATAAAAGCGGAAGCGCGTTGGAAAGGGCGGAGTTTTGTGACTTCGCCCTTTCACTTTTAGTCTGCGCGCCGGGGGCGCGCACTGACCGGGGGAGGAATATTTATGGCAAAGACAAAGACAACGATATATTTCTGTCAGAACTGCGGACACGAATCCGCAAAGTGGCTGGGACAGTGTCCCGGCTGTCGGGAATGGAATACGTTCGTGGAGGAGCTTGTAGACAAAAAGAGTGTGGGAAAGGCGCGGGAAAAGAGCGCCGGGGCGGCGCAGGTGGTGCCGCTCTCAGAGATTGTGATGACGCAGGATAAGCGGATTTCCACCGGCATGAAGGAGCTTGACCGGGTATTGGGCGGCGGCATCGTGCAGGGATCCCTGGTTTTAGTCGGAGGGGACCCCGGCATCGGAAAGTCGACGCTGCTGCTGCAGGTGTGCAGAAATCTGGCGGAGCAGAACGAGAAGGTGCTCTACATATCCGGGGAGGAATCGTTACAGCAGATCAAAATCCGCGCGGAGCGGATCGGCACGTTTACGGACAGCCTGCGGCTGCTCTGCGAGACGAATCTTGAGACGATCCGGGGGATTATTGACCGGGAAAAACCGCAGATCGTAGTCATCGACTCGATACAGACGATGTACAACGAGGAGGTGGCGTCCGCGCCGGGAAGCGTTTCCCAGGTGCGGGAATCCACCGGCGTGCTGATGCAGATTGCAAAGGGGATGGGGATTTCCGTTTTTATCGTCGGTCATGTGACAAAGGAGGGCGTGGTGGCAGGGCCCAGAGTCTTGGAGCATATGGTGGACACCGTGCTGTATTTTGAGGGGGACAGGCATGCGGCTTACCGCATCCTGCGGGGCGTGAAAAACCGCTTCGGTTCGACCAACGAAATCGGGGTATTTGAGATGCGGCGCGAAGGGCTTGCGGAGGTGGAAAATCCCTCGGAATATATGCTCAGCGGAAAACCGGAGGGCGCGTCCGGCTCGGTCGTGGCCTGCTCGATGGAGGGCACGCGTCCGATTCTGATCGAGGTGCAGGCGCTCGTGTGCCACACGAATTTCGGGATGCCGAGAAGAACGGCGGCCGGATGCGATTTCAACCGCGTGAATCTTCTGATGGCAGTGCTCGAAAAGCGTCTCGGCCTCCCGCTGGGAAACTGCGACGCCTATGTCAACATTGCAGGCGGAATCCGCATGAATGAGCCGGCGATTGACCTTGGCATTGTTCTTGCGGTGATATCGAGTTACAAAGAGCGGGCGATTGACGGGAAGACGATCTGCTTCGGCGAGGTGGGCTTAAGCGGCGAGGTGCGCGCGGTCAGCATGGCGGAACAGCGTGTGCTTGAGGCGCAAAAGCTCGGCTTTGAGACCTGTATCCTGCCACAGGTGTGCCTTGAGGCCATGCGCGGCAAAGAGAAAGAGCGAAACGGAATCCGGCTTGTCGGAGTCGGGACGGTCAAGGATGCAATGCATGCGATTTTGTGAACGCTTTACTGCTCTGACACTTTAATAAATCAGTCAGATAAGGAAATTTTGTTGCCAATAAAACTATGTTTGTGGTACAATTACAAACATAAGGAGTTGGTCTGATGAGAGAGGAACAAAAGATACCCTTTGTAAAGTGTTTTCGCACGCCGAACGGCTGTTATTGCTTTGATGCAAATAAAAGCGAACTGCTCGATGTCCCGGAGGAGGTATACCGTTACCTGATGCGGCTGACGGAGGGGGACGCGGCAGGGGAGCCGCCGGCGGCCTATACGGATTTCAGGCGCAGGGGCTATTTTTCGGAAGAGAGCAGCGTGCGGCATGTGAGGCATCCGATGACGGATTACATAGAGATGCTGCTTGAGAGAAAGCTCAGTAAACTGACGCTGCAGGTGACGCAGAATTGTAACTTCCGCTGCAGATACTGTATTTATTCAGAGGAAGGCAGCGAAAAGCAGCGGAGTCATTCCCAGAAGAATATGAGCTGGAAGACCGCCAAAAAGGCTGTGGATTTTCTCCGGGCGCATGCGATTGACAGCGATGAGGTAAATATCAGTTTTTACGGCGGGGAACCGCTGCTTAAGATGGGGCTGATCCGACAGGTTGTGGACTATGCGGAGAAGTGTTTTGCGGGGAAACTGCTGACGTTTAACATGACGACAAACGGAACCCTGTTAAACGAGGAGATTGTCCGCTACCTCGAGGAGCATAAAATTGCGCTGATGATCAGCCTGGACGGGCCGAAGGAGATCAACGATAAAAACCGCGTTTTTCGCGGCGGCGGGGGGACGTTTGATACGGTGATGGACCGGATCGAACTGGTGCGGCGCGTCGCGCCGGAATATGCCAAATCGATGCAGATCAGTATGGTGATGGACCCGCAGAATGATTTTGACTGTATCAACGAGATCTATCTGAGTGAGAAAGAGCTTTCCGAGCTGTTTGTGGCGCCTGCGATTGTGGACAGAGAGTATGACGACGCGCAGGCAGCCTATGCGGAGGAGTTTGTCTGGAAGCGGCAGTATCAGGCATTTCTGGCGGTATTGGCGCATTGCGGGCGTGTTGATAAGAATAGGGTGTCGCCGATTGCGGCAGTGGCGGAGCTGAGCGAGATTCAGAATCGGTTTGATGTGGCGGAATATGCCCCGCTGTGCGAGACAGACGCGCCGGGCGGTCCGTGTATGCCCGGACAGCTGCGGCTGTTCTGCAATGTGGACGAGAATCTGTTCCCCTGTGAGCGGGTCAGCGAGACCTCGGAGGCGACGCGGATCGGGAATCTTACGGACGGCTTTGATATGGACAAGGTCAAACGCTTCTTAAATGTGGGCCAGGTGACGGAGGAGGCGTGCAGGAACTGCTGGAGCTTCCGGTTCTGCTCAATGTGCGGCAAGAAGGCCGATTCCGGAAACGCGGCGTTTGACGCGGCGCGCAAGGAAAAACATTGCGGTGATGTCAGAAGCGCGGCGTATGAGAAGATCAGGCGGTATCTGCTGTTTCAGGAGCTGCCGGTCTACTACGGTGCGCAGTTGGAGGAAACAGTGAAAGCAGCAAAGGATGCAAGAGGTGAGTGAGATGAGAGAGGCAGCCGTATGGTATCCGTTCTGCCCGGAATTTCTGCCGGTCGTGCGGTGGTTTGAACAGGCGCAGGACAGCTATGAATTGCGATATCTGGTGTCGCCCGCAGGTTACGGCTACGGGGGACGGGACGCGGGGGACGCCTGCAATCAGCCTCCCGTCGGGAAAATCATATCGGAAGAACTGCCGTTTGACAGGGAGGATTGGAGCACGCTGCTTTTGTGCCGCCCGGGGTGGAACAGCGCCGGTTTACCGCTGACGGAACTGGCGGAGGAAGCGGCGGTACACGGAAAACAGGTTCTTTTTGTCAATCCGGACCGCATTGCAGAAACCGAGGAGCTGGAGCGGTTAAAGCGGGAGTACCCCGGACAGGTAGATTATTTAGCTCCTGGAGAAATCGAGCCGGAGGAGCGTTTCTATAGTCCGCAGGCGCCGGTGATTCTGGTCGGCGGCTTTTTGGCGCAGAGCGGCAGTTTTGATGCCGTGCTTGCACTGTATCTGAAAGTAAAAAAAGAAGGGTACCGCCCGGCGGTTTTCTGCCGGAATGAAGCGGGAGGTTTGTTTGGATTTTACGGCTTTGGACATATATGGAGTGAGCCGGTCGGGGACGAGAATGAGAGGATAAAGAGGCTGAATGCCTACATTAACGGCGTGGCGCGGGATACCTATGCGAATCTGATTCTCATCGAGGCGCCGGATGCGCTGATGCGTTACAATGCAAACACGCTGGATTGCTTTGGAGTACGCAGCTATATGCTGTGTCAGGCCGTCGTGCCGGATTATCTCGTGGCATGTCTCTCCTATGAGATGCTGGATCCGGAACTGAACGAGGCGCTTTCCGACGATTGCAGGGTTCGCCTTGGCTGTGAGTTTTGCGCGGTCTGGCCGGAGAATTTGGTGCTGGACGCCTATCACACGAGGGAAAGAAAAAGAAGCGATGTGGTGTATATGCCGTATATGCATGTGTATCGTGAAATACGCAGAAGAAAAGAACAGGGCGGAAAAATACCGGTCGTGGACGTATCCGGCGACGGGGCGGCGGAGTTGTATCGCTGCATCACAGGACAGGGGTGAGAGACGATGGAGAAGACGACGGAGATCGTATTTGAGATTATGAGAGAGAAGATGCACTGCAGAGAGCAGCTGCTGACGGAGGAGAACCGGAAGCGGCCGCTGACCGGCAGTCCGTTTTATTTTGGCGCGGTGGATATGATGTACCTTTTGCTCGAGACGGAAAAGCGGTTTGGGATTTATCTGGAGGAGGAAGCGCTTGCTGATTACCGGTTCTCGACGCTTAACCAGATCGTTGCCGCGGTAAATGAGCGGCTCTGTGAATCCGTGCGGTAAAATACAGCTTTATCATCAAAGGAGGAATGCCTATGATCAAAAAAAGAAATCAGACGGGAAACTCGGTGGAGGCATATGCCTGCGCGTGTCTGTATGCTAGTTCATGTATTTGTAATTGTAAATGCAGCTGTGAGAGACACTATGTGACGAACGATGTCTGGAGTGGTCCGGATCAGGTAAACGGAAACGCGATATACAATGAATATAATTTTAGATCGCAAATCGTAAACGGTTAATCGAAATCGAATGTAAGAAATTTCTTTCAAAAAACAGAAGCTGTATTTTATGCATCCTGCGGTGTGTCTTTACACACCGCAGTCTTTGAAAGTCCGCCAGAAGCGGCAGAAAGCGAGGAAATATGAGACCGAAAATCAATCCCTACCGGAAAACGCTTGCGAGAAGGCCGCTTCGCACGCTGATACTTGTGTTGCTGTTTGCGGCCGCGGCCTATGCGTTTACTTCCCATATCGCGGAATATCTGCTGGTCTCCGGGGAGCTGGAGCGGCTGCGCGCATACTATAAGCCTGTGGGCTATCTGGAGAAGGACGACTGGGATGTGCGCAAGGCGCAGGCGCTGATCGCGGAGAGTCCTTACCTGGAATTTGAGGATGTAAGGCGCAACTGTTCCGGGGTGCTGGAAGGGCTGCAGAATACCGATTTTGACGGTTTAACTCAGTCTCTGGGAAATTATGCGGAGGTGGTTTTTACCGGGACCTATCAGGGCGCGAAATACACGGAGAATCCGAAAGGGGCGGGCGGGTATTACCAGCTGGAATTTCGGGTCAAAAGTCTTCTGGGCGGTTACGGGGATTACATGAGCGAAAACCGGACGGTGTTTGTGATGCATCTGCCGGGGCTGGACCCGGAAAATACAAACAATGTGGACACATATTCCTATTTCCCCGCCGAGCAGGACGCGGCATTTCTGGAGGAACTCGGGGAGCTTCGGGAGGGGGAAACCTACCTGCTGCGCGCGTGGTACACGGAACTCTACGGTGTCAATTCGCCAAAAGGCGCGCAGAGCGGGTACATCGGCTCGCATTTTGTTCTGGAAACTCTGCCGCAGGAGGAGCGGTATTTTTCTCTGGTGCAGGAGGACTTTGCGGTTTCCGCGCAGCTGCAGGAATACCTTGCGTATCTGGACGAGACCAGCAGAGTGATGGCGGTTGTCGGGACAAAGGATATGAGCCGGATTCCGAACTGCCTCGAGAGCGCGAAGGAGATGTATCTGACGGAGGGGCGCTGGCTGACAAGAGAGGACGATACGGAAGGGCGCCATGTGTGCGTCGTCAATGAGTTTTTTGCCCGGACGAGAGGACTTGGGCTTGGCGATACGGTTACGGTCTGTCTGAAAGATGAGGATAACCCGTTCTATTATCAGACCTGGGATGTCTGGCAGGACGCGAAAAGGACGGGAAGAGACAGTGAGACGGCGGAGTTTGAGATCGTGGGAATCTATGACAATCTGAATTATACGGGGAGTTTTCTCACACTGTACAGTCTCACGATGTATGTGCCTGACAGCTGTATTCCGGCCGGCTATGTGCCGTGGGATTCGCATCTGGACAGTATGAGTTACAGCTTCGTGCTGAAGAATCCGGAGGACAAGCAGAAGTTTCTGGCGGAAAACAGAAAAAAGCTGGAGGAACTGGGCTGCACGGTTCTGTTTGCGGAGGACAATGCGGACGGCTTTGTGGAAACCTCATCGGCGCTGCTGGGTTCCACGCGGATGAGCGCGGGGCTGTCCGCGGCTGTATTCTGCGGCATTCTGCTGCTGGGCTGTATGCTTTATACGGCGCAGTGCCGCAGGGAATATGCGATCATGCGGGCGCTGGGCGTGCCGGCCCGGAAAGCCGCCGGCGGATTTCTCCGCGCTCTGGGTGGGATCGGGGCCCTGGGGGTTGTGCCGGGCGCGCTGGCGGGGTGGCTGGCGACGCTGCGGAGCGCGGGGGAACTGTTAGAGCCGGTACAGGCGCTCGCAGACGAGGCGCAGGCCGTGACGCTGCCCGCGCTATGGCTGCCGCTGTTTTGTGCCGGGATGCTTGCGGCGCTTTTCCTGCCCGGCATTTGCGCGGCACTTTCCCTGTCGCGTCGGCCGCTGCTTGCCCTGCTGGCCGGCCAGGCGGCGGGCGGGGCCGCAGTGCGCAGAGAACGGGAGCCGGTGTCGTCCGCCGTGCGGCGGACAGCGAAGTCTGAAAAAATCAGAGTTCGTACCGGGAAAGACAGGACGACACCTGAAAACCGGAAAAAGGATGCCGGCCAGCCGCAAAAGCGTTCAGAAGTGAGAAGGAATTACATACGCAGGCATCAGAGCAGGGCCGTCGCAGGCACGGTGAGCGTACTGTTGTTTTCCGTGGCCGCGGTATTGACGCTCGTCTGGATGCAGGACGCCGGACAGAGACAGAAACAGGAGATAGACCGGATTTATGCGACGACGGTGGTGACCGGGGAACTGGTGCAGGCGAATTCCGGCAGCCATAGCGGAATGTACGGAGGCGCGGTGATTTCCAGAGACATTGTTGACGCGCTGCAGGCGACGGGACTGGTGCAGGAGGTCTATGTGGAGGCCGCGACGAAGATCACTTCTGTTTCGGAACGTTCGACGGGAGAAAATGGTGCCCGTATAGGAGACAGAATAAAGGACGTGACGGTTCTGGCGGTGTATGACTGGGAAGGGTTTCTTGAGGAGACGGGTTCGGAGGCTTCCTTTTCCTTTGAAACGCGGATGAACGGAGAGCGTTTTGTGGAGGGAAATCAGAATGAAGATATAGGCACGTTCGGAATCATTTTGCCTGAGAGTATGATGGCGCCGGAATGGGGCATGGGAACACGGCTTTCGATCGAGAGCCAGGGACGGGTACAAACAGGGAAATACCGGATTGTGGGAACGTATGCAGGCAGTCTTGGAAACGGATTGCAGGAAAATACGGTGCTTGTCTCCGGGGAGACGATGGAATATATCAAGAGCGCTCACGGGCAGGACGATATGCTTCTGACGGCGCGGGTTACGTTTGATTCCGCAAAGAACAGGGAACTGCTGGAACAGACGGAAAATCTGCAGCAGATCGCGGCGGATGATAAAAAGTCGCTGCTGCCGCTGCGGCTTGTGATCTGGGATCAGGAACTGCGGGAGGTGTTGGAGCCGATGGAGCGCACGCTCGCGCTGTTTCGGGTTCTGTTTCCGGTTGCGGCCGCGGTGTTTGCGGTGACCGGCTTCGGTCTGCAGCTTCTGCTTATTTTGCAGAGGAGCAGGGAGGCGGCGATCATGCGGGCGCTGGGGACGTCCGTGTCCGAGGTGCGGCTGCTCATCGTGTCGGAGCAGTTTCTCAACTGCATCGCGGGACTTCTGGCGGGATTTCTGCTGACAGGCATTCTGCGGTGGGGAATGACAACTGCGGGGATCATCGGCCTGCTGGCTTATTTTGCCGGAAGCGCGGCGGGGATGGCGGCGGGGGGAATTGCCGTCACAAACAGACGACCGCTTGAACTTTTGCAGGTAAAGGAATAGAATGGAGGAAATAGATATGACAGAGCTGCGGTTGGATAATATCTGCTACCGGTACCCGAAAGCGGATAAACAGGTGTTAAAAGGGGTTTCCTGCGTCTTTTCGGAGGGCGAATTGTGCGCGATCGTCGGCCCGTCCGGGAGTGGGAAGACAACGCTGCTGTCTGTGATGGCGGGGATGGACGTGCCGGATTCCGGGGAGATTACGGTCAACGGGGAGGCGCGTGCGGGAATGGATCTGGACCGGTACCGGAGAGAGACGATTTCGATGATTTTCCAGTCTTTTCAGCTCTTCCCGCTGCTGACGGTGCAGGAAAATGTGTGTTATCCGATGGATATCCGGGGCGTGTCGCGGCAGGAGGCGAAAAACCAGGCGGCCGAGGCGCTGCGATTGACCGGAATCGGCGAGGAACTCTGGAAGCGTTTTCCGGCGAACCTTTCGGGCGGGGAGCAGCAGCGCGTCGCGATTGCGAGAGCGCTTGCTTCCGGGGCGAAAATATTGCTGGCGGATGAGCCGACCGGAAACTTAGACCAGGAGAATACGGAAAATATTTTGGATATTTTGCAGATGCTGGCCCATGAGCAGGGCTATTGTGTGATTGTGGTAACGCATGATATGCAGGTGGCGGAGCTTTCCGATAAGGTTTGGCGCATGGGAGACGGAGTGCTGACTGAGGCCGGACAGGATGAAGTGTAAAGAATAAAGAATAAAGGATAAAGGATAAAGGATAAAGGGTAAAAGATAAAGGATGAAGGGACAAAAGCTTTCGGAATGGTGGAAAACACTTTGCTATTGTATGCGGCTGTCGTGGGATGCCTCCCGGCTTTACACGGCGCTGCGTGTGAGCTGCGAGCTTTTTGTGCCTCTGCTCGGGATTGCCGGCGCGTTTCTGGGAAAATATCTGCTGGATCTGCTGGCGGGGAGTTTTGCGGCAGGCGACAGGCAGCAGGCGCTGCTGTTTCTGCTCGGGGCGATTCTCGTTGTAAAGCTCCTTGAAAGTATTGTGGGAAAAGGGCAGCAGTACATGCAGATGGTTCACAACGAGCTGCTGGGAGAAAAAATTTCCCTGATGCTGATGCGTTGTTCCACCGGGATTGATATGGAGTACTTTGACAATACGGAGTATTACGACAAGCTGCGCGCCGCCGCAACCGACGCGAACGCGATTACGCAGGTGCTCTGGAATGTCCTCACGTTTGTCGGGCAGTGCGTCAGCTTTCTGTCCGTGTTTGCGGTGCTGTGGATGGCAAAACCGGTGTACGGCATTCTGCTTATGGCGGCCGCGATTCCGCATGCGGTGATATCCGTCTGGTACACGAAGAATTTATATCATTTCAGCCTGGACCAGATCAATGCGGAGCGAAGGAAAGGATACCTGCAGGGAATCTGTATGGAAAAAGCGTATGCGCAGGATATCCGGCTGTTTGACATCGGAGATTTGCTGCGGGAGAAATATCATGCAATCTGGCAGGAAGTATTTGAGAAGCGAAGAAAACTTGTGCGGAGCCGGACGCTGCTTATGATTTTGTCGGCATGTCTTCCGGAGCTTGTCTCGTTTTGGATCGCGGTCGATATCGGCGGGAGCATCCTTGCGGGAACGGGCTCGGTCGGAGACTATTCGCTCTACACCGGGCTTGCCGTGCAGCTGATTTCGTCGTGTTCTCTGCTGGCCTATACGTTTTCCAGTATCTACGATAACAAACTTCGGATTGAAAATTTCAAACGTGTCTTTGAATTTGAAAATCATGTGTTGGACACGGGGGAGAGGCGGCTTGCCGAAGTCGAAAAAATCGAATTTTCCCATGTGAGCTTCCGCTATCCGGGGACAGCCGAAAGAGTGCTCTCGGATGTGAGTTTCTGTCTGTATAAGGGGGAAAAGACCGCGTTTGTCGGAATCAACGGCGCAGGAAAATCAACGCTGATTAAGTTGCTGCTGCGCATGTACGAGCCGGAGGAGGGGTGTATCCGGATCAATGATATTCCGATACGGGAATATCGTTTGAAAGAACTGCGGAAGTGTTTCAGCGTGTATTTTCAGGAAATGAAAAATTACAGTATGTCCATTTATGAAAATGTGACGATGAGCGATTTGGAGCGGGAAAAGGCCGAGGGCGAGCAGGCGGCGCATCAGGCGCTTGCCGAAAGCTGCTGTGACGATATTCTCCGAAAAATGAAAAATGGACTGAAGACAAATCTGACGCGTGCGTTTGACAGAGAAGGGGTGGAGCTTTCTGGCGGGCAGTCGCAGAAAATTGCGCTGGCGCGTGCGATGTTCCGGCGCCACGAGGTACTTGTGTTGGACGAGCCGTCGTCCAATCTCGACCCCAAAGCGGAGCATGATATTTTTGAGAACCTCAAAACGCTGACAGACGGGAAACTGACGATCTTTACGTCTCACCGGCTTTCGAATGTGTTTTTGGCGGATAAAATCATTGTTCTGGAGAACGGACGAATTGTGGAGATGGGGACGCAGCGGCAGCTTTTGGAAAACAAGAATCGGTATGCGGAGCTTTTTCACTATCAGAGTGAAAAATTTGCGCAGGGAGGATGCGGGCAGAGTGATTAAAGTTGCGGTGATCGACGACGGGATTGACAGAGAGGAGCTTGCCGATGGCACAAAGCTGCTGTGCGATCTGGTCGCAGACGATGTAACCGGGGAGGTGCGTACCCGCCGCGGGGACGATGCGCGGCTGATGCTGCACGGGACCGTATGTGCGAAAATCATTGAGACGTATGCGCCGGAGGCGGACTTTATCAGCATCTGTATTTTTGATGTGATGCCGCTTCAAACCCGGATAGGGCAGCTTTTGACAGCTTTGGAGTGGTGTCTGCGGGAGCGGATTCCGGTTGTGCACATGAGTGTCGGAACACAGTGTCTGTCAGATTACGGGAGGATACAGCCCGCGATTGCGGCCATGGTGTCAAAAGGGCAGATTCTGATTGCCTCCGAAAGCAATCGGGGCGGCTACACGATGCCGGCGCATCTTGGCGGCGTGATCGGTGTGTCGGCGGAGGAGACGGAGAACGGGAAAGAAACCGATGCGGGAAAACGGCTGTCGTACAGGCTATACGGTAACGTTTGCACAGCCCCGGCAAGGCATTGCCTTTGCTGGCGGGACGGGGCGGTAAGAGAGACGGAGCCATCAAACAGTTACGCATCACCGACGGTCACGGCGGCGGTGTGCAATCGGATCGCGGCGCGGATGGGTGAACGGGAAACGATTGCGGCGCTGTACCGCAGGCTGTCAGGAGGAAGAGATTATCGCAGCATGCGTCCTGACTTTTTGCGGAGCGCTGCGGTGTGGAATCCCGACGACCGGCCTTTATGCAGAGAGCAGTTTTTTTTCCGTGGGATACCGACCGGAGAAGGATTCTTTGAGGAAGAAACATTTGATAAGGAAATGACACAGGGAACCGTCCTGTACATTCCCTCGGTGAATGAGGATACCAACAGGTGTGCGCTGCGTATGCTGGAACAGAAGAGAGACAGGCTGCGTATGCTGGTATACTGTGGAGTTATGGCAGAGGAAGAGGCGGGAAAATTTCACGGTTTGATATTTTGGCAGGAGTCTGACTGCGGGGCAGCCCGCTGGGATGGGGTGGCTGAGCTTGATTCGGATAATTTGGGCGTGCCCGTGGTTTTTATAGAATCGGAGGATGCGGGAATCATAAATACGATGTGCGGTCTGCAAAAGCGTTTCTGTGAGGAGGGATACCAGTGCGCGGCCGCCTCAGACTATGCGTATGCATATCTGTATGGACTGGAATATATTCCCCGGTCGGTCGGAGGAGAAGCGGCGCTTCATTATCTTACGCAGATGTACCGGCCGGATCTTGTACTGGTGGGTGTATCGGGGAACAATGAATTTCTGGGGAATACGGCGAAAAAACTTGTATATGCGGCCCCGGGAACGGCTATGCTGATAACAGCGGAGGAGTGCACGGGAGAAGAGGCTGATATAAACGGATTGTATGAGGAGATCCAGGCGTATTTTTCGTAGGATTGACAGGCAGAAATGGTAAATTAAATTGTACGAACAATTAAAACAATTTTCGACAGAAAACTTTCTTTTTCGAATCTTGCAAAAGACAGTTGACATTCCAAAACGGAGGTGCTAATATAAACAAGCTGACCCGTGAGCGACACGGAAACAGCGGAATTGCAGGAGAAACCGATACGGCACTGATTTGTCGGACAAGTTCGGCAA
>JAETRD010000071.1 GCA_021770345.1 Lachnospiraceae bacterium | reverse complement strand
GACATACTGAACAATTTTAAGGTTTTAGGCGTGACCGCCCGCCCCATGACGGGCTATGAACGGTTACAGACCATGCACGGGGTATTCCACCCGGAGGGGGAGCCGTTCAACTTTGACTTCTCATGGCTTGCACCGTCCGGGCTTACCACAAAGGACTTTATCGCCCCGCCCTCATTCCGTTTTGGCGAGGGGCGGTACTTCCGCATGGGGAAAAAGATCGGCGCGGTGTCGTTCTTACAGATACTTGCGCCGGAGTTAAACGACCGTATGCTTGCGGATATGTTAGACCTTGAAACGGGCGTGATCGTCAACTTACATATCCACAGTATCGACCAGACGGAAGCCATTAAGACCGTCAAGCGCAAGATCACCGACCTTGACAAAATGAAGATCGAGGAACAGAAAAAAGCTGTCCGCGCCGGGTATGACATGGATATAATACCGTCCGACCTTGCCACTTTTGGCGGCGAAGCGAAAAATCTCTTGCAGGACTTACAGAGCCGCAATGAAAGAATGTTCCTCTTGACGTTCCTTGTGGTGAACATGGCAGACACGAAGCGGAAACTGGAAAATGACATTTTCGCGGCGGCTGGGATTGCACAGAAATATAACTGCGCCCTCACCCGGCTTGACTACCAGCAGGAAGCGGGGCTTATGTCAAGCGTCCCTATCGGTGAGAACCTTATCCCCATTCAAAGGGGACTGACAACCAGCAGCACGGCGATCTTTATCCCCTTTATCACGCAGGAGCTTTTTCAGAGGGGCGCAAGCCTTTACTATGGGCTGAACGCTCTTTCCAACAACATGATCTTATGCGACCGCAAGCAGCTTAAAAACCCCAACGGCTTGATCTTGGGAACGCCGGGAAGCGGGAAATCCTTTGCGGCAAAGCGAGAAATGACAAACGCTTTCCTCATTACGGACGACGACATTATTATCTGCGACCCGGAAGCCGAGTATTACCCCCTTGTGCAGAGGTTACAGGGACAGGTGATAAGGCTTTCCCCCACCAGCACACACTACGTCAACCCTATGGATATAAACCTCAACTATTCCGAGGACGACAACCCGCTTGCGCTGAAATCCGACTTTATCCTCTCCCTTTGTGAGCTAATCGTCGGCGGCAAGGAGGGCTTACAGCCCGTGGATAAGACCGTCATTGACCGTGCTGTTAGGAATGTGTACCGTCCTTTCCTTGCTTCTCCCGACCCGGCAAAAATGCCGATCATGGGCGACCTTTACGACGAGCTTTTGAAGCAGCCGGAGCCGGAAGCGGCGCGTATCGCGGCGGCATTGGAGCTTTACGTTTCCGGGAGCCTTAACGTCTTTAACCACCGTACCAAC
>JAETRD010000070.1 GCA_021770345.1 Lachnospiraceae bacterium | reverse complement strand
GATTCCGAAGATACGAAGATCGGCACACTGAAAGAATCGGATGCGGGCTACCACACCGCGGAGGGCCTTCTGGCAAAGGGCTACTTTGTGAAGGAAAGCAAGGCGCCGGAGGGCTACCAGCTTGACGAAAATGCCTACTATTTTGAAATCACCGAGGACGGCCAGGTGGCGGTTGTGGAAAATGGCGAGGCCGGGCGCGGCTTTACCAACGAGGCGTACCGCGGGAACCTGAAGATTACAAAGGATTCCAGTGACGGGCGCAAGGATGGGTTTGCCTTTGAGGTTAAGAGTGCGGACGGCTCCTACTGTGAGACCTTTACCAGTCCAAAATCCGGCGTGATCGAGGTCAAAGGGCTGCGCGTCGGCATTTATACCGTAACGGAAATTTCCAACCGGGCAAGCAGGGACTATATCATTCCCGACGCTGCTACCGTGGAGATCAAGGCGGATGAAACCGCAACGGTTCAGTTCTTCAATGAAAAGCCGGAGAAACCGAAAACGCCGGAGAAACCGGATAATCCGAAAACACCGTCCAATCCGTCCACACCGTCCAATCCGGGCAAAGCGGTACCGCAGACCGGGGATGACAATTTCATTTTCCTGTATGCCGGGCTCCTGGCGCTGGCTGTGATCGGCGGCGGGCTGTTTGCCGCAGTCTATTTCAAAAAGGGCAAGTACAGCAGAAATACCCCAAAGACAAAGGCGGTCGGCATTGCGGTGGTTTCCCTCTGTGCGGTGCTGGCGCTTGGCAGCGGATTCCTGATGGTACGCGACCTTAACCAGTATTCCGAGAGTGCCGGAGCCTATGAGGACATTTCGGCTCTTGTGGAGATGCCGGAGCAGACCGAAACGCCGGAGGATGATAATGTGGAAACGGAACCTGCCGGGGAGGACTCTTCTGTGGTCCTCCCTGTTGTAGACTTTGAGGCTTTAAGAGAGACCGGGCCGGACATCATCGGATGGCTTACCCTTCCTGATACGGCCATTAACTATCCGGTAACGCAGGCAGATGATAACGAGTATTACCTGCACCATCTGTATGACGGCACCTATAATAAGACGGGCTGCCTGTTTGCAGACTATGAAAATAAAAAAGATTTTTCGGACCGCAATACCATTATCTACGGCCACAATATGCAGGACGGCTCCATGTTCGCTGCGCTGAATGAGTATGACGAACAGAGCTATTTTGACGGACACCCGCAGATGTACCTTGTCACCCCTGGCAGCGGCTATGTCGTGGAAATTTTCACGGCGTTTGTGGCAAAACCCAGCGAGTCCGGCAGCGACACTTCTCCCTGGAGGCTTAGCTTTAAGGATGACGGGGCCTACACCACATGGCTTTCTGAAATG
>JAETRD010000069.1 GCA_021770345.1 Lachnospiraceae bacterium | reverse complement strand
CGGGATGCGGTTTCCTATGAATACCCGCTGCTTTCCGGCACATACAACCGCAGGCATTACCTTACCGCCTACGGCAAGGAGCAGAAGACGGAATTTGAAAATATCCTTGTTGACCGTAACGGCGGGAACCCGGACAGCTATTCCGGCATCGTGTCCGTTTCGGAGGGCATGGTGACGATGGGGGATAACGGCTCCGCCACTTATAGATTTTCCGTATCATCGGCGGGGACTTATGATATCGCCGTGCGCCTGTGCTTCCCCTTCTGGGATAAGAACGGGATATACATTTCCATTGACGGGAGCAGAAAGCATTTCACGGAAAGCCGCCTGTGGTGGCCGTACTGGAGGACTACCTTCTGGTCTGCGCTGGCAGAGGGGATCTCCCTCTCCGCAGGGACGCATACCATCACGGTATCGGTGGATGTGAAGGGCGTGCAGTTTTACGGCTTCCGTGTGTGCCAGTCTTTCTCTGAAGAGCCGAGCGCCGGCTCCGCTGTTTATGTGCTTGCGCCACGGAAATTCAAGGACGTGGACGGGAACATGGCGCAGCCGGATAAAGGCTTCAAGCTGACGCTGGAAATGCTCCGCAGGAAGCCGGACTCGGCGCTCATCTGGTACGAGGACTTCCGTGACGAGAATCCCCTGCCGGAAAGCTACTGGACGACGCTCTCCGGCAAGTGGGAGGTGTGGCGGGAAGGCTATGAGAACCGGCCGTATTCACAGCTTGAGGGGAGCGGGCAGCTTGCGTGGAAGTACAGCGGATTCAAAGAGCTGCACCTGCGGGCAAGGCTGGCGTTCCCGGCGAATGGCAGCGGGAAGGCGGGGGTGTTCTGCGGGGATGTGTTCTGCTGCTTAAACATCGACACGCAGAGGGTGGAGCTTTACAAGGGCTCCACGCTGCTTGGCAGCTACAGCCAGGCCATCAGCCGGACGGCGAATGCTGACCTGCGTGGGAATCCCACCATGTACACGGTGGAGATGCGCATCCGGGGGAACAGGGTGCGTGTCTACTCCGGCGCTGCCTATACGCTGCGGTTCACGGCTTCTGTATCCGGATTCAGCGGCGGTTATGCAGGGTACCGCTCGGATAACAGGACGGTGTGCGAACTGATGAGGCTTGGGGACGCCTGGACGTATGAGCCTTACGAGCGGTTTGACGTGCGGATGCCGGACGGCGGTTTTAAGTCCTTCGGCCGGATCAGCCGGAGCAATGCCGCATGGGATGAGGAATTCCAGGTGTTCACGCTGACCGCCGATGTGGAGGAAGGCTCTACCCGCAGCGAGGACATTTCGATGGATTATGATTTTTTCCATTCGGATTTGATGGAACTGTCCTGCGGGAACAACTACACGGCGGAAGTCATACCG
>JAETRD010000068.1 GCA_021770345.1 Lachnospiraceae bacterium | reverse complement strand
ACCTCGCAGTCTGCGATCTCCACCGCGAGCCCCACGACAAACAGCGATGCCCAGCCGTTATCGGTCATTTGGGCGGTAAAATCCGATGCGTCAAAGCCCGGCGCCAACTTATGTTCCGATGTGATCCAGAGGTCGCAGAGTTTCCCGCGAATTGAGGAATAGTGCGTATTGATGATCTGTTCGTCCCGAAATAAATAGGAATAGGGGATAAATCCCTTTTCGGCTAAGACTTCTTTCCAGGTACTGTTTTGCCGCGCAGACAAATTGAAATTGAATTTCTTCTCTTCCTTTCCGCTCTTGGGCGCTATATTGGAGGAGGAACCGATCAGCAGTGTCTGTCCCTTTAATACGGTCTCCTCATCCATCCACTTCTTTGTCTTATATTTTCCCAGGCTCACCCCGATTTCTAACGACCGGCCGATGCGGTTTCCCGCAGAATCCCACGTCTCGTTAAACTGGGACCCCACCTTCAGGGAAATCGCTCTGGTCCCGACCTTCGGATTTTCTTCTATGACAATCAGCTGCCAGCAGGCCGAGTGCTCCCCCGCGCTTCCGTTTGTCCCTGACTCCAGATACGGAATGTTTGCCACCGCATATTTCCCGTATCCGTTCTGTTTCACATAGTCGGTCACATCCGCGTACATACAGGTAAACGTGTAATCCGAGATGCCCTTTGTCACCTCCCTGTCGTCCACCGCCGCATATTCCGCCTTTACGGTCCGATAGGAATCCGTTCCCTCTTTTGCGAGATAAATGCCGGTGTTTGCCGCTTTCCTCGCGTTTGCAAGGCTTTTTTCGATATCTTTTTCCGGCGGGTTTACCTGTGTCTCCCACACCAGAAAGGCTTTGTAGATGCCGGTCGCACCGTCCGTCTTCTTTAGCTCCGACACGGAGCTGTTTATTACCTTTATATTTTTCTTTTTCATTGCGGAGATGGCTGCGGAAAACGCACTCTCCGCAGCCATCTCATTATAGACCGTGTTCGCATAGGAAAACGAGCCGAAAAAGTTTGTATCTCCGGTATAATTCAGCGTATACTTTCCGGTAAGATTCCTGATTGGCTCCCTGCTTCCGTTTTCCTCCACCGTGACCGCCGCCTCTGCGGGTACCGGGCAAAAAAGCGTAAACGACCACAGACACAGCAAAAATACCGCCAGATACCGGCCGCTGCGCCGTCTGTTCCCGATTCTTTTGTTCAAATAAGTTCCTCCCTCTGTACTTTAATCTCCAAAATCCACATTTCCCCAGCAGGTCGTGCCTTTATCGCTGACCGTGCATTTCCACGAATACCTGCAGAAGCCGTCCGCGGACTTTAACGTCAGCGTCGCGGTCCCGTAGCCGACACCCGCGACCTGCCCGCTATATACCCGGACAATGCTCTCGTCGCTGCTGGTCAGCGTATA
>JAETRD010000067.1 GCA_021770345.1 Lachnospiraceae bacterium | reverse complement strand
GCGCGTATCGCGGCGGCATTGGAGCTTTACGTTTCCGGGAGCCTTAACGTCTTTAACCACCGTACCAACGTGGAGCTTGAAAACCGCCTTGTATGCTTTGACATCAAGCAGCTTGGAAAGCAGCTCAAAAAGTTAGGTATGCTCATTGTGCAAGATCAAGTGTGGAACCGCGTCACCGTGAACCGGGCGGCGAAGAAATCCACAAGGTATTTTATGGACGAATTTCACCTGCTCTTGAAAGACGAGCAGACCGCCGCCTATTCCGTGGAGATTTGGAAAAGGTTCAGAAAGTGGGGCGGCATACCGACTGCGATCACGCAGAACGTGAAAGACCTCTTGGCAAGCCGGGAAGTGGAAAATATCTTTGAGAACAGCGATTTTGTCCTCATGCTCAATCAAGCGGCGGGCGACCGGGCTATCCTTGCGAAACAGCTCAATATCTCCCCGCAGCAAATGTCTTACGTCACCCATTCCGAAGCGGGCGAGGGGCTTTTGTTCTATGGCAACGTCATTCTGCCCTTTGTAGACCGTTTTCCGAAAGATACCGAGCTGTACCGCGTTATGACGACGAAGCCGGAGGAAGTGGGCGGCGCATGATAAGCACGGAAAAATCCCCAAAAGCACTATCGGTAAATCAGATTTATTGCATGGACTGTTTGGAGCTACTTTCACAGTTGCCGGATAGCTGTATTTCTCTGATACTGACCGACCCGCCCTATGGGATTTCCTATCAGAACCATTTTACCAGCCGGGAATACCCGGTGCTTGCGGGCGACAGTGGCATTGATTACCGCCGCTTTGCCCGCGAGAGCTTCCGGGTGCTGAAAGACAATTCCCATGCGTATTTTTTCACCCGCTTTGACTGTTACCCATACCATTACCAATGCTTGCAGCAAGCCGGATTTGCGGTAAAAAACTGTATGGTGATTGAAAAGGGGAATATCGGCGGCATTGGGGATTTGAAAGGCACTTATGCAAACAACGCGGAATGGCTGATCTTCTGCCAAAAGGGGCGGCGGGCATTTAACCATACCACCCTGCTGCAGAACAGGGCAAAAGCCGGGAGCCAGTTTCATAAGGGCAGGAAGCCCAGCGAGAAATACAAGACAAGGTTTAATTCCTGCTGGTTCGGCACGGAATACCCAAAGGCAACCTATAACTCCGGGTGGCAGAAACAGCACAATATTTATCACCCGACAATCAAGAACGTGGAATTTCTTTCTTGGATATTGAAGATTTCAAGCGACCCGCTGGAACTGGTATTTGACGGATTTATCGGCAGCGGAAGTACGGCGGTTGCGGCAATACAGACCGGGCGTAATTATCTTGGTTCAGAACTTAACCCACGTTACTACCATACCGCGCTTCAAAGAATTAAGGAGGTGACAGACCATGAAGCAGTACAAAGCCCGCGACAAGATCACGCAGAAAATGACCCGTGACGGGGCTATCGAGGT
>JAETRD010000066.1 GCA_021770345.1 Lachnospiraceae bacterium | reverse complement strand
ATCCGCCCGACCTCCCTTTTCACGGCATCCCCGTCAAAGGCATCAAGCCCAAGGGCGGCGGCCGAAGCCTGCTCCAGCTCCGATTCATAGACCGGCCGGAGCCCGCACGCCTCCTTCCCCTTGCGCTCCCTGGTATTACAGTTCCATTTCTTCCCGTATTTCGTGGTGCGCCTGCTGACGGAGCAGCCGCATTCCCCGCACCTCACCAGCCCGGAAAAAGCCGTAAGCACGGGATTCTTATTTGCGGCGGCATCTGCCCGCTGCGCCCGTATCCGCTGCGCCTTTTCAAAATCCGCCTGCGTGATGAGCGGCTCGAACATCCCCTCCACCATGTACATGGGCAGCTCGCCCTTATTCCGTTTCCTCGTATGCCCCTCGGAAATGAAATTCTTCTGCAGGAGCATGGAGCCCGTGTAGGACGGATTCGCAAGGATGAACTTGATGGTGGAATCGTCCATCGGCACGCCCTTCTGCCCCGTGACGCCCCGTTCCAAAAGCTCCTTTGCAATCCCGTAGGCGGATGCGCCGGAAAGGTATTTTGCGAAAATCTCCTTTATGACCTCTCCCTGCCCCGGTATGGCACGGTACATCTCCCCGTCCCATTCATATCCGTATGGCGCTTTATGCCCGTTCGGGATGCCCTTCTCAAACCGTTTCCGGATGCCCCACTTCACATTCTCAGAAATGCTGCGTGATTCCTCCTGTGCAAAGGACGCAAGCAGGGTGAGCAGCAGCTCCCCCTCTTCGGAAATGGAGTGGATGTCCTCCCTTTCAAAATAGACATCGATCCCAAGCTCCTTCAGATGCCGCGTCACCGTCAGGGCATCCACGGTATCCCTGGCAAAGCGGCTGATGGATTTTACCAGCACCATGTCAATCTTCCCGGCATCGCAGTCCGCAAGCAGGCGGTTGAAGTCGCTGCGGTGGCCTGTGTCCCTCCCGCTGATGCCCTCATCCGCATATATGCCCGCAAATTCCCATTCGGGATTCTTTTGTATCAATTCATTGTAGCGGCTGACCTGCGCGGAAAGGGAATGCAGGAGCATTTCCGTCTCCATCGACACCCTCGCATAAGCCGCTACCCTTTTCTTCTTTTCCAGTTCCGGCAGAGCCGGCTCAATTACGCTGATTCTCGGCATATCATCCCTCCTTGTCAGTGTCACATGATGCCATAGAACCGGCTTTATATCCACTTAATTCTGTCCGTAAACTCACCAAAATCGGGCGGTATTTCTTGCGGAAAATTGTATCAATCTGACCGTACTCTTCCGCCGTCATCGCCCCCTGTTCCATGAGGGATTTCGCTATGTTCATGGTGGCGTGGTACATTTTCTCGTTCCTGAACTGCTCCTCACTCATCCTCGCCACCCCCGAACCTGTCAGCCACATAACACGCATGGCAGCAGTATTTCCTTCCCGCATTGCCGTAGGCCGTGAACGGCTTTTTGCAGTACGCGCACACGAATGCATAATCCGCC
>JAETRD010000065.1 GCA_021770345.1 Lachnospiraceae bacterium | reverse complement strand
CAGCTTGCCCGGAGGTTCGTGCTTGCCATCCCAAGGGAAATCCCGCCGGAACAGTATGCCGACCTTATCCGTGACTACTGCCGGGAGTTTTTTGTTTCCAAAGGCATGATAGCCGATTTTGCCATTCATGACAAGGGGGACGGCAACCCCCACGCCCATATCCTGCTCACCATGCGGGCGATGGACGAAAATGGGAAGTGGCTCCCTAAAAGCCGCAAAGTCTATGACCTTGACGAAAACGGCGAAAGAATCCGGCTCCCGTCCGGCAGATGGAAAAGCCACAAGGAAAATACCGTGGACTGGAACGACCAGAAGTACGCCGAAATCTGGCGGCAGGGATGGACGGACACGGCCAACCGCTATCTGGAAGCCAACAGCCGCCCGGAACGGCTTGACCTGCGCTCCTATGCCCGACAAGGGATTGATAAAATCCCCACCGTCCACATGGGGCCAGCCGTTTGCCAGATGGAGAAGAAAGGAATCCAGACCAACATCGGCAACCTGAACCGGGACATCAAAACCGCTAACGAACGTGCCGGCTGGACTTCCAGAGGGAAGCTGAAAGGCACCGTTGCCGACTACAACAAAGTGCAGGCGGCGATGGACTTCCTGCGAAAAAAAGAAATCTCCACCGTGGAGAGTCTTGACACCCGGCTGGACGAAATCAGCCAGACCGCCGTTTCCGTCATGGGGAGCATGAAGAAAAGCGAGAAGCGGATAAAAGCCATAGGTATCATGCTCTCCTATATTGACAAATACGAAGCCGCCAAGCCAGTCCATGCGGAGTATGCCGCCATCGGCTGGAAGAAGAAAAAGGAGAAGTTTGCGGAGAGCCACCGGGAGGAACTGGACGCTTACAATGCCGCCATCCGGTATTTGAAAGCCAACCTGAAAGGCAACTCCTACTCCCGCAAAGATTTGGAATCCGAACGGGAGCAGCTTGCCGCCGCCCTGCCCGGACAGCGGAAGGAACTGGAAGCGGTTCAGGCAGACGTGAAGGTACTCCGTGACGTGCGCCACTGGCTCAATCAGGTATTGCCATCCGAACAGTACCGCCAGACCGCCGAGCCGGGGAAGAAGCCATCCGTACAGGAGAGCCTGAAAGGGCGGCAGGAACGTATCCGGCAGGAGCAGGCGGGGAAACAGCCGCCGATCCGGACACAGAAACAACAGGATATGGAACTTTAAACAGGCACTTGTTTTGTGATTTGAAACCGCAGGCAAGCGCCTTTTTTATTATCAGGAGGAACGCCTATTGAATGTATTTGAAGCCGTGAAGCAGTCCGTCACCACAAGGCAGGCTGCGGAGCGTTATGGAATCCATGTAAACCGGAACGGGATGTGCGTCTGCCCGTTCCACAACGACAAGAACCCAAGCATGAAGGTTGACCGCCGCTATTTTTGTTTTGGCTGCGGAGCTACCGGGGACGTGATAGATTTTGTTTCCCGGCTCCACGGTATCGGAAGCCGGGAAGCCGCCCTCATGCTGGCGCAGGACTTCTCCATCCCCTATGAGGACGGGAGGAGCGGCAAAAAGCAGCCCATAAGACCACGCCTGCAAAGAGAAACGGAAGAACAGAAATTCAGGCGCATGGAGCGGCACTGTTTCCGGGTGCTGTCCGACTATTACCATCTCCTGCGCCGCTGGAAGGAGGAATACGCCCCACGCCAGCCGGACGGGGCATGGAACCCCCGGTTTACGGAAGCCCTGCAAAATATAAGCCGTCTGGAATACCTGATGGACGTGCTTCTCTCCGGGGACATTCAGGAGCGGGCGGCACTTATCATAGACTGCGGAAAGGAAGTGAGGAACCTTGAAAGACGAATGGCAGAACTTACCGCCCCAGATACGGCAGGAAATAGGGAACATGGCAGACAGCGCAGAGCCGCCCCGGAGCGCCACTGAAGTAAAGGCCATGCTGGAAACCACCGAAAAAGGCGGTTTCCGCAACAGCATGAGCAACTGCCTGACCGTGTTCCAGTGCGACCCGCTCCTTTCCGGGGCGGTTGCCTACAACCT
>JAETRD010000064.1 GCA_021770345.1 Lachnospiraceae bacterium | reverse complement strand
ACATTCTGTTGTAATCGTTCAAATTGTTTCTTGAACCATTCCCCGATATGCAGTCCGTCAATGGCAAGTATCAGCTTTCCATTGTTTGTACCAACTTTGGCAGTAACATCATTCGTCTTGAACTTACGCCTATGCTCATCGGAATAGAGTTCGCCGTTGTACGGCAATGGCTTGCCTGTCATTAAATGGGCGGTCTGTTCATGGGTAAAACCGACAGCAAGGCACAATTTCTCAATACGGAGCATAGCACGAAACCAAGGAAACCATTCTGTGGCTTTTATCAACAAGGCGTTAAGCCTTGATACTTCCGTTTGATGTTTTGTTACCGTCTCGTTCTTTTCCAGCAAGTGCCGTTGCTGCATTTCCAGCACTTGGCGGCTGTGGTCTGCCCGTATGGTCTGTATCTCGGCTTGCAGGGCTTCGATGGTCTCCTCGTGTGTGGCTACCTTCCTATGCAGGGCGGTGTTCTCCCTCTCCAGTGTCTTGACCTTGTTGCTCCCGAAAAGAGAACCGACACTCTCGGCGATGTTGGCGGCTGCGGTCGTGGCTGCCCCTTTCAGCCGTTCGGTCTGTATCTCTTTTTTCGCCCGTTCAAGCTCTTCCCGTGCCGTTTCTTTCCGTTCCTGCAATTCCACCACTTCCGTTTTCAGTTCCTCTGTTTGTCGCTTTATGTCACGGTAATATTGCTGCGTGGAAACGTGCCTCGCTTCCGAACCGTCCACGCCCCGTTGTAAACCGTATTTTTTCATCGCAACAGCGTAGCTGTCTTGATAGGCTTTCAGTTTCAAGCGGCTCATGATGTCATCGGCGCACAGCCTCACGGTGTCGGTCGGCTTCTTGCGGTAGCGTTTCTTCGCCTGCTCCTCCCTTTTCTTCCGCTTGCGTTCCCCCTTGACTATCGGCACAAGTGTGACGTGCATGTGCGGTGTTTTCTCGTCCAAGTGCAGGTGAGCCGCCACGATGTTCTCCTTCCCGAACGTGTCGGCAAAATATTTGAGGTTGTCGGCGCACCACTCGTCCAGCCGTCCCTCCCGTTCGATGCGTTCCATGTCTTCGGGTGTTGCCGACACGTTGATGCGGATTGCCCGCACTTGGTTACTTCCGATTTTGCGTGTCAGTCCCGCTTCTTCCAGCCTCCTTTGGATAGCCGCCGAACGGTCTTTCACTCCTTCGGGATATTCGATGAGTTTTCGGTTTATGTGCAGAGGGGCTTGCCCCTTGCCTTATTGGGGAATTTTCAGCGATACGTAGTATTGCGGCTCGGAAAATTCCCTAATAAGCTACGGTATTTTCTCCGTAAATACCCTGCGGCGTACCGTCCGTCTGCCTTTCTGCGGTGGCTATCCCTGCCGTCTGCTTACCCATATAACCCCACCCTTATTTTTTCCCTTTCGGTCGGTGGGTGGCGGGGCGGTCGGATACAAGGTTTTCCCGATAAATACGCTCGCAGCGAAGCGAGAGGAAGATTTATCGGGAAACGGCGCAGCCGCCTGACCTTTTAGCCGACATAAAGCCCCGTGCTTGCTTTGCCTTTGTAAACGGAAATGATTGCTCCGCTTTCCTCTGAAAAGAGGAATAGAACCTGCAATATATATCACCATAGTGATATGTTTGCATGTTGGTATGTTGATATATCATCATGCTTTCCAACGGCTGTTGGGCTTGCCGTCCGAAACAACCGACACGAATACCTTCGTTTTCTCTTTTCGCCCGTGTATAATCCTTTCCAACAACACTTTGCGGACTTTCGCCGCCCCGAACGATTCAACACGGAAAGCGAGGGCGGCTATCGTTTCGAGGTTGTAAACCTCCGCGCTGTATTTGTCCGATATGCGGATAATGCGCTTTATGTCATATACGCTCAAAACTCCGCTTTTGCAGAGTGCCTTTATCCCTGCCCGAACCGTCGGGGCGATAACCCCGAACAGTTCGCAGATTTCCCGCTCGGTCATGGCGGTTGCACCTATATCGCTCGGCAGGGAGATATTGCCCTGCCCGTCCATCGTGATAATGTTCCTTTCTTCTTTCATCGGGATTCTGTTTTTAATTAGATGGCTCGGCAGATATTCTTCTCCATA
>JAETRD010000030.1 GCA_021770345.1 Lachnospiraceae bacterium | reverse complement strand
CAGGCGCAGGTTGAATGTTTCATCTTCCTTAAAGTATTTTTCCATTACCCGTGCGATATAATTCAGATATTTTATCTTATTCGCCTTTTTGTATACCGATTCGTAATCTACAATCGAATAAGTGCCGTCTTCCAGCAGAAACAGGTTGTCAATGCTTTTTTCGTTTGCAGCAATCTTCGGCAGGTCTGTGGGAAGAAGCTCTCTGATCTTCGGCAGATCAATGCCATACGCCGCAAAACTTTTTTCTTTCTATGTCTGGCCTAGGATCTTAAATAAAATATCCGTATTCTGATAAACGATTCCTTCTGACATTATATTCCCCCTTACCTCTGTAATAAAGTCATATACCGGAGTTCCATATCCTTGTCCAGCTTAATTTCAGTTACTTTTTTATGGATTGCTTTGACTAACGGGCTGGAGGTCTGCTGCGCACAGGCGTCAGTGCTGTTTTCGATATAAGCCAGAAAATCCTTTATCTTGGCATCCACATCATCCTTTTTACCCTTGGTGCTTAAGAATATCTCAGAGATTTCATCACCAAGCGTCAGCGACAGATATTCCAGACACCGGTTCTCAAAGGTGTAGATGTGTTGTTCGTCGGAAAATAGATCAAAGGTGCAGATAAAGATGATGTACGATGTCTTCAGTTTTGTGCATCTTTCTCCAGGGGAGACTATGTCTGAGTCGATATTGCACTGGAAATATTTTGACTTCTTGGGGAGTTCTCCTTTCCCGCCGCGCTGCATCCCAACAGAGTATATGGTATGCTGTTTATCATTGATGCAGGCATCTAAGTGGATGTCCCCGTCGTCAGGTGCAATGTCAGTGGTTTTCTGGGTAACAGGGTGCTCTGCCTTTTTAATGAGGACATTTAATATTTTTTCCAGTACCCTGTGGCATATTTCCGTGTCGATCATTACTTTCCCAAATAAAAAATATCTGCCAGGTTCAGTTCCTGAATAGTGTTCGTTTTGTTTGCCATAAATAGCATACTTCTCTTTCTCAAATTATAGCATCATCCTGCCGTTTTGTCAGTTACGATTTGAATGGTTTTACGGATTGCGAACAGAACCCGTATATAAAATAAGTACCTTGCGGATGCCCGGATATTTGAAAAAATTTCGCGGCATTGAATATGCCGATGCTTTTTCCGTTTTTTGTGATTTTTGCTCAGAAAAGATTTCTGATACAATATTGCAACTTGATATTCAACCGTCAAGCGGTCACATCTCTATACCTTGATATGTGTCTTAATAAGATCCGCTACATCCTCAAGCAAGATGTGGTTGAATGTATTCGTCAGGATATTTTTCAAAGATGCGGTATCTGTGGCTGTGCCTTCCAGTCGTATGCATACCTTCTGTATCCATCCATACGTATTGTCGTCATATGAAGATTCCGCATGGCAGAAATTCCAGTCATACAGGATATAGCAGGCAATCCGGCGCTGCCAGAGAACAACCGAAATGTCATCTTCACAAATAGAAATATTTTCATGGATGGTTTCTGCCAATGCGCTTCCGGTAGAAAGGGCCATTAATGTTACCAGCAGTGCAATACCTAAAATATTCATTTGTTATATCCTCCTTTGTCCAAAGTACAGGCAGTACAGCCTGTACCTTGGGGATAGGGTAAAAGTTTTCGTTATGCGGTCATTTTCAGGAAGCAATCATGTCCATAAATTCTTGTTCAGTTAGGACTTTGACGCTGAACTGTTCTGCCTTTACCAGCTTGCTGCCTGTCTTCTCGCTGCAGATCAGATAATCCGTCTTTTTGGTGACGGAGCTGCCGGGCGTGGCGCCGAGGCTGATAATCTTGGCGTTAATCCCGGCACGGGTGAAGTTCGGGGGGGGGGGCTTTCGCTACGATGGTGTATCCAAACCATTTTCAAGGTGTAATTTCTTCTGTAAGCCGCGCCATAACAGGAGATGGTCCGAATTGCGGAACCACTCATGCATGTTGCTGCTCATAATGTCGGCAATCTCCTCAAGGCAGGTAAAATAAAAACGGTCCAGAGTGGCAAGTTCCAGTTCACGCAGGCTGCCGTGAAAATGCCCGTCCAGTATCCTGCAGGCAGTCCTGCCAATCAGGGGAATGTCCGAGAGCTGCGAAGCAGACCGTTGCTAAAACGAAACGCACAAAGGTTGTGCTGCAGCTTTCATTGATGGGGGTGATCAGATTCTCATAAGATTTTTACCGAAGCCCTCCAGCTCTATGATCTTGTCCCGATAGCGATCAAGGTGGTATAAATCCTGATAACTCTTTAAAGCGCCGAGCCGTATGAGCTGAATCAGCGTTGCCTCGGAAAGCTCCGTATGTTCATGGCTCTCTTTTCTGCGAAATGGTTCACAGCGACAGAGCCGCGCTTCGGCTTAAAGAACCGTAGACGAAGTATATTGCTGGCTACAAAAGCAGAACTAAAACTCATGGCCAGAGCCGCTACCATTGAATTCCCTATATTTTTGTCGTAAATGGAGAGTGGATGTGGTATAATCAAATCCATGAATTTCCAAAAGACTTCCTAATAATATTGGGCATGCATCTGTTAAGAAATATCAAAAAAGATTAGAGGATCAAATATTGGGAAAGGCAATTTCAGGTGATAAGATTGAAAATTAAAATTTTCAATCCCAAATTTGCGCGCACACGCACAAATTTGATGTGCACAAAATGTGTGTGCACATGGAGGTAAAAATGCGGATTTTGGTGATAGAAGATGATCTGGCGTTAAGTGCCGGACTGTGTTATGAGCTTGATAACAGCGGCTACCTTACAGTCGCTGCCTATAATTGCAGAAAAGCGGAGCAGCTTATCCGGGAAGACCGCTTTGACCTGGCCCTGCTGGATGTGAATCTGCCGGACGGGAACGGTTTTGACTTATGCCGCATCATAAAGCAGGCGCGTCCAAAGCTGCCGGTGATTTTCCTGACCGCGAACGATTTGGAGCAGGATGTGCTGGATGGATTTGATTTGGGCGCGGAGGATTATGTGACCAAGCCCTTTCATATGCAGATATTGCTGCGCCGCGTGGAGGCCGTACTGCGCAGGGCCGGTAAAACGGAGAAGGAGCCGCCTGCCGAACAGTGGAGTGATGGATTTTTGACGCTGGATTTTGCCACATTGACCGCCAGGCGGGGGGAGGAAAAACTGTCAATTACGCCCAATGAATATAAATTGCTGCGAACGCTGACCGAGAACGCCGGAAGGATCCTCACCCGCCAGATTTTACTGGAAAAGCTGTGGGACAGCGGGGGAAACTTTATCGATGACCATACGCTTACCGTGACGATGAATCGCCTGCGTTCCAAAATCGAGGATGACGCTCATTCTTACATTCAAACGGTTCGGGGGATGGGATATATCTGGAAAGGGGGTCAATGATGAAAACCCGGCAATTCGGGATTGTCCGTATCCTTCTGGCTTTGATATCGGTTGGCTTTACGGCTGCGCTGATTTGGATGTTGTGGGAGTTTGTTCCGAGGGCTTCCGTCCGAAATGGCATATTGGCGGTGTGTGCCGGTATTTTCCTGACCGCCGGCTTATGGGCGGCCGTACAGCGGTATCAGATCGAGCGGTTTGCGGATGAGGTCTGTGAAACATTAGATGCCGCGATTGCGGGCCGTCAGCCGGAGAATTTTCATCCGTATGAGGATTCTCTGACAGCGAAGGTGCAGGGAAAGCTGATACGGTATTATGACATTATGCGTGAGGACCGCATGCAGAGCCGGCGTGATAAGGAGACCCTGCAGAGTCTCGTCAGTGACATTTCACATCAGGTAAAAACACCTGTCGCCAATCTAAAGCTCTATACCGGGATTTTACAGCACCCGGATATACCCGAAGAAAAACGAAAATTGTTTCTCGACACGATGGACGCACAGATCGGTAAGCTGGATTTTCTGATGCAGTCTCTCATTAAAATGTCACGGCTGGAAACAGGTACATTTACCCTCAATCCGGTTGAGGCCCGTCTAAACGATACCATCGCGCAGGCGATGAATACGGTATGGGCGAAAGCGGAGCAGAAAAACATAGAGCTGTCCGCTGCGTGCGGATCAGAAATCATGGTGCGGCATGACCCCAAATGGACGGCGGAAGCCATAGGGAATATCCTGGACAACGCGGTCAAATATACCCCGGCAGGCGGCCGTATCTCTGTCGATGTGCGTCCCTGGCAGTTTTATACCCGGATTGATATTTCCGACACCGGCATAGGAATCCCGGAGGAACACTACAATGATGTGTTTCGGCGCTTTTACCGGACAGAGGAAGTTGCCGCAGAAGAAGGTGTCGGACTCGGACTGTATCTGGCAAATGGGATTGTCACCCGGCAAAAGGGATATATCAGCGTGAAATCCGGGCCCGGAGAGGGGACAACTTTTTCCGTTTACCTGCTCAATTAGGGTATTTCATATTTGAATTCAGGAAGCGGAGGTTTTGCCTTTTCCGCAGCAAACGAACAGAAGCGAGGAAATCAACCCATGGACATTGTAACGGTACATCATCTTTATAAGACCTTTGGCAGGGGGGAGGGTGTCGTACACGCGTTGCGCGGTATCGACCTTGCCATTGAGAAGGGAAAATTTACGGCAGTCATCGGCGCGTCCGGTTCCGGAAAGACCACGCTGCTGAACATGATCGGCGGGCTGGATACGCCCGATGAGGGGGAGGTCGTTGTGGACGGCGTCCGTTTGTCCGGTCTGAAGGAAAAGGAACTGGCGGTGTTTCGCCGCAGCAAGGTGGGCTTTATCTATCAGAACTTTAACCTGATTCCCACACTTACAGTCAAAGAGAATATTTTGTTTCCGCTGAGTCTTGCAGGGACAACGTCCGATCCCGATTTTTTTGCGGAAAGCGTCAAACTTCTGCATTTGGAGGACAGACTGAATGCCTATCCGCACGAGCTTTCCGGAGGTGGTCAGCAGCGGGTGGCGATCGCGCGGGCGTTGATCGCAAAGCCCGCCATTCTTCTGGCGGATGAGCCCACCGGGAATCTGGATACAAAGAGCGGCCAAAATGTACTGGGCCTGCTGAAACTGTCGGTGGAAACGTATCATCAGACGTTGGTGATGATTACGCATAACCTTGAGATCGCTCAGATGGCCGATCGGGTGGTCCGTATGGAAGACGGCCGCATCCACGGGTAAGGGGGAACGGCCATGCTTGCAAATAACAACCTGAAAGTCTGCCGCACACTGGTCATGCGGGATTTCAAATTTCACCGAAGCAAAAATTGTATTCTGATATTGGCTGCCATGCTTGTCACGGGTCTCTATACGTTTGTGTTTCTGCTGGGAAACTCCGTTGAGGGGGCATATCTGCTCAATTTTCAATATGCGTATGGCTCTACCAGCCAAATTCTGTATACCGGGCTGACCAATCGGCAGGCGGATGCCATCGCAGGAAACGCCGATGTAAAAAGTACCGTCCGGCTTTGCACGATAGGGCAGCTTACGGATCCGGTCATCGGTAAGCGCCTGGTAAAGCTGGCTGTCGCTGACCGCGCTTATGCGGAAACGGTTTTGTCTGTTCCGACCACGGGAAATATGCCGGAAAACTTAGGCGAGATCGCGCTGGATGAATTTACCATGGATTCGCTGGGCGTACCGCACGAATTGGGGGTTCCGGTGAATTTGGAATGGACCGACCCGGACGGGAATGCCTGTACCTCGGAGTTTACCTTATGTGGCTGGTGGGCCGAACCTACGGTTTTTACCCAGGCGTGCGCATGGATTTCTGCCGATACCGCCCGGGACCTGCTTCCTGATTATCGGAACGAGACCGGTCATAATGTCACGCTTGGCGTGAATCTGCATCAGCCACGGAATCTGGATGTGCAGGCGGCCTCCATTCTGGAGGAGCAGGGGATATCCGGGGTTTGTTTTACGACCAATCTTGCCTGTAATGACGCCAGACAGGAGCAGGCCAGACGGAATGCCATGCCGTACTACGCTCCGTTAGTGCTGGTGCTGCTGTGCGGTTATCTGATGATTTACAGTATTGTTCATGTAGCGGCGCAGCGCGATACGCGGTACTATGTCGGCTTGAAGTCGCTTGGAATGACTCCGCGCCAGATCCGCTGTCTGCTGCTGGAACAGGGGTGCGCGGTCTCTTTTCTGGGGTTTCTCCCCGGATGGGTACTGGGCTTTTCCCTGCATTACCTTATTACGAATAGGGTTATTTCGGGTATGGAAGATCCCGCATTGCATTTTCTCTCTGGAATGCCCTTCCTGTTGTCGGCGCTTTGCACTCTGGTCACGACGCTGCTGGCCTGTCTGCTTCCGCTGCTGCGTTTGTCCCGCATGACGCCGGTGCAGACAGCCGGCTATGCCGCGGGATATCTGCCCGGCAGCAGGCGCAGTTCGGATGGCCGCATCACTCTTGCACGCCTGGCGCTGCGCACTACACTGGTCAGAAACCGATGGCATACCGTGCTGTCGGCCGTTTCCCTGCTGCTGTCAATGGTGTTGCTCAGTTCGGTTTGGATACGGTATGTGAGCATCCGGGAAGATTTGTACTTGTCAGGAGTCTTTCCGTGGAATTATAGTCTGACAGACGGCTCGGCATATCTCTCTGAGCAGCAGTATAACGAGAACAATTGCGGCATTACGGAGGAAACCGTGAGAGAATTGCGTGCGCGTTCGGAGATCACGGCAGTCAGCGTCTTAAAAAGCCGTGAGGTAGAACTGCATGCTTCCGAGGAGCTGCGCCGGCGTATTGTGGACTATTACAACCAGTCCTACGATGAGACGATGACGCTGAAAGAATCCCAGGCGGGCTACCCTGACTGGTGTGCCGGCGTGGACCGTCTGGAGGAGACCGGAGAATATATCGGCCTTGTTGTCGGACTCGATGGGGTTTATCTGCAGTATGTGCTGGATCACTGCCCTTTCACCAGCGGCGGTTTTGACGCCGAAGCGTTTGCTTCCGGGGAGTATGTTCTGGCTGCGGGTGCCTATTATGAGGGGATTTCCACACCGGCTGCGGGCGAGCGCGTGGAACTGAACGGACACACATACACAGTGCTGGGCTCTGTGATGCACAGCGATGAATACATCAGCGGATCAAACAGTGTACAGGCTGCTTTTCACATTGCATATCTTCTGCCTGTTGCGCAATTTGACGAGCTGTTTCCGGGTCAGGCCTATCGCCAGCTGGCCGTTGACGTTGAACCGGCACGGCAGGCCGCCTTTGAGGCCTATTTGGATCATTATGAGCAGGGATTAAACCGCGGGGTGGGAATTACGCGCCGCAGCGAGTATGTGGCACATTTTGAAGCGGCAAGACTGAACACGGTTCTGCCGGAACTGGTCGTTGTCCTGGTGTTGTTTGGAATTGCCCTCATCAATTTTGTGAATATGCTGGTGGTCAAGACAGTCGGCAGGAGCGCCGAGTTTGCGGTTTATGAGAGTCTGGGCATGACAAATTTCCAGCTGCGCTGCCTGGTGGTGCTGGAGGGAATTTTCCATGCCGTGTTGATGGTCATACTGCTTGTACCGGTGACCGTATTCTTTTCAGCGGTTGTGATGCCCGGTGTGATAGAGGCTGCGGGTGTGTGGTGCGCGGCCTATCAATTTTCGCTGCTTCCTCTGTGGCTGGCACTGCCGGTCATTCTGCTGCTGGCCGTAACGGTGCCGCTTGTCTGTCTGCGGTTTCTTACAAAGGGCAGCCTGACCGATCGGATGAGCCGGGCGGAATAAGAGAAACATTGCCGTTTCGGAATGGTGCCGTCGCATTCGATAAGTTACAAAAATATACCTTTCGTGTACCTGAAATGAGAGATTGGTCTGGTAGACTGATGTCATCAAAAGGAGCGGCGCTCCGAAGTGTACAGGGAGGAACAACTTATGGAAATGATCTTGAAGGCCACCGGTCTCAAAAAATATTACGGCAAAGGGGAGACCATGGTAAAGGCGCTGGACGGCGTAGACCTGGAAATCGAGAGAGGAAAATTCACGGCTATTATCGGCACATCCGGCTCGGGCAAATCCACGCTGCTGAATATGCTTGGCGGGTTAGATTCCCCCAGTGAGGGCAGCGTGAGGGTCGGCGATACGGAGCTTGCCAGCTTAAATAGCGAGCAGGCAACCATTTTCCGCCGCAAGCAGATCGGCTTTATCTTCCAAAATTACAATTTAGTACCCGTGCTCAGCGTCTGGGAAAATATTATTTTCCCCATTGCCTTAGACGGCTGTAAGCCCGACAAAACCTTTATCATGCAGGCGGTTCGGCTGCTGGGGCTGGAGAAGAAACTCGACAGCCTGCCCGGCAACCTCTCCGGCGGTCAGCAGCAGCGCGTGGCGATTGCGCGCGCCCTTGCCGGCAAACCCGCCATCATCCTTGCCGACGAGCCGACTGGCAATCTGGATACCAGGACCAGCGCGGATGTGATCGGTCTGCTGAAGATGACCGGCAAGGAATTCAATCAAACCATTGTGATGATCACCCATAACCCGGAAATTGCACAGATGGCCGACCGTATCGTTCGGATTGAGGACGGCCGCATCGTGGCACAGTAAGGAGGTCGTCCAATGAGCAGAAGCAGAAATCAGGAAAAATTTAACCCGATCAAAGTAATCAGCCTGCGGACATTTCGTAAAAATAAAGCCCGCAAGACGGTGGCCGTTCTGGCGATTCTTATGACGACGCTCATGTTTGCGACACTGTTTACTCTGGCGAAGAGCATGAGCAGGAACATGATTGAAATGACCTTTCGGCAGACCGGCTACGACGCCCAGGTAAGCTGCAAGGACATCACGCCGGAACAGGCGGAAAAACTGGCTGCCCACCCGGATGTAAAAGAGCTGGGCGAAAGCATCGTGCTCGGTCTGGCGGAAAACGGCAGGTTGGGTGGGCGGCAGGTTGAGATTCGCTGGGCGGATGACAGCTATGCGGCGCACAGCTTTGCCGCTCCGACAACCGGCAGGATGCCGCAGGCGGTCGATGAAGTGGCGCTGGACACCATAGTACTGGATCGTCTGGGTATCCCGCATGAGACAGGCCAGACGGTTACGCTGGAATGGCGGAAAGACAGTTCCGATCCCGATTCCGAGCCAATGCAGGCGGTGTTTCACCTCTGTGGTTTCTGGGAGGGCAACAAATCGGGGTATGCGAGCATGGCATGGGTCAGCAGGGAGTATGTCGATCAGATGACGGGCGGTCGGCTCTCCGCGGAAAACGGTGTGTTTGGTCTGTATATGGTACAGGTCAGCCTGCACGGCGATCACGATATCGAGGCGGATATGGATCAGATTCTGGCCGAAACCGGACTGGATGATTTGGAGTACGGCGTCAATCTGGCCTACTCCCCGGAGATGGGGGCTATGGCGCGCCAGGAAACGCTTCCTTTGTACTTTGGCATGGTACTCGTCTTTGCCGCAGGCTATCTTATTATTTATAATATTTTCCAGATCAGCGTCACGGCAGATGTACAGTTCTACGGAAAATTAAAGACGCTCGGCACCACAAACCGGCAGATTAAAAAATTGATTTACGGGCAGGCAAACCGCCTGTGCATCATCGCGATTCCTGTGGGACTTGTGATGGGCTGGCTGCTTGGCGTCGTTCTGGTACCGGTTTTCACCGGGATTTTGGAGGGCGAACGCACGGTGTCCGCCAGTCCGCTGATTTTTATCGGATCGGCAGTGTTTGCCTGGCTCACTGTGATTATTTCCTGCCTGCGCCCCGCGCGGCTGGCCGGAAAGGTGTCTCCCGTGGAGGCGTTGCGGATGAATGACGCCGATACTCCGGGTAAGAGAAAGAGAAAACGCGGTCAAATCGGGGCCTCCCTTGCGGGGATGGCCTGGGCGAACCTCGGCCGAAACAGGAAACGCACGATCACAGTGATCTGTTCGCTGAGTTTGGGACTTGTGCTGCTTAGCTGCTTTTACGCAAAGAATGCGGCCTTTGATATGGAGAAATATCTGGCTGACCTGACCATTGCCGACTTTACGATGGAAGATGCCACCAGCGAAAACTATATCGGAGGTTATGATCCCCATGGCACCACACTGGGAGGAGATCTGGTGCAGGAATTGGAAGCGATGGAGGGCGTGGAAGCTGTCGGACATCAGTATTCCCATCAGTTTGTCTGGCAGTTCGATGACCGGACCGCAGAGAATCTGAGAGGGTTTTATACCGAAGAGATGCTGGCCGACTGGGCCGGGTACGATCCGACCGGCGTGGATGCCTTTCACCGTGCAGTTGATACACAGGAGATGAACGCAGTGGTGTTCGGGCTGGACGGCATACCGCTGGACGCCGTCACCAAGCCCGGGTATATCTTGGATGGCAGCTTTGACGGGAACGCCTTTTCGAGCGGGGAATATGTTCTGGCTATCGGTCCGGCAATTGAAAGAGAGGCGGAGCATCCCGTTCTTCCTGTTCCGTCCGTGGGCAGCACAGTTACGTTGGAGGGAAAAAACTATACGGTTATGGCGATCGTCTATCCGCTGCAGCCGGTTGACAGAGGCGCGTCCGAATCGGGGACTTCGGCCGCAATGGAGCAGCATTTCATTCTGCCCGCCGATACGTTCCGGGAGAACTGGCCCCAAAACACATTGCGCAGATTGTTTTTGAATGTGGCGGATGATGCCCATATTCACACCGTACAAAATTGGCTGGATGACTATACCGCCACGGTGGATACCAGCCTGCCGGTTACCTCCCGGCAGTCGATGGCGCGGCAGTATGAGGCCGAAACCCGCTCTGCCGCGGTTATGGGCAACACGATCAGCGTGGTCATTGCTCTGGTCGGTGTACTGAACTTCGTCAACTCTATGGTGACGGCGATTGTAGCCCGCAAGCGTGAGTTTGCGATGATTCAGAGCATTGGTATGACAAAGAGACAGCTTTGCAGGATGCTGGTGTATGAAGGGCTCTGTTATGCGGCGGTCACACTGGCGGTATCGTACCTTGTCAGCGCACTGGCGGTCGGTGTGGTGATTCGCGGTATGGTGGAGGGAGGGTTTACGAGCTTCCGTTTCACGTTGCTTCCGCTGAATATCTGTACGCCGATTCTTCTGGTATTTGCGGTCCTGATTCCGTTTGTGTGCTTTAAGAACCTGGAAAAGCAGAGCATTGTCGAGAGATTGCGGATGGATTGAGCGTGTGGATGTCTAAGATGCGGCAGTTCGCAGTGATATGCGGATTGCCGTATTTTAGACAAAAATGTTGTTAAAAGCAGGATGCTACCCTCAGTGGACAAGGGGACACACGGTCGGAAAAGAGCCAATTTTTGCCCCTGCCGCGTTGCTTTCGTTCCGCGTACGTCCAGTACGCGTCAGTCAAGCGCCTTGCAGGGACG
>JAETRD010000063.1 GCA_021770345.1 Lachnospiraceae bacterium | reverse complement strand
GCAGACGACAAGACCGCCATTTTTGAGAACTGGTGCGACTTCCTCAACTACTTTGACGCTTCCGTTTCGGTGCAGCTCTCTTTCATCAATCAGGGGACGCAGCGGGGCGAAGCGGAAAAAGCTGTCAATATCCCGGCACAGGACGACGCTTTCAACTCTATCCGCACAGAATACCGGGATATGCTGAAAAACCAGCTTGCAAAGGGCAACAACGGGCTTGTCAAGGCGAAGTATATCACCTTTGCCATTGAAGCCGACAGTCTGGGCGCGGCGAAATCCCGCCTTGCCCGTATCGAAACGGACGTGCTGAACAACTTTAAGCTCTTGGGCGTAGCTGCCCGCCCCATGACAGGCTATGAACGCCTTAAAATGCTGCATGGCATTTTCCACCCGGAGGGCGGGCAGTTTTCCTTTGATTTTTCATGGCTTGCCCCGTCCGGGCTTTCCACAAAGGACTTTATCGCCCCGTCCTCTTTCCGTTTTGGCGAGGGGCGTTATTTCCGTATGGGGCGCAAAATCGGCGCGGTTTCATTCCTTGAAATCCTTGCCCCGGAGTTAAACGACCGTATCTTATCGGATATTCTGGACTTGGAAACGGGCGTTATCGTCAATCTGCATATCCACAGTATCGACCAGACCGAAGCCATAAAGACAATCAAGCGCAAGATTACAGACCTTGACAAAATGAAAATCGAGGAACAGAAAAAAGCGGTACGCAGCGGCTACGACATGGATATAATCCCGTCCGACCTTGCCACTTTCGGCAGCGAAGCAAAAAATCTCTTACAGGACTTGCAGAGCCGGAATGAAAGAATGTTCCTCTTGACGTTCCTTGTGGTGAACATGGCGGACACGAAGCGGAAACTGGAAAATGACGTATTTGCGGCGGCGGGCATAGCACAGAAGAACAACTGCGCCTTAACCCGCCTTGACTACCAACAGGAAACGGGGCTTATGTCCTCTGTACCGCTTGGGGAGAACCTTATCCCCATTCAAAGGGGGCTTACCACGTCAAGCACCGCTATCTTTATCCCCTTTATCACACAGGAGCTTTTTCAGACGGGCGCGGCTTTATACTACGGCTTGAACGCCCTGTCTAACAACATGATACTCTGCGACCGCAAGCAGCTCAAAAACCCCAACGGCTTAATCTTGGGTACGCCGGGAAGCGGGAAATCCTTTGCAGCCAAACGGGAAATGACAAACGCTTTCCTCATTACCGACGACGACATAATCATCTGCGACCCGGAAGCAGAGTATTTTTCCCTTGTGCAGCGGCTTGACGGGCAAGTGATACGGTTATCGCCTACGGGCAAAGGGATTGACGGGAAGCCCCAGTATGTGAACCCTATGGATATTAACCTCAACTATTCCGAGGACGACAGCCCCCTTGCGCTGAAATCCGACTTTATCCTCTCCCTCTGCGAACTTGTCATAGGCGGCAAGGAGGGCTTGCAGCCCGTCGATAAGACCGTCATTGACCGCGCCGTTAGGAACGTGTACCGCCCTTTCCTTGCAGACCCCGCCCCGGAGAAAATGCCGAT
>JAETRD010000062.1 GCA_021770345.1 Lachnospiraceae bacterium | reverse complement strand
GCCACGATTTTTGCCAACGGCGGCGATACTGCGGGGCTGGTGGATGCCCTCTCTGTTCCGGATGGCGTGACTCTGCGGAAGGGGAGTAACGGTGCGTACCCGGAAAGCGGCGTGCTTTATACCCGTGCCGTGGAATACGGGTTGTCCGGCGCTGGAAAAATATTTGTCTCAAGCGAGTGCGTGCCCGGCGTGACGGACATTCCCCTTGTGGAGACCTCCACGAGCAATGACCTCATTAGCTGGAGCGATTGGGCGGCGGTGGGCGCGGACGGGAAAATGCCGTCCCCTGCCCGTGCCTACATCCGTTTCAGGGTGACTCTCACGACAAATGACACGGCAAGGACGCCGAAGCTGACGGACATCCAGATTTATGACATACCGAAATCCCCCTACGAGAAAATCGGCTATGCCCGCCCTGTGGTGCTTGATTCAAACGGCGCATGGGAGGCGGTGCTGGAAAACGCCTACGACATAATTGTGACGGGGGAAATCAATGGCGAGGATACTCTGGATTTCAAGATTCCCTTTGCCGACGCCAAGCGGGGATATATCGACAATGAGAAGAAAATCCAGATTGTGGATGATGTGTACATCATCCGAACGGTCACGGACAGCAAGGACGCCTCTGGCAACGCCGTGACAGAGGTGTATGCCGAGGCGGAGTTTTACAACCTTGCCTATTCCGTCCGGAAGGAGGAGAAAGCCTTTGACGCGGAGACGGCGAATGCGGCCATGGCCTATGCGCTTTCCGGCACGGAATGGAATGTCGGCACGGTCACAGTTACGACAAAACGCACATGGACCTCCACGGAGAAAAATGCACTGTCTATTTTAAGGGCGGTGGCAGACCTCCATGGCGGCGACCTGGTCTTCGACTGCCCGAACCGGCTGGTGCATCTCCTGATTCTGAACGGGAAGGACAGCGGCGCGCTGTTCATGTATGGGAAGAACATGAAGGACATCGAGCGGACAGTGGACACCACGGGGCTTGTCACGAGGCTTTATGCCGTCGGTGCGGACGGCATGACTTTTGCCAGCATCAACGGCGGCAAACCTTATGTGGAGGATTTCACCTATTCCAAAGAAGTCCGTGTTTCCACCCTGGATTGTTCCGCATTCACGAATCCCTACCAGATGCTTGAATTTACTCGCATGAGGCTTGCGGATTACTGTAAGCCGACCGTCTCCTATGTGCTGAACGCCATGGATTTGTCTGTGCTGACAGGGTATGAGCATGAGGCGTGGGAGCTTGGGGATTATGTGCGGGTGGAGGATAAGGACCTGGGGCTGTCGGTCACCACGAGGATTGTTCGCAGGGAATACAACCTGCAGGAGCCGTGGAACACGGTGCTGGAGCTTTCCACGGTGCTTAAGAACCTGGGCAGCTCCACGAGCAAGTGGGACAATGCCGCCGATTCCCTGGAGGGCGTCAGTGTGGTGTCCAGCGAGGACATTGCGGAGCTTGTGCCGTTTAACCTCCTTCGGAATTCCCGCGCCGATGACGGGCTTGCGTATTGGGTGTCCTCCGGCTTTGAGGCGGACGGGGAAAA
>JAETRD010000061.1 GCA_021770345.1 Lachnospiraceae bacterium | reverse complement strand
ACCTCATTTTTTTGTACCTCCTTCGTTTTTCGGTACTACATTAATCACTCTGAACGGCAGGAATAGCAAGCAGTATGTGAGAAAAAATGTCACAATAAAAAGTCCGGGAACTGTGCATAGTACACGATCCCCGAAAGCACGAAATATACGTTCGGCAGTGCGACGCCGTTGCCCCACATTTTATACTCGGCACTATCCGAATGAGGGTCTTTCAGCCACTTGATGATCTGCCTATCCGTCTTGGGCTTCGTGGAAGTCCCTGCAATCTTCCGATGGGTCTCAAAGACCTCCCTCCAGAACACTAAATCTTCCTCGGTAGGTTCCTCCGTGCCAAGCCCGCCGCACCACCAGTCCGGGAAGCCCTGCAGCCTCGCACACTCGGTGGGCGTCAGCCTGCGGACAATATACTCCGGCTCCACGATATGGTAATCCCCGCTGAACGCCTCCTGGTTGCCGAGCCACTGCTTGGAGCCCATGCTTGCCGAGAGTGTGCCGAACACCTCCTTGCCGGATGCGGTCTGCACATCGTTGATGACGGGAGGGTCCTTATAATCCGTAGCCACCAGCGTGTTCGCCAGTTCCTTTTCTGCCCGTGTGAAATGAGAATTCTTGCTCGTGCAGTAGGTCGGGTATGCAACAGCGTGTCTGTCCACGGCGTCAAGCGTAAAGGACACATCCTCATTCACGCCACTCCCCTGCGGCCCGTTCTCATCCTTCCTGCCAATCATGGAGCCCTGCACCGCCACCACGGCAATGCCGCCCTGGTTGCAGCCGGGATTCCCGCCGTTCCCGTCCAGAGTCCGGGAGGTATCCGCCTCATAAAATCCGCTGTGCGGGTTATCCGATTTCATGGCATTGCTGTCCTTGGAGCAGATACCGTATGCCTGCACCACCAGCTCATTGCAGCGGCTCTCCCCGACATCAAAGGTGTTCAGCGTGTTTGCCACCTTCCCGTCCTTCCAGGTCGGCGCATCCCCTTTGTAGTGGGCGCGGTACCCCTTGCAGAAAGGCACGAACACCGTCTGGTCATTGCTGCAGGAGAGAGTTGCGGATTTGTCATCCTGTATGATCGCCCCTTTGCCGCCTCCCTCACAGCCGGAGCGGATTTTCAGCGTCTTTGGCGTTTCCACCACGAACGGTTGGTTATTGCCGCCCATGCCGTAGGTGGAGCTGACCGTAGGCGCCGTTTCCAAAGGCCCCGTATATCTCGTATCCTGTGAATGGTTCTCATAGAGCGCCACCGCAGCCGGGACCGTCCCTGCACGGAGCGTGGGCGAGGTTTCCTCCTCATACCCAATCCCACGCGCCTTTGCGGAATGCTCCGTGCAGAAACCGGCCGATTCCAATACGCACGGGGGGTGGTGCGCCTCTGCCCGCAGGGTGCAGGTCACGTCATCCGTCACGTCCATCCTCTGCCCGCCCTGGTCGTTCAGGCAGATGCCGCCTGCCGCTCCAATGCAATCCGCAGCACCTCCGGCAGTTCCTTGCCACGCACGGAAGCCCTCCGCAGAATACCCAGACACGCCTTCGGACTCAAATAATACCTTTCCGGCACTCCCGCCTGCAAAATCTGCGACAAGGTAGATGCGTTTCCTTCGTTGGGGGATTCCC
>JAETRD010000060.1 GCA_021770345.1 Lachnospiraceae bacterium | reverse complement strand
CCGCATGAAAACTCCGGTATCCCGAAGAACACATGCGATGGTCGGCGTTTTCAAAACAAAATAGGAGCGTACGTTTTCGCTCCACCGACGTTTTTGAGTCCGGCGAATAACCCGGCTCCGAGTCCGAGGGCGCCGGAGGGTCCAAGTTTTTCGGTCAGCCGGTCGATGATTCCCAGAAAGCCGTTTGCCGTCTCGGCGGCGGACGCGAGGTCTTCTTTTGGGAAGAGGTTTGCGAAGATGCCTGTTGCCGTCTCGGATGCGGCATTCAGCTTATGGTTCAGGCTGTCTGCCATGGACACGAACTCCCGGTTTGCGGAACCGGCGCTTTTTGCCATGACGTCGATGGCTGCGCCGACCTGGGCAAAGTTTTCGATGATGGCTGCGCCCGCCTGCATGTGGTCTGTTCCGAACAGAGCGCCCGCCAGATCGCTCTGTGATTTTGCATCGAGCTCGGACCAGATTTCCGAGAGTTCCCCGAGGAGGGTAAGCATGTCTTTGGATTGGGTCCAGGAGGAATCGGTAAATAGGGAGATTCCCTGCCTGTTTCCGGCTGTTTTTGTCAGTTTTGCCACCTGGTCTGCGAGGTCTGCGAAGTCTTTGGACAGCAGGCCTGTCTCACTGTCGCAGGCCTGCATCCGAAGCGCGATGCTGCGGATGGCGTCCCCGACTTTACTGGCGTCCTGTATGACTTCCTGTCCGCCTGCGAACAGTCCGATTGTGGTCTCGATGGTTTCGCCTGCGGCTGCCATCGCGGCGGAGGATTTCTGAAGTCCCTCTGCGATTTCGGCGTTTGAGGTCTGAAAGGTGTTTCCGACTTCGTTGATTTTGCTTAGGATGCCGTCGGATGCGTCAGATGCCGATATTTTGTAGGCCTGCATGATGTCCGCGAGTGCCACAGTGGCTTTTTCTGCGTCCATGCCCGGGGAGATTGCCGCGAACCGGATGCCGAGTTCGGTCAGCTGTGCGGCACTCTCGGCGGTTGTGATGCCGAGTTTGGACAGGGCAGCGGCCTGGCGGAGGATGGCTTCCGTGGATACGCCGAGTTCTTTTGCGAGGTTTTCTGACAGCTGACAGAATTTTTCAAGTTCCTGTGCGCTCATCGCGGTGCTCAAACGAAGGTCTGACAGGGCGGCGTCTAATTTTCTGGTGTCGGAAAAACCTTTTTGAAAGAGGTTTTGTATGGTTTTTAGAAGGTTCATCATAAATGTTCGTGCTCCTTTTTTTGTACAAATGTGTTGTTTTTTGTTCTTTTTGTTTGGATGATGTCCTGCCCGGACATCGGATTGTTGAACATAAGGGTTGTTCGCGAAGCGTGCGGCCCGTTGTTTTTCAGACGGGGAGCAGGATGTCTCGCTCCCCGCAAAGGTTACTTCTGAATGAGGAGTCCCTGATGGGGTACCCCTCGATGAGTTTTCGATTGAGGGCTTCTCAGTGCTCCGTTACTCCTCGATCAGGATTAAGTCGAGGATGTTGTCGTCCTCGTCGGCGAGCAGATCTGCCGTGATGGTAATGCTGCCCGGATCTCCATTGTTGGAAAAGCTTAAGGACAGGTTGGACTGCGGCGCAACCTTGTAGGCGGTCAGCTTGTAGGGGAGCAGCGCGTCGTCTTCCGT
>JAETRD010000029.1 GCA_021770345.1 Lachnospiraceae bacterium | reverse complement strand
TTGCCGAACTTGTCCGACAAATCAGTGCCGTATCGGTTTCTCCTGCAATTCCGCTGTTTCCGTGTCGCTCACGGGTCAGCTTGTTTATATTAGCACCTCCGTTTTGGAATGTCAACATATATTTTTCCACTTTTTTCTCTTCCTTTTTCTACAAAAATCTTAAATAAATAGATATAGGGGTCCTCCGCTCGAAGAACCCCTATATCTATTTATTTAAGAAATTATTTATACAAAAAATTTTTTAACGTATAAGGGGTGATACCCTCTGTCTTATCTCTTTTTACTTTCAGTAAGCAACGACCGGTGTCCGTCTGCAGTTATCGCTTCTTCCAGTCAGCCAAAAAAGTGAAGCATCACCGATACCACCGGATTATTTTCATACAGCATCGTCAGAAACGGGCTTGCATATATATAAGAGACAAGCGTACTTCCTGTTTCGCCGGTACTGCACAGAGCGATCACATAAAACGCAACCCACACAATAATCATTCCATACAATCCGCCGACAAACAATCCCGCAATCCGGTTTGCTCCTTTTATAACCGGAATATGCGATACGACTCCGAGCAGCCCGGATATGATCTGCACTGCAATGCCGGCGAGTATCAGCGCCATCAGAGAAGAAATCCCCTGTATGATAAACCTTGCCATGCCATCCGCCATCTCACTGTAGAGACCGCTGCCTTCCAGAAAGTCATTTGCGGACGCCGCGGTTTGTTCCGCGATGCTGGTGAGAACATTTTCGGGCAGCTTTATTCCAAGTTTTGCCAGTTCTTCCTGCGATTCCGCGGAAAGTCCCGGCAGTTTGATTTCCGGTTCCGCCGATTCCTCCTGCGATTCTCCGGAAGAATCCGGTTGCAGGATCTTCTCGCCGACGGACTGACGCAGCACTTCCTCACAGTGCTTTGCCACCTGCTCATAAACGGTTGTCTTCTCAAGCAGGTAACTGTTGATATAGGGCGTCGCCCACGCCACAAGCGCCAGCACCACGATCCATGAAACCATCGAATACACCATACGCAGCAAACCTCTCTGATATCCGCGCAGTATACTCAACACAATCACTGTCAAAACAATTACCGATAACCAATTCATATGTATCCCCTTATTTCAGCCTCACTTTTTCTGTTACGTCGCTCAGGACGAAAGTATAATTTAAATCGGATCCCCCGGGAATGACCCTGTACAGCGTCCGGTCAAATTCATAATGGAACTTGTGCACACCGCGCAGCGTATAAATGTCACAGACCGTCTCGCTTCGGATACACACTTCGTCGTTTGAGAGAAACGCAATGTCCGTATAATCCAGGGAAAAATCTTTCTCCATGATAACTTTTCCCTCGATATCGCAGACAAGCAGATGTTTTGTCACCGCCTCGTCCTCGTTGTCATAGACCAGTCCCACATAGCTTTCATTGTAAAAAATGCTTTCGGCTTCTTTCTCAATCGGTATCTCCGTTATAAGCTGCGGCTTTTGTGTTCCCTCGAAAACTGCGATCTCGGAATCTCCAAATGCTATCATCCTGTCGTTTCCGGTAAATTTCAGCTCCGGAATCACCATGTCCGGAAAGGAAACCGCCCCTACGCAGTTATCAATCTCATTTTGCCCGACCGAGCTGTAATTGTAAAAAGCGACCGTACTCTTAATATTCCCGTCATTGACGTTGAGCATCGACACCGCCAGCTTGATCGCGTCGTGGGACAGCGCGATTGCCACCGGATAGCCGCCCTGTTCCCCATGGATTTCCCCGCTGACCAGATTGCTGCCGTCCTTCCCGTACAAGGCCAGAAAGGCGCCTCTCTTATTCTCCATAAGAACCGCCACTGTCCCCTGTGCCGCCACACGCACCTGGCGGATCGGCATCGTCGTCTCAATGTTCCCCTGCAACCCGTCCTTTGTCAGAATATAGATCTGCGTTCCCTTTTTGTCGTAAATCACGAGATACTGCTCGCATATATCCAACTGCGGATTTGACATCTCGTAAGTCTGATTCCAGATTAATTCGTTTTCCGTATCGAGATAAAATGCTCCGTCATTGCTGTATTTGATGATATTCCCCTGAAACTCACCGAATTTTGTTGCCATTGTATCGGACCGCTGCACCGATGACAGAACATCATAGCTGCCGTACTGGCGAAACGCCATAAACAGTCCGAGCCCAATCACCGCCAGCAGCAAAATCAGCAGCGCAATCGCGGTCCGCTTTAAAATTTTCAGGCGATGTTCTCTGATTTTAATTTTATATTCTTCTGCCTCCGCTTCTCCGACCGTTCGAAAGCCGTTTTTATTTTTTTCCGCCATAAAACCTCGTTCTTCCGTGCCGCGGCCTCTTTGGACCTGCTGCCCTTATTCTTCTGTCTGCTATTATATTGGATATGCTTCAATTTGGCAATGTCAGATATTGTCCCGCATAAATCGCGTCCATGTCCTCGATATTGTTTGCCTCGCAGAGCTTTTCCATCATGGCGGTCGTCTGATATATTTTCCGGCAGATTCCGATCAGACTGTCCCCTTTTTGTACGATATAATAGCCCTGCTTTAAATATGTCTGGGCTTCCGTCATCGCCTCCGCCGCCGTGTTTTCTTCCGTTTTTGTGTCCGCGGTCTGTTCGTTGTTTCCGGCATTCTCATCTGCCGCTGCCTGTGTACCCGCTCCCGCCGGCGCCTCTGTTTCAGCCGCGTCAGCCTGTGCCTCTTTCTCCGTATCACTCTGTTCCCCGGCTTCCGCCGTCTGTGTCGCTGCACCGGCCGTCTCCGTATCGGACAAAGCCGCATCCGTCCCCGCCGGCGCAGCCGCCATATCGGTCCCGGTCGACGCCGCCCCGTCGGTTCCCGCCGATACCGCCGTATCCGTCCCCGCCGTCTGCGTCTCCTGCTTTTCCACATTCCCGGCCACGGTCTCCACAGTGATCGCGGACGCTCCCGCATCTTTGTCTTCGTCTTTATTCATCTCCGCAATCGCGGCCTCCATAGCTCCCAGCTTCTGATAATTCTGGTACACGGTCGCTCCGAGCGCACACACAATGGCCACCATAAGACCCGTGTATGCATAGGACATATTCCAGCCTTTCTGCTGTCTCTCCTTCATCTGCTCCCGGTAACTTCCCTTTCCCCGGAAAAATCCTCCGCGGGCCGCCGGCTCCTCATCCGTCTCCTCGCCAAATCTTAAAAACCGCTCCGCAAATCCCATGGATTCCTCCGCGGACTCCCCTGTCATTCCGGAAGGCTCCTCCGGCTTTTTGGCAGGCTCCTCCGACTCATTTGCAGCCATTGCCATCCGCTCCGCGGCTTTCTCCCGCACGGGGGTCTCCTCCTCATCCGTCGTCCATTCTCCGGATTTCCGATAATACACATAAAACCCGTCTCTCCGGTACAGCCGGCCGTTGCGGCTGCAGTAAAAAGTCTCCTCACGCTCCAGGCTGTCCATCAAAAACAGTACCTGATGGGGACCTCCGAAATTATTCTGATGAAGCGCCTCAATTTTCGCCGTCATATTCGGCAGCTGCCCTTTGATGTCCAGCGCCCATCCCACAATGACCATACTGTCATATTCGTGTTTCAGCTGTTTATATATGTAAGCCCATGTCTGATCGTTCCAGACGGGAATTTCTCCCTCAAATGCAATTTCTTCGAGACGGATTGCCGCCTCCACAAACACGCACTGCTTGCCGGCATAATTCTCAAATCTTCCGAGCAGCACATACGCCGCCTCCTCATAGCCGTGATAGGGATGCATGTACTGGTACACCTGGTTTTCCACATAGATGCGGTCTCCGATATCCGGTTTTCCTATCTGTTTGATATCTTTGGGCAATCCGCCCTGCTCCTTTGTACCGTCCGAATTTTCTTCCCGAATAATTTCTATCATATTCCTCCCTGCTCCTTTCCGGCCCGCGCAGGTATTTTCCTGCATCGCTTGTCTCAGAGAGGATAGTAGCACAGCCCTGTGAAATTTTTTGGTGGATTGTGTACCGTTTTAAAAAAACATTTCGACAAAAAAAGGGCGGGATCTTTGTATTTTGCCCCGCCGCAAGCGCACATCCCGCACGCACATTTTTCAGTTTTGTTTTACAAACGCTCTGACACGCTCATAAATGCTTTTCGCATCCAGTCCGTATTTTGCAATCAGCTCCCACGCCGGGCCGGATTCTCCGAATGTGTCGTTGATTCCGATTTTCATCACTCTTGTCGGCGCCTTTTCGGACAACACGTCGCAAACCGCGCTTCCGAGTCCTCCGATGACCGAATGCTCTTCCACCGTGACTACCCGCCCCGTTTTTACGGCGGAGGCCGTCACGAGTTCCTCGTCTAACGGCTTTATGGTGTGGATATTGATCAGCTCCGCGTCAATCCCGTCCGCCGCAAGAAGCTGCTCCGCCTGTCTCGCTTCATTCACGCACAGACCTGTGGCAAAAATTGTGACGTCTTTCCCCTCTTTGAGCACAATGCCGCGTCCGAGTTCAAACCGATACTCTGCCGGATCGTTAAATACCGGAACCGCCAGCCTCCCGAAACGCAGGTACACGGGCCCCACATGGTCGTATGCCGCCCTGACCGCAGCCCGCGCCTCAATGTCATCCGCCGGGTTGATTACCGTCATCCCCGGAATCGTGCGCATCAGCGCGATATCCTCAAGACACTGATGGGACGCGCCGTCCTCACCGACAGAAATCCCTGCGTGTGTGGCTCCGATTTTTACATTCAAATGCGGATAACCGATTGAATTCCTGATCTGTTCAAAGTTTCTTCCCGACGCAAACATTGCGAAAGAACTGATAAACGGAACCTTTCCGCAGGCTGCAAGTCCCGCTGCAATGCCCGTCATATTTGCCTCCGCAATCCCGATATCCCAGTGACGCTCCGGAAACGCTTTCTTAAAAATATCCGTCTTTGTCGCCCCTGCAAGGTCCGCATCCAATACAATCAGCTCCTCGTGCTCCTTTCCGAGTTCCGCCAGCGTTTTTCCGTAGCTCTCCCTGGTTGCTATCTTTACAGTCGTATCGCCTTTTATTTCTGACATAACGCTTCCCCCGCTTTCTTTAAGTCTTCCATCGCAATCGCATACTCCGCGTCGTTCGGCGCCTTGCCGTGCCAGCCAACCGCATTTTCCATAAAGGAAACTCCCAGTCCCTTTATCGTTTTCGCGATAATCGCCGTCGGCATTCCCTTCGTCTCACGGGCCTCCCGAAAAGCCGCCCGTATCTCATCGAAATCATTTCCGTCAATCGTTATCGCATGAAAGCCGAACGCCTCGAACTTTTTGTCAATCGGATATGGAGAGCACACCTCGTCCACACGGCCGTCAATCTGAAGATTGTTGTTGTCCACAATGACCGCAAGATTGTCCAGCTTTTTAAAGCCGGCCCACATCGCAGCCTCCCAGATCTGTCCCTCCTGAATCTCCCCGTCGCCGCAGAGTGCGTATACGCGGTAATCCTTTTTGTCAAACTTGCCGGCCGCCGCCATTCCGACCGCCACGGACAGCCCCTGCCCCAGGGAGCCGGACGACATGTCAACCCCCGGTATCTGCTTCATATCCGGGTGTCCCTGCAAATACGAGCCGGTATGACGCAGTGTCACAAGGTCCTCCTTCGGGAAAAAACCTCTCTCCGCGAGTGTCGCATAAAGTCCGGGCGCCGTATGTCCTTTTGACAGTACAAAGCGATCCCGGTCTCCCATCCGGGGATTTTGGGGGTCCACATTCATCTCCTCAAAGTACAGATAGGTAAAAATGTCCGCAGCCGAGAGCGAACCTCCCGGATGTCCCGCCTTTGCACTGTGAACCGCAGTCACAATACTTTTTCTGATTTCGTTTGCTGTTTTCTGAAGTTCCAGATTCGTCATATTGGTTTCCTTTCTTTTATCGCCGGCCGTGTCAGCCTCCCGTTACAGCTCCGTGCGCCCCTCAAGTGCACGCAGCAGCGTAACCTCATCAATATATTCCAAATCTCCTCCCACCGGCACTCCGCTGGCAATCCGCGTCACCTTAATCCCCGTGGGTTTGATCAGTTTGCTGATATACATCGCCGTAGTCTCGCCCTCAAGACTGGAATTTGTGGCGATGATGACCTCCTCCACCTCCTGCTGCAGCCGCTGCATCAGCTCTTTGAGCCGGATATCGTTCGGCCCGATCCCGAGCATCGGCGATATCGCCCCGTGCAGCACATGATAGACGCCCTCATACTTTGCCGTCTTCTCGTAAGCCGCCAGATCCCTGGTATTCTCGACTACCATGATCAGCCTGTGGTTTCTGGACGCATCCCTGCAGATCGGACAGAGTTCCTCGTCCGTCAGTGTAAAACACTCCTTACAGTAACGAACATTTCTCTTCGCATCGACGATCGCCGCCGAGAGCGCCTCCACCTGGTCCTCTGGCATATTCAGAATATGAAAGGCCAGGCGCTGGGCGGATTTCGTCCCGATGCCCGGAAGCGACGACAGTTCCTGTATTAATTTGCTGATCTGTCTGCTGTAGTATTCCATGTTCTGCCTCCATGCCGCGGCTGATTTTGGGACGACAAACGTCTTATCGCCGCTACCGTTTTATTGCCGTTATTATATTACTTGATAATGACGTTTTTTACAAGGCGTTTTCTTTTTTTGCGTTCCGGGCATCCCCGTGCTATACTTTTCTTAATAATCGCAAACGGAGGATTGCCATGAAAGAGAACATTGCCACAATACCGCTGATGAACGCCCTGCACGCCAAAGACGAGTGTCCTTTCTGCTATCTCGAACGGGAAGCCGAGCAGCACGCCGTCTCGTTTATTCTGGGCTCCGCCTATATGGAAGACGATATCCGCGAGAAAACCGACGCAGTCGGATTTTGCCGCCACCATTATAAAATGATGTACGACTACGGCAACCGCCTCGGAAACGCCCTGATTCTGTCCACCCATCTGCGCAAGTTAAATCAGGAACTCGGGGAAGAGCTGAAAACGTTTGTGCCCGGCAAATCCAGCCTTCTCAAACGCATGCGGCACACCGACGCCGCAAAAGACGCGGCTCCGAAGACGCCGCTCGGCGCATGGATTGCAGCAAAGACGGCCGACTGTTATGTCTGTGACCATTTCCGCCAGATATACGGCCGCTATCTCGACACATTTTTTGATCTGTATAAGAAAAACGAAGAATTTCGAACCCTTTTCGAGCAGAGCAAGGGTTTTTGCCTGCCCCATTTCGGGGATTTGATTGAAGTTGCGGAAGATAAGCTTACCGATGAGGAAAAGAAATCTTTTTATCCGAAAATCTTTTCGATGATGCAGGACAATCTGTCCCGCCTGCAGGAGGAAGTCTCCTGGTTCGTGGAAAAAAACGATTACCGGAACAAAGACAAGGACTGGGGCAACTCGGCCGACAGCATCCAGCGCGCGATGCAGAAATGCGCCGGCGGGTATCCGGCGGATGAAGTGTTTAAGGCGAAACCATAAAAAAGTGCCGCGTTGCGGCACTTTTTTATGTGTCTTAAAACGGCAGTCCGCCGAGCCCGCCCATGCCCCCGGTAATCTTCGACATGGAATCCGCCGAAATCTCGTCGAGCTGACGGAACGCTTCGTTGGTCGCCGCCATGATCAGATCTTCGAGCATCTCAATGTCTTCGGGGTCCACAACCTCCTCCGAGAGCTTTACCCTTGTCACTTCATGCTTTCCGGAAACCGTCACCTCCACGGCTCCGCCTCCCGCAGAAGCCGTGACCTCTTTTTCCTCGAGCTCCTTCTGCGCCTCTTCCATCTGGCGCTGCATCTTCTGCGCCTGTTTCATCAGGTTATTCATGTTCCCCGGCATACCGCCCGGAAATCCTCCTCTTTTTGCCATCTCAGAAATCCTCCTCTTCTATATCCATCTGAATGAGCTGCCCCAGGTCCGGATAAATCTCTTCCCCCGGCTGCCCGGTGTCGTTTAACTTTACCTGAATCTCGATCTCTTTTTCAAGCCGTTCGGCGACCGCCGCCTTCAAGTCATCCCTGCAGCCCGCACGGTTCTCCTCTACATAAGCAAACGCGTTCGCGTCATCAAACACCAGAAGCAGGGAACCGTCCGGTCCCAGTGATTTAATCGCTTTTTTCAGATATGTCTTTGTCAGGCCCGCAAGGCCGGAAATGATCCCGTTCCAGTTTGTAATCGCCTGCTTTATATCCTCCGGAATCGCCTTCGGCAGCTCCGCTTTCTTTGCAGACACGGCGCCGCCCGCATCACCCAAAGCGGCTGCGGCGTTTGGCATCATCGATGGCTGCGAAATCACCGCGACTCCTTTTTCCAGTTTTTTCTCAAGGCTGTCAATCCGGTCGATCAGTGCGGTGTAGTCTTTTTCCATTTCCGGTTTACATAACTTAATCACCGCTATTTCGATCAAAATACGCTTTTGTGCCGCGTATTTTATCTGGCTCGCAAGCTCCGAGAAAATCCGGATATAGCGCATCAGCACTTCCGCGTCCACCATCCCTGCCTCCTCTTTCAGCAGGGCAAGATTCTCGGTGGAGATATCGAGCACGTCCTCCATATCGTCGGAACTCTGCACCAGCATCAGGTTGCGCAGATACCAGGTGAAGTCATTGACAAACTGCCCCAGTTCGCGCCCTTCCACCACCATATCGTCCACGGTGGCAATCGCCCCGGTAATATTTTTATCCAGTATCTGACGGAGCAGTCTGCTGAACACCTCGGTGTCTACGGCCCCGAGCGTCTCAAGCACCTTATCGTAGGTCAGCTCCTGCCCCAGATAAAACGCAATGCACTGATCGAGCAGACTGAGCGCGTCCCGCATCGAGCCGTCCCCCGCCTTCGCCACATAGCGGATGGCCTTTTCCTCCACCGCAACCTGCTCCTGCTCCATCAACTCAGACAGCCTGGCCGCAATGGTGTCAATCGAAATCCGCCGGAAGTCATAGCGCTGGCAGCGGGACAGAATCGTAATCGGTATCTTGTGGGCTTCCGTCGTCGCCAGAATAAAAATCACATAGGACGGCGGCTCTTCGAGCGTCTTTAACAGCGCGTTAAAGGCTCCTATCGAAAGCATATGAACCTCGTCGATGATATAGACTTTGTATTTTCCCTCGGTCGGACGATATTCCACCTCCTCGCGAATCTGCCGGATATTGTCCACACCGTTGTTTGATGCTGCGTCAATCTCAATCACATTCATCGACGCTCCCGACGCAATCGCCCGGCAGGTCGGGCACTCCCCGCAGGGACTGCCGTCTGTCGGGCTCTCGCAGTTCACCGCCTTTGCAAAAATCTTGGCGATCGTCGTCTTTCCTGTTCCTCTCGTGCCGCAAAACAGATAGGCGTGACCGATGCGGTCCGCCTTAATCTGATTTCTCAGGGTCGTGACAATATGGTCCTGCCCTTTTACATCCGAAAATTCCTGCGGCCGGAACTTCCGGTACAATGCCTGATAAGCCACTCTGTTACCTCATTTATATAGACATCAGTCTCCGAAACTGATTCCTGTTCTCTTTGCTTCTTTGATCATCTGGCTCTCCGGATCCACGGTCTTAAGCTTGCCGGCCACTTCCCCGAGTGAGATCCGCTTTGTCTTGCCGTTTACCATACCGATCATATAGCCGTAATCGTCATCCATAATGGCTTTGGCCGCAGCCGAACCGAGTCTGGTGCAGAGCACTCTGTCATACGGGCAGGGGCTTCCGCCGCGCTGGGTGTGTCCCGGAACCGTGACGCGCACCTCCATCCCGTTTGCCTTGTAAATCTGGTCCGCAAGCTCGTAGGACACCGACGGGTATTTGCGCTTTGCCAGTTTTTCTTTGTATTCCTTTTTGGAAAGCTTTGCATCATCCTTGGAAATCGCCCCCTCCGCTACAGCCAGTATCGTAAATCCTTTTCCGGCTTTCGCTCTCTGGTTAATCGCGGCGATAATGCTCTCTATATCATAGGGAATCTCGGGTAGCAGAATGATGTCGGCGCCGCCTGCAATGCCCGCATACAGCGTCAGCCATCCCACCTTATGTCCCATGACCTCCACGATAAATACACGGTTGTGGGACGCCGCCGTCGTGTGGATGCAGTCAATCGCATCGGTCGCGATATTGATGGCGCTCTGGAATCCAAAAGTCACATCGGTTCCGTAGATATCGTTGTCGATCGTCTTCGGCAGATGGATGATATTTAACCCTTCCTCCCGCAGAAGATTGGCCGTCTTCTGGGTTCCGTTTCCGCCGAGAATCACCAGACAGTTCAGGTTCAGTTTATAGTAGGTGTGCTTCATCGCCTCCACCTTGTCAAGACCGTTCTCGTCCGGCACGCGCATCTGCTTAAACGGCTGTCTTGACGATCCCAGGATCGTTCCGCCCTTTGTGAGAATCCCGGAAAAGTCCGCCGAGGTCAAAAGCCGGTAATCCCCGTAGATCAGACCTTTGTAGCCGTTCAAAAACCCGTAGACCTCAAGCCCGTCCACATTTCCGGAAAGCCCCTTTACCACGCCGCGCATCGCGGCATTCAGTGCCTGACAGTCTCCGCCGCTCGTCAACATACCTATTCTCTTCATCCTGCATACCCTCCTGTTCCCAGAAAAATCTTATCTTTCTTTTAATATTACCCTTTTTTCCCGTAGTTTGCAATCGCTTTGTCCCAGTCCGCCTCCTTAAACCCGGTAAGTACAGCATCCTCCGTCACCAGAATCGGGCGTTTTACAAGCATACCGTCGCTTGCCAGAAGCTCGTACTTTTCCTGCAGCGTCATTTCCGGCAACCGGTCTTTTAAGTGCATCTCTTTATAGAGAAGCCCGCTGGTATTGAAAAAGCGTTTGATATCAAGTCCGCTCTTCTCATGCCACTCTGTTAGCTCCTGCGCCGTGGGGCGCTGCTCTTTGATATGGCGCGCCTCATAATCGATTCCCTGTGCCTCCAGCCACTTTTTCGCCTTCTGACAGGTACTGCATTTCGGATATTCCACAAATAATACGCTCATTTCCCGTCACCTCATACGTTTCCGTTTTTGTTTTCCGTCCCACTAAGTATAGTATGTTTTGCAGAGAATCACAACCGATTCTTTCATCCGTAAGCGCGGCGCGGCAAAAAATCGTCAAAATCCGAATATCTTTCTCTTGCAAATTGACAGAAATATGATATACTAATCAGGTATTTGATATACTTGGAGACGTATCGAAGTGGTCATAACGGGGCGCACTCGAAATGCGTTTGCCCTCCGGGGCACGAGGGTTCGAATCCCTCCGTCTCCGCTCGGGAAAATCCCGGTGAACTCCTGAATACCTTGAGTTTACCGGGATTTTGTGTAATACGCCAGGCTTTCTAAATTAAAAAATATCTTGAGATAAGAGGACAAACATTTATGAAAAAGAAACTTATTACATCCCTATTGGTCTGCACACTTGCTCTTTCTGCATGCGGAACCCCCGATGCTCCCGCCGATACTTCCAGTGAAACTGTTACCTCTGTCATCGACGAAGATGCCGCCGAACCGGATACCGTTGGCGAGGTTGACGTTGACAAGAACCTGCTGACCGTCGAACTTACAATTCCTGCTGACTATATGGGTGAGACCACGCAAGAGGATTTAAGCGCTATCGCAAAAGAAAAAGGCTATAAATCAATTACCTTAAATGATGACGGCAGCGCTACATATGTTATGAGCAAAACGCAACATCAGGAAATGATGCAGGAATTGGCAATCAATATTAACAACGGCCTGTCCGACATGGTTGCTTCCGAAGACTATCCAAATTTTACGGAAATTGTTGCAAATGATGATTTTACGGAATTTAAGGTAACTACCACTTCCACCGAATTAGGTTTGAATGAATCGCTCTCCGTTATTGCCTACTATATGTATGGTGGAATGTATAATGTTTTCAACGGGACACCAACAGATAATGTCCATGTAGATTTTATAAATGCTGATTCCGGAGAGATTATAAACTCTGCAGATTCTTCTGATATGGGAGATGCCGGGCAATCTACAGAATAGGTGTTGAACAACAAATTATCATCACCACCGACGGCACTTTATGATATCTCCAAAACCGAAAACAGCGGCAGAAACGCATCTCTAATTCACGTTTCTGTCGCTGTTTATACATTTTATTGGATTCCGTTATCCAAGCGTGCCTGTCGATTCTGGATATAAAAGCGTAGAAGGATATGCGTACCCGAAAAAATGCGGGCAGGCCCCGTATATAAAGCCCCAGAACTATGGAACCCGGAAAAAACGTAACCTCAAACAGGATATCAGCAAACGGGAAAATATGGGTTATGATGAAGCAGCCGATACCTACACTTGTCATGCCGGGAGACTTTTGCCGCCACTTTATATCAGGAAACAGAAAAGTAAATTGGGATACGAATCAGAAGTAACCGTTTATGAATGCGAGGATTGTGGAGGTTGTCCATGCAAAAGTAAATGTACAAAAGCCAGAGGAAACAGGCGGTTTTACTTGTCAAAAAATTTTCTGGAAAAGAGACAGGAATCTTATCAAGATATCATGAACAAAACACGGATTTG
>JAETRD010000017.1 GCA_021770345.1 Lachnospiraceae bacterium | reverse complement strand
GTATCAATGCCGATGCGGTGATGCAGGCGGTCAGCGACTGTGAACTCGGTTAAATCCTCTTGAAAACTGCCTGTGTTTTAATCTGCATGGGCAGTTTTTTCTTCTGATAGTCTGACAGACTGCCGGATGATAATCTGATGTGTCACCGGCGGTTTCCATGTATCAACCTGCTTTTAATGTGACGGATGTGTCTCCTTTTAATCTGACGGACAACAACAAGATGGAATTTGTATGGAAGAATGCAGGATATCAGGCTAAGCTTACAGCGGATCTGAAAGCGTTTACATACGAAATTACAGAATCTACACCAGATGGACAGACAAGAATTTTGTAATTCCTGAAAACTTTTTATAAATACTGTAATTTAACAGGTCTGCAGATGATAAATGTAGACCTGCTAAATTATACAGAGCAGAAAATTCAGAATAGAATGAGATGCAAAAATTTGACTGGATACAAAGAAAAATATACAGGATTAAAAATGGCAGATCCTATCAGACAATCTGAGAAAACATAAAAAAAGAGGAAAATAGTATGAATTATAATATAAATGAACAAAAACTCGAATTTGACCGTGTTCTCCCATGGGAAGGACAGGTTTCGGTTCTGGTGAAAGAGGGAGAGCGTTATTTCCTTCATGTAAAGGCACTGGAAGCCTTCAAGAAATCTTAAAGATCAGTGATAAGCATTGACTACTTTTACTTCTGATTTTGAGGCAAGACTGCCGGAATATCTGCGTAATGCACTCAATCCAGAGGCTGTAGCGGCACAAATTGTTATTTGTCGATTTGTCGAACCGCAGACTGGGTGGGGTAAAAGGGGTAAAAGTCATCAAACCCTGACAGCTGCGCAGGCGGCGATTGCCAATAAATAATACGCCGGATGCGGAGTGATAGCAGATTGATGATTTACGGGTAGTAATAAAGAGAAGTGGGTGTCGCAAAATCATCAAATTAGATGATTGAGCGGCACCCTTGCTCTATGTGCAGAAAGATCCGGAAAGTATCCTTGGATTTTGGGACTATCCCAAAGTTTGTGTAAACCTCCAGAATGATGTAAGGTAAAACTACACAGTCTGGAGGTATTATTATGGCAAGAAGAAAAGAAAGCCCACAGAAAGCTGTCTTATCCCCCATTTGATAGACACATAGAACGAACGGTATAATCTATCTGTGAGAGTCAGGAGGAAAGGTTATGGCGCAGACGTACAGTAACGAATTCAAAGAACAGGCATGTAAGAAGGTACAGTCAGGAGTATCTGCGGCACAGGTTGCAAGAGAGCTTGGAATCAATGTGAACACTCTCTGCACTGTTGTTGAATATGTTGAGATATCTCGTCTTTTTTGCGTTAAATAGCGATATGGAGTTGGAGATTGTGAACGATTTATTAACACTACTGCGGTAGTATTGACAACCCTTTCCGAAAGCGGTACAGTATAAATGGGTAGAAACTACTGTAGTCTTATGAGAAAGGAGGGCAGGAATGGATGTGAAGCTTTTCGATTCGGAATTGAAAGTAATGTGTGTGCTTTGGCGGGAAGGGGATGCTACGGCAAAGCATATATCGGACATTCTGAAAGAGGAAATCGGATGGAATATGAACACCACGTACACGCTGATTAAAAGGTGTATCAAAAAGGGTGCGATTGAGCGTTCGGAGCCCAATTTTATGTGCCATGCGCTTATTCCGAAAGAGGAGGTACAGGAAGCGGAGACCAAAGAATTGATTGACAAAATATATGACGGTTCCGCCGATATGCTGTTTGCCGCATTGCTGGGCAGAAAACAGCTCTCCGCCGAGCAGATCGAGAAACTGAAGCAGATAGTAGCCGATATGGAATGAGGTGATGACAGTGGATTTATTACGGCGGAGTGTGTCCGGAGCAATCTTTATTATCGCGATTGTGGTAATCCGGGCAATTGCAGTTCATAAACTGCCGAAACGGACCTTTACGGTTTTATGGGAACTTGTCCTTTTAAGGCTTTTGATACCGTTTTCTATACCGTCAAGATTCAGCGTATATACGCTTATCCAACGCTGTATCCCCGGCATTTCATATTCCGGAGCGGAAACAGGCAATACGATTTTTGACCTGTCACAGAGCCAGTTTGCCCCGGTACAGGGAGGGTGGCTGCAGCAGGCGTATGACACTGCATTCGTTTTTGACGGACCTTTTATCTGGTGTGTCGGAGTGATCGTTTTGGCGGCATTTTTCAGCATTTCTTATCTGAGATGCCGGGCGGAATTTCGGGTGTCGCTTCCTGTCTGCAACGCGTATGCGGCACAGTGGCTGAGCGAACATCCGTTAATGCGTCCGCTTTCCATCAGACAGTCGGACAGGGTATCCGCACCATTGACGTACGGTATTTTTCATCCTGTCATCTTAATGCCGTCGGACACAGACTGGGAAAATACAAAACAGCTGCAATTCATTTTTATGCATGAATATGCGCATGTTCGCCGTTTCGATGCGGCAACGAAGCTGGTAATGACAGCAGCGCTCTGTATTCACTGGTTCAATCCTGTTGTTTGGATTATGTGTATTTTGTTTAACCGCGATATGGAATTGGCCTGTGACGAATGTGTGATCCGGCAATTTGGCGAAACATCGAGATCAGCCTATGCGTTTATGTTGATTGACATGGAGGCAAAGAAAAGCGGAGTGTTCCCGTTATGCAGTAATTTCAGTAAAAATGCAGTTGAAGAAAGGATGATTGCCATTATGAAAAATAAAAAAGCAAATGCTGTTACAATGATATTGGCGTGTGTTATCATAATAGGTGCGTCAGGGATTTTTGCTACGTCGGAAGCCGCACCTGTCAATCATAAGGAAACGGCGAGTGAGGGATTAACGCAGGAGGAATTGCAAAACGAGGGGAATGCGGATAATTCGGAAACCGCTCCTAACAGAGGTCAGAGGATCCTCGATGCTTATGAGGAATGTGGATTGGGCTATGACAAATCAAAAAATGCGTATTTTTATGATGGAAAACGGGTGAGACTGCTTTATGATAATCGGGGAATGGATTGGGATATGATGATAGAAGGCAGTAGCAGCCAGGATTCATGTGTCGTAAGCAGCTGCTGGGATCCCGAAGGCGAGATTGATTTATACACAGTCAGAGAATTTGACGGTGAAGCAGATGAAACCGGATATGCGAAACTGGAGGGTTTTCGTGTCGCAACACGGGAGGAATTTGTGGCTAACACGCAGAAACATGTATATACATACCAGACAGTTAAGAAATAAAGAGGACGGCTTCTAATTTATTTATTGAATATCGGAAAGGACGACGGAATGGAGAAAAATAAAATCCGCTTTGCGACCGTCGGAACAAGCGGGATTACGGAACAATTTTTAGGTGAGGCGGCGAAAAACAGCGATTTCGAATTGCGGGCGGTCTATTCGAGAGATCGGGACAGGGCGGAGCAATTCGCGCGGCAGCAGGGGGCCGAGGTGTATTACGACAATCTGGATGCGATGGCGGAGGATTCCGCGATTGATGCGGTTTATCTCGCAAGTCCCAATGCAATGCATTGCGCGCAGGCGATGCGGTTTATGGCGTCCGGAAAGCACGTTTTATGTGAAAAGTCGCTGTGCTCGAATCTTTTTGAGGCCAGGCGGATGTTTGAGGCGGCGGAGCAAAACGGAGTGATCCTGATGGAGGCGATGCGCTCGCTGCATGATCCGGGATTTGATGCATTAAAAGAGGGCATAAGTAAGATCGGAAAGATCAGGCGTGTTTCTTTCCGCTATTGTCAGTATTCCAGCAGGTACGATGCGTTTAAGAACGGCGCGAGACAGAATATTTTTGATCCAGGGTGTTCCGCAGGGGCATTGATGGATATCGGCGTCTACTGTGTGGAACCGATGGCGGCACTGTTTGGCGAGCCAAAGTCGCTGCAGGCGGTTTCCGTGATGTTAGACGGCGGAATAGACGGCGCCGGGACGGTGCTCGCGGATTACGGCGATATGACGGCAGAGCTGGTGTATTCCAAAATTACGGAATCGCATCTTCCGAGCGAGGTGCAGGGGGAGGCGGGAGTATTGCTGATCGATGAAATTGCCTGTCCGGAAAAGATCGGGATCCGGTACAATGACGGGCGGACGGAACGGTTTGACACGGGACCCGGCGGCAATAATATGAGGTTTGAACTGCAGGCGTTTGCGGATGCGGTGCGTGGGCAAAAGAGTATCGCAAAATACCGCGAGATCTCGATGTTATCCATGAAACTGATGGATCGGGTGCGAGATCTCTGTGGCATCCGGTTTCCCGCGGATGGGGAGATGGAGTGACGCAAGGTGAAAAGGTTACGGGGCTGTCGCATTTACATAAATGCGTCAGCCTCGTTTGCCGATGCAGCAAGTCGGATTTTTTCAGATATCAGGTCTGAAAAGCACAGGAAAGTTCCGAAAAAATGCGATAAATTTATAATTGCGGGAGAGGTTTATTTTTGATGAGAGAGAAAAACGGAAGTTTTTGTGATTTATCGGTTTTTGACAGATGGAAAAAACGGTTCCGGAATATGAAACTGTCCGGGAAAATGGCGTTTATCTATCTGATCGTTGCGGGGATAAGCTGCGGGATTTCGATGATGGGATTACAGGCAAGCTTCGGCATCTATGACAGGAAGCTGTATGAGAAATCGCTGCAGGAGCTGGAATTTTTTACACAGAATGTCAATGATGATCTCGAGGAGATTGAGAATCTGAGCTATCTGCTGGCGATGAACGGGGAGGTGCAGGAGATTTTGCGGGAGGCGTTGGAGACCGCGTATCTCTCGCAGGAGTATTACTATACGCTTATGCCGATCCGCAAGATTTTTTTCGATGAGGTGAATATCCGGCCGGTAGTCAAAAATGCGATCTATGTGGACAGACAGAATGTGAAAATGCCTGTCGGCGTCGATTGCGGGACTGTGAGCGATGCAGCCTGGGAGAAGCTGCTTTCCATGTGTGAACAGGCAAGAGGCGGTTATGTAGTGTTGCCGCCGTCGGAGGAATTTCCCTGGCAGCTGTCGGGGCGGGATATTCTGGAGACGAAAAACGCGACGCTGACGTACCTCGGAACAGTCATTATCACCAGTGATATCCCCGGCATGATCGAGAAGAAAAAGGCGGAGCTTGAGTATGCGGATTCCCTGCTCTATGTGTATTCGGAGGACGGAATGATTTACGGCAGCACAGAGGAGTGTCCCGATTTGCCCGCCGCAGACGAAAGACAGGGATATAAAATCGCAGAATATAACGGCAAACGTTATTTTATGAGCTATCTGAGGGCGGAGAGCAACGGCTGGATGTATGTGAACTATGTGCCGTACCATGAGATATTCGGTCAGATGGCAGTTCTGCGGTATGGGATGTTAGGCGGTCTGCTTCTGGTTTTTCTTCTGACACTGTACGGGATGGTCAGGATTTCCAATATCATCACAAGCCCGCTGTATCACCTCACGGAGACGATGCGCCTGGTGGAAAAAGGCGATTTCCGGGGAGCAAGAGACTTCCTGCAGGTGGAGGACAGAAGCGACGAAGCGGGAATCCTGACGCAGGAATTTAGGGTTATGCTCGAGAAAATCGACAGTCTGATCCATGAGAATTATGAAAAGCAGCTGCTGCTCAAGGATACCAGATATCAGATGCTGCAGGCGCAGATTAATCCGCATTTTATGAGCAATACCTTAAATGCGGTGAACTGGATGATTAAGGCGGGCAAGAATCAGGATGCGGGCAAAATGGTTGTTGAGCTCGGAAATCTGATGCAGGCAGCCGTCTCGACGGAACTTTCCGTCACGGTGGAAAAAGAGATGGAAGCTGCGGAGAGTTACATCACAATACAGCAGTTCCGATATAAGGGACGTGTGAAATTTGCCGTGGAAAAGAGGGGCGATCTGGGAGCATACATGGTCCCCTGCATGATCTTGCAGCCATTGATCGAGAATGCCATCCATTACGGGGTCGAAGAATCACTGACCGCCTGTACGATTTGCGTGTCGGCGGTTGAGGAGGAGAACGGAATGATTCTGTGTGTGGCCGACGGGGGACCGGGAATGGAAGAGGCGGTGCTTGAAGCGGTCAGAAACGGTACGGTAAAGCCCAGAGGGCACGGGATCGGGCTTAAAAATATCAGGGAGAGGCTGCGGATGACATATGCGGACAGTGAATTTGCGATAGACAGCAGGCCGGGTGCGGGGACGCGGGTCACAATCCGTATTCCCGGGCAGAGTGGGAGGAAAGATGTATAAGCTTTTGATTGTGGATGACGAGGAGCTGGAGCGCGAGGGAATGGCGGAATTTATCCCGTGGAAGGAATACGGGATTGCGCTTGCAGGCACGGCGTGGAACGGAGTCGAGGGGCTTGAGAAGATTGAAAAATATCGGCCGGATATTGTGATGACCGATATCAAGATGCCGGTCATGGACGGGATTGAACTGATTCGAAGGGCAAAGAAGGTGTGTCCCGACACCGTTTTTATCGTGTTGTCCGGTTATGGGGAATACGAGTACACGAGCCAGGCGATGGAAGAGGGGGTTCGGCACTATATTTTAAAGCCCTGTGACGAAGAACGAATTGCGGATGTCATCGAAAAAGTAAAGCAGTCGATTGAGGAGCGCTCCATGGAGAAAGAAAAGCTGGCGCATTACAGCAGTACGATCCGAACGCTCCTGCCGCGGGCAAAAGAGCAGGTATTTTATAATCTTCTGATGGGAAGAGAACAGATTCAGTCGGATTACCGTCTTTTTATGGAGGAACTTGACGCCGGGCTTGCCGTATGCATTCTTACCGTCCGCCTGGAAAATGAGATTGACTATATCGTACAGTTTGTGCTTCACAATATTTTAGAAGAACTCCTCGGGGAGGAACGACTGATTTTAGAGACGGCGTTTTCGAATGAGATGGTTTTTTTGCTGCAATCTGCGGATTCTGCCAAAATTCTGGCCGCGATAAAACGCATGCGCAAGGAACTCGAACGGCTGGCGGGCAAGACCATGCAGGCGGCGATGAGCACGGCGGGGACGCCGGAGGAGATACGCGTGCTGTATGGGCAGACGGAGGAGTTGTTTGACATGGGCGGAACCGGGACGGGGGAAGCTCTGCTGACCTATGAATTTTTCAGAGAGGCGAAGGGGGAACTGGATGCGCTGGTCGATTACGCGGCGCTTGGCGGCGCCGAAAACCTGGAAGAAATTCTGTCGGAGCTTTATCTGATTTCCTGCAAAATGAGGATTCTCGGCTATTCCGAAGAGAAAAAGAGGAACGTCTACCAATGGATTCAGAGGGTTTTCGGAAACGGTCGGACCGTTCCCCGCAGGGAGCAGGAAGCGGACAAAGAGACAGGCGAATGGGAGATGCTGCGGGATACGGCGATATTTCTTGCAGGGCAGATCGGACGGAGGCAGACAGAGGAAAACGGCCAGGAGGAAAAAGAAACGGAAAATGAGCGGATGGAGCGGATTCTTCTGGCTGTTTTTGAACATTTGTCAGAGCCGGAGCTGAGCATCCGCTACCTCACGAAGGAAGTGCTGTTTATGAATGAGGATTACTTCGGGCGGCTGTTTCTGCGGTATAAGCATGTGAAATTTTCGGCCTATGTGCTCGAACTTCGGATTGCGCTTGCGAAGAGCCTTATCCGGTTTCGTCCGGACATTAAAATTTCGGATGCGGCGGGGATGGCGGGGTTTCCCGAGGACGGACAGTATTTTTCAAAGGTGTTTCGCAGGATGACGGGAATGACTCCGTCGCAGTACCGGGAGTATGTGACCGGGCAGTGCATGTAAGTCGGTTTTTTTCAAAAGACAGGTCGTTTAATTCCGTTCAAAAACGGTGCGGTTCTGACTAAAATAAAAACATCAACAGACACAGTTATGAATGTGGGAAAAGGAGAACGGATATGAAAAGACATGAAAAATTCAAACGGATACTGCCGGCGGCACTTGCCGGTGTGATGGTACTGTCTATGGCAGGGTGCGGATCCGACGGGAAGACGGGTGACGCCGCAAGCGGCGATGCGCAGCCGGCAGCTGCGGGAACGGACGGAACGCAGGCCGCGGATGTGCCGGCAGACGATCAGGCATCGGCGGACGGTGAGAATGTGGTCATCAAGATGACCTGGTGGGGCGGTCAGACGAGACATGACCAGACACAGGCAGTGTGCGACTTATATACATCGCTGCACCCCAACGTGACGTTTGAACTTTCGCCCTCCGGATGGGACGGTTACTTTGACAAGCTGTCCACACAGACGGCTTCCGGTTCCATGCCGGATATTGTGCAGATGGATTACCTGTATCTGACGACCTATGCGAAGAATAATTCTCTGGCCGATCTGCAGGAGTTTATCGACAACGGGACGATTGATGTCTCGGGCATCGATGAGAATTTACTGCAGACCGGAAGCGTGGACGGCAAGATGGCGGCGATGGTACTGTCCACTTCCCTGCTCAACGTGGGTTACAATCCGGCAGTCCTGCAGGAGGCAGGAGTGGAGGAACCCACGAGCGACTGGACATGGAATGATTTTGTGGCGATGTGTGAGACAATCCAGAGCAAAACCGACAAGTACGGTGTGTCCATGGATTCCGTTGCAGACACGAATATCTTTAACTATTGGGTAAGACAACAGGGAGGTTCGCTGTTTAGCGACGACAATAAATCGCTGGGGTATGAGGACGATAAAGTGTTTGTGGATTTCGTCACGATGTGGAATGATCTGATGGGAAAAGAGGCGATGCCTGACCCGGATGAATATGCACAGATTGCGACACTGGGACAGGAGGCAGGTCCGGTCGTGACCGGCGACGCAGGCGCGATTATCGAGTGGAACAATTATGCATCCAAAGTGAGCACCGTCAATGATTCCATCAAGATGGTAACTCCTCCGCTGGCAGAAGGTTCCGATACAAAGGGGCTCTGGATGAAACCGGGTATGTTTTTCGCAATCGCAGAGAAATCGACCGTGAAGCAGGAGGCTGCGGAATTTATCAACTGGTTTATCAATTCCGATGAGGCAAACGATATCATGATGGCGGAACGGGGCACGCCGGTTTCTTCCGCGGTTCGTCAGCACCTGATTGACAGCGGTAACCTGGGCGAACAGCAGATTGCCATGTTTGAAGGGGTGGAAGCGGCGGCAGCGCTTTGCGGCGAAACGCCCGCTCCGGACCCGGCAGGTATCTCCGAGGTCAATGAGGCGTTCAAAAAGGCCGCGAACAGTGTCTACTACGGACAGGCATCCGCAGAGGATGCGGCGGCAGCGTTCCGCGAGGAGGCAAATGCGATTCTGGCAAGAAATAATTAAATAAGGCGGCAGGAAAGGAGGGGAGGAAATAACCGTTCCCTCCTTTCTTAGACCCTGCATCAGGGAGTGTTTCCGACTTATATCAGACTGAAAGGAGAGGTAACTACCGTGAAAAAGAAAGCGAAAAAAGCTCCTTATAAAAAAGGGGATAATATAGCAGGATATCTGATGCTGACACCGTGGCTGTTCGGGTTTGTCCTGATGTGGCTGATCCCGATGATAATTTCCATCTATTATTCACTGACGGATTTTAATCTGCTAAATACGCCGTCGTTTATCGGGCTGGACAATTATGTCCGTGCCTTCACCGGCGATGCCACCTTCTGGCAGGCGTTAAAAGTGACGTTTATCTATGTATTCTTTCTGGTACCCTTGAGACTCGCATTCGCGCTGTTTGTGGCGATGCTGCTGAATAAGGATCACAGAGGGCTGGGACTGTACCGGACCCTCTATTACATACCGTCGATTATCGGGGGCAGCATTGCCGTATCGATTGTCTGGAAACAGATTTTCGGCAACCAGGGCGTGGCAATGACGCTTTTGGGCGCATTCGGAATCGAGCAGAAGACATCGTTTCTCGGAAATACGCACACGGCGCTCGGCGTGATTATCCTGATGGGCGTGTGGCAGTTCGGCTCTTCGATGCTGATCTTTCTGTCCGCGCTAAAACAGATACCGGGTTCCCTGTATGAATCGGCGATGGTCGACGGCGCAAAACCGTGGAAGGTCTTCACGAAAATCACGCTTCCGATGCTCACCCCGACAATTTTCTTCAATCTGATTCTGCAGATTGTGAACGGATTCCGCGTATTTACGGAGAGTTATGTCATCACGGACGGCGGTCCGCTTGACAGCACGCTGTCTTATGTGCTCTATATGTACCGCAGAGCGTTTACCTATTTTGACATGGGGTACAGCTGTGCGCTTGCATGGATTCTGGTCGCGATTATCGGCGTGTTTACGGTTGTATTGTTCAAAACTCAGGGCAGCTGGGTACATTATGAAGCAGGGAGGGAATAAGATTATGGGTATGCATAAGAAAAAAACAATCCATTCGGTAATGTTCCATGTGGGCGCCTGCCTGCTTGGGTTTGTCATGATCTATCCGCTTTTGTGGCTGCTGGCAAGCTCTTTTAAGAGCAACGACACCATGTTTTTAAACCCGTATTCTCTGATTCCGGAGGTATGGGACGCGGCAAAGAACTATGCCAGCGGGCTCGAGGGGGTGGGCGGCGTCCCGTTCTGGAGATTTTTATTGAATTCCTTTGAGGTCACGATCGTGGGTATGGTCGGCTGTGTGTTAAGCTCCCTGTTTGCGGCATATGCGTTTGCCAGAATCCGTTTTCGGTTCGGAAATTTCTGGTTCGGCTGTGTGATGATGACGATGATGATCCCGGCGCAGGTGATGGTCGTGCCGCAGTATATCATATTAAAAAAGCTGAATTTGATTGACACGAAGGTCGCGCTGGTTCTGCCGTGGGTGTTTGGCGGCGCGTTTTTCATTTTCCTGATGGTGCAGTTCTTTCAGGGGATCCCGCGGGAACTCGACGAGGCTGCCGAAATTGACGGGTGCGGGAGAATCTCGACACTGTTTCGGATTCTTGTCCCGGTTGTGCAGCCGGCGATTATTACTTCATCCATTTTTGCGTTTTACTGGATCTGGCAGGACTTTTTCCAGCCGCTGATTTTCATCAGCAGTCCCGAAAATTTCACGATTCCGCTGGCGCTGAATATGTATCTGGATCCGGATTCTTACAACAATTACGGCGGGCTGTTTGCGATGTCGGTGATATCGCTGATTCCGATTATCATCTTTTTTATTATCTTTCAGAGATATCTGGTGGAAGGAATCGCTATGGACGGCATTAAGGGATAAAAAGGGGTGGAGACATGGAAGGACTGTTTTCCGTAGACGGAAAAGGATTTCGCTTTTTCGGTATCGCATCGGAGCTTGTGATTTTAAACCTGCTGTGGCTGCTGTGCTGTATTCCGGTTGTGACCGCAGGAGCGGCTACGACGGCGCTCTATGCGGTGGCCATTAAAATCGTGAAGAATGAGGAGTCGTATGTGACACGGGATTTTTTTCACTCTTTTCGGCAGAATTTCGGGCAGGCGACGGTCATGTGGCTTCTTATGCTTTCCGCCGCCGCCATCCTGTATTTTGATTTTTATTTCAGCGCCCATGCGCCGGTGAGGGGAGCGGCAGTCTGGTTCATTCCGTTTGCCGTGATTGCGGCATTGCTGCTTTTGACGATGCTCTATGCGTTTCCGATTCAGGCGGTTTTCTGCAACCCGATTCGAAAAACCTTAAAGAATGCGCTGTATATGGCGCTGGCGCATCTGCCGCAGTCCGCGCTGGCGCTTATGGCGGCGGCAGGGCCCGTGGCAGTCATCCTGCTTTTTCGCCAGAACAGAAGCCCGGCAATATTTTTTGACTGTGTGATCGGGGTTGCCTTTTTTGCATGGCTAAAAGCGCATATCTTTGTAAAAATATTTGAACGGTATATGCCCCGGCAGGAGGAATGAGACTGCAGGCGCGGTTTTGCGGAGGAGAATCATCCTGCGCGGGAATTTATTCCACAGATTAAAATCAAGGCGGAGGAGGTCATATGCTGTGACAGTGGAAATCAACAGAAATACCGTATTATCGGGGGCGCAGACGGAGGCGGTCAGACATGCGGCGGCGCATCTGCGCCGGGATATGGAAAAATTGTTTTATCAGACAGACGCGCCCGGCTGCCCGGTTGTGCTGGTGAAAAAAGAACTGCCCGAGGAATGCTTTTGCATCGCCGTGCGGGAGGGAAGGCTTGAGATACGGGCGTCGGATGAGCTAGGTTTTGTCTACGGGATTTACGCGGTCAGCAAGGAGATTCTTGGCGTCCATGAATTCTGGTTCTGGAACGATCAGAAATTTCAGAAGAGAGAGGAAATCTGTCTGCCGAAAGATTATATATTTGCATCAAAACCGTTTCGTGTGAAATATCGGGGATGGTTTGTCAACGATGAAGTTCTGCTGCACACCTGGCAGGTGGACGGAGAAAAGGAAAAGCCCTGGGAGATGGTATTTGAAGCGCTTCTGCGGTGCGGCGGCAATATGGTGATACCGGGGACGGACAAAAATTCCAGGCGCTATGCCGGGCTTGCGGGCAGTATGGGGCTGTGGGTGACGCACCACCATGCGGAACCGCTCGGGGCAGAGATGTTTGCAAGGGCATACCCGGGTCTTGCGGCTTCCTATGATTTGTATCCGGAGAAGTTTCACAGGCTCTGGCAGGATGCGATCGACGCGCAGAAGGACCGGAAAATCATATGGAATCTTGGGTTCCGCGGGCAGGGGGATAAGCCGTTCTGGGAGGAGGATGAGAGGTATCGGACGGATGCTTCGAGAGGAAAGCTGATGGGCGAGATTATCCGAATCCAGTATGATATGGTGAAAGCGGCGGTTCCGGACGCCGTGTGCAGCACAAATCTCTACGGGGAGACGATGGATCTATACAAGAAAGGGTGCCTTATGCTGCCGGAGGACGTGATCAAGGTATGGGCCGACAACGGCTACGGCAAGATGGTCAGCAGAAGACAGGGGAACGAAAACCCGAGGGTCTGTTCCCTGCCGGAGAAAAAGGAGGAGGCAAACGGGATTTACTATCATGTTTCCTTTTATGACCTGCAGGCGGCAAACCATATCACGATGCTGCAAAATCCGCCGGAGTTTGTAAAGCGGGAACTGAAAGAAGTGCTGGAGCGGGGCGGCGATGATTTCTGGCTCGTCAACTGTTCGAATGTCAAACCGCATGTATATTATCTGGATTTTCTTGCAAGACTTTGGAAAACCGGAGAAGCGGATATCGAGCGTCATCAGAAAGAGTATACGGAAGATTATTACGGCGCGCAGGACGGTCCTGCGGTGGCCAAACGCCTGAAAGAATATTTTTCCTGCGCGGCTGCTTACGGCGCAAGGGAGGATGAGCGTGCCGGAGAGCAGTTTACGAACCATGTGGCACGGATTCTTGTGAATCAGTACTTAAGAGACCGGGAAATGCGGAGTGAGGAACTGCTGTGGGCGGCGCCGTACGGCACGTTGGAGGAGCAGGTGCAGTGGTATCGGAGTGTCTGTGAAGCCGGGGCGGCGTCTTACCGGGAATATTTTGAAAAATGCGAGCGCACGGATGTGCGGCTTACCGACGGCAGGGAATTGTTTCGCGATTCCGTTTTGCTGCAGGCGCGGATTCACTGCCATTGTTTCCGGGGAGCGCTGCTTGTCTGTGAGAGCATAGAAGCGGCATTTGAGGGAGATTACCGGACGGCGTTTTACCTCGCGGGAAAGGCGGCAAAAGAATATCGGACGGCGGACGGGGCAATGCGGGAGCGCGAGCACGGGAAGTGGCACGGATTTTATGAAAATGAGTGTCTTGCCGATGTCAAACAGACGGCCTGGGTGCTTGCGGGCTTTATGAGTTACCTGCGGGCGCTCGGAGACGGGCCGCATTATTATGAGTGGCAGAGAGCATATCTGTATTCCGAAAAAGACAGGCGTGTGATGCTGATTATGAATATGGAGAATCATCTGCGGGATGAGGAACTGTTTGCGCTGATGGAAGCGGCGCTGGATTGAGGACAGGGAAATGGAACAAAAAGAAGTGCTTTTGATGATGTTTATGGGACAGAGCAATATGGCAGGGCGCGGAAATGCACAGGAAGCGCCTGCGCTGATACCGGGAGCGGGATATGAATACCGTGCGGTGAGCGCACCCGAGTGTCTGTCGCCGCTGCAGGAGCCTTTCGGAGTAAATGAAAATAATGAGAGCGGAGTCACGGAGCCGGGGATGAAAACCGGCTCTATGGTGACATCGTTTGCAAATGCCTGTTACCTGGAAACCGGCATCCCGATTGTCGGCGTATCCTGTGCGAAGGGCGGTTCTTCCATAGCGGAATGGCTGCCCGGCACACCGTACTACAGAGATGCCACGGAGCGGATGAAACGCTGTGAGCAGTGGCTGACTGCGCATGGATATGTGATAGCGTACAGGGGAATGGTCTGGTGCCAGGGCTGTACGGACGGGGATCTGCATACGCCTCCGGAGCTTTATAAAGCGCGCACAAAGCGGTTTATCGAGTCCTTCTGCCGCGAATGCGGCGTCCGGACATGCTTTCTGATACAGATTGGAAATCACAGGGATGACAAAATGCGGTATGTGCCGATTCGACAGGCGCAGACGGAACTGGCCCAAGAAACCGGCGATATCGTCCTGGTGAGCGAGCAGTTTAAGACCTTTGCGGAGCGCGGCCTGATGAAGGATGAGTTCCACTATCGTCAGGAAGGCTATAATCTGGCGGGGGAAGAGGCCGGAAGAAATACGGGACGCTATCTGAGCGCCAGGGGATTGTGAAGGCGTCAAAAATCTGTTATTCCAACAAAATCATGTCAATCCCGCGCTGCAATGTCTCGGCGCCAATGGCGCCTTGCGCCTGGGCGATGACGTAGCCGTCGGCGTCAATGAAAAAAGTGGTCGGCAGCGAATATACGCCGTAAGTTACCGCGGCGTCGGATGCGGTATCATACAGCACCGGGAAGGTATATTCATTTTCGGCGATAAAATCGGACGCAATTTCAACGGTTTCTCTCGAACCGTCTGTCATATTAATCATCAAAAAATGAATCTCTTCACCAAGCTCCAGATATTTCTCGTGAAAGTCCGGCATTTCCTTCTGGCAGGGGCCGCACCAGCTGGCCCAGAAATTCAGCACGATGGGTTTTCCGAAATAATCGGACAGCTTTGCTTCGTTGCCCTCTGCATCGTATACGGTAAAGTCGGGAGCCGGTATTTTTGGCGTGGCATCGTCCGATTCGGTTTCTGATTCGGTTTCATTGCCCGTTTCCAGTGTTTCCTGCGCGGCGAGCTGCCCGGGAGAAAACTGACGGCTTAACCGGTTATACAGCACGGATGCGCCGGTAAGGAGCAGGACAAATATCAGTACGAGAAACAACAAGATTTTCTTATTTTTCATAGAAATCCTCCATTTCTGCCGCAGTCCGCAAACTTAAATGCGTACTGAGTACGCTATGTCGCAGGCACAATATTTGCAACATGAACTTGTTCATGTTTGAAAAATTTATTTTTCACAGTGACTCCTTAAGCGAGCAGAGAGAGCAGACGCCCGAGGGTACCGGTGGCCATCAGAATGCCGACCAGTACCAGCAGACAGCCGCTTGCGGTGTTGATGATTTTGTAGTTCTTTTTAATCCAGTCAAATGCGTGTTTCAGATAGTCGATTAGCACGGCGCTCAGAAGGAACGGAATGCCGAGTCCCAGAGAATAGGCAAGCAGCATCAGCATTCCTTCTACGGCATGTGCCTGCTGGGATGCCAGCACCAATGCCGAACCGAGGAAAGCCCCGACACAGGGCGTCCAGCCCACCGAGAAAATGATGCCGAACAGGAATGCCGAAAAAAAGCCCATATTGTCCGTAGATACGGTATGCCGCATTCCCTGAAATAGGGTCAGCCGGAACACGCCGAGGAAACTTAAGCCGAAGACAATCACAATCAGACCGGAAACGAGATTAAAAGCCGTCTGATATTTCTGCAGGAAACTGCCGATTGTTCCCGCGAGCGCGCCAAATGTCACAAAGGCTGCGGAAAAGCCGGCGACAAAGCCGAGGGCGCATTTTAACGTTTTGCCGGTGCTCCTGTCCCCGCCGCCGGCGAAATAGGAAATATAGATCGGCAGCATCGGAAGCAGACAGGGGGAGAGAAAGGTAATGATTCCCTCAAGAAAAGCGATGATATACTGCATTTGTTTTTACACTCCTTTCCGAATAATGCGCAGGGGGATGGATCATATTACGGATACTCCATCACAAAATTTGTGAGAAAGATTCCCTGCTGTTCTATCTGCTGTTCCCGGATGACGCGGTACCCCCTTTTTTCGAAAAATGGTTTCGCGGTGATCGAGGCGTGGGTGACGATCTTCTTATGGACGGACTGCTCTAACGCATCGCAGATAGCGGTGGCGATCCCTTTTCCCTGACAGTCGGCATGAACGTGGAGCTGGTCGAGATAGCCGGTTTTGTCGATATCGCCAAAGCCTGTGATGCGTTTGCCGTCCAGCGCGCGCCGTGCGCGCGTTGATTTTGCTGTGCATCGACAAATTTGTGAATATTATAAAATATATTGTGAGCGGCAGTCAAATCATTTATAATCAGATATATAAATTTTGAGTGATCGGGGGGATGGATATGTGGATGTTTTTTAGCGCGACGGCAGTTGCAGCGGCATTATTGAATGTGATTTGGACGGTAAAGGGGAAGGAGGCCAAATGGTTTCGATATGTCAGTTTATCATTTACGGCTTTCACGCTGTGCGCATTTTACAGTGCCGATGCCCGGTGGGTGCTCAATGAGGACTGGAGTGCGCTGGCGGATGTGACTCCGACAATGTCCAAAATTCTGTGGGCATGCACGCTCGTTTCTGTTGCGCTGAACAGCGTGTCCTTATTCAGAAAGATATGTTAGAATTTATTTTAGCGGAACCGTCAATTCGAGATATGCGGCGAAAACGTTCTGCGGCGAATACCTTTAATGGACAGGAAATGGCTGAGAAATACATCTGCGGTATCTCTCAGCCCTTTCTTTGATTGAATGTAAGAGCTGTTTGTGGAGTGTGCGGCCTGCTGCTTATAAGCCGAGCACAAACACGATCAAAACGATCACCGGCAGCAGGTAAGTCATATAAAAGCGCATCCACCGGGCCATTTTTAACCCTTTTCCCTGGTTGGCCTCGGCGACAAGGTGATCCCAGCCCCATCCGTAGCGGCTGGTCGCAAACACGACATAGACCAGGCTGCCCAGAGGAAGAAGCAGATTGCTCACGAGAAAATCCTCCAGATCAAGAACGGTCGAGCCGGCGCCGCGCGGCTGAAAGCCGGACAGCAGATTATAGCCGAGCGCGCAGGGAAGAGACAGCAGGAACATCACAAACGTATTGACAAGACAGGCCTTTTTGCGGGTCCAGCCGAATAAGTCCATGCAGCAGGAAATGATATTTTCAAAAACCGCGAGAACCGTCGAGAAGGCCGCGAAAAACATAAATACAAAAAACAGGCTGCCCCAGAGCCGCCCTGCGGGCATATGGTTGAAAATATTCGGCAGCGTCACAAAGATGAGGCCCGGTCCGCTGTCGGGACTGACATCGTAGGCGAAGCAGGCCGGGAAGATGATAAGCCCGGAGACAAACGCTACGAAGGTGTCCAAAATGCCGACGTTGACGGCTTCCCCGAGCAGCGTCCGCTCTTTTCCGATATAGCTGCCCCAGATGGCCATCGCGCCGATTCCGAGACTGAGCGTGAAAAATGCCTGCGTCATCGCGCCGAGCAGCACATTGCCGATGCCAAGCTCCATCATCCGGTCGAAATCCGGCATAAGATAAAAGCGGAGTCCTTCTCCGGCGCCGTCGAGCAAAGTGCTGTTGATGGCGAGAATAACCATAATTGCAAGCAGTGCGAGCATCATAAATTTACTGACTTTTTCGAGGCCGTTCTGCAGCCCGATCGAACAGACACCGAATCCCAGCAGGACGACAACCGCCATAAAGCCCGTCATTCCGAGGGGATCGGACAGCATATTTCCGAATATGCCTGCCACGGCTTCCGTGTCCGTACCCACAAAGGTCCCGTCTGCCATGTAAAAAAAGTAGTGAAGCATCCAGCCGGCTACCGTTGTGTAGAACATCATCAGAAGATAATTTCCGATCATGGCGGCATAGCCGTGCAGGTGCCATTTTTGTCCCGGCTTTTCCAGTGCGTGATAGAGCTTTACCGGGCTTTTCTGCGATGCGCGCCCCAGTGAAAACTCAATCGTCATAACGGGAATCCCCAGAATCACAAGAAAGAACAGATAGCAGAGCACAAAAGCGCCTCCGCCGTACTGTCCGACCATATACGGGAACTTCCAGACATTCCCGATGCCGATTGCACAGCCTGCGCTCAGCAGGATAAAGCCCAGCCGGCTCCCCAGACGTTCGCGTTCCATAACATAATCCTCCCGATTTCTAAAAGTATATACCTCATCAGTCTAACATCCGGCCGGTGTTTCGTCAAATGGCATTTTGCGGTTGACACGGTACCAGAGTGTCGATATAATAGTTATTGACTAATGGTCAATAACTATTATAATAAGATTCGGCAGAAAAGCCGCATGCGGCGGCAGAAAGGGAGGTAATGATGGCAAGACCGGTAAAAAAGACGCCGGAACAGTGGGAAGACGAGATTTTGGACGCGGCGAAAGAGTTATTTTTGTCCAAAGGATATGAGGAAACCTCCGTCAGCGACATTATGGAGCGGGCAGGCGGGGCAAAGGGGATGTTTTATCGCTTTTTTCAGAGCAAAGGAGAGGCGATGCGCGCACTGGGCGACCGCATGTTTTTTTGTAATAATCCATTTGAGGCGGTCAGGGGACGCACGGACCTTACCGGCCTGCAGAAAATCCGGGAGGTGCTTGCGATTGACGGAGCGGACAAAGAGCGGGAAGAGATCGGTGCACAGGCGGTGACGATCCTGAAAGACCCGCAGATTCTGGCGGCTGCGGTTGAGGCGAACAGGCGGGTGCTGACTCCGCTGTGGTTTGAATTGATCGAGGAGGGCAGGCGTGACGGTTCGATACGAACCGAGTATGCAAAAGAGCTTTCGGAGCTTCTCGCGCTTGCCAATTTCTGGCTGATGCCGTCCGTATTTCCGGCCGACACCGCGGAAATCGGGCATAAGTGCCGTTTTATTGCGGAGGTGCTTCAGGCGATGGGGCTTCCGATCATTGAGGACGGAATGTTTGAGAGGGCGCAGTGGCTGTTGGGGGATTCCGCCGGGGAAAGGAGCGAGTGAGCGATGGAGCAGAAACTGTTTACAAAAAATTTTACGCTTCTTGTGCTCGGTCAGGTCAGTTCGTTGTTTGGCAATTACATACTGAGACTGGCGCTGTCGATGTATGTGCTGGAGGTGACAGGGTCGGCGGCCACATTTGGCGGAATTCTGTCTGCCGCAACGGTCCCGACAATTCTTTTGTCGCCGTTTGGCGGGATCCTGGCTGACCGGGCGGACAGAAGGAAGCTGATGGCGGCGCTGGACGCTTTGGCAGGAGCGGTTGTTTTGTGCGCGGCCGTTTTTTTGTCCGAAAACAATGCCCTCGCAGTGATCGGCGTGTTGCTTGTGGCGCTCTCGGTTCTCGGGGCTTTTGAGACGCCTGTGGTGCAGGCGTGCATTCCCGGGATGCTGGAGGGGGACAATATTATCAGAGGAAACGCAGTCGTGAATCAGACGGCGTCGGTGTCTTATCTGATCGCACCGATGCTTGGAGGCATTCTGTATGCGGCGTTTGGTTTAACGCCCGTGATGTATGCGAGCGTCGTCTGCTTTTTTGTGACGGCGCTGCTTGAGTGTTTTATAAAACTGGAATATCGGCCGGCGGAGTATCAGGGGGGTGTGCTGTCTATGGTAAAGGACGATTTCTTTTGCAGTATCCGGTTTCTCGCAGAGGAGCGCCCCGATATCGTGAAAATTCTGCTGCTTGCGGCTATTTCGCGTTTTTTTGTGATGGGAGTCGCGCTGGTGGGGCTGCCTTATATCGTTCGGATGATTCTCGGGCTGGACGCAAAATATTACGGTGCGGCGGAAAGTATGCTGGCGATTGCCACGATATTGGGCAGTATTGCGGCAGGGTTTCTCACGGGAAAACTGAAGTTCGAAAAGCTGTCTTTTGTGCTTGCGGCGGTCGGCGTCTGTATGATTCCGGCGGGAGCCGTATTTCTTCTTCCGTTCGGGGCGCCTGTCAGATATGCCGTGGTCACAGCAGCATTCTTCGGTATGCAGATCGCGATCAGCATTTTCTCAATTTTTGCCGTGTCGAAAATTCAGCAGAGTACGCCGGCTCATCTGACGGGAAAGGTGATGGCATATACGTCCGCCGTCACGATGTGCGCGCAGCCGGCCGGTCAGATCGTGTACGGGTTTTTGTTTGACAGATTCAGCAAAACGGTATATCCGGTGCTGCTTCCCACGGCTGCCGCGGTATGCGTGATCGGACTGTTTTCCGCAGGGATTTTTCAGAAATCGGAAGAAAGGACGGAATAAACTTATGGTAAAAATCAGATATGTACGAGCCGCGGATAAAGAATTCTGGTACAGTCTTGATAAGCATTTGCCGGAGACAGAATTTGCGGATAAGGTGCGGACAAAAAGAGGGTATGTCCTGCTTCTGGACGAGAAGCCGGTCGGGCTGCTGAGATACAATCTTTTCTGGGACAATACGCCGTTTTGCACGATGCTTTTCGTGGACGGAGAATACCGGGGAAACGGTTACGGAAAGCGGCTGATGGAACACTGGGAGAAAGAGATGAAAGCGCAGGGCTACGGAATGCTGCTGACTTCCACACAGGCGGACGAAAACGCGCAGCATTTTTACCGCAGACTGGGATATAAGGACTGCGGCGGATTCGTGATGGATCTTCCACGCTATGCACAGCCGATGGAATTATTCTTTATCAAAGAGATTTTTTAACTGCAAATTGGGAAGGAGCGGAATCCCTCATAAGCAGGCCTGGGAATCAACGGCGCCGCTTATGGGGGATTTTTCTGTCTTGACAATAGTGCCCGAAAGGAATATTCTGTATAATGAATAAAACTACATATATAGAAAACAAATAAACATGAATTATGAAGAAAAAGTTGATTTATAAAATTGAATTTGCTGATACACACAGAAAAACAAGAGGATGACAGAAATATATGAAGAATTATTCATATACAGGAAGGACGGAGAAGTCAGGCACGGTTTTGCGCGGAGGAGAAGATGCAGAGAGAAGAACTGGTCAAAAACATCAAAAAAATATGTGCGTATAAGGGTGTCAGCATACGGGATATGGAGCAGGCGTTAGAATTCAGTCCCGGTCTGATCAGCAGGTGGACAAGGATGAGTCCGTCTGTGGAAAAGGTCATAAAAGTGGCGGAGTTTCTGGGAGTTTCCCTCAATGCTCTGGTGAGTGGGCAGACAGAAGAAAACAGAAATGATTTTGTGGAACGCCTGTGCGAAAAGACCAGGGAAGGAAAGCTGGAATGGTTTCTGTGCGGCTCCGAAAATCCGTTTTCTTTTCCGGTGAATGAATTGAAAGAAATGCAGGACGGAAAGAACGTCTGCTGCTACTGCAGGTACAGGGACGGTTTTTTCCTTCTGGCCAGTGCGGTTGACGGGGAAGAGGAGATAGAGGATATTTGTTTATATTTGCTGCCGAACCGGCAGCAAAAGCCGGTCCGCTATGAAATCGACGGAGATGAACTGCTGCCGCTCTACGATATCGTCCGGACACACCTTGTGTGGGAGGAAGACAGGGAGGGAGCAGATGCGCTTCTGGATGCTTTTATGAAGGATGATACTTTATAAAATGAACAAACAAATCGGCAGGTAAGGACAAAGGGAAGTGATAGAGAGACAATAAGAAAATGCAGGATTAACAGGGGAAAGCAGTTATGAAAAGGAACCGACGAAAAAGAGCAAAATGGATATCCGACAATATTCTGGATATCATTGCGCTCTTTTTTGCTGTGATTCCATCCGTAATCGCTCATTTCAGGGAGAAGGAGGTTGCATGGGGATTTTTTTGTATTGTTATGAATGTTCTCTTGTTTCTTTTTCTGCGTAATTTTTTTCGGATATTTGGGGATTTTTATCAAAAGTATATGGAATACACGCGCAAAATAAAAAGGATGCGGAAGGAGGCAAGAAAGTATGGCAGGAATCTGCCCTATGATTATGCCGTAGAAAAAGACGAGGCGAGAGAAGATTTTCTGGCAGAATGTCTGGCGATCGTTGTGAGAAAGTGTGTGCCGCTTGGCGCGTTTGCGGGCGTAATTATTTTGGTGTGCGTCGGAAATCCGCAGAACGCCTATGCATACTGGGAGAGAGTGGAGGTAATAATCGGATTTGCGCAGACAAGGGAACCTGCGCCGGACGAAAATCAGGCGGAGGACGCCGGAGCGGAGCCGGCGGATACGGAGGAACGCACGCAGGAAATGCGCGATTCGGGCTGGCGTTTTGTGCTGGATGAACCGATCGTATACACGGAATTGTATGCCCAGAGGAAAAAGCAGGTCTTTTTTGAGAACGGCAAAGACTTTGCGCAGTGGGTAGATGAGGTACAGGTGCTCGCGGCGCAGCCTAAAGGGCAAAAGACAGGCGTTGACTTTAAGACGATCGAAGACGGGCAGGGAAATGACTATTTTACCTATACGGGGATGGAGGACGCGTTTAAGGACCGGGTGACGGAGAGCGCGCGGTATCTTTCTTATGAGGAATGGCGGAAAGCGGCGCCTCACTCGTCCGAATATGAGAGATGCATTGCGGGCAGAGAGACGCTCAATCTGGTAAAAGAGGGAGAAAATGTCGGCTGCGATGAAATCTGGTGGCTGCTGGCGAATGATTATCTGTATCTGGCGCAGGAATACGAGAGACAGACGAAGAGCGCGGATACGATTCTGTATTACTATGTGAACAGTATCTACTGTTGTATGGAGGCGCTGAATTATCAGATGACGCAGGAGGAGTACGAGACGATTTATCATTTTATGGTGATGCGCTACCACGATCTCTACCGGGAGGAATGTGCCGTTTCACAGGAAGATAAGCGGACGGCGCACAATATTTATTCCGTATTGTCGGAGACGGATGCGAGGAGATTTCTCACGGAATAGAGAAAAAGCGATTGCAATTCATATCCGGGTCTGCGTGCAGGCTGCGGGCCGTATGCTGCCGATTGACACACTGTGCGAAACTTATTACAATAAATATAGAAGAAACAGTGGTTGAAAACGAGAGAACCGCAGCCGGAAATGCGTGTTGCGTTCACAGATGAAAAGAGGGAACAGGATGCAGCTATTTGTGAGAGACAGGAAATTTTATGCGACGCTGACGGCATTTGCGCTGCCGATCGCGGCGCAGTCGCTGATTACGGTCGGCGTGAATATGGCCGACAACATTATGCTCGGACAGCTCGGGGAGACGCCGATGAGCGGGGTGACGCTCGCGAACAATTTTATCAGCATTTACCAGATTATGTGCATGGGGCTCGGCATGGGGGCGTCCGTGCTCACAAGCCGGTTTTTCGGGATGCGGGAACAGACGAGCTTAAAAAAGACCGTCGTTCTGATGTTTCGACTGGAATTTATCATCGCGACATTTTTTGCGCTTGTGACCTGGCTTGTCCCCGGCGAGATTATGGGAATCTATACGCCCGATGCCGATGTGATCGCTGTGGGAGTCGGCTATCTGCTGATCTCGATTCCGTGTTATTACCTGAATGGGTATGCGGTGACGACGAGCCTGATTCTAAGAAGCGTCGGAAAGGCGACGGTTCCGCTGATCTCGAGCGTGTGTTCCTTTTTTATCAATATATTCTTCAACTGGGTATTTATCTTCGGCAGACTCGGAGCTCCTGCGATGGGTGCGAACGGTGCGGCGCTCGGCACGCTGCTCGCCCGCATTGTCGAGTTTGCGGTCACGGTCGGCTATCTGTTTTTGCGAGATGACAAAATCGGGCTTCGCATCCGGGATCTCGTGATGAATGTGCGGGATCTGGTGCGCGAGTACATACGGATTTCAATTCCCGTGCTGGTCAGCGATACGTTGCTTGGGCTCGGAAACAGTGCGGTCGCGGTCGTCATGGGACATATCGGTGCAACGTTTGTCGCGGCCAATTCGATCACCACGGTTGTGATGCAGCTGGCGACGGTTGTGATTCAGGGAATTTCCCAGGCGAGCTGTACGATGACGGGCATTACACTCGGGGAAGGGGACAGCAAAAAGGCGCAGTCGCAGGGCGTGACGTTTGCGGCGCTCGGCGTCGTGATCGGTATGTTCGGCTGCGCGCTGATTCTGCTTCTGAGAGGCCCGATTGTCGGCGCCTACAATATTTCGGAGGAGACGCGGGCGCTGGCGACGGAGCTGATGAATGCGGTAGCGGTTGTGATTCTGTTCCAGAGTGCGAACAGTATTCTGACGAAGGGCGTGCTGCGCGGCGGCGGGGACACAAAATTTCTGATGGTAGCGGATATTCTGTTTCTGTGGGTGTGCAGCATTCCGCTCGGGGCGCTGGCGGGGTTCGTGTTTCACTGGCCGGGCTTCTGGATTTTTATCATGCTGCGGATGGACCAGTTTATCAAGGCCATCTGGTGTATTTTCCGGTTAAAGAGCGGGAAATGGATAAAAAAGATTCAGAGTGTGTGACGGGAAATTCGTCTGCATGGAGGATATTATGGACACCATACTGATTATAGAAGACGACAAATCCCTCGCCGAAGGGCTCGTGCGTGCGCTTTCGTCCGAACAGACGAAAGCCGTAAGCTGCGGTTCCGTCAAAGAGGCGAGAAGGCAGCTTTTGGCGAATGTGTTTGCGCTTGTCCTGCTCGATATCAATCTGCCCGACGGGAACGGGTTTGATTTCCTTGCGGAAATCAAAGAGAAGTATCGGGTTTCGGTGATCCTTTTGACTGCAAACGATCTGGAGAGCGATATTGTCGCGGGATTGGAGGGCGGCGCCGACGACTATATCACAAAACCGTTTGGCCTCGCGGTGCTGCGCGCCAGAGTCCGGACACAGCTGCGCAGGAGAGGCGACGGTTCTGTTTCCGCCGTCCCTTCGTCCGGAAATTTATATACGTTTGCGGATTATCGGTTTGATTTTGAAAAAATGCAATTTTTTCACGGCGGGGTTTCGGTGGAACTGAGCAGGACCGAGCAGAAGCTGCTGCGTATTCTGACGGAAAATGCGGGAATCACGCTCCCGCGGGAGCGCCTGATCGATTATGTCTGGACGGACGGCTTGGAATATGTCGAAGACAACGCGCTCTATGTCGCGGTGAAGCGTTTGCGGGATAAGCTTGGCGTGGCGGACTGTATCGAAACCGTATACGGGATCGGTTATTGCTTTCATCCCGAAAAGAAATCGGAAACGCAGGCGTAAAAGTTTGTGCGTGTGCGCATGGAGGTAAACATGTCAAATCCGGTAACGATCATTGCCGTTTGCTGTATTGCGGTATCCGCTGTTGTTCTTATCGAAAGCCGCATGCGGATGCGGAAAATGATTAACCATATGAATGATATGATAGACCGTGCGATCTGCGGCACGTTTACGGCGGAGACCATCGACGAATCCATGCTCTCCGCCGTGGAGTTTAAGCTTGGCCGATATCTGGATGCCGCGGAGACGTCGGCCCGGAAAGTAAAGGAAGAAAAGGAAAACATCAAGACGCTGATTTCCGATATTTCGCATCAGACGAAGACGCCGGTCGCGTCTCTTTTGCTGTACTGCGAATTATTGCAGGAACAGAATCTCGACGCAACGAGCGCGGAATATGTGAAGTCTGCGCTGGGACAGGCGAAAAAGCTGGAGTTTTTGATTGCTACGTTAATCCGGATGTCTCGCCTGGAAACCGGTATCTTAACACTCCGTCCCGCCTGTGGGGAACCATACCCGATGGTCGCGAAAGCCTGCGCGCAGTTTGCGCCGAAAGCGGAAGAAAAGGGGATTTCTCTTGCGCTTCTGCCCGCGGAAGAGGAGGAGATCAAAGCATGTTTCGACGAAAAGTGGACGCTTGAGGCGATCTGCAATATTCTCGACAATGCCGTGAAATATACGGACAGCGGCGGCATCACCGTGAAAGTGATCGCGTATGAATTATTCTGCTGTATCGAGATCGCGGATACCGGCATCGGTATTCCGGAGGAGGAGCAGGCGCAGATTTTTTCCCGTTTCTACCGCTCCTCTGCGGCGGCGGGCGCCCCGGGCGTCGGTATCGGATTGTATCTCGCTAGAGAGATTGTGACAGGGGAAAACGGTTATATCAAACTGAAATCAGAAGCGGGGTGCGGGTCCGTATTTGCGGTTTATTTGCCGCGGAATCCATTTTAAATTTTATTTGTCTCCATAGTGGCCTCTGCAGTGTGCAATATAGATTCGCCCGTTCTCTATATGGTATATGAGACGGTCTTTGTCATTGATGCGGCGGCTGTATTCGCCCTGCAGGTCGCCGATGAGGGGTTCTGGTTTCCCGATGCCCTCACGGCAGCCATTGCGTTCGATATCTTTGATGAGCTGATTGATTCGTTTTAATGTTTTCTTATCCTGTGTCTGCCAGTAGAGGTAATCCTCCCAGGCGTCATCTGACCATATTTTTTCACTCATCGTCCACCTCAATCAATTCATGAGCAGTGCCCATCCCGGATCTTAGTTCTTGTACGGATTTCTTCACATAAGCCATGTTGGCTTCGGAGAAAAAAGGATCGGGAGCCTGTGTGATTTCAAACGGAATACGGTTTTCGCGTAAAACGGCTTTCACAAACAGATTGATTGCGGTAGAAGTATTTAAACCGACATTGGAACAGAAGGCGTCAAAGCTGGCCTTGTCTTTTTCGTCTACCCTTGCGGTTATGGTTGCCAGTGCCATGGAAACATCTCCTTTCGTATTACATTTTTGATTATTATACCACTATTGTGTGCGGGAAACAAGCAAATGTATTCTAAAAGCATTGTTTTATGCTGAGTTATAATGCAATGTGACGCTGATATTTGTCCGGAATAGCAGGTATATTAGTTATATTCTAAATCTTTCAAAACTGTAAGAATCTTTTGTGCCGGGGAAAGATTACGGAAAGAATGTTGTGATAAATTGGCATCAGAAAGAAAACAGGAGGTAACTATGGCTATTTTATCTACAACAAATCTGAAAAAGATTTACGGCAGTGGAGAGAATCAGGTGCATGCTCTTGCGGGAGTGAATCTTTCCGTGGAAGCGGGGGAGTTTGTTGCGGTTGTCGGCACGAGCGGCAGCGGGAAATCCACGCTGCTGCATATGCTGGGCGGCCTTGACCGTCCGAGCGAGGGAAGCGTTTTTGTGGATGGGAAAGATATTTTTTCGTTGAAGGATGAGGCGCTGACGATTTTTCGGAGGCGCAGGATCGGGTTTGTGTTTCAGAATTACAATCTCGTGCCCGTGCTGAATGTCTACGAAAATATCGTGCTGCCGATACAGCTGGACGGCGCGTCCGTCGATGCGGCTTACATTGATTCCATTATCGAGACGCTCGGTCTGCAAAACAAGCTGCAAAACCTGCCGAACCATCTGTCCGGCGGACAGCAGCAGCGCGTCGCGATTGCCCGGGCGCTCGCCGCGAAGCCGGCGATCATCCTCGCGGACGAGCCGACCGGGAATCTTGACAGCAAGACGTCGCAGGATGTTTTGGGGCTTCTCAAGATTACCGGACAGAAGTTTTCCCAGACGATCGTGATGATCACCCACAACGAGGAAATTGCACAGCTTGCCGACCGCATCATACGGATTGAGGACGGAAGCATCACCGGAAATCACCCCGCGGGCGGACCGTCCGGGAAAGGAGCCGGCGTATGACAAGTCCAAAGGTTTCCAACCGAACATGCATCCGTCGGATCGGTGTGCGGCATATGAGAGCGGCGCGGGCGAGAAACGGGATCGCGGTGCTCGCGATTGCCCTGACGACGATTTTGTTTACGGCGCTGTTTACGATTATGACATCGATCGTGTATGGCAATGAGCAGAGCACCTTCCGCCAGATCGGCAGCTGCAGCCACGGCTCGTTTAAGAATCTGACGAAAGAACAGTATGAGGAACTGCGGCAGGACCCGCTGATCAGAGAATCCGGGCTCAGGCGTTATCTTGCGATGCCAGAGGAAGCGCCTTTTCACAAATCACATGTGGAAATCAGCTACATGAGCGCGAACACGGCAAGATGGTCCTTTTTGGAGCCGGCAGCCGGGCGTTTGCCGAAAGAGGGCACGAACGAGGCGGCCACCGACACGGAAGTTTTGAAATTGCTTGGCGTAGAGCCGGTACTCGGCACAAAGTTTGCACTGACATTTCCGGTGGACGGCGTCCCGGTGACACAGGAGTTTGTGCTCTGCGGTTACTGGGAGTATGACCCGGTTTGCGCGGCCAACCATATCCTGATACCGGAAAGCCTTGTCGATGAAATCCTGACAGGGCTTGGTACAAAGGGAAGCGATGGTCTGACGGGCCGGTATACGTTAGATGTGATGTTTTCGAATGCCGGACACATCGAACAGGACTTTGAGACTGTTTTGGAGCGCCATGGCTATCAGTCGGAAGATATGTCCGAAGAAGGTACCTATATCGCAATCGGCGTCAACTGGGGGTATACGGGCACGCAATTTGGGGATTCCATGGATTTTGTGACCGTTGCCTCGGTCGTGGCAATGCTGTTTCTGATTATGCTCACGGGATATTTGATTATTTACAATTTGTTTCAGATTTCGGTCGCGGGGGATATCCGTTTCTACGGGCTGTTAAAAACAATCGGGACAACCGGCCGTCAGATTAAGCGCATCATCTATCTGCAGGCATTACTGCTGTCTGTCGTAGGGATTCCGCTCGGACTGCTCGCCGGATACGGAATCGGCGCGCTTCTTACACCCGTCGTGCTGTCAAATCTGAATGTCTATCAGGGCGCGCTGTCTGTCAGCCCGTGGATTTTTGTCGGTTCCGCGCTGTTTTCGCTGATCACAGTCGTGATTTCCTGCAGGAGACCGGGCAGGATTGCCGCAAAAGTTTCCCCGATTGAGGCGATACGCTACACCGAGGGAGGCGGCAGGAAGAAACTGCGGCGTGGGGGCGAATCCGGCGCATCGATTTGGCGGATGGCGTGGGCGAATCTCGGCAGAAATAAGAAAAAGACGGTGATTACCGTGCTTTCCATGTCGCTTTCGGTCGTGCTGTTAAATATTACGGCTGCCGCTGCGGCAAGCTTTGATCTCGAGAAATATCTGCACAATACAAAGGGAATGGCCACGGACTTTATTGTCGCAAACGCCGCCTATTTTCAGTCAGGTATCCATGACTTTAACGACGAACTTGAAGTGTCGGGGAACGTGATTGACGACCTGGGCAGACAGGGAGGCATCGCGGAGGGCGGCAGGATGTACGGCGCGTGCAGCGAAATGCAGGAGTTTCTCAGTGAGGATGCATACCGCGCGGTGCGTGACGGTTTCTACAGCGACGAGCGGATAGACGAACAGATGGCGCTCGAAGAGAGACGGGACGGACGCGTCTCAAATACGGTTCAGCTTTACGGGATGGAACCGTTTTGTCTGGAAAAGCTGACTGTGGCGGAGGGGGATATCGCCAGGCTGAATCAGACAAATGAGAAAGGACAGAATTATATCGCCGCCGTCTGCTATCTGGACGAATCCGGCAGTCCCGAGGAAAGAAGCTTCTGGGCTAACGTCGGCGATACGGTATGGATGCGCTACATCGACGAAGTTGAAATCTATAATACCGTGACAGGGGAAATCTATCCCGATGTGGAGTCCATTCCCGATGCCCAGAGAGACAATGCCGCCGTGCGCATCTTATCGTACCGGGATGTGGAATATGAAGTTGCGGCGTTGGTGGAGATTCCGCGTGCACTCACCTATCGCTATTCGGGGCTGCGCTATGAATATATTTTGGATGCGGATACGTTTATCCGCGATACCGGAACTGACCGTGTCCTGTATTACGCGTTTGATATGGAAGATGGCGCGACGGATGCGATGGAGCGTTATCTCTCCGATTACACGCAGAATCTTTCGCCGGAGTATGCGTATGAGAGCAGGCAGACCTATGTGGAGGAGTACAATTCGTTTATCCGGACATATCTGATCTGCGGAAGCGCCTTAAGCTTTATCATCGGGCTGGTCGGTATCCTGAACTTCTTTAATGCGATTCTGACCGGCATTATGACGAGGCACCGGGAGTTTGCCGTGCTGCAGTCGATCGGCATGACCGCAAGGCAGTTGATTCGGATGCTGCTTGCCGAGGGCGTGTTTCTCGCGCTTGCCGCCGTTGCTGTCGCCCTTGTGATCACGGCTGCCACCGCGCCGCTTGTCGCGAACGCAATGGGCAGTATGTTTGCTTTCTTTACCTATCATTTTACGGCTGCGCCGCTTGTCGTGGTGACGCCGGCGTTTCTCCTCCTGGGGATGGCGCTGCCGTACGCGGCTTACCGCATGACGGCAGGAAAGTCGGTCGTCGAGCGGCTGCGGGAGGCGGAGTAGGAGGGAAGTTTCCTTAAGAAACCGGTTGTTTAATGTAGCAGTGAAGGTAGGAACGATTATGATGAATTAAAAGAAATTGAAGCCGAAATTATGCAGTTGGCATAATCGGTAAAACAACTTAATACAAGAAACAGCGTAAAGACGCATGGAACAAGAATGTAAACCATGTGTCTTTTTTTCGGGGATGTGGTATAATTATTTGTGTTTTTATTGCTTACCGAAGCAGAAAATGAACGTCGAAATTGACGCATTGCCGAAGCGGCAAAAAAGCACGTCAGAAAGGAGCATGGTTATCAATATGATTATCAACACGGGAGGACGGACAGATACCGTCCAGTATTACACAGAATGGCTTTTGAACCGCTTTTCGCAAGGGTACACACTTTCACGCAATCCCTTGTTCCCAAACAAGGTGACACGCTATGAACTGACTCCAGACACGGTAGACTGCGTTGTGTTCTGCTCTAAGAATTACAAACCTATTCTGCCTCGCCTGCATGAGATCACAGACCGTTTCCACACATACTTCCACTACACGATCACCGCTTACGGAAAAGAGATTGAGCCGGGTGTTCCGAGCATAGAGGAAAGTATGGAGACCTTAATCAGCCTGTCCGAAATTGTTGGAAAACAGCGGATTGCATGGAGGTATGACCCTGTTCTGCTGACAAAAGAATATACCGTTAAACGGCATTTGGAAACGTTTGAACATATGGCAAAGGTGCTTTCCCCATACATTGACCGCTGCATTTTCAGTTTTGTGGAAATGTATAAAAAACTGGAAAGCAATATGCCGGAGATTATCCCTCTGTCCGAACAGGATATGGACGCACTGGCGCATGGGCTTGGAGCGATTGCGGAACAGAACGGGATTACGATTCAGACCTGCGGAACAAACGGCGATTTTTCCCGCTATCATATCCGTTCTTCCGGCTGCATGACGCTTGACATTTTGGGACATGCCAACGGCGTCCGGTTCAGGGATTTAAAACACAAAGGTACAAGGCAGGGCTGCCACTGCATCGAAAGCCGGGACATAGGGGCTTATGATACCTGCATGAACGGCTGTAAATACTGTTACGCCAACAAAAACCCGCAGAAAGCGTTTGAAAACTACAAATATCATAATCCAAAATCGCCGCTCTTGCTCGGAGAACTGAAAGATACGGATATTGTGGCACAGAGCGCACAGAAAAGTTTTGCTGTCCGTTGAACAGAGAGTATAACATTGTTATCACGGGACTTTACCAGGGCGTACGCGAAACCAGGGTAACGATGCAGGACGCAAAATTTATTCTGTCCTGACCGTGCGTGCCCTTGTTCATCGAAGGTAACGTCTGCCTGTAAAAAAGAATGGTTGATCGTTCGCCCCCCAAAATTAAAAACAGGTACCAAAGAAAGCCGGTTATATGGTATGATATCAGAAAATCACCCGAATATCATGTGTCAGGGCATGTGTGCCCCTGTTCACTGAGGGTAAGGAGAGACAAATATGATTACAGAGAAGAACGGTATATTTGCGCTGGAGACTGCGCATACTTCGTATCTGTTTTGCATTACGGATACAAAACATTTAGAGCATTTGCATTACGGGAGGAAAATCCGTTTCCGGGATGATGCGGCCCTGCGGGAGAAGCACTCGTTCTGCCCGGGCAACGGCATTTTTTACGACGGCGAGCACAAATATTTCAGCCTCGAGGACGCCTGCCTGGAGATGTCCGCTTACGGGAAAGGGGATATCCGCGAGCCGTTTGCGGAGCTTGTGTATACGGACGGCAGTTTTACCTCGGATTTCCGCTATGAAAGCCATGCGATTACGGACACGAAACCGGAGTATGAAAAGCTGCCGGGCTCCTACAGCGAGGACGGGAAAACGGAGCATCTGTGCGTAAAACTGCGGGAAAAAGGGCGCGGAATACTCCTGGAGCTGCACTACTATGTCTATCCGGAGTGCGACGTGATCGTGCGCAGCGCACGGCTTGTCAATCAGGGCGTCGATGCGGTCACCGTAAAACGGCTTATGAGCATGCAGCTTGATTTTCCGACGGCGGATTATACGATGACGACATTCGGCGGCGGCTGGGCGCGGGAGATGAAGCGGACCGATATAAAGCTTGCCGCGGGAAAGCATGTGAACGCTTCCTATGCGGGGGTCTCCTCGAGCAGGGCGAACCCGTTTGTGATGATTCATCCCGCGCATACGACGGAGGATGCGGGGGACTGCTGGGGCGTCAACCTTATCTACAGCGGCAATCACTACGAGGCGGCCGAGGTCAGCGGCTTCGGGAAGACGCGCGTGGTCGCCGGCATCAACCCGCAGTCCTTTTCGTGGAACCTGGCACCGGGGGAGGCGTTTGAGGCGCCGGAGGCGGTGCTGACATTCTCGCACGAGGGCTTTAACGGGCTGAGCGGGCATATGCACCGCTTTGTCCGGGAGCACATCGTCCGGGGCAGATGGAAGCACCGGGAGCGTCCCGTGCTCTTAAACAGCTGGGAGGCCTCGTATTTTGATATCAGCGAGAGAAAGCTTCTGCGTCTGGCAAAGGCCGGGAAGGAGGTCGGAATCGAGCTGTTTGTCGTGGACGACGGCTGGTTTGGGGAGCGGGACGACGACACCCGCTCGCTCGGGGACTGGGAGGTCAATCAAAAAAAGCTGCCGCACGGATTGGCGGGGCTCTGCGACCGGGTGCGGGCGCTGGGGCTATCGTTCGGCATCTGGGTCGAGCCGGAGATGGTAAATACGGACAGCAAATTATATCGCAGCCATCCTGAATGGGCGATGGATATCCCGGGAAGGGCGCACTCCGAGGGGCGCAACCAGCGTGTGCTCGACCTCGCGAACCCGGATGTGCAGGAATATATCATCAAAGAGATGACAAAGGTCTTTTCCTCGGCGAATATTTCCTATGTGAAATGGGATATGAACCGCATTTTTTCGGACGTGTATTCGAAAAGTCTGGACAACACGGCGCAGGGCGAGGTGTTTCACCGCTATGTGTGCGGCCTGTACCGCTGTATGAGGGAGCTTGCGGAGCGGTTCCCGAAGATTCTGTTCGAGGGCTGCAGCTCCGGCGGAAACCGCTTTGACCTGGGCATTCTGTGTTATTTCCCGCAGATCTGGGCGAGCGACAACACGGACGCGCTGTGCCGGGCGGAGATTCAGAACGGCTACAGCTACGGCTACCCGATGTCTGCGGTCGGCGCGCATGTGTCGGCCTGCCCGAATCATCAGACGCTGCGGACGACGCCGCTTTCGACGCGGTTTGCCGTGGCGGCGTTCGGCGTCTGCGGATATGAGTGCAACTTCTGCGATATGGGCGCGGAGGAACTCGCGGAGATAAAAGAACAGATTTCGACTTACAAAAAATGGCGGAAGACGCTGCAGTTCGGCGATTTTTACCGCGGCAGAAGCTTTGGCACAGGTGAGGGCGGCCATACGGCCATCGGGTTTGACAGTCAGAATACGATGGAGTGGACCTGCGTGTCAGAAGACGGCGCGCGGGCGGTCGGCATGCTGTTCCAGAAGCTGGTCGTTCCGAATGATTCGTTCGCGTATTACCGGGCAAAAGGGCTTCGCGAGGACGTCTGCTATCACTTTTACAATCATCCGTTAACATATAATCTGAAAGAGTTCGGGGGACTTGTGAACATGATCTCACCGGTACATATCCGCCAGGGGTCTCTCGTCGAGGCGGTTGCCGCGAAAGTCGTGAAGTTAGACGGCGAGACGGAGGACTGCCTTGTCTACGGGGATGCGCTGATGTACCACGGCGTGAAGCTAAAGCAGGCGTTCGGCTCAGTAGGATATGGCAGCGAGACAAGGGTGTTTCAGGATTTTGCGGCCAGAATGTACTTTATGGAGGAGGAAAAGTGTGATGGATGAGAAGACGACAAAGAAGAATCTGCTGTATTTTCCGCTTGGAACCGTGGGGCGGGATGCGCTGTACTGTCTGATCAACAGCTATCTGCTGACGTTTGTGCTGTTTACGCATTCCCTGAGCGCGTCCCAGATCGCGGCAATCACGGGCATCATGGTCGCGGCGCGGGTGTTTGACGCGTTAAACGATCCGATCATGGGGAATATCATCGAGCGGACGCGCTCGAAATACGGAAAATTCAAACCCTGGCTGGTCGCGGGCGGACTATCGACTTCGGTCGTGATTTATCTGCTGTTTAATGTCAGGCTGGAAGGCTGGAGTTTTGTGTGGTTTTTCGGCGTGATGTATTTTGCGTTCAGCATCACCTACACGATGAGCGATATCTCTTACTGGGGGATGATTCCGGCGCTCGGTTCCGACGCGGATGACAGGAACCGCTTCACGTCCCGGGCGACGCTTTTTGCGGGGATCGGCAGTACGCTCGCGGCGATCCTGATTCCGATGTTTACCGCGGGGGCCGGCGCAATCGGTGGAAGCACGGCTGTCGCATACGGGAGGATTGCGCTGATGATCGCGATCATAACGCCGCTGTTTCTGCTGTTTACGCTCTTCGGCGTGAAAGAGCGCAGGGAGGAGCCGCAAAAGGGCGGGAAAAAGGAGAAGTTTTCTCTGGCGCAGGTATTTCGGACGATTGCGAGAAATGACCAGCTGGTCTGGGTGTCGGTGGCGTTTCTGATTCAGCAGGTGGGAAACGGGCTGGTCATCGGGGGAATCGGCTCGACCTATATCTATTTTACGTTTGGGTATAACGGTGGGATGTACTCGCTGTTTACGACGGTCGGCATGTCGGCGACGGCGTTTCTGATGATTTTTTATCCGGCGATCTCAAGGCGGATCCGCCGCAAAAAGCTGATGGGAATGATGACGGTTCTCGCGGCCGCGGGGTATGTGCTGATGCTGTTGTCGCTTTTGATTCCAGGTACTGGAATGGGAAAATTCTGGCTGCTTGTGATCGGCTATATGTGCTCGAATTTCGGGCAGTACTGCTTTTATCTGATTATGATGATCTCGATTATGAATACGGTGGAGTACAATGAGTACAAATTCGGCGTCCGGGAAGAAGGGATTATCACTTCGCTGCGCCCGTTTATCACGAAAATGGGTTCGGCTCTGATTGTCGCGGTCACGTCGGTGACATATCTGATCTTCGGCGTGACCGGCTACACCAACCGGATTTCTGACCTGGAACAGCAATGTGCGCAGGGGCTGATCTCGGAGGAAGAAAAGCTGTCCGCCGTCTCGGATGTCATTTTCGGCACGGCGCAGCAGTCGGGCGTCACATACCGGCAGAGCACAGGGCTTCTGATTACGATGACGGTGATCCCCTGTGCGCTGATGTTGATTTCCTATTTCCTGTATAAGAAGAAATATAAGCTGGACGAGGAGGAATACGAGCGGATCTGCGGGGAACTGCAAAAGGAGAAGCGCCCGTAAACGGCACAAAAAAGAGACCAGGATGCCGCGGATGGGGCAAAAATAAGACCAGGATGCCGCAGACGGCAGAACAGGAGGGAGAATGAAACTGACATATGACAGTACGGTGGGGGAACTGTACAAAAGCCCGGTGGGGCATGACGCGCTCGCAAAGGTTTTGCTGCAGCTTGGGCTGCCGGAGCGGGTGCTTACGAATCGGGCGGTTTCCTCGTTAAAGCTTGGGACGGTGGCACGGCTGACCCAAAAGAGGCTCGGGCGGGACTTTTTTGACGCGCTGCTTCATCTGGTGAACAGCGAGCCGGACGCGCCTGCGGCCGGGAAGGGAAAGATCACGCCGAAGTGGTGGAAGGAGGCTGTATTTTATCAGATTTATCCGAGAAGCTTCTGCGACGGCAACGGGGACGGCGTCGGAGATTTGCAGGGGATCATCGGCAAGCTCGACTATTTAAAGGAGCTGGGGGTTGACGCGCTTTGGCTGTCGCCGATTTACGATTCCCCGAATGACGACAACGGCTACGACATCCGCGATTATGACAAAATCATGCGGGAGTTCGGCACGATGGAGGATTTTGATTTGCTGCTTGCCCAGGTGCACAAAAGGGGCATGCGGCTGATTATGGATCTGGTTGTCAATCATACGTCGGATGAGCATATCTGGTACCAAAAGGCGCTGGCGGGAGACCCCGTCTACCGCGATTATTACTTTTTCCGGAAAGATGACGGAAGCCGTACGCCGCCGAATAACTGGACCTCCTTTTTCTCGGGGCCCGCGTGGAAGTATGAGGAGGCTGCCGACAGCTGGGCGCTGCATCTGTTTTCCAAAAAGCAGATGGATTTAAACTGGGACAATCCGAGGGTCAGGGATGAGGTCATTGCGATGGTAAACCGCTGGCTCGACAAGGGTGTCGACGGCTTCCGCATGGACGTCATCAACTATATCTCCAAGGAGGAAGGCCTTCCGCAGGGGAATGAGACGATCGGGAACCTGATGGGCTATCCGGGCATCGAGCATTACTATTACGGCCCGAAGCTGCACGCCTATTTAAAGGAGATCCGCGCGAAGGCGTTTGAACCTCACGGCGCGTTCTCGGTCGGGGAGACGCCGGGGCTCGGCATGAAAATGTGCCGGCTTGTGACGGGGGAGGAGCGCAGAGAGCTTGATATGGTGTTTTCCTTCGACCATCTCGAGACGCCGGGACATGTGCGCTTCGAGGACTACGCGTACGATTTAAACTATTTCAGGGACTATATGATTGACTGGATCACGCATTACGGAAACAACTGCTGGATGTCGCTGTTTTACAACAACCACGATAACCCGCGGATGATCAGCAAGATCACGAAAGATACGACAAAGCACACCGCACTCGCAAAGCTTCTGGCGGTGATGCAGCTGACGCTTAGGGGGACGCCGTTTCTGTACCAGGGGGACGAGATGGGGCTCGCCAATTACGACTTTACCTCGATGGAGCAGATCACGGACGTGGAGGCGAAGGGATACTATGCCGAGCATGTGAAAACCGAGCCGAAGGAGGCGGTATTTGCGGCGATTCTCGCGGGGACGAGAGAGCACACGAGGGTGCTTCTGCCGTGGAATGAAAAATTGCCGCCGCACCACGCGGGCCTGCGGCAGGAGGCGAAAGAGGAGGTGCGGGAGGCATACCGCGCGCTGCTTCGCCTGCGGCACCGGGAAAAGGCGTTTGTCTATGGGAGCTTTCGCGTCAAAAGCAGAGCGCGGGACCGCTTCGTCTACGAGCGGAGACGGAACGGGCGCGTGTATCTTGTGGACTGCAATCTCGGCGCAAAGCCGTGCCGGGAATACCGCCTGCAGGGAAAGCGGAAACTTGTATATGACACGGATCCTGCGGTGATGACAGGGGGAAAGACGGCATATCGAAAAAAGAGAGGGATGCTCGCCGGATACGAAGCGCGCGTCTGGAGACTGCGGGAGTGAGGTGTCTGCCGCTGCGGCCGGCGGAAGATGCGGCCGGCCGCATCAGAAAATGATTGACGGGTTTGTCCGCTTTCAAGTATAATGTTTCCTATATACAATTATGCCAGATAGAAAAGGAGAAACGGCAGTATGAAGCAGTTTTTTGGAATGAGCCAGAGCGGAGACCTGTCGGAGGCGGTAAGCGGGCTGACCGATCCGCAGTTTATTATGCTGTTTTCGAATGATGCTCAGTTTGAATCTCATGTGAAGGCTTTAGAAAAGCGTTATCCGAATGTTCCGAGTATCGGATGTATCGGGATGAGTTACGATACCCGGGTCGCGGAACAGGGAGTGGGCGTTATCGCTTTTTTGGGGGATGTCAGTGCCGCCGCAAATGCGCTCGAACAGGTATCGGTGATGCCGGTAAAATACATACGTCGTCTCGAGGAGGATATCCGGAGAGTAAACGGTACAGGCAGCAATACGGTGTGTATCGATTTCTGCACCGGAAACGACGCCTGTGTGCTGACGACGATGAATGCCGCGTTAAAGCGGAACGGAATCTCGTTAGTCGGCGGGACCGGGGATGCGGGCAGGGTGTCTGCGAACGGGACGGTTTACCGGGACGCGGCCGTATATGCAATTGTAAAGAATCACGGGGGGCGCGTTAAGACGTACAAGGAAAACATCTACCATCCGCTTGGAAATTACCGCTTTATCGCCTCGGATACGAACAGGGAGAAATATATCATCGGTTCGTTAAACGGGAAGCCGGCAAAGCAGGTCTATGAAAGTATTCTCCATGTGACGGATCAGGAGATTCTGACACAGACATTTAAGAATCCCTTCGGCAAAATCAATGGGGACGACACCTGTATTATCTCGATCAAAGAGGTGGACGGAAATGCGCTGGCATGCTTCCGCCAGGTAAACGATTCCGATGTTTTGATTCTGTTGGAGCTCGGTGATTATAAGGCTACGGTCAAAAAGACGATTCAGAATATCTGTCAGGATTTTCCAAAGCGATCCGCCGTCTTTTCGGTCAACTGCCTGTTCCGCTATAAGCTGTTTTCGCAGAATAATTATATGCAGTCGTATCTCCAGGAAATGTCCGCGCTCGGCAGCCATGCGGGGTTCGTAGGGTACGGAGAGCATTACAACAACCGTTTTGTCAACCAGTCCATGACATGCGTGGTCTTTGAATAGAGGAGGAAAAAATTGTTATTCAGAAAAGAACGGCAAAGTACAGGTCAGATGCAGCAGGACGGGCAGGAACTTTATCCGGTGCTGTATGTGACGGAGCATTTAAAGGATTACAAGGAGGAACTGATCAGCAAGGAGGTACAGTCCCTGTGGGAGCTTAGTCTGATTCGGAAATCGTTTTCGGACGTGCTCAAAAACGCAAATCAGTTCCAGGAGCAGCTTCAGGAGTTCGGAGGTACGTTCTCGAGCATCAATGAGGCGGCGGAACAGTTTACCGACGTAAAAAGTTCGATCACGCAGTCCGTCTCGGAGGCGCAGGACAACGTTGAGAGTCTCAAAAACATTTCGATGGACATCGAGATGTCTTACAAGGAGATGGAGCAGACCTTTGAGCACCTTCAGCAGGCCGTAAAGTGTATCCGGCAGTGCATCAACAAAATTGTTTCCATCGCGGAAGAGACAAATATTCTTGCGATTAACGCATCCATCGAGGCTTCGAGAGCCGGCGAGGGCGGCAAAGGGTTTGCGGTCGTTGCCGCAAAAGTCAAAGAGCTTGCGGAGGAGATCAAGGTGCTTGCCAACGATGCGGATACCGGGATTCACAATGTGGAGTCCGGGACGACGGAGTTAAATGGCAGCATCACCTCATCGGCCCAAAAGCTCGGGCAGGGCACCGGCATCGTGGGCAGTACCTACGACTCGTTCCAGCAGATCACGCAGGCTGCGGACGGGGCATTGGAGGTTCAGAAAGGGATTTCCGGCGTTATCGAAGATTCACAGAGGGAGCTGCAGACGATCTGTCAGTTTTTTGAGAATATGGAGCTTCAGTATCAGGAAGTCATTAAGCATATCAACCTTGCCAACAATCTCGGCACGACGAAAAGCGCGATGTTTGAAGATATCGACAATATGCTCTCCCAGATTCCGCCTGTGATTCGGGACGCGTATCCTCAGAGATAGACGGTATTGCCCTTGTCCACTGAGGGTATCATTATATCATATAAAATGCAGCATTCGGATGGCATTCGGGTGCTGCATTTTGACTTTTCAGACGTAAATGCGATAGAATAGAAGGCAGAAGGTACGGGGTGCGCGATGAAACGAACGATAAAATTTAAAATTCTCAGCTGCAATCTGCTGATTGTCTGCGTGACGGGGCTTATTTTCAGTGTCAGCAGTTATATGACGGCATATAAGAAAGTAAATGAGATGGCGACCAACTCGATGGCCTATCATGTCGAGAGTGTCACGAGCGTGTACGGAATCGCCTACGATGAAATGCAAAATATTCTGATCAACTGCACGGAGGGGGAATTGTTTGACCTGCGTCGCGTCGGCACGCTCACCTCGGTGGAGGAAAAACGGGCCGGACTTGACTATGCCCGTCTGGCTGGAAATTTCTGCGCGGTGACGGGGTACGGCAAATATATCGGCCGGATGTCTGTTTTTAATGTGAACGGCGTGCATGTGTCGGCCGGGACGGTGCTCGGCAGCAGAGACGACATGGAGTGGGTGCTTGAGACGGACTGGTTCTGGGAGGAGCTGGAAAAGGATATCGAGTATTACCCGCTTGATATTGTGGATTCCCCGTTTTACCGGGACGAAGGAAGCGTGCTGCCGTTTGTCTGCAAGCTTTCGGGCGGGGGAGCCGCGGACAGCTGGGCCGCGATTTTCCTCTCGCCGAAGCTGTATGCGGACGAGCTGAAAGAGAAAGACAGCGGAAATGAGATGCTTGTGGTGACCTGGCGCGGGGAGCGCGTTGCGGCGATATATGAAGATGCCGCCGACAGAGAGGAGAATGATGCGCTGATAAAAAAGATTCTGGCATCGGAGGAAGACGCCGGCATTTTTCAGGAAAAGGTGCACGGGAAGGACTGCATGGTCGCGTGGAACCGGGAGACAAAGAGCGGGATCGTCACGATTGAGATTCTTGATATGGAGGAGCTCAAGGATGACCGCATGCTGCTGATACAGACGGTGTCGGTCATTCTTCTCGCCTGCATCAGTATCGGGATTCTGCTATCGGTGTTTTTCGGCCGCATGGTGCGTCGGCCGATTGAGCAGCTTGTGTGCCATATCGGGCATATTGCGGAGGGGGATTTTGCACAGAATGCGGCGCTCGAGCGGGAGGATGAGATCGGGGAAATCGGCCGGTGCATCAACACGATGAGTGGACAGATCGAACAGCTGATGAAAAAGAAGGTGGAGGATGAGAAGGAGAAAAAGAATCTCGAGCTTCAGATGCTGCAGGCGCAGATTAATCCCCACTTTCTGTATAATACCTTAGATTCGATTAAGTGGATTGCGGTGATACAGCACAACAGCGGCATCGTGAAGGCTGTGACGGCGCTCTCGAAGCTCCTCAAAAATATGGCAAAGGGCTTTAACGAGAAGGTGACGGTAAAGGAGGAACTCGATTTTGTCAACGATTACATCACGCTCGAGAAGTTAAAATACGCGGAGATGTTTGACGTGCAGGTGACGGTGGAAGAGGAGTGTCTGTACGGGGCCAAAATCATAAAGCTGACGCTGCAGCCGCTGGTGGAAAATGCGATTTTTGCTGGGCTTGAGCCGAAAGGGAAGAACGGCCTGATCCGCATCTGCGTTTCGCGGAAGGAGGAATGCCTTGAGGTCGTGGTGTGGGACAACGGAGTCGGAATCCCGGAGGAGAAGATAAAAGGGCTCCTGACGGAGGATGATAACCTGCGCGCGAACCGTATGAGCAGCATCGGGATTGCCAATGTATGCCGCAGGATTCAGCTGGTCTACGGGGAGGATTACGGGATTTCGGTGGAGAGCCGCGTGAGTGAATACACAAAAGTGACGATTACGGTACCGCTGGAATACGGTCAGGAGAGAGTAGAAAAGGAAGCAACCGTCTGAGAAAGGTGGAGAAGCCATGTACAGAATTATGCTGGTCGATGACGAACCTCTGATACTTGCGGGGATTACGTCGATGCTGGACTGGGAGGCACTGGACTATAAGATTGTGGGAAAAGCGGCGAACGGTGCGGACGCGCTCGCACAGATGGAACAGCTGCAGCCGGATATTGTCATCACGGATATCAAGATGCCTGCGATGGACGGCATTACGCTGATGAAACAGGCAAAAGACGCGGGATATCCGTCCGCATTCATCCTTCTGACCAATCTCGAAGAGTTTGCGCTGGCGAAGGAAGCGCTGCAGCTGGGCGCCGTGGATTATCTGGTGAAGTTAGAACTGAGCGGGGAGGCGTTAGAGGAGGCGCTTTTGCGCGCCTGCCGGAAGTTTGACCGGCGTGCGGAGCGCAGCGGAGATGCCGCGTGGGGCGGCGTCAGTGCTCCGGAGGAGGAGATACGGGATTATTTTAAGCATATCCTTGTGTACGATACGAAGGCCAAGATCAGCCCGCAGACACAGGAGCTGATCTTGCGCAGGTTCCGGAAACCGATCCTGCTTTTGATTAATTTTAATTATGTGTATACGGGCTTTTCCGAGACATTTACGAGGGAGGACCACGAGAAGACGATGGGCTTTGCCGAAAATATCATCGGGGATATGGTGCACGGGTTCTTCCGGGAAAACTGTCTGGTGCGCAGAGGTCAGAACTGCTTTGCCGCGGTCGTCTCCTCGGCGGGAATCACGGACTGTGAACGGGAGATTGTCACAATGGGGAAAAAGCTGCAGTCCGTCATGCGGGATTATTTTGAGGTGTCCGTGACGATCGCGGCAAGCCGCAGGGGCGAGTCGCCGGAGGATATGCGGGAGCTTTTGTACGAGGCGATGAGCGCGATGAACGCTTCTTTTTATGAAAAGAGCGGAGCGATTGTGTTTTACTCGGAGAAATGCGAGCAGAGCGGCAGGCGGAGTGATAATTTCGATATCCGTTTTATGAAAAAAGACATTATGCAGCGCATCAGTCAGAATGACGGCGCCGGCTTTGCAGCGCTGATGAATGAGGTAATCTCGCTTTTTGAGGAGAATAAACCGTCAAAGATACAGGTCGTGAACGCCTGCCATAACCTTTACTATTTTATCACGTCGCAGCTCGAGGAGCGCGGGATATCGGATTTCCCTTACGCGGTGGATATCGCGGGGCAGTTAAACCGCATGGACGATCTTGACACCATTTTAAAGTGGCTCTCGGATTTCCGGGATGCCGTGGAGCGGGTACTTGAGGAATATAAGGCGCACCGGACGGACCGTAACGTGGAGTTTGCGCGGAAGTTTGTGGAGGAGCATTACAGAGAGAAAATCAGCTTAAATCAGGTCGCGTCGCTGCTGGGGGTGAGCGTCGGACATCTGAGCAGCAGTTTCAAGCGTCAGACCGGAAAGAATTTTATGGATTATGTGACGGAGTACAAGGTGGAGCGCGCAAAGGAACTGATGGATTCGGGAAACGGGTATATGGTTTACGAGATTGCGGATATGCTCGGCTTCGACACGCCGTTTTATTTCAGCCGGGTATTTAAGAAGGTGACGGGAATGTCGCCGCGCGATTATGAGACGATGCGCGGTGTAAAATTGTGAAGGTATCGTAAAAAAGTGTATCTATTTTTTGAAACCGGATGAAAATAGTGCACGAAAGCGTAATAGCCTGCATAGGAAACCGCCTGGTTTTTGGCTATAGTATGGTTATCAAGAACAAGGAGGGTTCGATATGAAATTGAAAAAAGTGACGGCGGCTGCACTCGCAGCGCTGACAGTGGCAGGCAGCCTTGCGGGCTGCGGAAATTCTGGTGGAGACACGAAGCCTGCGGCAGGTGACAATCAGGAGTCAGGTGCGGGGGAAGTACAGAGCACCCAGCAGTCTGATGCGGGAAGCGCGACGGGCGGCGAGAGCACGAAGCTGACTGTCTCTGTGTGGGATAATGCGGTGTCCCCGCAGTTTCAGGCAATCGCGGATGCATTTGTGGCGCAGAATCCGGGGGTCGAGGTAGAGCTGATTGACACGCAGGCGGATGAATACAATAATAAGCTGACCGTAATGTTAGCGGGCGGAGACAGTGATCCGGACGTGATTATGGTAAAAGATGCGGAGACGCAGGTGACGATGAAAGAGAAGGGGCAGATTTTAAGTCTTGATTCCTTTATCGCAGGCGACAGCCTGGATCTCTCCATCTACGACGGAGCGGCGGAGCAGCTCCAGTTAGACGGCGAGCAGTATACGCTTCCGTTCCGGCGCGACTGGTATGTGCTGTTTTACAATAAGGATTTGTTTGACGCGGCGGGAGTCGCATACCCGTCCGACGATATGACCTGGGATGAGTTTGAGGCGCTTGCAGAGCAGATGACGAGCGGCGAGGGAAGCGAGAAGGTATACGGAAGCCACAATCATACATGGATGGCGTTTGTGTCTAACTGGGCCGTACAGGACGGAGCCAACACGCTGATGAGCGAGGATTACGGCTTTTTGGCGCCCTGGTATGAGCAGGCATTGCGGATGCAGGATAACGGCATCGTTCAGAGCTATGCGAACTTAAAAACCGGAAATATCCATTACAGCAGCGTGTTTGAGCAGCAGCAGTGCGCGATGCTTCCGATGGGAAGCTGGTTTATCGCCACACTGATTCAGGATAAGGCAGACGGTAAAATCGATTTTAACTGGGGCGTGACAAAGATTCCGCATCCGGAAGGCGTGGAGGCAGGCAGCACGGTCGGTTCCGTGACGCCGATCGCGATCAATGCAAAGACGGATGTGCCAGATCTGGCATGGGAGTTTGTAAAGTTTGCGACCAGCGAGGCAGGCGCGGAGATTCTTGCGGACAACAGCGTGTTCCCGGCGGTTTCTTCCGATACCGTCATTGATAAGCTCGCGTCGATCGAGGGCTTTCCGGAGGACGGAAAGACGGCGCTCGAGGTGAAGAGCCTGGTGCTTGACCGCCCGTTAGACGCAAAGATGGCGGCCGTGCGCAAGGTGATCGAGGAAGAACACGACATGATTATGATCGGGGAAGAAGATATCGAGACCGGAATCGCGAATATGAATGAGAGAGCGGCAGAGGCAAGAGAAGAGTAAAGAACAGAAAAATGTGGGGCGTCCGCGGCGGAATATGGGACCTGCGGACGCCCTTTCTGTAAGCTTTTTTGGAAAGGAGTTTCGATTATGACGAGTAAGAGGAAGAGAGCCATCCGGACGAATCTCATCGGGTATTCATTTGTCGTTCCCAATTTTATCGGATATTTTGTCTTTATTTTTCTGCCGGTGTGTTTTTCGTTTGTGCTGAGTGTGATGGAGTGGGACGGCTCCGATGTGCCGATGAAGTTTGTGGGGCTTAAGAACTTCGTGAAACTGTTCGGCGACAGCACGTTTCAGATATCACTGAAAAATACACTGTGGTACGCCGTGTTTACGGTACCGCTGACGCTGGTGGCGGCGCTTGCCGTGGCGATTCTGTTAAATTCAAAGATCAAGGGTATCGTGGTGTATCGGACCGCGTTTTTTTTCCCGTATGTGGCGTCCCTCGTCGCCGTGGGTGCGGTGTGGAACATGCTTTTTCAGCCGGAGTTTGGGCCGATTAACGAACTGCTCCGTTTTATCGGCATTGAGAATCCGCCGAAATGGTGCGCGTCGACGGACTGGGCGATGTGGGTGATTATCATTGTCAGTGTCTGGAAATATATGGGGTATTATATGGTCGTCTACCTGGCGGCGCTTCAGGGAATATCGAAAGATCTGTATGAGGCGGCCGGGATTGACGGGGCGACGGGCTGGAAAAAGATTCGCTATATCACGATACCGATGCTCACGCCGACCACGTTTTTTGTGGTGATTATGCTGACGATTCAGTGCTTTAAGGTGTTCGATCTGATTTATGTGATGACGGGCGGAGGTCCCGGAAGGTCGACGAACGTTCTGGTCAACCATATCTATAACGCGGCGTTTGTGGATTACAAATTCGGGTATGCGAGCGCGAGCGCGCTTGTGCTGTTTGCGATTGTCCTGATTATCACGCTGGTTCAGATGCGCGGCGAAAAGAAATTTACCGATTTTGTGTAGGAGGAGACTTATGGAGACGGGAAAAACGAGAAACAAAATCATCATCTATACAGTACTCACTCTGCTTGCAGCGCTGATGCTGATGCCATTTGCATGGATGGTGTTTGCTTCATTTAAGAGCAATAACGAGGTATTTTCACTGCCGATGCGGCTTCTGCCGCGGGAGTGGCATTTTGAGAATTACAAATTGATATGGGAAAAAATACCGCTTATGACGTTCTTTAAAAATACGACGAAACTTACGGTGATTACGACGCTGATCCAGGTGTTTACCAGCTGTTTTGCCGCGTACGGCTTCGCGAAGGTAAATTTTAAGGGACGCGACCTGTTGTTTGTCGTCTATGTGACGACGATTGCGGTTCCGTGGCAGGTGTATATGGTGCCGCAGTTTGCGCTGATGGGAAAGCTCGGCCTCACCAACTCGCATCTCGGGCTGATTCTGATGCAGGCGTTTTCCGCGTTCGGCGTGTTTTTGATGCGGCAGTTTATGATGAGTATCCCGACCGAGCTTTTGGAGGCGGCGCGGATTGACGGCCTGACGGAGTACGGCATCTTTTTTCGGATTGCGCTGCCTCTGGCAAAGCCGGGCATTGCGACGCTGGTGATTTTTACGTTTGTGAATATCTGGAACGATTTTATGGGGCCGTTGATTTACCTAAACAGTACCGAGTTAAAGACGATTCAGCTCGGTATCCGGATGTTTATCACGCAGTACGGGGCGGAATATGCGCTGATCATGGCGGCGTCCGTGCTGTCTTTGATACCGGTGCTCGTGATCTTTATCCTGTGCCAGAAATGGTTTGTGGAAGGTATTACGGCGGGCGGCGTCAAGGGCTGATGTGTGCATAAGGAGGAAAAGAATGCTTTATCCCAAAATGACTGAGAGCAGAGTGGTCTGCTCGTTAGACGGTATATGGAAGTTTAAGCTGCTTGCGGCGGACGAGGTGTATGACGCGGCGCAGCCGCTTACCGGGGAGGCTGTTGTAGAACAAAAGGACTGTCCCCGTAGGGAGCAGTCTGTTGTTTTGATGCCCGTGCCCTGCTCTTACAATGATATCTATGAGGGGCGCAGCTTTCGGGATCATGTCGGTGGAATGGTTTATGAGAGGACGGTGCAGCTGCCTGCGGCGCTTCTTTTAGGGCGTCTGCTCCTTCGCTTCGGCAGTGTGACGCACCGCGCGAAGGTGTATGTAAACGGAAGCTTTGCAGCGGAGCACAAAGGGGGCTTTCTGCCGTTTGAAATCGAAATCGGGAGCTTTGTGCGGGCCGGGGAGAACCGGATTACCGTTCTGGCGGACAATGTGGTGGATGAGAGCACACTCCCGTGCGGGAGGCTTGTGCGGCGGCAATTTCCGGGACTGGAGGAGTCGCTTGAAAATCTTCCGAATTTTGACTTCTATAATTATAGCGGCATCATGCGCCCGGTCGTACTCTACACGACGCCGGAGACCTATCTCCGTGACATTGTAGTCACAGGCGGGACGGACGGCGTGTTTTCGTATGAGATAAGCTGCGGCGGGACGGCGGAGACGGAAACAGAGGTGTCCGTGGAGGTGCTCGCGGGCGGCGGGGACGATACGGTGCTCTTTCGTGGCAGCGGCTGCCAGGGCAGCGGGAAGATCGAAAGCTGTCGTCTCTGGAACACAGACGACCCTTATCTGTACCGACTGCGCGTGACGCTTACCGGGCGCGGGAGAGAGGAGATGCGGGATGTCTATACGGAGGAGTTCGGGTTTCGGGAGTTTCGCGTCAGAGACGGAGGGCTGTGGCTCAACGGAGCGCCGGTCTATCTGAAAGGGTTTGGAAAGCATGAGGACGCCGCGGTCCATGGAAGGGGCTTTTGCGAGGCCTACAATGTGAAGGATATCGGCCTGATGAAGTGGATGGGCGCAAATTCGTTTCGCACGAGCCACTATCCGTACAGCGAAGAGATGATGCGCCTGTGCGACAGGGAAGGGATTCTTGTGATTGACGAGGTCCCGGCGGTCGGACTTCACACCGGCTTTACGGCAACGGGGCTTTTGGGCGGCGTCCCGCACGGGACGTGGACCACGTTAAAGACCGCAGAGCATCACGCGCAGGTACTGCGCGAGCTGATCGCGCGGGACAAAAATCATCCGTGTGTGATTGCGTTTTCGCTTGCAAATGAGCCGGCGAGCGAGGAGGAGGGGGCGAAGGAATATTTTGAGCCGCTTTTTGCGCTTGCGAGAAAGACGGACCCGCAGCATCGTCCGCTCACGGTGGTGACTTACGGCGGCGCGACGCCTGAGAGCTGCAAGGTGTCGGAACTCTGCGACTTTCTGATGATTAACCGCTATAACGGCTGGTACGACACGGAGGGAAATCTGCGCGGCGCGTCTGCGCTGCTTGCGGATGAGCTTGAGCGCTTCCACCGGAAATATCCGGACAAACCGATTGTGTTCGGCGAGTTCGGCGCGGACGCCGTCGCGGGACTGCACGATGTCACAGGTGATCTGTTCAGCGAAGAGTATCAGGAACAGTTTATCCGGGCATACTGCGAGCTATTTGACACAAAGGCGTATGTCTGCGGCGAACATGTGTGGAACTTTGCGGATTTTGCGACCGCGGAAAATAGTAAGCGCGTGCAGGGCAATAAAAAGGGCGTGTTTACGAGGGACCGCAGGCCGAAAAAGGCGGTGTGGTATCTGCGTGAGCGCTGGACGGGGCTGAAAGACTGATAGAAAAAACGCACGCAATGAGAAATAGCTGGTATAATGGGGAAGGGACTGCCGCAGCAGACGGCAGGCCCGCTTTGTGAAAAGGAGGAAATCATGAATCAGACGCTGCGGAAAGATGCGGAAACGATTGTGCGGGCTGCCATTGCCGCCGCAAGGCCCGATGAGGCGGTGGGGCGTGCGCTCGCGGATTTTGAATGCCCGGGCAGGCTGTTTTTGATCGCGGTCGGAAAGGCCGCCTGGAGAATGGCGGATGCGGCGCTTGCGGTGGTAAAGTCGCCTGTGGAGGAAGGCATCATCATCACGAAATACGGGCATGCGAAGGGAGCGCCTGACGGCATCCGGTGTTATGAGGCGGGGCATCCGGTCCCGGATGAGAACGGATTTCGGGCTACGGCAGAGGCGCTTGCGCTGACGGAAAACCTGCGCCCTTCGGACACGGTACTGTTTCTCCTTTCGGGCGGCGGGAGCGCGCTGTTTGAGCAGCCTTTGATTCCGGCGGAAGATCTGCGCGATATCACGGGACAGCTTTTGGCCTGCGGGGCGGATATCGTCGAGACAAACACGATCCGCAAGCGGCTGTCTGCGGTAAAAGGCGGGCGTTTTGCGGCTCACTGCGCGCCGGCCCGGGTGGAGGCGGTTATTCTGTCGGATATCGTGGGAGACCCGTTAGACATGATTGCCTCCGGCCCCGTCACAAAGGATTCCTCCACCTGTGCGCAGGCGGCGGAAATTGTGAGAAAATACGGGCTGCGGCTCGGGGAGGACGCGCGGGACTGCCTGGCGCGGGAGCTGCCGAAAGAAGCGGAAAATGTGCATGTCCGGGTGATCGGAAGCGTCCGCGAACTGTGCCGCGCGGCCGCGGCAGAGTGCAGGCGGCTGGGGTACGAGACGGTGCTGCTTTCCGACGGGCTTGACTGCGAGGCGAGGGAGGCGGGGCGTTTTTTGGCTTCCGTGCTGCACACGCATGCCGGGGAGGGCCGTAAGCTGGCGTTTCTGGCCGGCGGCGAGACGGTGGTGCACCTGACCGGAAACGGGCTCGGCGGGCGCAATCAGGAGCTTGCGCTTGCTGCCGCTCCGGGGCTTGCCGGGCTTTCGAACGCCGCGCTCATCAGCGTCGGAAGCGACGGGACGGACGGCCCGACGGATGCGGCGGGCGGCTATGCGGACGGGGACACATGCGGGGCGCTCGCGGAATGCGGCCTTTCCGTAGACGCGGTTTTGAAAGAAAACGACGCCTACCATGCACTGGAGAAGACGGGCGGCCTGATAAAGACCGGCGCGACGGGCACGAATGTCAACGATGTGACGGTGGGGCTGCTGGGCTGATGCGCCGGAAAAATTCTGCGCGGTTTCGTACAGTGCAGGTTTTCTTTTACATATTTTTTCGCAAAATAATGTATAAAGGTATGAAAAGGGGGATAAATATGATATATTTAGATATATAAGCTGATAAAAGGGAGTGTTATTATGGATAAAAGCTTTTCTGATATTTTTAAACCGGGTACTTATCCGCAGCGGACCTATGTGTCAAGGAGTTCAAGCGGAACAAGGTATACTTATGAAGAGCGTTTAAAACAGAGCCTTTCGATAGAGGGATATTTGACCTATATTGTGGGACCTTCCAAAATTGGAAAAACCGTATTATGTGAAAATGTAATCGGAAGAGAACATATGGTTTCTATGTCAGGAAACGATTTTTCAAAAGAACATGATTTTTGGACCGGAATCGGAAAAAAGACAGGTATTTCCATGACGGCAAGAATTAGTCAGGAGACGACAGATATCTCCGACAGTGAATATAGATCTACAATTGTTACAAAAGATTATTTTGCCGCGAAAGACAGAGTGATCCGGTATTTTAATGAGCAAAAAAAGATTCTTGTTTTAGATGATTTTCATTATGCGCCGCTGGAAATCCAATATGATATTGCATGCCAGCTGAAGGAAGTGATACGTTCGGGATTTAAAGCAGTGGTTATATCTCTGCCATATCGTTCGGATGATGCCATTCGCTTAAACCCGGATTTGACGGGAAGAATATCGATTATAGAAATAGAGCCGTGGAAAAGAGAAGAATTGGTTCGAATTGCAAATAAGGGATTTTCAGAGTTGAATATGACAGTAGAGGAAAGACTGATGGCTAAAATGGCAGAGGAGAGTATACATTCGCCGCAATTAATGCAGTCAATTTGTCTTAATATCGGTCTTTTGCCTGGAACAACAGAAGAAATTACGGAGGCTGTTATAGAAGAAAGCTGTCGATTCACCTGCATGAATCTTCCGTATGCTGATGTTGTGCGTGTATTAAAGGCAGGACCACCTACCCGCGGGCAGCAAAGATTGAAATATACGCTTTATGACGGAAGTCAGAAGGACATTTATGGTTTGATTCTAAAAATATTGGCGGACAATCCTCCTTTGGTAGAGTTAAGTATTGATGAACTGATGGAAAGAATTAAAAAGACCACAGATGATTATGTGATAAAACAGCAGAAAGTAAAAGACTCTTTAAAAAACTGGCAGAAAATGTTGGAACAACAGGGGAGTCTTTATCAGGTTTTGGAATGGAAAGATGACGTGATTTATATATTGGATAATATGTTTTTGTTTTATATCAGATGGGGAATTGGGAAGGAAAGGCTATGGGGATAAAGGCTCTGATTTCAGAAGGAAAAAAATTAATGGAAGTTTTCGACAGACAGGAGTTACAAAACAGATATCAGTTGTGGTGCAGCAAAGTGAGAATTTGTATGAAAGAAATCGGGTTTTCAGAGTGGGAACAGGAGATAGTGAGTGTAAAAATGCATTATGTAGATAATGAATATTCTGAAAATGATGCCATATTATCACTTAAAAAATCTTTGAGCGAAACGATAAAGACACTGGAAGAAAGAATGATTATTTCTGAAAACGAAATGGATAAGCAGGGAGAGCTGCTGATAGATAGGATTCTGGAAAATTTTTATATGTATTATCAGGCAATGTATAAAGATCCGGTAAACAAACGGGGGACTTTGACAGGAGAGGTGTTAAATTCGATTCGGATTGGCAATGAGTATGATTTACAGAGGATGTTGTATTCCGTTTTGCTGCCTGTATTTCCGACAATCAGGCAGGAGGTATATAATGACAATGGATATGCAGGAATGAGGGCTGATATCTATCTGGATTTGTATAATCTTATAATTGAAACAAAATGTACGCGTGAAAGTATGAGCGAAAAGCAGTTGATAGAAGAATTGGGAGCGGATGCTTTCCACTATCGCGCAGATCGTATCTGTTTTTTTGTATGGGATAAAAACAGAATTATAAAAAATCCGGAAGCGTTTAAAAAAGCGTTTGCAAGAGAAAAGAAAAAAGATGCGAAAACAGTAAAGGTATTTATTTTCCAGAAAAAAGAGTTTTAGAATGATATAAAATTTTATGCGTCTCCGTGCAACCAAAACGGATTTTTGTCGGTATAAATCGCGTACAATGTGCTTGCGGCCGGTGGCCGGCCGGAGTATCCGCCATGCCTGTGAGGCATAGCATGTGCATACATTTATGCATTTGAAATTTGTGTGGCTTTTGACGTATACTGGATACGAGCGATGGCGCGGACGGAATGTCATTTTCGGATGCGCCGGGGAAAGGAGTTTTTCGGAACAGGAGAAAGACGGAAAGCCGCCTGCGGCGGCCAAAGGAGGTAAGCATGGTATACAGAGATTTTAAGGGACTGAAACTTTCCGGGCTGGGACTCGGTATGATGCGCCTGCCGGTGATCGACGGCAATGACGCTGTGGTGGATGAGGCAGTGGCGGAAGAGATGATCGCTTACGCGTATGAGCACGGCATCAATTATTTTGATACGGCATGGGGCTACCACAACGGAAATTCGGAGCTTGCGGCGGGGAAGTTCCTGTCGAAGTATCCGCGGGAGAGCTTTTATCTCGCGACAAAGTTTCCGGGTTATGACACGTCAAATATGCCGAAGGTAAAGGAAATCTTTGAGGAGCAGCTTGTAAAGTGCAAGACGCCGTATTTTGATTTTTACCTGTTACATAATGTCTACGAGGGGAATATCGACGAGTATCTGAATCCGGAATACGGGATTATGGACTATCTGCTGGAGCAGAAAAAGCTTGGGCGCATCAAACATCTCGGATTTTCCGCGCACGGCGGGATGGATGTCATAAAACGCTTTCTCGATGCTTACGGCAGGCATATGGAGTTTTGCCAGCTGCAGATCAATTATATGGACTGGCATTTCCAGAATGCCAGAGAAAAGGCGGAGCTGATGCGAAAGGCCGGCATCCCGGTCTGGGTGATGGAGCCGCTCCGCGGCGGAAAGCTGGCGTCGGCGCCAGAGGACATGGAGAAAAAATTAAAAGAACTGCGGCCGGATGAGAGTATTCCCGCGTGGGCGTTCCGCTTCCTGCAGACCGTGCCGGGTGTGACGATGGTGCTCTCCGGAATGTCCGATATGGAGCAGCTGAGAGAGAATATCGGGATCTGGGCCGGGGAGAAGCCGCTTGCAGAGAGTGAGTATGAAACGCTGCTGGAACTTGCGGACGAGGAGACGAAAAAGAGCGGCGTTCCGTGTACCGCGTGCCATTACTGTACCAGCCACTGCGCGAAAGAACTGCCCATTCCGGAGCTGATTGCGCTGTATAATGAGCACAAGCTTACCGGAGGCGGCTTTATCGCGCCGATGGCGGTTGCGAGCATGGCCGAGGAGAAGCGGCCGGCGAACTGTATCGCATGCAGACAGTGCGAGAAGGTCTGCCCGCAGCAGATTCGGATATCGGAGGTGATGAAGGATTTCTCGGGTATGATTCGGATGTAAGAGGAAGCCTGTAATTTCCGGCTTGCAGAGAGAAGGCCGGATTGATCATAAAAAGGCCGGGTTATGCATTTAACCTTTGAAAAACAAAATAGTTTTCACTATACTTAATTCGGGTACCGGATGCGGTCGTAAATCTGACTGTTTTCCGCACCCGAATTTTTGTTGAATATAGGGCCCGTTTGCGGGAGCATGCGGCCGTTGCTTAAAAATATTTTTTGGAGGGATTGCGGACGGATGGAGAAAGAACGCATCAGGATTGTCGATATTGCGGAAGAACTGGGGCTTAGTACGGCCACGGTATCGAACGTGATTCACGGGAAGACGGGAAAGATCTCGGACGCGACCGCAAAACGTGTCTGGGAACTTGTGGAAAAGAGCGGTTACCTTCCGGACCGGGCGGGGATTCTGCTGGCACAGAACGATTCCAGGATAATCGGCATTGTCATAAACGACCATGAAAAATACGAGGGGCATGTGCTGGAGGACGGTTTTATCGGGGCGTCGGTAAATGCGCTGTCAAGAGAGATTGATGCGGCGGGTTACTTTATGATGCTTAAGGTGACGGACCGCTGGGACGAGATTGTCCGCTTTGCATCCATGTGGAATATGGAGGGACTGGTGATCATCGGATTCTGCGAGCAGGACTATAAGAAGCTGCGGGAGTCCATGCGCATCCCGTTTGTCGTCTATGACGGAGATTTTGAGGAAACCGAACGGACCTGCAATCTGACGCTCGACGATTATGACGGCGGTCGTCAGGTGGGAACTTATCTGAAGCGTATGGGGCATCAGCGTGTTTTGTGCATTTCGGATAATCTCGACTATATGGATTCACAGCGCGTCGCAGGCTGTGTCGCGGCGATCGGAGAAAATGGGGCCGGTTTCCTGCAGATTCCGATGCATGAGAGCGACCGGAGAAGCTTTTATCGGGAGCGGGAAGCGGAGATTTTAACATACACGGCGGTCTTTGCGGTCTCTGATTTCTATGCGGCGGAGCTCATCCGCTGTCTGCGGGAGCGGGGAATCGGCGTACCGGAGGATCTCTCCGTCGTGGGATTTGATGACAGCCCGCTGTGCGCCTCCTGCAGTCCGCCGCTGACCACGGTAAGGCAGGATACCGGTGCGAGAGCAAAAATCGCGCTTGAAATGCTTTTGCGGCTGCGGGAGGGGAGGGAGGAACGCCTTGCCGTAAAACTGCCGGTGTTTCTTGTTGAGCGCGACAGTGTAAAAAAATTGGAAGGTGACTGATTATGGAACCAAAAGAGACGTTTGAGAGAACCGTATTAAAAATTGCACTGCCGGTAACGGCGCAGTCGCTGCTGCAATCTTCCTTCAGTGTGATTGACCAGGTGATGATCGGGCAGCTCGGGAGCGGCAGTATCGCCGGAGTCGGTCTGGCCGGAAAATTTGCGTCGCTGTATTCCGTCATTCTTGCCGCGGTCGCATCCGCGGCGGGGATTATGATTTCACAGTATATGGGAAAAAAGGATGAAAGGCGTATCGCGGGAAGCTTTTCTATGGCGCTGGCGTTTGCCGCCGGGCTTGCAGCAGTATTTACGCTGCTCTGCGTCCTGTTTCCGGAACGCATCATGTCGGTATACACCGGGGACGCGGCAACGCTTGCGCTTGCGGCCGCATATCTGCGGATTTTTGCACTGTCCTTTCTGCCTGCGGCGGTAAACGCGGTTGTGACTACCATGCTCCGGTGCATGGAGGCTGCGCTGCTGCCGCTGTATGCGAGCATCTTTGCGCTGATCTTAAATACAGGGTTGAATTATCTGCTGATTTTCGGGAAATGGGTTTTCCCGGAAATGGGCGTGCAGGGAGCGGCCGCGGCAAGTGCCGTCTCCCAGACGATCGCCTGCGCGCTCGTAGCCGTTTTCTTTTTTGCGGTCATACGCAGGCGGGAAAGGGGACGGGATACCTGCGGGCGGAGCGTGCGCGGGACAGTGCAGAAGGAGAGAGCGCACGGGACAGTGCAGAAGGAGAGAGCGCGCAGGACAATGCAGGAGGAGAGCAGGCAGCCGCGGCTGCCTTTGCAGCGGGAGTTCAGACTTCAATATCTGAAAATCCTTGGACCGCTTCTGCTGTGTGAATTTCTCTGGAGTCTCGGAGAGAATGTCTATACGGCAATCTACGGAAACATAGGGACAGATGCCTGCGCAGCGATGACGATGACAATACCGGTCCAGACGGTTGTGATCGGGGCGCTTGGCGGGCTGGCGCAGGCGTCGGGGATACTGGTCGGGAAATCGCTCGGGAAAAGGGCATACGAGCGTGCGTATGCGGAGTCGAAAAAGCTGCTTTTATACGGTTTTTTTGGTTCGCTGCTGCTGTCGCTCGCGCTGGCTGCCGTGGGTCCGTATTATGTGAAAATTTATGAGGTGGAGCCCGCGGTGCAGGAGCTGACGGTGCGTCTGCTCGCGGTAATCGCCGTGATCGCGCCGGTGAAGGTGCAAAATATGATTCTGGGCGGAGGGATTATCCGAAGCGGGGGAAAGACGAAATACGCTATGTGGATTGATCTGATCGGGACCTGGGGGTTCGGGGTTCCACTGGGACTCTTTTCGGCGTTTGTCCTGCGGCTGCCGATCACATATGTGTATTTTATCTTGTCCCTCGAGGAATGTGTGAGGCTTGGCATTTCGCTTGTCGTTTTTCGGAAAAAACGATGGATGGACAGCATCTGAATCAGAACATATCGTCAAACAGCTCCCCGTCCACGGAACAGAGAAATTCGATGGGGACGGCGGTGCCGTCGGCAAACAGAATCCGCCGTCCGGTTGCATCGATTTTTTTGACGATTCCCTGTACGGTCACATAGCAGCCGCCTTTTTTGGATGTGGGGACGGGCCGCGGAGTGTCGGCGTCGTTGTCTTCGCCCGGTCGAAAGTAGGTGACGGTAATCTCGGGCCGCCGCGGGAGATTTTCCTGAATCCGCAAGAGCCGCAGGTTCAGCAGTTCCTTTTGGTCTTCGTCCGGCTCCGCAAAGGTGTCGGTCGGCCTTGCAGCCTCTGTGATGGCGTCGTCAAACCCGGAGAGCGCGGCGAACGGAGAAAACTGCGCTGCCCGGTTTATGGCCGGCATCTGCGGGTGTCTCTGCGAGACATGGTGCGGAAGGTGAATGATATTGTCATATTTGTGCGTGTCGTTGTGATTCATGCCCTGTGACCTCCGATCTGCCGGTTTCGTTCTGCGGCCGTGGCGCCCTCCTGTAAGCTTGTTCCCTTTAAGACGGCATTTTTCCCGTATTTCTTTTTGACGGACAGCATGGCCTCCTGGAGCTTCCGCTCTTTGGAGAGGCGTGCATCCTCCGCTCTCTGTTCCTCTTTTCGCGCCGCATAGTCGGTAAACAGATTAAGCTGCTCAAAGTCGTCCGGTTTCCCGGCGAGGGTTTCATTCACGACGCGGTTTGCGGCGACATTCACGCGGCGTATCGAACGCTTCGGGTTGACAATGCGCGCATACAGATCCAGTGCGGCGTCCGTGATCAGCCGTCCGGAGGAAGTCTGCCGGTCTAAGCCCGCTGTCCCGTGGGCATGCTCCGTATGGTCCTCATAACTGACGGTGAGCACAATCTGGTCGGTGACAAGCCTTTTTTCCACGAGTTCTAAGACAAGCGAATCCGTCATCTCCCGCACGATCAGTTTGCCCTTTTCGAAATCGTAGGGAACCGGCAGGACCTGCCCCTGGCTTATGCTGTTTGTCTCTGGCCGGTATGCCTTAATCTGGGCAATCGTGGTCGGCTCGAAGCCCCAGGCGTGGTCGATCAGCAGCTCGGCGTTGACGCCGAACAGCCGGTATAAAAGCTCTTCGCTGTGATACTGCAGGTCCGTTCCCAGAGAGCAGCGGGCAATATCGCCCATGGTGTACAGCCCGACGGCTTCGAGCTTTTTTTGGTAGCCGCGCCCGACGCGCCAGAAGTCGGTCAGCGGCCTGTGATCCCACAGAAGCTGCCGGTAGCGCAGCTCGTCGAGCTCCGCGATGCAGGCGCCGTCTGCGTCCGGCGGCACATGCTTTGCAACGATATCCATCGCGACTTTGCACAGATACAGATTCGTGCCGATTCCGGCCGTTGCCGTGATGCCGGTCGTATCGAGCACATCGTGTATGATCATCGAGGCCAGTTCGCGCGGCGTCATCCGGTAGGTGTTCAGATACTCGGTCACATCTATAAAAACTTCGTCTATGGAGTAGACGTGGATATCCTCCGGTGCGATATATTTGAGATAGATGTTGTAGATGGCGGTGCTGTATTCCATATAAAAAGCCATCCGCGGCGTCGCGGTGATGTAGGAGAGCGCAAGCTCCGGGCGCCCGGCAAGCTCGGGGGCGCTGTGGGAAGAGCCGGTAAAAGTCTGTCCGGGAGCCTCGGCTTTTCGCCGGAGATTGATTTCTTCCACGCGGCGGATGACCTCAAACAGCCTTGCCCTGCCGGGGATGCCGTAGGCCTTCAGGGAAGGGGAGACGGCAAGGCAGATCGTCTTTTCGGTCCGCGCGGCGTCCGCGACGACAAGGTGTGTCGTAAGCGGGTCAAGCTGCCGCTCGACACACTCTACCGAGGCATAGAAGGATTTTAAATCAATGGCGAGATAGACGCGTTCTTTTTCCATGCGGTACTCCTTTTTCTATTTCTACGTCAGGTTCTGAATGCGGTTTTCGACCGGCTGCGGGATGATCTGCAGTTCGCTCGGCCTTGTTTTAAAGCTGAATTTCTCTAACATTACATTGTCCACAATCACGGTAAATGATTCCTTCTCGGGCCAGTTTTTTCGGATAATTTCAGCCAGGTTCATCCCCGGATTTGAATCTAACTGCATACAGGAATAGGTTCCGGCAGGGAGTGTGAGCAGCTGCGGAAGATTTTTTGTGACGTTTAATACCTCGAAAAAACAGCGGTATTGCATGGTTCCCGACGGATCGACATCTACGATTTGTCCGGCCGGAAGCTGCGGAAAAAAATTGTTTTTCTGAGTGGTTTTGTAAAGTTCTGCAATTTCAGATATCATCTTTTTTTTGACGTCGCTCTGTTTGGGAAAGTATTCGGTTGTGATAACGGTCCGCTCTTTAAAATATCTTGGGTAAATCCCCTGTTTGTCGGCATATTTTTTGTTGTCCTCAATGCTTTTTAAGGACGCCTCGATATAATTGAGATTGGCCTGCATTTCCTCGATTCGCTTCTGGGCCAGAAGCTTTCCCTGTTCCAGCAGTTTCTGCGATTGCAGATTGCCGTCCTCATCGATCATGCCTGCCATTTCCTTTAACGGGATGCCGAGCTGGACGCACAGAATGATTTTATTTAAAACGGAAATCTGTTCCGGCAGATAGTATCGGTAGTTTGTTTTTTCGTCGATATAGGCGGGCCTGAGCAAGCCGAGTTTTTCGTAATAGCGCAGTGAGTTTATGTTGATGTCTCTTAATTTGGCAAATTCGCTGATCAGAAAATAATCCTGCATGTTTCTCCTTTTTTGTGCGGCAGACAATCCGTCGTCCGCCGCCGTTTTACCGTGCATTTCAAATTTATGCAGATTTTTATTGACTCTGTTATTATAATAGGGTTTAGAATAAATGTAAATAAATATGGAAAGGAAAAAATTAAAAATGGGAAATGATGCACAGACGCAGGATATGGGGTCCGGGAGTATCCCGAAACTGTTTGCACGGCTGGCGATTCCGGCCGTGGTCGCTCAGATTATCAATTTGCTGTACAATGTCGTCGACCGGATTTACATCGGGCATATTCCGGGAGTAGGGGCATCCGCGCTTACGGGAGTAGGACTGTTTGTCCCGATTCTGATGCTAATGAACGCGTGCGCGATGCTGGCGGGTTCCGGCGGGGCCCCGCTTACCGCGATCGCAATGGGGCGCGGGGAGAGGGAGCATGCGGAAAAGATTGTTGCAAATTGTTTTTCCCTGCTGGTACTTATGGCGGCGGCTCTGACGGTGATCTTTTACTTTTCGGCGCCGGCGCTGCTTCGGTTCTTCGGAGCCAGCGACGTGACGCTTCCGTATGCGCTGTCGTACGCACGGATCTATATTCTGGGGAGTATTTTTGTGCTGACCGTGCTGGGGATGAATCCGTTTATCACGACGCAGGGCTTTGCCAAAATCAGCATGCTCACGACTGTGATCGGGGCGGTGATCAATATTATTCTGGATCCGATTTTTATCTTTGGCTTCGGCATGGGCGTGAGAGGGGCCGCGCTTGCGACGGTCTTAAGCCAGGCGGTGGGGGCCGTGTGGATTCTTAAGTTTTTGACCGGTAAGAAAACGATTCTCCGTCTGAAAAAAGAAAATCTGAAACCGGATCCGGCTGTCTTTAAGCCGTGCCTTGCGCTCGGCGTCTCCACGTTTGTGATGCTGTCGACCGAAAGTCTGCTGTCCATGTGTTTTACGTCGAGTCTGGCGCGGTACGGCGGTGATATTGCCGTCGGCGCGATGACGATTTTGACGAGCGTGTTCCAGTTTGTCATGATGCCGCTGCAGGGCTTCTGCCAGGGCGGTCAGCCGATCATGAGCTTTAATTACGGTGCCGGAAACGAATCGCGCGTAAAGAAGGTATTTTATCTTCAGCTTGGGGTGTGCCTGACCTACGCGACGCTGTTCTGGGCGGTTGCGATGTGCGCACCCGGACTGCTCGCCGGTATCTTCACAAACGATGCCGCGCTTGTGGAGTACGCTTCCTGGGCGCTTCGGATTTATATAGCCGGGATGTGTGTGTTTGGAGCTCAGATTGCGTGCCAGCAGAGCTTTATGGCGCTTGGGCAGGCGAAGGTCAGCCTGTTTTTGGCCTGCCTGCGCAAGATCATTCTGTTGATCCCGCTGATTTTTATTCTGCCGATATTCTTTGAAAATAAGGTGTTCGGCGTGTTTCTCGCGGAGCCGATCAGCGACGTTGTGGCGGCGATTGTGACCGTTGCCGTATTTTTGTCGCAGTTTCAGAAAATTTTGAGCAAGAGTCAGAAGCACGGACAGTAAAACAGAATATCTGTTCGTATCTGCCGTAAATCTTCCCGACGGGTATTGAAATAAAAACAGAATGTGGTACAATAGTACCGGTATTAATCTATAAATGAGGGAGGAAAACAAATGAAAAGGAACAGAATGTTGTGGCTGCTTTGTGTGGTGACACTGCTTGTGTCGGTATGCCTGCAGGGCTGCGGCGGTCCTAAGAGCCAGGAGGAGCTTCTTGCAAATATGAAGGAGTTTGCGACGGCGGACGGCACGGCGTCGATCTATCTGGACAAAGACTGGAAGACAGAGGACATGGGAATCGATTATTTTATGGCTGCGATGAATGAGAGTGGCACCAGGATTTCCATTTTGATGCAGTTCCAGAAAAGCGGTGTCAATAAGATGGCATCGAGTATGGACGAGGTGAAAGATCTCATAAAGTCAAGCTACGGATACACCGCGGACGGCGAGAGTGTGGAAGCGCCCGCAGTGCCGGGGATGACGAACGTAGCGGCGGAGAAAGGAAAAGCGGAGGTCGAGGGGACGAGCGCGGAGGTATTTCTCGTTTACGGTGAGACGGATTACGCGTACTATGTGATTCTCTACGGTGCAAATTCCATGAATGACAATGAGATTGCATATGCGAAGGCATCCTGCTCGAAGTTTGTCGAGAACGCGCCTGAGGAAGAGGATGCGACGACCGTGGAGATCACGGACACGGTTCGCTGGTTTAACGCGTCCTATGCGGTACTTACGGAGCTCAACGGCTGGGATTACAATCGTTTTGCCGGACTTCCCGCGAATGAGGAGTCAAAGGCGCTTGAGCAGCAGTCTCTGCAGGAATGGTGGGACGTGACGGACCGCGCGACGGCGGACGAGACGCTCGAGTGGGCCCTGACCGAGGGACATCGCACCGGTTTTGTGGAGAATATGTCCTATCTGGAAGAGAACGGAATGAGTGACGTGGCAGAGGATGGCCGGGCCGATTTCGTACATGAGTGTTTTGTCGTGACGAACGATGAGGCGGAGCAGATGGCACAGCAGTACAAGATGTACGAGGAGTTTGGTGCGACCGCGCTTGACGGCTGGGATTACTGCCGTGCGATGAACCTTGTAAGCTTTTACTATCTGGCCGGTTATTACACCGAGCAGGAGGCGCTTGACAAATCCCTCGAGATTGCCCAGATGATGCAGCCGCTGTTTGGTTCGTGGGATGAGCTGGTGGACAGCTATCTGCGCGGATATGAGTACTGGGCGGAGGAGAGTTCCGACGAGCGCAGAGCCGTTTACGAGGATTTAAAGAGCAGAGAAGACAACCCGTATGCGGTTGACTATAACACAAGCCTCGAGAAGACGTGGTAAACGGGGCAGCAGAAGTTTCGAATAAAAGAAGTTTCAGATAAAGAGGGTGTCGCAAAATCATCAGTTTAGATGATGGAGCGATGCCCTCACTTTCGTTCATCTTGTATGAAACTTTTTGAACCGTACCGGGGTCTAATCATCAGAACAGACAAAGGAGGTGTGAACAGGATGCTTTTTTCGGGAAAGCAGAGAAAGGAACAGAAGATAGAACAGCTTTTGACAGAAAATTATAATCGCTATTATCGTCTTGCGATGAGCTATGTGCACAATGAAGCGGACGCTGCGGATATCGTGCAGAACGGGGCGTATCGGGCGATTCTTCACAGTGCTGAGTTAAAGAGAGAGGAGTACGCCGCGACATGGCTGTATCGGATTATGTTAAACGAAATTTTTCGCGGACTCCGGAATTCGGTGCAGGACACATTTGAAGAGCTTGGGGAGGACGGGCCATGGGAGCCCGCTGCGAGGGATGCGGGAATTGAGCACGCCTGTGAAAACGCGGATTTGCGGAGGGCGCTTGACGCGATGACACCGGAGGATAAGGCGGTCATTGAACTCCGTTTTTTTGAGGAGCAAAAGCTGGAGGAAATCGCAGTGATTCTGGAGGAGAATGTCAGCACGGTAAAGAGCAGGCTCTACCGCGGCTTAAAAAAGCTGCGGGTGGAGCTTGGGGACGCATAACGGGAAAGAGGAGGGAGCCGGTATGGGAGAAAATCAGAAAACCAGGAACGATTTTGAAAAATTAAGCAGATTGAAAACGGAATATGAAAAAGAGGAGATGACGCAGGCACAGGTCGAAACGCTGCGGGAGCGCATTGCGGCTGCAAAGCGGGAAAAGCATGATGCCGAAAAGCGGAGAGGACGGCAGATTGCAGCTGCGGCTGCGGCCGCAGCCGCGATATTTGTCGCACTTCCCAATCTGTCGGCGGACATTGCTTACGCCATGAGTAATGTGCCGATTCTCGGCGGACTGGTGCAGGTGGTCACATTCCGCGATTACCAGTACGGGAGCGAGCGGAATAACGCGGATATCCGTGTGCCGGAACTGATCGCGGGGGAGAATGTCGCGGTCACCGACACTGAGCAGACTGCCGACGGGACGGAATGCAAAGCGGCGCAGGAGAACCTGCGGAAATCCACGGCGGAGATCAATGCGGAGATTCAGGCGATCACGCAGAATCTGGTCAGCGAGTTTGAACGGAATCTGGAAGCGGAGTGGGGCTATCAGGATGTCGTGGTCTCCAATGAGGTGATTGCGACCACAGAGCAGTATTTTACGCTGAAGCTATCCTGTTATCAGGGGGCGGGCAGCGGTTATCAGTGGAATTATTTTTACACGATTGATCTTACGACAGGGGAGCGCCTGGAGTTAAAGGATCTGTTTGCGGAAAATGCCGATTACATTACGCCGATCAGCGAGGAAATCAAACATCAGATGAAAGCGCAGATGGAGGCGGACGAAAATGTGATGTACTGGGTCGACTATGAGGAGGTGCCGGAGTGGTCCTTTACCGCGATCACGGACGAAACCTCATTCTATGTCAATGCGGACGGAAATATCGTTATCAGCTTTAACGAGGGCGATGTGGCGCCGATGTATATGGGGGTTGTCGAATTTGAAATCCCTGCGGAGACGGTTGCGGATATCCTGAAATAGAATATGGAGATAATACGGCGGGCGACATTTGTCGCCCGTTTTGTGCAATATACCGGATATCAGGCGTTATTTTGTGCCTCTGTGCCTGAAAAGATATTGTAAATTATACCAAAAAGGACTAAACTATACGCATAGGTATCTAAGGATGCGGAGAAAAAGTTGCATCGGATTGAAAATAAACTGCAATAGGCAACATAGAACAAAAGGGGGGAAGAGGAGTATCCTTGTACCTGAAAAATTACGAATTCGAGTAGGAGAATCGGTTATGTTCAAGGACGAAAAAATTGAAAAAAAGTTGACAAAATCCTTTGTCAGGGTATCGTTGATCACGGCAATCGCAGCGGTTGTGGGATTACTCGCGCTTATCACGGTTGCAAACAGGTATTCTTATGCATTGAAGAATTTTGGTTTTGCACAGGGAGACATCGGTAAGGCAATGTATGAGTTCGCGGATGTCAGATCTTCCCTGCGGGCTACGATCGGGTACGATGACGCGGACGCCATCGCAGCGGTTGTGCAGCAGCATGAGGATGCTATCGCATCTTTTAAGGAGAATTTTGCGGCAGTTGAGAATACGATCGTATCGGACGCGGGACGCGAGACGTATGATGAGATTGTGGCGGAGCTGGATACATACTGGGAGCTGGATACGCGGATTATGGAGCTGGGCGCCACAACGGACAGAGAGAAGTGTAAGCAGGCGCAGGATATGGCGCTGACCGATCTGGCGTCCGTATATCAGAGTATTAATGAGAACCTTGATGACCTTCTGGAGGTAAAAGTCACGGAGGGGCAGAGCCTTTCCACAACGCTTACCTTACTGAGCATCGTGCTGATCCTTGTGATTATCGTTGTGATCGTGGCGGCGTTAATGACCTCGATGCGCATCGGTAAGACAATTGCGGTGGGGATTTCGGAGCCGCTCAAACAGCTCGGTGAGCGTTTGAAACTGTTTGCCGCAGGAGATCTCACATCGCCGTTCCCGGAGATGAACACGAAGGACGAGATCGCGGAGATCGTAAATGATGCGACGGATATGGCAAATACTCTGAATGCGATCATCACCGACATCGAGGAAGTACTCGGCGAGATGGAAGGCAAGAATTACGCGGTGCAGTCGAGTGCACACGAGAAATATACAAAAGATTTCGAGAAATTACTGCAGTCCATGCGTGCCCTGAGAGATCAGATGACAGATACGATTCGTTCGATCGGAGAGGCATCCAACCAGGTTTCCGGCGGATCCATCAACCTTGCGGAGTCCGCGCAGAGCCTTGCGGAGGGTGCGACGGAGCAGGCGGGTGCCGTTGAGGAGCTGCAGGCGACGATTATGGATATCACGACGACGATGGAGAAAAGCGCGCGCAGCGCGGAGGAGTCTTACCGGCAGGCAGAGAGTTATGCGAATGAGGCCGATCACACCCGCGAGGAAATGCAGACAATGGTTACTGCGATGGAAAAGATCAGCGAGTCTTCCGCCAAGATCGGAAATATTATTTCGGAGATCGAGTCGATCGCGTCACAGACGAATCTGCTTTCTCTGAATGCTTCGATTGAGGCGGCGAGAGCCGGCGATGCAGGGCGCGGCTTCTCCGTGGTAGCGGAGGAGATTCGTCAGCTCGCAGAGCAGAGTGCAAAGGCAGTCGTAGACACGCGGGAGCTCATTGAAGGCTCCATGCGGGAGATCGCGGAGGGAAGCCGTGCCGTGGAACGCGCGTCAAGTTCGATTGACAATGTAGTCGGCGGAATCAAGCAGATTGCAGAGTCCTCCAGGAATCTGAGCGCTATGGTCATCACACAGGCGGAGACGATGCGTCAGGCGGAGCAGGGCGTGAGCCAGATTTCCGAGGTGGTGCAGAGCAACTCCGCGGCGGCGCAGCAGTCCTCGGCGACAAGCCAGGAGCTGTCCGCACAGGCGGCTACGCTCGACGAGCTGGTAGGCCAGTTTGTGTTAAAGGAGGATTAATTTCCCCGCATATTGATTACAGATTTACCTGAATGTATGAAAGAGAAAAAGGCCGGAATGTCATACCTTGTCAAAGGGGCATTCCGGCTCTTTTAGCCAGTTGTTTCAGAGAGGAGAGCGTATGCAGCTGACAGAGTTGAGCAAAGCGGATTTTGCGGAGGCATGGACGATTCTTGCGGAGAGTTTTCCGCCGGAAGAGCGGAGAACGCGGGAAGGGCAGCAGGAAATCATGGAGGAGGAAGCCTATCGGCTGTACGGCTGCCGAGCGGAAGGGAAACTGCTTGGGATTCTCGCGGTGTGGGAGTTTGAGACATTCACATTTCTGGAACACTTTGCCGTAAAAAAAGCCGCCAGAGGAGACGGGCTTGGCGGAAAGCTGTTGGAAGAGTTTCTGGCCGGGTGCGATAAGACGGTGCTGCTTGAGGTAGAACCTCCGGAAGGGGAGATCGAACGACGCAGAATTGCTTTTTATCAGAGGAACGGTTTTGTGATGAACCGGTATGATTATATGCAGCCGCCGCTGCAGCCGGGATGTACCGCCATTCCCCTGAAGCTTATGACACTGGGACATCCGATCCCGGAGCCGGAGTTTGACCGAATCCGGGATACGCTGTACCGTGTAGTCTATCGGACCGAAGTCTGAATCCGAAAGGCGGATTCAGATGGAGATATGAATCCATTTCCCCTGTTTAAATCGGATGGAAGCGAACAGGAAACGGCTGATCTGATCTGCGAGCACACCGAGCCAGATTCCTTCGATTCCCAGACCAAGGATATAGCCGAAGAGATAGGAAGCGCAGGTTCGCACCAGTGTGACGCTGACCGTGGAGGCGCAGGCGGTATAGAGGGTATCTCCGGCACCGCGCAGGCATCCCATATAAATAACCTGGGCAATCTGGAAGAGTACGGTAAATATGATGATATACATGATGTGAATGCCATATTGTATGACCGTATCTTCCCCGGGGAAAAAGGCGGTAAACAGGGCTTTGGCACCGAAGAAATAGACCAGTGCAAGACATACGGAAAAACAGCCGCCGATGATGCGGCAGGTTTTTCCGTATTCTTTTGCCCGGTCGGGGTCCTTTGCTCCGAGGGAAAAGCCGATGAGCGCCACGGCAGCGGCCTGCAGTCCGTCCCCGAATGAGAAGGAGAGTCCCATGATATTCATGGCGACCTGATGGGCTGCCATGGATTCGGTGCCCTGTCCGGCTGCCATGATGGAGGTGGCCATGAAGCCGATACGCATCAGAAGCTGCTCGAAAAAGATACTGTATCCGACCCGCACGAGATTTTTCAGCGCTGCGGTCGTGGGGCGGATTTTTTCGGACAGCATATAGGGGATGCTGATATAGTTCTCTTTTGGCAGGATGGACAAAACACTCATTATACATCCAACCACAGTCCCGAGTACCGTGGCGAGCGCCGCGCCCTGAATTCCGAGCGCGGGAAAGCCGAAATGTCCGTTGATAAGCAGATAATTGAAAATCACGTTTAAAAGATTGGCCGTCAGATTGGTGCGCATCGTGATTTTTGTGTTACCCGCGCCGCGCTGGGAGGCGTTGACGATCAGGGAGATGCAGTTGAAGATCATTCCGCCCATAATAATCCTGTAATAGGACACTGCCCCGGCATGTGTGGCTTCGGTTGACCCGCAGAATTCCATGATGGGGCTTGCAAAGGCGACGAAGAATACGCTCAGGACGATTGCCAGCACAACGGCAAGCGCGTAGGCGGAGAGTGCAAGATTGTTGGCGGCTTCCCTGCGCTGCTCGCCCTTGCGTCGTGCGACGAGGGCCGAAACCGAGACATTGATCGCGATAAAGACGGCGAGCCCTAAAAATTTCGGCTGTGTCGTCAGCCCGACGGAGGCGACTGCCTCCTTGCCGAGTGAGCTTACCATATAGGAATCCACAAGTCCGGCCAGTGCGACAAAAAAGGATTCCAGAATCGCGGGCCATGCCATCCGTAAGGTTTCGTTTACAATCTCTTTTTTCATTTTCTGCCTCCGTGTACATACAAATCTGCGAGTGTAACATTTGCGTTCACTCATTTCTGATTTCTATTATACATCCGTTGTCAAAAAAAGGAAGGGGCAGTCGCATTCACACTTATGCTACAGACATGTAATCATTTGCGAAAAATGCGACGGCCCCGTCCTTTTTTGCGATATATAGAAAATGGCTGTTTACAGCGCGTTTGCGGTGTCGTAGGCACTCTTTACGGCATGGTCGATGTTGCTGGGCCGCTCGCCGCCGCAGTCTCCTATGTAGTGAACGGGAACGGGACAGCCATCCATATCCGGCAGATGCTTTTTGGCACCGACAGCCATCACGACAAAATCGGCCGGAAGGTCAAAGGTCTTTGGCGCGGCATCCTTTTCGGAGGCGGTGACGGTCACATGATCACAGTGAATCTTATCGAGCTTTGTATTGACGTGGCGCACAACACCGTAGGAATCAAGTTCCTTTGTCAGTGTCGGAAGGATTGTGCCGCTCTCCTCTTTGGCGATGGCGTCTAACATTTCCACAATCGTGACGTTGCAGCCGAGATGCGCGAGGTATTCCGCGGTCTCGACGCCTACGAGTCCGCCGCCGATGACAACGACATTTCCGAAGACGACTGCTTTTTTGGCAAGGATATCCCAAGCACCCACGACGTTCGGAAGGTCATGTCCGGGAATCGGGGGAATCATGTTTTCGGCGCCGGTGGCAACAATGATATCGTCATAGTCGGCGTAGTGCTCCGGTGAGAGCGTCGTGCCGAAACGGAACGTGACGGGGAGCGCAGCGAGCACGGCCTGATAGTAATTGAGCGCGCGCATCATCTCTTCTTTGCGTGGCGGAACACTTGCGATCAGAAGCTGTCCGCCCGCCTGCAGTGACTGCTCAAACACGGTGACCGTGTGACCTTTTTCGGCGGCTACTCTTGCGGCTTCGAGCCCTGCGATACCCGCGCCGATCACAGCGATCTGTTTCTTCTGTGCGGCGGGGGTGATGACGCGTTTGCCCTCATATCCGTTTTCTGCGTTTAAGACGCAGCTTAGGAATGCGCGATTCTGGATATTATCGGTGCAGCCTTTGTTGCACATGATACATTTGCGGACACAGGCAGCGTTTCCCTCTTCGCATTTTTTCGCAAAGTCGGGGTCTGTCAGGAGGGAGCGCCCGAGGCCGACAATGTCCGCCTTGCCGGAGGCCACGATCGCTTCGGCTGCTTCCGGGGTGACGATTCTGCCGACACAGGAAACCGGAACGGAGACAAGTTTTTTGATCTCCTCGGCACAGTACACGGTAAAGCCGTAGGGCTGTGTTCCCATCGGGGGGATGGTGTCGGCCATATTCCCGGTGTGGTTCGCCTGCGCAACGTGCAGCGTGTCCACGCCGGCCTTTTCGAGAAGAACGGCGAATTCTTTTGCTTCATCGAGTTCAAGGCCGCCCTTGCCGCGCAGGCCGCCGTCTGCGAGCGGTGTGACGATGGGAAGCTTATAGTCGATGACCATATCGGGAACGGCAGCCTTTAAGCGAGCGACGAGCGCAAGCGCAAACCGCGTGCGGTTTTCAAAGCTTCCGCCGTAGCTGTCGGTCCGGTGATTCAGAATTTTTGAACAGAGGGAACCCACGAGGCGGTCGCCGTGGATTTCGATGCAGTCCACACCGGCTTTGGCCGCGAGAACGGCGCAGGCTTCCATACGGTCTAACAGGGTAAGCAGCTGCTCTTCCGTCACCTCGCTGATAAAATGCTGCATGTCATGGCGCAGCTGTGCGCGCGCCTCGTCCATCTTCCCCTGGGCAAACAGCGCGTTTAAAGCGTCCACGTTGTATTCGGGGTGAAAGAGCTGGATACCGAGTTTGCAGCCGTATTCGTGGCAGGCGTCCGCAAGTCTGGCAAAAGGAGCGATCTGATCTTCTTTGTAAAGTTTCGGTGTCGGGCTGAAGGTAGCAGCCGGAGCGACGTCTCCGATGACAATGTAGCCGCATCCGCCTTCGGCAAGCCGTTTGTAGAACTGAAAGCTCTGCTCTCCGATGGAGCCGTCGCGCTCCTCGTAGCCGGTGGTCAGCGGCGGGAACATAATGCGGTTTTTAAAAGTGGTTTTTCCTACTTTGACGGGTTCTAAAAGCTTCATAGATTTACCTCCCTGTGCTCATATGTTTTGTTTGTGATGTTAGTTTCATTATAGGAGCGGGAAAAAGAAAAATATATCCATTTATTGCAGTAAAACTAGTAAAAATTGATATATTGTAATAAAGTGACAGATGTGATATTTTAAAAACGGAAAATTATCGTGAAAATATCCAATCTATGGTATGGAGGCAAAGAGTGAGAGATTATACGGCGCAAAAGTACGAGTTTGCGGAGGCCAAACAACGGCAGTTTCGTGCAGGAAAATATTATATGATCCTGTATATCGCCCGCGGAACAGGCTATTTTACGGTCGGAGAGCAGATGCGGCTTTTGGGAACCGAGGATATGCTTGTGCTGAAACCGGGGGAACAGGTGACGCTGCATGCGGGCAGCGGGAAGCACGGACACCGGATTCTCGAGCTGCGTGTGCTGCCGGATTGTCTGCGGGAACTCTCGGGGGAAGGGGTAAGGCTGGACGAAGGGTTTGCGTTTGTTCCGTATCAGGTGACGGCCGTACATGCCGGCAGCCGGGATTCGATGCTGATTAAGAATCTTGTGCTGGAGCTGAGCGAAGCGGGGGAGCAGGAGCCGTGTTACGGGGAGGCGCTGTACGAGAGAAACCTGCTGTCAATGCTTTTGATTCTGACACTCCGCGCGTGTGTGGAGGCGGATCGTGTGCATAAAAGGCAGCACAGCCGCCATGTCATGATGGATGACATTTTTGTGTACATCAGGGAACATCTGACGGAAGATCTGACGCTTGACGATCTCGAGCGGGAGTTTTTTGTCAGCAGGTATCATATCTGCCGGGAATTTAAGCGTCTGACCGGGCAGACGCCCCACGCCTATATCGTGAAGGCGCGGCTGGATCTGTGCCGCAAATTTATCGAGCAGGGAAAGCCCGCAAGCGAGGTGTACCGGCTTGGGGGCTTTGGCGGCTACAACCATTTTTTCCGCGCGTTTAAAAAAGAGTATGGGATGACGCCGATGCAGTATTACAGAAGCCTGCAGGTGGATGTGCCTGCAGCTTCCGGTCAGGCCGTTACATCCGCGGAGAGCTCTACCGGACAGTGATCCGAGCCGTAGATATCCGTGTGAATCTTTGCGCCGGACAGTGTTTGATCGAGCCGTTTTGAGGTGATAAAATAATCGATGCGCCATCCGGCGTTCTTTTCCCGGGCTTTAAACTGATAGGACCACCAGGAGTAAACGCCTGTCGCATCCGGATAAAAATAGCGGAAGGTGTCGGTAAATCCTGCGGAGAGCAGGGCGGTCATCTTTTCGCGCTCCTCGTCGGTAAATCCTGCGTTTTTGCGGTTGGTCTTCGGATTTTTCAGGTCGATTTCCTCGTGCGCTACGTTTAAATCGCCGCAAAAAATCACGGGTTTCTTTTCGTCGAGTTTCATGAGGTAGCCGCGGATGGCGTCCTCCCATTCCATGCGGTAGGAAAGCCTTGCGAGCTCGCGTTTGGAATTTGGCGTGTAGCAGGTCACCAGCCAGAAGGTTTCGTACTCGAGAGAGATGACCCTTCCCTCGGTGTCGTGCTCCGGGATGTCAATGCCGAAATGCACGGAAAGCGGCTCCTTTTTCGCAAAGACGGCGGTGCCGGAGTACCCCTTTTTCTGTGCATAATTCCAATACTGGTGATAGCCTGGCAGGTCGAGGGCAAGCTGCCCTTCCGAGAGCTTCGTCTCCTGCAGACAGAAAAAATCCGCGTCCGCCGCGTGAAAAAAGTCGAGAAAGCCTTTCTGTATACAGGCGCGCAGACCGTTTACATTCCATGAGATAAATTTCATATGGGTAACTCCTTTATATTTTTTCAAAGATTTATGATATAATGTCGGTAGACATTACCCTCAGTGGACAAGGGCACACACGCGACACATATCCGTTTTGTGGATATGTTATAATAGATTTATTATATTGTTTTTCGAAAAAAATGCAAGGGAGGAGGCAGACGATGACGACATGGAATCCGTGGCACGGCTGCATCAAAATCAGTCCGGGCTGCAATCACTGTTATGTGTACCGCAGGGACGCGGAGTTCGGGAAGGACGCGTCAAAGGTGAAAAAGACGGCGAAGTTTGACCTGCCCGTACAGAAAAACCGCCGGGGAACATACAAACTTGCGCCGGAGGCGGAGCCGGTTTTTACCTGCATGACGTCGGATTTTTTTATCAGTGAGGCGGACGAGTGGCGGAAGGAAGCCTGGGCGATGATCCGGGAGCGCCTGGACCTGCAGTTTGTGATCGTGACAAAGCGCATCCGCCGTTTCCGGGTGTCCCTGCCGGACGACTGGGGAGAGGGATATCCGAATGTCACGGTCATGTGTACGGCCGAGAACCAGAGCCGGGCGGACGAGCGGATTCCGATTCTGCTCTCATTGCCGATCCGGCATAAGATGATTATCCACGAACCGATGCTTGAGGCGATTCGGATTGAGCCCTACCTTGCGGACGGGCAGATTGAGCGCGTCATCTGCGGCGGCGAGTCGGGGGACGACGCGCGTGTCTGCAATTTTGCGTGGATTTTAGATACGATGAATCAGTGCGTGAAATATGACGTGCCGTTTTTCTTTAAACAGACCGGAAGCCGCTTTCAGAAAGGAGAGCGGGTCTACCACATCGCGCGGAAGGACCAGATCACGCAGGCAAAGCGCGCCGGCGTCAATTACCGCTGCAAAAGCGGGGAAGTGCCGGAGGCAGGACGGAGAGAGAATGGCGATTCGTATTAGAATACAGGCGGAAGGAAAAGAATTTTACATGGAGGCGGAGCCGGGAAGGAATTTGCTGGAGCTTTTGCGGGAGGCCGGCATCTATGTGGACGCGCCCTGCGGAGGAAGGGGGACCTGCGGCCGCTGCACGGTGTGGGTGGACGGGGAGGAAACGCCTGCCTGCCGGGTGCGGGTGAACGGCGGTTGTACGGTCAGGGTACCCGGGGAGCGGCGGATGGAGGGGCTTGCATACCCGGGGGAGGCGCCGGAACAGCGGCGGGCGCCGTCACAGCCTCGGGAATGGCGGGCGCCGTCACACCCCGGGGAACGGCGGGCGCTGTCGCATGTGGGGAAGGCGCAGGAGCGGATGGAGACGCCGTCATATTCGGGGAACGTATCGGGGAAAGCGCCGCGGCTTGGGCTTGCGGCAGATATCGGGACGACGACGCTTGCGGCGGCGCTTGTCTCTTTGGAGACGGGGGAAGTGCTTGCAACGCAGACGGAGGTCAACCATCAGAGGAGCTGGGGCGCGGACGTGATTTCCCGGATACAGGCGGCAAACGAGGGAAAAGGCGCGCTGCTTATGGCCTGCATCCGAAAGGATCTGCAGCGGATGGCGGCCGAACTGTGCCGGAGGGCGGGAGCCAGGCTGTCGGATATCCGCCAGACGGCCGTTGTCGGGAATACGACGATGTGCCATCTGCTGCGCGGCCTGTCCTGCAGAACACTCGGCGAGGCGCCTTTTACGCCTGTGGACATCGGGCTGCACCGGGTGAGAAGCGGCGGCGCGGAGGCGGTGATACTGCCCGGCATCTCGGCGTTTGTCGGTGCGGATATCACGGCGGGCATCTATGCGTGCGGGATGGCACGGCGGGAGGAGACGGCGCTGCTTCTCGACATCGGGACCAACGGGGAGATGGCGATCGGAAACCGGGACGGGATGCTTGTGACCTCCGCGGCGGCGGGGCCGGTGTTCGAGGGAGGCGGTATCTCCTGCGGGATGCCGGGGGTGCCCGGAGCGATCAGCCATGTGCGCCTCGCAGAGGAGCACGGGAGGTATGAGGCCCGGTGTGAGACGATCGAAAACGGACCGCCGGAGGGCCTCTGCGGTACCGGGATCATTGACGTGATGGCGGAGCTTTTGCGCATCGGAGCGGTGGACGAAAACGGCACGCTTGCGGACCCGTGGTTTGCGGAGGGCTTTGCGCTTGCAAAGGGAATCCGCTTTCGGCAGGAGGACATCCGGCAGTTTCAGATGGGAAAGGCCGCGATTCGGGCCGGAATCGAGACCTTGCTTGCGGAGAGGGGAATGCCGGAGCAAGTATTTTTAGCCGGAGGCTTCGGCTGCTTTCTGGATGAGAAAAATGCGATTGCGACAGGACTTTTTCCGGAATGCTTTGCGGGGCGCATCCGGGCGCTCGGAAACGGAGCGTTGTCGGGAGCGGTCCGTTTTCTGACAGATGCAGACGGGGAGGATACGCTCGCGGATATCACTGCGCATGCACAGGAGATCAACCTTGCGATGCATGAGAAATTTAATGAGCGGTATCTGGGGTATCTGTTGTTTCAGTAAAACAAAAGGAGAGAAAACATGTATGACGAACTGACCGAACAGGATATCAAAAAGATGGAGGAGGAGATCGAGTACCGTAAGCTTGTGGTGCGCAAGCAGGCGCTCGAGGCGGTGAAGGAGGCGCGCGCCCACGGCGACCTCAGCGAGAATTTTGAGTATCACGCGGCGAAGAAAGACAAAAACCAGAACGAGAGCCGGATCCGCTATTTAGAGCGGATGATCAAAACGGCGAAAATCATTTCCACGGATTCCGCGGAGGACGAGGTCGGGATGAATAACACCGTGACCGTGTATTTCGAGGAGGACGATGAGGAGGAAGTCTACCGAATTGTCACGACTGTGCGCGGAAATTCATTAAAAAATTTAATCAGCAACGAGTCGCCGCTCGGCAAAGCCCTGCTCGGACACAAGGTCGGGGACCGGGTTGAGGTGAACGTAAATGAGAACTATTCCTATTTTGTGGAGATACGGAACATCGAAAACACCGTCGACGACGGTTCGGATAAGCTGCGGAGCTTTTAGATACCGTCGCAGTGAGAGAAACGGAATTCGGTTTATCAGGAAGGGAGTGTGGCGTTAAATTGAGAATAACGGAATTGTTAAACACGGAGCGGGTGACAATCTCCTGCGAGCTGTTCCCGCCGAAGAAGGGGACGCAGCTTGAAAATTACAAAAAGATCGTGGCGGATATGGCTGCCCTTCGACCGGCCTATATGAGCGTGACCTACGGTGCGACCGGTGGAACGAGCGATTACACGGTGGAGCTGGCGAACGAGGTGTACAATGTAAATCATATCCCGGCGCTCGCACATCTGACCTGCGCCTCCTCGACGAGGGAGAAGGTTGCGTCCGTGGTCGCAGAGCTAAAGGAAAAGGGGATTGAAAATATCCTTGCGCTGCGGGGCGATATCCCGGAAAATGTGGATTTCCCGCTGCCGAATCAGTACCGGCATGCGAGCGAGCTGATCGCGGATATCCGGGCGCAGGGCAATTTCTGCATCGGGGGCGCCTGCTATCCCGAGGGGCATCCGGAGGCGGAGACGATTTTTGAGGATCTGGATCATTTGAAGGAAAAGGTAGATGCGGGCTGCGAGTTTCTGACGACGCAGATGTTTTTCGATAACAATATTCTTTACAATTTTCTGTACAAGGCGCTGAAAAAGGGCATCGACGTGCCGGTGGTGGCGGGAATCATGCCGATCACAAACCGCGCGCAGGTAAGGAAGTCCATCGCGCTCTCCGGCAGTATGGTGCCGAAACGCTTTCTTGCGATTGTGGACCGCTTCGGGGACGATGCCGCGGCGATGAAGCAGGCGGGCATCGCCTACGCGACGGAGCAGATCATTGATCTGATCGCAAACGGCGTGAATCATGTACATATCTATACGATGAATAAGCCGGACATCGCGGGAGCGATTCTCGCCAATCTCTCGGATATCTATGTGAGGTAAAATAATGAATGTTACTTTTTCGCAACTTTCTTGCTTTTTTCGATCAGGCAGATATAATATTGATATAAAGAGTTACGGCTGTCGGCCTGCCCATTGAGAGTAAGACCGCCGAAATTAAAACGCGAAAGGAAACGTACCGATGGAAAAGAAAAGAGGATTGGGAATTACAGGGACACTGATTGGTCTGGCAATTGTACCTGCCGCGCTTTCGACGATTATTCTTTTATTGTTCGTATCATCAAGTTTAAAGAGCGGACTGAATAAGGAAGCGCTTGACGGGCTGAAAATGCTGGCTGAGGCGACCAGAGCGGGATACGATAATACGATGGAGGGGGATTACTATCTGGATGATGATGGAAATCTCTGGAAGGGATCGGTCAATCTGTCGAAACGGATGGAGGAGATTGACGCCTTTGCAGGTGAGTCTTCGTCGGCGATCACGATCTGTTACGGAAAAACAAGAAAGCTTACAACGCTTGTGGACAGTGCCACGCAGGAGCGGATTGTCGGAACGGACGTCTCTGATGAGGTGTGGCGGACCGTTCAGGCGGGAAATATTTATACGACAACCGATATCGTGGTAAACGGCGAGAAATATTTCGCGTGTTATGTGCCGCTGTATAATACGGATAAGTCGGTTGTCGGAATCGTGTTTGCGGGGGAACCTTCGCAGGATGTCACGGAATTTATCGCAGGCAAGACGAGAAATATCGGAATGGTCGGAGTCACCGTGCTGATTTTTGCAGCGCTGTTTGGGTTTGGAATGGCAAGAAGAATCGCCCGCTGTCTGGTGAGCGTCAGAAATTCCCTGCAGACGCTTGCGGGCGGCAATCTGGCTGTTTCTGTCGATTCATCTGTCGTAAAGCGGACGGATGAAATCGGCGAGATGGGCGCAGCCATGACGCAGCTTGTGAAACAGCTCACTGCGATTGTAGCCGGTTTAAAACAGTCCGCCGACACGCTGTATCAGTCCGGAAATTCGCTGGACGAGATGGCAGGGCAGTCGAGCGCCGCAGCAAATGAGATCAGCCGCGCTGTGGAGGATATCTCAAAAGGGGCCGTCTCACAGGCGGGAGAGATACAGAATGCATCTGCAGAGATTACCACAATGGGGGAAGTCATTGAACATATTGTGGGAAATGTGGGCAGTTTGACGGACACCTCAGCGGATATGAGAAATGCCGGTGACGCCTCCGCAGCGACGATGCAGGAACTGAGTGATTCCAATGACCGGACGACGGAGGCGATCGCGCGGATTGCAAGGCAGATACAGCTGACGGATACCTCGATTCAGAAGATCAGCGAGGCGGCGTCGCTGATTACATATATCACGGACCAGACGAGCCTTCTGGCGCTGAATGCTTCCATTGAATCCGCGCGTGCGGGGGAGGCAGGAAGAGGGTTCGCGGTTGTAGCGACGGAGATTCAGAATCTGGCGGTACAGTCAGACGAGGCTGCGACGGAGATTCAGAAGATTGTCGGGATATTACAGGACGAATCGGAGGAAACAATGCAGGAAATGAGCGTGGCCGAAGCACTGATCAAAGAGCAACAGGCAAAGCTGGACGCCACAAAGATGCGCTTTGATGAGGTAAACAGCGGAATCACAAAGTCAAAAGAGGGAACCGAAGTGATCCGGAACCATGCGGATGTCTGTGATAATGCAAGAACGCAGGTGATGGAGGTGATCTCCAATCTGTCCGCGATTTCTCAGGAGAATGCGGCTTCTGCGGAGCAGACGACCGCTTCGATGCAGGAATTAAATGCAAATGTCAATATGCTTGCCGAGGTGGCAGGAAGCTTAAAGACGCTTTCCGGCGAGCTGAATCAGAAAATGGAGTTTTTCAAATTATAATGTCCGCTGACTGTCGGAACATCCCCTTGACGGCAAATGGGTCATGCGGTATGCTGGTACCGAAAATGATTTTTCCGAAACTTTTCAGAAAAAGGAAATCAGGGAGGTACGAAAGACATGGCAAGGGGAAAAGGACTGATTGAGGAATTTAAAAAGTTTATCATGCGCGGGAATGTGATGGATATGGCGGTGGGCGTGATTGTCGGCGGAGCGTTTACCGCTATCGTCACGTCCTTAAACCAGGACATTCTGACGCCGATTCTCGGAATTTTCGGCGGCACGGATTTTTCCAGTCTGAAGGTGACGCTCGGGAGCGGGGAGAATGCACCGGTACTCTGTTACGGCAATTTTATCACGGCGGTGATCAATTTCTTAATCACAGCGTTTGTGATTTTTATGCTGATCAAGGTGATCAACGGTATCAGTGACCGCCTGATCAGGAAGGAGGAGCCGGCGCCGGAAGAACCGACGACAAAGGTCTGCCCGTACTGCAGGAGTGAAATCGACCTGCTGGCGGTCCGCTGTCCGCACTGCACATCGGTGCTTGAGGAAGCGGAGGCGGACGCAGGGGTATCGTAACGAAACGGAAAGGAGATTGCTGTAATGAAGCAGGAAGAGCTGAATCACAAGCTTACGGAGTTCCTTCAGGAGACAAAGGAAGGAAAGTTAAAATGGACCCTCGAGGTGCAGACCAGCGAGGGGAACGACGCGTCGGAAAAGCCGGTGGAAACCGAGGAGGACGAGGAGTGGACAGTGGACGAGTGTTATGTCTCGTATCATTGTAAGAGCCGTGATACGGATTTCTGCATGATTACCTATGAGCTGATCCGGACGTCGGGGGAGCGGGTAAAGACCAGCAATATGGTATTTATTCCGCCAATGGGGGTGCGCTTTTTTGATCTGCGCACGCTTCTGCCGCACAGCGTGGAGACGTCCGCGGTGTTAGTGTCAAAGATACACCAGCTCTGGGAGCTTTTGCTTGAGATGTATAAGGCGGACCGGGGCAGCGTGGCGCTTACGGTGCGTCCGGGTGTGCTGACAATCGAGGAAGAACAGATGTGAGTCGTAAAACAACGGGCCGCATGCTTCGCGAACAGCCCTTATGTCCGACAGCGGGCCGCGCGCTTCGCGGACAGCCCGTATGTTCAATCAAACCGGGACCGGAATGGCAGCGGCAGAAGTGCCGGCATTCCGGTCCCGGTTTTTCTGTGGGAACCGGCGGTTTTAATAAAGAATGGAGTCCCTGTAAATAATTTCCGGATGAATGAAAGTCAGTTCATAGGGAGCGTTCGGATGCTCCATTCGATAAACGATCTGTACGGCCAGGCGTTTTCCCAAAAGACTTGTCTTTACGTTTGCGGTGGTAATTTGTCCGTCAATGTTAGAGTATTCACGGCTTCCGTCATAACCGGTTACGACAATTCCGTCCGGAATACGGCCGGCATGCTCCGAAAAATAAATCTGCAGAAAATGTGCGATATAATCACTGGCACACACAAAGGCGTCCGGGAGAATTTCAAGGGAGTCTAAAAAGGTACTGATTTCCTGATAATAGGAAAAGATGCCGATGCTGTGTGTGAGACAGAGTTTGTCATCTATTTCTAAATGATGATCTTTCATACACTGACAAAACCCCTGATAACGCTCCAGATTTGTCTTTGCGTAATTGGTATCCCCGATAAAACCTACTTTCTTCAGGCCGCGGGAGAGGACAGACTCCGTGATCTGATAGAGTGTGCTGTATCCTTCCAGAAGAAGTAAATCGCCCCGGAGCAGGCGGTTGTGAATCTGTGGAACCGTATCTAAAAAGACCTTTGGAACATTTAGTTCATTGATGAGCGCAATGAGTCTGGCGTCATAAACATTCAGGACAATGGCGCCCTGAATTACATCGCCGGTCAGGATGGCGGGCATGGTAAAGCCCTCGGTATAGGCAAATGGCATATAGGTGTACATCAGATTCACATTGTAGCGGGAAAGCTCCTGTGCCATTCGGTGGATGATATTTGTCCAGAAGGTAGAGGAATCGGGCCTGGACACGATGAGAGAAACCGTTTTCTCTTCGCTGTGGGAAACCGATTCAAAATTGTTTTTTATATATCCCAGTTCTTTTGCTTTCTCGAGAACACTGTCTCGAAGCGCGGGGGAAACACCGGCGTGATTGTTAAACACTTTCCATACCGTGACGCGGGAAATGCCCAGCGCGTCGGCAATGTCCTGCATTGTTATCTTACTCATAAATATATCTCACTATCTCCAGTAATCATACTCTTTATAATTCACAGTATAATAGCCTTACTTCGGAAAATCAAGAAAATTTAACAAAAGTTAATATTTGCTTCAAAAATAAACGATTAGAGATGAAATCATGACAACAAAAGTTAAGGAAGAGGTTTCCATCTGCAAAATGTTATGCTATACTATGAAAAATTGAAAAATCGGACATACCGGAAAACAAGTCTGCAAATAAAAAGTCAAGCAGAAATTTGTGAACTTTGAAAATTTTATACAGGTTGAAAAATAAGTACCACAAACAGACCACCGCAGCACGCTGGTTTGATGAAAAG
>JAETRD010000059.1 GCA_021770345.1 Lachnospiraceae bacterium | reverse complement strand
GCGTTTACCTTGGCGCAGGCTTTAAGCTGTGCCTCCTGCAAGCTCTCGACCTTCTCGTTAATATTAAGCATCCGCTTACCGCTGCCGACTACGCACTTCATTTCCTTGTCGTCCTTGCCGGAAGTGTACTTAATTGTAGCCCCGGTATAAGTCCCGACTAAGGTGGTGTTGTAGCTCCAGTCCTGCAGGTCTGCGGGCTTCAATGTGGCTACTGGCTTCCTTGCTTCAAAACTCCCCTTGTCGTATATTACTATTTTCCCGCTGTAAATCTTGATTGCCATGCCGTAATCCTGGCATACCTTCGTTAAAAAGCTGCTGTCGGATTCGTTGCTCTGCTCTATGGTTCCCAGCTTTATGGTTCCCCCGGTGTACTGCAGCTTAAGGTGGTACTTTCTGGCGATCTCCGCCCCTACCTCCTTAAGCGTCGCTTTCTTCCATGTCTTACTCCTGGCCGTGCTTCTGAAAGCGTTGCTTTCCGGGACGGATACTCCGCCAATGGTACAAGTAAGCTCCGGGCCGGTGTAACTCAAATCGTCAAGGCAGAATTTTCCGCAATAGAAACTTTTCTTTTGCCCTGCCTTGTCCCAGCTCTTTTCAATGATTTTAGCTGTCAACTTATCGCCTTTTTTCGGCATCCACTTGTTTGCCCAGCGTAAGTCTATATTTGTTAAGGTTATGCTTACGGTATCGCTTTCCCCGGTTGCCGGGTCTGTGTATGAAAAACCTTCGTCATATTCCGCCATGACGCCGGCGGGGCGTTTGCTCGTCCCGCCGGCCTTCTTGGCTTTCTGGTAAGTCACGCTTACGCTTGCCTGCCTGGGTGTTTCTTTGTTCATTCTTCGTCCTCCGCTTCGTCCTCGTCGCTGTAATCGTCGTAAGGATCTTCGCCCTCGTCGTCCTCTGTTCCGGTTCTCCATGGCGGCAGCTCGTCGCTGTCCTCGTACCATGGAATATCCGGGGTATTAAGGACGGTTCCCGCTGAAAAGACTAAAATATCAAGAAGGGGGTAGTTATTCGCCATAAGGAGGGCGGCGTATTCCTCGCCGCCGTATACCTTAAAGGCTATTTCGTCCCAGGTTTCCCCCTGTATCGTGGTATATGTTTTCGCCAACTTTACCACCTCCTATAGCTTCCGCCTCTGCTGATCCTTCTCGTATTGTTTCATCAGCTTGTTAAATTCTGCCTGGCTCATCTTGTCGGCCTCTGCGATTTCCTCCTTCCCGGCACTCCCGTAAAGGTTATAGACCGGGCTGTATTGGATCGTAGGTCCTCCGGCTCCGGCAAGCTCCGGCTGTCCTCCGCCGCCTCCGGTTCCGATTCCTTTCAACTTTTCGATAAAGGCATCAATAAGGGAAGCTCCGCCGCTTGCGGCGATTGCCTCGTTTAAAATCTCCTTCATTTTCGCCCATAAAGTATCAAGGGGCAGAACTGCCTCCGGTCCCGCTTCGCCTACGCCCTGCATTCCTGCTGGCGTGTTAAATATAGTCGGCTGGTCGAAAATGCCGCCCAGGGCGTTCCAGCTCACTGAGAAGTTCGGAACGCTTACGCTTCCGCCGTCGCCGTAGGATACGGAACTTGTAGAAACGCTTATAACTGGGATCCTTGGCTTCGGGATCGTTATGGTCATATTTTCAAATGCTGCTTTTACCGCGCTCGCTGCGGAGCGGGC
>JAETRD010000028.1 GCA_021770345.1 Lachnospiraceae bacterium | reverse complement strand
GAGCTTGTCATCGGGCATCACCCGAAAGCCCCGAACCCTTATGTATGCTGGTACTGCAAGGGCGGCGACAACTACTATTGGGGCTGCTACTGCAACACCCTTGAAGCGGCGAGGGAAAAGCTGAACGAACGCTACCAGTCGGAGTGCCAGATGCCATACAACCAACAGCCCGATAAAAAGGCGAAGCAACACGATGACCGAGAGCGGTAAGGAAAAGAAATATGACTGCACGGACTGTCCTTACCCCCGATATAAGGACAGCCGTGTTATCTTCTGCGACGTCTGCATCCGAAAGGTTTTAGACTGGCAGAGGGAGAAAAAGCAGGGAAAGGAGAAGCAAGATGGAGAACGAAGAAAAACGGATGATTAGCTCCTATGAGGTCACGCAGAGCATCCACATCGGAAAAAAGGAAGTCGTGTTCGGCATAGATGAGAAAGAGGAATACCCGTATCTTGTCTGCTGCTGCACTTACGATAACCCGCTGTCCGCAGAATGGGTGACGGATGCGGTCGGCTCTGACGATTATCTGGAAGCCATGCAGATGTTTACCGACAGGGTGCAGGAACAGATAGGGATTGTGCGGGCAGAGCAGGAACAGTTCAAGTTTGACATGACCCCGTTTACCATAGACGACTGCATCCCAGACGATAAGTGCGGCAGCATTGTGGACAAGGTCGTTGTCATCAATGCCGAGGTCAACCGCCATGAATATCGGCATTCTGCCTACCAGCTTGTACTGGCAGACGGCGGTCACGGCGCATTGGGCGGCAGGGGGCAGGCGGTGTTCGGCACTTCCCTTGCGGACGGAAAGCACGCCCGATGGGAACGGTGCGACGTGCTTGGGGAAATCAAGCCAGAGAAGATGCCCGTCTGGGCAAAGGAAGCTCTTGCAAAAATCCAATCGCAGGAAAAGGCGAAAAAATCAAAGAGCAGGGAGGAACGCTGATGGAGATACGGGCTTTGACGCAATCCGAACAGAAATACACCTATGCCCAGAGTATGCAGCTTGAGGGACAGACGGGATGTATCGGTCATCTCCGAGGTGATTTTAACACTTCTGGATATGGCTTTCATACCACTTGGTTTGATACCAGAAAACAGTGGAAAACGGACGAGTTTAAGACAGGTCTGGACGATGTTATCAATACCCTGCGTGAAGATAAGGGGCTTCTGCACAGCCGCTATGACATGGCGGCATTTGCGAGGGAAAATCCCGAAAGCGCATTTCAGGGCAGCTACTGTACCGAGTACGGCTTCCGTGCGGATACCGACAAGCACGCTTTCCTGCTCCGCTGCAACCCGACAAAGGGCGACTATAACTTTTACTGCTATTGCTATGTGAAAGAATGGCTCGATAGGCATATATCCAGAGCGGAACAGGGAATCCGCTTTATAGACCCCCATTACAAAGAGCTGTTCCGCATCCCAGACGGCGGGAAAATTATCATCACTTATGATTGGGGAGAAAAGGCGGAAAAGACCTGCCGTTTCATTGACGCATGCCATACCGAGGTGGACAGCAACCTCTACCACATCTGCGAGTTTGCCGAGCGCATGGAGAAAAACGGGGCAACGTATGAGCCGAAGCCGCAGGAGCCGCCGTCCGCACAGAAAGCCCCGAAGCACAAAGACCATGAACGATAGGAGGAAAGGAACATGGCAGTCAACCAGAAAGCCGTTAAGGTTTTAAATAAGATATTTGAAGCAGGCTTTACCGAAGAAAAAGCCATTGCCGCCATGACGATGGACGACATTCTCTCCATGCAGGGCATCACGGTGGCGGACATCACGCTCATCAACGAGCTGCAAAAGAGCATCAAGGGGAACAAGGTCATCTCTTTTCTGGGAGGTGGGACGGAGTGAACGCAGCAAGGCAGGTCTGCATGACGGACGGCAAAGGCAGGACGCTTTTCTCTGTCCCCGATGGCGGCATCATCCGTATGCTTTACGGGAACGGAGAGGATTATTTTGCCGTCTGCCGCTATCTGGATGAAACCCATGCAGAGATTGACGGCGTAAGGTACGCCGTTCGGGAGTTTGCAGGGAGGATGGAACGAAACAAAATCAGCTATGCCCTTGCCTAAAGGCGGACATGGACAACGAGGAGGATTGATATTTTTATGGAACAGACTGTTTTATCGGGCGGTGGTAAGGAATGAGTATCGAGCTAATCAACCGCATCACAGTAAAGAAAGACGGCGTGTATGTTTCTTCCCACAGCTCCAACGACAACTCGTCGTACCATTCATGGAGGTGCAAGGGCTTGTCGGAAATCTACGATGCCGAGGGGCAGAAAGGGCTTGACCGTGCGGTCATCCGTATGCTCTACGAGTATGCCGAGCTTCGTGGGACGCATAAGAGCCTTTCCCGTTACCGCTACGCAAAGGACGCCCCCGCCGCCCATGCCATTTATCAGAAATATATGGACAAGATAGACGACCGTTACGGGCAGATGGACGAAGCCGACCAGAACAGCGTCTGGTACAAGCCCACGGAAAAGGCAAAGGAGTACCGAGCCTATGAGCGGGACATGCGGGACAAGATGTATTCCGAAATCGCCGAGCGGTGCGGGGAATACGACAGGAAACAGAAAAACAAAGAAATGGAACGATAAGGAGGTGTGAGCCTATGGCTGCAAAGTACCAGCTTATTACGGAGCTGTACCGCCGCACGGGGATGGCGGTCGTAAAAAACCCGCAGGCTTGGCAGGGCTTTTTATCCTCTGCCTGCCACAATTACAAGTGCCGCTTTGACGAGCAGCTCTTGATTTACGCCCAACGCCCCGACGCAACCGCCGTAGCCGAGATTGGCACATGGAACAGGCTTTTTAAAAGATGGGTAAATAAGGACAGCAAAGGCATAGCGGTCTTTGACCCGAAAGGGCGCAGGAACACGCTGAAATACTATTTTGACGTTTCCGACACCCATGAGGGCTACTACGGCAGCCGAGCCGTCCCGATATGGCAGATGGATAAGCGGTACGAGCAGCCCGTCATGGAGCGGCTTGCGGACAGGTTCGGCGGCACGGAGGGCGGCGACCTTGCCACGTTTTTAATTCAGACGGCGGAGAACGCCGTGGAGGATAATCTGCCCGATTACCTCTCACAGCTAAAGGACTGCACGAAAGACAGCTTTTTGGAGGAACTGGACGACTATAGTATAGAAGTGATTTACAGACGGCTTGCCGCAAACAGCGTCGCCTATATGCTGTTGAGCCGCTGCGGTCTGGATGCGGACGGGTATTTTGAGCGTGAGGACTTTGCGGAGATTACAAATTTCAACACGCCCCAGACGCTGAACGCCGTCGGCATCGCTACGAGCGACATTTCCGAGATGGCGTTGCGGGAAATCTCTGCGGCAGTCCGAAATGTGCAAATCGAAGCAAAACGGCAGAACCGCACATTTGCAAGGAGTATCGCAAGCCAGTATGATAAAGGCAGGAAACAACCCGAAAGGAGTGAAGATAATGAGCGAAATCACTTACACGAAGCAGGCGGACTACCTTATACCCGACCTGACATTACCGACAGAGCCAGAGCTTCCGCTTGGCAGGTACGCTTTGATGCACAGGGATTATCTGGAACAGCACAAAAGAGTGACCTATCTCAACCTGCTGACAGCGGGCAGGCTGAACGAACACCTTTACCAGACCGAGCAGACGGCGTTGCAGCGTCTGGAGTTTCTGACGAAGCAGCTCGCCAAAGAGCAGGGAGTGACGGAGGAGCTGAAAGAGAAAGCCCCGATGCAGTGGCTCGGCATGATGAACAGCATCCGCAGCCAAGCGGAGGAAGTGATACTGGAAGAACTAATTTTCAGTTAGAAACAACAGAGCCAGAGGGACAGACAGAAAAAGGCAGTGTTGCCAATGAGGAAGAAGTTGCCGCCAATCTCCCGACCGTAGACGAACAGATTGAAAAGATAGCTGAAGCAGAGGACGAAAAAGCCTCTGCTTTTGCCGTTTCACAGGAGGACATTGATGCCGTCCTTATAAAAGGGAACAGCGTTGCCAATGGGAAATACCGTATTTATCATCAGTTCCAGAAGCAGGAAGATAAAAAGAAGAACATTGATTTTCTGAAAAGGGAATACGGCACGGGCGGCTTTTTTGTTAATTTTTCAGACGGCACGGAGGGGTATGTGTGGTACAGCGGCAAGGGCATCTCCATTGACCGTGACGGCATTTCCACCGAACACGACCTTGTTTTGAGCTGGTCGAAAGCGGAAAAACGCCTACGGGAGCTTGTTAAGGATAACCGCTACCTCAATCCCAAAGAGAAAGACCACTATGCCGACTATCTGGAAAGCGTGTCTGCCCCGCAATATGAAATCGATACCCAGAGGAAACTGGCAAGGCAGCGTTTCATTGAGGAAAAAAGGGAGCTACCCCCTGCGGACAAGCGGGACACGCTCGCCCTGCGGCTCTCCGATTTTATCCATGACTTGGACGGCTATGAGAAAGATTTGTTGGGCGTGATTGGATGCAGTGATTTTGCGGATATGCCCGCCGACCTTATGGAACAGACATTGCAGCATCCCGACAACGTGCAGGAGCTTTTAGACTTTCTCTCGCTTGTGCAGAAAAAGACGACCAGCGTTTACAGCCGCAGCAATGCATGGCGTTTCTCGCAGGAGCTTACGGAGTTGTACCCTCTCCGCTACCTCTACCATGAGGGCGACGTGGTGTATATCGGGGCGGACAAATATGAGGTCATAGCCTTTGATGAGAACGCCGTGTCTTTACGAAATGCGGAGTTTCCGTTGTTCGGAAAGGAGTTCAGCCGAGCCGACTTTGAAGAAAAACTAAAGGAGAACCCTGCAAACGACCATCTGAAAACGGTCATTACCGAGAGCCAGAAAACAGAAACACTTGCCGAGGAAAAACCCGACAGCATTACCCTTTCAATCGGTTTCTCCGAGCATCCCGCCTTTTATGACAGGGAGCTGAACGACCGATTTACGGATTTGAGTTTCGCTCTGGGAAATAAACTGCTCGGCATTCTGGACGAAAAACAGCATCGGGAAAGGGAGAATGAGGATAACCATGTTGGCTGGTATCATAAGACCGATTTTGAAATCCATGCCGTCACCGGCGGCGAGGAATTTAACTATGAGGGGAGGTTTGACATCGGCGACGGCGAGGGGGATTTAATCGCCCATATCCGAAATTTTTATGAATATTCCCTCTCCCCCGACTGCCCGTTTATCCCAGAATGGAAACGGCAGGGGGAAGATTACTACCGAAAGAAAATGGAATCCCTGCGTCTGGGGCATGACGTGTTTATCCCGTTCTTAGAGAGGAACACCGAGCTGACCCCAGAGGATGAAAAGCAGCTTGGCGAGATAATGTCCTTTGAAAATGAATGGTTTGTATCTGCTGAAAAGGAAAAAACCTTTGCCACAGACAGGGAGATAGATATTCTGCATGATGTTCTCTCCCAGATGAAAATGGATGATATAGGGCTTTCTTACGAAGATGGAGTGATTGTTGCACGGAGTGCAGGCGATAAATGGCAGGGGGCAGGTTTCTATCACTTCTTAGTAGACGAAGCCATGAATTTTGACGGGAATGGCAATTTATCTGGAATGGAACTGGATGCAGATACGCTTGCCGACTTCAAGCGGCTTGCCGAGCATAATGGCGTGGAAATGCCCATGAGCCACAGCATACGGGACGAAGAAGAATTGCCCCATTACACGGTAGAGCAGACTTCTGACGCTTTTGCCGACCCGTTTATCATACGGAATAATGAAGCCCCAGAGGACAGTGCCGACCGATACTACGACGTAGGCGACATCTACCAGACCTTTGAAACCGAGGAAGAAGCACAGGAATACGCCGACACCTTAAACAGTGCAGAGCATATCACGGAGCTATTTGCAGCGAAAGATGCGGAGCGTGAGGAACAGCAGAAATCAGAGTCTGCCCCGTCTGGGACAGACAGAAAGCAGGATAATTCTGACCTTATCGGAAAGGAAATTTCCATTGACAACCGCCGCTACCTTATCGAGAGCATCGGGAAAATCAGCGGCGACGTTTCCATGCGTGACATCACATTTCAGAACAGCGTGGGCTTCCCGATAAACCGTGTGGAGAAAGGCGGCTATGTCCGCAGGATTTTAGAGCAGGCAGAAAAAGAACCACAGCCCGAAGAAAAATCAGAATCTCCCGCAAAGCCAACCACGGAAACCGTGGCGGAATACCCCGCCGTGGAGAACGGGCTTCCCTACGACATTGTGGTGGAGAAGATACGCTTTGATGAGCCAGAGCATGGGCAGCCGAGAAAAACGCCCGCCCCTGCCCTCTCTGCCGACCGCCGCAACTACCGCATTACCGATGATAATTTAGGCGTTGGCGGCGCAAAAGAGAAGTTCCGCAACAACATGTCCGCAATAAGGCTTCTCCACGACCTTCAGATAGAAAACCGCCTTGCCATGCCCGAAGAACAGGAAACCCTTGCAAAGTATGTCGGGTGGGGCGGTCTGTCGATGGCGTTTGATAGCAATAATGCGGCATGGGAGAACGAATATAAGGAATTAAAATCAGCTCTCTCCGACGAGGAATACCATGCCGCTATGGAATCCACGCTGACCGCATTTTATACGCCGCCTGTTGTCATCAAGGCAATGTACGAAGCACTTGACCGTCTGGGATTTTCACAGGGGAATATTTTAGAGCCGTCCTGCGGCACGGGAAATTTTTTAGGATTGCTGCCCGACAGCATGGAAAAATCAAAGCTGCACGGCATCGAGATTGACCCGTTATCGGGCAGGATTGCGAAACAGCTCTACCAGAAAGCCAGCATCGCCATTGAGGGATTTGAGGAAACAAAGCTCCCAGACAGCCATTTTGACGTGGTGCTTGGCAACATCCCGTTCGGGGAGTTCAAGGTCAACGACAGCCGCTACAATGCCCAGAAGTTCCTAATCCACGACTATTTTATCGCAAAGGCACTGGACAAAGTGCGCTCAGGCGGCGTTGTGATGTTCATCACCTCTAAGGGGACGATGGACAAAACAAGCCCAGAGGTGCGGAAGTATATCGCACGGAGAGCCGAGCTTTTAGGGGCGGTAAGGCTTCCCGACAACACGTTTCGGGCAAACGCAGGCACGGAGGTCACGAGCGACATCCTTATTTTACAGAAACGTGACCGCATAATAGAGATAGAGCCAGAGTGGGTACACCTCGACACAGACGAAAACGGCGTCACGATGAACAGCTACTTTGTCCAGCATCCAGAGATGGTGCTTGGCGAGATGAAGATGGAAAGCACAAGGTTCGGCATGGACAGTGCCTGCAAAGCCTACCCAGACGTGCCGCTTGCGGGGCTTCTCCATGAAGCCGTGCAGCGGATAAACGGCGAAATCACGGAGCAGGATGTTGGGATTGATGAAATTTCCGATGAGCGTGAGAAAGCCATCCCCGCCGACCCGAACGTGCGGAACTTCTCTTTTGCCCTCGTGGGCGGCAAGGTTTACTTCCGAGAGAATAATGAAATGACCCCCGCAAACGTGTCCATGACGGCAGAGAGCCGCATCAAGGGGCTGTTGGAAATCCGTGACTGCGTGAGGAAGCTCATCCAGTACCAGACCGACGACTGCCCAGAGGAAATGATAAAGACCGAGCAGGAAAACCTAAACCGATTATACGATGCCTTTACCAAAAAGTACGGTTTAATCAACAGCAGGGGGAACTACCTCGCTTTTGCGGCAGACGAGAGCTACTTCCTTTTATGCTCCCTGGAAGTGCTTGACGACGAGGGGAAATTCAAACGCAAGGCGGACATGTTCACGAAGCGGACGATAAAGCCCCACCGAGAAGTGACCTTTGTGGAAACCGCCAGCGAAGCCCTCGCCCTCTCCATCGGGGAGAAAGCCCGTGTCGATTTGGAGTATATGGCACGGCTTACTTGCAGGTCGGAGGAAGAAATCATCAAGGAATTGCAGGGAGTTATTTATAAAGTTCCATCTTCCGAGCCTGCAAGGTATGTGACCGCAGACGAGTATTTGTCGGGCAATGTGCGGGAGAAACTGAAAGTCGCAGAGATAGCGGCAAAGGCAGACCCAGAGCTTGCAGCCAACGTGGCAGCACTGGAAAAGGTCATCCCGAAAGACCTGCCCGCAAGCGAAATCTCCGTCCGTCTGGGTACGACGTGGATACCGCAGGAGGATATACAGAAGTTCATGGTGGAGCTTCTAACGCCGTCAAGCTATGCGGCGGGCAGGCTGCAAGTGCGCTACACGGCATATAACGGCGACTGGTTTATTGAGAATAAAAGTTCCGACGTGGGGAACGTCAAGGCGGACAGCACTTACGGCACGAAGCGGGCAAGTGCCTACCGCATCATGGAGGACACTTTGAATCTCCGTGACACCCGTATCTTTGACTATGTTTATGATGAACACAACAATAAGAAAGCGGTTCTGAACCATAAGGAAACCACGGCGGCGCAGGCAAAGCAGGAGGTGATAAAGCAGGCGTTTCAGGACTGGATTTGGAAAGACCCAGAGCGGAGAAACCGTCTTGTACGCTATTATAATGACACATTTAATTCTATCCGCCCCCGTGAATATGACGGAAGCCATATCACATTTGGCGGCATCAGCCCAGAGATTCAGCTAAGACCGCATCAAGTCAATGCGATTGCCCATATCCTTTACGGCGGCAACACGCTCCTTGCACACAAGGTAGGGGCGGGAAAAACCTTTGAGATGGTCGCCGCCGCACAGGAAAGCAAGCGGCTCGGCTTATGCCAGAAATCCATGTTTGTCGTGCCAAACCACCTTGTCGGGCAGTGGGCGTCGGAGTATTTAAGGCTCTATCCATCTGCCAACATCCTTGTCACGACCAAGCGGGATTTTGAAACGGGAAACCGAAAGAAGTTCTGCGGCAGGATTGCGACGGGGGCGTATGATGCGGTGATTATCGGGCATAGCCAGTTCGAGAAAATCCCCATCAGCGAGGAACGCCAGAGGGAACAGCTCATGCGCCAGCTTGACGATATAGAGATGGGGATAGACGATGTGCAGGCATCCCACGGGGAGCAGTTCACGGTCAAGCAGCTCATGAAAACGAGGAAAGCAATCAAGGCAAAGCTCGACAAGCTCAACGACACCAAGCGGAAAGACAGCGTGATAAACTTTGAGGAACTGGGCATAGACAGGCTCTTTATAGATGAGAGTCATTTTTACAAAAATCTTTACCTGTTTACAAAGATGCGGAACGTGGGCGGCATCGCCCAGACCGAAGCCCAGAAGTCGAGCGATTTGTTTATGAAATGCCGCTATCTGGACGAAATCACGGGCAGCCGTGGCGTGATTTTCGCAACGGGGACGCCCATCAGTAACTCAATGGTAGAAATGTATTCCGTGCAGAGGTATTTGCAGTATGACACGCTTGCGAGGAACGGATTGCAGCATTTTGACAGTTGGGCTTCCACGTTCGGAGAAACGGTTACGGCTCTGGAACTCGCCCCAGAGGGGACGAATTACCGAGCAAAGACGAGGTTTGCGAAGTTCTACAACCTGCCAGAGCTGATGCAGATGTTCCGTGAGGTTGCGGACATCCAGACCGCCGATATGCTAAAGCTCCCCGTGCCAAAGGTTAATTACCACAACATCAAGACCAAGCCGAGCCAAATCCAGACGGAAATGGTGGCGGGGCTTGCGAAGCGGGCAGAGAAAATCCGTGCAAGGATGGTAAAACCACAATTCGATAACATGCTCAAAGTGACAAACGACGGGCGGCAGCTTGCCCTAGACCAGAGATTGATTGACCCGATGCTGCCAGATGACCCGAACAGCAAAGTCAACGCCTGCGTGGAAAATATGTACCGCATCTGGGAGGAACACACTGACACAAAGGCGGCACAATTATTGTTCTGCGACCTCAGCACACCGAAAAATGACGGCATGTTCAACGTCTACGACGACATGAGGGAAAAATTGATACGGCGTGGCATCCCTGCGGAGCAGGTGCGTTTCATCCATGAAGCAAATACCGACGCACAGAAAAAAGAGCTGTTCGCAAAGGTAAGGAGCGGCGAGGTGCGTATATTGTTTGGCTCTACCCAGAAGATGGGTGCGGGTACAAACGTGCAGGACAGATTGATTGCCATTCATAACCTCGACTGCCCGTGGAAACCGTCGTGTTTAGAACAACGCCAAGGTCGTCTGGAACGTCAGGGCAATATGTTCCCAGAGGTTGAAGTTTACCGCTATGTGACGGAACAGACATTTGATGCGTACCTCTATCAGCTCGTCGAGGGAAAGCAGAAATTTATCAGCCAGATAATGACGAGCAAAAGCCCCGTCCGTTCTGCCGAGGATGTAGACGAAGTGGCTCTCTCCTTTGCGGAGGTAAAAATGCTGGCTACGGGCGACGAGCGTTTCAAGGAAAAAATGGATTTGGATATGCAGGTGGCGAAGCTGAAAGTCTTGAAGCAGAGCTATCTTTCCGAGCATTACGACCTTGAGGACAGGATACTGAAGCACTACCCGCAGGAGATTAAGGAGTATGAGGAACGCATTATTGGTTATGGAAATGATGCTAAGATTGCAAGCCAGCACAAGCCGCAGGGCGAGGACAAGTTCTGCCCGATGACCTTAAACGGCGTGACTTACAAAGAAAAGGCGGACGCAGGCGGGATGTTGCTTGCCATCTGCAAGGAAAACCCGCTGTCACAGCCGATAAAAATCGGCAGCTACCGTGGCTTTCAGATGGAGGTTTTCTATGATACCGTCAATGCCCACTATTGTCTGAACCTTTGCGGAATGAGGAAATATAAAGTAGATTTAGGAACGGATGCCCTCGGAAATCTTACTAGAATCGAGAATGAGATTGCCAAGCTCCCCGCCAGACTGGAAGCCGCCAAGACCAGAAAGGAGGAAACCACCGCACAGCTTGAAACCGCAAAAGAGGAAGTGAAGAAGCCGTTTGCCTTTGAAAATGAGCTGAAAGAAAAGACGGAGCGGCTGAACGCCCTCAATATCGAACTAAATCTGAATGAAAAAGACAAGTCTGTTATTGACGATGAGCCAGAGCAGAACGACGAGCAGCCAGAGAAGAAAAGTGCGGACAGGGAGCGTTAAATCCAGTTTGCACATTTGTACTGCTGATTTTGGGGTATTATAATAAGGACGATTAGTAAAATCGGAGGTGAGGAAGAATGTCGGATGCGTTCAGATTTGAAACCTTTGTAGACGCCCACAGCAATATCTTTAATGAATACCTCGGCTCTGTCATAGCGAAGCTGTCCAGAGAAAACGAGGAATACCGTGCCATAAGAGCCGAGATTGAGGGATTGTATGAGAAATATCCGAAAGTCTTAGGCGTGTTTGACACGGAAACAGCGGAGGAACTGACCGAGGAAGAATGTGCCGCACTGATTAAAGTGATGGAGCTTAGGAACAAACTTACGGACATGGAGATGCAGTCGGTCTATTTCCGTGGCTGCTATGACAGCGTGGGGTATCTGAAAAAGGCAGGGATTTTATAACGGACTGACCGAGAAAAAAGGCGGTGTTGGCGTGAGTGCTGATGCCGTCTTTTACATATGCAGTCATAAATTTGTTTATTATATGAGATTGCATAAATGTCTATGTGGTAGATTTTGCAACAAGGATATGATACAATCAGAAGAAAAAACGCAGATATGTATGAGGAGATTTATGAGAGAACAATTATTGCTTTTGATTAGAATTTCAAAGCCAGATTACAATAAAACTTTATATGAGGACTACAAATTATATATGAATCCGCAGATGGCATTTAAAAAGGATAATATGACAGCAGGTCAAAAAGACATAATGGAGGGAGCTATAACTAATATACCAAGCAAATTATTATATTCAACGGATGAAAAGAAAACATGGAAATTACTTGGTGATATTACGCTAATGCACAAAAATAATAATGCTTATATTTATTGTATGTATGGATTAAAATACGACGTTAAGTATTACAATGCCAAAAGTAATAAGTATTTTTATCCTATACCTTGGAGTTATATTGAACCATTATGGCAGGGTAATGGCACGGAAATGATAGTTATCATTAATACTTCCGAATTTATAAACAAATTTTTAAAAGCAGCAAAACAGAAAGGATTAGCACATTCTTATGGAAAAGTGCATTATGATTTAGAAGAAAAGTTGCAGGACAAGGAGTATCTTCATTTAGCTATGAATGATAGTTTTGAATCGGTTTATCATAAAATGGCTGATGGTTATGAATTACAGAAAGAGGTTCGATTTACCATTATATGTCCAGATAAACCAGACCATTATGAATTACAACTGGATAATGACCAGAAGTTGAAATTTACAACAATACCATTATCTTATGGAAAAAATATTGGTGTGGAGTTGTCGAATTTAGAGTTTGATGATACATTGGGACTTCCAGTAAGATTTTCATCTGACATTAAATATTATGAATCAGAATAGATATTTTTATATTTGAGAAGATTGAATATCTATACATAGCCGAGAGGTTTTCATTTACGAAAATCCCTCGGCTTATTTCATTTTCGGGAGGTGATTTTATTTATTGAGAAGTAACAGACCCTATGTGCAGATTGACCCAGACGTGCTTGAGCAGGCAAGGCAGATAGATTTGTTGTCTTATCTTAGAGTCTACGAGCCGAGCAACCTTGTCAAAGTCAAAGGCACGACGAACGTCTATTGTACCGCCGAGCATGACAGCCTAAAGATTTCCAACGGCAAATGGTACTGGTGGTCGAGGGGCTTTGGCGGCTATTCTGCCCTTGATTATCTGATGAAAGTCAAGGAATACGGCTTTGTGGAAGCCGTGGAAACCCTCACGGGGCAGACGATGGCGGACTGGAAGCCGCCGCCCCCTGCCGTGAAAAAAGACGAGCCAAAGGTGCTGCTCCTGCCGCCAAAGAATAAGGACTGCGGCAGAGTGACAGAGTATCTTTTCGGGCGTGGCATTGACTACCAGATTATCCAAGAGTGCATTGCCGAGGGGATTATTTTCGAGAGTGCCGACTACCACAACGCCGTTTTTATCGGGAAAGATGAAAGCGGAACACCAAAATACGCCGCCTGCCGTGGCACGATGGGGAGCTTCAAGCGGGACGCATCGGGCAGTGACAAGCGGTATTCGTTTCGACTTCTGGCAAAAGAGCCATGTGCTTCGGTACATTTATTCGAAGCTGCCATTGACTTACTCTCCTATGCCACTTATTTAAAATGTGAGGGCAGGGATTATAAAACGGAAAATCTTCTCTCCCTGTCGGGCGTATATCAGCCGAAGAAAGAGCTGAAAGAAAGCAAAATCCCCGTTGCCCTCACGACTTTTTTGAAAGCAAACCCGCAAATCAAGACCATATTTCTGCATCTGGATAAGGACAAAGCAGGTCGGCTATGTACCGCCGCATTAAAAGAATTGTTGCAGAAAGACTACCGAATCGTTGATGAACCGCCGCCAGCCGGCAAGGACTTCAACGATTTTTTAATGTCCTATCTGGGGATTGCAAGGCAGAAACCGAGCCGTGAAAGGAGGGATGCCCGCTGACTGAATAACGATTTTCTGTAAGAAATGACCGTAACCACAACAAAATTTCAGACCGAAAGGGAGGAAAGAACGATTGAAAAATTATGAAGTGACCCTTGTCGCCCACTATGCAAAGACCGTTTCCATCCATGCCGACAGCCCCGAACAGGCGGCGGAGAAGTTAAAAATTATCCTGTTTGACACCGACCTTGTGAGGTTTTCCGATGGGGATTTCGTCTGCGGCGAAGCCGAGATTAACGCTCCCTTAGAGGACGCAGGGGAAGAAAACGACCGATGGAAACAAAATTCGCTTGTTAGGGGAAAGCTCCCCTAATACCCCGTGGAAAAGACCGCCGCCAGAGTGCGGCAGGAAGAAAGGAGTTTTTAAGGATGAGAGATTTATTGTTCTTCGCCCTCGGCACAACGCTCGGAGGGATGTGCGGCGTGGCGTGTATGTGCGTGCTGCAGATTAACAGGCTCTCCGAGGGAAAGGGGGATTTGGATGCGGAAACGAAACGTGCAGATACTGTTCCGACTGACCGAGGAAGAAGCTGAATACCTCTGCTCCCTTGCGGAGCGGTCGGGACACTCCAGACAAGCCCTGCTCCAGTCGATGGTCATGGGCTACCGCCTGTGCGAGAAGCCAGACCCAGAGTTCTATAAAATCATGCGGGAGCTGTCAGCCATCGGCAACCGCATCAACCAGCTTGCGGCAAAGGCGAACGCCTTGAACTTTGTGGATACGCCGATGCTCTACGACGAAGCCAAGCGGTGGCGGGACTTCCGTCTGGACGTGGGCAGGTGCTACCTTGTTCCGAGGAAGACGTCTGGCTGATGGCGGTCTGCGAGATATGGGACGTAAAGGGCAGGCTCGACCATCCCATCGACTACGCCGAGAACCCAGAAAAGACCGCCAACCCAAAATACACGGATGCGGACTTGCAGGCGATGGGCGACGTGATGAAGTACGCCATCAACGGTGATAAGACCGAGCGTCAGTTTTTCGTCACGGGCGTAAACTGCGACCCTGCCACCGCAAGGGATGAGATGATGATGGCGAAAGCCCAATGGAACGACCAGAGCGAGATTGTCTGCTATCACGGCTTTCAGAGCTTCAAGCACGGCGAGGTCACGCCAGAGCAGGCACATGAGGTCGGCGTGAAGCTGGCGGAGAAAATGTGGGGCGGAAGGTTTCAAGTGATTGTGGCGACGCATCTGAATACGGACTGCCTGCACAACCACTTTGTCGTCAACTCCGTTTCTTATATTGACGGAAAGCATTACCACGACAACAAAAAGAACCTGCGTCTGCTCCGCCAGCGTTCGGATGAATTGTGCCGTGAGTATTCCTTATCGGTCATCGAACACCCAAGCGGCAGGAAGAAGCCCTATGTCCTCTGCCAAGCCGAGAAGAACGGCTTGCCTACAAGGGACAGCGTGGCACGGCAGGCGGTGGACGAAGCCATCTCAAAATCATTTACGCTGAAAGACTTTGACCGCCAGTTGTCGGAAATGGGATACCGCATCAATTTTGACCCCAACCGAAAATACTGGACGATTATCGGCAAAGGGTGGCAAAGACCAAAGCGGCTCCATAAGCTCGGCGACGACTACACCAATGAGCGGATAACGGAACGCATAAGGGAAAATTCCTATGCGGTCAAATTCCAGAACTTTTCCAAAGAACAGCCGCAGGTCAGAGTGCTAAAGGTAAAAGGCACATTAAAAAGTGCAAAGAAAATCGGCGGCTTGCGTGGGCTGTATCTCCACTACTGCTACAAGCTCGGCATCCTGCCGAAGAAGAAGCAACAGAACTATGCACGGCTTCACTATCTCCTAAAGGACGACTTGATGAAGATGGAAGCCATCACAAACGAAACAAGGCTGCTCTGCCGCAACCATATCGACACGGCAGAGCAGCTTTTGTCTTATAAAGGCTCTCTGGAATCCGAGATAAGTGAGCTGACCGAACAGCGAAAGGGGCTTTACTCCCAGAGCCGCAAAGCAAGCGGCAAAGATAAAGAAGCGGTCAAGGCTCGGCTGTCGGAAATCACGGGGCGCATGAAAACACTGCGTAAGGAGGTCAGATTATGCGAGGGAATCGAAGCCCGCAGCGACACCCTCAAGGAAAAATTAACTGTCATACGGGCAGACGAGAACAAAGAAAAAGGAAAGGAGCTGATGAAGCATGAACACAGGCGGCGAAGCGGCGGAGCAAATCGTAAGGATGAGCTTGGAGGGATTTGAGGTCGCAGCCAGAATCACGGGGGCGGGTGCGAAAAACATCGCCATCCTGCTCTACTCCATTTTAAAAGAGGAACAGAAAACCAAAGGAAAGGCAAGGCTCACAAATATGCTCCGCTCTGGGAAAGAATTAAAAGTCTTTACCGTAAAGAGCGGCGATTTGAAAAAATTCACGCAGGAAGCGAAGAAATATGGTGTACTCTACTGCGTCCTTGCAGACCGTAAGAACAAAGACCCCAATGCGGAGGTGGACGTGATTGCGAGAGCCGAGGACGCATCGAAAATCAGCCGCATCGTGGAGCGGTTCAGCCTTGCTTCCGTAGATACCGCTTCTATCGTGACCGAAGCGGAGAAATCGAAAGGGGCAAAGGGCAAAACGAAAGAAGAAAAGAATAAGCTGAAAGATGCCAAGACCGCAGATGTGAAAGACGCAGGGGCAGAGGACGGTCAGCCAGAGCCAGACGTCGGCGTGGAGGAAAAGGCGGAGAAAGACAAACTCATGGACGCCCTTATGGGAAAGCCCGTGCAGAAGGAGGAAAACGCCCCAAACCCCTCGGTGGCAAAGACAGAAAAATCCCCTCTGTCCGAGCCTACCTTAAAGCAGCAAAGGAAGCCCGCAGAGGGGGCTACTATGGCTAAGACGGAGAAGCCGTCAGTCAGGGAGGAACTGCGGAAAATCAAGGAGAGCCGCAAGGGGCAGGAAGCGGACGCTTCCCCGAATCTTGACAAAGAGAAATCCCCCGACAGGGCAAAAAAGCCGCCCGCTGGAAAGACGGAGCATAAGCAGCCCCAGAAGCGGAAACGGAAACCAAAATCGAAAGGAGCAAGATAAGCATGAGTATTTATGACGTATTCAGCGGCGGCGGCAGACCTTTTAACAAAGAGGAATGGGCTGCCGCAAAGCAGGAACAGCGGAAAGCAGCCTATGAGCTGATAGACACGACCTGCGAGAAAATGATGGCGGACGGCGTGGCGTTTCAGCAGTACCTTGACGTGCAGGGGCATTTTGACCGCTACTCCGTCAACAACGCCATCTTGGTGTCGGCACAGATGCCCGAAGCGACGCAGCTTAAAGATTACGGCAGTTGGAAACAGAGCCGTGCCTATGTGGACAAGGACGCACAGAAAATTACCATCCTTGAGCCGGGGAAAGAGTACGAGCGGGAGGACGGCTCAAAGGCGGTCGGCTACAACGCAAAAGTGGTCTACGACATTTCCCAGACCTCGGCAAAAGACAGGCAGCAGCCGCAGGAAGCCAAAACCATGCGGGAGCTTGTGTCGGCGATGATTGACGCAAGCCCCGTTTCCTTTGTGCCTGTCGATGACCTTGAGCTGCCTGCGTTTTACGACAGCGCACAGCAGACCATCTTCATCAAGACGGGATTGAATGAGGAACAGCTCTTTGTCAGCATGGCAAAGGAAGTGTCGGCGGCGGTCTTTGACTTCAAGCATAAGGAGAGCCGTGACGCTTCAGAGTTCAAGTCGTTCTGCGTCGCCTATATGGTAAGCTCCCGCTACGGCGTGGACACAAAGGGCTTTAATTTTGATAAACTCCCGAAAGAATTTGAGGGCATGGAAACGCAGGAATTTAAAGGGCAGCTCGGCTCGATGCGTGACGTACTCGGCGAAATCCAGTCGGATATGTATAAGAGCCTTGAAAAGAACAAGCCGCCCAAATCCAAAGGGCAGGAACGCTAATCGGAGGTGCAGACTATGAAAGAAGAACGCTATCACTTGGCGTTGGATAAATATGATAAGAATATCGTCCTTAACGCCCTCAACACCCTGCGGACGCAGCAGATACAGGAGGAACGCCCCACTGAGCCTGTTGACGAGCTGATAAGCAGGGTGGCATACGCCCCGACCAAGAAAGTAAAGGTCGCCCCGTGCAAGTGCCATGAAGAACGGTGACGATTATAAAGTGAGCCTAATCCTTTCTCTGTTTGGCATTATCCCTGTCGTATGGCTTGCCCTGCTGACTGCCCCTTATGTCAGCGGCGGCATCGTGGAGATAATCGGCAACCTGTCCGTGGCAATGGAGAACCCATTTTCCATAACGGTATGTGGGGACAGCGTAAGGACTGTCCTTATTTTTCTGCTTGCCTACGGCATGGGAATCGGCGTTTATTTCTCCACACGCAGGAACTACCGCAAGGGGGAGGAACACGGCTCTGCAAAATGGGGCAACGCAGGCACTCTCAATAAGAAATACCGAGATAAGGACGCATCGGAAAACAAGCTGCTGACCCAGAGCGTCTGCATCGGGCTTGACGGGAAGAAGCACAGGAGGAATCTGAATATCCTTGTGGTGGGCGGCTCTGGCGCAGGAAAGACCAGATTTTTTTGTAAGCCCAATGTCATGCAATGTAACACGTCAATGGTAATTTTAGACCCGAAAGGCGAGATTGTCCGTGACACGGGCGGGCTTCTGGAAAAGAAAGGCTATGAGGTGCGTGTGCTTGATTTAATCAATATGCACAAGAGCCACTGCTACAACCCGTTTGTATATTTAAGGAACGACAACGACGTGCAGCGGCTGGTAACAAATTTATTTAAGGCGACCACGCCGAAAGGAAGCCAGTCACAAGACCCGTTCTGGGACACGGCGGCGAGTATGCTGCTTCTGTCCCTCGTGTTCTATCTGAAATACGAAGCCCCGCCAGAGGAACAGAATTTCCCGATGGTGATGGAGCTATTGCGGGCGGGCGAGGTAAGGGAGGACGACGACGGCTATGTAAGCCCGCTTGACGAACTGTTTGACCGTCTTGAGATGGTAAACCCAGAGCATATCGCTTTGAAATACTACCGTGATTACCACAGCGGGAGTGCCAAGACGCTAAAGAGCATCCAGATAACCCTTGCCGCAAGGCTTGAGAAGTTCAATCTGGAAAGCCTTGCGGGATTGACCGCCACGGACGAATTGGATTTGCCGTCTTTGGGCGAGAAGAAAGTCGCACTGTTCGCACTAATACCAGACAACGACACCAGTTTCAATTTCCTTGTGTCGCTGTTATACACGCAGCTATTCCAACAGTTATTCTACCTCGCCGACCACAAGTACGGCGGGAGCCTGCCCGTCCACTGCCAGTTCATTATGGATGAATTTGCCAATGTTTCGCTGCCCGATGACTTTGACAAGATTTTGAGCGTCATGCGGTCAAGGGGCGTGTCCGTTTCGATTATCCTGCAAAATCTGGCACAGCTCAAAGCCCTGTTTGAGAAACAGTGGGAAAGCATCGTTGGCAATGCCGATGAGTTCCTCTATCTCGGCGGCAACGAGCAGAGTACCCATAAGTTTGTAAGTGAGCTTCTTGGAAAAGCCACGATAGACACGAACACCTACGGGAAAAGCTCTGGGCGGAGCGGCAACTATTCCACCAACTACCAGATTTCGGGGCGTGAGCTTTTAACCCCAGATGAGGTGCGTATGCTTGACAACCGCTACGCACTTCTTTTTGTGCGTGGGGAACGCCCCGTTATGGATTTGAAGTACGACATTTTGAAACACCCGAACGTGAAACTGACCGCCGACGGGGGGAAGCCGCCGTATCTCCACGGAGAGCCGACGCAGGCGGTCGCAACCCTTGTGTTTGACGATGCTTTGCTGATGGATGCAGAGAGCATGGAAACGGTCAGCACATCCTACGAACTTCTGTCCGATGAGGACTTGGAAGAAATATTCAATTTATAAGGAGGATTTACCCTATGAAACTTTTTCAGAAAAACGAGAAGAAAGCAACCCAGAAACTGCCGATGACAGGCAAGGTAAAAAGAGGTTTCCGCTTCTACTGCGTGGCGGTACTGGCTGCGGCTCTGATGCTTGGAACGTCCATGACCGCCTTTGCCGCAAATGACCCGATTGCCGTTGTCAACAACCTTTCCAATTTCATCTTCGGTCTGATACGGGCGGTCGGAATGATTATGCTCGGCTTCGGCATCGTGCAGGTCGGCTTGTCGCTGAAATCCCACGACCCGTCCCAGAGGGCGAACGGGAGAACGCCCTTGACACATGGAATGAAAAGTTAGCCGAGATATGGCAGCTCATCACCCAATCCCCAGAAACCTTTAAAGGCGGTGCGATATGGAAAGTCATCGTTGACATCCACGGGGCGTTGCAGGCGATAGGTCTTGCCCTGCTCGTGCTGTTCTTTGTCGTGGGCGTGATGCGTACCTGCGGCGACTTCGCAAGCGTGAAGAAGCCCGAACACGCCTTGAAGCTGTTCATCCGCTTTGCTCTTGCGAAAGGCGCGGTCACTTACGGCTTGGAGCTGATGATGGCTCTGTTTAAAATCGTGCAGGGCGTGATTTCCGCCATTATGAAAGCCGCAGGCTTCGGCTCGGCGCAGAAAACGGTTCTGCCGCAGGAGATTGTGACAGCCGTGGAGGACTGCGGCTTTTTCGAGAGCATCCCCTTATGGGCGGTCACGCTGATAGGAGGGCTGTTCATCACGGTGCTGTCGTTCATTATGATAATGTCGGTGTACGGCAGGTTTTTTAAGCTGTACCTTTATACCGCCATCGCCCCCGTGCCGCTGTCCTCGTTTGCGGGAGAGCCGAGCCAGAGCGTGGGGAAGAGCTTCATCAAAAGCTACTCCGCCGTCTGCCTAGAGGGGGCAATCATCGTGCTTGCCTGCATCATCTTCTCGGTGTTTGCGGCGTCCCCACCCGCAGTCAACCCCGATGCGGCGGCAGTCACGATGGTATGGGGCTATATCGGGGAATTGGTGTTCAATATGCTCGTCCTTGTCGGTGCGGTCAAGATGGCAGACCGTGTGGTAAGGGAGATGATGGGCTTGTAATTATCCAACAGGAAAGGAAAATTGAAATGAAAAAAGAAACGAAATATTACCAGAATTATGATATTCATTTGTTAAATGGAGAAGTCATCGGGGCTTCCGAAGCCTATGACCTGCCTGCTGAAAAAGGACTGGTCGGAAAATTTGAAAAAGCGGACGATAACGAGATATTTGAAATCGGGGATGCCATTTCTGGATTTGCGTATATCCCGAAACGCAGTATCCTCTTTATTTCGACGGGGGATGTCAGGGAGGGGCGGTGCTGATATGGAAGTCAAGATAAATAAGGAAATCCGCAACTACACGGAATCCATGTTCTTCGGGCTGTCGATGCGGCAGTTCCTGTTTTCCGTGCTTGCCTGCGGCGTGGCGGT
>JAETRD010000058.1 GCA_021770345.1 Lachnospiraceae bacterium | reverse complement strand
GCGATAGCCACACGCTGCTGCTGGCCGCCGGAAAGATTGTTCGGCATATTTTTCAGTTTATCTTCCAGCCCCAGCAGGTGAACGATCTCGTCCAAAAACTTCTGATCCACCGTGTCCCCGTCCAGTTCCACCGGCAGGACAATATTCTCATACACATTCAGAATGGGAACAAGGTTGTAGTTCTGGAAGATAAAGCCGATGTTGCGGCGGCGAAAGATGGTGAGCTGTTCGTCGTTCATTTTCGACAGCTCTTTGTCTCGGACAATGACATTGCCGGAAGTAGGGGTGTCCAGCCCGCCCATCATGTGAAGCAGGGTGGACTTGCCGCTGCCAGAGGTTCCCACAACGGCCACAAACTCGCCGTCCTCCACGGAGAAGTTCACGCCATCAAGGGCGCGGGTAATGTTCGGCTCTGTGCCGTAATACTTTTTCAGGTCAATCGTCTGCAAAACGCTCATACTCAAAACTCCTTTCAAGGCTTTCTGCCTGTTAATAAGGCTATTGTAAAACCCAAATGTCCGCGAAATGTTACAGCGGCTAAAAAATTTCAATGAAAATCAGGGTGAAATGTTACAACACTCGGACATTTCAACCGAAAATCTGCTACTGGCAGCTTTATCGGCACGCTATGGCGAAAAAATTTACGGCGGGCAACCGGAAATGGCCGTCCGCCGCGCTCTATTTTGTCGGCAGCATAATGGAAAATTTCGAGCCCTTGCCCGGCTCCGAAACCACTTTGATATAGCCGCCCTGCCGCGTTACGATCTCGCGAGCCAGATACAGGCCAATACCCACGCCCTGCTGTTCGTGTACTTCTTCTTCACGATAGAAGCGCCGGAAGATGGCGGCCTGATTACTTTCGGAAATGCCCTTGCCGGTGTCAACCACTTTAATCTCCACATACATTTCCCACGGCACCACCGACACCGAGATTTTTCCGCCTGCAGGGGTGTATTTCACCGCATTGTCCAACAGGTTAAAGAGGGCTTCGGATGTCCACTTGCTGTCATGGGAAACGGTCAAATCCTCCGGGCAGTCTACGGACACGGCGATTTCCTTTTTCTCCGCTGCATACACGATCCCACTCATGGCCTGCGCCACGGTATCAAAGAGGCGACCAGGTTTCTTATCCAACTGGATCACGCCTGTTTCCAGCCGGGAGGTTTTCACCATAGCTTGAAAAAGAAAGTCCAGCTTATCCGTCTGGGTGCGGATTCCCCGGATAAAATCGGTGCGCTCCGCTCCGGTCATAGGCTTTGAAAGCAGCGTGTCCGTCGCCATTTTCAGATTGCTCACCGGTGTTTTCACCTGATGGGAAATATCCGATACAAGGGTCTGTAACTCCTGCCGTTCCTCGTCCACCTTGCGGCGGTTCTCCTGCATGATCTGGTAAAGCCTTGCCAGCCGGTGTCCGATTCTGGCAAGCTGGGTTTCGCTGTCCTCTGGGCGCTGGGGCGCTTCGTTCCCGGCGATCATGTGATCTAAGGTCTGGCACAGGTCGGCGGTAAACTGCGACAGCCGCTTTCCAAACGCCTGCGTCAGTACAAAAATCCCCACAAGGGCGCACAGCAGCAGCGCCCCGCCAGTCAGCAGCACCGTCGTCTGTTTTGTCACAAGAAACAGGGCTACGGTGATCCCGGACATAGAGAGGACAAGCCCCATTGCCACTCGGCCAAACAGCCGCTTTACTGAGAGGTTCTTAACCTTCATTTTGCCTCGCCTCCCGTCCATTGATAGCCCATGCCGTAAACGGTCTTGATGTAGGGCGCGCCGCCGTCGGATTCGATCTTGCTGCGAATCCGGCTGATGGAGGTTGTCAGGGTGTGTTCGTCCACA
>JAETRD010000057.1 GCA_021770345.1 Lachnospiraceae bacterium | reverse complement strand
TCGGGTACATTACTGGCCGGAAAACCCTTGATATAAAGCCGGTCCAGAGTGATATATGGTAGCGGAAGGAAGTGATAAAATGGCTAAAGTAAACAGGATAGAGCCGAAAATCCCGGCTCTGAAAAAACGGCAGAAGGTGGCGGCTTATGCCCGTGTTTCCATGGAGACGGACCGCCTTGCCCATTCCCTTTCCGCGCAGGTGAGCTACTACAACGACCTGATACAGTCGAACCCTGAGTGGGAATTTGCCGGGGTGTACGCAGATTTCGGGATCAGCGGCACCGGGACGGCAAAGCGTGAGGAATTCAACCGTCTCATTGCGGACTGCGAGGCAGGGAAAATCAACATTATTCTGACCAAGAGCATATCGAGGTTTGCGAGGAACACGGTAGACCTGCTCTCCACGGTCAGGCATTTAAAAGAGATCGGCGTGGAGGTGCGGTTTGAAAAGGAAAATATCCATTCCTTTTCCGGCGACGGGGAACTGATGCTCTCCATCCTTGCGTCCTTCGCACAGGAGGAGGTGCGGTCGCTTTCGGAGAATTCCAAATGGGGAATCCGCAAAACCTACCAGAACGGCACGGACGGCGTGCGGAACAAGAAAGTCCTCGGCTACCGTTATGACGGCGAAAAGTATGTGGTAAGAGAGGACGAGGCAGAGATTGTAAGATTCATCTTTGAACAGACTGCCGCAGGCGTGGCGGCATCGGATATCCTGGCAGAGCTAAAAAAGCGAGGGGCAAAGTCCTGGCGGGGATATAATTTCACTTACAGCCATCTGAACACCATTTTAAGAAACGAGATTTACATCGGTGACAGGCGGCTGCAGAAATGCTATGTGGCGGACCCCATCAAGCATAATAAGGTGAAGAACCGGGGAGAGCTGCCGCAGTATTACATTTCAGACTGCCACGAACCGATTATTGACAAAGATATTTTTGCAAAGGTTCAGGAAATCCTGAAAGAACGGGCGGAGGCTGTGCCGACATATCCGTTTACAGGGAAGATAAAATGCGGGGTATGCGGGCATCCGTTTACAAGGAAAAAGGGCAGAGTCAGGGAGAAAATTTATATCCACTGGATCTGCCGTGGGAAGAAAGAAACGGGGATGACCTGCTCCAGCGTAAACTTCGGGGAAGAGGAACTGGAGGCGGTTTCAGCACAGATGCTTGGGATGGATGCCTTTGACGGGGAGATATTCGGAGAGCAGGTAAGGGAAATCACCGTCCTGCAGGATGGCAACCTGCAGTTCCGCTTTTCCGATGGCGGCACAAAGGTCTGGAAGAACCTGCGGCTGCATCAGGCATGGCATGAGGCAACGGTTACGGACTGTTTTCAGGGGAAAATCCGATGCGCCGTCTGCGGGAACACCTACCACAGGGTGAATTCCGGCGGGAGATGGGTGTACTGGTACTGCATCGGCAAACGGTACGGATATAAGGGCGTTGAATGCTGCAATGTGAATTATGCAGATTTCAAACTGCGGCGCATTTCCGCAAGTATCCTCGGACTGGAGGAATTTGACGAAGCGGAATTTGAAAGGCAGATAGAGGAAATCGTGGCGCTGGAGGACGGCAGCCTGGAATACCATTTTCGGGAAGGGAGGACGCAGACATGGCGAAGAATGTGACAACAATACCGGCCACACGCAACCGCTTCACGGCGGACCCGATCAGCAGCCGGAAAAAGCGGAAGGTGGCAGGCTATGCCCGCGTCAGCACTGACATGGAAGACCAGCAGACCAGCTACGCCGCCCAATGCGATTATTATACCTCCTACATACAGAGCCGGGAGGATTGGGAATTTGTCGGGCTGTATTCGGATGAAGGCATCAGCGC
>JAETRD010000056.1 GCA_021770345.1 Lachnospiraceae bacterium | reverse complement strand
CCGCATGAAAACTCCGGTATCCCGAAGAACACATGCGATGGTCGGCGTTTTCAAAACAAAATAGGAGCGTACGTTTTCGCTCCACCGACGTTTTTGAGTCCGGCGAATAACCCGGCGCCGAGTCCAAAGGAGCCAGCGGATCCGAGTTTTTCGGTCAGCCGGTCGAGGATCCCCAGAAAGCCGTTTGTCGCATCGGCGGCGGACGCGAGGTCTTCTCTTGGGAAGAGATTTGCGAAGATGCCTGTTGCCGTCTCGGATGCGACATTCAGTTTATGGTTCAGGTTGTCTGCCATGGACGCGAGCTCCCGGTCTGCCGAACCGGCGCTTTTTGCCATGACGTCGATGGCCGCGCCGACCTGTGCAAAGTTTTGGATGATGGCTGCGCCCGCCTGCATGTGGTCTGTTCCGAACAGGGCGCCTGTCAGATTGCTCTGTGATTTTGCGTCGAGCTCGGACCAGATTTCCGAGAGTTCCCCGAGGAGGGTGCGCATGTCTTTGGATTCGGTCCGGGATGAATCGGTAAATAGGGAGATTCCCTGCCTGTTTCCGGCTGTTTTTGTCAGTCTTGCCACCTGATCTGCGAGGTCTGCGAAGTCTTCTGACAGCAGGCCTGTCTCACTGTCGCAGGCCTGCATCCGAAGCGCGATGGTGTGGATGGCTTCCCCGACTTCGCCGGCGTCCTGTACGACTTCCTGTCCGCCTGCGAACAGTCCGATTGTGGTCTCGATGGTTTCGCCTGCGGCTGCCATCGCAGCGGAGGATTTCTGAAGTCCCTCTGCGATTTCGGCGTTTGAGGTCTGAAAGGTGTTTCCGACTTCGTTGATTTTGCTTAGGATGCCGTCGGATGCGTCAGATGCCGATATCTTGTAGGCCTGCATGATGTCCGCGAGTGCGGCGCTGGCTTTTTCTGCGTCCATGCCCGGGGAGATTGCCGCGAACCGGATGCCGAGTTCGGTCAGCTGCGCGGCGCTCTCGGCGGTTGTGATGCCGAGTTTGGACAGGGCTGCGGCCTGGCGGAGGATGGCTTCCGTGGATACGCCGAGTTCTTTTGCGAGGTTTTCTGACAGCTGACAGAATTTTTCGAGTTCCTGTGCGCTCATCGCGGTGCTCAAACGAAGGTCTGACAGGGCGGCATCTAATTTTTTGGTGTCGGAAAAACCTTTTTGGAAGAGGTTTTGTATGGTTTTTAGAAGGTTCATCATAAATGTTCGTTCTCCTTTTTTATACAAATGTGTTGTTTTTCATTCTCTTGGTTTGGATGATGTCCTGTCAGGACATCGGATTGTTGAACATAAGGGTTGTTCGCGAAGCGTGCGGCCCGTTGTTTTTCAGACGGGGAGCAGGATGTTCCGCTCCCCGCAAAGGTTACTTCTCAATGATTCACTACTCCTCGATCAGGATTAAGTCCAGGATGTTGTCGTCCTCGTCGGCGAGCAGATCCGCTGTGATGGTGATGCTGCCCGGGTCTCCGTTATTGGAGAAGCTTAAGGACAGGTTGGACTGCGGCGCAACCTTGTAGGCTGTCAGTTTGTAGGGAAGCAGCGCGTCGTCTTCCGTTTTCATCACCGTATCGCCGTAGACGATAAAGTTTTTCGGGAAGCTCGTCGACTTGATGTTGATCCGCTCGACGCCGCCAGTCACTTCTTTTATATAGTAGACGATGACTTTTGCGCCGCCGGTAAGCGCCGCCTCGAGCGTGACGGTCTTTCCGGAGACCGTGCATGGAAGCGCGGTGCCGCAGTCGTCGCCATAGGCATAGACCGTGACGCTGCCCGGTATGGGTGTGTCTGCCAGTGTAAATTCAATGCCGGTATCGTTTGTGACTGCCTCGACTCTTGTGACGAATTTCGCGGACTTTGTGACTTCGCCGCCGGTGATCAGCTGCCAGAGCTTGACGGTCTGAATCTGGGTCTCAATCGTGATCGTGCCGCCTCTCTCGCCGGAGAAGGACAT
>JAETRD010000055.1 GCA_021770345.1 Lachnospiraceae bacterium | reverse complement strand
GTCTGCTCCGTCAAAGACGAAAGTGTTTCTGTACCTGGACCTCCGAAGGGGAAATGGGCAAACGCGGGAACTGTCGTGGGGGACGGATTTTCCCTCGCATGGCGGGTGCTTGACGCGCAATTTTGGGGAATCCCCCAGCGGAGGAAACGCATCTACCTTGTCGCAGATTTTGCAGGCGGGAGTGCCGGAAAGGTATTATTTGAGTCCGAAGGCGTGTCTGGGTATTCTGCGGAGGGCTTCCGTGCGTGGCAAGGAGCTGCCGGAGGTGCTGCGGAAGGCGCTGGAACGGCAGGCAGCGTCTGCTTAAACGACCAGGGCGGGCAGCGGATGGATGTGACGGATGAGGTGACCTGCACCCTGCGGGCGGAGGCGCACCATCCGCCGTGCGTTTTGGAGTCGGCCGGTTTCTGCACGGAGCATTCCGCAAAGGCGCGGGGGATCGGGTATGGGGAGGAAACCTCGCCCACGCTCCGTGCCGGGACGGTTCCGGCTGCGATATGCTATGAAAACCATAGTCAGGATACCAGATACACGGGGCCGCTGGAAACTGCGCCTACAGTCAGCGCCACTTATGGGATGGGCGGCAACAACCAGCCGTTCGTGGTGGAGCCGGAAACACCCAAGACGCTGAAAATCCGCTCCGGCTGCGAGGGCGGCGGGAAAGGACCCATCATACAGGATGACAAATCGGCAACGCTCTCCTGCAACAATGACCAGACGGTGTTCGTGCCGTTCTGCAAGGGGACGCGGCCGCATTCCGCAGAGGAAGCGCCTGCGTGGAAGGACGGGAGGGTGGCAAACACGCTGAATGCCTTTGATGTAGGCCGTGGTGGAGCCGGAAGGGATGTCGGCGTTCCACATCAACCAGAGGGACGAGGTCATTGACCTGCAGGGGAAGTCCGGGGCGCTGATGGCTACCCGGAATATGCAGATGCAGACCTTTGTCCTCCAGGGCTCCATGATCGGTCGGGATGATAAGAACGGGCCGCAGGGCAGCGGCATCAATGAGGATGTTTCCTTCACGCTGGATGCAACGGACCGCCACGCCGTGGCGCAGCCGACCTACTGCACCAGTAAGAATTCCCATTTCACGCGGGCGGAAAAAGAACTGGCAAACACGCTGGTGGCATCAGATTATAAAGACCCGCCTGTCATTAATGATGTACAGACAGCATCCGGCAAGGAGGTGTTCGGCACACTTTCCGCAAGCATGGGCTCCAAGCAGTGGCTTGGGAATCAGGAAGCGTTCAGCGGGGATTACCATATCGTGGAGCCGGAGTATATCGTCCGCAGGCTGACGCCCACCGAGTGTGCGAGGCTGCAGGGCTTCCCGGACTGGTGGTGCGGCGGGCTTGGGACGGAGGAACCCACGGAGGAAGACCTGGCGTTCTGGCGGGAGGTCTTTGAGACCCACCGGAGGATTGCGGGGACATCCACAAAGCCAAAGACGGATAAGCAGATCACCAAATGGCTGAAAAATCCACATTCCGATTCCGCTGAATATAAGATGTGGGGCAACGGCGTCGCGCTGCCGAATGTTTATTTCGTGCTTTCGGGCATCGTGTACTATGCACAGTTCCCGGACTTTTTATTGTGACATTTTTCCTCACATAACGCTTGCTATTCCTGCCGTTCAGAGTGATTAATGTAGTACCGAAAGGGAAAACGAAAAAAATGGAGGAAAAGCACATGAGATTTGAATTCAACAGGACAGGGGCAGAGCGGAAGGCACTGGTGCAGGCAATGGGGGAGATTTTAGAAGTAAAACCGAGATACCTTGGGATGCCGACGGCGGCTTACGAGGTGGATTACTTCCGCATCGACAAGACCGGCGCGGTGGAGTTCGATGACCGGGCGGACAGTGAGGAGATTGAAAACCTGCTGGAACGGCTTGCTGAAAGGGGGATTGTTGCAGCCCCGGTGGAAACGGCGCAGGAAGGCGGCACGGCGGAAGAAACCGCAGAGCCGGAGAACCATGCGGAAGCACCGGAAACTGCGCCGCAGGAGGAGGATTTGGGTCTTACAGTGGCAATGCCGAGGGATTCCTTCACGGATGCCGCACTGGAGAACCTGCGGAAGCTGGTGGACGCAAAAGGGAGCCTCATCAGAAAGGCGCTGGCGGTTGACAGCCTCCCGATTGAGACGGACGGGGAGAAAGTTTCCTTCCCATGGTTTGCAGAGGGGCAGGACAGCGAGTCGGTGAAAGCCTACACCCACTTCATTGCCGCCCTCTGCGACATGGCGCGGAACCAGAAACGCATCACGGCAAAGGAAAAGCCTGCCGACAATGAAAAATACGCCTTCCGGTGCTTCCTGCTCCGGCTCGGCTTCATCGGGGCGGAATACAAGGGCGAGCGGAAAACCCTGCTGAAGAACCTCTCCGGCAGCTCGGCATTCAAAAACGGCGAAAGGAAGGAGGCGGGCAGCGATGAAATTTCCGAATAGGGAGACAGTGGAGCGCGTCCGCAGGGAGTACCCTGCAGGCACACGGGTGGAGCTTGTGCGGATGGACGATGTGCAGGTCCCGCCCATCGGGACAAAGGGAACCGTGACGGGCGTGGATGACACAGCAAGCGTCATGGTGGCGTGGGACAACGGCAGCCACCTCCATGTAATTTACGGCGAGGATGAAGTAAGAAAAATATAACAGGAAAACGGAGGAATAACGGGATGAACGCAAAACAGGCTTTTGAGAAAATCGGGTACACGCAGGTGCGTGAGGATGATGACTACATCATTTATGAAAAGGAGATTGACGGCGGGGCAGACAAAAAAGTGGTCGATTTCTGCGACCA
>JAETRD010000016.1 GCA_021770345.1 Lachnospiraceae bacterium | reverse complement strand
TGTAAGCCTACGGGTGATTTGTTTTTGGGTATTTCAAAAGACACAAGAGCAGAATTTAACAGCAACCGATTTAAACTGTCCGTGAAACTTCATTCCAACAAGCAGCTTCAAGAATTGTGGGACAGATATGGGGAAAATGAATTTGAATATTCTGTTGTGGAGGTTCTTAAATACGAAAATCCAGAGGATGACCAGACGGATAAACTATTAGAACTTTTGGAATGTTGTATGATAGAAATGCCAAATGCAAGGAGAATATAAGCATGAATGAAAAAATAATATTGACAGCAGATAACTATAATCTTATAGACGGACGCAATGCATATCATTCTCCGATAAAAAGATTGACTTTGGGGAAACCAACGAAAGAGGAAAATCAAAATATGCAGATTGCCGCACAGCTATGGAAAGAGAACGAACAAAAAGAACTGGAAATCGGTATGGAACTTCCTATTCATCAGATTTTTGATTTAATGATTTTCCTTAGCAGGACATTGCTCTATTTTAAAGAGGCTTACCGTTTTCCACTGTTATACGACCCGGAAAATCCCACCATAGAACGAATTGGCGTACAAGGGGGTGTTCTTCCGGTAAAAGTATGTGTCGATAATAAAGACATTGCCAAAGATATTCAGACATTTTCCCAATCTTTAAGCGATTTGGGAGAACTGACAGGAGAACGGCTTCGGACGCTTACACGAATTTTAGAAGAATTGGAATTGTATTAAAATGAATAAAGAATATCTCCTATCACCAGAAAGGCGGCTGACAAAAGAAGAACAGTCGCTTATCTGGCAAAAAAGCATATCCCATGTGGAAAGCGACACAGAACGTAGAATTTGTGCTGCTGTCAAAGAAAACTGGAAATGTGGGGAAATGAAAATTACAAATATTCTATTGGAGGGCGACGCAGGAAGCGGAAAGACACAACTTGCAAAAGCTCTTTCGGCTGAATTTGGACTGCCCTATACAAAAATCACCTGTTTTGCAGATATGGATAAATCTGATATATTGGGGGCTATTTTGCCCGTAGCAGGTAAAGCAGGACACGATAAAACTATCCAATACCAGTATTACCCCTCTGAAATTGTACGGGCATACGAAAACGGCTGGCTTTTAGAAATCCAAGAGCCGACAGTAATAAGGGACGCTGCTGTTTTGATGATATTAAATTCTGCTCTGGAAGAAGACGGAAGTATCAATCTGCCAACCCGGATTGTTCACAGACACCCGGATTTTATCGCTGTCATTACTACCAACCGCAGTTATAATGGTTGCCGACCCTTAAACGAAGCACTTCGTGACCGAATACAACACGCAGAAAAAATGGACTTGCCGCCAATAGATGTCATGGTAAAGCGTGCTGCCTGTAAAACCGGGTGTAAAAACCAGAAAATGCTTCAAATTTTTGCAAAGGTGATTATCCGATTGGAACAGACAGCAAAAGCAAATGCAATAAAAGGCGTGGCGAGTATGCGCTCCTATTTTTATTGGGTGGACTCTGTAATGCATAGAACAGATGTGACAGAAGCACTTTATCACAAAGTCATATATAAAATAACAACGGATAACGAGGAAATTTCCCTGTTAGAACAGACACTCCGGGAAAAAGACTTGTTTTCAGAATTAAAATCTATTGCTGCTTATGGAAAAGGAATAACAAATGGAGAAGAATTAGAAATCTGCGCTGACGGAGATTTTGAAACAGAACAGTCAATGACAGATAAAAATACACCGCCTGCCGTTGCATTAAAAAGAGCAAAGGACAGCAATGGAATTTCTGATGTTCTGTCGGAAATCACGAAGCAAACAGAACGCACAGAAACAGGTGAGGACGGAATACCTATCTATCACGAATTAAGTCCTGCCTGCGGGGAGAAAAAAGAGGAAGAACATACTTTCCGTAAACACTTGAACAAAGAAGCCCGAAATTCCATAAAAGGTTCTATCCATGAAAAAATCGGTATAATTGTACACCGCCCCGTTGCTGAAAACTCACAGCGTGAGGAATATGACAAAATGGTTGCAAAATTGCTCCCCGTCATTCGTGAACTAACCAGAAAGACAAAGCCATTGTTCGAATATGAAACCTCTGTCAACTTTTTGCAAAACAAGGTTTATGGAACAATGTTCCATGCTGAAAAAACAGCTCCGGCAGACTTTAAATATTTTTCTCAAATGACGTCTATGCTTATATTGATTGGGAAAAACCAAAATTAAATGACGGGGCTACGCTAATGGGGATTGAAAGCATAAGCAACAACCGGGACGGAATGGCGTTGCGGATTTTGGCTGATAAATTGGCAAAAGCTCCTCAAACAACCAAACTTTTATTCAGTATCAGCGACGGTCAACCAAGAGCTATGCCCGATTATAGTGGAAAGACCGCAATAGACGATATAAAACAAGTCATTCAGGAATACAGCCGAAAAGGTATTTATTTCCTTGCAGCAGCGATTGGGGAAGATAAAGAAATGATATGCGAAATTTACGGACAGGAACATTTTCTTAATATAACAGATTTAAAACAGCTTCCTTTGCGTTTGGTTCAAACGATTACAAGATATATATAAACAATAACGCACATTTTCACAAGGAGGGCGTTTCATGAATTGTGAGAAATTAGGACAACTGATTTTACAGCTACGAAAGGAAAAAGGACTGACACAAAAAGAGATTGCAGCACAATTAAATATCAGCAATAAAACCGTTTCAAAATGGGAGTGCGGAAAAGGTGCGCCAGATGTTTCGCTTTGGGAGGGGCTTTCCGCGATATTGGGTGCAGATGTTTTAAAGCTATTACAAGGGGAATTGAACCCAAACCGTCTGGACACTGGAAAAATTGATAACATTCGATTTTATGTCTGCCCGAATTGCGGAAATATTTTGACAAGTACAGGTAACGCAAATATCTCCTGTTGCGGACGCCGCCTTTCCCCGTTGTCTGCCACACTGGAAATAGCCGGACATGAAATTTCAGTAGAAGAAATGGATATAGATTTTTTTATAACAATCAAGCACGACATGAGCAAAGATCATTATATTTCTTTTGCAGCATATGTGTATGATGACCGTATCTGGTTTCAACGGCTTTACCCAGAACAAAATCCGGCATTTCGTATGCCGATAATGAAAGGCGGAGGGAATTTGTATTTGTATTGTACGAAAGACGGATTGTTTAAATATTCCAGTATATGGAAAATGGTTTGAATATTTTCAAAAGAAATTTAATTGGAAGTAACATTCAGAGGTGATGGCTTGGGAAAATTTTGATGCTGACACTTAATGAACATGGAGAAACGGTTATTAACAAAGTCATAGCGGCAATATCTGATTATATACAGGTTGAGCCTATGGAGTTTACACCCACTTCTGCATTATCTTTTCCGGGACTGGAAATAAACCAGAACAGGCGGCAAGTATTTCAAGGTGGGGAAGAAATAAATCTTACCCTCAGTGGACAAGGGGACACACGGTCGGAAAAGAGCCAATTTTTCCCCTGCCGCGTTGCTTTCGTTCCGCGTACGTCCGGTACGCGTCAGTCAAGCGCCTTGCAGGGACGAAAATTGACTTCTTTCCGACTCCCTGACCCTGACCATAGATATTCGGGTGATTTGCAAGGCGGACGATTGAGGCGTACTGGACGTGCGCTGATTGAGGACAACGCAGAAAATCACCCGAATATCATGGTTCAGGGCGTGTGTTCCCTTGTCCACTGAGGGTACCCGTCTTGAATACAGTACCCCTGTATTCCTTGCTTCCAATCCCGGCATAGTCCTCACACAGACACAGATTTTTGAAGCCGTTTGGAACATGGACAGCGATAGCTGCCATTCGAGCATTGTCAACGTGATTTACAACCTGCGGAAAAAGATAGAGCCGGACAGCAAAAACCAGACCTGCATAAAAACCGTGTCAGGTGTCGTCTATAAATTCAGCGGAGAAATGCCGGGGAATGATGATTGATACATTGTCATTCCCCGGTATCTTTTTCTGCCCTTGTGGACGCTTAGAATTCCCGTATAGTGTACTTGCCGCTTCTCATAAAATTTATGGAAACCGTCAAAGGAGAACGTTTATGCCAAAAACTGATAACGCTCCTACACCTGATATCCAGATACGAATGGAAAGCCTTTCCATGAAAGAAAGTCTTTCCATAGATAAAATGAGGCTGACTGTTACCAACATCTACCCCGCCTTTCAGAAAAAATCAGAACAGGAGACCCGACAGGAAATCGGGGCAAGGCTCTATCAGATTTTCAAAAAATATGCCGATGTATAACGCATTGTATGCGCGACAGTCAATCGAAAAAAAGGACAGCATATCCGTGGAAAGCCAGCTTGAGTATTGCAGATACGAAACCCACGGGGAAGCCTGTATCGAATATACGGACAGAGGTTTTTCGGGCAAGGACACCAACCGCCCCGGCTTTGAAAAAATGATGAATGATATTCGCGCAGGAAAAATCAAACGGGTTATTGTCTACAAACTCGACCGTATCAGCCGTTCCATTTTAGATTTTGCAAACATGATGGAGATATTTCAGAAATATCATGTGGAGTTTGTTTCTTCCACGGAAAAATTTGACACGTCCACGCCGATCGGCAGGGCGATGTTAAATATCTGTATCGTGTTCGCCCAACTGGAACGGGAAACCATACAAAAGCGCGTAACGGACGCTTATTATGCACGGTGCAAGCGAGGCTTTTATTTGGGCGGACGTATTCCCTACGGCTACCGTCTGACAAACACGGTCATTGACAATATCCGCACTTCCATGTACGAGGAAGTCCCGGAGGAAAGCGAACAGTTAAAGCTGATTTACTCTATGTATGCGGACACGGACAATTCACTTGGGGACATTGTACGGTACTTGAACGAACACCAGATTAAAAATCTGCGCGGTGCAAACTGGAATACCGCCCGTATCAGCGAAATGCTCCGCAATCCTGTGTATGTGCAAGCTGATATTGACGTGTATCAGTTTTTTCAAAGTCAAGGCGCAAATATCTATAACCCGGCAAGTGATTTTACGGGTTACAATGCCTGCTATCTCTACAAAGGTACGGTTTCCACTTCAAGAAAGCAGAGTGACTTGTCCGACAAAGAGATTGTGCTTGCACCGCATAAGGGTTTTATCCCCTCTAAGACATGGTTAGCCTGCCGCATACGGTGTCTAAATAACCGACAGTCAACAAAGACTTGCAAGCCGAAAAATTCATGGCTTGTTGGTAAGGTAAAATGCGGCAAATGCGGTTATGCGCTGACAATTCGTAAGGCGAAAACAAAATGGGGACGTTACTTTGTTTGCAGCCAGTCGGGAAGCCGCGGAAGCAACTGCACAGGGGCGGGCTGTACGGTTTATGCAGACGTTTTAGAGGAATATATGCTTGGTGCAATCAAGGAAAGACTGTCAGAATTTTCAGCTCTCAAAGAGAGCTTACTCTCCTGCCTATCTGACACGGGAGAAGAACAAAGGCACATGACGAAAAAAATCCGTCTGACACAGATTGAAGAAGAAATCGAAGAACTTCTCTCCAAAGTGTCCGGGGCAAGCGGCGTTCTGATGAAATACATAGACGAAAAAGTATCGGAACTGGACGCAGAGCGAAAAGTCTTGCAGGAAGAAATCGTTGCGGCAACTGTCACAGATACAGAGGGCAGATTAAAGCAGATCACCAACCATGTAAAAACATGGGAAACGCTCTCTTTCGAGGACAGACAGGCGGTAGTCGATACACTTATCAAAGTTATTCGGATTGCAGACGGAAACATTGAAATCACTTGGAACATTTAACAATTAACCATGAAAGTCTAAGACACACCGTTTTGAGGAAAATTTAATAAAAATTTGTTGATAAGCCGATACGAAACACCGTATAATAAAATTAACAATTGAAGGGAAGTGATACTATGGCACCTGCAACACAGGCAATCAGAAATCAGGAAATCCGAAAAACTGAATATTCCGAAAAAGCAGCCACAGGCGCATTATATGATGAACTCTCCAAGGGAATAGAAAGTTTGAAAAAAGGCGATGTTTATACGATTGATGAAGCATGGGAGGAAATTGACAAAATATAAATGCCAAAAGAAGAAAACCATTCTTTAGATAGACCTAAAAAATACAAAATCGTGATTTCCAAAGATGCCCTCTTAGATATTAAGTCAACCAAAAAATATATTCTCGACACTTTCAAATATCGTGAATATGCGGAAAACTTTTCAAAGAAGATAAAGAAGGTAATCAAGGAACTGGATTCCTTTCCCAAAGGCTATGAAGCTACGGGATATGTGATTGAGGGATTGAGCATATATTTCAGACCTTACAGTACATATTTAATCTTCTTTGTTGTGGAGGATTCCACCATTACGGTAATCAGAGTTTTGAAAGACCGCATGTATTGGCAATCTATTATTAAGAAAATGCAGAAAATCAACAGATAGATTTACTTCAATCCTCCCGTTTCGGTGAAGGCCTGCGCATGGTGCAGGAGGAGCTCGACAGCAAGAACTTCTATGTCTGCAACCCGGCTTTCGATCCTGGCTGCGGCAAATAGACAACCGAAAAAACCGACAGACGTACCCCCTGCGTCTGTCGGTTTTAACATAAGGGCTGCTGCCCGTTGTTTTACATAAGGGCCGCTGCCCGTTGTTTTACATAAGGGCTGCTGCCCGTTGTCTGCATAAAGGCTCTTCGCGGAGCGCACCCTCGGATGTTTTCTTACTCTCCCACCGCCTTGTTTGTCAGCATTGTATAATTTAACTTCGCCATATTGACACCGCCCATGTGTGTCTCTTTCTCTCCTAACCGCAGCACTTTATTCTGCCCTTTTGCCACGGGCAGCCATTCTGTCAGCCCCTCCCCGTTCGGATTCCCCGTCCTGGCGAAATTGGTCAGATAGGCGCTCATCTCGCGGCTCAGGTCATAGTCCTTTTCCTCCATCGGCCGCCAGCAGTTCTTTAAGGTTCCGAACCAATACCACAGATCGCTGCTGTGCCATGCGCCGTTGTCGTCCCCCGGAAGCATCCGGTCAAAAAACCATGCATAGCTCTTCTGTTTTCCCTGCTCGGCCTGCATCCGGCACCAGTCCTTTGCCATCTTAAATACAAACGGCGGCACAATGTCGTGGCTGGTGGAGCCCATCATATACGGAATATCCTTTTGCTCCCCGCTCTCCGCCGCCTCTCTTGCACTTTTAACCAACAGCACACCGTCAAGACACGGCCCCGTCATCTGAGCCGTTTTGGGCTGTTTTGCCTTCTCCTGCTGCCATACCGCAAACAATTTTTCCGGCGCAAGACGACGGAACTCTGCAAGCGTCGCACATCCGGAACGCTCCATCACCTTCTGCCAGAACGCAAACTGTTTCTCCGCCGGAGACGGTGTGCCAAACATTTTGCTGACGCCGCCCCCGCTGCTCATGACAGCCTTTGCAAACAGATGATCGGTCAGCGGGCTGACGCACAGCGACTGCACACTCATCGCACCGGCACTCTGTCCCATAACCGTCACGTTTTCCGGATCCCCGCCGAACGCGGCGATATTCCTCCGCACCCACTGCAGGGCCGCCACCTGGTCAAACAATCCGTAATTTCCGGTGTGTCCGGCCTCTTTTTCAAGCTCCGGAAGGCAGAGAAACCCCATCGGCCCGAGCCGGTAATTGATCGTCACGGCAACCACGCCCTGCGTCGGCCAGACCGGTCCGTCAAAATGCTTCTCATGTCCGCAGCCTCCGGTAAATCCCCCGCCATGTATGTAAAACAACACCGGCAGCCGGCTTTGGGGCACGGCATCCCCCAGCGTCCAGATATTTAAAAACAGACAGTCCTCATCGTAGACGTAATGCGCTCCCCTGCGGAATTCATTGTAATAAAACGCTTTTTCCGGCATATCCTCCTCATTATAAAATGCCCGCGGCTGATAGCTGCAGGCGCCGTACTCCGCGGCGTCATAAATGCCGTCCCACTGTTCGACCACCTGCGGATACTCCCATCGTCCCGCCTTTGCATAGCGAATTCCCCGAAAAGAAATCACGTCCGCATACGAACTTTCCGTCCCCTGTATTCTGCCGCACGGCGTATCAATCTGCATATTCATAATATTTCCTCCTTACGATGCCGTATTCTCGAGCCTGTCGATGGTCTGCAAAATCTGCTCCACCTGCGGCCGCATGCTGCCCACCTTGCCCAAAAGCTGTTCCGCCTCCGCGCGCTGCCCCCGCACCGCTTCCATATTGGCCTCTATCCGCGCGCGCAGCTTCTGTCTGCGGGCAATCAGACCGTGTTTGACCTCAACCATCTCCTTCGGGTCGACCAGCGCAAGCGCCTGCTTCACCCACACCTGGGCGTCAAAGAACTGATACTGCCGCAGAAGCCGCACCAGCCTCCCGTTGAAATATTCCAAATCCTCATTGGTCCGCTGGTATTTCTCATGCTCCTTGACCGCCTCAAGATAATATTCCCACTGCTGATTCAGCTCTTTTGCGCTTGTGACATGGTACCTTTCACAGGCGTAATCCACGGCGTTTGCGATATTGACATACTTGATTTTTACCTTGTTAAGCAATACGACGGCACGGTTCCTGCTGCGCTCCGCGACGGCAATCTCCGCACCGTCATCCTGAATCTTCCAGTAAGTAAGCGCAATCGCTACCGCCGCGGCAAACACAAGCCCCATCCAACCGTAATACATGTCAATCTCCGTCATAAGCTGCACGATTCCCATGACGACCGCCGCGGTCACCGCCAGTCCTACCCAGATATATAAAAGATTCCGAAGCTTCACCCGCTGCTCCGTCAGATACTCCTTGCGCAGCACCCACTCCGACTTCTCACGCTCCAGATACTTCATATCGCGCTCTATGGTATCGCGGTACCGCTCATTGTCCTCCAGACGTTTGATCGCATCCGGCACATTCTGCTCCTCCGACTCCAGAAGCGTAAACTGTGCGTCCGAAAGTTTTTTCGCGGAATTCAAAAACTCAGTGCGCGCCGCATTCAGCTGCACGACATTCAGCGCGACTTCCCCGATTTTGGCCCGCTCTTCGTCCGGCATCTCCTCCATCATCTGAATATCGCCCAGATAGGAGGTCACCATACGGTACTCGGCTTTCTCCTCCTCCACTTCCTGCGTAATCTCAATCATCTGCTCTAAGCGCTCTACCACATACTGTTCTATCTTTGTGGAGTCCTTATAATCGCGTTCCGACAGGACAGCCGCGTCCAGATCCCCGAACTTTTTCTCAAAACTTTTTTCTTTCTTTCTCCATTTTCCAAAAAACATATTTCCCTCCATGTCAGAGTCGTTTCCCGCGGCGATACGCGTCGCAGATGATCTTTCATTCCCACAGCGCTTCCGCTTATATCCTGCAATTCTTTCGATACCTGTCTTTCCACTCCTCTAAGAGCGCGACCGGATTATTCTCCTGCTCTTCCCTCATCTGCCCGGCCGGTTCCGCCTTTAACCCGGACGGCTTCCCCGTCCGGCCCGCACGGGCAAACGCCTCCCTGACGGCGTCCTGTTCTCCGCTGCCCAGCCCTGCCGCTTCCGCAGTCTGCCGAAAGCGCGCTTCGTCCCGCATGCAGCAATACGCATAGAGGCATTCCCGGAGTGATTCCGGATTCCGGTTCCTCTCGTAAGCCTTCGCATAACAATCCGCCGCCTCCTCAAACAGAAACAGAAGCGCACAGGCCGTCCCCAGATTGTGCCAGACATTCCCAATGAGTGCGGCATCCTCGTTTCCGCCTTCGTCAAGAAGCCTCCTGTACTCGTAAACGGCATGGACATAACGCCTGTTTTCCAGATAGCGGTCGGCCCGCAGCTTGCGGCATTCATACTCGGATTTCTGCTCCATATCACGCAGAATCACGGTCATCTGCTCTGCCTGCTCTCTCCCGTGATACCCCGACTCCGCGAGAATACAGCCTGCAAACTCAGACAGCAGACCGCCTCCCCGGTATATTTCCCGCAGCCGTGCGGCCAGCTCCCGAAGGTGCAGTTCGCGCTCAATCCAGGTGCAGAGCTCCTCGCTCATAAAGTCCGCCTCCAGAAGATAAAGGTTCGTCTCGATATAGTAGCTCAACTCCTCCAGCGAGTACACATGCAGCGATACGCGGTCTATGAAATAGGGAATCGCCGCCGGCATCTGCGTGCACAAAAGTAATTCTCCCACCCGAATCCTCCTCTCCCTACAGCGACATTTTGTATTCCCAGACCTTGCCCGAGGCGGCAAACAGCTCTCCGAAGCCGAGGTCCCGGATACAGATGTGTACCGTGCAGTCGGACAGGGGCTTAGCCGTAATGCAAAGCCTTGTCGTCTTATCCGGCCGTTTCGGCAGGTCCGACAACCGCAGCTTCTCGACCTTTGCCTGCCTGCTCCCGGGCAGCTGCAGCCAGAAATCAATCTCCGGCGTCCCCGCAAGTATGACCTCACACTCGCCGGCCGCTTCATACCAGTTTTCCCCGGCGGACAAAAGACTGTAAAATTCTTCTTTCCTTTTTCGGAGCACCCTAAGGCTTACGTTAAGCTTCAATTCATTGTCGCCCAGATACACATAGTTCCACGGTTCCCCGCCCACCTGCACCGCCGCCGCATAGCAGGCTCCTTTTGAGTACAGATTTTTCCCGACAAAAGCACGCCGGCCTCTGCAGCAGAACGCAGCCGACTGCTTCATCCACCCTCCGTCAAATCCGTCCCCCACCAGATAAACCGCCGAGACGATATGTCCTTTCATCGTCTCCCCGGCTGCCCTAAGGAACGCAGCGTCCAAATCCGTTCCGCCGATCTTCCGGCTCTCCCCGGAAATCGTAATCATCTGCGGTGCGGTCCTGCGGTTGCAGGAGATGCGCTCGCACAGCATCCGCGTGCCGCGGTAGTCATACAGCATTACATCGTGGGTCGTCAGCTCCTTCTTCTGATGGTAGACAAAGTAATAAAAACACTCTCTCCGGTTTAGCAGAAGCAAACGTTTTGGCGGAACGCCGAGCCCTTGCGCCATGTCCGTAAACAGCGTCGCGAGATTCCGGTCAAGCGTCTCCACACAGATTCCGATGGCATCGGGCGTCTTTTCCCGCCCGAGCCCTCCCGCCAGGCGCAGAAGCTTCCGAAGATACAGCTCAAGCAGCTCCGCGCTCCGATACTGCTCCCCCTCCACGGTCACGGTTCCTCCCTCAGCTGCCAGGGAGAGCAGTCCCCGTATACTGCCCTCCCCCTGCGACAGCGCCGCCCTGCGCGCCTCCTCGCCGATATACCACTGTCCGATTCCCTTTTTCTTTGTGAGAATCATCGGAATCTGATACACCTCGCTGCCCGCAACCATGCCAAACGTCTCCGGCTCCTTTTTATTCTGTTCGTAACAGCTGATCACGGCATTTTCGTCATCCAGATCAATGCCCACATAAAAAAATTGTTCCATGCTTCCCATTTCTTTCTTCCTGCCAGGCGTGTTCAGAGCAGTTTAAACATTTCCTCCGTCACGCGGTTCATTCTGTCGTACTCTCTCATCCGCACCGCGGCCTGATCCGTATCCCCGAGCGTCAGCCGCGTCTGTATCTCGTTGAGCGCCGCATAACGCCCGGAAAAATTATCAGGCAGAACATCGCCGGCCGTAATGCATCCGCTCTGCGCCACCTCATCCGAAGCCCCGCCGTTCTCACCGAGATAGTACTGCACCTCCTCGCCGAAAAACAGAATAAACTGCCGCACATAGATGCCGTCATACATCTCCGTCAGTTCCTCCGTCTGCCACTGCGTCTCCCCCACACGGAAATGTATCGTCATATGAGCGCCCGGTGTCCCGTGGAACTCCATGAAATATTTATCATACAGATGATATTTTACCAGAATCCCCCGCTCAAATCTGCGGTAAAAGGAAAAACAGATATTTTTTCCGAGATATTCTCCGAGAAGCCCGTCGGCAATGCGCCGCTCCCTCTCCCTTAGCTTCCCCCGAAATGCCAGATATTTTAACAGCCCGAGTCTGCATGCGTCATTCAGTTCCTCCCCTGCAAGATACCGCGTCTGAAGCTGTAAGAAAACATGCTGCGGGACGATTGCATCCCCTGTGAGATACGCGTGTGCAAAATAAGACAGATATGCCATACAGACCGCATCCCTGCCGCCGCCCGCACAGTAGCTCTCATAAATCTGCTCCGCACAGGGCGTGTACTCCGTCGTGTACAGCATCTGCGTGAGAATGCGCTCCTCCAGATCATAAGTGTCAATCCCGAACTCTCCGGCCGCCTTCCAGACCTGCGCCATCACTTTCGTGGCACTGTCCAGATATTTGCAGAGATAGATCAGCAGGACATCGTTGTATTTTCCCAGCAAAAACGTGCTCTCTGCAAAGCCGAGAAGAAAATCGTCCTCCTCAAAGTCAAAGTCCGTGACGGCATAGCTGCAGAGCGCCACCCGGGCCACACCGTCCAGACAGTCATAGCCAAACGCATGCACCAGCGTATACGCCTGTACATACAGGTGTGCCTCCGTCAGAAATTCCGTCACATGCCGCCGCACCGCCGCCGGCAGAAGCTTCGCACCGCCCGGCGTCATATAGGGCGCAAGCGCCGTATCGTCACATAAAAACTGCTCCTCCCTGCGCCGGTAGTATTCCAACAAACCGGGAATCAGACAAGCCCGATACTCCTCGCCGATCTCAGGGGCGGCAAGCAGCATTTTAAGCCATCCCTCCTCCTGCTCCGTAAAATCAGACAGGTTCCCTCTCACTCCGAAATACCACAGCAGATAGGGCCACTCCCCGGGCGCAAGCGCCATGCACTGCGCAATATAAGCGGCCGGATTCATCATCGCCTCCTCATGGCAGTCCGCACTCACGCAAAAAGCATGTCCGAAGCTGTCCTCAAGAATCACCCGGTAATCCTTTGTGTAGGCCAAAAAATAGGCCGTTCCGCCGACAATCGGCACCACCTGCGGCTTTGCCAGCGCCTTTTCGTAAATCACTGCCCGCGCGGCCTTCGGTTCCATACAGACCAGTTTATGCGTAAACAGTACCTTCGCAAGACAGTGTGAGAGCTCCTCGTTTAAAATCCCAATCCGCAGCATGTCGTCATATATCACCGCCAGATTGTCGCTGATATGGCCTGCCTCTAACTGTTCCATCGCAAACTGCTCCATCATCCGCCGATATCTCTGATACACTTCGGGCTGGCGCTCTTTTGCCGCGATGATATTGACATACAAAACCGCCCGCTGCTCGTAAGAAAGCGCACTGTTATACTGAAAATACATCTGTATCAGCTTTGGAACGCTTCCCACCTGGCGTTCATCCATGGAGGACAGATAGGCCTCATACAGACCCGTGATACGGATTTCACTTTCGATCCCCGCCGCATACCAGCCGTGATACTTTTTGTCGAAGCATCCGCCCTTGATCAGATAGCCGCAGACGGCCGCAAGCGTCTCCTCATTTGGCGCAGCCCGGTAACACTGCTCCAAAATCCGGTACACACGGGGTGAAAACTCCCGCTGCTCCGACACCACATACATCACCTGCATGGCGACATCCCCCGTGATCGCCTCCTGTCTGGCGGCCCAGCCAAGCACCGCCGTCTCGAATCTCCCGAGCCGCGTCAGAAGATAGGGATCCTGCCAGATCAGATAATAGGCCTCCAGATACAGATACGGGCTTTCGTTTCCGCGCCTCACCCACCGCGCGATCTCGCGCAGACGTTTTGCGTTGTCACGGCAATAGGATTCCCGCACAAACAGAAGAACCCAAAAGAGCAGGGAGCTGTCGGGATGCTTCCGGAAAATCTCCTCGATCTCGTCCGTCACCCGGTCCACGAAAGACGGTTCCCGCTCGACCAGCGTACAAAGGTACCGGTAATACCCCCACTCCGGACTCGTCTTATCGGTGCACTCCCGCTTAAAATCTTCCATGATCCAGGCGGCTTCCTGCCGCTGTTTGTTGGCAATCTTCGCCTGTGCTTTCATCAGGGGATAAAGCGGCTCGTCCGGGACAAGCAATGTCAGGTGATCGAGGATCTCCGAGGACTCGTTCGCCCAGGCTCCGGTCACGATCTTTTTGAGACGGTAGTCCATGTACAGCTGCATCAGGCGGATCCGCCCCCGCTGAACCTGCCTGCGCTCTGTCTGCACCTCCTGCAGTCCCCCGTCCCGCCGCGCCGTCACCGCAAGGCGCAGTGTCCGTCCGTGCATCCGGAAATACAAAGCGCCGTAATTATTTCCCGCATGCAGTGCCCGCGCATCAATATAAAACTCATAGCTGCACACACTGCCCAGAAAGTCTTCCTCCGTCAGACATTTCTTTCCCGGAACCAGAAACGCCGCGTCCGAACGCACGGTGATCTCCAGATAGCCCCAGGAATCCTTCCGCAGCTCCACCGTCTCTCTTCTCGTCTCCGTCACATTACGGTACTCCGCCGTCTCCGCGGCCATCGAAACGAGAATCTTCTTTTTAGCGCCGATCCCGAGCAAAAACTCTTCCACCTTCTGCGCGTCCGCGGTTCCACGGCTTAATCCCTCATACAAAAGCGCCGTGCCGGTCTCGTTTTCACCGATGATATTTTTAAAATTCGGTGAAAAAAACAGGCGAACTGCCTCGGCGCCGCTCTCCTGTGCAAGGCGGGCGAAATCTTTCGGCGTGCGGATTTTCCCGGCGGAGGTGTCTGCGTACAGCCTCGTTACGGACACAACAAAAGAAAGGTTGTATTCTCCCTGATTGCAAATAAGAAAGAACTCACCCTTTCCCACATCCCCCTCTGCCATTCCCTGGCTGTGAAACTGATATCGAATCCGTACCTCCTCGCCCTCAAACTGCGGAGTCAGACATTCCATTCTCGGATTCGAGGCGTACATGACCCCCCGAAACGGCACCCGATTTGCACTCGTGACGATGAAATCACCCGTGTAGTCTTTTCCTTCCAATACTTCAATTTCCAGCTTATCCTCCTGGAACGAAAGAAGCGGTTTGTCGTATTCGAATTTTCCCCTTGCCAGCTGCTGTATCCGTTTACGCAAATCGACACCTGCTTTTCTATTGCATTTTCGGTTGCAATGTTTATAATAAATTATAAACTAATTCGGAGGAGTTATCAATGATAAAACACAAAGACCATTTTCACGGAAGTGATTTAGAAAAGATTCAGAGCATATACGGCATCGACAAGGACGAGATCATCAGCTTTTCCGCCAATGTAAATCCACTCGGCATCTCGCCGCTTCTGCGCGCCACACTCGCCCAAAAGCTTGACGCGATCACCACCTACCCGGACAGAGAGTACACCTCGCTGCGCACCTGCATCGCCGAATACTGCGGCACAGAGCCGGGCAATGTCATCGTCGGAAACGGCTCCACAGAGCTGATTTCACTCTTTATTCAGATTGAACACCCCAAAAAGGCGCTCGTCATCGGACCGACCTACTCGGAGTACGAGCGTGAGATCGCCCTCGGCGGCGGGACAACCCTCTACTATCCCCTGCGTGAAAAGGATTCGTTCCGTCTTGATCTGGAACACTTTCTCGCACAGCTGAACGAGAGCATCGACCTGCTCGTCATCTGCAATCCGAACAATCCCACCTCCTCCTGCATCACGCGCGCCGAAATGCGCCATATCTTAGACGCCTGCAAACAGCATGACATCTATGTGATGGTGGACGAAACCTATGTGGAGTTTGCGGATCATATGGACGAGATCTCCTCGGTACCGCTGACGCATTACTACAACAATATCATTATTCTGCGTGGAACCTCCAAATTCTTCGCGGCGCCGGGCCTGCGCTTAGGCTATGCCGTCACCGGCAACCATGACCTGATCAAAGCCGTCAACACCCGGAAAAATCCATGGACCATCAACTCCCTGGCGGTGATCGCCGGAGAGACCATGTTTGCGGACAACGATTACATTGCGGCGACAAAAAAGCTGATTTCCACCGAGCGCACCCGCATCTGCCAGATTTTCAAAGAGCATCCGGATTTTAAAGTATATGAGCCGAGCGGTAACTTCATGCTGGTCCGTATCCTGCGCGACGATCTGACCTCACAGGATCTGTTCGACCGGGCCATCCGGGAAAAGATGATGATCCGCGACTGCTCCACGTTCCCGTTTTTGGACAACAAATACATCCGGATTTGCTTTATGAACCCCACGGACAACGACAGACTTCTGCGCTGCCTGCTGCCGGATGTGCATTCATAAACTGCAGGCGTGCAGATATTCCACACACCCGTTTACCCGGTACAGCCTGAAATTTGCGAGGAAATCCATGGCGTCACAGTACAGCTTCTCGTCCCGTGCGTCCTGGATGTTTCCCTCGAGCAGATAACTCATACCGTTGTGATAATTTCGGTCCCCGCTCAAGAGAAAGCTTCGCCACAGGCAGTGTTCCTCCCCGGGCACAGCCTTTCGGAGCCGTTCCTTCATACGGGCTCCGAGCCGTTCTACCGCTCCCCTCTCCTCCTCTTTCAGATGATTCCGATACAGATAGACAAAGTGCTCCGGCGGTTCCATGCGCTCATCCTTGAGCCCGTATTGATTGCAGGGGTAATTATCCTTCATCTGCGCCCAGACAAACACCCCGTGAAACCGCATGCCTCCCACCGGCCGGAATCTGCTGTGCGATTCGATTTCTCCGAATTCGAGTCCTCTCATCCCCCACTCGTCACAGATCTCGTCACAGAGCATCCCCAGATTTTTCTGCATCTCCATACACTTGTAGTAATATTGGGAATCATAATAAGTCGTGCCGGCCCAGGTCAGACCACACTCCTCGATAAGCCGCCTTCCCTCAGACTCGTTTTGCACCACGCTCTTTCTCGCGTTCGCCCTGCAGAAATACTCATAGATTGTGCCGAGAATCTCAAGCTTTGTCTGTCCGTATGCATCGGAGTACTCCTTCTGCGCGATGCACTTCAAATAGCAGCTGCAGAACAGATCTCCCACCGTCACCATATCAAACACGCCCTCGTAATATTTCTGCAGGGTCTCATTTGCAATCTCATAGACAGCTTCCGTATTCCATACACTGACATTCCGCACATTATCCGAAATATCTTCATAGTTCTCGGAGAGAACTATCTCATCCTCCCATATCGCAGAGATTTCCAGCGTGTCGCGCTGCATCCTGCCCCGATTTTCTGTCCCCATCATTTTCTTCGCTTTAACCCTAAACAAGTCATCGGAAAAACGCTGTGTCTGCGCGCTTCGATGTGAAGCGGTTCCGCTGCACGAAACCGCTTCACATTTACCCTCTGGCATTATATTTGTACCCGGAAACGCCGTTGTCGTATATGCTGCTTCCATAGCGGCTGTAGTTACTGCAGAGCGCATAGCTGCTCTTCTTGAGCGCCGCAATCTGGTCTGCGGCGTGAGTTTCGATCTGTTTTGTCTGGGCGAGAAGCTTTGACGCCATCCCGCTCTCCCCCGCAAAAAAGTCCTTCGCCGCCGCAACATCCGCATTCCGGAATGTTTTCACATCAAACTCAAGCGTGCCGTTCACATTCTGGGAAATTCCGAACTTCCCAAACTCTTCCTTCTTCGCCGCGATCATATCTTTTAACTTTTTCTCGTAGGCACTGTTTACGGTCCCGCCGATGCTCTTTAACTTGCGCAGCATAATATTGTAATTGCTCACAAATGACTGCAGCTCCTTCTCCACCGCCGCTTTGGCATCTTCCTTCTCATAGACAGACTTTTCTCCGGTCTCACCAAGCGCGGCAAGATAACTGCCGACCCGCTCCGCCGAAGTCTCCACAATGCCGTAATCGTAGCTCTTGCTCTGATTTTCTGCCAGCGTCGCGCCGTTTGTCTTCTCGCCGCTGTTTTTATTCAGCGCGGCGAGCAGCGACTGATTCGTCTTTGATTTAAATCCCCCGGACGACACTTTTTTCGTGTTTCTTTTTATCAGCGACTGCGTCCTCGACTGCCGTTTCAGCCTGGCGTTCATGATTACCATATTCGCTCTGTTTCCGATTCTCATACTCATTTCCCCGCTTTCTGTTTCTCAGGTTTTTCACCCGTCTTAAGTACATCGCATAAACTTCGGCAAACTCGTTATACTTCTGTTTTGCCATCAGAATGCACTCCCCGTTTTTTAAAAAAATATTTCCGGCCTCATAACCTTTTACCGCATCGAGATTTACCAGAAATCCCCTGTGACAGCGGTAAAACGATGTTCCGAGCGCCTCCTCCACCTCGCGCATTTTCGCGTAGTAAGCGATTTCCCCGTGCTTCATGTGCAGAATCACTTTGCGCGCCATATTTTCGACATAGAGAATGTCTCCCTTCTCGATCGTGTAATGGCAGCCGTTTGCGCGCACCAGAAACGTTTCCCGCTCACAGGCAGCCTGTTTTTCACTCACCCGGTCAAGCAGACGCGCAAGCCGCTCCTCACCGATCGGCTTACACAGATACTGAAACGCCTCCGCCTCGTAGGCCGCAAACGCGAATTCTGTCACGCTGCTGACAATCACGACCCGCACGCCCGATTCCCGCAGCCTTTTTGCAACCGCTATCTCCCCCCTCTTTTCCTCCTCGACCTCCAAAAATATAAGGTCAAATCCATGTCCGTTCTCCGGCAGCGCCTTTCCGCTCTCATACTGGCGTATTTCGCAGTCTGCCAGCGCATTGATTTCCCGAAAAAGACGTTCCCGGAAAACGGCATCCTCATCACAAATTGCCACCCGTAACACTCATATTCCCCCCGTCGTTCCCTGTCAAACGCCCACAAAAAAGGCGCCAGTTTCCCCCGTTTCCATCCGTGAAATCCGACGCCATCCGTAGCTTTTTATGTTCCGACACTATATATATCGGCAAAAAAAACAGAACCTTCATTTTTTGTAATAAAAAGTTCTGTTTTTGTAACGATTATTTTGTGATCGTGACAATCCCCGCGCACCCGGAAATCTGCTTCCACTCCGTGTTCTCAAACTCTCCGGCCAGCTGGGAATAGACGATATACTGCTGATCGTAGAGCCATTTTTCCCGGTTGCTGCCGCGGAATGCCTTCAGCGCTTCCATCGATTCAAACGCGAGGTCGCCGATAATCAGTCTGCCGCCCTCCTTAAGCACACGCAGCAGATCCCGAATCAGCGCCGACTTCTCGTAACGGTCAATGTGATGAAACGCATAGGTACTGATAATCATATCAAATTCCGCATTCACAAAGTCAAGCGGCATCCCGAACGAATAGTCCGCGGCCACCAGCTTCGCCCCCGGCATGCATTGCCGCCCCGCAGCCACCAGCTGTTCCGACGCATCAACTCCCGCGATCTCATAACCGTCCGCATACAGCTTTTTGGTCAGTATCCCCGTACCGAATCCCATGTCCAGCACCCTTTTCGCGTCGGATGTGCGCACCGTCTCATATACATCCGCCAGAAGCTTCGCATAACCGGCCACCGGATACTCATCCCCGTCGTCCAGCAGATGTACCTCTCTTCCGTAGCCGTCCGCCCACAAATCGTATGTTTTTGTCTCCATATTCGCTTCCCTCTTTTCCTGCCTGCCGTTATTATAGCACAGTCTCCCGCGGTTTTAAACCGCTCTGTTTTTGCGCCGCCGTTTTTCCTCATACATTCTGGAATCCGCGCACTTTAAAAGCATTTTATAGCTGCAGCCGTCCTCACCGTAAACGGCGACACCGACTGAAAACCGCAGTTCTATCTGCACTTCTTCCGACAGCCTCTCTCCGAAATCCCTGTTGGCTTTCAGTTCACGGATATAGCCGTCAAGCGTCTCCCGATCCGCCGCCCCGTAGAAAAATACCGCAAATTCGTCACCGCTTAAGCGGGCGATCACACGGTTCGGAGCCGTCGTCTCTTCCAGTGTCTTTGCGATCGTGCAAAGATACCTGTCGCCGTACTCATGTCCGTAATTATCGTTGATCTTCTTTAAATCATCCGAATCGATCATCAGCACCGCTGCATTTTCAAGACCGGAAGGTTCCGAAAACAGTTCTTCCATCTGCAGGTAGAACGCCCTGCGGTTTGGAAGCCCGGTCAGCTCATCCTGCCCGAGTTCCCGCTCCAGATACAGCTTTTCTTCCACGGTCTCCGTGATATCCAGCAAGATTCCGAAGACGCCGCCCTGTTTCGGATGCGTCTCGATCTTGAGATAACGCGGATGCCTCCCCTCCATACAGTATACATCCCTCTGCCCCTGCACATGATTCCGCTTTAACGCATCCATCCGCCGTTCAAATGCCCTGCTGTCCGCAAATACTTCCGCTGCCTCCCGCTCCGACATTCCCATAATCTCCGGAAGACGCCCGGTGTAAAGCACCCGCTTTGTATTGCCGCCGTACTGATAGGTCCCGATCGGCAGATTCGTCGCGTCGAGAATCGCGGAAATCTGCTGCCCCGATTCCAGAATGCCGGTCACCATGCCGTTGATATACTGACTGAGTTCCGCAAATTCGGGCGTTGCAGAGATATCCACCTGCTCGTTAAAATTGCCGTCCGCAATCTCTTTGAGCTTTTGGATGATGCCGTTGATCGACACGATAATATTCCTGTCGATATACCAGGAAATAAACAGAGTAACCGCACCCAGCAGAAGAATCAGATAAAAGATCAGCCGCAGGCTTCCCTCCTTCACATTGCGGTACAGATACTCCTCCGTGTACAGATGTCCGAGGACGGTGCCGCCAGTCCTTTGGAAGACACCGTAATACCGCATGTCCCCGATCGAGAGATGATATCCCTTCTCCCCGGCGGTATTCCATTCCGGGGAAATTCCAAGCTTCGATGATGCCTTTCCCTCAAACTGCTTTGCGGTGGAAGCCAGCACAACTCCTCCGGTCTCCTCGATTGCCATCAGAATATCGGCATTATTATTTGTAAACATGGAAAAAATATAAGACAGCTCGTTTCTGCGCGTCTGTTCGAGGACACGTTCCGGGGAAATCCCGATCTGCACAATGTTGCTGCCGTCCTCCATCCAGACCGCGGCGTACTGCATCGGCTTTCCCTCTGCGGTATTCGGAACAATCTCCTGACACAGAGACAGCTTCCTGTCGGAAAGCATCGGTGCAAAAAAGCCGATCTGCTCCCCGGAATCAACGGAATAACCGTAATACTGCGGCTCGGTGCCGGCATAGATCACTCCGTCCGTATTAAAAATATGTATCTCGTCTATCTCGAGAAGCCGCGCAATCTTTTGCAGCTCGGCTCTATCCTCAATAAAGTCCGGCGCGTATTCGAGCAAATAGGCCACCGCGCCCGCATTTAAGATGCAGGTGTTCCGTATATCCTCCGTAACAGTGTCAAGCTCCCCGGCATTTTGTTTTATGACCTGCTCTACCTGCCAGAATAATTCGCCGGAATTATAGATCATATCTGTCTCTGCAGCTTTCCTCTGCAGATACCAGTTGACTCCGGTAAAAACCAAAACAACTATCACAAACAGAATCAGCAGACTGATATTTACCCTCTGTTTCATGCTGGCTTTCTTTTGCGGATTCTTATTTATCAAATGTGTCTCTCTTATTTTCATCGTCCGACTTATCACCCATAAACACTTTCTGTTCGACATTTATATCTTTTATTTTACGCGAAAGCGTCCGTGAGCACAATAAAAAACAAAAACTATTTTATCTATTGACATTTCGCATGTACTATTGTATTATTCTATTAGTACAAAAATACAGAAGTGAGGTGACAATATGCCATGGAATTTAGATTCTGACAGACCGATTTTCCTGCAGATTGTAGAGCGCATCCAGATGGATATTATCGCCGGGAAATACACGCCCGGCGACAAGCTCCCGAGTGTCCGGGACTTAGCCGCAGAGGCGGCGGTGAACCCAAACACGATGCAGAAAGCGTTTCAGGAACTGGAGCGGACGGGCCTGGTACACTCCCAGCGCACAAGCGGCCGCTTTATCACGGAGGACACGACAATGATCGAAGAATTGAAGACATCTTTTGCAAACGAAAAAATTCACGAATTTTTAACACTGATGCAGCAATTAGGTTTTGAAAACGAGCAGATTCTCGACATGATGAACCGAAATATGAAGGAGGAACAAGCATGAGCACACTACTGGAATGTAAAGATCTCACCAAGGCTTACGGCAAAAAACCTGCGGTGGAACATGTCAATCTGTGTATCGAGAGCGGCCATATCATCGGCCTGCTCGGCCCGAACGGCAGCGGGAAGACGACGCTGATCAAAATGATGAACGGCCTTCTGATGCCGACCTCGGGGGAATTGTATATGCGCGAGGCTCCGATCGGTGTGGAGAGCAAGAAACACATCTCCTATCTGCCGGACCACACCTATCTGAACATGAATCAGCGCGTCAACGACATCATCCGCATGTTCGCGGATTTCTATGAGGATTTTGATTCCCTGCGGGCCTACGACATGCTTGCGAAGCTCCAGATCAATCCCGAAGACCGCCTCAAGACCATGTCAAAAGGCACAAAAGAAAAGGTACAGCTGATTCTCGTGATGAGCCGCAGAGCCGATCTGTATATTTTAGACGAACCGATTGCGGGCGTTGACCCTGCCGCCAGAGATTACATCTTAGACGTCATTCTCTCGAACTATGACCCCGAGGCTTCCATTCTGATATCCACACATCTGATCGCGGATATCGAAAATATTTTAGACGAAGTCATCTTCATTCAGAACGGTCAGATACGGCTTGTCTCCTCGGTCGATGAGATCCGCCAGAAGGAAGGCAAGTCCGTAGACGCACTTTTCAGGGAGGTATTCAAATGCTAGGAAAATTAATCAAATACGAATTCAGAAACACGGCGAAGGTGATGCTGACTCTGTATCTCTTTACCGCAGCCGTCACCGCCGTCGGTTCTCTCGTGTTATCCATGGACTTTGTCCAGCACGGCACAGGCAACATTACCGACGTACTGACAATCGCGACCATGCTCGTCTACATTCTGGCTGTTTTTGCACTGTTTGTCGTGACTTATATCTATATGTGCATCCACTTTTACAAGACGATGTACTCCGATCAGGGCTATCTGACTCACACGCTTCCGGTAAAGCCTCTGACCACCTTCCATGTGAAGCTTCTGGTCTCGACGATCTGGATCCTGCTGTCCTGCCTGCTGCTGATCGCATCCGTTTTCACGCTTCTGATCGGAATTTCCCGCGGAGAAATCCTGGCCGAAATCGACAGCAGCGTTTTTGAGCGGTTCCGCACGTTTTTCGGTCTCTCCTTCGGACAGTTTCTCGCATACGGCGGCGTTTCCGTTCTACTGTCCTGCCTCAATTATCTGCTGTGGGTTTATGCGAGCATGTCCATCGGACAGCTGTTCGGACAGCACAAAATCGGCGCTTCCATCGCAACCGGCGCCATCCTCTCCATAATCAGCCAGATCGCTTCGACGATCCTTATGGTGATCACCGGCTACTCCACAGCCCTGCTGGTCGAGGAGGCAAGCCGTTATTCCGACCAGACCGCGGTCTCGATTTTCGGAAATTTTATGAACAGCTCCATGATTTATAATATCATTTATATTCTTATCCTTTATGTGATCTGCAATGTGATCGTAAGAAAGCATATCAACCTCGATTAAACATCGACAAAAACGGGACGGCTGCTTTGACAGAGATAGTTCTCTGCAAAGCAGCCGTCCCGTTTCGAGTAATCTTCTCCTCTTCAAAACCGACACTTTTTATTTCTCTGACAGATACGCGTCGATTCCCTTCGCCGCGGCCTTTCCCGCACCCATCGCAAGAATCACCGTCGCCGCGCCGGTCACGGCGTCGCCGCCCGCAAACACACCCTCTTTCGAGGTCTGCCCGTTCGCCTCGTCGGCCACGATACATTTCCTGCGGTTTACGTCAAGCCCTTCCGTCGTCGCGGAAATCAGCGGATTCGGGGAGGTCCCGAGCGACATAATCACGGTGTCCGCCTCTATCTCGTACTCGGAACCGGGGATTTCCACCGGGCTTCTTCTGCCGGACTCATCCGGCTCTCCAAGCTCCATGCGGATAATCCGCGCGCCCTTTACGCAGCCGTTCTCGTCCACGAGCAGCTCCGTCGGGTTCTGCAGAAGATCAAAGATAATCCCCTCCTCCTTCGCGTGATGCACCTCCTCGCGGCGGGCCGGAAGCTCCTCCTCGCTGCGGCGGTACACGATATGTACCTCGGCGCCAAGCCGTTTGGCCGTTCTCGCCGCATCCATCGCCACATTGCCGCCGCCCACGACGATGACCTTCTTCCCGGCCTTAATCGGTGTGTCATAGCCCTCCAGAAACGCTTTCATCAGGTTGTTCCGGGTCAGGTATTCATTTGCGGAAAATACGCCCATCGCCTGTTCGCCCGGGATTCCCATAAACCGCGGAAGCCCCGCGCCCGATCCGATAAACACCGCCTCAAATCCCTCGTCGCGCATCAGCTCGTCGATCGTGACCGACTTTCCGATGACAACGTTTGTCTCGATTTTTACGCCGAGCGCTTTGACATTCTCCACCTCCGCAGCGACAACCTCCTGCTTTGGCAGACGGAACTCCGGAATCCCGTAAACAAGCACGCCGCCGGCCTCGTGCAGCGCCTCAAAAATCGTCACGTCATAGCCCATCTTCGCCAGATCTCCGGCGCAGGTCAGCCCTGCGGGTCCGGAACCGATCACCGCAACTTTACGGCCGTTTGCGTGCTCTGCTTTCCGCGGCTTAATCCCGTGCGCTCTCGCCCAGTCCGCCACAAAGCGCTCGAGCTTGCCGATCGCAACGGCCTCGCCCTTGATGCCGCGGATGCATTTGCCCTCGCACTGAGTCTCCTGCGGACAGACGCGCCCGCAGACGGCCGGAAGCGCGGAGGACTTGCTGATAATCTGATATGCCTCCTCGAAGTTGCCCTCTTTCACCTGCGAGATAAATCCCGGAATGTCAATAGACACCGGGCAGCCCTTCATACACTGCGCATTTTTACAGTTCAGACAGCGGGAAGCCTCCGCCATCGCCTCTTCTTCGTTATATCCCAGACATACTTCCTCAAAATTCGCCGCACGAACCGCAGGCTCCTGCTCGCGAACCGGAACTTTCACCATTACGTCCATATTCTCCTCCATCCTATGATTCACAATGCCCGCAGCCGCCGTGGTGGGTATCCCCCTCCGCAAGCGCAAGCATTGCCCTTCCCTCTTCGGTCTTATACTGCTGCTGACGTTTCATTGCCTGATCGAAATCCACCAGATGACCGTTAAACTCCGGGCCGTCCACACACGCAAACTTCACTTCGTCCCCGACAACAAGACGACATGCACCGCACATCCCGGTTCCGTCCACCATAATCGGATTCATCGAAACAATCGTCGGAATCCCGAGCTCCTTTGTCAGCTTGCAGACAAACTTCATCATGATCATCGGCCCGATCGCGACACAGTGGTCGTAGCGGACACCCTCGTCATAAAGCGCCTGAAGCTGCGCCGTTCCGGTTCCCTTAAATCCGTAGGAACCGTCGTCGGTCGTCACATACAGATTCGTCGCCACCGCGCGCATCTCGTCCTCGAGAATCAGCAGATCTTTGCTGCGGGAACCCATGATCACGTCACAGTCCACGCCGTGTTCGTGAAGCCATTTCACCTGCGGGTATACCGGCGCCGTCCCGACACCGCCGGCCACAAACAAAATTTTCTTTTTCTTTAATTCTTCGATATCCTCGCCGATCAAATCGGAAGCACAGCCGAGCGGCCCCACAAAATCCTGAAACGAATCTCCCTCTTCAAGCGCAAGCATGCGCTCCGTGGACGCCCCGACGGTCTGAAAAACAATCGTGATCGTCCCCGCCTCCCTGTCATAGTCGCAGATCGTCAGCGGAATACGCTCCCCCGCCTCATCCGTCTTCACAATCACAAACTGCCCCGGCTCGCAGTGCTGCGCTGCCCGGGGCGCTCTGACATCCATAAGATAAATCTTATCTGCCAGCTGCCTTCTCTTTACAATCTGATACATACGTTCCTCCTATCACTCTCGTTCCCCATACAACTATGTATTCCTATATTTTATTTCGGCATAATCCGACGCCGCCCAGACGCCGCGGCGCTCCCGACATGTCACTATCTAATTAATCATAATGGATGATTCGCCTTTTTTCAACGTATTTTTCTATTTTGACAGCAAGATCCTGTCGTTGTCAAGTTCCTCCCCGGCCTTTGCGGCAAACTGCGCCAGCAGATCCTCCACCGTCATCTTTTCACGAATCTCTCCCCCCACGTCGAGCACAATCCGGCCGCCGTTCATCATCAGCGTCCTGCTGCCGAGTGTGAGCGCCTGGTGCATATTGTGCGTCACCATCAGACAGGTGATCTTCCGATCGGCCACGATCTGTCTTGTGAGAGACAGCACCTTTTCGGCCGTGGCCGGGTCAAGCGCCGCCGTGTGTTCGTCAAGCAGCAGAATCTTCGGTGTGACCATCGTCGCCATCAGAAGCGTCAGCGCCTGCCGCTGCCCGCCTGAGAGCAGGCCCACCGGCTGCCGCATCCGGTCCTCAAGCCCCATGTCAAGAAGCGCTAACTGCTCTCGGAACATTTCCCGATCCGACGATCTGATGCGGCCGAAACATGCGTTTTTGGAAGCCGCGCTGCGATAGGCCAGCGTCATATTTTCCTCGATTGTCATATGAGGCGCCGTCCCCCTCAGCGGGTCCTGAAACAGATGGCCGATCACCCTGCTGCGCACATGTTCGCGCTGATAGGTAATATCTTCGCCGCCGAGCAGAATCAGCCCCCGATCCACAAAAAACGCGCCGGTGATCGCGTGAAACAGCGTGGACTTTCCCGCGCCGTTGCTCCCGACGATCGTTGCGAAATCTCCCTTTTTTAGCGTGAGGCTCACGTTGTCAAGCGCGCATTTTTCGTTGACCGTGCCCGGGTTAAAGGTTTTTGTAATATTTTTCATCAAAAGCATCGCATCCTGCTGTCCCATCTACGCCTCGCCCCCTTCTCCGTCATCCTTTGCCAGGCTCCTGATATAAATCTGGTTTTCCGCCTTTGCCGCCCGCTTCTGCTTCTGAAACGCCGCCTGGCTCCGCAGATAGGGGAGCGCGATCGCCGCCGCAACAATCATCGCCGACACGAGCTTTAGGCACTCCGCCGGAACACTCATGCGCAGCGCAAGCGCCACGATAAAGCGATAGAGACAGCTCCCGAGAATCACGCCGAAAATCCGCTTTGGCATGCCGCCTCTGCCGAGAAACGTCTCCCCGATGATCAGGCTCGCAAGCGCGATCGTCACCATGCCGGTTCCGAGGTTGATATCGCAGGATTTCTGATATTGCGCCAAAAGCCCGCCCGAGAGGCCGGTCAGCGCGTTCGCCACACAAAGGCCGACCGTGATCATCGCCGCCGTGTTGATGCTCGACGCGCGCACCATATCCGGGTTATCCCCGGTCGCACGGATGGACAGGCCGATTCGCGTATTCAGAAACAGCGCGACGCAGATTCCGACTGCCGCGACAATGGCTCCCACAACGACCAGCTTATATGCGCTTCCTCCGATGGCGTCTTTCGCCCAGGTAAAGACCGAATCACATCCGAACAGATTCATATTGGAGGCAAAGCCCATCACCGCGATATTGACGGTATAGAGTCCCGTATTGACGATGATTCCGGCGAGGATGGACTGAATCCCCATCCTCGTCTGTAAAAACGCCGTCACAAACCCGGAGCAGGCCCCCGCCGCCATCGATGCGAAAAGCCCGAGAACGGGATGCCCCGCAATCGTCAGCGACGCACAGACGGCGCACCCTAAGGTGAAACAACCGTCCGTGGACAAATCCGCAATATTTAAGATGCGGAAAGAGATAAACAGCGCAAGCGCCACAAGCGCATAGATCAACCCAAGCTCTAAGGCATTCTGCACGATTGACACGGTAAAAATGCTTCCCATTATTCAAACTCCTCTGCCGTTACGGTCTCCACCAGTTTGGAACACATCTCCTCAAACACGGAGTAGTCGATTCCGACTGCCTGTGCGGTTTCCGTGTTCACGGTCACGATTCCCCGGTCTAAGGTGCGCACCGCCATCTCCCCCGGGTTGGCGCCGCCTGCAAGCACCTCGACTGCCATATCCGCCGTCGCGGTTCCAAGATCCGCATAGTTGACGCCGTATCCGCAGAACGCGCCATTTAACGCAAACGAATCCGCTCCGGTGTAATGCGGGATTCCCGCATCGGTAAACTTCTCAAAAATCGCAAGCTCCGCCGTCATAATCGTGTTGTCCTGCGGCGTGAATATCGCATCCACGCCCTCTGCCACCAGCGCGTCCGCCGCCGCGCTCACCTCGGCGATCGTCGTTCCGGTTTTCTCCACATAAGCGATTCCGTTGGCGTCGCAGTATGCTTTTGCATCTTCGATCGATCCCAAAGATGCCGGCTGGCTCTTGTCGTAGAGCAGACCCACCTTCGCCGTGTCGGGATTTGCCGCTCTCATCAGATCAAATATCATCGCCGTGTCAATTGCGTCGGAAGTTCCCGTGATATTCGCACCCGGCGCATCGTTGGATGCCACAAGCCCCGCACCTTCCGGGTCGGAAACGGCGGAGAACACGATCGGAATCCCGCTCTCCTCCGTCGCACTCTGCATCACCATCGCCGCAGGCGTCGCGATCGGAATAATGATGTCCACCTCGTCCGCCGCAAGTTCCGCCGCAATCTGCCCTAAGATGGTCTGGTCCGCCTGGCCGTTAAACGTGTAATCCGCATAGTCAAACGTCACTCCGAGTTCTGCGCCTTTCGCGTCAAGCTCCGCCTCGATTGCCTTTTCAATCTGGTTTAACGACGCGTCGTCCACATACTGCACGATGCCGACCTTATACGCCGCACCGTCTGCGGCAGGTGCATGCTCCGCATCCTCCGTCAGCATATCCTCGTCGTCCGCCCGTCCGCTTCCCGCGTCCGCCGCCTCAGTAAGCCGGATATCCTCCGCCCCGCCTGCGGTGTCCTGATCCGCGTTTCCGCAGCCGCCCAAAAGCGCTGCCGTCATTGTCACTGCCGTCATTGCCGCTATCATGTTTCGTTTCATTTTCATTTCCTCCCGAAATATCTTTTTTTGAAAATCCGCTTTGAGAAGTATGTCCGCCGGACAAAAAAACCGTCCCAAGCTATCGCTTGAGACGGTAATAAACAAGGTTATTATCGCGGTACCACTCATTTTGACTGAATCAGTCCACTCTTTTCATGTACGAAGCGCCCTACGGCACCGAGATACACGCCGGATGGATAACGGGTCCGGTTCCCGGCGACGCCTACTGTGATTCGGGCCGCCCTCAAAAGTCCATTCGACAAATCTCGCCATACTGCAATCCCACCGCCTGCAGCTCTCTGTGATATTGAATAGATGCCTACTACTCTTTCTCAACGGTTTTTCTTATGAGCTATACTTTAATACAGTAACGCGAATTTGTCAACAAAAACTTTTGCCGGTACGTTTTTTATTTCCCCGTAGATTTTTTACGAGAAATACACCAGCTCGTCATCAGGCGCCTCGGCCGGTTCGATCGAGACCGGGTAAAGCACCGGCCCCTTTCCCTTGTACTCTCTCGCAAACTCAACGCGCACCTCCGCCGTAATCGTAATCCAGGACTTGTGCGGAATCTGATCCTCGTCCGGATATTTGCACTTGAAGCCGATGAAGGTTACATCCTCGATACAGCAGGTCATCGCAAACCGCCCCGGAACAAACACGCCCTTTTTGAGTTTGTCGGGATTGTAGACAAGCGCGAGATATTTCACCCGCTTGCCCTCGTATTTCTTCGGGTTTTCCATGCAATCCATATACCAGATGGCATAGTCCGCATCAGAAATGTCGAGTTCGTCCCCGCTGATGTCAAAGGGAAGCTCCTCCTCCCGCTCGTCTAAGGTTCCGTCCGCCCGCTCATAGACAATCTGTGCCTTGCGGTTCTGCGCCTTGATATTGCGGCGGAATTTCCCCTTGTCGGTCGTATCGTCACAGCGGTTGAAAATCACCACATCGGCCTCAAACAGCTGCTCCATAATCATCTGGCGCATGTTATTTAGATACATCTCAAACGTCGTCGCATCTACGGTCGCAAGGGACTGCACAATCACCCAGCCGCTCGGCAGCGTCGTCTCGAGGAGCGTATCCATCCCCCAGGTGCCGTTATACTCGAGAAACACCTGATCCGGAAGATACGAGAGGTTCGCTTTCTGCAAAAATTCGTCCGTAAAATCCTCCTCATCCTCCACCATCAAAACTCTGGCGTTCACCTTTTTTAATGCTTCCTCGTCGTATTCCTCGTCGCCGTCCTCGCAGCAGATAATCAGGCTCTTCCCCTGCTCCGCAAACCCGTTCTCGATCAGCGTCTCCTTAATCAGCGTCGTCTTGCCGCTGTCCATAAATCCGGTAAACAAATAAACTGGTATTTCCTGCATATATATCCTCCATGCCGGAGCTGTTTTGCGCAGGCACGCGATTGCGATTCAAATTTGTGGCTCCGACACAAATTTGCGTGTGAGAAATAAGCTATCGAGCTTATTTCTCACACGAATCTCCATTTCCGCCTGTTATGCGATTCCAAACAATTCCTCTAACCTGTGTTCGTCAATATCGGTTCCGATCACGCAGAGCCGTCCGGTGTAATCCGGCTCACCACCGCGCAACTCATACTCGCCCGGCACCATATCAAAATAAATCCAGGAGCCGTCCTCGGCCTCCACCATACCCTTTGCGCGCAGAATCGTGCCGTAATCCTCGGTATCACAGAAGATCTTTAACACTTCCTCAAGTTTTTCCCGGGTAAATTTATGCGGCGTCTCCCTGCCCCAGCTCGTGAATACATCATCCGCATGATGGTGATGGTCATGTCCGTGGTCATGATCGTGGTCATGACAGCCGCAGGTACAGTTCTCGTCATGGTCGTGGTGGTGCTCGTGGCCTTCATGGTCATGCTCGTGATGATGCTTGTGGCCTTCATGGTCATGCTCATGATCGTGATGATGCTCGTGGCCTTCATGCTCATGATCGTGGCCTTCATGCTCATGCTCATGATGATGGTCGTGGCCTTCATGTTCATGGTCGTGATCGTGCCCCTCATGCGCGTGGTCGTGGTGATGCTCGTGCTCATGCTCCTCCTGCTCGCGGCGCGCATGTTCCTCCGCCATCAGCTTTGCCTCCAGAGAGTCCTGTCCCTCCACGACGTTCCAGATCTGCTCCCCCTTGATATTGTCCCATGGCGTCGTGATGATCGCGGCCTTCGGATTCAGCTCCTGCATCTGTTTCACACAGAGCTCTAACTTCTCCGGCGTTGTATTCTGCGTGCGGCTTAACACAATCGTCGTCGCATACGCGATCTGGTTGTTAAAAAACTCGCCGAACGCCTTCATCTGCTTGCTCGCCTTCGTGGCGTTCACGACGGTGACAAGACCGTTTAACTTCACGTCCTCCTCTTTCTCCACGTCGATCACGGACTTCATGACGTCGGACAGCTTCCCGACCCCTGACGGCTCGATTAAAATGCGGTCCGGATGGAATTTCTCGATCACCTCATGAAGATTCCTGCCGAAATCTCCCACCAGCGAACAGCAGATACAGCCGGAATTCAACTCGCTGATCTCAATCCCCGCATCCTTCAGAAATCCTCCGTCGATGCCGACCTCTCCGAACTCGTTTTCGATCAGCACCAGCTTTTCACCCTGAAAAACCTCGTCCAGCATTTTCTTGATAAAAGTCGTCTTGCCGGCCCCCAAAAAGCCGGAAATAATATCAATCTTTGTCACTGTCATCGCTCCCTTTCTATAGAAAAATAAAACTCTGCCTTACACGCTTTTATAAGCATATCCATTTTACGCGCTTTTGTATCATTTTGCAAGTAAGTTGCAAAATCAATTTTATCTCCCGACGATTTACCTCCGTCATTAAATTGTAATCTGCCTTTTATGCTCCGATACCACTCTCAGTGAACAAAGGAAAAGAGTGTACCCCTCTTTAAACACACGAGGATATACACTCTCTCCGCTCCTTTGCCGGTCTTGCAGTCACCCGAACCGAAACGGCAAAACGATTCGAAGCAGCCATGCCAAAGCGACGCCCATCCCCGCCATAAGAAGCGTCTCTCTGACGGTTCCCCGCCTTAAAACCGCGAACCCGCAGACAAATACCAGCAGTTCCAAAGGTGAACGGATGTCAAAATAAAGCCAGCCATATGAAAATGTCAGATCAAACAGGCAGGCAAAAATTCCCGCGGAAAGAAACACCGCCACGCCGCCCTCTCCTTTTGCATACCAGCAGAGAGCTGCCGGAAACGGCGATATCAGGGTAAAAACAATCCAGATCATCGCATAGCTTTTCGGAAAAAAGCCGGCAATAAAATTTGAATATAAATAGTAGCTTGTGACCATTCCCGCAAAAAACGCAAGCACGTTGATTCCCGCCCGCACCGGCGACATGCTGTACACGGAAATGCACACGGCAAGCAGAATCCAGACCGGAAAACGTCCCAAAAAGTTACGGACATCCAGATATTCGATGAGTACCGGCAATTCGTTTGATGCCGTGCAGTCCAAAAACTTTGAGAAAACACCCAGCCCAACGCCGAGAAGCAGGATGCAGACCGTGTAAACAACCTGCCTTACGGCAGGGATTTTCTTCTCTGTGTGCCTGATGCCGTTTAAAAAATCGGACATATTTACCTCCCCCACTGCCGGTGCGCAACCGGTTTCTCTCATCTACACCCGATGAAACTGCATGCTGTAGAGCTTCTCGTAGATTCCCTTCTTTTCCAGCAGTTCGTCGTGCGTGCCCTCCTCCGCGATTCCCTCGTCGGTGAGCACGAGAATCCGCTCGGCGCTCTTGATCGTGGAAAGGCGGTGCGCGATCACAAACGTCGTCCGGTTCGCCGCCAGTTTTTCAAGCGACTCCTGCACGACGCGCTCACTCTCGTTGTCAAGCGCCGACGTGGCCTCGTCAAAAATGAGAATCGGCGGATTTTTCAGGAAGACACGCGCGATAGACAATCGCTGCTTCTGCCCGCCGGAGAGCTTGATTCCCCGCTGCCCGATATCCGTCTCATAGCCATTCGGCAGCGACATGATAAAGTCGTGCGCGTTCGCGTTCTTTGCGGCTTCGATCACTTCCTCGCGCGTCGCGTCCGGCCTGCCGTAGCGGATATTGTCATACACCGTGCCGACAAACAGGTACACATCCTGCTGCACGATTCCAATCTGGCTGCGCAGATCTGCAAGCCTTACTTTCCGCACATCGACGCCGTCAATCGTGACCGCGCCTCCGGTCACGTCATAAAAGCGCGGAATCAGGGAGCAGAGCGTGCTCTTTCCCGCACCGGAAGAACCCACAAGCGCCATGTAAGCGCCCGCCGGAACTTTCAGATTGATATGGTTTAACACACGCCCGGCATCCTCCTCATACTGGAAGGACACATTCTCAAACGCGATATCGCCGCGGACATTTTTGAGCGGAACCGCATCCGCGCAGTCCGCAATATCCGGCTCCACAGCCATAATCTCGCAGAAACGCTCAAACCCCGTATAACCGTTCTGAAACTGCTCGGTAAAATCGATCAGTGTCCGCACCGGCTCCGTAAAGACGCTGATGTAGAGCACAAAAGTCACAAGATCCGCCGCGTCCACCTTGCCGTAAGCGATCAGCACCGCGCCGATTGTGATGACACTGACCTGAATCAGCGTCGTAAACGCGCCCATACCGGCGGAAAAATGTCCCATATAGTGGTAGCTGTTCTTCTTTGCGGACAAAAATCCGTCGTTTCCCGCGCGGAACTTTTCGTTTTCGATCGCCTCGTTTGCAAAAGACTTCACGACGCGGATACCGGAAAGGTTGTCCTCAATCTGCGCGTTAATCTCCGCGATGCGCACCCGGTTCTGACGAAACGCAAGCCGCATCTTCCGATTCATAAAATACGCAAACACAAACATAAATGGCAGCACCGCAAAAGCCGCCAGCGCCAGAAGCGGACTGATCTGCAGCAGAATCGCCAGCGCGCCGATAATCTTAATCAGAGACAAGATAATATTTTCCGGCCCGTGATGCATCAGCTCCGTGATGTCAAACAGGTCCGTCGTAATGCGGCTCATCAGCTGCCCGACCTTCTGATTGTCGTAAAATGCAAACGACAGCTTCTGCAGATGATCAAAAATCTGCGCGCGCATATCATACTCAATCCGCGCTCCCATCACATGCCCGTAATTGGCGATAAAATATTTGCTGTACCAGTCCACCGCCACAAGCGCCAGCAGAATCGCGGCAATCCATGTAATCTGGGATAAAATCTCCTCTTTTCCGAGATAGGCAAGCGTGTAGGTCACATAGCGCACCACTAACGGCAGCAGCAGCGCAATCCCCGCAGACAGCATGGCAAAAAACATATCGGCCCAGAAAATCTTCCGGTACGGTCCGTAATAGGATATCATTTTCTTTAAATTCTCGCGCATCTCTTTCCTCCTGAAGCATATTTTAAAGCACACATATTCCGTCTATAACGGCATCTACAACGGCATTCCAACGTTTGATACACGTTCTTAAACGCCAGCAGAATCCATCGGTACACTTGAATCAGCGAATATTATATTTTTTCTTAAACTACACATCATATCATACACCAACTCTGTCGGCGCCGGAGTTTCCGAATGAAGCCATTGATACATAATTCCGAAAACGCCATATTGATAAAAAGAAAAGAGCCGTCTTTTCTGTTCTTCCGTATAAATTTCCGCAAATTCGATGAGAAAATCATCATCGTAAGAGATAATATTCAACAGCTTCAGACTGAAAAGGGATACCGGAAGCTTATCAAGAAGCGTGACGCACATCGTTCTGTTTTCCAGTAAATAATTCAGCATTTCTCTGGAAAATAAAATACCAGATGGACCGCGTTGAGGCACAAACCCCTTCAACGTGTCAAACAATTCATCAATAATGTCATCCACAACATCGTACTGACTTCCGTAATATTTGTAAAATGTCGTTCTGTTGACACAAGCCTGCTTGCATAGCGCCATAATTGTGATTTTTCCAACGGCTGATCTTTTAGCAACATCAGGAGCGCCTGCCGAATCATTTTTTGTTGTGCGTATCCGTAAGTTTTCCATGAATGCGTTCTCTCCATATTTGTTGTGATAACGTAAAGTTGTAAATCAACAAATTTTGCATTATTGTCCACATGATTGACAATTTGATTTTTATCGCTGTTCCTGTCAACATCTGCAAATAAACAGTCTGTTGTTTTTCTTGCCAATATGTATTATTATGCGACTGTGAAAAAAAATCAATCATTTTTTAGGAGGTTATCGAAATGCAACTGCTCAAAAATCAAATTGTAAACTATGAACCGATGGACACAGCCGCTTTTCGCATAAAAACTCCGAAAAACTGCTTTCAGGGGGACTTGGGCTGTCTGTCCCTTGAAATCAGCGGCAAAAAAATCCAGATGAATGCAACGCTTGCTCCCGTCGGATATCCGATTTTGAACGGAGGCACCGGGCGCTTTCCGATGATTGGACTTGACGTATTTCAGTATTCCATGCCAACGCTGGAAACCAGAGGGAACGTATCGGTAAATGACAAGACCTATGAAATCAACGGAAATACATGGTTCGACCGCCAATGGCAAAACATCAATACTGCGGATATGACCTGGGGCTGGATGGATCTGAACCTGTCCAACGGCGTATACGGAAGCTTATGGTTTCCTGTGGGAAACGGAAAAGAGCGGCCTTTCGTCACCCTGCTCTATCCTGACGGAACGCAGAACGTTGTCCCTGTCTCACCCGTAATTGCCAATGCCCGCGACATATGGAAAAGTACGGATGCCTGGAAAAAACGACTATCCTACAAAATGGGAGATAGAGATTCCGGAATGTAACGCGACGCTCCAAGTTGTGACAGAGATTAAAGAACAGGAGTTGCAGTTTAAATGGGCAAAACCCTTGAATCATTATGAAGCGGCCAGTACAATCAGCGGTACTTTTCAGGGAGAAGCAGTAAGCGGAAAGTGCTATGTAGAATTGTTGGCAATGAAACCCTGGTCAAAAATTATCTCCGCGCTGCAATCGGAATCTGATTCGAACGACATTTGACAAACCTTATAAAGTTCGCATGTGATGTATCGAACCCGAATTCCATAAGGGAAAAAGAGTGTCAGAAACATCTGACACTCTGTAGCGAAAAATTACTCGTCTTTTACAAGCGGCGGCGATTGATACAATTTTCTTTCAATTTGTCGCCTTTCTATGGCTATTTGTTTCAAAACCTTTTCGTCGTCAGTTACCGCTTCAATGCGTTCCAATATAGATAATTGATCAAACAGATAGCAGTTAATTTCTTTTTCGTTTGTCGGCATATTCCCACCTCCTGAAGATTAAGTGCGTTTCAATTATAGTTTCAGTATATCACACTTAAAATGTAATATCTATCCCAAAATTCCAAGTGCATGTGTCAGGTTGATTTTTTTATCTGCTTGAGAAAAAAAGTCAGGTAAGCTATACTTTCATTAACAACACTTTCAGACAGGAGGTCCTTTATGAATCCAAAACAGATGCACTATGAAACACTTGCACAGACCCTGATCAAAAATTTTGAAAAACGCCGCATAGAAGCTTGCTACTGCGCCACCGCAGATGAGGCACGAGAGAAAGCACTCTCCTATCTTCCCGCCGGCTGCACCGTCGCTTTCGGCGGTTCGATGACTTTGGCGGAGACCGGCACGCTCGACGCACTCCGAAAGCGGGACGACATCACGCTGCTCGACCGCGCTGCCGCAAAGACTCCGGAAGAGACAAAGCAGCTCTACCACGACGCGCTGTCGGCAGACTACTATTTCATGAGCACAAATGCGATCACAAACGACGGGGAACTTGTCAATATTGACGGCATCGGCAACCGCGTCGCAGCCCTCGTCTACGGTCCGGAGTATGTGATCATCCTGGCAGGGATGAACAAGGTCGCCGCAAATGTCGCGGAGGCCGTAAGCCGCGTACATAACACTGCAACCCCGATGAACTGCAAACGGCTCGGCAGAAATACACCCTGCGCCGCAACAGGCGTCTGTGCGGACTGTCTGTCACCGGACTGCATCTGCAATCAGGTTGTCGTCACAAGAAGGAGCGGCATCCAGGGGCGGATCAAGGTCATTTTAATCGGAGAATCATGCGGCTACTAGACTTAGCAGCCGCACTCCTTCCTACTCCACGGATATTACAATTTCTTTTTTTCGATAATTTTTAATCGCCGCAGCCTCCCACAGAAGCAGCAGCACCGCAAGCGCGGCGTCGATTCCAAACATCAGCTTCATCCATCCGGCCATCGTAACCGCCGCGTCCTGCGCGTATGCGTTGCTATTTACGACGGTGTACATCATGTTTTTGCAGGCGGTGCGCATATGCTGCACGGAAGTGGGGTCACTCGTATCGGACACAAAATTTGTCCCTACGTCAAAGGTTGACAGACAGCAGGAACCCCCGGTGGCGATTACCTGGTCGGCATTCATATTAAAGGCGCCGGCAAAATAATCCGTCTCGACAAACCCCTGAAAGCCCCACTCGTCGCGAAGCAGGATTGTCTGGAGCTCATAGTTTCCGCCTGCCCAGATATTTCCTATGTAGTTAAAGGAAGACATCACGGCGGAAGCCTCACTGTTCTTCACGCAGATTTCAAACGGCTTCAGGTAAAGCTCTCTCATCGCCTGTTCGTTTGCCCAGGTACAGAGCATTACCCACCGGTTTGTCTCCTGTTCATTCATTGCAAAATGCTTCAGATATGCGTACACGCCATGCTCTGCCGCGCCGTTTACCGCCTGCGCGGACATCCTTCCGGCCAGCACCGGATCCTCGGAGGGATACTCGTATGTACGCCCGCCGAACGCACTTCTGTGAAGGTTCATAGACGGCGCATACCAGCCGGAACCGCCGAGTTCTGCGGTCATCTTCCCCATGTCATAGCCGTAGGCGTATGCGAGCTCATCGTTCCAGGTACATGCGATCATTACATTCGACGGGAACCCGACAGAACCGGCGCCGGTAAAATTATTGCTGATCGCAGACGGTCCGTCGCAGTCCACCGTGGACACCTTTCCCACGCTTTCGGCCGCCGCGGTCTGGAAGCCCGCATGCGCGATCATATCCTGCATTTCATCGATTGTCAGCTGGTCTAATAGCTTCTCCCAGCGCTCGTCGTCATAATCCGCGCCCCGAAGTTCCGCGAGCACGATGCCGTTTTGCGCTCCGGTAACCGGCATCACGATGTTTTCATCCTTTGGCATTTTGTAGTTAGAGGTGACAATAAAGCCATTCTTCAAATCCTCCGGCATCGACAGGCTTTCCGGCGCTGCGGTTGCCTCCCCGTAATTTGCAAAGCCGTCGGAGCGGGAAAGATATGTGAGATGTCCGTCGGCATATCCAAACCGGTTTACCGCCGCCGTCCTGTCCGAAGAACGGGCGTTTGACGCGTCATAAATAATATCCTGCTCCGCCGTGTAGGTGACGGCGTCAAGCACGGTATGGGAATCCCCGTTAATGCTGATTTCATAGTCCCCCCGTTCAAGTACATAGCATCCGTGATTCTGATTGTCATAGGACGCCATATCTTCCGCTGCAAAGCGGACGGAAAGCGTCTCGCTCTCCCCCGGCTTTAAAAGCTTTGTCTTGTCATAGGCAATCAGATTCGCGGCCGCTTTCTCAATGTCCCCGTTTGTATAGGGCGGGTTGTAATACACCTCAACCACATCTTTTCCCGCCGTATCCCCGGTATTTGTCACCGTCACGTCAAGCGTAATGTGACCGTCCTTTTCCGCGAAAGATTTGATCTCCTGCTGAAATGTCGTATAGCTTAACCCATAGCCAAACGGATACTGCACCGCGGCCTCGTAATCAATCAGCCCTTCCCGCGCGGCCGTCTCATAGAACCGGTACCCGACATAGATTCCCTCCACATAATTCACAAACGTGGGCATCGCCCCGCCGACATACGGGTCGCTCTCGTCAATTTTAAATTCCTGCATATTGTCATACCGGAAATCGCCGAAATTGTTCCATGTCGGCGTTGCCGTCAGATCATATACAAACGTATCCGACGTCTTTGCGGACGGATTGACCGAACCGTTCATGATCGTTCCGAGACTGTCAAATCCGGTCTGTCCCGGTCCCTGACACCACAGAACGCTCCGAATCTGCGGATAGTCCTCGACAAACCCCAGTTCAAACGTCGACAGCCCGTTGTAAATAAGCACCACATTTTCAAAATTGGCGCAGACCATCTCTATCAAATCCTGCTCCGTCTTACTGAGTTCCAGATAATGCTGCCCTTCCACAAAATCCGCATACTCCGCCGAATTGTCCGTGTAGGCCGCGGCCGTCATATCAGTCGGAAGATCGCTTCCCTCTCCGCCCCAGCGCGCGATCACAACCGCTGCCGTATCGGAAAATTCTTTTGCCTGACCGAGCAGCTCCTCACTGTAATCCGCCGCCGGAACCTCCGGAAGGCTCCAGTCCGAACCGTATGCCGCTCTTTCTTTTGCAAGCCCCGTATACAGTTCCGTAAGTTCGCCATTCAGCTCAAATCCCGCGTTTTCCAGTCCCTGCAGAAGCGACACTCTCTCGTACAGATCGTTGAGCGCTCCCGCGCCGGAACCTCCGTAAATCGGAGCGGTACTCGCCCACCCGAACACGTTCAGATTTTTATTCTCCGCCAGCGGGAGCAGACCGTCGTTTTCCAGCAGCACGATTCCCTCCGCCGCAATCGTCCGGCAGTCTTCGTTTGACTGCCCGGTCGTCTTCTCCGTCACGCTTCCGCTCTCCTGCATACTGAGCGTAAGCAGCGTCGACAGCGGACCCGTGCAGATCATATTTAAAATTACTGCGATTCCTGCAATCATCGCAATCGCCGCATTCGCACGCACCAGCTTCCTTGTTTTTACCGTCTGTTTTTTGCAGCGCACAATCACCGTTATACCGACCGCAAGAACTGCCGCAATCGCGATCAGATACGGCCTGCACATCTTAAGTACGCCTATGACGTCACTCCAGTTAATTGAAATCATGCGATTTCCCTCCTTTGATTTGGTACCTCTAACCTAACACAAAAAAGAGGGATTCTTTGAAACCGGTACGAGTTGTCGGCCTGCGGTACGAATTGCACTGTAATGACAATCTGTTTTGTGGTATACTGCCGTTATGAAAAACGTTTCTTACGGAGGAGAACTTATGTATCAGGCTGCAATCGTGGAAGACGAACCAAATATCCTGACCCATATAAAGGAATCGCTCATCGACGCTTTCAAAAAACAACAGGTGCCTGTGGCCTTTGATACCTTCCTTTCCGGTACCGGCTTTTTACGGATGTTTGAGGAACATTATCACTATGACGTCATATTTTTGGATATCGAAATGCCGGAAATAGACGGCATCGAAGTCTGCCGCAGAATCCGTCGGATTTCCCCTGACTCTCTGGTCGTTTTCATCTCGAGCAGAGACGAACTGGTCTTTCAGACATTCGAAGTTCAGCCATACCGGTTTATCAGAAAAGAAACATTTCGGGAATCCCTGCCGGAACTGACAGCCGCCATCACCGAAAAATGGGCGCAGGATAAAGGCTCTTCACTGTGTCTGCGCGAGGCGGGTTCCGGAGACCTGTATTCCTTTTCGCTCCCGCGTATTCTCTACATTGAAGCCCAGCGAAAAGACTGCCTGATTGTCACCGCAGACGCCTCGCACCTTTTCCGCTGCCGGTTGACAGAACTCGAAGAAACCCTGTCCGAACATTATTTTCTAAAAATACACCGCAGTTATCTCGTAAACTGCAGGCATATTTTCACAATCGGAAGAGATCATATTACGCTTACGAACGGTGTCGAATTGCCGGTCAGCCGCGGCAGAGCGGAAGAAATAAAACAAAAATACCTGCTTTATCATACCAGATTTTAAGAAGTGTACTGTGAAAAATAAATTTTTCACAGGCAAATTTGTGCTTGCGCCCAAATTCGCGGGCTGAGCAAGAACGGGAGATTACCATGTTTGATTTTGTCTACCGGCTGTACCGCCATGCGGACAGCTGCATCCTCTACATTCTGATGTCGTATTCCCTCTATATTCTGTGCGGTGCAAGACATGCCGCCGTCAAAACCTGGCAGTATCTCCTCGCCGGCACTGCCATTTTCCTGTGCATCAATTGCGGTCTCGGCTTTGCGGTTCAAAAACTGTTTTCCAATTCGCCTTACTGGATCTGCATTTTCTCCCTCGGTCTTTCCCTGCTTCTCTGCTCCCGCCTGTTTTTACAGACTTCTCTCTTATACCGCGGAACTTATATCCTGTTTTCACTGACATTTATCCAGCTTTATAAAATCGTCTGTTCCCCGCTCTACGAGCTCGAATTTTCGATGGATGCACGCACCTACGCGCTGATCGACTTTTTTACCGGCCTTCTTTTTTATGCGCTCCTGATTCTTCTCTGCGCGCTGTTCCAGAAAGTCCGCCTGAATAAAAAACTGTCCTTTGTGCCGGAAAAATACCTGCTGGTTCTGTATTTCCCGCTCAGCATTCTATTTTGTACGATGCTTACCGCAAACAATACGTCACTCTGGCTGAAATTTGCGCCGATACTCGCTGCGATTATCATGACCAATCTGCCGATTATCTATTACTTTTTCACAACAATCATTGATTCCTACGAAAAACAGCGCGACCTGAATAATGCCCTGCAGCAGACAAAAGCACAGCTGTCTCACTATCGATATGCAATCTTACTGCAGGATGAAATTCGCAAGGAACGTCATGAATTGCGCAATAACTATTTCTATATCCAAACGCTGCTCTCCGAAAAGAAATATGACGCGTTAGACGCATATATGCAGAATGTGATCGGAAGCAAATTGTCTTCCATCGGACAAGTGCAGACGGGAAACACCCTGATGGATTATATTTTAAATGAAAAAATCCGGGAGGCCCAGAAAAAGAAAATCAAACTGTGCACGGAAATCCTGATTCCGGCAAATCTCAGGCTGAGCGAGGATTCCCTCTGTACGATTTTGCTGAACCTGCTCGACAACGCAATCGAAGCCAGCCTGGACGAAGCAAATCCCGACATCCGGGTTATGATCCGCTGCAATCAGGGCTACCTTACCGTTCAGATCAAAAATAAAATCAGCTTTGACGTGCTTGCAAAAAATCCGAAACTGATCTCGACAAAAGAAAATAAAACGCAGCACGGCTTCGGCATTCAGATTATCCAAAACACGGTCCGTGAGCAAAACGGCATCTTAAATCTTGCTTCCGACGACGGGTATTTCTCCGCCACGGTCATGCTGCCCTGTGAGTTTTCATAACCTTGGTGATAATCGAGTAGGAAAGAGCCATCTTCCCCTACTCGCCGCATGGGGTGCGTGCTGCGTTAGCAGCCAACTTCTATACGCACCCCTGTGCATAAAAAGAGCCGTCGATTCCCCGACGGCTCTTTTCTTCCTGCATTAGTTGTATTTTCTTTTTCTTGCTGCTTCAGATTTTTTCTTGCGTTTTACGCTCGGCTTCTCGTAGTGTTCTCTCTTGCGAATCTCCTGCTGAATACCTGCCTTTGCGCAGTTTCTCTTGAAACGACGTAAAGCGCTGTCTAAAGTCTCGTTTTCTTTTACAATTACACTTGACATTATCTCACACCTAACCTCCCTCCAGTTGCGTATTGTGCATATTCAACTGTTTGGGTCATAATCATTGCACTATAGAAGATTATAAACATATATTGGCAATCCGTCAACTGTTTTTCTGTCGTTCGGAAATATTCAGACAATTTATCCGCCGACCCACACACCTGCGTCTGCCACAGCCGTTTATCTCCCGCCGAAGCAGACAGACAGCGCGTACACATAATCGTTCCTGCTTGGCACCTCACCTTCCGCGATTTCCGCTACCGAAATCTCACTGATCCCGTTCTTCCCGTATATAAGCGCCAGTATTACCTGTTCTTCCTCTTTTACAATGTCGGTCCGCCCGTCTGTCTGTGAAGCCCCTCTGCCAAACAATTCCCGGTCTGATACATCATCGAGTATGTCAAATTTTAAGGAATATTTTAATCCCCCGCCCGCTGCGATCAGTTTTACCTTACCGTTGTCGAAATCGGGGACAACCGCGATCATTCCTTCCTTTGCCTCCCCGGAATCAGGCAGGCCAACCGCTCCGATGATTTCTTTTCTCTCCAGTTCGCCGCCCCGGTACACCGACAGACCAAGCGTCATCTCATCGAATCCCGTATCGACTGCATAATCGTATAAAAACGCGCCGTCCACATCCGACAGCAGTTCCGCGATCGCCATCTCAGCGCTGTCCCCTGCAAGCGGCTCTATATAATTTATTTCCGATTTTCCGTCAGAAATACTCCGGTATACCAGAATACCCGTCACAACGACACAGAGTGCCGCAAGCGCCGCGATCACAGTCTTTAAGCGCCGCTTCCGCTCCTTGCTGTCTTTTGTCACCTCAATCAGATTTTCTTCCGACTTTCGTGCGATTTTGTCCTGCTCTATATCCTCCCCGGCAAAAAATTCATTGAGAGAAATCCCCAGAATCTCACACAAATCCAGATAAACCGACACATCCGGAAGACATACACCCCGCTCCCACTTTGACACAGACTTGTCGCTCATCCCAAGTTTTTCTGCGACCTGTACCTGCGTCATCCCAAGCGCTTTTCTTTTTGATGCAATATATTTTCCGATTTTAACGGTATCCACGGCAATTCCCCCTTATGTTTTGTGAGCCCAGCATAGCGCAATCGGGCAAAAAATAACACCCCTTCCAGGTAGAGTTTCCTTTATTATGAAAAAACGCCAATCATTTGTTAAAAAATAAACGAAATACAGTTCATTTCTTAAATTTCATATTGACATATCAGCATTTCAGCTATATTCTATATCCGAAAAGTTTATAAAAATTTAATACAAAGGAGATTTTGTTATGATTCAACAGAGAAACATTGCGGTATGTATTATTTTGTCCATCGTTACCTGCGGTATCTATGGTCTCTACTGGCTCGCATGCCTGACGAATGATACTAACACTGCGGCAGGCACGGAGGGAACCTCTGGCGGAATGACCGTACTTCTCACGATCATCACCTGCAACATCTACGGTCTGTACTGGGCTTACAAGCAGGGCGAAAAGATTGACGTTGCAAAGCAGAAACGCGGGATTCCGTCGAGCAACAGCGGCGTGCTTTACCTGATCCTCTGCCTGCTCATCCCGGTTGTTGCATGGGCGCTGATGCAGAACGAGTTAAACAACCTCGCAGCCACAAACAACTAATGCCTGCCGACACGGTAAAAAGACGGTTGCTCTGTGTTCTGGGCTCCGCCGCTCTGCTCTGTGTCCTGGGCGTTGTATATGCGGTTTTTGTCCGCCGTACGGGCATCGGTTTGGTCTGCCCGCTCTATTTTCTGACGGGATTAAAGTGTCCGGGATGCGGCGTCACGCGCATGTGTCTTGCGCTGCTGCGGCTGGATTTCCCGGCGGCCTTTGCGGCAAATCCAGTGCTATTGCTGCTAAGCCCTGTGCTTGCGGCCATCTTTGTCACCTACTCTGCCACATACATACAGACCGGACACCGGCAGATGCACCGTTGGCAAAATGCGGTTCTGTGGAGCTGTATCACGATTTTGGTTTTATACGGTATTATAAGAAATGTTCCTCTGCCGTTTTAAACGGGCGGAGGGATATTTTTTTATTGTTTCAATCATCAGCCTTTTTATAAAATTCGGATGTGAAAACCCTTTTTCACATCCGAATCCTTTCATTCTCTCTCTTCTGTTCTATTGAATCTGTCCTTCGAGCGCGGTCTTTGCCTCCGCAATTGCATCCGGGATTCCCGCCGGATTCTTGCCGCCGGCCTGCGCCATATTCGGACGTCCGCCTCCGCCTCCGCCGACTTTTCCGGCAATACTCTTAATCAGGTTCCCCGCATGGGCTCCCCGTTTCATTGCCCCGTCGGTCGCCATCGCGATCAGATTCACCTTGCCGTCCGCCTCGGAGGCAAGCACGACAACCCCCTCGCCGAGCTTGCCGCGCAACTGGTCTCCAAGATCGCGCAGACCGTTCATATCCACGCCCGGGACGCTCGCCGCTAAAAGCTTCACGCCGGAAACCTCGACAACCTGGTCCATCACGTCACCTAAGGCATCCTTTGCAGCCTTGCTCTTTAACGACTCATTCTCGCTCTGCAGCGCTTTGATCTCCGCCATCATGTGCTCGATCTTCTCGACGAGCGTCGCAGGCGTCGCCTTTGCAGCTTTCGCAGCCGCCGCAAGCTGCTCCTCAATCCTGTCATAATATGCAAACACCGCGTCCGAGGTCAGCGCTTCGATACGGCGCACGCCCGCCGCAACGCCGGACTCCGAGATAATCTTAAATGCCGCAATGGCGCTCGTGTTCTCCACATGGGTTCCGCCGCACAGCTCGGTCGAGAAATCTCCCATCCGCACCACGCGCACGGTATCACCGTATTTTTCACCGAAAAGCGCCATCGCGCCGGATTTTTTGGCATCCGCAAGACTCATTTCCTCGGTCACGACCGGAAGCGCCGCAGCGATCTTCTCGTTGACCATGTTTTCGACCTTCGCAATCTCCTCCTCCGTCATCGCCTGGAAATGAGAAAAATCAAAACGCGTGCGCTCGGAATCCTGATAGGAACCGGCCTGCTCCACATGCGTCCCCAGCACCTCGCGCAGCGCTTTCTGCATCAGATGCGTCGCGGAGTGGTTCTTGCATGTCTTCGCACGCAGTCTTTCGTCCACGCACATGGTGACCGTGTCGCCGGTCTTTATCATACCGCTCGTCATTTTCCCGATATGGCCGACCTTGCCGCCCGCAAGCTTTACGGTATCCTCCACAAGGAACGTGCCGGAAGCGGTGCGAATCTCACCTTTATCGCCCTGCTGTCCGCCCATCGTCGCATAAAACGGCGTTTTGTCCACAATCACGGTACCGATCTCGCCGTCGGAGAGCGCCTCCGCAAGCTCCGTCTCCGTTGTGAGCACCAGCACCTTTGCGCTCTCCTCTAACCTGTCGTAACCGACAAACTCCGAGGTAATCGCCGGGTCGATCGACTCATACACCGTCACGTCAGCCCCCATGTAATTCGTGGTCTTGCGCGCGGCACGCGCCGTTTTTCTCTGCACCTCCATCGCCGCAGCAAACCCGTCCTCGTCAATCGAAAAACCTTTCTCCTCGAGAATCTCTCTGGTCAGGTCAATCGGAAAGCCGTAGGTATCGTAAAGCTTAAACGCATTGTCGCCCGACAGGACCTTCTGTCCCTTCCCTTCCATCTCGGCCTCCATCTCGCCTAAAATGGAAAGTCCCTGGTCAATCGTCTTGCCGAACTTCTCCTCCTCCTGCGTCAGCACCTTAAAGATAAAATCCTTCTTCTCGTCAAGCTCGGGATAACCGTCCTTACTCTCACGAATCACCGTCGCGGCAAGCTCCGCCATAAACGTGCCGTCGATGCCGAGCATCCTGCCGTGTCTTGCGGCGCGGCGGATAATCCGGCGCAGCACATACCCACGCCCCTCATTGGACGGCATAATGCCGTCGGAAACCATAAATGTCGCAGAGCGGATATGGTCGGTAATCAGGCGGATGGACACATCGTCCAACGCATCCTGCAGGTACGTCTTGTGCGACAGCGCGCAGACCTTATCCCGGATTGCTTTCATCGTGTCAATGTCAAACACGGAATCCACATCCTGCATCACAACCGCAAGGCGCTCTAAGCCCATGCCGGTGTCAATATTTTTATTTTCAAGCTCCGTATAATTGCCCTTGCCGTCGCCGTCAAACTGGGTGAACACGTTGTTCCACACTTCCATGAAGCGGTCACAGTCACACCCCACCTTGCAGTCCGGCTTTCCGCAACCGTATTTCTCGCCCCTGTCGTAATAGATCTCGGAACACGGTCCACACGGTCCCGCACCGTGCTCCCAGAAATTGTCGCACTCCCCGGTCTCGGGGTCCCTGTAAAAGCGTGTGATGCGCTCCGGCGCAACGCCGACCTCCTTTGTCCAGATGTCAAACGCCTCGTCGTCCTCCCCGTACACGGAAGGATAAAGCCTGTCCGCCTCAAGTCCAAGCACCTCGGTCAGAAACTCCCACGACCATGCGATCGCCTCGTGCTTAAAATAATCCCCGAAGGAAAAATTCCCGAGCATCTCAAAAAAAGTCAGATGCCTCGCGGTCTTACCGACATTCTCGATATCGCCGGTGCGAATACATTTCTGACAGGTTGCCACTCTCTTTCGCGGCGGAATTTCCTGCCCCGTAAAATACGGCTTTAACGGCGCCATGCCCGCATTAATCAAAAGCAGGCTCTTGTCATTGTGCGGCACCAGTGAAAAGCTCTTCATCACAAGGTGGTCCTTGCTCTCAAAAAACTCCAGATACATTCTCCGCAGTTCGTTTTCTCCGTAAAACTTCTTCACGACTCGTTCCTCCAAAACTCCTCTTTTTCCTTATATTTCCTTCGTATCGCCGGTCTCTGCCGCCTGCTTTTTATCCTTGCTGTCACTCCACTTTTTCCCGCAAAAGATGCCGAGCCCTGCAACCGCCGCCAACACGGCAAAAACAAGTACATAATGTCCTACCCATCCCAAAAATGCCATCGTCACATCCACCTTTCTCTTTTCTGACTATTCAGTATATCGCAACTGTTTCCCTGCCGTCAAGCTACTCTTCCCGTATTTCGAAAATCTGATTCTCACATTTGATATCGACAATCCGCTCCGCCATCGCCGCGTTTGAAATCTGCTTCTTAAACTCCGCGATCCCCGCATAATCCTGCCACATATGCATCGGGAACACATAGTCCGCATCCGTATGCTCCAGAAAATACGAAAGCCCAAGTCCCTGATTCTCTTTCAGCCGGGGATCTAAGGGCACGAACGCCAGATGAATCTTTTTCCCGGAAAGCTTTCGAATCTGGGATTTGTAGGTCGCCTCCATCTCCATATGAATCAGCTCCCCGACGCCTTCCCACCGCCAGTTGTTTAAATCGCCGGCATGGAAAAACGCGGCTCCCCGCGTCTCCACATAAAAAGCCACCCCCGCGTCCGTAGAGCGAAGCGTCTCGATTGCAAGGTCGTCCACCTTATAATTCTCCCCGGCGGCGACCCAGGTGATACGCTCACGCACCGCCGGGTCTATACCATGCCGCGCAAGGAAACGAGGCGTCATCTTGCAGTCCTTTGAAAAAATATAGCGGATACCGGGATACCGGCTGCTCCACCGGAGCACATCCATGTCAAAATGGTCCTGATGCTTATGGCTCGCAAAGACATAGACCGGCGTGTCCGGCGCATACTCCGGAATCACCCCGCCAAAATGATATCCCTGCACCCTGTCACCCGCAAACCAGTCAAAAATGAGCACCTTCTCGTCCACTTCAACCAGAAAACAGCTGTGATGTATAAAAATAACCCGCATGCAAAATCCTTTCTAAAAAGAACCTTATAAAATTTCCACCTCATAAGAACGCCGCTTTGGCGTGAAACTTCGTATCTCTTAGCTCATGCCTATGCCTGAAAATCCAGCGCGGAGAATCCCTGTTTTGGGATTCTCCGGCGTGAAACTTAGTATATCTTAGCGAAATGCCCTCTGGCATGAGCTTTAGATATACTTTTCACGCTTTCATACGGCCAATAATCGCATTTGCCTTCGCGTAGATTTCCTCCGGGTCAAAACCGATATCAAACCGGCCTTCCTCATAGAGCACCCTGCCGTTTACCATCGTAAGCTTTACGTTCTGCTTGCTGCCGCTGTAGACCAGGTTCTTCACGAGATTATTCTCGGGCTGCATATTCGGCTGCTTTAAATCAATCATCACAAGGTCGGCTTTCTTGCCGACCGCAAGGCTGTCGCAGTCCGCAAGCTGCATCGCATGCGCGCCCCCGGCCGTCGCCATATAAAGAATCTCGTCCGCGCAGACACACTCAGCGTCCATCTCGCGCACCTTCGCGAGCGTCGAGGTCAGAAACATCTCGCGGAACATATCCAGACAGTTATTGCTCGCCGGGCCGTCGGTTCCGATCGCCATCGCGATGCCCTCGTCGACAAAACGTTTCGTCGGGCAGATTCCCGAAGCCAGCTTCAGATTGGACGCCGGGTTTGTGACCGCGGTAAGCCCTCTCTTTTTAAATATCTCAAAATCCGGCTCCTCCACCCACACACAGTGATAGCCGCCTCCGCCGTACTCATACATGCCGAGGCTGTCGGTCAGCTGGGTCGGCGTCTTGCCCCAGCGCTCCTTGCACTCCGCCACCTCAAGCTTTGTCTCGGAATTGTGCACCCATACCGGGGATTTGAGCTTCTGCGCCACGCGCGCGACGCCCTCCATCAGCTCCATCGACGTCGTGTACTCCGCGTGAAAGCCGACGAGAAACGACGTCAGCTCGCTCAGGTCGTTGACGATGTGATAATTCTCCTCGAGAATCTCCGGCGTGCCGCCGAAATTGTTCAGACCGCTCGTCTGCACGGTGCGGAAACCCGTATCCGCGGAAGCTTTTGCATTCATCGGCGGGAAAAAGTACATGTCAAAGTTCGAGGTGATACCGCTCGTCAGATATTCCATGATTCCCAAAATATTCAGCCAGTACACATCATCCTCGGTCAGCTTTCCCTCGTTCGGGAACACCTGATTGTACAGCCAGTCCTGCAGCGGCAGGTCGTCCGCATAGGAGCGCAGAAACGTCATCGCCGTGTGCGTGTGCGCGTTTTTAAAGCCCGGTATCAGAAGATTGCCGCAGGCATCGATCTCGCGGTCCCACACCAGCACTTCCCCCTCTTTGCAGACGTTTCCGACGTCCGTCCCGTCGCCGAGATAACAGATCGTATTGCCCTTCACCCACAGCTCACCCGCGACGATTTTGAATTTGTGCTCATCCGCCGGCGCAAGAATTTTTGCATTGTAAAAACGTGTATTCATCATTTCCCTCTTTTCTGTTATTCTGCCCCGGCCGCTTTGATAATTTCCGTCACCAGAGCCTTAAATTTCGGCGCCACCGCATCCGCGATCTCCTGTACTTCCTTATGAGAAAGTGGGTTCGGGGAAATTCCGCTCGCGAGATTCGTGATGCAGGAAATCCCGAGCACGCGCATGCCCATATGTCTCGCGGCGATCGCCTCGCAGGCCGTGCTCATGCCGACCGCGTCCGCCCCGAGCGTGCGAGCCATCGAAATCTCCTGCGGCGTCTCGTACTGCGGGCCGGTAAACTGCATATAAGTTCCCTCTTTGATATCAATTCCCAGATCAAGCGCCGCTCTGCGCACAATGCGCTGCAAATCCAAATCGTAAATCTGGCTCATATCCGGGAACCGCACACCAAGCTCGTCCACATTCGGGCCGATCAGCGGAGACGGCACAAGACACCCGATCTGTCCCGTCAGCATCATCAGATCCCCTGCGTGCATCCCCTGCTTGACGCCCCCCGCGGCGTTCGTCAGAAAGAGGATCTCCGCTCCCATCATCTTCATCAGTCTCGCGGGCAGCACCACGTCGGACATCGCATAGCCTTCATAGTAATGGACTCTCCCCTGCATGCAGACGACCGGAACGTCCCCGACATAGCCGAAAATAAACTTTCCGGCATGGCCTGGCACCGTCGATACTGGAAATCCCTCGATGTCATGATAGTCGAGCGTCGCCTCCACACGGATGCTCTCGGCGTAATCCCCAAGCCCGGAGCCAAGTACTAACGCCACCTTCGGCACAAAGTCAATCTTCGCCTTATAGCTCTCAAAACATTTTTCCAGTTTTTCATAAATTGGATTCATAGGCTTCTCCTTCGCTTTTTCGTATATTTTTACTGTAATTAAAGATTAACAGATCACTCATCCGACATATCATCCATGTCCGCTCCGATGTCCTGCATATTTACTGTGCGCCTCTTAAGACGCGCCTCCTCGGATGCGCGCAGCAGGTAGTCTTTGATCTCTTTCGCCTTCCTGATATGGATAAACCGCAGTTCTTTATTCGTCACGTCACCGGTGTAGCAGGTGATCGTGCCAAGTCCGAACATGCGCTCCGGCAGCGTGGCAGTCAGCTTTACATCCTGAATTTTGTACATGTAGCAGTCGTTTTCCTCCACGGTAAAAAGTCCTTCATCCACCGTGATCATATCGTCTGTAATCGTATACTTCGTAAACGTCCATGGCAGTCCGAAGAACAGTAAACGCCTGCGCTCCCGAAAAACGACACCTCCGCTCTCCTGCTCTGTCTGATTCTTGTTTTCTCCCGGCATTCTAATACCTCCATTCACCGTTGGCATCTCACATATTGCGTGTATATTCTTTTTTATTTTACCCTAATTTTCCATATAGCACAAGGTGAAAACAAGCTGAGTTTTTGCAAAGTATTACAAGTTGACCTTCGATTCCATATCATCAGAAAACGCCCCGGACATTGAAGCCCGGAGCGTCGTCTAACATCCGTTATGTTTAATAATCTGAAGTACCTGTTCCATTGAACATCCCGTGTACATGCAGATTTTATCAAGGGATTCATTCTCTGCAAGCATATTTTCTATGAAACGTACTGTCGCCTGCTCCAGTCCCTGTGAAATCCCCTGCTCCAGTCCCTTCTTTATCCCTCTCTCCATAATACTTGCCCCGAGACCTGTCATTGTCAGCACCTCCTCCTCCACTTTTTTATTTTCAAATACCGTGTAGCTCTCCAGTTTCTTCACTTCTGCATGAAATACTGCGTTCAGGAAATCAAAAATCTTCTCCCGGCCTTCTCCCCCACGCCGTATCATAATTACATTGATCAGATCAAATTCCTCTTCCGGTTCCTGCGTCTCTCCGATCAAATCTTTCTTCTGTATCACATACTGGGTTGCCGTATCCCGAAGCTCCGGCGGAATGTTCTCATTGCAGATCCAGATGGAGTATACCTTCTCCAATTCAGAATAAATGAACGTCATAGATAATCAGTTTATCCGTTACCGACGACAGTTCCGTCGGTAAGCCCTCAACCTGTACCGGGACATCCTCAATTGGAATATCTTTTATCGTTTCCTCATCAATACACCGAATGACCTCCTCAACGGTACAGTCTTTGTACTCCGGCACCACCATCTTAAGAATCGGCGCGATCATCTCTCTGTTTTTGAACACACGCTTACAGGCTTCATCATATTTCCGATTCATTGCGCCTGCCGCGTATAAGTCGATCTTTGTCTCATCCCTCATACAGATTCCTCCTGACTTTATTATAACAAAATCTCTGCATTTTTCAATGGCTGTCGGTTCTCCTGCTTTGGCCCTCTTATTTTCTTCCCCGTTCTGCCGATATAGAAAGCAGCGACACACCATCCGAAAGTGAGGGACGGAAGTTACCCTCAATGGACAAAGCGTACGATACAGGGAGGGATATTTATGGCAACCTTTGATATGAGCGGCATCGGCCAAATTCTCCACAGGAACCAGAACAAGAGCGCCGCCGTGCGCATCCGCGACAGCCTTGCGGCGTCTCATTCCCGCTCCGAACTCAAAGCTTCCGCGATACCCGGCAAAACGGCCTGCACCGCCCCAAAGCTGGACTCTTTTCAGATTTCCAGACAGATTTCCGAACTTCTCAGTCCCGCCTGCGGCATGAGCGAGGAAGAGAAAAAGGACTATCTCGCCAAAATCATGGCAAAGCTCAAAAGCGGGAAAAAGCTGACGCCGGAGGAAATGCGTTTCCTTCAGTCCGAAAATCCCGTCCTCTACCAGCAGGCCGCCAGAGTACAGGCGATGCGGGAAAGTTTAGAAAGCCGCATGGCCCATGCAGACTCCAGGGAGGAGGCCGCAGAAATCTACGCCGACGCGGTCGCGCACCTCTCAAAGGATGACCCGATGAGAGAATATCTCGTGGCCGCCTATGACGACGTCTTAAAGGAAAAAGAAAGCGAACTCCATGAAAGTAGAACTGATGACGGTGCTGCAGAAACTCACAGGCAGCAGCAAAATTAACACAAAAGTAATGACGGAAGACGAATACTCCGCGGAGCATTTTTATCCGTACCATATGCTCTACAACACCGATTCCGATGAATTAAAGCATGCACAGACGACTTTTTTCAATACGTTAGAGGAAGCGGTTTTTTACTGCTGCAAAGATAGTTATGACATCTCGTACTGCATCGGCCTGCTCCCGAAACAGGAAACTATCCAAAAGAGTATTCTGGTAGTCGGACCGTATATGAGTTATGCCATGGAAGAGCATATGCTCACAGACATTATGCACGCCAACCATGTCCCCGCGGAATATGAGCGGGAGCTTCGCCAATTTTATAACGCGGTTCCCGTCATGCTGCATGAGGAGCAGTGGGTCGAACTCTGCCGGGAACTGTTCCAGCTTTTTTATCCGGAACAGACCGTACGGCTCTCCCATGTCCTGCACGACGATTACAACTTTGAGTTTCGGCAGGATTCTTCTGATTTCCTGTCCGCCAAAATTATTGAGGAACGCTATGCGCTTGAAGAAAAGCTGTTGTCCGCCGTCGCGAGAGGCGATACGGAAACGGCCATCAAAATCCTCGGACACACACAACAGTATCGTCTCGCAAGACGCTACTCCGACTCACTGCGCGAGATCCGCAACGGCCTGATTGTCTTTAACACCCTTCTTCGGAAAGCGGTGGAAGCCGGCGGCGTGCATCCCGTTCACATTGACCGTATCTCCGAAAAATTTGCAAAAGAAGCCGAGAAAGTGCTGACGGCAGAGGAATCACGCTGTCTGCGAACAGAAATGCTGCGGCAGTACTGCCTTATGGTTCGAAATTATTCCCTCCGGGAACACTCCTCCGTCATTCGGAAGGTTGTCAATCATATCAGTGTCCATCTGTCCGAAAAACTGTCTCTGACACAGCTGGCCGGCCAGTATTTTGTCAATCCAAGCTACCTCTCTACTCTCTTTAAAAAGGAGATGGGCGTCACGGTATCCTCCTACATCAACCAGCAGCGGATACGTCTTGCCGTCCGCCTTTTTAACATGGGACATACCGGAATCCAGGAGGTCGCCGCGCAGTGCGGCATCGACGATGTCTCCTATTTTCGAAAACTTTTCAAAAAAAATATCGGTATGTCACCGTCCGACTACGTCCGTATGATAAACGATTCGAATCGCCAAAAGAGGTAAAATAATAATATTTTTACGCAAAAATCCAAATATTTTCCTTCCAAAACACTTTCCTATATGTTACGCTGGAATCAGCAATTCAAACATGTATTTGGAAAGGACAACGAAACTATGAAAGACAAAATTCTGATTTCCGGCTTTGCGGACGAGATCAGTTCCGACTTTGACGCACAGTTAAAGACGGTCACCGAACTGGGGATGAACTACATCTCTCTCCGCTCCGCAGACGGAACGGGAATCGCGGATTATTCCCCGGAGGAAGTCCGCGAAAAGCTTCTGCCGCGGCTTACTGCTGCGGGCGTGAAGGTTTCCTCCATCGGTTCTCCCATCGGGAAAGTGGGCATTGAGGACGAGGACGGCTTTGCAAAACAGCTCGCACAGCTCGACACACTCTGCCAGATCTGCAAACTGCTCGACTGCCGCTACATCCGCATCTTCAGTTTCTTTATGCCGGAGGGTAAAGACCCGCAGGATTATCGGGAAACCGTGCTCGCAAAGCTCCAGAAGTTTATCGAGATCGCCAAAAAGTACGACGTCATTCTCATCCATGAGAATGAAAAAGAGATTTACGGAGACATCGGAAGTCGCTGTCTGGATCTGATGGAGAGCTTAAACGACCCCTGCCTGCGCTGTGCTTTCGACTTTGCGAATTTCGTGCAGTGCGGTGAGGACACGGAAAAATGCTGGGAACTTTTACACGAATACGTCGCGTACATCCACATCAAGGATGCGGTGTCGACAGACAAGGAAAACGTAGTCTGCGGAACCGGAGAAGGCAAAATCAAAGAGCTTCTGACCCGCGCGATCCGCGAGGAGGGTTATGAGGGATTTCTCACGTTAGAACCACATCTTGTCCTCTTTGACTCGCTGGCCTCCTTAGAGACGACCGCTGCCGAGAATATCATCAAGACGAACAAGGCAAAGGACGGCGCCGACGGCTACGCGATGCAGTACCACGCTTTATGCGAGATCCTTGCAACCATTTAATTACACATATAAAAAGGAGACTATGACTATGGACAACAAAATTCGTTTCGGACTGATCGGAATCGGCGCACAGGGCGGCGCTTACGCCGGATTTTTAACCGGAAAGGCCGGTTTCCCGGGTATGCCCGCACCGGAGTGCCCGCCCCACTGCGCGCTGGGTGCACTCTGCGACATCGACCCCGCAAAGCAGAAACTGTGCGAGGAAAATTACCCGGACTACCCCTTCTTCACCGACTGGAAAGAGATGGTTGCCTCCGGCAAAGTGGACGCCGTTATCACCACCGTACCGCACTATCTGCACACCGAGATCGCCATCTACTGTCTCGAGCACGGCATGCCGGTTCTCGTTGAGAAGCCTGCAGGCGTATATTCCAAAGCGGTCCGTGAGATGAACGAGTGCGCAGCCGCACACCCCGACGTTGCATTCGGCATTATGTTCAACCAGCGGACGAACGTTTTATATCAGAAGGTAAAGGCGCTCGTGGAATCCGGCGAACTCGGCGAACTCCGGCGCACCAACTGGATCATCAATTCCTGGTGGCGCCCGGACAGCTACTACCAGCAGAGCGACTGGCGCGCTACCTGGGGCGGCGAAGGCGGCGGCGTTCTCGTCAACCAGGCGCCTCACCAGCTTGATCTGTGGCAGTGGATCTGCGGAATCCCGAACAAGGTATACGCAAAGTGCCTCTACGGCTGCCATCGCGATATCGTCGTGGAAAACGACGTCACCGCAGTGACCGAATACCCGAACGGCGCGACGGGAACCTTTATCACCTGCACGCATGACCCGATCGGAACCGACCGTCTTGAGATCGATCTGGACGGCGGCAAAATTATTGTCGACGACAGCAAGACCGCAACCGTATACCGGCTGAACAAGTCCGAGAGCGAGATGAACGCGACCATGAACATGATGGAAGTTTCCAGACTTGTCTCCGGCAATTCCGCAGGCGGCGGACTCTACACGGTGGAGACCTTTGAGAATACCGACGGATGGGGCAAGCAGCACACTACGGTAATGGAGAATTTTGCGCAGCATGTGCTTGACGGCACGCCGCTTCTCGCTCCGGGTTCCGACGGCATCAACGGCGTAAACCTCGCAAATGCCATCCTGCTCTCCTCCTGGCTCGGTAAGGAAGTCGAGCTTCCGGTTGACGAGGATCTCTACCTTGAAGAGCTGAACAAAAAAATCGCGGCAGAGGGGAAATTCCCTACCAGATAGGAAACATCCCCGTTTGAAAGGAATCCATATGAAAAAAGCAGCTATTATCGGAATGGGCGTGATTTCTCCCATACATATCGCAGCCATCGAAGGCAATCCCGAAATCACGCTGGTCGGCGTGTGCGACACAGACAAGAGAAGCACATGCGCCGCTCCGGAACATGTTCCTTTTTATACCGACTATCGGGCCATGATTGCCGAGACAAAACCGGATGTGGTTCACATCTGCCTGCCGCATTACCTGCACGCTCCGGTCTCCATGGAGGCCGCGGAACTCGGTGTACATGTATTCTGTGAAAAACCGGTCGCGATGAATACCGGCGAAGCAGAAAAATTTGCGGAATTTGAGGCGGCCCACCCCGACATTCATATCGGCGTCTGCTTACAGAACCGCTTCAACGAATCGGTCGAGATGCTCAAAGAGCTGATTGACGGCGGGGAGTACGGCGCCGTCACGGGCGTCCGCGGAACGGTGCCCTGGTACCGCTCAAAGGAATACTACGACGTTGCTCCCTGGCGCGGCAGATGGGATACCGCAGGAGGCGGCTGTATGATTAACCAGGCGGTACATACCTTAGATCTGATGTATCATCTGGGCGGCGAGATCAGCGGCTTAAAAGCCGTCACCGCACAGCTGCTCGACTACGGCATCGAGGTCGAAGACACGGTTTCCGCGGTGATAAACTACACAAACGGCGCGCACGGCATGTTTATGGCCACAAACGCCAACTACACAAACGAGAGCACCCAGCTGTCCGTACAGCTCGAAAAAGGAGCGTTTCTGATTATGGACAACACGCTCTACCGCATCGGCGCGGACGGCACAAAAGAGACGCTCTGTACGGATGCGAGGCTTCCGGGCAGCAAGTTCTACTACGGTGCAAGCCACAGCAAGCTGATCGGGCGCTTCTATCAGGCATTGGAGGAAGACAGTCAGGATTACCTGCATGTGCGCGACGCCGTGATGAGCATCCGCTTAATCGATGCCATCCAGGAATCGGGACGCACCGGGCAAAAAGTTGTCCTGTAACGGCGGACACATACGCCGCAGCTTAAGATTGATATCGGCTGTCCGCCGTATACGGACAGCCGTAAGGCAAATAAGGAGGTTTTTACATGGAAAAAGGATTAATCGGTATTCAGATGAGTACCATCAAGAAAAAAGTAGATGAACTCGGCGCATACGAGACGCTGAAAGCCTGCGCGGAACTCGGCTATCACTGCATGGAGGTAAGCCAGATTCCCATGACTCCCGAAAACGTGTCCGGCATGCGCAAAGCCTGCGACGAGTTCGGAATCAAAATCGCCGCAAACTCCGCATCGTTAGAGCCGATGGCGCCGGGTATGCCGGGCGAATTCCTGACAACCGACTTTGACAAGATTGTCGAGGACTGCAAGGCACTGAACACGGATATGCTCCGCATCGGCATGCTGCCGATGACCTGCATGGGCAGCCGCGAAAAGGCCGTTGATTTCGTAAAGAGAGCCGACGAGATGGCGGAGCGCCTCGGCGAGCACGGAATCGATCTGTACTACCACAATCACCATGTCGAGTTTGTCAAATACGACGGACAGTACCTGCTTGACATCATCAAGGACAACACAAAGAAGATGGGCTTCGAGCTTGATATCCACTGGATCCACCGCGGCGGCGAAAACCCGGTCACCTTTATCAATAAATATGCGGGACGTATCCGTCTGCTTCATCTGAAGGATTACCGCATCGCGCCGGTCAGCCTCCCGGAGGGCGATTTCGACATCAAGGCATTTATGGGCCAGTTCTACAATCTGATTGAATTTGCCGAGGTCGGCGAGGGAAATCTTCCCATCAAAGAGTGTATCGAAGCCGGACTTGCCGGCGGAAGCGAGTATTTCCTGATCGAGCAGGACGATACCTACGGAAGAGACCCGTTCGAGAGCTTAAAGATCAGCCGCGACAATCTGATCGCACTCGGCTACAAAGACTGGTTTGAGCTGTAAAACGCAATCCCATACGAAAAATCCCCGGCCTTCCCGCCGGGGATTTTTTATGTCCTGCATTTCGATTTTTCAATATCGGCCCTAAATAATAATACAGACCATACCGCCGTTGCTGTCATTGACAATCTTCTGCATCGTATCCTGCAGCTTCATCTGACATTCGTCGTCCATCATCGCAATCTTATTTCGAATCCCGTCCTCCATCAGTTCCCCGACAGACTTGCCGAAAATATTGGTCTCCCACGCGCCCTCCTCGCTCTTTTGCCCTTCCTTGATATAGGAAATCAGATCGTTGGCCTGCTCCTCGCTTCCCACAATCGGGGCGATCTCCGTCTCGATATTTGCCTTTATCATATGGATGGACGGGGAAACCGCTTTCATCTTCACGCCGAACTTATTCCCGTGGCGGATCAGTACCGGCTCCTCCATGCGGATATCGGAAAGTCCCGGACCAACCACGCCGTAACCTTTGATCTGCACCGCCTCGATGGCATCCGCCACCTTGTCGTACGCCTCCTTGCGCTCCGCCATCTCCCGGATCAGGGAAATCAGCTCATATTCTCCCTGAATCGGCACACCGGCAAGCTCGCTCATATTTTCATAATAATATTTCTCGGCGATGTCCATATTGATTTTCACGCAGCCGGAGGAGAGATCAAGCTCTTCAAGCTTAATCTTAGAGATATACTGCTCCGGCGTAACATCCATCGCATAGGCGTCCCGCGTCTTTTTCATCCCGCCGAGTATCGTCCCGGCAGTCCGCACTACCTCCGCTTTCATCGGGTGCTCGATCGGCAGCATCTCCGCCCATTTCGGAATATAAAACTCCACGCGGGCAACCGGGAACTCATAGAGTACCTGCTCTAAGATTTTCATCACATCTTCCCGCCGCAGCTGCTCGCAGTTTACCGGAACGACCGCGACATGATATTTTTCCTGCAGACTCTCCGCAAGGCGCATCGTCTCCTCGCTGTACGGTTTTCTGGAATTTAAGACCATCACATAGGGCTTTCCGAGACCGGTAAGCTCCTGTATCGTCCGCTCCTCGGCATCCACATAGCTCTCCCGCCCGAGCTCCCCGATCGTTCCGTCTGTCGTCACCACAATGCCGATTGTCGCGTGGTCTCTGATCACCTTCTCCGTACCGATGGCCGCTGCCTCCACAAACGGAATCTCATAGTCAAGCCACGGCGTCTTCACCATACGGTTTCCGTTTTCCTCCATATGACCGGTGGCTCCGTCCACCATAAAGCCCACGCAGTCGATCAGGCGTATTTTTACCTTCGATCCGTCCTCAAGCACAATCTCCGCCGCATCTTTCGGCACAAATTTGGGCTCCGTCGTCATGATTGTCCTGCCCTGCGCCGACTGCGGAAGCTCGTCGATGGTTCGCTCTTTGCTATGTACATCTTCCATGTAGGGAAGTACCATCAAATCCATAAATCGCTTGATAAAAGTGGATTTCCCGGTCCGCACCGGCCCGACAATTCCGAGATATACCTCACCGTTTGTGCGGTTTTTGATATCGCTGTATAAATCAAATTCTTTTTTCGGTTTATTCTCCATAAAAATGCCCCTTCCATACTTACTTAAAATGTATGAAAGGGGTGTTTCGATTATGACTGTTTTACAATCCAGGTTCACCGCAGCACGCAAAGTCTGCGCGGCAGACAGGTAAAAACCGCCTCGGTCACGTCGCCGCAGTACTCTCCGTCCGCATGCAGTACCATCGGTTTTTCTGATTTTATCCGGAACGTCCTGCAGTCATTCACCTCAAAACCATGAATTCCCGTATGCTTTCCGGCCACAAGAAACGGCAGATAAAAAAACGTGCGCCACTTCGGAATGCCAAACGCACAGCACACCGACAGCAGACCGTCCGCGGCATCTGCCTCCGGAGCCATCGGCACACCGCCGCCCTCCGCGGCAAAATTCATCGCCGCGGCATAGATCACACGCGGCATCCGCCGCGGCCTGCTCCGCTCCGCCTGAACGGCGGCATCCACTGTCTCCATCGAAAACAGCGAGGCTACCGTGAGAAACACATACGTCAGTTTTCCCAGATGTACCTTGTTGAGAAAGTCTTTCAGCTTCGACCTGAGCGCCTTTTTACACACGAGCGCATCAAGCCCGACGCCGGAACTGATCGCAAAGAGCCTCGGACGCTCGCAGCCGTTCCAGCTGACCTGCCCCAAATCCATACAGAGATTCTCCTCCCTGGGCTTTGCCATGCAGTCCAAAATCTGACGCAGGTTCTCCGTCGGTGTCCCGGCGATGTGAAGTCCCCTTGCCAGATCGTTGCCGGAGCCTGTCGGAATCGTCCCGAAACGCACCCGCTCGAAATGATTCATCCCGTTTAGCACCTCGTTCGCCGTGCCGTCCCCGCCGAGCACCACCAGACAGATGTCCCCGTCCTCCTTCTTGCAGATTTCCTCCGCGAGCAGGCGTGCATGCCCCTCATACTCCGTGCTCTGTGCCTGATAGCGGATATGCTCCGCGTCGAGCATCGCCCGGACCTCTCTCCAGATTTCGGCGCCCTTTCCGCTCCTCGACTTTTCATTCACGATCAAATACAGCATCCGGCGATACTCCTTTCGCGGTTTCTTATGTGTTCTCCTTCTCTTTCTTCGTTTTCTTCGCCTTTTTTACCTTCCAGAGACGCCCGTACATCTCCATATATTTATAAAGACGCTTCGCCGTCTTCCTGTCAATCTGCTCCGGCATCGCGCGCCACAGCCAGTTCCCTCCCAGCGTGGAAGGCGTATTCATCCGCGCCTCGCCCCCGAGGCCGATCACATCCTGCATCGGCACGACTGCCAGATCGCCGACGGACGCCCACGCGCCCCGCATCATGCCCCAGTTGTAACCTTCCTTCTTCGTGAGATTCAGATATTCCTTTGCAAACTTTACGCTGTCTTTCGGTGCGCTTTCCATCCATCCGAGCAGCGTGTCGTTATCGTGCGTTCCGGTATACACCACGCAGTGCTGCCCGTAGGTGTGCGGCAGATAATTGCTGCCCTCCCGCGAGTCAAACGCAAACTGGATGACTTTCATTCCGGGGAATCCCGAGTCCTCCACCAGCTTTAACACGGAAGGCGTCAAAAATCCCAGATCCTCCACGATGATGTTCAGCTTCCCAAGCTTCTCCTCGAGCACACGGAACAGATCCATCCCCGGACCCTCGCGCCACTCCCCGTTCTTCGCCGTCTTGTCCCCGGCGGGAATCGCATAATACGAATCAAAACCGCGGAAATGGTCGATGCGTACAATATCATACAGCTTCGCCATCGCCTGCACGCGCTTTGTCCACCAGGTGTAATCGTCCGCCTTCATCACATCCCAGCGGAACAGCGGATTCCCCCAGAGCTGTCCGTCCGCCGAAAATGCGTCCGGCGGACAGCCTGCCACGTCAATCGGATCGAGTTCTTCATTCAGATAAAACTGTTTCGGATTGGCCCAGACATCTGCGCTGTCCCCGGCCACATAAATCGGGACGTCGCCGATAATCTCGATTCCCTTATCGTTGACATAGGCCTTCAGCTCCCGCCACTGTTTAAAGAACAGATACTGAAGCATCTGATAAAAGCGGATATCTTCGGCATATTTCTTTCTCGCCTTCTTTATGGCTTTTTCCTCTCTGGTCTTTAATTCCCTGTCCCAGGTAAACCACGCCGCACCGCCGTTCGCATCCTTTAACGCCATAAAAAGCGCATAATCGTCCAGCCAGTCCGCCTCGTCGTCACAGAACTTCCCGAAATCCTCCGGCTCCTGTTTCACAAAGCGCCTGTATGCGTGGCGCAGAAGCTTGTAACGGGAATCGTAAAGAACGCCGTAGTCCACCTTCTGCGGGTCTTTCCCCCACGGATAGGACTCGCACTCCTTCTTTTTCAGAAGCTTTTCCTTACACAGATATTCCAGATCTATAAAATAGGGATTTCCCGCAAAACTTGAGAAAGACTGGTATGGCGAATCCCCATAACTCGTCGGACAGATCGGCAGTATCTGCCAGTATTTCTGGCCCGCCTTTTCCAGAAAATCCGCAAATTTTCTCGCTTCCTTTCCCATCGTTCCGATTCCGTATGGGGACGGCAGGGATGAAATATGCATCAATATACCACTCGTTCTCATAACATTCCTCCAAAAATACCGATTTTTATTCTTCTTGTGCACGCACGCTCTCGCCGCTTACAAACTCAAACGGCACCAGCTCGTGAACCGCATCCTGCTTCAACTCAATCTGCCCGAACAGAATTTCCACACTCCGGGAAGCCAGCGTCTGATACTGCTGCTTTACCGTAGCGATCTTAGGATTATAATACTCCGCTAACGTCGTTCCGTCAAACCCAACCACGGAAATATTTTCCGGTACCAGAAGACCTCTGTCCCGCAATGCCCGAATTGCGCCGATTGCCATCACATCTGACATCACAAATACCGCCGTCACATCCGGAAACTTCTCGACAAGGCGGTTCATACCGCGGTAGCCGCTTTCAAAGGAGAAATGTGCCTTCTCGTAACACTTCTCCATTTCAATCTCCCTGCCATGCGCAAGGAAACTCTCCTGACAGCCCAGAAAACGCTGGCGGCTCGTATAGGATTTCTCGAGATTACCGCCGAGAATGCCGATTTTCTCATGTCCTGCCGCAAACAGCGCATCCACGGCGCAGCGCCCCGCCGCAATATCGTCTGTCGCCACGCTCGAAAGATTTGCATAGCCCAGCTTATCCGCACGGTTGGTCACGAGGACACAGGGCACATCCACCCCCGCAAATTCCTTTTTAAAGAACTCCGGATTTCCCCCGAGAAACAAAAGCCCGATCGGCTTGCGCTCTCTGCACAGCAGCGTCGCCTGTTCTACCTCGTCGTCGTCCTCGTCGAGATAGGACATGACCAGCGTGTAGTCCGTCTTCTCGATCATCTTCTGGATTTCCTCCACAATATTGGCAAACAGCATATTGGAGATACCCTTGACAATCACCCCGATGGACTTGGAATTGTTCTGCTTTAACTGTTTGGCGTTATTGTTCGGAGTAAAATGAAACCGTTCGACAACCTCTTCTATTTTCTTTTTGGCGTCCGGACTCACATCATTGCGACGGTTCAGCACACGGGAAACCGTGCTGACGGAATATCCGGACTCCCGGGCGATATCCTTAATCGTTACCATACGCTTCTCCATAATTTTTCTAATTTCAGGAGCTTATTCAACAGAATGTCTCCCGGAAGGAATTCATTCCATCAAAGATCTCCTGAATGGGTATATTCTGTTTATCCCTTGACTGCCCCTGCAACAACGCCTTCAATGATATACTTCTGACACGCGATATAGAAAATGATAATCGGGATAATCGCAAGCACCAGCATCGCCATCATCGTCCCCCAGTCCACTGCACCGTAGCCGCCTTTCAGGTACTGGATGACGATCGGAACCGTCTTGTATTTTTTCAGGTCGAGCACGAGATACGGGAGAAGGTAATCGTTCCAGATCCACATTGCCTGCAGAATCGACACGGTGATCGTCGTCGGCTTCATAATCGGGAATACGACCTGGAAAAACGTCTGAATCGGCGTGCAGCCGTCGATCATGGCCGCCTCCTCAATCTCTAACGGAATACTCTTGACAAATCCGCAGAACATGAACACCGCCAGTCCCGCGCCAAATCCCAGATACACGACGATAATACCGATCGGGTTGGAGAGACGCATCATATTCGCCAGCTTTGACAGCGAAAACATCACCATCTGGAACGGCACAATCATCGAAAACAGGCACAGCGTATAGACCGTGGACGTAAGCTTATTCTTTACCCGGGTGATATACCACGCGCACATGGAAGTACAGATCACGATCACAAGCACGGAACCCACAGTGATAATCACCGAATTCCCGACAGCGGCAAAGAAATTCGTCTTTTCAATCCCGTTGACAAAGTTTTTCAGTGCGAAGAACGAGCGCTCACTCGGCAGTGCAAAAGGCTCCTTTGTGATAAATCCCTTTTTCTTGAAGGCGTTGATAAGCACAAGGAAAATCGGATAGATATAAAATACGGTCAGCACGGAAAAGAACAGTGTCAACACCCAGCCATGCTTTGCTTTTCTTACTGCGCTTACCTGATTGTCTGCATTTTTTGCCATTACTGCTGCACCTCCTTACTTCTTGTCATACGGTTCTGTGCCATTGCGATTGCGGCCACAATGATAAAGAAGATCACTGCTTTCGCCTGGCCTGCGCCCTCCCATCCGGTCCTGGTGTAGAAGGTCTCAAAAATATTGAGCGCGACCATCTGGGAACTGTTTGACGGCTCGCCGGCCGTCAGCGCAAGGTTCTGGTCAAACAGCTTAAACGAATTTGTCAGCGTCAGAAACGAGCAGATTGTAATCGACGGCATCACCATCGGAATCGTCACATTCTTTAATACCTGCCAATTGGTCGCGCCGTCGATTTTTGCAGCCTCAATCAGCTCTCCCGGCACATTCTGGATTCCGGCGATATAGATAATCATCATATATCCGATCTGCTGCCAGTTCATCAGCACAATCAGTCCCCAGAATCCGTAGGTACCGCTGTAAGTCAAAGTCCTCCCGAAATTTGCGAGAATACCGTTCAGAAGAATCTGCCAGATATAGCCGAGCACGATACCGCCGATCAGGTTCGGCATGAAGAATACGGTACGGAAAAAATTTGTCCCCTTAATTCCCTTTGTTAAGAGCATCGCAATGATAAATGCAAAGACATTGATCGTGAGCACCGATACCACCGTGAACAGTGCGGTAAACCAGAGCGCATGAAGAAACGTGGGGTCAGAAAAAATTCTGATATAATTTTTCAATCCTACAAATTTCGTGTCGGTTATCGTGGTAAATTCACAAAATGATAAATAGATACCCATAAGAAAAGGAACTATAAAACCCAGTGTAAAAGCCGCTATCGTCGGGAGTGCAAAAATAGGAAAATATCTCTTTATCGCTTTCTCCATAGTCTTCCATCCTCTCAAAAAATACAGGGTGGGGCGCATCCTCCCCACCCTTTTGGTTGAACATAAGGGCTGCCGCGAAACATGCAGCCCGTTGTTTTAGAATCTTCTTAGTTGTTTACCGCCGCATACTCGGTTGCCCATCCCTCTACGAATGCGCTCTCAACAGCAGCCCAGTCGCCGGTTCCCTGCGCGTACTCGAGCAGTGCGGAACCTACGCCGTTCTTCCAGTTCTCGGACGGCATCGTCGTAAAGCACCATGCCACCGGGGTTTTGCCTGCCGCCGTATAAGCAGCGTCTGCCTGAATAAATACGTTGTCAGCCACATAGCCGTCTGCAAACGTATCAAACGGAGTTGTGAATCCCATTACGTTTGCCATAGAATCACGTCCCTCGTCGGAGGTGATGACCCAGTTTAAGAAATCCAGAGTCGCCTGCTGATCCTCAGCGGATGCCTTGCTGTTTACGCACCAGTAGTTCTCGGAACCCGAGCAAAGGCCCTGATTCTCCTCGCCCTCGACACCGATGTAGATCGGCATCATGCTCATGTCTTCCGCTGTTACCAGATAACCGTTATCCTCGTTTGTCAGGTTGCCGTACTCCCAGGTACCGTTCTGGTAGAACACTGCCTCTTCCATACCGAACTCGGACTCCGCCTCGTCGCCGGTCTTGCTGGAAAGAAGTCCGGGCTCGCAGGTCGCATCTGTGATGTACAGATCCCACATCTGTTTGTACTTGTCAAGGTAAGTGCCCTCGATGGCGTCAGTGGTACTGATTCCCTTCTCCTGATACTCATAGTAAATCGGAAGATTTGCAAGATGCGTCTTAAATCTCCAGTCGGAAGAACCGTCCATACCTGCGGAGGTAAACGCACCCTTCAGCTCATAGCCAAACGCATCGTTAATCTCGTCCAATCTTGCCTGAATGTCGTCCGCCACTGCCTTTAAGGTCTCAAAATTGTTAATCTCGTCAACGGAAGCGATCACCGCGTTGTCCATTGTGCAGTAATCGTTCAGAATTTTCTTGTTGTAGATGATACCGTAGGTTTCAACCACATATGCGATACCGGAAACCTCGCCCGCATCGTTTTTCAGCGCGTAGCCCTCGTTCGTCAGATGGGAGAAAATCTCCGATCCGGATAAATCCATGCAGTAGTCTTTCCAGCTTGCAAGTCCGACCGGTCCGTTCACCTGAAACAGTGTCGGCGCCTCCTCTTTTACAATCTCAGACTTTAAGGTCTGCTCGTAAGTACCGTCTGCAGCCGTGATAACGGTTACTTCCACGCCGGTCTGCTCCGTGTATGTCGCCGCAAGCTCCTGCCATGCATCGTTCTGCTCCGGCTTGAAGTTCAAATAGTATACGGAACCGCCGGATGCCGTCTGGCTGCCCGCATCTGCCGCACCTGCGTCTGCGCCCGCATCCGCGCCGTCCTCTGTTCCGGCCGGTGCCGGAGTCGTGGAGCCACCCTCCTGCGTCTTGTCGTCTCCGCCGCAGCCGGCAAATAAAGTCGCTGTCATTGCGGTAGCAAGCATTACGGATAACACTTTTCTTTTCATAATAATTACCCTCCTGAAAAATTTGTTCAACCTTGTTTTAGAACGTTTCCGGTATCATTACCGGTAACGTTTCCAGCTGATAGTCAAATTATATTTCCTAAAGAGAAAAAATGCAATACCCTTTTGTCTTTTTCCATATTTTATACAACTTTCCAGGCCCGTTTTTGTATGATTTGTACAACGCTCCGTCCGTGCACCGTCATGTTTCCTGTTCTACTTATAGTATATCCGTTTTTCGGAGCGCTATCCCCGCCGTGCGAAGCTTGTAAATCCCGCGGGATAATGTTAAAATTTAACTGTGATTCACATGTCCAGAAAGGTCTGATGCGATTATGAGAGAACTGCTTAAACACAGGGCAGAGCAAACGGCTCGTCGGATGCTCAGCTCCTGCAAATCGATTATTTTTTCCGTGATTTCCGGCATTGTCGTAGGTTCCGTCGGAACACTGTTCCACTTTTCCATGTCATTTGTGACGCTGCTGCGCGCCAAGAATCCATGGCTGATTTTCCTTCTCCCCATCGGCGGCCTGATGATCGTGGGACTTTATCATCTCTCTCACAACGAAAAGGATTCGGGCACCAATCTGGTGCTCTCCGCCATCCAGTCAGGAGACAACATCCCGCTGCGCATGGCTCCGCTCATATTTATCTCCACACTGATCACCCATCTGTTCGGCGGCTCCGCAGGACGGGAGGGAGCTGCGCTCCAGCTCGGCGGAAGCATCGGCAGCGGTCTGGGCAAGCTGTTCGGCTTTGACGAGAAGGACAAACATATCATGATCATGTGCGGCATGTCAGCCGCGTTTTCGGCGCTGTTCGGAACCCCGATGGCCGCCGCTATTTTTTCGATGGAAGTCGTCAGCGTCGGCATCATGCACTATTCCGCACTCGTTCCGTGCGTCATCGCATCGCTGATCGCCCACGGCATCGCCGCCTCCCTCGGAGTCCCCGCCGAGCACTTTTCCGTCGGCAGGCTGCCGGAGTTTACCGTCGGCACGGCGGTCGTCATCTCCGTGTTTGCCGTGCTCTGCGCGTTTGTCAGCATCGCATTTTGTATTCTGCTGCATCAGACCGAAGCATTATATAAGAAGCTTTTCAAAAACCCCTATGTCCGGGCTGCGGCAGGCGGCTGCATTCTCATTGTCCTGACGCTTCTCGTTGGCGACCAGACTTACAACGGCGCCGGAATGGATCTGATTCCCCGCTTTTTAAAAGGCGGCGTGATTCCCGCCGCCTTTCTTCTGAAAATGATATTTACTGCGCTCACGATCGGCGCCGGTTACAAAGGCGGCGAGATTGTCCCCACCTTCTTTACCGGAGCGGCCTTCGGATGCCTGTTCGGCAGCATTACCGGCTTTTCTCCGGCTCTGTGCACCGCCGTCGGCATGTCCGCCGTCTTCTGCGGCGTCACCAACTGCCCGATCACCTCGCTGCTCATCAGTTTTGAGCTGTTCGGCTTTGACGGAATGCCCTATTTCCTGCTGTCGGTAGCCTTAAGCTATATGCTCTCCGGCTACTACGGACTCTACCACAGCCAGAAAATTATGTATTCCAAATACCGGACAAACTATATCAATAAGCGGACCGAATAATGACTTGCCGCCGTTCTGTCACGCCCCTGCAGACTGCGCGGTCTCTGCCAGCCGCGCGGTCAGGTCCTCATATTTACAGAGCCCCTGTGCACGCCACTCGCATGTTCCGCAGTTTTCCATAAAAAACTCCGGCGCAAGTGCCGCAAGCGCCGCCTCGCAGAGCTCGCGGTAGGTATATATACCGTTCTCCTTCAATCCGAATACCTCTATCACCCGTCGGTCCTTATTTACCACCCGGTTATGGTTCTGCGTACAGCTGTCGTCTGCGCCGTGGTTCGGACAGTCCGCACATATCAGATCCGGACGCGCCACCAGGCGAAGACGCTCATCCGGATTTTCCCGGAGTCGTGTCACAACCGCCGTCATGTTTTCACAAAATGCGCCACTGTAGCCCTTTCCCTCGTAGAGAGCGGTACAGATTATATGATGCGCCCGAAATTCCCGTTCTGTTTCCATCCCGTCTTTTCACCTCCCGCAATGCTTCTCCTGCCGAATTCAACGTCTATATGCGCATATACCCCGCCTTTGTCCCATCCTCGAGAAGATTTCCGGCGGACAGTGCCCTGCGGATCGGCAGCGATACGAAATACGCACCCGCGACGGATACCACATCCTTCAGAAGATACGGCAGCGATACCGCAAGAACGGATGCCGGAAGCGGCACAGACGCCACAATCGAAAACTGTACGACACCGCACAGATGGCAGACGATAAGTCCCGCGAGTCCGGGCAGCAGGCAAAACACCGCACGGCGCCCCGTCCCGAGACCGCAGAGGGCCGCAAGGAACAGAAATCCCCAGAGGAACCCGCCGCTGTAGCTTACCAGCCACGACGGGCCCCCGGTCATCCCCGCAAACACCGGAACGCCGAAGGTTCCAATCAGAAGATACAGCGCCGCAGAGGCCGTGCCCCGCTTTGCTCCCAGCACATAGCCGCAGAGAGCGACCGCAAAGGTCTGCAATGTCACCGGAACACCGGTCGGCATCGGAATAGTCAGGATGGACAGTACGCTCAAAACAGCCGTAAACATCCCCACGGTGACAATCGTTTTCGTCGAAATTTTCATACGCTTTCCCTCGTTTTTCTAAAATAGCTGCCGCTCCCCTCTTTCCGGCTTCTGCGGCAATACAAACGGTTTCTAACTCGTATGATAATCGCATCGCTCCTGATTGTCAACTATTTTGCATCTAATAGTTGACATTATCCACAGGTACGGTTTTTCCCAAACATAATATCGTAATTGATACTCCGGTAAAAAATCTCTTCCGCCTCCGTCTGTGTCAGATCAAAATTCCCCAGCATCCACATAAGTTTCGCAATCACGGACTCTAACGTCATATCGTAGGATTCCAGAAAGCGGCAATACCGCTTCATATCATGCCCCACCTCGTAGACCGTCATATCGCTACCCTCATGCGCGACCTGCGTCGCCATGACCACGAGCTTTTCGGGATATTCCCTGCAGAGACGATAAAACCCGTCCGCGATGGAATGCGGAATCCCGCCCACTCCGAAGCTCTCGACAATTATGCAGTCATAGGCTTCAAAAATACTGCGCAGAATTTCCGGCCGGATACCGGGAATTAGTTTTATCAGAAATATATTTTCGTCAAGTTCCTCATAAAACCGTACCTTTCCGTCACAGGGAAGCATCGGGATATAGCGCATGATTGTTCCGTCCTGTATCATCGCAAGACAGGGATAATCGATGCTCGAAAATGCATTGTAGCTTTTCGAGCGCACCTTTTTCGCTCTCGTCCCCGCAATCACTTTGCCGTCAAACACAATGACGACCCCCTGCGACTCGTCGTCCGACGCATAGCGGAAGCTGTCGAGCAGATTCGACTTTGCATCGGTGATTTCCAGATTGATCGGCTTTTGCGCGCCTGTGATCACAACCGGCTTTGCGGTATTCTGAATCATATAGGAAAGCGCCGCCGCCGTGTACGCCATCGTATCCGTGCCGTGCGCGATCACGAATCCGTCATAGTCATCATAGTGTTCGCGGACAGCCGCCACCATTTTCTTCCAGTGCTGCGGCTCCATATTCGAGCTGTCCAGATTTAACAGTGGAAGCGTCGCAATCTCACAGAGTTCCCCCGCCTGCGGAAGAAAGGACAACAGCTCCTCCGGCGTAATCTGCGGCTTTAATCCGTTCTCCGAGGTCTTCGACGCAATCGTGCCCCCGGTCGCAATCAGCAGAATCTTTTTCTTCACGTTTTTTATTCCTCCTCTGTGTCAAGCAGTCTGCGAATATCCCCAAGCAGCGCATCCACATGCTCCTCTCTTGTCGCCCAGCAGGTGCACAACCGCACGGCGCTGCGCGTCTCATCGACCCGCGCCTGATAAGCAAAGGCATAGTTTTCCGAGAGCTTTGACAGCACGGCATCGGGCAGAACCGGAAACTGCTGGTTTGTCGGGGAATCTATGTAGAAGGTAACGTTCATTTTTATTAATTCGTCCTTTAACTTTTCTGCAAGTCTCGCTGCATGCGCCGATATTTCCTGATACCGGTTTTCCTCAAACAGTGCCAGAAACTGAATTCCCAGAAGTCTCCCCTTTGCAAGCATTCCTCCACGCTGCTTGATGTTATAACGAAAATCCTGTTTTAACTTTTCATCCGTGATGACCACCGCCTCGCCGAACAGTGCTCCCACCTTTGTGCCGCCGATGTAAAAGACATCCGTGAGGGCCGCGATATCCGCAAAAGTCATATCGTTCTCCCTGCTGGCAAGTCCGTAGCCGAGACGCGCTCCGTCTAAAAAGAGATAAATGTCCCGCTCCTTACAGACCCGGTAAAGCGCTGCGAGCTCCTCCTTTTTGTATATCGTTCCGAGCTCGGTCGGATTCGAGAGGTAGACCATCTTCGGCTGTGCCATATGCTCAAAGCTCTCGTCCGCATAGTGTGCATCCACATACGCGGCCACCTGTTCCGCGGTAAGCTTCCCGTCGGGAGTCTCTATGGCAAGACACTTGTGCCCGCAGGCCTCGAGTGCCCCGGTCTCATGGATATTGATATGTCCGCTCGCGGCCGTGATAACCCCCTGATAATGGCGCAGCGCCGCAGAAATCACCGTGACATTCGTCTGCGTACCGCCGACCAGAAAATGGACTGCGGCATCCGGCGCCGCACAGAGCTCACGGATTTTCTCCGCCGCAGCCGCGCAGTACACATCCTCGCCATATCCCGGCGTCTGTTCAAAATTGGTCTCTGCCAGCCGCTCTAAGATCGCCGGATGGCATCCCTCCGTATAATCACTGTTAAAACGTATCACTTTTCTCTCCCCTTTCTTCGTTCTAATCTTAAAGCAAAAACGGCCGGATGGCAACCAAAAGTGCCGTCCGGCCTCTATTATTCTGCACCGCATACTTCTATTCTGCGCGGCATACGTCTCCCGCCGCGTATGCCTCAAACTCCATCACAACCGGCTCCGTCTGACTGTTTGTGATTGTGAGCGTCACGGCGCCGCTCTCCCCCGTCGTCTTAAGGTAGGTTCCTCCCATGCCGCCCTGCAGCGCCGCGACCCGCGGTCCGATCAGCTCCGCCGGTCCGTTGACCGCAAAGGACACCGGCTCGTTAAAAAAGCGTAAAACGTTCCCGTTTTCGTCCCGCGCCTCAATGCGGACGGCCGCCACGTCGTAGGTCGTCTTTTCTCGCATCGCGGTGTGGTCCGCCCGCGCAAAAAGAGATACCGATTTCATCGGTTCCTTTTGGACGGCCGCCACGACCGCGCTGTCTTTTATCGCCTCAAACCGGTAACTCGTCGACGCGCCGCCCCAGTCGCCCACATATTTGTTGTAGAGCGCCACCGCCTGCTCCGGCGTCATACGGTAGCGCAGGATCAGTTTCAGCGCCGTCAGGCAGGCGGATTTCGGCAGATTCGGTATCCCGAACCGCGCCACCGCATTTAAGACATCCTTCACGCCGCGCTCCTGGGCAGCCGGAAAATGCTCTCCCTCCGCGATGGCGTCCCCGATAAAGTCATCCACCAAAAGCGGGCCGTGAGAAAGATGTTTCCAGTAGGAATCCCTTCGCTTATATTCCCTGATAAAGCGATCATTTTTGTACATTTTTACACTGTCCGCGTTTGTGAAAAGATAGATCTCACCGCGGTTGCAGCCCGGGTGCTCCCCGATATCCATGGAAGAGCTCACTGCCAGCACCGGCACTTCCTCCTGCTGACTTGCATACACCGCCGCCGCGGTTTTCGGATTGCGGAACATATCGAGCACCCCGTGATAACAGACGCGGTCGCCGCTCCCGAAATCCCTGTGCGTATTGTAGTCAAACATACACCAGCCAAAACTCCCCGCGATATCCTCCTCCGCGGCTACCGCATCGAGTACACGCACATGGCGCAGCGCGTGCTCCGTGCGGTGCTCCTCCCCGTCAAATGACTTCGTCGGATACATATGACCATTGTATTCGGTGACAAGGTACGCTTTTCCCATGTCCGGCGTGACATGCCGCTTCGGCTCACAGCCGCGGTTTTTCCCGGAATGTACAAAATCGTTGTAAGTGTACACATCCTCCAACAGACTGCTTTTTTTATGTGCCCGGACCCCGCCCGTCGGCCGCGTCGCATCCAACGCATGTGCCGCCGCGTTCGTTCTCCGATAAAACGCGTCGTCATCCTGCGACTCGTTGATGCGCACGCCCCAGAGGATGATGGATGTGTGATTGCGGTACTGTGTCACCATATCCCGCACGTTCGCGACCGCCTGTTCTTTCCAGGCCGCATCCCCGATATGCTGCCAGCCCGGTATTTCCGTGAAGACAAGCAGGCCGATCTCGTCGCAGCGCGCGAGGAAATAATGCGACTGCGGATAGTGGGAAGTCCGCACCGCGTTGACGCCCAGCTCACGCTTTAAAATATCCGCGTCCATCCGCTGCATGGACTCCGGCATCGCATACCCGACATAGGGATAGCTCTGATGACGGTTTAAGCCCCGCAGTTTTAATTTTCTGCCGTTTAAGTAAAACCCGTCCGGACGGAATTCGGCGGTGCGGAACCCCACCGTCTCCACGCGCTCGTCCGTCACTGTGTCCCGCACGAGCAGCTCCGTCTTCACCTCGTAGAGATTCGGCGCATCCACATCCCAGCACGCGATCTCACCCGCCGGAAAATGAAGTTCCGCCGCCGTTCCCGAAACCTGCCGCTCTCCGAGACCGCGCCACGCCTTCTCTCCCCGCCGTCTGATACTCTGCCGCAGCATGGCCCCTGCGTCCGCCCCTGCAAGCGAAACCGCGGACACAACCTCCCAGCCGTCTCCGCTTCGCTCTCCATGCACAAATGCATCCGCGATATGGCTCTGGTTTTTGACGTCTATCCACACCTCCCTTGTGAGACCGCCGTAAGTCATATAATCGACGACAAAACCGAACGGCGGAATATTCAGATTCTCCCGGCTGTCGAGACGCACCGCCAGTATATTTTCGCTGTCCGCTACGATTTCTTCGCTGATATCCATCGTAAACGCCGTGTAGCCGCAGTGATGTTCCCCGACTTTTTTCCCGTTCCAGTACACGCAGGCGTCGTGCGCCGCGCCGTCGATGGTGAGAAAGATTTTCTTCCCCTCCCACGTCTTCGGAACCCGCACAATTCTGCGGTATCCGCTCACCATCTGATAGCAGTGTTCATCAAAATAGTGCAGCGGCGTCTCTTTTACCGTGTGCGGCAGGCGGACCGCTGTAAGCCCCTCGCCCGAAAAGTCCGCGCCCGTCATCTGCTCCGTAAAATGCTCCGAAAATCCCCAACTGTCATTTAAATACACTCTCTCACTCATCACGTTTCCCTCTCTTATCATCCGTCTTTCTCGTATATTTTTACCAAAAGTGATTCCGCCGCATCGCCCGTCCTAAATTTCATACCCCATTCAGAATACACCCAAATGACTTCCCCGTAAAACAGTTTTCAGTTTTGATCGAAACGTGCCAAAACATTGCATTCGACGCTTCCTTTATAGTATAATGGTACGAAGAAAATTTACGCAAACGAGAGGTACGCTATGAATCAGGGAAACGAACACATCCGGGAGATTTTAGAGCAGATTGCGCAGGGAACGCTCTCCGCCGAGGAGGGCTACACCCGGCTGAAGCTTGCGCCGTTTGAAGATCTGGGCTATGCGAAGGTGGATCATCACCGGCCGGTGCGCCAGGGTGCCGCGGAAGTCATCTACGGGGCTTCCAAGACGAAAGAACAGATGGAGGGCATCGTGCACAGTCTCCTGCTGCACTGCCCCGAAAATATTCTTATCACAAGGCTCTCAGCCGAATCCGCAGATTATCTCTCAAAACGGTTTGACCTGTTTTACGACGACATATCAAAAATCGGTATCGTAAACCGGCGCGAACATGTGACGGCAAAGGGTTCCATCGTCGTGGCCACCGGCGGGACAAGCGATATCCCGGTGGCGGAGGAGGCCGCGCTCACGGCGGAGACACTCGGGAACCGCATTGTGCGTCTTTACGATGTGGGCGTTGCGGGACTGCACCGGCTTCTCTCAAATTTAGAAGTCATCGGCGGCGCAAACGCGATCATCGCCGTCGCCGGAATGGAGGGCGCGCTCGCGAGCGTCATCGGCGGCCTTTCGGACTGCCCGGTCATCGGGGTTCCCACCAGCGTCGGCTACGGCGCAAGTTTCCAGGGCGTCTCCGCACTGCTCTCGATGCTAAATTCCTGCGCCAGCGGGGTTTCCGTGGTAAATATTGACAACGGCTTCGGCGCCGGCTATCTTGCGAGCATGATCAATCACATCGGAGGCTGAGGCGCGGTCCGTCCCCGTACCATACAAGGAGAATTTCTTATGAAAACACTTTATCTGGAATGCAACATGGGAGCTGCAGGGGATATGCTGATGAGTTCCCTCTACGAGATATGCGGACAGCGCGATCTGTTTCTCAAAAAAATGAACACGCTTTTCGCGGACAGTGGGCTTACGCTGCGGGCATCCACGATCACAAAATGCGGTGTCTGCGGCACCCACATGGAAGTGCTGATCGACGGCGTCACGGAGGATGCGACGTCCCACGGCCACTCGCATGACGCGGAGGATGCGACGTCCCACGGCCACTCGCATGACGCGGAGGATTCTTCCCATGAGCACCACCACGAACACGACGATGCCCACCACCATGAGCACGACGATGCCCACCACGGGCACCCGCATACCTCCTACGCCGACGTCCTCTCGCAGATTGAGCGGCTTGACCTGCCAAAGCGGGTCAAAAAAGATGCTGCCGCCGTCTATCGGCTGATCGGCGAGGCGGAGGCAAAGGTGCACGGCACCTCCTTAGAGCAGATTCATTTTCATGAGGTCGGCACGTTAGACGCGCTGGCCGATGTGGTGGGCTGTGCGTTGCTCATCCACCTCATTGCCCCGGAACGCATCTTAGCCTCCCCCGTCCACGTCGGAAACGGCTTTGTAAAATGCGCCCACGGCGTGCTTCCGGTACCGGCTCCTGCCACGGCCGAGCTTTTAAAAGGGATTCCGTTCTACACCGGCTCCGTCACCGGCGAGCTCTGCACGCCCACCGGCGCCGCTCTTCTCAGGTACTATGCCGAAAAATTCTGCTCCATGCCGGCCCTTGCGCCCTCTGCAATCGGCTACGGGATGGGAAGCAAAAATTTTGAGATTGCAAACTGTCTGCGCGCGTTTCTCGGAGAGGCGGACGCGGAGGACGACGGCGATGAGGCGGAGGACGACGGCTTCGCCTACGACGATAAGGTTCTCGCCATCTCCTGCAACATCGACGATATGACCGGGGAGGCGATCGGACTTGCCACGGAAATCTTTCTCGCCGCAGGCGCGCTCGACGTCTATACGACGTCGATACAGATGAAAAAAAACCGCCCCGGCATACTGCTCACCTGTATCTGCGAACTCTCCGACCGGGACAAATTTACCGGGCTCTTCTTCCTGCACACCTCCACAAGGGGGCTGCGCTTTCAGACCTTTGAGCGCGCCAAGCTCGAGTCCACTTTCGAAGCCCGCCCCACCTCCTACGGGGATATCCGCATCAAAAAAAGTTCCGGTTACGGCATCAAAAAAGAAAAACCGGAGTTTGAGGATCTAAAGACCGCCGTCCTGAAAAACGAGTGTGCGGTGTCCTTAGAGGATGTCGCAAAATCGGTACGGTGAGCGATCGGACCGTTGCAGCGCGTGCAGCCCTTTACAGGCGGCTCCTGCTTAAGCGTGAGCGGACCCGGGACATACTGTGAACACCACACTGTCCCGGGTCCGCCTCATACATTTCCGGCAAAAGTTCCTAACTATGCCAAAACGGAATGTCCGTCATCTACACACTCACGGTCGATGCAATCACGCTCATCGTTCCCTGTGCGCTCAGTTCCCCATAGCCGCAGGGCACAATCAGATGGTCCCCCTTTTTCACCGGCTGGTCGTCAATCGTTCCTTCTCCCTCCACGACAGACATCAGCAGGAACGGATATTTCTGCTCAAATGACGTTTTTTCGTCTACCTCCAATTTAAAAATGTCATAGTACTTACAGGAATACAGTTTATTCATCCTGTTTTTCGGAAGTCCCGACGTCGGTGTTACACGCTCTTCCGCAGGCCTCGCGGGAACCGTAATCACATCGATGCTCTTATCCACATGGAGTTCTCTCCGCCTGCCGTCCTGCTCTCTGTCATAATCGTACACGCGGTAGGTAAGATCACTGTTCTGCTGCGTCTCTAAAAGCACCAGACCTCCCTTGATCGCATGAACCGTTCCCGGATCAATCTGTATGAAATCTCCTTTTTTCACGGGAATCTCACGGATAAACTCCCCCCATCTTTCCTCGCGGATCATGGATATCAGCTCCTCTTTGGTCCGCGCGTTATGTCCGACTACAAGCGTTCCGTTTTCCGGGGCATCTAAAATATACCAGCACTCCGTCTTGCCGAAAGAACCGTTCTCATGCGCTGCGGCATAGGTGTCATCCGGGTGCACCTGAATGCTTAAGTCCTCCCTCGCATCGATAATTTTCGTCAAAAGCGGAAATCTGTCGCAGGAAAGATTTCCGAACAGCTCCGGATGCCCCGCCCACACTTCCGACAGTTTCATTCCGGCATACGCACCGCATTTTATGCTGCAGTCACCGTTCGGATGCGCGGAAATCCCCCAGCACTCCCCGATATCATCACCCTCTGCCGCATAGCCAAACGCTTCCCGAAGCTTTGTGCCGCCCCAGATATTGTGGGTGCACACCGGTTCCAAAAATATAATTTCTTTCTTTGCCTGATTCATTGACAAATCCCTCCCGTTCCCTGTTTCGGTTGATATAAAATGGGATTTTTGCCTACTCTAAGGGATTTTCCAAACCGTATACTTCAATCTCATAAATGCGCGCCGCGCTGTCACTGCCCTGTGTCGGCTTATTTACAACAAGTTTCACATATCTTGCATTTACCGGGGCAAATATATCATGCGTGGTTCCCGCCGTATTTCTGGTCACGCTGCGGACCTCCGTAAAGCCTGTGCCGTCCTCGCTTACCAGAATCGCATAAGACTTCGTATTCATGTCTGCGCCTTCACCGCCAGCCTCGGCATGGGATATGTCAACCGCACTGACCGCTCTCACCTCGCCTAAGTCCAGTGTAATCTCATGAGGCGCGCTTCCCGTTGCACACCATTTCTTTGTCACGTCGCCGTCTACCGCGAACTCCGGCGCCTCGTTCTCATTTACAAACGTATCGGCTTCCGTTGCGGCGCCGCCGGAAAGCAACGTCAGTCCGTCCGCTGCGTTTTCTGTCACAATGATGTACGCCTCCTGTGTCGCCTCATTTTCGCCGGATGCATTTTCGGCTTTTGCGGTCACACGGTAGACACCTTCCCTGGCGTATACGGCCGTAACCGTCTCACCCTCTGCCGTCTCCACATCGGAACCCGGAAGCGTCCAGCTTACCTTCTCCGTGTTCTGTGAGCAGAGGCTTGTGAATGTAACCGTCTGTCCCGGCGATACCAGCGTTGCATCTGCGGTAAATCCAGCTTTCGGAATGCTGTTGTCCGGCCACTCCATATTGACCTGCGCGGACGTCCCCTCCGCCAGCATCTGATTCACCGGAACCACCTCAAAGGTGGAGTTGTTTGTCTCGTCCGTCCTCGGCAGGGTATTGATGTAGAAGCTTGTGTTGTTGGAAACGCCGAGTAAGGATTTCGTCTGATCCTGATTGATGCGATATACTTCGTAGTATGCTGCCGGAACGTCGGATTCCCATGCGAGACGTACCCCCGCATACATGCCGTCCTCGTCAAATTCCTTTCCAAGCACTTCCACATTGCTCACAGCGCTTACCCCCGGCTCTGCGTTGTCCGTCATCGTAATATTTCCAAACCGGAACTGCAATCCGCTCACATCCTCCGACGCGGACATGCGGTAAGAAATCGTCCTGATTGTCTTTCCGACAAGCTCGCCGGTATCGTATGTCACAGTCGTCCATGTATCGCCGACCGGTTTGTCACCCTTTAACACGATTTTGGAGCCGTCATCGGTTGTCAGAACCGCGTCCATCACGACAGATGTGCCTTTTGCCTTTGCAGTTGTCGTAAATGTAAACGGCTCTGCGACCGAAAGCTCCGAGCTGTAAAGCCTGATCTCAGACTGCCTGCCCGCTGCCATGGAACCTCTCAAAATCATGCTGGTTCCGCCGTAGTACGCGTCCGCCACATCAAAATCAGCCGACAAGTTGTTGCCCTCCTCACTCTCAATGATATAGCGGTAGGTCGGCAGAACGTCACTGATACTGCGGTTATTCCAGTCTAACAAGCTGATCTGCTCCCCGTTTTTAAAGAAACTGTAACCGTTTCCGGTTGAGAAATTCGTAATAAACGGGAGGCCGGTAACGGCCGTCCGCTCCACGACATAGTTTGAAATGCCTCTCCACTGCCTGTCATCCGAATATTCGATGTCCGCAGACGGATCGCCTTTTGTGTTTACCCACATGGTATTCTCTTTTTTCCAGAAGTCCTGGATAATGCCGCCGGAGGACTGATATGCCCAGCTTGGGCAGTAGATACCGATGGATGTGCGCGTACCGCCCGCTTCCTTCTCAAGCCACTTCCAGTTAATGTCCGTATTGTAACCGTCCGCCTGTACGTCTATCCCGGCGTATAAGGAATACGGGTCGATTCCCTCCTCGTTCGCAAATGCTTCGGAAGTTTTCAGCAGCGGCGTTTCTTCCAGTGCGGCAAGACTTTTTTCATAGTACTCTCTTCTCTCCGCCGAAAGACTCGCCAGCTGGTCTTCCGACAGTTCTTCCATCGTCCACCAGAAGTTCAGGAACATCTCGTCTGCAACCGCATTCCCCGCTTCATCTTTGAGGAACGACACGTTCTTTTCTGTCAATGCGTTCTGCCAGTCCATCTCTCCGTCTGCCGTCATGGAATCATAGTATACCAGCTGCAGCTCCGGCGCCTGCTTTTTATAATATTGAATAAATTCCTGCATACGCGCCGCGTGATCCGCGGTCAGGGGTTCTTCGTCTGTCCCTTCCGTCTCCTGGTTCATAAACCAGCCGTCAAATCCGTAAAGCTGTGCCACCTCAATCAGCTTATCTGCGACCGGGTAGCTTCCGTCCTCGTTTTTCGTGAGAAGCTCCTCCAGCCACTCCATTTTTCCGCCGTGCGCGGTCTGCGGCATAAATACGGTTCCCAATACCGGAACGCCGTTTTTATGGCCCGCATCCACAACGTCCGGACTCGGCGGTACGATAATTCCCTCTCCGGAGGAGCCGCCCCAGTACACAAGCACATCCACATACTGCCAGTAGGAAAAGGCGTTCGCATCCACCTTGTTTAATCCGTGCGGTGCATTTCCGCTGGTGCTGCTGTTCATAATGGAAATCGCCATCACTTTGGTGTCTTTGTTCTGCGTCGAATTTACCGGCTCGAGATTTGCAATGTCAACACGCTTTGCCAGCGGCACGCTGCTCACATTGTAAATGAAATCTTCATCCGCATCCGCGTTCCACTCCAGAATCTGCGCCGGGAACCAATACGACGATTCCGGCTGTCCGTTCATCGTAAGCTCCGGATTTCCGTTTTCTTCCGTCGGCGTATATGCTGCCGCCCCCGCATTGCTGCTGCCGTTCTCCTGGGGAGTCTCCGCCGCCTCTGTCCGGGGTACATCTTCCGTTGTCGTCTGCGCTTCTCCCCCGCAGGCTGCAAGACCAAATGACATAGACGCCGCCAGGAGAACGCTTGTTGCTTTTTTCCCTCTTTTTTTATACATAGTTTCCTCTTTCTTTCACTGATCACACAAGTTTTACTGTTACGACTTCATATGGTTTCAATACAACTTCGATTTGATTCCCGTTTACGGAAACTTCGCTCTCTGTCTCCTCAAGCAGGTTGCAGAGAAACGCTTTCTGAAATTCCGCATTGACGGTCAGCTTCGTCTTTGTATACGAATTCTCGGATTCATACATGCGGATTACGGTTCCCTCTTTGTCCTCCGCCTTCTTGACCGTTTCCACGATTACATTGGATGCGTCCGCGGATGCAAACGAGTATGCAGGTTTTGCCTCCGTTCCTGTTTCCGCCACAAGCGGCTGGTTCAGTTTGTAAGCCTCGGCAACGGTCTGCGCCTGTCTCCACCCTTCTGCATGCGGATAGATCGCATAGGTAAAGTCATGCTCCTCCTGATCCGTGGTCGGGTTCGGCTCGATTCCGGATTTAATCAGCGTCAACGCCATGTTGCCATCCTTTACCGAATGGCCGTATTTGCAGTCGTTTAGCATGCTGACGCCGTAATGTCCTTCCGAAAGATCTATCCACTTCTGCCCGCAGCTCTCGAATCTTGCGACATCCCAGCTTGTATTCTGATGTGTTTTTCTGGTCAGATTGCCAAACTGTACGTCGAAGGTCGCTTCGTCCGTATGTACCGCTACCGGGAAGTGAACCTTCAGCAATGTCTGATGCTCCCTCCAGTCAACATGTGTCTGAAATTCGATTCTCCTGCTGTTTGCATAGAAAATAATCTTCTGCCAGATGGTGGATTTGCTCGCTTTTCGCTCGATTTCAAGCACGGCGCGGACCGGACCTACCTCTGTCCACTCCATGCGCTCCACCTGATCTACATCCCAGAATTTTTCCGTGTAATAAATATCAATATCCCAGTTGTCAAAATAGATCGGCTTATCCTCGTACATGCGGATTACGTTTGCGCGCTGTCCTTCCCGAATGACCTCGCGGTCATTCTCTTTGTCGAAGATGCTCGTGAACATTCCCTGTTCATCGAGTTTCACGGTAAAGAACGGTGTTTCCAGCTGGCAGTCATTCACCCGTGTAAACGGCACGTCTGCTTCTCTCTCCGCCTTTGCCCATGTAAATGATTTGTAGCCTTTTGCCGGGACATGTTCCACATATGCAACAGCTCCTTCTTTTGTCTTTTGCACCGGATAAGTATTTCCGTTTGCATCGACCAGCACGTCCGCGTCTGTCGGCCCCAGCACAACGATATCACTGCGCTCGCTGCCTGTGGTGTTAAACACCGTAACCGCATCCCCGCTGCCGGTAAGCGCCTTTCTGCGCTCTGCGAGCATCCGCTCTAACTTCTCCGCGATCTGTGCATACTCTTCCTTCGTCACATCGTACACTTCTTTGATGGAAGAACCGGGAAGAATATCGTGGAACTGGTTGAGCAGCACCAGTTTCCAGACGGCGTCCAGCTCTTCGGCCGGATATGCCACCGTATGCTCCGCCAGGACGGACAGCAGCTCTGCGTCCATCAATGCCAGCTCCGCTTTGCGGTTCGCGCGTTTATTTCTTCCCATGGAAGTCAGCGTTCCCCTGTGGTACTCAAAGTAGAACTCGCCCTCCCATACCGGCAGACGTCTGTTTCCTTCCACGCGCTGCGCCAGCTCGTCAAAGTATTTTCCTGCAAACTCCTGGCGCACGCAGGGAATGCCCTTCACGCCCTTTTCCATACGGATCGACGTCTCAATCATCTCCCTGGTCGGGCCGCCTCCGCCGTCTCCGTATCCGTAAGAGATTAAAATATCGTTGTTGATATCCTTGTTCTGGTAGCGCATCCATCCGCCCATGATCGCATCCGGATGAAGCATTCCGTTGTATGTGGTAAAGAAATCTTTGATCGGCTGGCTGACGCCGAGCGTTGTGATCAAATGCGTCAGCACTTCCGTGCCGTCGATCCCTCTCCACATCATTGTGTCGTACGGGATTTTATTGAACTGGTTCCATGCCAGCTTGGTCGTCATAAAGTAATCGATTCCGCATTTTTTCATAATCTGCGGAAGCGCTCCCGAGTAACCGAACACATCCGGCAGCCACAAGATCCTGTTATCTACGCCAAACTCTTCTTTGAAGAATCTCTTCCCGTGCATAAATTGACGCACCAGCGATTCCCCGGACGTCAGGTTGCAGTCCGCCTCTACCCACATGCCGCCTTCCGGCTCCCAGCGTTTTTCTTTCACGCGCTCCCTCACCTGCCCGTACAACTCCGGATAACGCTCTTTTAAGAAATCATAGAGCTGCGGCTGGCTGGACATAAACTTATAATTCGGATACTCTTCCATCAGTTTGAGTACCGTTGCAAAGCTGCGCCCTACCTTTTCTCTGGTCTGCGCCACGGTCCACCACCATGCGACGTCAATGTGCGTATGGCCGATACAGGTGGCAATGACGTCTCTGTAACCCGCCATGTCCGTATAAAGCGCCTGGTCAACGTAATCGGACGCCTCTTTTAAACTCGCGTAAAATGCGTCGGAGTATGGGTCGCGCAGGTCAAGATAATTGACGGTGTTATTTAAAATCGTCTCGATATCCCTGCGGTTCTTATCATCCTCCTCCATACGGCCAAAGGCCGCAAGCGGTACCCACAAGTCATAGTAAAGTTTCTCGATATCCCGATCGATTTCCTGCATCTCAACAATCAGGTTAAACTCTTTGTGCAGGGTTCCCGTATAAGCCTGCAGCTCCAACACCAGTTCCTCACCGGCTTTCGCACAGGTATCAAGGAGTACCTCCCGGTGGTTCATGTCAATCCCCTGTGTCGCCGCACCGTTTACAAACAGCAGAAACTGCGGGTTTTTTGCATCGTCCCACTCGTCAATCTGGGTTTTCACATGCATCCACATCCGTTTGCCGTCCAGCTCACGCGGCACCTGATAGGTGGTTTTAAACCAGTAATGGCGGTCGAGCCCGTACCAGTGCATTGTCTGGCAGTCAAACTCCTCCCACGGGATATCGTCCGCCTCCGCCTCGTTCGGGCGGATATAATTTCCCTCCTTATACTTCCAGCTGTCAATGCGAACGCTCTGTTTTACTTTGAGCTTTTTCAGTTCATTGCAGATGACATTTACTCTCTTGTCTAAAAATTGCATTTTATCCTCCCTCCGACCTTGTCAGATCTTTTATTTTGTGAAAGCTTTTTATGATATCCGGATATTGCCTGCATTACGGTCAGCGCAGAAAATCCGCGTACCAAAACACAAGTTCCGATATATGGTGCAGGTCTCCTTCTCTGCTGACGGTTCGCCACAGTTTTTTATAGAACATGAACCAGTTTTCCAGTCTGCCTGCAAGCGCCGCCGCATCCTCCTGTTTCACCGCCGCCCGGTTTTCCCTTTTCCATGCCACAGAGCCGACTTCATTCCAGATATCAATGGCGTCAACCGTAATCAAAAGCGCCTCCATGAGTTCCTTTTGTCCGCTGTCTATGGAAACCATCACTTTTTTCATATCGCGGGATATCCTCCCAAGCGCTCCCGCCGCATCCCTGCAGGCGGTTTCATCTCCCAGCCGTGCCGGCAAAAGCTCGCCTTCCGGCGCATGATGCAGGGCATAGTTTTCATAAAATATCACGGCATCCCACCAGTTGAAAAGAGAATGCTTTGGCATTTCTGCCATCAGTCCGACAATCCGTCCGGACGAATCATGAAATTCGATCCGTGAGATCTGCCGGTTTATCTCATCAAAGTCGATCCCCTCCGGATTCCATGAAAATGCGGCTCCGTAAATCAGGCCCGGAACCGAATATTCCGGATGATTGATATGTCCGCAGTCTCCCCAGTCCGTGTTAAGGATTCCCTCCGCGTGATATTTTCTTCCGTATCCGCACATGCGGACAATATTGTCATAGGAATCCCCTATCAGATTCATCCATTGGTTCCAGCCGCCCACACCCGGACAAAGGTATTGTCTCGCCCCTGCTTCCGCCATAAGGCGGCACTCATGCTCCCTCTGTTTTGGCGCGTATCCCCAGGTAAGACAGACGGTATTTTCCGGCAGCTCCCGAATCAGTTCCGGTTTTCCGCAGATGATATCGCCCCAGAACATCGGCTGTTTTTTCTTTTCCGCCAGATATTCGCACAATTCTCTGACATAGTTGATATAAATGCGGCAAACGCCGTCGCGTTCTGCAGCCTCTTTTGATTTGCCCCTGCCGAGGTCAAACGTCTCGTCGGCACAGATATTAAATTTGTCGGAAGTAAACAACGCCATGTACTCGTCGATCATCCCTTTGATCAGAGGCATTGTCTTCTCGTCCGTCACATTCACAGTGTGATGCCGCATTCTGTCCCAAAAAGAAAACGGCTCTTTCCACGAATCTTCCAGTTCACACAAATGACCGTAGCTTTTTGTGGAAAGCAGCATATAAAGGTGGCCGAAGCTTGCCAGAGACGGTACCAGCTCAATGTGACGTTCTCTGCAGTAAGCGTCCAGCTCCATGATGTCCTCCGCCGTAAGCGGCGTCTCATCCCGCCACATTTCCGATAAATTCCGGAACAGATAGGTGTGCTCCACATAGAGCTGGAACTGATTCAGTTTATAGCGGCTTAAGCGGTCTGCTGTCTTTTTCAGATAAGGCAGCGTCAATACCCGTCCTCTCGTCTCATCCAGAAAATATCCACGGTTTTTCATGTCCGGCTCATCCGAGATCTCCGCACACGGAAGTATGCCTCCGCACTGCGCAAACAGCTGGCAGAGCGTCTGCACTCCGTACAAAACGCCTGCTCCGTCTCCGCCCTCAACGAATACGCCGGTTTCCTTTACAACAAGCCGGTATTCCTGTTCCTTTAACGCTTCCGAAAAATCCAGATAAATATCCCCCTCTGCCGCCTTTCCTCTTATACAGGAAGCTCTTATTCCGGTTCCGTCCGAAATCCCCTTCTGCAAAATACCTGCATAGGTCATTCCGTTCTCTTTGATCCGTTCACTGAGCACAATCGCTGTCTGATAATTTATTTCATAACATCCTTCCGTCTCTGTCACATTCTTTGGTATCGGTAATAAATACATACGCTGTTCCTCCCGTTGTCTGCGAAACGCCGTCCCCGCTTACCCACACGGCGGAGTGCGGCATCAGCACGCCTTTGCCCTGTGCACGCCTTCCGGCTTCATACTGGTATCGTTCTGTCTGATAATTTTCCGGCAGCAGATACGGCGTTGAACGATGATTTACAATCACCATTCCGTTCGCAAATACCCCCGTCTCAATCCCTCTCTCCCGAATCGGGCATTCCGGTGTCAGATAACGATATAAAATATCCTTCACGAGCGTTGTCTTTGACTGGATGATCGGATACATTTCCCTGTTGCTCTGATCATACGGTACATGCGGAATATTTTTTGCCGCATAGGAAGCTCCAATCTGTACTCCAAAGGAGTAGACTGCGCCTTTGCTCTCTTTGTTTTGCAATGCCGCGCCTTCGTACCTTGCCACACAGCAGCCGCCATTGTCCACATAGTCAGAGACACTCTCTCCGCCCCGGTATCTGCAAAATGCACTTCCCTGCGGAATAATGACTTTGTTATAGCGGTATGGCAGTTTTTCGCAGGCTTCTCCCTCAATGCCAAAGCAGGATTTTGCCAGCACATCCCCGGGGCCATGCAGCAGGACCCCTCCATCGGCAACCCAATTTTTGATGCGCCGTTCCGTATGCGGATGTTCCCCTGCAAAGCAGCAGTCATTTGCAGGAAGAATCAGAATTTTGTAGTCATACAGCTTCCCCTTTTCTATCTCATGAAAACTGATAACGTCCGTCTGATATCCCAAATCGCAGCAGATTTTATACCAGCCCAGCAAATCCAGACGGTGGATTTTGTTATTTCCGACCTCATATGGTTCGTAATGTGCCATCTCCGCCGGAAAAAGCAGCGCAATTTCTTTTTTTCTTGCTCCGCCCCGAAGCGGAATCACTTCGCTGCACCACTCATTTCCCCTCTTTAAAGACTCTAAAAAGTCCCCCTCCATGCGGTTTAAAACTCCGCCGTCGTCTAATCCGTTCATGCCGTAACAGGTGTATCCGTCCATGCCGCAGGCGGTCATCGTTCCGATCATTTCCGCCGGGGTAAGCTGGGAATAAATGTCGTTGTAGAGAAATCTCCCCCAATAAATACCGCCTGTCATGGTTTTTCCCTCATTCATGACACGCATCATGCTGTGCTGACAGGAAGTCACATAAGCATCCGCAAAACCGTCCGGCGTCACCGGAACCGTCATAAAATGGCAGGAATCCACATAGGGTGCCAACGCATAGATATCAATCCCCCGCATTGCCGTGTCCCACAATGCACTGAAATCATTGTCCGCATCCTTCTGACTTCTGCCGTAGATATTCAGAAAGTATCCCCACTGCGTCATATTCGGACATAAAAATAATTCCGGATTTTTCTCTTTGAGTGCGGTCTGCATCTCCTCAAAATAAAGAATCAACTCTTCGATCTTCCACTTTGCGTTATCACGCCAAAGATTAAATTTCGGCGTCTGCCCTTTTACGTCATCCTCCGAATAAAAATCCTCTTCCCCGTATTTTAAAGGATACCAGTATTCCTCCGGCTTTAATTCTTCAAAGTCCGATAACGCCAGGCCATAGCACTGATTCAGTTTCCCGATATCATTTTGATATGTTTTCTTTAAAAAACGAATATATCGCTCTTTTCCCTCCGCGTCAAAGCTCGCCGTTACGATCGGGTCCCACATGCTGCACACCGGGATCACCTCTTTTTCGTTCCCTGTTTCCATGCAGCGCTCGCAGCCATCCCCGTAGCTGTCCATAATGCGCTCTACATGGTCTTTCATGGACCGCCTTGCAGCTTCTGACCAGTACTTATACCATCTCCCCGGCGTCCCGTCCGCCGACACCGTCTCCTCCCCAAAAATCGGCGGGCTGAAGCGGATATGCGGGTAAAGATTATCCCCGTTTAAATAGAGCAACAGGTAATTATAATGCAGGTTATGCGCCAATGCGCATTTTCCCATATATTCCTGCATCTTTACATACTGGCTCAGGGCGCCTGTCTCATAGCGTTCCCTGAAATCTTCCCACGCCTTGGTGTCAAACATCACACTGTTAAAGCCGAGGTCTTTGATCAGCTGCATCGTCTCGTCCACAAATTCTTCGTCGTCATACGCCGGACAATAAAAGTTTCCGAAAATCACATTGATGTAAGGCTTACCCGCTGCAATACTCCGCAATTCCATTTGCTTTATCCCTCTCTTTGTCTACCTGTTTCCCCGTATTCGCAAAGAACAGGACTGCCGCAAAATTAATCTGTTTTCTCAAATGTTTTTTGCGGCAGTCCTGCCTCGTTTTGCATCAATCCATAGATTCCATAAGCTTATCCGCGGTTGTAAATGCAAGCCCCGTCACGGTATCTGCACATCCGTAATAGACTGCAATCCGTCCCGTTGCCGCATCGCAAAGCGCAGCGCATGGAAATACGACATTCGGCACATCGCCTACGCACTCATACAATTCATGAGGCCCTAAAATATAATTTTTTGTTCTTTTGATTACCTTCCACGGTTTGGCGAGGTCAAGAAGCGCACATCCCATCCGGTAGACAAAACCGTTACAGGTATTAATTACCCCGTGATAGATCAACAGCCATCCTTCTGAAGTCTCGATCGGAACGCATCCCGGTCCGATCTTGGTACACTGCCACGCCGATTCGTCCCCTCTGATGGTTCCCATCACATAGCGGTGGCATCCCCAGTACTTCATATCCGGGCTCTGGCTCACGAAAATATCGCCGAAAGGCGTGTGGCCGTTATCACTCGGACGGCTCAGCATGAAATAGTTTCCGTCAATCTTACGCGGGAACAGTACCCCATTCCTGTTAAATGGAAGGAAGGCATTCTCAAGCTGGTAAAATGTCTGAAAATCAAACGTATACGCCACACCGATCGTCGGATACTCATGATACCCGTTGCACCATGTCAGGTAGTACCTGTCCTCGATATAGCAGACTCTCGGGTCATAACGGAAATCACGTTTCGCCACTTCCGGGTCGGCGCCTGTGAATTCAATTGGTTCGTCCGAAATATCCCAGTGAATACCGTCTTTGCTGAATCCGGTAAATATATCCATACTGATTGATTTGCTGTCACAGCGGAACACACCTGCGTATCCGTCCCCAAACGGCACGACTGCACTGTTAAAGATACTGTTTGAATTTTTTGCAGCAAACCGCTCAATAATTGGATTGGCATCATAGCGCCACAGAGGAAGCATCTCCTTTCCCGTTGGCTCCTGCCATGGAATATCGGGTAAATCTGCTCCAATTATCTTTATCATCTTCTCACTTCCGCCTTTTCTTTATTTGCAGCTGCTTATTTTGTCTGCATAAACGCATCTACCTGTGCCTGTGCTGCATCAAGGATATCCTGGAATCCTGCATTCATCAGCTCCTGCCTGATTTCGGGTACGGCTGTTTCCGGATCAAGGACACCTGTCATAACCTCACTTCTGTAACGCATCCAGATTTCACGGCAGTTTGCAAGCTTATCTTCCACGCCGGCCGGGTCAAATGTAAATCCGAGCATCTGAGATGCAACCGCCGCATCGTTTAATGCTTTTACTTCCTCCCACTGTCCATACTCATCTGTCTCTTCTCTTGTCACGGTAAAGAAGGTTGCCTGTGTGTATCCCGGAAGCCCGAAGTCCGTGTTGATTCTGTGTACCGTACCGTCCTCATTGTATGTAAAGTTCACGCCTTCTTCCCCGTAGAAGAACATATCCCTTAACCTGGAATCCGTGTTTAACAAATCCAGGAACTGGAGACATTTTTCCGGGTACTGTGTATTAGCGGAAATGCTGTTGATCGAACCGCGTACCGTCTCGTTAGAGAGAATCGTATCGCCTATTTTCTGTACGACGACTTCTTTGCTCATGTCCGGTCCCCAGATTGTCTTGGCCGCTGACTCCCACCCCTGAGCGACACGCCACATATTGTAGACACGCGCTTCTGTCAGGGTAGCCGCATCCGGGTTGATGATTCCCTTCTGATACCACTCATGGAGCGTCTTTAACTCTGCCATGATATCATCCTGCTCTAAGGTAAAGCATACCTTTCCATCCGTATCGTCATATCTCACACCCATGATCTGTGTGCCGCCACCGATCTGATCATATTTGTCAAAGATATAATAAACGCCGTCGTTCTTTACATAGACCGGATAATCATTTTTGTCTGCCTTAAGCTGTTCGAATGTCGGTGTCAGGTCCGGGATCTCTGTCAGGGCCGCAATGTCAATTCCATACTCGTCGACAAGTTCCTTATCCCATACCGCATAGTTGCTGATTGCACTGTCTTTGTAAGTGGGCACGCCGTAAATTTTGCCGCCTACTTTTACGGCATCCCAATATTTATCCGGCATCAGCTCACACAGGCCGGGCATATTCGCATCAATTAAATCCGTGATATCGTAATACGCGCCAAGATTAATGTCCGGGATATAGTTGTTTCCATTGCCGAAAATAATATCATACGGTTCATTTGTGCTGACAATGACGTTTCTGCGTTTGTCCCAGTCTCCCCATGAGATCACTTCCAGCTCCACGTTGACGCCGATTTTCTCGCCTGCATATGCGTTTACTTTTTCAACCCATGTATCATAATTACTGGGCATACCGTTTCCGATGGTGATCCATTTGAGCGTCACAACCTCCCCGCTGTCTGCGGCCGCCCCGCCGCCCGCATCTGCGGTCCCGCCGCCTGTATTTGCAGCCTGGCCGCCCGTGTCGGTTCCGCTGTCTCCGCAGCCTGCCGCCATTCCAAGTACCATCGCCGCCGTAAGTCCGATTGCTACAAGTCTTTTTGCTTTCATTTTTTCCTCCCTTTCCTCCCTGGCAGTTTCTTTTTACTGCCGGAATCTATGTATTAACAAGCACCTCTGTCTGCGCTTCGCAATACCGTTTTTATTCTTTTACGGAACCGATCGTCAGGCCGGAAATAAAATATTTCTGGAAGAACGGATACACGCACGCAATCGGAACAATAATCACCATCGCGATCGCCATTCGAACACTCTCTGTCGGCATGGAAGCTTTGTACTGCTGAAGCGAAAGTCCGCCGTATGGGTTGTTCGCAATATATTCAATCTTTCGCTGAATGGTGTTCAGCAAAGACTGTAAGGTCTGCAGTTTTGCATCCTGAATGTACAGAGAAGCCTGAAACCAGTCGTTCCAGTATCCGAATGCCGCAAACATTCCGATGGTCGCCATAACCGGCTTTGAAATAGGAAGCACGATCTGCGCCCAGATTCGAAGCTGTCCTGCCCCGTCAATCTTCGCCGACTCCACAATGGAATCCGGCACCGTCGTGCGGAAGAACGTTCTGCAGATCGTGACGCTGAACGCGGAACATGCCAGCGGCAAAATCAGTGCCCAGATTGTATTGCTCAGCTTCAAAATGTTATTTACAACTACATAGTTTGCCAGCATACCGCCGTTGAATACCATCGGTATAAACACCAGCCATGTGTATAATTGTTTCAGCTTATAGCTTCTTCTGGAAATCACATAGCCCATCGTTGTATTTAAGATCACCGCAATAACGGTACCGATAACGGTTACCGCAATGGACATAAACGTCGCGCGCAGAATCGTTCCGCGTTCATTCCACAGAAACATATACGCCGCATTGGAAAACTCTTCCGGAATCAGGCGATATCCGAATGTCCGCAGCGCTTCTTCACTGGAAATCGAAATAGAGAACACAAATGCCAGCGGACACACGCACATAATCGCAAGCAGCAAAAATATAATGTTAAACACAAGATTCGTAGATTTTTTAATCTGATTCTTCGGCTTTTCTACAAATAGGATTTCTTTCTCTCTTCACGTCTCATGTCCTCCTCCCTTAAATGATTCTGTTCTCATTGTCAATCTTGCTCACTACCCAGTTTGCAAGCAGGATTGTTGCGCAGCTGCAGATCGCCTGGAAGAAAGACGCCGCGGCCGTCTGTCCGATCGGTGCGGTGGACTGAATCGCCTGATACACATAGGTGTCAAATGTAGAAACCGTCGTGTACAGCGATGCCGGTATCCCCCCCCGTCACCTGATAGAACAGTCCGAAATCGGAGTTAAAGATCTTTCCACAGTCCAGAATCAGCATCATAACAAACACCGGCTTAATACTGGGAAGCGTGATATGCCTTGCCTGCTGCGCTTTTGTCGCACCGTCCATAATGGCTGCTTCATAGAGGGAAGGATCAATACCGGTAATGCTTGCCAGATAGATTACCATTCCATACCCCATGCCCTTCCATGTGTTCAGAAAGACGATAATAAACGGCCAGTATTTTGCTTCCTGGTACCACATGACCGGCTCGCCGCCCATCGCTGTGATAATGCCGTTTACAAAACCTCTCTCCGGCGTCAGCAATGCGTAAACGAAATAGCTGACAACTACCCACGACATAAAATAAGGCAAAAACATCATTGTCTGATATACCTTAGAGCCTCTTTTGTTGCGCATATTGCTCAGTATCAACGCGCCTCCGACCGCAACGGATGCACTGATGATAATAAACACAATGTTGTAAAGAATCGTATTGCGCAGCAGCATCGCAAATGAATTTGACGTAAAGAAATACCTGAAATTTCCAAAACCAGCCCAGTCGCTCGTCAAGAGACTGTATAAAAACCCATGTCCGCCACCCGCAAGTTTATAGTTCTTGAACGCAATAATGATGCCGAACATTGGCATGTAGGAAAAAATCAAAAACCATAACAATGTCGGCGCTGATAATAATGTCAATTCTGTGTCATCCTTCGTCCACTTTTTACGGCGACCCTTACGGCCTGCCTGTTTTGCAGATACTTCATGAAGCTTTTTCGAATTGCCCATTATCGATTCCTCCTTCTTTTTTATATTTGTTTACAATATTTTTATCATTAATTAATATTTATGTCAATACAAATATGCAATTTTAATATTTTCCACAGAACTTCCAATCATTTTTTGTACATTTTATCTTGTTTTTTTATTCTTTTTCTAATTTGATTGTATTTAATAAAGTTTCTTTATATGTTTACTTTTTTAACTGATAAATAAAAAAGACGATTTCAAAATTACGGTTTGTTTTTATGCCTGATAATTTTGAAATCGCCTTTTTTCGTATGTATGTTTGCAACTGCTCGTTTTACCGCTCTGCTTCCAGCATTCCAAGCCGGATTGCTCCGAGGATCCCCGGATCCTCCCCCAATGCCGGTGGCACAATGTACTGTTCTATCTTTTCCTCCACCATCTCATGATGGATATAGCCATGCAGCATCTCTTTTACCTTCGCCCGCACCATGTCAAACAGCTGTTCCTGATGCATAACGCCTCCCCATAAAATGATTTTCTGCGGGGAATACGTCACAATATAATTTGTCACTGCCTGCGCGATATAATACGCTTCCATTTCCCAAACCCCGGGACAGTCGGCAAGTTCGGCTGCCCGCTTCCCCCAGCGCTCCTCAATCGCCGGCCCGCTGGCCAAACTCTCCACGCAGTTCGAATGGAACGGGCAGCGTCCCTGATAGGTATCATCCGGATGCCTCTGCAAAAGCATATGCCCTGCTTCCGGATGTACAAGTCCGTGCAGCAGTGCACCGTTGCTGTAAACCCCCACACCGACGCCGGTCCCGACGGTAATATAAATTGCATTCTCGCACCCCTGTGCGGCTCCCCATGTCACTTCTCCCAGAACTGCACCGTTTACATCTGTGTCAAACCCAACCGGCACCCGCAATGCCTCTGTGAAAATACCTGCCATATCGCAGTTCACCCACCCTGCCTTTGGCGTACTGGTAATATGTCCGTACGTTTTTGAATTTCGGTCTAAATCCACGGGGCCAAAGCATCCGATTCCGAGCGCTTCGATTTCCCGGCTTTTAAAATAGTCAATGATCTGTGTAAGCGTCTCTTTGGGTTGTCTGGTCGGCAGAGAAATCCGGTCGATAATCTTTGCGCATGCACCATTCTTCTGCGTTTCACCGACCCCACACACCATTTTTGTCCCGCCGGCTTCAATTCCTCCAATCAGCATATCCATCCTCCTACTACAATGTATTTATGGTTAATACCCCTTACAGCCAGTAAGGAATTATCCATCTTGTTGCTTAAGCTGTTAGAATGAGTGAGGCAATAGGTCTGGCCGAATCCTCCT
>JAETRD010000054.1 GCA_021770345.1 Lachnospiraceae bacterium | reverse complement strand
GAGATTACCTGTGGCGGACTTACCGCCTCCGGCGAAAAACTTCCGGATAAAGCCGGAGCTAAAAAAATCCGTATGGACTGTGACGGGCAGGCCGCTTTGGTACTGTCCGTGGAGAAACAGGTCAAGACGGTGCAGCCGCCCCGCCTGTATGACCTGACGACTTTGCAGCGGGAATGTAACCGGATTTACGGTTATACAGCGCAGCAGACCCTTGACTATGTACAATCCCTCTATGAGAAAAAACTGGCGACCTATCCCCGGACGGACAGCCAGTATCTGACCGAGGATATGCAGGCAACCGCCGCTTCCCTGGTTCTCTGGCTGCGGGATCATATGCCCTTTGGGAAGGGCTGTACTGGGGAACCGGATATTGACCGTGTGACGGACGGCAGCAAAGTCACCGACCACCATGCGATCATTCCCACGGTGGAGATTGCCCGGATGGATTTATCAGAGCTTCCTTCCGGGGAGCGGGATGTCCTGACGCTGATTGCTGCAAGGCTGCTTTCTGCCACTGCCCAGGTGCACCGGTTCGAGGCGGTGACAGCGGTTCTGGACTGCCGGAGCAATTCCTTCACAGCAAAGGGAAAAACCGTATTGCAGACTGGATGGAAGGAAGTAGAACACCTCTACCGCATGGGATTGAAAGAATCCAAACCGGAGGATGACGAGAATACAGATGCTTCTCTCCCCGTGCTGCAGGAGGGGCAGCTATTTGAAACGGTCTCTGCCAATGTCCGGGAGGGCAAAACCTCCCCGCCGAAGCACTATACGGAGGATTCTCTTCTGGCGGCTATGGAGACCGCTGGCGCCGGGGACATGCCGGAGGATGCCGAGCGCAAAGGATTAGGCACCCCGGCCACCCGTGCGGCCACGCTGGAAAAACTGGTCTCTGCCGGATTTGTGGATCGGAAGAAAAAGCAGCTTATCCCAACGGAAAAAGGTACGAACCTAATTCTGGTGCTGCCGGACAATATTAAATCGCCAACGCTCACCGCAGAATGGGAATCCATGCTGAAGCAGGTGGAACGCGGCGAGCTGGCCGCAGGTTCTTTTATGGAGCAGATTGCAGATATGAGCCGGACGCTGGTAAAGGAGCATACCGCCCCGGAGGAACGCTTTGCCGGCCTGTTCCCGGATGCAAAGAAAAATAAGCGTGAGGCTGTCGGCACCTGCCCCCGCTGTGGTGCTTCCGTGTATGAGGGTAAAAAAGGATTCTTTTGTGATAACCAGGACTGTGCCTTTGTGCTGTGGAAAGACAATAAATTCTTTTCCGGTAAGAAAAAATCTATAACAAAATCCGTGGCGGCGGCCCTTCTGAAAGAGGGCCGCGTTTCCATGTCCGGGCTTTACAGCGAAAAAACGGGAAAGACCTATGATGCGATGGTGTTGCTGGATGATACAGGCGGAAAATATGTGAATTTCAAGCTGGAATTTCCGGCTAAGAAAGGCAGGAGAAAATGACCGGGCAGCCCTCACGGGAATTAACCAGACAGGAACGGGCAGCAATCCGAAGGCTAGTAACAGACCTTTGCGTCAACCATGACAATCAGGATAGGCTCTGCCTCCCCTTAGACTGCCCCTGTTACATGCTGCAAAAATGGTGGACCGGCTCTTTTTGCCGGTACTTTCAGGAGGCGGTGCTGCCGGTGGACCCGGCGTTGGAATCCGCTGTTACCGGTGAGGACACTTCGCTGAAACAGAAAATCTGCCCGGTCTGCGGAAAAGCCTATCTGCCGACTACCAGCCAGGCGTATTGTTCGGATTCCTGCCGCGTCTTTGCCAGACGAAAATCCGAGCGGGAACGCAAGCGCCGGATCAGGAAAAATTAAGGGCAATATGTCCGCAATTTAACCAAAAAGAGGCTTGCTTTTCAAGGCTTTCGAGGCCCGGTTTGAGGGGCGGCTGTATAAGAATACTCTGATGCCCCGAAACGGGTGTAAGTTGCGGACAAATCAATGGACAGGAGGGATGTGGATAGAAAAGACAACGATTACAAAAGAGCTCATGCGGATTGATACCAGGAGGCAGGTGATTGATATGCAGCAAATTGATAACCGGCGCTT
>JAETRD010000053.1 GCA_021770345.1 Lachnospiraceae bacterium | reverse complement strand
GATATCGTCAACCCTTTGTCTAGCCACTAGTTCTGCGAAAAAACCTCCCCTTTGTATCAACTCGTCATATGTCCCGTCTTCGATAATCTTTCCCTTATCAAGCACCAGGATCCTGTCGCACTGTTTGATGGTAGAGAGCCTATGCGCGATAACAATCCTCGTGCATTTCAGACTGTCCAGCGATTCTGAAACCATTTTCTGCGTTATATTATCAAGGGCTGAAGTCGCCTCGTCAAACATCAGCACTTTTGGTTTTGGCGCGATGGCACGGGCAATCATCAGCCGCTGCCGCTGCCCGCCCGAAATTCCGCCGCTGCCCTCGGAAATCATCGTGTGCATTCCCATCGGCATACGGCGGATATCCTCTGCAATGCCGGACAATTCGGCGGCATGCCAAGCTTCATCCATAGTAAGCCACGGTGCAGATATGGTAATATTCGAGAAAATATCCCCCGTAAACAGCTTGCCATTTTGCATTACCACGCCGATATTGCGTCTTAAAGACTTTAAGTCCACCACCTCAATATCTTTACCATCAACATAAACGGCGCCCTTCTGCGGCGATTCAAAGCCCAGCATAAGCCGCAAAAGCGTAGACTTCCCGCACCCAGTTGCGCCCACGATTGCCACATACTGCCCCGGACGGATTTTCAGCGACAGATCATCAATCACAAGCGGCATATTTTCGTTGTAACGGAAAGAAACGTTATCCAGTTCGATGCTGCCCGAAAGCCGCGTAATCATCTGCTTTCCCTCGGAAATCTCAGGGACAGCCTCCAAAATCGGCTTTACCATATCCATAATCGGCTTAATCTGCGCCACAGTCAACGCCATTCCCGCAAGCGAGATAAATGCCCCCGAAATCATTCCGTAAGCGGTATTGAATGCATAGTAGTCCGCTACGGACACTCCTGACGATACCGCGACCCAATACATCATAAGCGTTCCTGCAAGCGAGATGGCGCTTGAAATAACGCTGTTTATTTTCAGGAACATCGGAGGGTTGTAGGCAAGCCGCGCTTCTTCGGCATAAAGGTTTCCCCATCGTGCGAACGCACGCATTTCCGCTCCCGAAAGCTTAATCTTCTGCACGCCCGATATCAACGCATAGGACATCCCGCTCTCTTTTGAGGACAACTCCATCTCTTTTTTGCTGACCTTCATCTGTACAAATGCCGATACGACTGTAAACACCACCGTAGCAAGCGTAATGATAAGCGATGGTATCACCAGCGCGGGCGCGTACACAAAGATCTGCGATATGTATACAAGTGAAAATACAGACGTAAGCCCTGTCGTCAGCGCTACAGATACCAGCATCTCGCACAGCGAATTGCTGCACTGCACCCGCGCGGATAATTCTCCTGAACTGTAATTCTTGAAAAACCCTGCGGGCAGCGACATTAAACGAGACATGACTGCAGCCTGAACCGAAATACTCATTTTGGTGTTTATCCGCGCTATAATCAGCGACTTCACACCGTTTATCAGCAAGGAACTGAGCGTCACGCAAATCATAAACACAGTAATCGCAAGCAAAATCTGTGTGCTGCCATCCTCGATAACACGTGAAAACAACAGGTTATTAAGCTTCGGCGATAGCATTCCGATCAACGTTACCGCCAGCGCTGACGCGCCCGTCATCACAAAATCTGCGGGAGAAAGTGTTCCCAGAATATACCGCATCAAATCCGAAATCCCAATCTCTTTCAGCGGCAGCGGCTTGTAAAAAGCTATCGCTTCTTCCTCAAAAAGCTCCTGGTTTTTGCCGTTTATTTTCACATATTTTCCGGTTTCCATATCCCTATAACTATAGCCAGAAAACCCCGTAGGGATAAGCGCCACAACCATCCCGTCACTTTTACGTATTCCCAGCATTGCTCCGATTGCATCTTTATACCAGCCTTTCGAGAGCGTTACCGTGCGGCGCGTGATTCCATGTGGGCGGAGCAAATATTCAAGCTGTTCATTTCTGTCCGTGATATTGTCGGGAATATCTTTCGTATTTATATGATAAAATCTTAATATCTCGTCAAAGGCGTTTTTCGTCTGCTGCCGCTCGTCATTCAGCGCGGCTGAAACACGGCTGCCCATCACTGCGCCGGCAATGTTGATAAAGGC
>JAETRD010000052.1 GCA_021770345.1 Lachnospiraceae bacterium | reverse complement strand
ACGATGCCGGGAGCCGTGGTGCTGTTGGCATTGACGAAATAAGAATCCGCATAGGCTTCATCATCCGGGCGCTCCGTGTCCCCGTCACGCAGCGGGGTCTTCAGCACGGAAAGCGCCGGGACGCTCCTGCCGTTCCCCTTCAGCTTCGCCTCGCCCTCATGGTAGGCCGCTTCAATCGCAGCCTCGATTTTTGCAATGGTCTTTTTGTCGGATTTCGGGATGATAAGCGATACAGAGTATTTTGGCTCACCTCCGTTAATTGCCTTTGGGGTCCACACATTTGCATAGCTCCACCGGGTGTTCGGCCCCGTGATTACTTTTGTTGGATTGTTGGCTGTGTTTGACATATGATTTTCCTCCTGACTAATCTTCCTTGAAATCTTCCTGCGCCGTGTTCATCTCCGGGCGCTTGTCGCTCTCCGGGACTAACGCGGGCTTGCCCTGCGGCTTCTCCACAAGCCCCTTCAAAATCTCTGCAAACTTCTTTTTGCCGAGCAGCTTCTCCATGGCCGTGATGCCCAGGAGCTTCGGCTCATACGGGTCGAAGCCCGCCTTCTTCACGGTATCCGCCACGGCATCCTCATCCGTGTACTTCCGGTTCGACCTCCCGGCCACCACCTTGAACCCGTCATACTTCACGCCGGAAAGCGCCTGCTGCAATGCGAATTCCTTCACATCCGCCGCCCATGCCGCCAGCTCATCTGCTTTCACGAGGATCGCCGCAATCTCGTCATCCTCCAGCGTGGCGGGCATCTCAAAATCATACTTCGCAAGCTCCAGGTTGTACTCCGCCCGTTTCCTGCAGACCGCCTTCGCCTTACAGAACTTACAGTGTTCCCCGGCGCAGAACTCGCCCTCCCCGGCATAAGCCAGCTTTGCCTTTTCCGAAAGCTCGCCCTCCGCCCACTGGAGAAGGTCGTCCTTCGCCATGGCACACACGCTGACATTCTCCCGGCGCGGCTGGTAGATCGCCATACGGACGGTGTCAATGTCATAGATGCCGTCAAACAGCTCCATCGCACCCAGGGCATACAGCATCATCTGCGGGTTTCCTTCTGCGGAAACCTCCACGCCCTTGCCGTGCTTGTAATCGATGATATACAGCGTCCCGTCTGCGATAATGACGCAGTCGCCGGTGCCAAAGCCTTCCTCCACATACCGGGAGAAATCCAACCGCTGCTCGATCAGCACCACCGGGTCTTTGCAGGTTTTCTTTGCCTCCTCCACAAGCGAAAGGACATACTCCGCATACCCGCAGGCGCATTCCTCCATCTCCTCATCGTAAAATTCAAGCCCCTCCGCAGGGTCTTCCGTTTCCATGCCCAGGGACAGCTTCAGCTTGTGTTCGCACAGGCTGTGGGCGTCGGTGCCCTGCTGCGCGTACTCGCTGCCCGTATCCTCGTAATTCTCACAGAGCCTTGCCGACGGCGGGCAGGCAAGCCATCGGTGGCTGGAGGATGCGGACAGTAAAGCGTGTCTTCCCATCACAGCACCTCCGCTTCCGCAAGGAGCGCCGCATACTCCGCCGGGTCGATCTCCGAGAGCTTATCCGCACCATGTTTTGCAAGCAATTCCCTCACTTCCTCCGTGTGTCCGGAGCGGGACTTCTCCGCCAGCACCGCGCGGACTTCCTCCAGCGTCAGCGGCTTCTCCTCCGGCTCCTGCTTTGCCACAGGCTTTTCCTCTTTCTTTGCCGCCTTCCCAGCCTTTCCCGCTTTCTCCGGCTCCTTTGTATCTGTCCTCCCTGCTTCCGCAGCACCGTTGTCCGCCACTGCATCCGCAACAGTCTGTAAGCTGTCGGCAAGGGAACGCAGATCCCCTATGACGTCAAGCAGTAACTTCACTTTTCCCATGTACGTTTCCTCCTTCCATGACTTCACTCACTGCCAGCTCCCGGACGGAATCGCCCGGAACGATGATGGTCACCCTCCGCTTCTCCCCAAGGAGGAAGCGTAAGAAACGCTCCCTCACGGAGATATGGCGGCAGCTCACGATCCCGTCGGATGCCGGCTCCTTTGAAACACTGATCCTCAATGTGTGTTCCATGTCCATGACCTCCATTTCCGAAGGGCGGCTGTTTTCATGCCCTTCACTATACGGAGATTTTGAGGGGTGTTCGGCGGGGTGTTTTTAGAAAAACTTTTTAAATTTTTTCCGGGCCGCA
>JAETRD010000051.1 GCA_021770345.1 Lachnospiraceae bacterium | reverse complement strand
TTTCGTTTCCCCGTCCTCGATCAGTGCCATAAGGTCGGCTTCGTCCACTTGATTGAGGAAATGCACGGTGTTCTCGCCCTCGTCGTCCCGGTCAATGAGGATATAAAAGTAATTGCCGTTTTTGGTCGTCACGGTGATAAGCTGCTTGTTGCCGCCGAAATCGTCCACAAGGGTAGCGTTCCCGTCCGGGGTGAGGGGTTCTTCCTTTTCGGGTTCCTCGTAGATAACGCCGCTGTCGTCGGTCACGTCGTCCTGCCCCTCCGGGGTCTGCGCGTAGGCGGTGACGGAAAAGCCGCCCATGAGGACAAGGGCGGCGCATAAGGTCAGCAGGGTATTAAAAATCTTCTTATTCTTCATCTTCGTTTTCCTCCTGTTCGTCATTGTCTGCGCCGCTTAAAACGGGCGCGGGGGTCATGCCGGGGATTGCGCCCCCGGACAGCATGGAAGTAAGCTCTGCGGGGGAAAGCCGCATGGAGCGGCCATAGTCAAGGGGATAGCTCTTGATCTTGCAAGCGTCCCCGGAATTGCCCTCGACGGTGTAAACGCGCTGCCCGTCCGTGCCGATCACAAGCCCTACATGGTCTGCGCTCCCGTTCCCGTCCCAATCAAAAAAGATAGCGTCGCCGGGGGCTATGTTTGGATAATTGCGGTCGCCCCATTGCCCGTGTGACTGGAACCACGGTACACCCTGCGACTGGCACGCGGCAAAGCGCGGCTCGCTTTTCCCGGCTTGATCGTAGCACCATGAAACGAAACAGGCGCACCATTCCACGCGGCTGTTGAAGCCGTACCAGCTCCAATAGGGCTGTCCCCCGGCGTTGCCTACCTGTGACTTTGCCCGGTCTACAATGGCGGTATTTCCGGGGCGTGTGCCGTTCACAAGCTGTACCCCGCTTAAATCCTCGGACGGGTTTGTGTCCGGGGAACCGCCGCCGAAAATGAGGGGCTTGTTGCCGCTGGTTTCCAAGTACACCCGGAACATTTCAAGCTGCTCCGGCGTTAAAAGTCCCGGCGCAAGGTCAGATATGGGCTTGTTCTCCAGCTTGACGTTGAGAATGTAATAGTTATAGGCTACGTCTACCTCGTATTCGTAGGTTTCCGTAGAGGTTTCCCCCGTTGCCGGGTCGGTGACTTCCCGCGTCCCTGTCCGTGTTTCCGTGCGGTGGCGTACCTCCACTTCCTCCGTGAGAGTGAGGGTATATTGCAGCGCAAAGATACGCTCTATTTCTGCCTGTGCCGTTGCCGGGGTGTAGGTCTGTAAAAGCGCGGTCAGATAGGACGCTAATTCATGGGGGTTATGCCCGATACTGTCAAGGTCATAGCGGTACTTGTCATAGCCGGGGTTGCTGCGCTCGATATTGTCAATCTCGCGTTGTAGCTCCGTTTCCAGTGCCGCATAGTTATTTTCCACGGCGACTAAATCCGCGTCCTCCGACGTGTAGGAAGTCCCGACAATGCCGTTTACCATGCCGGAAAACATAGCCCCGCAAGAGGACAGTGCGGAAGATACCATGATGAAAAGCAGCATCGCACCTATGGCGATACAGACACCCGCCGGGTGCCGCCCCACAAATGCGACTGCCTTTTTGGTTTCCTCGGCGGTCTTTTTTGCGGCTTTCCGGGTATTTTCGGCTGCGTTCTTGACAGACTTTGCGCCCTGTGCCTTGACGGTCTTTGCATACTGCTTTTTAATGCGCTGTTTCTGCATATACCGGGAGAACGGGTTGGACGCGGCGATCTGCGGGTTGTCGTGAAGTGCCTTTTGGTAGAGATAATTCGCGTTTGCCTTTTCCGCTGCCTTTTCAGCCTTTGCCGCCGCCCGGTAGGGTTTGAGCTTGTGGCTGCGGTAGCCCTCCTTGACTTTCCGCGCCCCGTACTTCGCGCCTTTCTCCGCTAATTCCTCGGATTTGTGCGCACCCTCCACGCCGGAATTGTCTTTCTCCACGGAATGTACCTTGTTATGGACGAAAATACCCGCTTCCTGCGCGGGGCGGGATAACGGGTTTTTATGTGCCTTGCCGCCGTTCATGGGCTTTTCCCGTTCCTCGAAATGCAGGCGGGTCTTGCCTTTCCCGGTGGCTTCGTCAAAGGTTCGCTCCTTGACAAGTTTCTTTTCCTTTGGGATTTTCGCCCTTGCTTCGTCCAGCCTGTCAGCGACTTTGTCGGATTTCTTGATATACTTTTCCAGCTCCGGCGTTGCCCGTTCTTCCTCGGTGAATTGCAGCCGGGAAGTGCGGGCGCGGCTTTCCGCTTCTGCCTGTGCTTTCCTTGCCGCCTTTTTGCTGGCTGCGCGGGTGTGCGCCCCGTCGATATGCTCTAAAACGCGCTCGGCGGTTCCCGTGTCCTGTGCGGCTTCCGTCCCCGGCGCATGGGGCAGGGGCGGCGCATTGGGGGAAATATCCGGGGCGGGATTGCCCGGTACGGGCTGCGCTGCCTGTGCGTCCTGCGCCGCCTGTTGCTCCGGCGTTTTCAGTAAGGCAGCTTCCCGCGCCCGTTTACTGATACGCTTTTGTTTCCCGGTAGCCGCGTTTACCTCGATAGCCCCGTCACGGGTCATTTTCTGCGTGATCTTGTCGCGGGCTTTGTACTGCTTCATGGTCTGTCACCTCCTTAATTCTTTGAAGCGCGGTATGGTAGTAACGTGGGT
>JAETRD010000050.1 GCA_021770345.1 Lachnospiraceae bacterium | reverse complement strand
AAGCTGGTAAATACCATAATCGCCAACACCAAAGGCGACGGGGAGAAATCCGGCGAGGATTTTTGGGTGAAGTCGGAACGGCTTTTCTACTGCGCCCTTATCGGCTATATCCACTATGAAGCCCCGGAGGAAGAAAAGAACTTCACGACGCTGCTTGAAATGATAAATGCCAGCGAAGCCCGCGAGGACGACCCGGAATTTCAAAGCCCGGTTGACCTCATGTTTGAACGGCTGGAAGAAAAAGACCCGGAGCATTTCGCTGTCCGGCAGTACAAAAAATTCCTGCTGTCGGCGGGCAAGACGCGAAGCTCTATCCTCATTTCCTGCGGCGCAAGGTTAGCCCCCTTTGACATTAAGGAGCTGCGGGAGCTTATGGAAACGGACGAAATGGAGCTTGACACGCTGGGGGACAGAAAGACCGCCCTTTTCGTCATTATCAGTGACACCGACGACACTTTTAATTTCGTCGTGAGTATTCTCTATACCCAGCTATTCAACCTCTTGTGTGACAAGGCTGATGATGAATACGGCGGGCGGCTTCCCGTCCATGTAAGGTGCTTACTTGATGAATTTGCGAATATTGGGCAAATCCCCAAATTCGAGAAGCTGATCGCCACAATCCGAAGCCGGGAAATCTCCGCTTCAATCATCTTGCAGTCACAGAGCCAGCTAAAGGCAATCTACAAGGACAACGCTGACACGATTGTAGGGAATTGCGACACCACTCTTTTCTTGGGCGGCAAGGAAAAAAGCACCCTCAAAGAAATATCGGAGATTTTGGGCAAGGAAACCATAGACAGCTTCAACACGTCCGAAACGCGGGGGCGGGAGCTTTCCCACGGAATGAACTACCAAAAGCTGGGAAAGGAACTTATGACACAGGACGAGATCGCCGTTATGGACGGCGGCAAGTGCATTTTACAGGTGCGCGGGGTGCGCCCGTTCTTTTCGGATAAATTCGATATAACAAAACACCCGAAATACAAGTACCTCTCCGACGCAGACCCGAAGAACGCCTTTGACATGGAGAAGCACATCAAACGCCGTCCCGCCATTGTGAAGCCGGACGAGGAATTTGACGTTTACGAGATCGACGGGGCAGATTTACAGGAGGACGCAGACAGTGAATGAAAGCCCCGGAAATAATAAGCGGCGGTTTACAGTGCTTGTCAACCCGAAAATCCGGGAGGAACAGCGGCGGCAGGCTGCCTTACGGAAGTTTATCAAAGATTGTGAACGGCTTTACGAAAAGAACCGGGCGCATTTACAGGAGGACGCAGACCATGAATAAGCGTATCAGAAAGAAACAGCAGAAGCAGCGGGAGCAACTAAAGCAGCTTGAAATGAAGTGGCTGCTGGATATGGCAAACACCATTGACGCGGGAATACGGGCGTGGCGGGAAGAAATGGAACGCCGCTATGTGGAGCTTTACGCGGAGGAATTAGCCCGCCGCATGGGGCTTGTCCCGAAACAGTGACAGGGCTTAAAAGATTTGCGGCATGGAAATGTGGATAACAGGCTATGAAATCATGGATAACTCTATTCACAGCACATGGAAAAGCCAAAGTGCGGCTTTCCCACGTCCTGCAAACAGAGTTACCCACAATTCCATAAGACAGCCAGTTACCCACATTCCCACACCGCCGACGACTACGGAAACACACCCCTTTCCTACCTGTCATTCATCAAAACATTTTTTAAGGAGCTGATCTGAAATGAAGAACGTAAACACGGGCTATCTGATACGCGCCCCTACCGGGGGACGTACCGCCCAAACCCTTACAACTGAATACCGCCGCGCCGCAGAACTTACGCAGCGTGGGGACATCCCCTTTCATACAGGGCGGTTTTTTTATGCGGCGGCGACTGATCGCTGACCGCCTTTTGTCCGCTTGACGGACAGCCGCACACGCGGCAGAAAGGATTTTATCATGGCATTTTTTACTTCGGCAGTAGGCGTTTTGAAAACACTTGTTATCGCTCTTGGGGCTGGTCTTGGCATTTGGGGAGTTGTCAATCTCATGGAGGGCTACGGCAACGACAACCCCGGCGCGAATGCTCATGTACGGTAAAGAAGCAAGCAACCGAAAACAAGAGATAGACCGCCAGCACCACACTATTCCGAACCAAAGAAACCAAAGACCAAAAGACAAGCATTGTGGAAATGTGCATAACTGGCTATGGAATCATGGATAACTCTATTCACAGCACATGGAAAAGCTAAAGTGCAGCTTTCCCACGTCCTGCAAACAGAGTTACCCACAATTCCATAAGATAGCCAGTTATACACAT
>JAETRD010000015.1 GCA_021770345.1 Lachnospiraceae bacterium | reverse complement strand
GTCCAGTACGCCTCAATCGTCCGCCTTGTAAATTACCCGAATATCTATGGTCAGGGTCAGAGAGTCGGAAAGAAGTCAATTTTCGTCCCTGCGAGGCGCTTGACTGACGCGTACTGAACGTACGCGGAACGAAAGCAACGCGGCAGGGGCAAAAATTGGCTCTTTTCCGACCGTGTGTCCCTTTGTCCACTGAGGGTAAGGTTGCCGTTTCTATATCTGTGTTACTTACCCTCTGCGCCGCTTCGCTTAAATTCCTGCCGGCTTTCCCTTTCGACGGATAAGAATTTTAAGAAATCCGTGACGAAAAAGACGACGGCGAAGACTTCCTTTACCCTCACAAAACTGAAAAAGGGAAAGACCTACTATGTGCGGGTGTGCGCCTACAAGACGGACTCGACAGGGAAAAAGGTATAATGTATTGATCTGGTATTAATATTTTGATATATTGATGATGAGAGAAGGAGGTGGCAGATTTGGCCAGTACAATTCAGATAAGAGTGGACGATGATTTAAAAATAAAATCTGATAAATTATTTAAGGACCTGGGAACGGACACGAATACCGCTATTCGAATGTTTTTGACACAGGCATTGGCCGTAAATGGATTTCCATTTGAAATTAAAAGGAGAAATGCAAATCCTTATGAGGCATTAACGGAGGCTGAGTTGTTGGGAAAACTGGAAAAATCCCGTGAACACGCTGCACAGGGGATGGTTAAGGATGCCGATGATGTTGTCAGGGACATGAAGGAGAAATATGGGTTATAAAATTGTTGTAACCTCAGATGCAGAAGAAGATTTAGACCAGTTTATCAAATAGTTGCTTTTTGAAAAGAAAAATGAACAGGCTGCAAAAAATGTGTTAGATGATTTTGAAGCTACGAAAGAAAGTTTAAAGCATATGGCAGGAAGCCTGAAGCTTTGTGATAATCCGCGATTGAAGAAATTAGGATACAGGCGTATCAATTTTCTGAGTCACAGATATTTTATGATGTATCATATAGTTGATCAGGTGGTTTTTATAGACAATATTTTTCATCAATTACAGGATTACGAAGATAAGATGCATTAACTGTTCAAGAGAAATAGAAAGATATAAGCGTCAGACACAGGAGGGGTAACAAATAAAAACAAAGGCAACTATGGAAAATGACAAGACAGATTGGAGCTATGTCTATTTCGGCAGCTACCCGCAGTCTGAGGTTACCGGGGCGGCGCTGACAAAGGCGATCACCGGGGCGGCCTATGACGCGAACGGGGATGCCTGGGTGGACGGCGTAAAATACCGCAGAATTAGTAAAAACGACACTAATTATGACGGTCATTTCGGCGACAGTGCCTATCGCTACTTTAAATGGGAGCGGATTCGCTGGAAAGTCCTGCAGAACGACGGCAGTACGCTGTTTGTGCTGGCGGATCTGGGGCTGGACTGCGTGGCGGATGTCGACGATTACGGGTGTGTAACCTGTAATGATGTCGACGATACCGATTACGCGGTTGTGCCAGCTTTGCATTTGGATTTTTCCTTTGATCTCTGGTCGATGACGGACAACGGGGGCAGCGGAGACGGAGGCGGCGAAGGACGGCAGCGGGAAATCAGCCTCCTGCAGGATTACGGTTCCCTGGAAAATTACCTACAAACTGGACAAAGGGAAAAACAACGCGAAGAACCCCTCAACATACTATAACGAGAAGGTATCGCTGAAAGACCCCGTGCGCAGGGGCTATGTGTTCAAGGGTTGGTATGCGGACAAGAACTTTAAACAAAGGATTACGACGATCAAAAAGGGTGCGAAGAAAAACTATACGCTGTATGCGAAGTGGGGGAAGGTGACCGTAAAGGCGACGGCGATTTCTTCCTGCAAAAACAGCAAAAAGGGACAGATCGCGCTGAAATACAAAAAAGTGTCCGGTGTAAAGGGCTACGAGATTTCGTACTCTACGGATAAGAACTTCAAAAAATCCGTGACGAAAAAGACGACGTCAAAGACGTCCTTCACCCTCACAAAGCTGAAAAAGGGTAAAACCTACTATATGCGGGTGCGCGCGTACAAGGTTGACTCGACAGGGAAAAAGGTATATGGAAAATACACGTCGGCAAAGAAAGTGAAGATCACAAAATAAAAGGTTTCCGCCTGTGCGGCTGGAACCGCAATTTTTTCCGGAAATTTTATGGAACATAAGGGGCTGTTGCAAAAGCAGATGAATCATCTACCGGAGCAACAGCCTTGTTTTTGACTCTAAAATAGAAAACCGTAACAAGTTGCAAAAGTCTATCGCAAGGAGACTGCCAGTTATCTTATACTTGCGACGTAATTGTCGTAACTTTATTGCGGGCTTCCCACGCTTTTATTGATAATTTGAAAAAATTGTGGCATACTGTAGAGGAAAGTAGCGACGTATTCGTCATAAGTATGAGGTGATTATGAATGATTAAACGAGATTTTTATTTGAATCGGATGATTCATGATATGTGGAACGGAGAGGTCAAGGTAATCACTGGCATCCGCCGTTGCGGAAAGTCAGTGCTGCTGTTTGGGTTGTTTTATGAGTATCTTCTTTCACAGGGAGTTCCCGAAGAACACATCATAAAAATCGAATTGGATCAGAGACGGTATTATAGGTTTAGAAATCCAATAACGCTTTGTGAACATGTTGAAACCTTTGTGGCGGAGCGGAAAGATGAAAAGTTTTATCTGTTCATTGACGAGGTACAGCTTACCGCAAAAGTCATTGACAGAGAAAACGGCGGGATTGAAGTTTCCATTTATGATATGCTGAACGAACTTAAGGCATATAAAAATTTGGACGTATATGTGACAGGAAGCAATTCAAAGGGATTGTCAAAAGATATTGCGACAGAGTTCCGTGGCCGTGCTACCCAGATTCATGTGTTTCCTTTGTCTTTTGAAGAATTTTACTCCCATATTGGGGGCGACGAGCGAAAAACCCTGGATACCTATATGCTTTACGGTGGTATGCCGCGTCTTTTGGCTCTGAAGGATGAAAAGGATAAAAAAGATTATTTGATGTCTCTGTACGGCGAGTTGTATGTAAAGGATATTGTAGAGCGCAACGGTATTGAACGGGAAGATATTCTGAATGATATTCTGGATTTCCTCGCCTCGCAGATCAGTTCACTGACGAATCCTGCGAATATTGCGAATGCATTGGCCAGTATAAAGAATGAAAAGGTTAATTCCACATTAGTGTCGAACTATGTGCAGTATATTATGGATTCGTACCTTATTTCTATGGCAAAGCGCTACGATGTGAAAGGAAAAACCTATTTCAGGTATCCGAACAAATACTACTACACGGATATCGGCCTTCGCAATGCAAGATTGAATTATCGTCAATATGATCCCGGCCACATAATGGAAAACATCATCTATAACGAACTTCTGCGACGTGGATATTCTGTGGATGTTGGTGTTGTGACGGATCGCACCGGTGGTGCAAATGTGCAAAGGGAAATTGACTTTGTTGTAAATGATGCAGATAAAAAGATTTATATCCAGTCGGCTTTCCGGATGGATACAGAGAAAAAAGAATCCTCTGAATTGGGATCTTTTGCACTGACAAAGGATTTTTTTAAAAAAATCATTGTCCGCATGGATATTCCACATAACTTCTATGATGACAAAGGGATTTTCCATTGCAATCTGATAGATGTGCTGCTTGGCCGTGTCGAATTGTTTTAATCAATGGTACCCCCGGCGGACAAGGACACACGTCCTTTGTCCACCGGGGGTATTTTTCGCCGTTTTATTTTGCGGACGATGACGAGGTAAACGGCGCCAGCTCGAGCCGGATGAAATATCCGCGGTCGGCGTGGCAGATCGGACATTCCGCCGGAACAGACGTGCCGCGGTAAATATGACCGCATTCCAGGCACATCCACGCGGTTTCAACGTCGGAGACGAATAGCCGGTTCTGTTCTAACAGCTCGGCGAACAGGGCAAAGCGGTCGCCGTGCGTCTTTTCCACACTGGCAATCAGGCGGAACGTGCCGGCGATATTCTGGAAGCCTTCTTCCCTTGCCTTTTCGGCAAAATGCAGATACACGTCGTCGTGTTCCTCATACTCGTTGTGCTGCGCGAGCCGCAGCAGTTTCGCGACATCCTGGCTTAAGTCCACCGGATAGCTTCCGTCAATGTGGATATTCTCCCCGGACAGTTCCTGCAGATGCTGATAGAAAACGGCCGCATGCTCCTTTTCCTGGTCCGCGGTAAAGCGGAAGACGGCTTCTATCACATACAGGTTCTGGCGGCGCGCTTCGGCCGCGGCGATGGTGTAGCGGTTTCTCGCCTGGCTTTCTCCTGCGAAGGCGCGCATCAGATTTTCTCTTGTAACACTCTCATTGAAATTAACAGCCATAATAGTTTGTTCCTTTCTATATTAATTAATAGCAGACTACAGCATTAACAGCAGATTACAGCAGCGGGTGCTCCGCTCTCGCACAGAGTCTTGCAAAACGGCGGTCGATCTCCTCCTGGATTGCGTCTGTGATTTCGCGGTAGGCCTCCTTCTGAAGATGTTTGGTTCGTCCCATCATTGCAAACCATTCGGTGACGGGAATTTTCTTGTTCTTTGCAGCCGGATTGTAATTCAGCGCTGTGATTCCGCGTTCGATTTCATAGAGCGGAAAATAACAGCAGTCTACGGCCCCGGCAATCACGCTGCGCTCGAGATTTGGCTTGTCACCCCAGTTCAGCGGGCAGGCGGACAGACATTTGAGATACGCGGTACCGAACTCCTTTGCGTAAGCGGCGGCCTTGGCAGCCTTTTTGATGAAATCGTTCGGGTTTGATTCGGCCGCGGTTGCGATATACGGAATGTGCGTGGCCGCCATCAGCTCCGGCGTATCTTTGTGGAAAAAGGTTTTTCCGTACCGGGCTTTTCCCACATGGGAGGTTGAACTGCGCGCGCCCATCGGGGTGGAGTAGGAGAGCTGGTAGCCCGTATTCATATAACCGCCGTTGTCGTACTCGAACAGAATCAGCCGGTGTCCGCGCAGCGCGGTCCCGATGGCCGAGCCCATGCCGATATCCATACCGCCGTCGCCGCTGACCATGATAAACGTGATATCGCCGGCGGGGTATTCCCCGCGCTTTTGTCTCTGGTGAAAAGCTTCCACAAGTCCGCTTAGGGTGGCGGCTCCGTTCTGGAACAGATTGTGGATAAAGGGGACGCGGTAGGCGGTTTTCGGATAACCGGTGGTGACGACCATGCCGCAGCCGGTCTGAAACAGCAGAACCACATTTCCCTCAATGCCCTTTAACAGAAGATTCAGATTCACCGGGATACCGCAGCCGGGGCATGCGCCGTGGCCAGGGGCGATACGCATCGGCATTGCGGTGGCGTCCTTTAACATGCCGCCCTGTACCGTCATTTTCCCGAGTGTCTCGTCGAAACGGCAGGTCGTGATGCCCGGACGGCTCTCCTCCTCGGTGATGGGGGCAAAGTATCGGGGCTGTTTGGCGTCGGGGTCTTCGGTGCCGGGAGTGACGCCGTAATAATCGAAATCTTTGGCGTCCGGCTTTTCGGCTTCATGAAACAGCGCCAGAGCGTCCTCGAGATAAAAGTCTTTGCCGCCGAGGCCGTATACGCGGGAGAGAATCCGCGGACAGCAGGGAGAATCCGCATTGTCCCCGGCGCCTGTATACCCCTGCAGAGCGGCGCGGACCTCTAAGGACATGTTGCCGCCGCCGGCTCCGTAACTGTCCTGCCGGTCGGCGACGAGAATCGTCTTTGCGTGGGCGCAGAGTCTGCGCAGCTCTTCGGTCGGGAAGGGGCGCAGCACATACAGCGTCACGACGCCGGCCGCGACGCCGTCTTTCCGGAGAAGGTCCACGGCTTCCATCGCGGTGTGGTAGGAGGAACCGAGCACAAAGAGCAGAACGTCGGCGTCCTCGTGGCGGTAGCCGTCACAGAACGAATAGCTGCGGCCGGACAGCCGGGCGTATTCGTCAAATAAATCCGGCAGTTTTTTCCGTGCCTCCTCCATCGCAAGATGCAGCTGATAGCGGTTATTGATCAGGTCCGGCTCATTCATATAGGAGCCGACGGAAATCGGGTGCGCGAGGTCGAGCACACTGTAAAAACGGTTTTCCCCGGTTGCGTGCTCGGATGCAAAGGCGGAGGTATTCGGATTGTCGCTTGCGATTTTCGGACCGATATAGCGCTGTACGGTCTCATCGTCCTCGAACACCAGACACTTGCGCTTCTGATGGCTCGTGAAAAAGCCGTCAAAGGCGATTGCCACTGGGAGGGAGACCGCCTCCGCGAGCTTTAAGGCCAGAAGGTTGAAATCATAGACTTTCTGCGGCTCGTCCGCGAAGAGAATAATCCAGCCGGTATTGAGCATATACATGATGTCGCTGTGGTCGCCCTTGATGCTTAGGGGGCCGGAGACAGTCCGGCAGGCGACGTTTAATACCATGGGCATCCTTGTGCCCGACTGCACGGGAAACTGTTCGATGGCGTACAAAAGTCCGTTTGCGCTCGTGGCGTTGACGACTCTCGCGCCGCCCGCGGCCGCACCGTAGCAGATTCCGGCCGCGGAATGTTCGCCCTCCGCGGCGATAAGCTGAATGTCATGCTCGCCCTCCGCGCCCATGACGTCTAAATTTTCCGCAATCTGGGTGGAGGGCGTGATCGGATAATATCCCATCACATGATAGTTAATCTGTTTTGCCGCGTAAGCGGCGAGTTCGTTTCCGCTGTCGTAGAGAACTCTCTGTTTTTCGCTCATTATACGATACCTCCGTCTACTCTCTTTTCATCCAGATAAGATTCGCTGGTAATCCAGGAATCCGCGCCGTCCTTCTGATAGGTAATCGCGTCCGGCAGCAGGTGCTGATTGGGGATGAAATACGGTTTGTCGGGATAGTCCTTTTCCTCGGCCATAACCAGCGCATTCGTGGGGCATACCTCGACGCAGCGCAGGCAGCCCTTGCAGTGATAGTAATCTAAGCCCTTGTTTACCATACATTCTTTGTCTTTATAGATGCCCGGTGCAAACTGGAAGACCATATCCGGGCAGGCGGAGTCGCAGAGCCCGCAGTTGATGCAGCGTTCCTGAATAAACAGCGGGATATAGCCCTCCCTTGACGGGGATAAGTCGTTTGACACCGTGCTGCCGATGCGGGGATTGATGCCTCCGACGGGAGCATTGGCATAGCCCCAGACGTACTGTTCCTTCGGAGTGTCGGGCAGCGGCGTGATATCGCGTCCCGTATCGGCCTGGCGCAGGTCGTCAAAGCCGCGGCGGACGCCCGCGAGATTGGCCTCGATCAGAGCCGGATATTTCTTCCCGATGGTGTCGCGGCAAAGCTGTTCGACGGGCGGCAGCGAGAGAAAGCCAGAGGCTTTTGCGATGGCGCCAAGCATCACCATATTCGTGCGGGAATGAGTTTCCATAGCGATGGAGAGCGCATCGATACAGTACAGTTCTCCTATGGAAATATGGTATTTATCTGCCGCTTCATTGGCGGATAAGGGGGTATTTAAAATGATCTTTGTGGAGGGTGAAACACCCTCCAGTACCGGGTAGGTTCCGATCAGTCCCGCGTGGAAAATACCGAGGATGTGAGGATGAGTCACCGGGCTGTTCTGCCGCAGAGGTTTGTCGGCGGCACACCAGCGAATATAGGACTTGACAGGTGAACCGCGCTTTTCCGAGCCGTAGCTTGCAAAGCTTAAAGAATTTAGCGAGAGGGAGAGCGCGCCGAGCTCCCCGAGCATTTTGCCGCAGAGATTGGCGCCGAGTCCTCCGATGCTCTCAAGGCGTATCTCATAGTAGCCGTATTCATTTGTGACAGGAAGAACCGCTTCGGGCCCCTGATTTTCCATAGACATATTGCAACCTCCTGATTTGCCGAAAAGATTTATGTAGTTTAGTATGTCTGTTCGCGGGAAAAAAATTCGCAATCATTTATGAAAAAGAACACAGAATGTTTAGAAATTCGGACAGAGTTATGATATAATAGAGTCATTGAGAGGGTATCATTTTAACGCAGGGAGAAGAGCCTGTGTGTTAAGATGAAATAAACAACCAGGAAAGGGGATTTTTATGTCAGAGAATGTAAAATTAAAATCCGGAGGGCTTAAGGCGCTGCGAGAGATGAATCCGATGCTTATGAGCTACAATGTAGAGTTTGCGGAGGTGACCGGAGGAACCTTCTGGAAAGCGTATACGCCGGAGCAGATTGCGGGCACGGAGGAGTTCTATGTGGAGCCCACCAAAGAGGGAATCGCTGCAATGTACCGCGATCTGATGCAGGTATATCCGCCGATTGATCTCTACAACGAGAAATGCCGCAAACTGGCAAAAGAATTCGGACCGGTGTGGGTGCGTGTATCCGGTACCTGGGCGACAAAGACGTACTACGATTTTGACGGCACGACAAACGGCACGGTTCCGGAAGGGTATCTGAATGTGCTGACGAAGGAGCAGTGGATCGGCGTTCTGGATTTCGTGAAGGCAATCGGCGCAAAGCTGATGGTTTCGGTTGCGAACTGCCCGGGACTGCACAGCGCGGATGAGCCGTGGACGCCGGTGGAGGCAGAGAAGCTTTTTAGCCTGAGCAAAGAATACGGCGTGCCGATCGAGGCGGCGGAGTTTGCAAACGAGCCGAACATGATGGAAGACACCGGTTTCCCGAAGGGTTATACGCCCGCGGATTACCGGAGAGACCAGGATTTGTTCTTCGGCTGGTTAAAGGAAAATTATCCGGAATGCCTTGCGGTCGGACCGAGTACGACCGGCGGAGACGAGGCGAAGATTGGCAAGAGCGGCGGCGTGGAAAATATTGCACTGATGACCTGCGGCTGCGACGATCTGCTGGGCGGAACGAAAGTACCGCTTGACGTATTCAGCTATCATTATTATAATGGTGTATCCGAGCGTCTGGCATCTGTGATGCCCACAATGCACTGGCTGGCATCGGAGGCAAACACCGAGGAGTATCTCGATGTCGCGATAGACTGCGCGCGCGTATACACGAAATATCGCGACAAATATGTACCGGGCGGCGAGATGTGGGTGACTGAGTCCGGAGACGCAGGCGGCGGCGGAGACACCTGGGCATCCACCTATCTGGACGTGCTCCGGACGTTAAACGAGCTGGGAGGATTTGCTGCGGTGACAAACGGTGTGATCTTCCACAATACGCTGGCGAGCAGTGATTATGGCTTCCTGGCAAGAGAAGTGTTCGACCCGCGCCCGAATTATTTTGCGGTGCTGCTATGGAATCGTCTCATGGGCACAACGGTTTATGACACCGAAGAGCCGGTACGCATGGGCGCACATGTCTATGCGCACAGCCGCAAGGATGGAAAAGACGGCGTGGCATATCTGGTGATCAACAACGATCTGGAACATACCACCGAAGTTGCGCTTCCCGGGGAAGCCGATGTCTATATGCTGGCCGGTGAGGGCGGCAATATGCGGGCCTCCGTTATGACGTTAAACGGCACTCCGCTCAAACTGGGCGAGGGGAACGGGGTTCCGGCGATGGAGCCGGTAAAGGCGAGCGGAACGCTTGCGGTTGCGCCGGGTTCCTGCGCATTTATTGTTTTATAATTTTCTGAATTTACGCGATACACGATGCGGGGGTGCCGCTTATGCTCTGCGGCACTCCCGTTTCTTCTGATAAAAATTCTTCACACATATCTCAGGTGAACTTACCAAAACACTTCCAGAAAATAAAACAGCAAAACAGATGAATTTACATGTCTAAAAAGAAAGGTGGCCGAATAAAAATAAAAGGAAACAAAATCGGAGTAAAAAAATTGTCGATGGAAAATCTGCGGGAGCAGATGGAAAACCCCGGTGTGCGGCTTTCGTATGCGTATGCAATTGATGTGCTGCAGGCCAGAATGCGGCTGATCAATGCGGATTTATCGGAACAGAAGAACCGTCAGGTGATACGGAGCATGGCGTCGCGGATTAAGACGACGGACAGTATCGTCAAAAAGCTGATAAAAAAGGAGCGCAGCGTGACATTTGAGACGGCGGTGGAGACACTGAATGATATAGCGGGAATCCGTGTCGTCTGCTATTTCTGCGATGATATTTATCTGATTGCCGATGCGATTAAAAGGCAGAGTGATCTTCGGATTATCCGGGAGAAGGATTATGTAAAAAATCCGAAGCGGAGCGGTTATCAGAGCATTCATGTGATCGTGGGCGTTCCGGTGACCTACAATGACAAGACAAGAGAGATCCGGGTGGAAATTCAGGTGCGGTCCTTTGCAATGGATTACTGGGCGGAGCTGGATACACAGATGTGCTATAAGAAAAGTGCGGGAGAAATCGAGAATGTGGAGCGGGAAATCCGGGATTACTCGGATGTCATTGCAAAAGTGGATAACAAGATGCTCGAGCTGCGCAGAAGGATTGAAAAAATGTGAGGGAGAACATAACATGGATATTTTTAGCCGGCACAGCGTCGGCTGACGGGTAATTTACGCGATATATAATTGCAAAACGGGGAAAAATATATTATAAAGGAAGTGTATGTTTTTTCGGAAGTCCGTTTGTGGGGAGCGGATTTCGTGTTTTGTCATTATAAGGAGTATAAATTATGGACATATTTGGAGTTTTGACAATGATAGGCGGCCTTGCCCTGTTTTTGTACGGCATGAGCGTGATGGGGGCGGGCTTAGAGAAGATGTCGGGCGGAAAGCTGGAGCGCATATTGGAGAATCTGACCTCGAATCCGATAAAGGCGGTGCTGCTGGGCGCCGGGGTGACGGCGGTCATCCAGTCGTCCTCCGCGACGACCGTTATGGTGGTCGGTTTTGTAAATTCCGGGATTATGAAGCTATCCCAGGCGGTCGGCATCATTATGGGTGCGAATGTCGGGACGACGATTACCTCCTGGCTGCTCAGTTTAACGGGACTTCAGGGGGACAGCATCCTGATACGGATGTTAAAGCCGTCCTCGTTTTCGCCGATACTGGCGCTGATCGGTATCGTTCTTTTCATGTCCGGAAAGAGCGACAGGAAAAAGGTGGTCGGAGAGATACTGATGGGCTTTTCCGTTCTGATGTTCGGCATGCAGACCATGAGCGGCGCGGTGGAGCCGCTTGCGGATGTACCCGAGTTTACGAATATTCTCACGATGTTTCAAAATCCGTTGCTCGGAATTCTGGCCGGAGCGGTGCTGACCGCGGTAATTCAGAGTTCCTCCGCTTCGGTGGGTATCCTGCAGGCGCTGTCTGCGACGGGCGCCTTTACTTACGGTTCGGTGATTCCGATTATTCTCGGGCAGAATATCGGAACCTGCGTGACCGCAATGATTTCCGCAGTGGGAGCGAACAAAGGCGCGAAGCGGACGGCATTTGTCCATCTGTATTTTAACGTGATCGGTACGGTCCTGTTTCTTGTGCTGTTTTACATCGGAAATGCGGCGTTTGCGTTTGGTTTTACCGACGAGACCGTGGGTGCCGCGGGAATCGCTCTGGTTCACAGCGTATTTAATATCTTTACGACTGCGGTACTGCTTCCGTTTACAAAGGGACTGGAAAAGCTGGCATATCTGACGATTCCGAAAACCGAGGACGAGAAGGCGCAGGAGGTGGATGTGTTTGCCGTTTTGGACGAGCGTTTTCTGGGGTCTCCGGCTTTTGCGATTGAACAGTGCCGCTCTCTGGTGAGTCAGATGGCGGAGATGACGCGGGACGCCTTTCTCACCGCGATGCCGCTTCTGACGGATTATTCCGACGAGGCTGCGGAGGATGTCATTAAAAAGGAGAATATGATCGATATCTATGAGGACAGGCTTACCGGCTATCTGACAAAGCTGCGCAGCGAGAATCTCTCCTATCAGGACAGCCTGCAGGTGACTTCGCTGATGCACAGCCTGACCGATTTCGAGCGCATCTCGGATCATGCAATTAACGTTGTGGAAAATGCGCAGCGGATGCAGAAAAAGGAGCTGGAATTCTCGAAGAAGGGCAGGGAGGAGATGGATATCTACGGCCGTGCGATCGAGGACATTTTAAACCGGACTACGGCGGCCTTTATAAAAAACGATATAAGGCTTGCGAAAACCGTGGAGCCGCTTGAGGAAGTGATCGACGATATTAACAGGGACGTGAAAAAGCATCACATCAAGCGCCTGCGAAAGGGCAAATGTACGATTGAGCTCGGGCTGGTGCTGTCGGATCTTGCGATGAACTATGAGCGTGTCGCGGATCACTGCTCGAATATTGCCGTATATATGATGCAGTTGAAAGACACCGGGCTCGAAGAGCACAGTTTCACAGACCAGTTTGACGCTGACGAGACCGCGGAGTTCAACCGCCTCTATCAGAAATTTGGGGAGCGCTACCGGCTGTAATCCGGGCGTTATCGGGCATTGGGGCCAGGAGCGATTTTTTTCTGAAAAAAATGCTTAACAAATTTGGGGAATGGTACTAGAATAAGAAAAGAATTTTTTGAGGAGGAGAATTGTTATGAATGAATTAGTCGCACCATGGCTGTGTATTCCCTTTGCCGGACTGCTGCTGTGTATTGCCGTTCTCCCGCTGGTGAAGGCGGAGTGGTGGGAAAAACATCAGCCGCACGCGGTGGCATTGTGGTCTCTGCTGTTTATCATTCCCTACACCGTAAAATACGGGGCTGCCGCTTCGGCGGAAACCGTGCTCGAATGCGTGGTGAATGATTACCTTACATTTATTGTTCTGCTGTTCGGGCTGTTTTGCGTGTCCGGCAATATTACACTGAACGGGGACCTGGCGGGTTCGCCGCGTGTCAACACGATATTTCTGCTGATCGGTACGCTGCTCTCGAGCTGCATCGGAACGACCGGAGCGAGTATGCTGATGGTCCGTCCGATGATTAAAATGAACTCGTGGAGAAGGCACAAAGCACATATCATGATATTTTTTATTTTCATGATTTCAAATATGGGAGGCTGTCTGACGCCGATCGGAGATCCGCCGCTTCTGATGGGTTTTATGCGCGGGGTTCCGTTTTTCTGGAGTATGCATCTGCTGCCGATTCTTTTGTTGAATATGGCCGTGCTCTCGGTTCTTTTTTATTTTCTTGACCGCTGCAACTACCGCAAGGACATCCGGGAAGGTCAGAAACCGGATATCAGAAAACCGGGAACGGAAATCCGGCTGAACGGAGCGCACAACATTCTGTTTATGATCATGATTGTCGCGGCGGTGATCCTGAGCGGTGTGCTTCCGGGACTTCCCGCATTTGCGGATGCACAGGGAAATGTGCGCGGCATACATATTTTCGGCGAGGTGCGCTTAAGCTTTCCGGCGATCATCGAGATTGCGATTATTCTGCTTGCGGCGTTTTTATCCTTTAAGACGACAGATGCAAAGATACGGACCGAGAACCACTTTACCTGGGGCGCAATCCGTGAGGTTGCGGTGCTGTTTATCGGTATTTTTATCACGATGCAGCCTGCGCTTATGCTGTTAAAGGCCCTCGGACCGAATCTCGGCATCTCGGAGCCGTATCAGATGTTCTGGGCAACGGGACTGCTCTCAAGCTGTCTGGATAATACGCCGACCTATCTGGTCTTCCTGACGACGGCGGGTACGCTCGGCTTTACGGAGGGACTTGCGACGACCGTGGGTACGATATCGGTAAAGATGCTGACGGCGATTTCCTGCGGAGCGGTATTTATGGGAGCAAATACCTATATCGGGAATGCCCCGAATTTTATGGTGAAATCGATATCCGACGAGAACGGTATCCGCATGCCCTCGTTTTTCGGTTATATTTTATGGTCCTTTGCGTGTCTGATACCGGTATTTCTGCTGGATACGCTGGTATTCTTTTTGTAAGGGGAGGTGTGGCAGATGGAAAAGAAGCATGAGGATTACAAAAAGCTTGCAAAAAAAATTTATGATCTGGACGCGGAGGTCTATCGGCTGGTAGGCTCTTCACTTGGACGCGTTTTTTCACAGGATGAGGATTCCTGTATCAGGGAACTCGAATTTCTGATGCTCACAAGCCCCCAGGGACACGAGCTTCGAAGCGAGATTGCGCTGATCGCCAATATGGCGCGCACGATCCGCGACAAGGAGAGCCGGAAACAGGTAATGCGCAAATACAACGCGATTCTGCACGAGGTGGAGGAAATACCGTCGAGTTTCGGTTCCGTGGATATTCTGGACGAGCGGCTTGCGAAGCTCAACACCTCGAATCTGAGCCAGAAGTTTTCCAAAGATGACCATCTGGTGATCTGCATCGGGCGGACCCATGGGAGTGCTGGAACCGATATCGGATTTGCGCTGGCGGATGCGCTCAAGATCAATTACTATGACGTGGAGATATTTAATCAGGTTCTGGGTCGTCTGGAAGCCGAACAGGATGCGGTAAAGGACAGAGAGAGCCTCGAGGTCATAAAGGAACTTGCCGGCACTACAAAGGCAGGGCGCAAAATGGTAAAGCGGGCTTCGGATATCTGGCGGTATCATGGGCTGCCGAAAAAGGACGCGGTCTTTTTTAACCAGAGCGACTTAATCTGCGAGAAGGCCCGGACGGAGGACTTTATCGTGATGGGCCGGTGCGCGGACGTGATTCTGACGAATAATCATATTCCGCATATCAGTATTTTTATCACGGCGCCGTTCCACCAGAGAGTGCGGCGTATGATGCAGGTAAAGAATCTGGATTACAAGCATGCGCGCAAGCTACTGCTGAAGCTGGATGCAAAGCATGAGCGTTATTACCGCTTCTACACCGGCAGGGCATGGGGCAATGCCACGAACTATGATCTGTGCATCAACAGCGCAAGCTACGGAATACGCGAGTCGGTGGAGCTGATAGAGAGGATGATTAACAGGAGTCCGAAGGCCAAATAATATGGGGGAAAATCATGTTTTCTGTATCAGATATCAGGGAAGAGGCATATCCGGCCACCTACCGCAGGGGAAAGGATTTGTTTGAGACAGGCGGCGTTTTTGATTTTTCCTATGAAGTCTATCTGGAAAAGGGACTGCCGATGGCGGAAATCTCTGCGAAAGTCCGCGGACGTGAGCGGGCTTTCTATGAGGTGGAAGCGACGGTGGACGAAGAGTTTGCGGACGTGGCAGGCTGTAAGTGTTCCTGTGAGGCATTTTATAATTACGAGGGAATGTGCAAGCACTGTGTCGCGGTGCTGCTGACATATGTAAACCGCCGGCCGGCCGGTGATATCCTGCGGGTGAAGCGTGACAGTGCGGATGAGAAAAAACAAAACCGGAATATTCCAGAGCTGAAAACGGAAGCGGCATTTAAGAACCTTTTGAATCGGTATTCGCTGCAGGCGGGCGTGACCTATCTGATTCCGGAACAGGTATACGGGAAGGTGGAGCTGGAACCGTATTTTAAGCAGGAATACGGCTATGCGGTCGTGGAATTTAAAGTCGGGGTGGAGCAGAAGTATGTGCTGAAAAACATCTCGGCTTTTCTGCGCGCCATTTCCGGGAACGAAAAGGTGCATTACGGAAAGAAGCTGGATTTCTATCACAGCAGAGAGGCTTTTACCGAATCCGCCTGGCGCATCGTGGAATTTTTGCGCCTGCAGGAGGAAGACAAACGCAGACAGAGCAAGTTTCACGCCTACTATGCGTCCGGGGGCGGATATGAGCGCGTCATGGAGTTAGACGAGGTGGGCTGCGACCGGTTTTTTGCGGCGGTGGGAACGGAACCGTTTTCGGCGGAATTCGGGTATGCAGAGCCGGCAGTCTGCCGCGTGGCGTCAGAGGAGCGCAGGCCGGAGCTTACACTTCGTGCCGGGGCGGCAGGTGTTTTTTTGTACCTGGAAGAGCTGCATGTGCTCCGGGGCCAAAATTTCTATTATTTCTATGAGGACGGACAGATTTTTCGCAGCCGCCGGGGCCTCCGGGAAAAGCTGTCCGAGTTTTTCGATTATCTGGAGCGGCAGGCGGGCGGTCAGGTTTATCTTGCGGCGGAGGAGCTTCCGATGTTCTGCAGAGATCTGCTTCCGCTGCTTCGGGAGCATTTCTGCCTTTGTGCGGAGGGCTTTGACGAAAGCCTTTATGTGCCGCCGAGACCGGAATTTGAGCTGTATATCGACAGGCAGGACAATCAGACGGTAGGCGCAAAGCTGGTCGTTCTCTATGGGGAGAATAAATATAACGTCCTGAATAAGATTCAGCCGGGTGAGGTGCGTGATATCTCGGAGGAGAGCCGTATTCGGAGTGTTGTGGAGCCGTATTTTAACGGGTATGATCTGACGAAGACGATTTTTGTACTGAGCCGGGACGAGGACATGCTGTACCGGCTGCTCTCCGGCGGTCTGCAGCGTCTGTCCGAGCATATGTCCATCTATACCTCGGAGGATTTCAGGGGGATGCGGGTGGTGTCCTCGCCGGCCGTGACGGTGGGGATTTCCTTAAAGAGCGGACTGCTGGAATTAGGCATACATTCGGATGAGATGCCCCCGGAAGAGATCGCGTATCTGCTGACGAAATATGACAGGCGCAAAAAGTATATCCGGCTTAAAAACGGGGACTTTCTCGATATCCGCGACGACGGTCTCGGGCTGCTTGCCGAGGTCAGTGAGGATCTGCATCTGACCGAGAGCAGCTTAAGGCGCGGCACGGTAAATGTGCCGAAATACCGCGCGATGTATCTCGACGGGGTACTGAGGGACAATCAGGCGCTCCGTGTCGAGAAGAATCGCGAATTTAAGGGGATTGTCCGGGACATGAAGACGATCGAGGACAGCGATTATGAAGTGCCGGAATCCCTGCGGAGTGTGATGCGCAGCTATCAGAAAAACGGTTTCCGGTGGTTGAAGACGCTGCGGGAAAACGGGTTCGGCGGAATTCTCGCGGATGATATGGGACTCGGAAAGACCCTGCAGGTGATTGCTCTGCTGCTGGCGGAGCAGCAGGAATGGGAGGCCGGGGAGAGGGAACGACGCCGGAGCCTGATTGTCTGTCCGGCATCCCTGGTCTATAACTGGCAGAAGGAGGTTACGCGCTTTGCGCCCGCGCTTTCGACGGTTCTTGTGACAGGGCCGGCCGCGGAGCGGGAACAGATCATCAGGAGCAGCAGGGAGGGTGAGATTTTGATCACTTCCTACGATCTGCTGAAACGGGATGCGGATGTTTACCGGGAAATGATTTTTGCGGTTCAGGTCATCGACGAGGCGCAGTATATCAAGAATCCCGGAACCCAGGCGGCAAAGGGGGTCAAAAAGATCACGGCGGAGTTTAAGCTTGCACTGACCGGAACGCCGATTGAAAACCGGCTCAGCGAACTGTGGAGTATCTTTGATTATCTCATGCCGGGGTTTCTCTATACTTATGCGCGCTTTCGAAAAGAGATCGAGGTACCGGTAACAGTGAATGGGGACACCGACAAGATGGAACGCCTGCACCGCATGATACGCCCGTTTATCTTGCGGCGCTTAAAGGGGGATGTGCTCACGGATTTGCCGGAGAAGCTCGAGGAACATATTTATGCAAAGCTTGAGGGAGAGCAGTTAGCGCTCTACGATGCGCATGTGCAGAAGCTGAGAAGCGAACTTGACGGCAAGACCGAGCGGGAATTTAGTACGGATAAGATCCAGATTCTTGCGGAGTTGACAAAGCTGCGGCAGATTTGCTGCGACCCGGCGCTGCTTTTTGACGGTTACCGGGGGGAGTCCGCAAAGACGCAGATGTGTCTGGACTTGATTGCAAATGCCGCGGGCAGCGGACATAAAGTGCTGTTGTTTTCACAGTTTACCACGATGCTCGACCGGCTTGCGGAGCAGCTTCGCCGGGCGGGAATCGCGTATTATATGCTGACAGGAAGCGTGGGCAAAGAAAAGCGTATGCAGATGGTGGAGAGCTTTCAGACGGACGATGTGCCGGTGTTTTGCATTTCCTTAAAAGCCGGGGGGACCGGGCTGAATCTGACTGCGGCGGATATCGTGATTCACTATGACCCGTGGTGGAATGTGGCGGTGCAGAATCAGGCCACGGATCGGGCGCACCGCATCGGGCAGAAACGCGTCGTGACGGTCTATAAGCTGGTCTCCGAGGGCACGATCGAGGAGAAAATTGTCGATATCCAGAACCGGAAAAAGCGGCTGGCGGAGCAGGTGTTAGAAGGTGAGGGTATGGATTCTGTGAGTTTTTCGCGGGAAGAAATTATGGAGCTGCTCGGTTAGTGTTGCCCCGCGGAGGAAAATGTATTTTTTTTGATACAATTGCCTGATTTTGGAAAAAATGGTTGACAATCGTCGGCGACGCGGGTATAGTGAGGGAAATATTTGATTGAAAAGAGCGTTATCCGTGGGGGAGTAGTTCGCGTGCAGACGTGATTTGTCAACAGACCCGGCCGGCGGCCTGGCAAATCTTAAAGAATGAGACTCATGTATATATTTTATTTTCTACCGAATTTCGGGGAGAATAGAGATATATGCATTGAGTCTCTTTTTTGTGGCCGCGCCGGAGACAGTGCGGACAGGCAGACGGCGGATATGGGAATGCGGAGCGGGGAAAGGAGCAAAAAAGTATGGCGGTTTTTGTGGAATTGTTTTTGATGGGAGTTGGTCTTGCGATGGATGCATTTGCGGTCTCCATCTGCAAAGGGCTTGCGATGCGCAAGGTCAATAAAAAGCAGACGCTTGTCATCGGTCTGTTTTTCGGTGGCTTTCAGGCGCTGATGCCGTTTGTCGGCTGGGTGCTCGGGAGTCAGTTCGAGCGGTATATCACAAGCATTGATCACTGGATTGCATTTGGTCTGCTGGGATTTATCGGCGGTAAGATGATCCTGGAGGCGATAAAGCCTGCGGAGGACGATGAGATCACAGAGATGGACGCTCCCCTGAACTTAAAAGAGCTTTTGGTGCTTGCGGTCGCGACCAGTATCGATGCGCTTGCGGTCGGCATTACCTTTGCATTTTTGCAGTATCCGATCGCGGAGGCGGTCTCCGTCATCGGTGTCACAACATTTTTTATCAGCGTCGGGGGCGTGTATGTAGGCAACTTTTTCGGAAGCAAGTACAAAAACAGGGCGGAGTTCGCAGGAGGCGTGATTCTGGTGCTGCTGGGCCTTCGGATTCTGCTCTCCCATCTTGGGAGTTCCCATCTTGGGATTTTGGGCTAAAACAGCCGCAATGCGGATAACATAGAGATAAGATCAATACGAAAAGAAAAGGAGAAAAATTATGGGAGCAATACTCTGGTCAGTTGTTTTGCTGGTAGTCGGGTTCGTTCTTTTGATCAAGGGCGCGGACTTTTTTGTCGAGGGCAGCTCGGCGGTGGCGAAGATGCTGAAAGTTCCGTCCATTATTATCGGTCTCACGATTGTGGCGATGGGGACAAGCCTGCCGGAATGCGCGGTCAGCGTCACGGCGTCCCTGACGGGTAACAATGCGCTGGCAGTCAGCAATGCGGTGGGTTCTAATATTTTCAATCTGATGGTGGTCTGTGGATTCAGCGCACTGTTTACGCCGCTTCTTGTGGATAAGAGCACGTTAAAGAAAGAGTTCCCGTTCTCGGTGGTCTGCGCGTTGGCGCTTCTGGCGCTCGGCGCTGCCGGGATGGTGCTGGGACATCTCGACGGTGTGATTCTGCTTGTCATGTTTGCGGGATTTATGATCTGGATGGTGCGCTCGGCGTTAAAGGCCCGCGCTGCCGCCTCCGATGAAGAGTATGAAGCGCTGCCGGTGTGGAAATGTGTGGTGTTTATCCTGGGCGGTATCATAGCGATTAAGTTTGGCGGAGATTTTGTCGTGGAGGGAGCGTCTTCCGTTGCCAAAATGTTCGGTCTGAGCGAGAACCTGATCGGCCTGACGATCGTGGCCTGTGGCACAAGTCTTCCGGAGCTGGTGACATCCGTGGTCGCGGCGCGCAAAAACGAGCTTGATATGGCGCTCGGAAACGTGATCGGCTCGAATGTTTTTAATTTCCTGTTTGTGCTCGGAATTGCGGCGAGTATCAGCCCGATTACGTTTATCATGGAAAATGTGATCGACATTGCGATTCTGGTGGCAATGAGTCTTCTTGTATGGGTGTTCGGATGGACGAAACAGAAGATAGAAAAAAAAGAAGGTATTATCATGCTCTTGATTTATGTGGTGTATTTGGTATATATTTGTATCAGATAGTATCATATCAGAAGGAGGAAACGGGATGGCATTTTTTGACAGGTTAGGGGAATCGCTTACGTCGGCGGGAAAGGAAATGACGCAGAAGGCAAAGGAGGTTTCGGAAATTACGAAACTGAAGCTGGATATCAAGGCGAAAGAGGATTATGTCCAGGGGCAGTATGCACTGCTCGGCATGAACTATTATGCAAAGCATAAAGACGAGGAAAGCTGTGAGGAGGCAGAGCAGTTCTTCCTGATCCGGGAGGCGCTCGGAGAAATCGACCGGATGGAGGCGGAGGTCCTGCGTCTTCAGGGTGCGGCGGAATGTCCGTCCTGTGGAGCGCATATGCCGTTGGGCGCGGCGTACTGCAGCAGCTGCGGGGCGCGTATGAGCGAGCCTGCCGGGGAGGATACGGTAGTCGAGACGGTTGCGGCCGAAGTGGTGGATGTGACGGATGCGGAAGAGACCACAGACGCGGCGAGCCCGGCAGTCGAGACAGGTAAAGAAGGGACAGAGGAGTAATTCCTGTTATGGAAAAAAGAAATTCAACAGGCGCATATGTTTTTCCATATGCGCCGTTTTTATTCGTCGCTGCGGTCGGGCTACTGTATCACCTGTGCATGAAACCGATGGGCGGGGACGACGTATTTTTCAGTCAGGCCACGGACAATGCGACGCTTTGGGAATACCTGGCGGGACGCTATTTAAACTGGACTTCCCGCGTTGTGTCCGAGGGAATTCTCGTCACGGTGATCAAAGCGCCGCTGCTCTGGCGCTGCGTTGATTTTTTGATGTTTGCGAGCCTGCCGGTTCTGATTTCAAAGTTGTTTGGAGGCGGCAGACGGATGAACTGGTGTGCGGCCGGGGCCGTGCTGCTGTTTCCATTTCACGATATGGGAACGGCGGGCTGGATTACCACAACAGTGACGCATTTCTGGCCGCTGTGGGGGATCTTTTATCTGGCGCTGCTGATAAAAAAGCTGGCGAAAGCGGAAAAACTGTCGGTCGTGGAAGTGCTGGCAGGAATCCCTGTGGGTCTTATGGTCGGAAGCCATGAGCAGTATGCGGTGATCCTGTTTGCGATGCTCGCACTCTATGGATTTTATCTGGCAAAAGAAAAGAAACAGCCGTCAAACCTGCTTGCATTTCTCGTACTTGCGGTGACGGATGTCGTTTCGCTTGTGGTGATCGCATGTTGTCCGGGGAATGCGGGGCGGAACGCGGTGAGTCTCGCGGATCTTCCGATTTATGAGACATTCGGCTTCGGGGACAAGCTGTATCTGGGACTGCTTAGTATTGAGCGGGTCTTTATCGCGAATGTGGATATCGTATTTTTCGCGGTGCTGCTTGTTTGGGTGCTGCTCGTATATGCAAAAACGGATGATTATAAAAAGACGCTGATTTCCGGGCTACCGCTTCTGATTCTGTTTGGGCAGTCGGTGGTGCGCACGGCGTACCCGGGGCTGTCGGGTCTTTTTGTGATTCCCGGAGAGGTTCTCTCGTGGAGCTGGGGAGAGTTGTCGACGTGGCTGCCGATGGCATATCTGCTGATTACGGTCGCGTGCATGATATATGCGCTGTTTCAGCTGTTCGGTGAGGAGTTGATGGAATTTTTCTATGTCCTGATCTTACTGGGGCTGGGCTTTGGTGCCGGGATGGTACTCGGCTTTGTGGCGACGATCTATGTGTCCGGGGAGCGGGTGTATGCGCCGCTGTACGCGATTCTTCTGTCCGTCACGCTGTATGCGGTAAAAAAGATGCCGCGGCAGGCGGAAGAAAAACTGCATAAAACGTCCGGAAAGCTTGTGATAACGCTGCTGGCGCTCATCTGCCTCGTGAACGTCGGGTTTATCGCGCTCTCGGTGTAGGATGGGGAACAGGAAACGAGAGAGCGCAGAAAACGCCGATTTTTGCCCTGGCCGGAAACCGTCGACAAACAGTTCCGCCTACACCACCGTTTTTTTGTCACGGTTTGCAGCGACTTTCGGCAGCATTTTCTCATGCATGACAACCATAAGGATCAGGATTGCCAGCAAAAAAAACGGGAACAGGGAAACGCTGATATGGTTTGCGAGAAACCCGAAGACCGGCGGCATCAGGCAGGTCCCAATATAGGCGGATGCCATCTGCACGCCGATGACGGCCTGTGACTTGTCTGCGCCGAAATGTTCCGGCGTGGAATGGATGACAGACGGATAAATGGGCGCACAGCCCAGGCCGACAATCACCAGCCCCGCCAATGCCCCTGCACTGCCGAACGGCAGCAGTAAAAGGGCGATGCCGAGTATGATAAAACCCTGTCCGAGCCGTATCATCTGCGTATCGTTGAATTTCATCGTCAGAAATCCGCCAAGCGCTCTTCCTACCGTAATCCCGATATAAAACAGGCTTGCAAATCCGGCGGCGGTCTCCGCGGATAATCCCCGGTGAAGCACAAGGTAGCTGCTCGCCCACAGGCCGGCGGTCTGTTCAAGCGCACAATAGCAGAAAAACGTGATCATGATTTCCCTTGCTCCCGGAATATTTATAATCTGGTGCAGAGTAAGCGGTTTATCGTCCTGATGCAAAGAAAGCGGTCTGCCGTCAGATTCCCCGTCCGTCTGTGCGGCGCGGTCTGCGTTCCGATTTTTCCACAGCGGCAGACTGAAAAGCAATACGGCGGTCAGTATGATCTGAAGAACGGCGATACACAGATATCCTGCATTCCAGCTTCGTCCGCCCTCCAGCACATAGCCCATGATATACGGGCCGAGAGAGGCGCCGATGCCCCACATACAGTGGAGCCAGCTCATATGTCTGCTTGCGTAGTGGAGCGCGACATAATTATTCAGGGAAGCGTCCACGCTGCCGGCGCCGAGCCCGTAAGGCACGGCCCACAGGCATAATGCGGCATAGGAATGGCTGACGGAAAATCCGAACAGTGCGGCGGCGGTCATTCCCACGCTGACTGCCGTGACTTTTCCGGTCCCGAATCTCTTTGTCAGCCGGTCGCTCTGCAGACTCGAGATAATCGTGCCGGCAGCGATAATCATAGAAATGCCGCCCGCGTAGGAAACGGGAACGGAAAATTCCCGGTACATTGTCGGCCATGCGGAGCCTAGCAGCGCGTCCGGCAGCCCCAGACTGATAAAAGCCAGATAAATAATAATGAGTAATAACTGAAACATTTTGTCGTTCTCCCTCAACATTTTAACACGGGCATTGCCATAGTTCAAATCAGTTGCGTAATACCTGTTTCGACAGTGGCCGTCAGTAATTGCAATGCTTACCTATAATGTAATATATCCGTGCCTTTTTATCAATAAAGAAGTGTCGTTGTACGACAAGTTTGGAATCAGATTAGGGGAAAATAAACTCTTTTCGCCTACACCGAATTGTACCCTTGTTCATCGAAGGTAAAGTCTTTTAAGAAAGAGATAGAAGAATATCTATATGATATGTTATAATGCTCGTGTTGTCCAACCTACACCCGGCAACGGGAGGAGGTGTTTGCATGGAGTTATTCTTCACATTTCTTGTGACTGTCGCAGCAGGTGTGGTTTGCCACCTCATCAGCAAATGGCTAGACAGGCACGACAAAGGCAACAAATAGCCTAGTGGATGCTTTGCCACTATAAAAAGAAAAGAAGAATCCCTCGACTGTACGCCATTACAGTCGGGGGATTCGTTCTTTGCCTACATGGAATTCTCCACATTTCTTTGCCTAATGGCATTATAGCATATGAAAATTTTAGTTGCAAGATACATTTCTTTCATAAAATATGTTTTCTTGTGGAATTCTTGACATTCCTGTTTATCCATGCTAATCTTAGGAAAACTAACAGGGTATCAGAAAACACGGAGAAAAAGAGAGTACGTCTGTTGAGGCTTTACAGAGAGATTCCCGATTGTCCGAAGTGTGCGGCCAAAGAAGGCGAAAGAGCCGGACGCCGGAGCGGGCAGGATGCTGAGAGGGAGTGAGCGGGGACGGGCGGAAGATGGCTTTGGAGTGGCAGAGATGAACCGACGGCAGGGACCGGAGCGTGTGAGGCGCTTTCGTGACAGACCGGCGGATAAGCTCTGACAGGACCGCCTGTTACAGCGGGAGATATGAAACGGCCGGAAGCGGCAGGCACCCATGTGGGGCAGCCGCGGCAGAGGAGCAGACGGGCGGAGGATATCGGGAATGAGGCCTGCGTGTGTGAGGTACGCGGGCGAACAGAAGTGGTACCACGGGATTTTGTCTCGTCTTCTGCGGCAGGAAACAGCCGCGGGGGACGGGACTTTTTGTTGAACATAAGGGCCGTTCGCGAAGCACACGGCCTGCTGTTCCATTCAGGAAATTTTCTCAAAACAAAAACGCTTTATTGTCAGAAAACAGGAGGATTTTATGAGCAAAGGAAAATTTTATATCACAACGGCGATTGCCTATACGTCCGGCAAACCGCATATCGGAAACACCTACGAGATCGTGCTTGCGGATGCGATCGCAAGGTACAAGAGATTCGAGGGCTATGATGTCTATCTGCAGACCGGTACCGACGAGCACGGGCAGAAGATTCAGGAGAAGGCCGAGAAGGTCGGAATCACACCGAAAGAATATGTGGACGGTGTGGCAAAGGAGATAAAGCGCATCTGGGATCTGATGAACACGTCCTACGATAATTTTGTGCGCACGACCGATGCGGACCACGAGAAGCAGGTGCAGAAGATTTTTAAGAAGCTGTACGACAAGGGGGATATCTACAAAGGGGCTTACGAGGGATTATACTGTACGCCCTGTGAGTCGTTCTGGACCGAGTCGCAGCTTGTGGACGGCAAATGCCCGGACTGCGGCCGCGAGGTACAGCCGGCGAAGGAGGAGGCATATTTCTTTAAGATGAGCAAATATGCGGACCGTCTGATTGAGCATATCAACACGCATCCGGAGTTTATCCGCCCGGTGTCGCGCAAAAACGAGATGATGAACAACTTCCTGCTGCCGGGGCTTCAGGATCTGTGTGTGTCGAGAACTTCGTTCAGCTGGGGTATTCCGGTCGATTTCGATTCGAAGCATGTGGTATATGTATGGCTCGACGCGCTGACAAACTATATCACGAAAATCGGCTATGACGCCGACGGTAATTCGAGCGAATTGTTTAACAAAAACTGGCCGGCGGATCTGCATTTAATCGGGAAAGATATTGTTCGTTTCCACACGATTTACTGGCCCATCTTTCTGATGGCGCTTGACCTGCCGCTTCCGAAGCAGGTATTCGGTCACCCGTGGCTTCTGCAGGGCGGCGATAAGATGAGCAAATCCAAAGGAAATGTGATTTATGCCGACGACATGGCAGAATTGTTCGGCGTGGATGCCACCCGGTATTTTGTGCTTCACGAGATGCCGTTTGAGAACGACGGTATTATCACATGGGAGCTTGTGGTGGAGCGTTTCAATTCCGACCTTGCGAATATTCTCGGAAATCTCGTGAACCGCACGGTTTCGATGAGCAATAAATATTTTGGCGGCACGGTAAAAAGCACCGGGGTTACCGGGGAGGTGGACGCGGATCTGAAAGCCGTTGTCACCGGAGCCAGAGATAAGGTGACGGCAAAGATGGCGGAGCTGCGGGTCGTGGATGCGATCACGGAGGTATTCAACGTATTTCGTCGCTGCAACAAATATATCGACGAGACGACGCCGTGGATTCTGGCAAAAGACGAGGCAAAGGCCGACCGTCTCGGCGAGGTGCTCTACAATCTCGTGGAATCCATCACAATCGGCGCGTCCCTGCTCGCGAGCTTCCTGCCGGAGACTGCGGAAAAGATTGTCGGACAGCTTAACACGGGGCTGCGGGGATATGACGAGCTGGATCGGTTTGGCCTCTATGAGAGCGGCAAAAAAGTTGTGGAAAAGCCGGAAATTCTGTTTGCGCGCCTCGATTTAAAAGAGGTTCTGCCGAAGGTGGAGGAGATTCAGGAAACGCAGCGGAAGGAATTTGAGGCGGAGCAGCGCGCGCTCGGCAATCCGGATGCGGAGACTTCGGGCAAAGCCGCAGAGACTTCGGATGAAACCGTGATTGACATTGAGCCGAAGGGCGAAATCGCGTATGATGATTTTATGAAAATGCAGTTCCAGGTCGGCGAGATTCTTTCGTGTGAGGCCGTGGAGAAATCAAAGAAGCTTTTGTGCTCGCAGGTGAAAATCGGCAGTCAGGTAAAGCAGATTGTATCGGGAATCCGCAAATATTATACGCCGGAAGAGATGGTGGGCAAAAAGGTGATGGTGCTTGTGAACTTAAAGCCCGCCAAGCTGGCCGGCGTGCTGTCCGAGGGCATGCTTTTGTGCGCGGAGGACGCCGAGGGGAACCTTGCGCTTGTGGCGCCGGAGCGGCCGATGCCGAGCGGGGCGGAAATATGCTAGGCCGGTCGTGGGCCGCTAAAAAAGGGAAGGTGCAGGAATACCTGCCCTTTTTTTGCGTTGGGGTAGTTGCGGTTTTGTGGCATGCAGTGCTGTCGGTGTCCGTCGGGGATGATATGGTTTATTTTAAGACGCTTCTGGACGGCGGAAGCATCTGGGAAATTCTGGCGCATCGCTATCGGACCTGGTCGTCGCGGCTGGGGATTGAGCTGGTGCTGATACCGCTGGTTCATGCGCCGCTGCTGTGGCGGGTGCTGGATGTGCTTGTCTTTGCCTCGATTCCGATACTGCTTGATAAGTTGCTGGAAGCGGACAAAGATCTGCGCTGGTGGATTGCGGGCTTTACACTGCTCTATCCCTTTTCGGACATGATGTCGGCAGGGTGGATTTCCACGACGACAAACTATCTGTGGCCGCTCTGGTGTATCCTGTTTCTGGCGCTTCATATCAAAAAGGCTGTGCGGGGAGTTCCTATGGCGTGGTATGAGAAAGCGGCCGGCATATTAGCCTGTGCCTATGCGGCAAGCCAGGAACAGGCGGCGGCGCTGCTTCTTGTGCTGCTTGTCCTTGCACTGGTCTGGCAGCGGAGGAGAAAACGCTCAAACAACGCGTATCTGTACGCACTTTTGGGGGTTACAATCGCATGGTTTACGGCGATACTGCTCTGTCCCGGAAATAAAATCCGTGAGCTCCAGGAGATACAGGGGCGCATGCCGGAGTTTGCGTCATTTTCTCTCTGGGAAAAGCTTTATATGGGGCTTGCGAATATAGAGCGTGTGTTTATCGCGGTGCCTGACTATGTGTTTCTTATGACGGTATTGATACTGGCCGGTCTGGTATATTTAAAGACCAGAGATTACCGGAAAACCGTGTGTGCGGGGCTACCGCTGCTTGTGCTGTTCGGGCAGTCCGTCATCCGTAGCCGATATGTGCGGTTTGCCAATATTTTTGTGATACCGGAACAGACGGCGGGATGGGATTTTGGCAGTCCGGCAGTCTGGCTGCCGCTGCTTTTTCTGGCAGCCTGCATCGGAGGTATCCTGTGTGCGCTGTACTGGCTGACCGGGGATACGGAACGCTATCTGTACACGGTGCTGCTTCTGGGCGTGGGATTTGCGACGGGGGTTGTCATGGGATTTTCCCCGACGATCTATGCATCCGCAAACAGGCCATATATTTACCTGTACTTTACCTGTATCTTTGTCTGTCTGATGCAGATGAAGCAGATGCGGCCGGTGCTGCGCAGAGAAATTTACCGAACACTTGAAAAAGCGGTGTTTACGCTGCTCGCTGTGCTGGTGCTTGTAAATGTTGCGGATGTGACATGGATATCGTATCTGACGGGAAGATTTTTGTAAATTGGTTGCAATTCTGTGCTATTTCGTGACAACAGGTTAAAAATTATGTAAATTTTGCCGATGTAATATAATAAGGAATGGACTCCGTAAGACAGACTTCATACTTTTTCAGGGAGGAAAGAGTTATGGGAATAACGGTAAACGGTATTAATACGCCGGGAATGCAGGCGGCGATGATGGGGACAGTCACCATCAAGAACAGAAATGACGCAAGGGCGCGTATGGCGGCGCTTCGGAACACAGGCCAGAAGAAACCCGTAAAGCGTTTAAATTATAATCACAGAGAGATTTCCGGACAGATTCTTCAGGCAAAGAAAGCTCAGAGTGCGTCCACGGTGTTAGTCCGCGCGAAAAGTAAGGTCGCGCAGGTGGCACGCTGCGGTGCGAGCGGGCAATATGACAGAAAGGAAGTGGCTGCGGCACTTGCTCATGCAAAGCGCATGGTGCGCTGCGCACAGTTGAAGGTGCGGAATCTGCGCGAGGAGGAGCGCGAGCAGTCCGCTCATTACGATGAGGGAAACGTGCGGGCAAGGCAGAAGAAAAGCGAGATAAAGCGCAGGGCGGCGCAGAAGGAGCAGAAGATCGAGCAGAAGGTCCAGATCGAGGTGTCGCAGGAGATCCAGAGGACAAAGCGCAAGCAGCAGGAGCTGATGCAGAAAAAGAATATGCACCGCACCAGAGAGCGTGGAAAGATCACCGAGGCGGACATGAAATATCTCGAAACCATGAGCAACGAGGGAAAGATGCCTTATACGGGATCGACGGGATACGACGGCGGCGTGATGGTGAGCTTAAGTGCGGAGGCCGCGGCGCTTGCGTTGACCGAGGCGGAGATTCAAGCAGAAGTTGAGCGCGAGCTTGCGGCAGAGTTCGGCATGGATTGCAGCGGTGCGGATACAGGTACTTCGGATGTGTCGGGTGCGGATGTGAGTATGGCGATGGCTGCCTCGGCGGTCTCGGCGGAGGCGGTTGCCGCAACGATAGATATTTCTTTATGAGAACCGTAAAGCAGAGGAGTTGTTCGCTGAGCGTAAGGAAATTAAAAAAGAGCTGACGTGAAAAATCGAGAATACGTCGGCTCTTTTTTTGTAGGAAGCAGCGCATTGCACCTGTCTTTTACAGTTGTGCCCGCCTGCGCGCCCCGGAAAATGCCATCAGAAGGGCAAAGGCGGCGGCCGCGAATAAGAGCTGGATACCAAGCCCCTGCAGGTAGGCATGCATATCAAAGGTTTGTTCGGAGAGGGCGAGCATATCGTTGATGCTGACGTACCAGTAGGCGGGGAGGAATTTTCCGACGGCAAGTACCCCGTCGGACAGCATGCTCTGCGGTACAAAGACGCCGCACAGGAACGACATACTAAGACCGATAATATTAGAAATCATGTTCAGGACATTTTCATCCGGCGAAAAAATACTTACAAACAGCGTGACTGCTACACAGAACAGAAGAAATATAAAACTGTTTCCCATCGCAAGCAGTGAGTAGCGGGTCAGAAAGTCCTGTCGGAAAATGCCAAAGCCGAGCAGCATAAATAAAAGCCAGACCAGCAGGGCGTAGAGCGTACAGGCGGCTGCCAGCTGCAGATTGCGGCCGGAGGCCGGAAGGCACGAACAGAGCGTGCGCCTGCGCATGTCCGGTTCGTTCATCGTTATGAGTATGGGCGCCATCCCTGCAAATAGAATGAGAATAAATACATAGGGCAGATACTGGTAAAAGTAAAATACACGATTATCTGTCACGGAATTGTCACTGCCGAAGGATACCGCATTTACCGCCGGAATTTCTGCGAGACAGCGGTCTGTGGCTGTGAGGGCCGAGGAGAGCGTATAGCCGCCGGCGAGATAGCTCTGCAGGGAATGGATGTACTGTGTCACCTGCAGATTGACAAAGATACCGTTGCTGCTGCCGGGAATCATGCTGCTGTCAAGAAGCCCTCCGGTATCGTGTGCAAGAAGTTTCTCTTCAAAGCCCTGCGGAATGACGAGGACATAATCTAACATGCGATAATACATTTGATCCGCGATTTCTTCGGCGCTTAACGGTTCCGTTGTCACCTCATGCAGCGAATCAAGGTAGGAACAAAGCGCAAGGCTGGCATCGGTGCAGTCATGGTCTTCGATGTAGACAGACAATGCCGACGACTGAAAATTTCCGTCAAAAGAACTCTCGGCGGTAAAGCTGAATATCAGAATGATAACCGTATAGATGGCAAAATAAATACAGGCGGACCGCAGCCGTTTCCTTGCAATCATGAAAAATGATTTAAAGACTTGCATATTTTTTCCTCCTTACCAATACAAAGCCGCTGATGCTAAAGGCAACGGACAGGCCGAACAGAGTCAGAATGTTAATAAAATACCGTTCGTGGGACGGATAGATAATCAGTGCATATAGGGAATCGGAAATCAATGCGGCAGGATTGATATGATTGTAAATCGGGAAATATTTTTCCACATACATGCGCATATTGCCGATCATCAGCCCGCTGACAAGGCAGTTTAGCATAATCACTGCCATCAGAATGCCAAATTTTGTCTCTTTTGTGCCGCGTCCGAAGCTTCCGATAAAAAATCCGAGACTGATACCGGTGGTGCAGCCCGCAAGGGAGGCAAGGAGTACATAGCCGACCTCTGAGCCGAAGTCTACACCGAGAACAAAATGCATATAAGCGATGCCGATAAAGATACTGGAACACTGAAAGATCAGCGCGGCGCTCAAATCGCCCAAAATGCTGACAAGACGGTGAACCGGGGAAATACAGCGTCTGGCTCCGAGCGCGGAGAGGTTGCCCTGGTTGTCAATTGCGATATTGCTGCCCATCATTGCGGCATACAGACAGGTCATGGCAATCAGGTTGAAATAATAGGTCAGCGACTCGTCATAGTTTCCTTCCGTAAATGAGGTTTCCGTCAGATAGTCGGTTTCCCGGGTCAGAGTCTGTATGACCTCGGGGAGTTTTTCGGGGTGTTCCCGGGCAATTTCCGAGACAACCTGGTAATTCAGATTAAACTGTTCTGCGAAAACCTGCAGAATACTCTGCTCTAAGCGCAGTGTGCTCGCACCGGCGGCGACCGAAAGTGTCAGCGCTTCGCCGTCAAACGAGAGGATGCCGGTAACGTCATTGTTTTTAAGCAGCGAGTGTGCCTCCTCTTCGGATGCGTAGGTGACAATCAGAAACGGGTCGTCTTCCGAGGTGTCGTCAAGAGCATCTAATATCTCTGTGAGTATGGCATCCCCGTCGGAGTCTTTTTGCACAACGGCGACAGGAATCGCGGAAAACGCCTCTCCCTCGGCAAGGCCGCCGAACGCGAAGTAGAACATTGTGGCAAGGACAATGGGAAAAGCAAAACACCAGAATATCTGACCACGGCTGCGCAAGAGTGTCTTAAACGTATAGTTCAGGGCGTGAAAATACATGGCTTCCTCCTTTTTAGTCTCTCAATTCTTTTCCGGTGATTTCCAGAAAAACATCATTTAAAGTGGGCAGTTCGGAGTAAACCCGCCCGAAGGACAGGCCTTTCTCCTGAAGGTATGTGAGTACCCGCGGCAGATTGTGCCTGCCGCCGCTGCAGAGTACTTTAAGGCAGTGGTTTTCAAAAGATGCCTCATAGACATGCTTGAGCCGGCGGATTTCCGCAAGGTGCTCCGGCAGCAGATCAAGAATGTCAATGGAGATGATCTCGGATTTCTTAATCATCTGCTTTAATTCCTCATTAGTGCCGATGGCAAGGTTTTTTCCGTGGTCCATGATCGCAATGCGGGTACAGATCTGCTCTACTTCCTCCATGTAGTGTGACGTGTAGATAATCGTTGCGCCCCGGCGGTTCAGATTCATAATTCCCTCGAGAATATTATTTCGGCTCTGAGGGTCTACGGCTACGGTCGGTTCATCGAGGATGATCAGCTTTGGCTTATGAGCGATTCCGCAGGCGATATTCAGCCGGCGGAGCAGACCGCCCGAGAGTTTTTTGGGATAAAATTTTGTAAAATCCTGTAATCCTACAAAATCGATGGCTTCCTCCACATAAGTTTTGCGAAGCTTTTTATCCCGGATGTACAGTCCGCAGAAATAATCGATATTTTCGTAGACGGTCAGCTCGTCAAACACGGCTACATTTTGCATGACAACGCCGATCTGACGCTTGAGATCGTAGCTGTCCGGGTTCATTTTACGACCGAATATTTCAATCGTGCCTTTGTCGAAGGAGAGCAGCGACAGAATACAGTTGATCGTGGTGGTCTTGCCCGAGCCGTTCGGACCCAGCAGACCAAAGATTTCGCCCTCCTCAATGGTCAGGTTGAAATGGTCTAACGCGACCAGTTCTTTGTAACGCTTCACCAGATTTTCTACTTTTATAACAGGTGCAGACATGCGGCAATTCCTCCTTTATGATTCCTTTTCCCTTTATGATTGTTTTTTCCCTTATCAAAGAGGGGCTTTTTGCAAATGACGGGATGATTTCCTGATTTTGTGTTCAGTATAGCGTTTTGTCGGGGGCCGGGGAAGTGTACAGCGTCAAAAGGGAGGGTGACAAATGTAACAAAAAAAGAAAAAGGATGACAGTCACGCCGGTTTAATGGTATCTTATTCAACAGAGAGAAGGGGAGGAAGAGACGTCATGGCTCAGCTGGTAGATAAGGGGATATTGTTTGTCATGTGTTTTTGTCTGCTCGGGCGGTATGAATCGGGTGCGGCATCGGTGACGGCCATGCTGCTGGCAGTGACGGCCACCGGGTTTTTGACCTGGTTTTCCAATGAGAGCGTTCCCGTCGGGCCGCTTTCTTCTAAAAAGAAGAAAGGCATATTGACAGCGGTTTATTTTGTTTCATGCTTATTTCTCCCGGAATTATGCAGCTTTCTGCCGCTGATATTTTATGACTGCGGAAAAGGGGAGTTTTACTGGAGTGCAGCGGGGCTGGCGCTTTATGTTCGATATCGGGCTGGCGGGACAGCGCCGCTGTACGGAATGTTGTGGTTTATTTTTACGGCGACGGCTGTTCTCCTCGCACTGCGGACCGGGCAGGCAGAGCGTCTCGGACGGGAACTGGTTCGTCTCAGGGACGCAAGTACGGAACGGAATCTGGTGTTAAAGGAAAAGAACCGGAGCCTTATGGAAAAGCAGGATTATGAAATTCATCTGGCGACACTGCGGGAGCGCAACCGGATTGCAAGGGAGATTCACGACAATGTAGGGCATATGCTGTCCCGGTCCATCCTGCAGATTGGAGCGCTTCTGACAATTCACAGGGAGGAGCCGCTGCACGGGCAGCTTTCCGGTGTGAATGACACGTTAAATCAGGCGATGACGAGTATTCGGGAAAGCGTGCACGATCTGCATGATGATGCGGTTGACCTGCGGCAGGTGATTTCGGATGTTCTTGCACCGATGCGGGAATCCTATGAGGTTGCATTTGAATATGATATGTCGCAGGAAGTGGAACGGGATGTCAAATATTGCTTTATTATGGCGGTCAAGGAGGCGATGTCAAATGTGATAAAGCATTCGAATGCAGGAAGAATCGGCATTGTGCTGCGCGAGCAACCGGCGTTTTATCAGCTTTTGATTGAGGATAACGGCACGGGCGGGAGAAACGGGGGCAGCGGAACAACCTGGCAGCGCAGCGGAATGGTCGGAGCATATCCTGCCGCAGGCGGCATCGGACTGGAAAATATGCGGGAGCGCGTCGAGAATCTTGGCGGTATCTTCCGCGCTGAGAGGGAAGACGGATTTAAAATATTTATTTCCGTTCCAAAGGGAAAGGAGGGGCAGATATCGGTATGAGGGTTCTGGTGGTGGATGACGATAAGCTGGTTGCAATCTCGCTGAAAACGATTCTGGAGGGAAGCGGCCGGATTGAAGTTCCCGCAATGGGATACAGCGGGCGGGAGGCCGTGTGTCTCTACGAACAGGTACGGCCGGATGTGCTGCTGATGGATATTCGGATGGAAGACATGACGGGTTTAGATGCCGCGGAAGTGATTTTGGGAAGCAGCCCGGAGGCAAAAATTCTGTTTCTGACTACGTTTTCCGATGACGAATATATCTTAAAGGCGCTTCATATCGGAGTCAAAGGTTATATTCTCAAGCAGGACTTTGAGGGAATCGTTCCGGCGCTGGATGCCGTGTACGGCGGACAGAGTGTATTTGGCGGGGAGATTGTCGGAAAGATTCCGACTCTGATGCAGGCGAGAGAGGAGTTTGACTACGGCAGATATTCGATCAGTGAAAAGGAACGGGAAATGATAAGTCTTGTTGCGGAGGGACTTTCGAACAGAGAGATAGCCGAGAGGCTCTACCTCGGTGAGGGAACCGTACGAAACTATATCAGCGTGGTTTTGGAGAAGCTGGGGCTGCGGGACCGCACACAGCTGGCGATTTTTTACTATAAGCACTGTAAGTGATGAATGAGGTTAAAAATGATTTTTGAGACACATGCACATTATGACGACAAGCGGTTTGCGGAGGATGTGGATACGTTGATCCCATCCCTGTTTGCGGGAAATATCGGGTATATCATCAACGTGGGCGCTTCCATCGAGAGCACAAAAAGCACCTTGAGGCTCGCGGAGCGATACGGGCAGATGTATGCGGCGGTCGGGGTTCATCCGAGTGATATCGCAGACTTAAATGAGGAGGCTTACGCCTGGCTGCGGGAACAGACGCGGCATCCGAAGGCGGTGGCCGTGGGAGAAATCGGCCTGGACTATTACTGGGACAAAGAGAGCGCCGTGCAGGAGCGCCAGCGGATGTGGTTCCGCCGCCAGTTGGCGCTTGCGGCGGAGTGCGAGCTCCCGGTCATCATCCATTCGAGGGATGCGGCGGAGGATACGCTTGCGATTATGCGGGAGGCTGCCGCACAGGGAATACCGGGGGTCATCCACTGCTACTCCTATTCGCCGGGGCTTGCAAAGGAGTTTGTGAAGCTGGGATATTATATCGGCGTGGGCGGTGTTGTCACCTTTAAGAATGCGAAGAAATTAAAGGAGACCGTACAGCAGATTCCGCTCGAGAGACTTCTGCTGGAAACGGATTGTCCGTATATGGCGCCGGAGCCTCACAGAGGAGAGCGGAACCATTCCGCCTATCTCTCCTTTGTGGCGGAAAAGATTGCCGAACTTAAGGGTATTTCCGTCCGGGAAGTCGAGGACGCTACATGGCGGAATGCCGAAGCGCTGTTTTTGTCCGGCAGTGCGGGGCGCGCACAGACTGGCTGACTGTCCGGCCGATTTTAAGGAGTCAGGCGAAACGTGCCAGCTCCGGCGTGTCTGCCCAATAGCGTTTGGGAATCAGGTTCATCTGAAGTTTGGCGTTTCTCCGCGGTTCGATCGCGATGTGGTCGAAAAATGCGAGCCACAGCCTGCGGTACTCCAGTTCATCCGGGGAATACCGTTTTATTTTATCCAAATCGAGGTCTGCGGCGTCGGTGAGCAGAAAGCCTTTTGAAGCCCGATGGACGGCTACCTGTCCGTGGGTTGCGTCATAAATCATGAAATTATCCGTGGGCAGCCGGTCGGTAAAGTGTTCCGCGACGTAGGGAAGAATATAGTCCTTTGGGTGAATCGTCGCGAACAGCACGCCGTTTTCGAGCTCGGAGAAGCGCAGAAACTCCAGGTGATGGTAAGCTTCCCGGTTCGTGGCGCGGCACAGCTCAAAGATGCGGTAGACACAGGGTTCACCGAGGGACAGCAGCACCTTCTGGCCATCGCCGTCCGCGAGCGCAAGGAGAATCGTTTCATAGATCGCGTCCGCCTTGTCCATCTTTTTGGCCGAATGCCCCTCGCCCGACATGGCAGCCTGATAAATAGATTCATAGAACTGCTGGCCGAACCGGCTGCTTATGGTGTCGGCCACTTTTTTTGTCTTTTCCCCGGACGCGGTGACATGGATATACTCCGAAAAAAGTTCGTAGTTGTCCGGTGCGCCCGTCATCAGCCGGATATTCCGGTGTCCGAGGCGGCTCGCGCAGGCGTCGTATACGCCGCTGAAAATTCCTTCCAAACTGTCTTCACATACAAAGATATACATAAATAATCCCTTTCTTTTGCGATATCATGAGCTCAGATCAAACAGAGACAGCTGTTGATAGCCGCTCTCGCGAATCTCCCGCGGAATCTGAGTGCGATCTGCCATAAGATTGCGGCAGATATAATCTTCTTCCAGTTTCGTGTTGTACATCATATGACCGGAGCAGGTGATAAAGTACAGTGCCCGTTTTAACACGACGCCGATGCGTTTTAAGTCGGCAAAATCCAGCACATGTTCTCTTCGGGCATTCACGATGCGCTGTGCGGATTTATAGCCGATTCCGGGTACTCGCAGCAATGTCTTGTAGCCGGCGCGGTTAATCTCCACCGGGAAAAGCTCTAAATGCCGCAGTGCCCAGTCGCATTTCGGATCGAGATAGATATTGAAATTCGGCCGGTTCTCGGACAGCAGTTCGCTTACCTCAAAATGGTAGAAGCGCAGCAGCCAGTCGGCCTGATAAAGTCTGTGCTCGCGGAGAAGCGGCGGCCCTCCGGGCAGAACCGGAAGGTTCGAGTCCTGGTTTACATTGACAAAGGCGGAGTAGAATACCCGCTTCAGGTCAAAATTCCGGTAGAGCGCCTCGGCGACACTCATGAGCTGGTAATCGCTCTCGGGCGTGGCGCCGACGATCATCTGTGTGCTCTGTCCGGCGGGGACAAATTTGGGTGTTTTCCGGTAGGCCATGAGCTCGTTTTTGTTCTCGGTGATGCGGTTTTGAATCTGCCGCATCGGCCGGAGGATCGTGTTCCTGGACTTGTAGGGGGCGAGCTTTTTGAGGCCGTCCGCGGTGGGAAGCTCGAGATTGACGCTCATGCGGTCTGCGAGAAATCCGGCCCGCTCTATCAGAGCCGGGTCCGCGCCGGGAATGGCCTTAACGTGAATATAACCGTTAAAATTTTGCTCGACCCGCAGCTTGTAGAGCGTCTGGTAGATTAAATCCATCGTGTAGTTCGGACTGACGAGGATGCCGGAGCTTAAAAACAGGCCTTCAATATAATTTCTGCGGTAGAACTCCATCGTCAGATCACAGACCTCGTCCGGGGTAAAGGAAGCCCGGGGAATGTCGGAGTTGCAGTTATTCCGGCAGTAGGCGCAGTTAAAAATACACTCGTTTGTAAAGAGGATTTTGAGCAGAGACACGCAGCGTCCGTCCGCGGCAAACGTGTGGCAGAGGCCGCAGGAGACGGCATTCCCCATGCTTTTACCGTTCCCCCGCCGCTCCACTCCGCTGGATGTGCAGGCCACGTCATACTTGGCCGCGTCGGTTAGAATTGTAAGCTTTTCCATGATAGACTGATTCTGCTGGATATTCATTGTAAAACCTCGCTGCGCTTATAGTATCTGTAAAAGGAAAGAACTAATGTTCGGTATTATCGTAACACATCGCAGCAAGAAATGCAACAGAAAATCGAATGTTTGTTCGCAAATATTTGGAGCGTAAAAAAAGAGGCCTATGGCCTCTTTTTTTATACGATCTGACCTTTTGCGACATAGACCGGGAATGTGTCGGTTCCCTTCATCTCTTTGCCTGCGGTCAGAGTAACCTTCTTGTCCGTAATCGTGTATTCGATTTCGGCGCCTTCTTCCACGACGGTATCCTGCATCAGGATGCAGTTTTTCACCTTCGCGCCTTTTGCAACCTTTACACCTCGGAAGAGAATGCTGTTCTCAATCTCACCCTCGATGACACAGCCGTCAGCGACCATGACATTGCTGGCTTTCGCACCGTTCAGATAGCGGGTTGGGTTATCGTCACGGATCTTGGTGTAAATGGGATTGGTGGAGAACAGTGCTTCGATATTTTCCCCTTTCAGAAGCTTCATGTTCTCGTCAAAGTAACTCTTCATGTTGTTGACATATGCGGCGTAGCCGTCATAGCAGTAGCCGCAGACTTTCAGTTTGTCCAGCTGCGGAGCTAAAATATCCCGCTCAAAGAAAGAGTAGCCTCTGGTATAAGCCTGCTCAACCTGATTGATCAGGAGCTCGCGCTCAATGATGTACACATTCATCGAAAGATTCTGCACGCCTTCCTCCTGAGAGTTAATGAGGAGGCTCTTAACGCGTTTTCCGTCCAGCCGCAGTGTATAGTAGAAGTCTTTGTGGTCCTTATTGGCCTGGAGGATTCCCGGTGGGATCTCCCGCTCCATGTAGGCGATGGTCACATCCGCTTCCTCGGCCTTGTGAGCGTCGATCAGCTCATTAAAATTGATGTTGTATACGCCGTTGGCATCGGACATCACGACATACTTTTCCTTCTGGTCGGTCAGGAACTTAATGACGCTTGCAAGCGCCTCCACGCGCCCGTTGTATACTTTGACATTTTTCTGCGCAAAAGGAGGAACGATGTTCAGTCCTCCGTTTTTGCGTGTCAGATCCCACTCGCGCCCGGTGCCCAGATGATCCATCAGAGAGTGATAATTTTTCCGGACGATTAAGGATACATTGTCAATTCCGCTGTTGACCATGCTGGAAAGTACAAAGTCTACCAGTCGATATCTGCTGGCAAAAGGAATGGATGCCATTGACCGTTCGCTGACCAGCTCAGGTACCAGTGAATCATAACTGTTTGGGAAAATGATGCCTAAAGCATCTGCGTTTGAATTTACCATTGCTCGTCACCATCCTTTACATCATGATCAATCATTGCATTCGGGCCGATTTTCGCACTGTCCCCGATCGTCACACCGGAACCGATGGTTGCTACGCCCTTTTCTCCGTCTTTCGGGATCGCGCCTACTACGGCGTCTTTTCCGATTGTGACATTTTCCGCCACAATGCTGTGCCTTATCACGGCGCCGGCCTTGATGACGGTCTGTCCCATGACAACCGAATCCTCCACAATTGCGCCTTCTTCTACCTGAACGCCGGCAAACAGAATCGAATGCTTAACGGTACCTGCGACAACGCAGCCGTCCGTAATCATGGAATTCTCGACTATGGCTTTTGAAGTAATGCGGTGTCCGGTCATACCGCTGTTTCTGCTGTAGATTTTCCAGTTCTCGTCAAAGAGGTTGATGCCGCTGTGCTCGGGGTCGAGCACTTCCATATTTGCCTCCCAGAGAGAGGAAATCGTACCTACGTCCTTCCAGTATCCCTCAAACCGGAATGCGTACATATTGCGTTTATCCCGGAGCAGATTCGGGATAATGTTGTTGCCGAAGTCATTTTCAGACTGCGGGTCCGCCTCATCCTCGATCAGGTACTGCCGGAGTACGTCCCAGTTAAAGATGTAGATACCCATCGAAGCCAGATTGGATTTCGGCTCCTTCGGTTTCTCCTGGAACTCCGTAATCTTGTCATTGTCGTCGGTAACCATCAGGCCGAACCGGGATGCCTCATCCCAGGGAACTTCCATAACGGCCACGCTGAATTCTGCATTCTTTTCCTTGTGGAACTGCAGGAATTTGCTGTAATCCTGTTTGCAGATCTGATCTCCGGATAGAATAATGACATACTTCGGATTGTAGCGCTCAATAAATGAGATGTTCTGGTAGATGGCGTTTGCTGTTCCCTTGTACCAGTCAGAGCCCGCCGCTTTCTGATACGGCGGCAGAACATGTACGCCGCCATGCAGTCGATCCAAATCCCAGGGTTGTCCGTTTCCGATGTATTCGTTGAGAACCAACGGCTGATACTGTGTCAAAATACCGACGGTATCAATACCGGAATTTACACAGTTAGACAATGGGAAATCGATGATGCGGTATTTGCCGCCGAATGGAACAGCCGGTTTGGCCAGCTTTTGTGTCAGAGCATAGAGTCTGGAGCCCTGACCGCCGGCCAGGAGCATCGCTATCATTTCTTTTTCCATGTTAATCACCCCCACGTTTTTTTATATGTATAATTGTACTATATTATTACAAAATTTAATAGTACTTTTGTACTTAATTATTGAGAAAATAATAGTTTTTTTGTGCTTATTTACCGGAAACTTAAAAAACGCCAAGGATTGAATTTCTTTGTGACCTCATGTATAATAAAAATTCAGAAAGAAACGGGAGTTATTCCGGCGCTCTGCTTTCGGCGGACACGGACTGATGTCCGGGTGCATACTGTAAAATAAAAGGAGCGTGTCATGGCAACACTGGGAATTCCGCAGAATACGATTGCGGTATTGCAAAAATATCATTTTAATTTTCAAAAAAAGTTCGGGCAGAATTTCCTGATCGACCCGCGTGTACTGGAGCGGATCATGGAGGCGGCGGAGATTACCGGGGAAGATTTTGTTCTGGAGATCGGTCCGGGGATCGGAACGATGACGCAGTATCTCTGTGAGCGCGCCGGAGCGGTCGTGGCGGTGGAGATCGACGGGAATCTGATACCGATCCTTGCGGATACGCTGCAGGAGTATAAGAATGTGACGGTTCTCAATGAGGATATCCTAAAGCTGGATATCGCGCGGCTTGCCCGGGAGAAAAACAGCGGAAAGCCGATAAAAGTAGTTGCAAATCTTCCTTATTATATTACGACGCCGATTATCATGGGGCTTTTCGAGAGCCATGTCCCGCTGGATAGCATTACGATCATGGTGCAGAAAGAGGTCGCGGACCGCATGCAGGCGGGGCCGGGGACGAAGGATTACGGCGCGCTGTCTCTTGCGGTACAGTACTATGCAAAGCCGGAAATTATTACCAATGTCCCGCCGAACTGTTTTATGCCGCGGCCGAAAGTGGGCAGCACCGTGATACGGCTGGTGCGGCATGCGGCGCCTCCGGTATCGGTGGAGGACGAGAAGCTGATGTTTCGTATTATTCGGGCGTCTTTTAACCAGAGGCGGAAGACGTTCGCGAACGGCCTCAACAATTCCCCGGAAATCCGGCTTCCGAAGGAAGTCATTCAGGAGAGTATCGAGGAACTGGGTGTTCCGGTCACGGTTCGCGGGGAAGCGCTTACATTAGATCAATTTGCCGTGTTTTCCAATATCATCGGCAGAAAGATAAATAGAGAAACAGAAATCAGGCTGTAAGGAAAGGAGTTAGTGTTATGGAAGAGAATCAGAATGGAATGAACGGACAGGAAGCGCCGCGCACTTACGGGGAAGATTCCGGAAACTATGCAAACGGAGGCCAGCCCAACTACGGGAGTCAGCCGAATTACGGAGGCCAGCCCAATTACGGGAATCAGCCGAACTACGGAGGTCAGCCCAATTACGGGAATCAGCCGAACTACGGAGGTCAGCCCAATTACGGAGATCAGCGTTATCCGTATGCATACGCGGCGGGCGGGCAGATGACGCCGGCGAAGATCAACCATATTTTCTGCTACATACTGCTGGCAGTGATGCCGCTGCACAAAATCGTCATTATGCTGTCCAATTATTTTTCGTTTAAATCGCTGGATTTAAACAGTGTGATGGCTGGAGACGTTTCCTCTGCGGTGAATCCGGCGGTGAGTGTGCTGTCCGTTTTCAATTATGTGTTCTGGATTTTGTACATAGTGTTTGTGATTCTGGACATTGTACAGATCAATAAGGGACAGTATAAGATAACCGGACTTGTTCTGTTTGCCATCTTCTTAAAGCAGGGCTATTATGTATGGCGCGCCCATGTTCTGAGGGAGAAAATGACGTTTCCGATTATTTATACGGTGTGCTTCACATTGCTCACAATCGTAAACTATGCATACTCGATGTATCTGTCGTTTGGCATGGTGTCGGATATGATGAATATGATGTAGGGACGGCGGCACGCAGACAGTCGCTGTGCGGCTGTCCGTATCATAAGAAGTCTCTCTGCTGCATATACTTGCGGCAGGGAGATTTTTTATGCGAAAAAAATGGGAGAAATGGCTGAATGGGCTGCTGACGGTTGCGATTGTGGCGGTGCTGCTTCCGCTGGTCGTGACGATTGTGATGCAGCGGATGGAGCTGGAGGAAGTCATCTACGGAGACAAAGGAGCAAAATCGGATGCGTCGGAGGAGGAGCTGATTGGCATTGTCGCAAAGGAAATAGACATTGAGGCGGAGCGGGAGGCGATTCTTGCGCAGTGCGTCGTCGCGCGGACCAATTATTACGATGCCAAAAAGCGCGGGCTTGCGCTGCCAGAGACACTGTCCGATTCGGAGCTAAAAAAGCGCTGGGGTGATTCCTATGAAAAAAATTATCGGCTGCTTGCGGACTGTGTGCAGGAGACAAGACATCAGGTTCTGACCTGGAACGGGGAATCGATTTATGCGGCATATCATGCATTGAGCGCGGGAAACACGAGAAACATGCAGGATGTATACCCGGAAACAAAAATGCCGTATCTCGTTTCGGCGGCCTGCGCCTGGGACATCAGCGCTGAAGGATACCTGAATGTCTACTATTTGGAAAAAGAAGAAATTATAAAAAAATGCAGTGATTCCTTTCCGGATGCCGGGCTAACGGAGGATGCCGAAGAGTTTCCGATTGCGGTGGAGAGCCGTGACGCCGCCGGATATGTGCTCACGGTAAAGGTCGGCAGTACAACCTGCACCGGCGAGGAGTTTCGAGCCTGCATGGAGCTTCCCTCCGCCTGCTTTTCCGTCACGGCGCTGGACGGAAAAATCCGCATTGTGACAAAGGGAATCGGGCACGGGCTGGGGCTTAGCATACACAGCGCCGGCGAGATGGCAAAGGAGGGCATGAAGTATCGGGAAATTCTTTCCTATTTTTATCCGAATACAGAATTGAAAGAAATGGTATAAACCGTCCAAATCAGGTAAGACTAAGAATAAAATAAACGATGGATGGTGAAAGGATATGAAAAAGAAAGGATTTGCCGCATTTTTACGGCGAAAAGAATATGTGATTGCAGGCGCTCTTGTCGTGGCGGCTGCCGTTGGGACAACCGTGGTATACACGAACAATCAGGAGAAGGAACGCCAGCAGATTGAGATGGAACTGGCGGAGGAACAGCAACAGGAACAGCAGGAGCTGGCAGCCGCGGAGGCCGAGGAAGAGCCGGCGGCGGAGGCGTCGAGTGTCATCCCGCCGAAAAGCACAAGGCAGGAGAGCGGCACATCGGCTGACCGGATAGAGGAGCAGCTTACCCCGGAGGGAGGGGTGGCGGAATCCGAGAAGCCGGTCGAGGAGGAGACGGAAAAGCTTGCGGAGGAGGACACCGAGAAGAAAGAGAATGTGGCAGCGGCAAAGCAGGCAACGGAGACCGCGGCAGCCCGAAACGAGCTTCATTTTTCGCCGGAAGAAGGGATCGACTGGCCGTTAGAGGGAAATGTGATTTTAAATTACAGCATGGATGCGACCGTGCATTTTGTAACGTTAGATCAGTATAAATATAACCCTGCGGTTATTATCGAGGGAGAGGTCAACGATAAGGTCTGCTCTGTGGCAAAGGGAAAAGTGGTTTCGATTGAAAACAATGAAGTTACCGGATGCACGATGACCGTGGATTTAGGGGACGGATACAGTGCAATTTACGGGCAGCTTAAGGAGCCGAATTTCGCGGTGGGAGATTATGTGGAGGCCGGCCATATTTTAGGATATGTCGCAGAGCCCACAAAATATTTTTCCGTCGAGGGCAGCAATCTGTATTTTGCGATGGAGAAGGACGGGCAGCCGATGGACCCGATGGAATTTTTTGAGTAAAGGCGGTAAGAAGAGAGGAAACTTTCCGGCAGCTGCGCATAGAATAGAGATATAATGTAAAATCCGCAATCGAGCCTTTACATTTTTACAGAGCGATAAACCGCTGCGGCGGCAATAGTTGGAAAGAATAGTTTTGGAAAAACACTTTTTTGTCGATTGCTTTTCATATGCGTATGCAGCATTCACCCTGAGCCTGCATAATTGGCAGGTCGGGCTACATAGCCCCAGGTTTTCTTGACAAAAACAGGTTGCCGTGCTATGATTTCCGAGGATTATAAGAGCGACTCGCGGGAGCGTGTCGCTCTTTATCTGTTTAATTGAGGGAAAACGCCGCAGTGCGGCAATTCCTATGTATACAGGGAAAGGACCATGAATGGAAACAGTAAGATTTGAAGAATTAAATTTATGCCCGCAGGTGCTGCGCGCGATTGCGGAGATGGGGTTTGAGGAGGCGACGCCGATTCAGAGTCAGGCAATCCCCGTCGTGATGTCCGGGGTTGACGTTATCGGACAGGCTCAGACGGGAACCGGAAAGACGGCTTCTTTCGGGATTCCGGTTTTACACAAGGTTGCACCGGGCAATAAAAAAACGCAGGTGATTATCCTGTCGCCGACGAGAGAGCTGGCGATTCAGGTGGCGGACGAGGTGCGCAGGCTCGGGAAATATCTGCACGGAATCAAGGTGCTGCCGGTATACGGCGGACAGGAAATCGGACGGCAGATTAAGGCGTTAAAGGGCGGTGCACAGATTATTATCGGGACGCCGGGCAGAGTGATGGATCATCTCCGCCGCAGGACTATCCGCTGCGAGGAGGTAAACACGATTGTACTCGACGAGGCGGACGAGATGCTCAACATGGGCTTTCGTGACGATATTGAGACAATCCTGGAGTATATTCCGACGGAGGGTCGGCAGACGATACTGTTTTCCGCAACCATGCCGAAACCGATTTTGGACATTACAAAAAAATATCAGCATGACGCGGTGACGATCAAAGTAGTCAAGAAGGAACTGACGGTGCCGAGCATCGAACAGTATTACTACGACGTGAAGCGGAAAGACAAGGTCGAGGTGCTCACGAGGCTGCTCGACTATTACAATCCGAAGCTTTCCCTCGTATTCTGCAATACCAAGCGCATGGTGGACGAGCTTGCGGACGAGCTTCAGGGAAGAGGATATTTTGCCGAGGGGTTGCACGGAGACATGAAGCAGACCCAGCGCGACCGCGTGATGAAAGGCTTTCGCGGTGGAAAGACGGAAATTCTTATCGCGACGGATGTGGCCGCAAGGGGAATTGACGTCGATGATGTGGAGGCGGTGTTTAACTATGACATTCCGCAGGACGACGAGTATTATGTGCACCGCATCGGGCGTACCGGGCGCGCGGGCCGCACGGGGCGGGCCTTTACGTTTGTCAGGGGCAAGGAAGTCTATAAGCTCAAAGACATCATGCGCTACTGCAAGACGAAAATTGTGGCGATGCCGATTCCGTCGAGCGACGACGTCGCACAGATTAAGGCGGAGAAGGTGATGGACGAAATCGGGCGGATTATCGACGAGGAGAACCTCAAGGACATGATTGACATCATCGAGGGACAGGTAAACGAATCGGATTACACCGCAATGGATATTGCCGCGGCATTTCTAAAGCAGGCACTTGGACAGGTCAATCTCGACAGCGGCAGGGACGATGCGTTTGATTTTGAGGACACGGGGGCCGAGGAGGGAATGGTACGCCTGTTTATCAACATCGGGAAAAAGGACCGCGTGAAGCCGGGGGATATTCTCGGGGCGATAGCCGGGGAGTCAGGTATGCCGGGCAAGCTTGTCGGAGCGATTGATATGTACGATAAATATACGTTTGTGGAGGTTCCGCGCGAGTACGGCAGGGAGGTTCTTGAGGGGATGAAAAATACCCGGATCAAGGGCCGGACGGTCAGCATGGAACCGGCCAACGGAAAATAATATTCCGGGCGGGCATTCTGCACGGCAATGATTTGCCCGCCCGGAAAACAGATGCACTATTATATATAGAAGCTTTTCTTTTTATCTTCATCAAATCTTAATCTTTTGATTCATTGGAAATTCATATTTATTTCGCTACAATAAGTACATGATATCAAAGAAATCCCGCGGCGTCGGCGATCTGCGGGTGAGGAGTGAAAATGTACAACATACTGGTATGTGACGATGAAAAGGACATTGTGTCCGCGTTAAAGATTTATCTGACGGCAGACGGCTATCAGGTTTATGAGGCCTATAACGGCCGGCAGGCGGTTGAGATACTGCGGAGGGAGGAGATCCATCTGGTGCTGATGGACATTATGATGCCGGAGATGGACGGGATATCCGCGATGATTAAAATCCGGGAAATCAGCAATGTGCCGGTGATTCTTCTGACCGCCAAAAGTGAGGACGCGGACAAGGTGGTCGGTCTGACCGTCGGGGCGGACGATTATGTGACGAAGCCGTTTAATCCGGTGGAGCTGCAGGCCAGAGTCAAATCGCAGCTTCGGCGCTATATGCAGCTCGGCGGCGGAAAGGCGGCCGGGCAGGAGCAGGGAATCCTGCAGCTTGGAGGAATTGAACTCAACGACCGGACCAAAGAGGTGACGCTCGATGGGGAGGCAGTCTCGCTGACGCGCACCGAATATGACATTTTAAAGCTTTTGATGGAGAATCCGGGAAAAGTATATTCTCCAAATGAAATCTATAAGCTTGTCTGGAAAGATAATCCGTACGGAACAGAAAACACCGTTGCCGTCCATATCCGGCATCTGCGCGAAAAGCTGGAGTATAATCCGGCGGAACCGCGGTATCTGAAAGTGGTATGGGGCAGGGGGTACAAGGTCGAAGATTGAAAATTAAAATTTTCAATCCCAAGTTTGTGTCTGCAAGGCACCCACAAACTTGAAAGATATATGACAGATAGAACTAACAGAGGAGGGTAAAAATGAAAAGACGGGGTTCTGCCGCGGCGAAAGCGGCGGCCTGGATTGGGCTTACAATATGTGCGTTTGCATTTGCGGCGAGCGTGGGCGCTCTGCTGGTGATGGCGGATTCGGATGCGTATTCCATGACCGGTGAGGAACTGGAACAGGATTTTTACGAGATGGCGGCAAACAGATATATGTGGCAGGCGCTTGAGGCATATCAGAACGGAAAAAGCATGGAGACAGTATTTTCGGGTACATCATTCCGCGGTGGAATCATAAAGGGGGAAAATATTTCAGATGTAGATCTGAATGATGCCAACATATATGAGGACCGCAATTTCTCGGAACCGATTACGGATGATACGGCAGTCTATTCGGATCATGTTCAAATCGGCCCGGAGACACGGATCCGCGCTGCGTACAGTATGTTCGACAGCACTTCGGTTTCCGATTACCATGAAACAACGGCCATTGAGGAAGAGATTGAGGCAATCTGCTACGACGGGGGCATCATTTATTATAAGACGGCAAATGCTTACTATCCGGTGAAGCAGGTGCGGATTGGGATATCCGAGGACGGGGGTGATTACCGGCCGGAATTTTACTATGACAGCGGGACGGGAACGTACCGTCTGCGGCAGACGGTACATACGGCGGATGCGGTTCCGACAGTGACAACGGAAGCGGCGACCGCTACACCGGAGTTTGCAGGATCGGAGGTGCCCGGGGAACTGTGGGCGATTTATACGGAAACGGCGGATATGTTTAATTTTGAGGTGTTGGAGGGGACTTTGTACGATCCGGGAAACTGGGTGGACTGTTATATCGGGGACGGGAGCCGGGAGGAAGAGCTTTCGCTGCCGCTGAATGGCTATGCCGCATCGGTGAGTCCCGATGAGATCAACACGGACGCGGACTATGTGCAGACGGGCGGAGCGACATTGGAGGTTTATAAGGACGCCAATGAAGACTATCTGGTTGTGGCGCTTTTGCCGGAGCAGGTTACAGGGACGGGACTTTTCAGTGAAGATCTGTACGGGCAGGCGGCTTCCATTGTTTCATGGATTCTGGCTCTGCGCTATGCGGTGTTTCTGATTATTCCGGTGACCGTCGGTACGGCGATCTTTTTGCTTGTATTTTTGATCTGCAGTGCGGGACACCGCAAGGGCACGGAAGAGATTGTGATGACCTGGGTGGATCAGATACCGACGGATGTTTTTTTTGCGATAGCCGGTATGGGCGAGGTTCTCTTACTTGTGCTTGTGTATGCGGCTGTGCCCAGACTGCCGTCAATCATTGCGGTATTTCTGTTTGCCGTTGCTGCGCTGTGTATGTGCTATCTGGCGCTGTTCTCGGTCCTGTCGGCCGCGGTGCGGATAAAGGCGGGCACGTTCCTGAAAAACACATGGATTTATAAAATCGGACGGATGGCCATGCGCCTGCTGCGGCTTCTCGCAGAGCACCTGCCGCTGCTGTGGAAAGCGATTGTGCTGCTCGCGCTGTATGCATTCGGGGAGGTGTTTCTGCTGGGCGCCGGCTACGGATATCTCGACGGACCTGTGATGCGGATTTTTCTGCTGAAATATCTGGTGATCGCGGCTGCGCTGTTTTGGGGAATCGCGCAGATAAACCGGCTTTTGGAGGGAGGAGAGACGCTTGCGGCCGGTGACCTGCAGTACCAGATTGACACGGACCGGATGTACTGGGAATTCAAACGGCACGGGGAGAATCTCAACAGCATCGGCGAGGCGATGTCCCGGGCGGTGGAGGAGCGGATGAAGAGCGAGCGTTTTAAGACGGAGCTTATCACGAATGTCTCACACGATATCAAGACGCCGCTCACGTCGATTATCAATTATGTTGACCTTCTTGACAAAGAAGGCCGCTATGATGATACTACAGCGGAATATATAGACGTACTCGAGCGCCAGTCCTCGAGATTAAAAAAGTTAATTGAAGATTTAATAGAAGCATCAAAGGCATCAAGCGGGAGCCTTCCCGTACATCCGGAGCGCCTGGAGGCGAGTGTCTTCCTCGTGCAGACTGTGGGAGAGTTTGAGGAGCGGACCGCCGCGAATGATCTGGAACTCCTGATAAAAAAACCGGAGGATGCGGTATACATTGAGGCGGACGGCAGGCATCTGTGGCGGGTGATTGACAATCTGATGAATAATGTCTGCAAGTATGCACAGCCGGGCACGAGAGTCTACATCGACATGACGGCGGCCGAAGGCCGGGCGGAAATCATTTTTCGGAACACCTCGAAGTATCCGCTGAATATCGGCGGGGAGGAACTGACCGAGCGCTTTGTCCGCGGAGACAGCTCGCGGAATACGGAGGGCAGCGGACTGGGACTTTCGATTGCGCGAAGTCTGACGGAGCTGATGGGCGGAAGCTTCACGCTCTGTGTGGACGGAGATCTCTTTAAGGTGATTTTGAGTTTTCCTGTTGCAGGCCGCTAGACAATCTGCTATTATTAGAAAAATAGGTTTTTTGTACGATATTTTCAGATAAACGTATAGCGGGGGGATGCAAAAGATGCGGAAGAAGTCTTTGGTATTTGGAATGATGACGGTTATGTTCTGTGCGGGTATGCTGTTTGTGAGTCCGGTCCAGACGCGCGCGGCGCAGGGGGCGGAAGCATACCGGGCGGTTTTCGATGCCAGGTATTATCATGATGCCTATCCCGATGTGGCGGCGGCATTCGGAAATGACAGCGCCGCACTGTTCAATCATTTTGTGACCTACGGCGTAAAAGAGGGGCGCAGCGCCTCTGCGGAGTTTAATCCGCAGGCTTACCGCGCGCGCTATGCGGACCTGCAGCAGGCATTCGGGAACGATATGGCGGCCTACTGCAGTCACTATATCAGTTTCGGGCGGGCGGAAGGCCGGTCCGGGTCCGGGGACGGGAGCGGCTACGTCGCGCCGGCAGCAGCTTTGCCGGCATCGGACGGTGCGGATACGGGTGCTGCGGAAAAGGCAGATACGGGCGCCGGGACGAGTCAGGCAGGAGGAGCGGAGCAGAAGCAGAATCAAAACGTTTCGGGAAATGTGATCGGAAGCTGTACGACAAAATACGAGACGAGGATTCCGAGAGCGAAGAATGTAGATCTGGCGGCATCACGGATTAACGGGGTTGTGGTGCAGCCGGGGGAAAGCTTTTCTTTCAGCGCGGCGATTTTGCCGCGCACGACGGCAAACGGCTATGTGGAAGCCCCGATTTACATTAACGGCACTGTCGGCACCGGTATCGGCGGCGGTGTGTGTCAGGTGTCTTCCACGCTCTATGCGGCGATGATCAACGCAGGTCTTCCGGCGACGGAGCGCCACGCGCATTCCCTGCCGGTGCCTTATCTGCCGGCGGGTTATGATGCGACGATCGCAGGCACCTCCAAGGACTTAAAGTTTACGAATATCTATGGGCAGCCGCTGGTGATTTATGCGTCAACCGGCGGCGGAGCGCTGACGGTGACGCTCGCGCTGCAATAGAGAGACGGTGTGCGCGCCGGTGCCGCAAGTAAGGCGGTGTGTGCGGCGTCATTGCCGGTACGATGAGAGACGGAGGTTTCCGAATGATTATAAGAAGAGCCGCAGAGGGCGATATCGAGGGGATTCATAAGCTGCTCGAACAGGTAAACCTGATTCATCACAGAGGAAGACCGGATATTTTCCGCTACGGGACCTGTAAATACACCGATGAGGAACTGCGCGGGATTATTGCGGATGCGGACAGGCCGATATTGGTAGCGGCCGAGGGGGACAGCGTGGAGGGCTATGCGTTTTGTATTTATCAGCAGCACCCGAATGACAATATCCTCACGGATATAAAAACGCTCTATATTGATGACCTCTGCGTCGACGAACATCTGCGGGGACAGCATATCGGAAAACAGCTGTATGACGCGGTGCTGCAGCTGGCCCGCGACACCGGTTGTTACAATGTGACGTTAAACGTCTGGTGCCTCAATGAGAGCGCGATGCACTTTTATGAGCAGTGCGGCATGAAGCCGCTGAAAATCGCGATGGAGCAGATCCTTACTTGATGCATATATGGGGAACCGGCAGATTCCAAACCGGCGCCGTCACAGCTCATGAAGCGGGAGCGGCCCGGCGAGTACGGCTCGCGAGACGAACAGAATGCGCTCGGGGGTTGTGTCCTCAAACCATTTCACGAGGGAGATGGCCCCGTTTTCAATTTCAATGCAGGTGATACAGCGGGGGTGGACACAGCTCCCCGTATTAAAATAGCGTGTCTCGGGACTGCCGAGCATCGGGCGGTGCGTGTGGCCGGTAATCAGATAGCAGTTATTCCTGATGGCCCAGTGAGACAGGCGCTGCTCGCTTTTCTGTCGGTGGCGGTAGTTTTTTGCCGCGCTTGTGGGGTCTAAAAAGCCAATCTGTTCCATCGGTTTCCAGATATAGCGCACCAGAAAACGTGCGAATTTCCAGAGGGTCGAATTAAGCAGGTCTGCCTGGTGCCCGTGGGTCAGATACAGCTCAAGGCAGTGGGGGATCCGACGGCGGGTTTTGGCGTCGTATTCGGGGAATCCACATATCTTGAGAATCAGTCCGGCATGGTGTGGGAAATCCCTGCACCCTTCGAGCGCATGGTCATGATTGCCGTAGAGCATATGGAGCCGGTTTTCCTGTGCAAACAGCGACAGAAGCCAGAAAACATTGCTGTGAATTTCCCGGATGGCGGCGAGACTGCGGTTTTCCCACAGTTCATCCCCGTCGCCGAGCTCAATATAAATGAAATTGCTGTCGTAGTAGTGGCGCAGCGCAGCAAAATATAAATGTTGATTTTTCAGAAAATTATCGTTGGAGTTGCCGACACCGCGGTGGCAGTCGCTGAAGAGCACCAGTTTTGAGTGCGGATACAGCGGGAGCACGGGGGCGTCGCGAAAGCTCTTATCCAGTCTTTTTTCACAGCCTGTTTTCATGGGAAGCTCCTTATTTTCTATTTTTTCTTCTTCGCCGGCATTTACGGCAGCTCTTTTTGTGACATTTTCTGCGCTTTTTATCCCGGAAAATACGCCGGAATATCGGCGGCAGGTAGAAATACAGGAAAAGAAGGCGGTCTATCGCGCATTGGAACGGTTTTGTCACCCACAGAAACAGGCGGCACAAAATCCGGTTCCGCCACTGCGCAAGGCGGCAGAAAAACCGGTGCAGACCGGTGAACTCGCAGGAGGGACAGCCGCAGAAAAGGATCGTCACCTGCAGTTCATACACACGATAAGCGGCAGCGCCCTGGGCTTCGAGTGCATTTGTAAAAGCATTCAGCATCTCCGCACAGGGGAATGTGATGCCGATTTCCACCGACAGATTCCCGGGATTGGTGTAGGCGCCCATGTGGAAGGCGGTCAGCCACCAGTGCCTTCTCGCGCAGAGATGGGAAATCTGGCTGCCGTTTTGGTAAAGGCGTATTGACATTGGCAGCATTTCGGAGTCGTCTGCGCTGTGAAACAGCGCGGTCTTTTGCTGAATGGAGGGAACAAGGCCATCCGCCTTGTAGAGGCCGACTTCACAGCCGAGGTTGATGCCGTACTGGCCCTTCCAGAATTCAATCAGCCATGTGTGCCCGGCGTAATCAAAATAGACGGGCAGACTGTCAAAGACCATATTAAAATGCGGAGCGTAGTGATCAAACAGTGCCGTGTACCCGAAAGCGCGCTGCGGGGCGTCTATGACAGTGGAAAAGATATCCTGCGACCGTTCGTAGCAATAGCCGAACGGCGTGATAACGGGATAGATTGTATCGCATTTTTCTTCACAGGTCATGCCGCATATAAGCTTGCAGACTTTTTTTCTGCGGCATCGGAAGAAAACAAACAGTATAAGAACAAGGATGAGAAGACATCCGACAAACAGATACATAAAAATCTCCATAAAGGTTTTCTATATTTTATGCGGGATCAAAAAGATGGCAACCAATTTTGCGCGAAGAAGGTCTGCGGGACAGGCGGCAGCGGGATAAGGAGCAGATAAAATGTCCAACACGACAAAAAGGGCGCTCGAGGCGTCGCTCAAACGGATGATGCTGGAAAAGCCGTTTGAAAAAATTACGATCAACGATCTGACAAGAGACTGCGGGATCAGCCGGATGACATTCTACAATCATTTCAGGGATATTTATGACCTTGTGGAATGGAGCTGTGAGGAGGACGGAAAGCAGGCGCTTCGGGATAATAAGACATACGACACCTGGCAGGAGGGACTTCTCCTGATTTTTGAGGCTGTGCTTGCGAATAAGCCGTTTATCTTAAGCGTATACCGTTCGGTCAGCAGGGAGCAGATTGAGACCTATCTGTTTGGCCTGACCTGTGAGCTGATTGAACATGTGGTCGAGGAGAAATCGGTGGGGAGGGAGGTCACCCCGGAGGAGAAGCGTTTTATCGCCGAGATATATAAATACAGTTTTGTGGGAATCATGTTAGACTGGGTGAAACAGGGAATGAAGGAACGCCCGGAGGTGATTGTGGACAGGCTCGGCACCGCTTTGTGCGGCAGCGTGGAGAACTCCGTCGCCAATTTTGAGCGGAAAAGAAACGAAAAATAAGAAAGAATATTTTACAAAAGAGCCGGAATGTCTAATTTTTAGTCATTCCGGCTCTTTTGTAAATTGCGCACCGGCGGAAACCGGCGTATATTGAGGGCAAGTTCAGAAAACAATACAGTCGGGCCGGAACAAAGAGGCACGGGTCAGAAGCAGGAAAGGAAGGTATCTTTTTATGGAAAAGAAACAGATAGCGAAGGGTATTGCAGCGCTGGCAGCAGGTGCGGCGGGCGCAGGCGTGGCAGTTGCGGCTGCAAAGGGAGTCAAAAATCAGAACGCAAAAAAGAAAGAGGCGGCGGCAAGGGTAGAGCAGGCGCAGAGCGAATATCGGAATACGGAGCGCGGAAAATACGAGAAAAACAGCAAGGGCATCTATTATTCCAACGGAAATTACGAGGCATTTGCCCGCCCGAGGAAACCGGAGGGCGTGGACGAAAAGCACGCGTATCTGGTGGGAAGCGGTCTGGCGTCTCTCGCGGCGGCATGTTTCCTCGTGCGCGACGGCCAGATGCCGGGAGAGAATATCCACATCTTAGAGGCGATGGACATCGCAGGCGGCGCGTGCGACGGAATCTACGACGCGACCAGAGGCTATGTGATGCGCGGCGGCCGTGAGATGGAAAATCATTTCGAGTGTCTGTGGGATCTGTTCCGCAGTATTCCGTCCCTTGAGATACCGGGCGCTTCGGTGCTCGACGAGTACTACTGGCTGAACAAGGAGGACCCGAACTACTCCCTGTGCCGCGCGACCGAAAACAGAGGTGAGGACGCGCATATGGACGGCAAATTCGGACTCAGCCAGAAAGGCTGCATGGAGATCATGAAGCTGTTTATGACAAAGGATGAAGATCTGTATGATAAGACCATCGAGGATTTCTTCGACGAGGAGGTGTTCGAGTCGAAGTTCTGGCTGTACTGGAGAACGATGTTCGCGTTTGAAAACTGGCACAGCGCGCTGGAGATGAAGCTTTATTTCCAGCGGTTTATCCACCATATCTCCGGTCTGCCGGATTTCAGTGCGCTGAAATTCACGAAATACAACCAGTATGAGTCCCTGATTCTTCCGATGCAGAGATATCTGGAGGAAGCGGGCGTAGAGTTCCGGTTCGGTACCGAAGTGACAAACGTGATCTTTGAGATCAAGGACGGCAAAAAAGTTGCCAAAGTCATCGAGTGCAAGGTCAACGGCAAGGAGCAGGGCATTTCGCTGACCGAGAATGATCTGGTATTTGTGACGAACGGAAGCTGCACGGAAGGGACGATTTATGGAGACCAGAACCACGCGCCAAACGGTGACGCGGAGATTCGTACCAGCGGATGCTGGAGCCTCTGGAAGAATATTGCGAAGCAGGATCCGGCATTCGGACATCCCGAGAAGTTCTGTTCCGATATCTCGCGCACGAACTGGGAGTCCGCGACGGTGACGACATCGAATGATAAGATTATCTCCTACATTGAGAAGATATGTAAGAGAGACCCGCGGAGCGGCCGCGTTGTGACCGGCGGTATCGTCAGCGCGAAAGATTCGAGCTGGCTCTTAAGCTGGACGATCAACCGTCAGGGACAGTTTAAAGAGCAGGATAAAAAGGATGTATGTGTCTGGGTATACAGCCTGTTTACGGATGTGCCGGGCGATTACATCAAAAAGCCGATGAAGGAGTGCACCGGAAAGGAAATTACCGCAGAGTGGTTGTACCACATGGGTGTGCCGGTGGATGAGATTGACGAGCTTGCGGAAAATGAGGCGGTCTGCGTACCGACGATGATGCCGTACATCACAGCATTCTTTATGCCGCGCACAAAGGGCGACAGACCGGACGTGATTCCGGACGGCTGTGTGAACTGCGCATTCCTCGGACAGTTTACGGAGACGCCGAGAGACACCGTTTTCACGACGGAGTATTCGGTGAGAACCGCAATGGAAGCCGTATACGGCCTGCTCGGCGTGGACAGGGGCGTGCCGGAGGTCTGGGGCAGCGTCTACGATGTGAGGGAGCTTTTGGACAGCAGCGTGAAGCTGATGGACGGCAAGTCACCGCTTGAAATCGAGCTTCCGGGACCGCTCAATGCGTTAAAGAAGCCGCTGATTAGTGTGGTTCGCGGAACCGTTGTCGAAAAAGTGCTGAGAGACCATGACGTGTTAAAAGATTATATGTTATAATAGTCTCGCCGATGCGGGCTCCGCGGTATCGGAATCGTGCGGCACTTTAAAGAGAACGGAGAATGGAACGTATGAATATTTTGGTTATCGACGCACAGGGCGGTGGAATCGGCCGGTCGCTGGTTTCGGCGCTCCGGCAGAGCATTCCGGATGCGGAAATCACAGCCGTCGGGACAAACAGCGCGGCGGCGTCCGCGATGCTCAAAGCGGGCGCGCATCATGCCGCGACGGGGGAAAACCCGGTTGTCGTCGGGTGCCGGACGGCGGATGTCATTGTCGGTCCGGTCGGAATCGTGATCGCCGATGCCCTGTTCGGGGAGATTACTCCGCTGATGGCGCAGGCCGTCGGGCAGAGCCGGGCGAGACGGGTGCTGATTCCTGTCAGCCAGTGCGGAAATACCATAGTGGGAGTGAAGGACACCAACATGAATGCGCTGGTGCAGGAAGCGGTAAAAGCGGTATCGGAAATCGGCGGGTGCTTGACACATCCGGCCGTATAAGGTATATTGTTTAAAGGAATAGCCTGTAGGAAGCAGGCTGCGGGATGCTGAAGCATCTGCATGATTGAGGCGGGAAGCCGCGCTGCGGGACGTGCGCGAAGCGGAATTCCTGTATCGGGATATTTCATATTGTATTTGAACGGTATGCTACGAAGGCATATGGATTTTTCTGCAGAAAGACCATATGCCTTTTTTATGCACAGGGGTGCGTAAGGAAATTAGCAGTTTTGCTGCACGCACCCCGCACGCGAGCAGGGGAAGAACTTATCCCTGCCCGATTCTTATCAGGAGGACTTTTATGAGAAAAATGATATCGTTACTGCTTGCTGTGACAACAGCATTTACCCTGGCTGCCTGCGGCGGCACACCGGCCGCTGATTCCGGCAATACGGCGGGCGCATTGGACAAAGATACGGAGAGCAGGGCCGATGCTTTGGGCGCCGATGCAAAGAACGGGCCGACCACTCTTGTGTATGGCAGTGCAGACTATACGCGCATCAATCCGGCGATGGACGAGCACTGTGAGATCAATCTTCTGCTCTTCAACGGTTTGACGGCGCATGACGGCGAGAACCAGGTCGTTCCCGGCCTGGCCGAACGCTGGGAGTATGACGAAGCGGCCTGTACTTATACGTTTTATATCCGCGGCGGCATCAAATGGCATGACGGCGAAGCGTTTACTGCGGACGACGTGAAATTTACGATTGAAGCCATTATGGATCCGGAAAACGGCGCGGAAAATGCGCCGAATTATGAGGACGTCGAGGAAATTTCCGTGATTGACGATCAGACAATCGCCTTTCGGCTTTCCGCGCCGAATGTGGCTTTCCTCGAGTACATGACGATGCCGGTTCTGCCGAAGCATCTGCTGGAAGGGGAGGATATGCAGGAATCCGATTTCTTCCGCGCGCCGGTCGGCACGGGCCCCTATAAGCTGGAGAGCTGGGATGTCGGACAGTCGATTGTCATGGTTAAGAATGAGGACTACTATCTCGGATGTCCGAATATAGACCGGATTATTTTTAAAATTGTCGGTGATGACAATGCGCAGGCAATCCAGATGGAGGCCGGAGAGCTGGATCTGGTGCTGTTAGATCCGAGAAATGCACAGAACTTTGCGGATAGGGAGGGCTTTGTCCGCTATGATATGATGACGTCCGATTATCGGGGGATTCTTTTTAACTTTTGGAACGATTACTGGACAGAGAACCGGGATATCATCCCGGCGGTCTGCTATGCGATCGACCGGCAGGCGATTATCGATGCGGTGCTTCTCGGACAGGGCATGCCTGCTTACGGGCCTCTGCAGCGCAACAGATACAACAATGAGGACGTGGAGCACTACGATTATAATCCGGCCAGGGCGAAAGAAATTCTGGAAGCGGCCGGATGCGTGATGGGGGAAAACGGCTTTTATGAGCGCGGCGGCGAGGAGGTCGGCTTTGTGATCAGCGTGATGTCCGGGGAGCAGGACCGCATTGATATCGCCCAGGCCGCGGCACAGCAGATTCGCGAGGTGGGCATCAACTGTACCGTGGAGCTTCCCGCGCAGATTGACTGGGGCGGACAGATGGCCGGGCTGATCGGCTGGGGCAGTCCCTTTGACGCGGACGATCACACCTACAAAGTGTTTGGCACCGACAAGGGAGCGAATTATAACGGTTATTCAAACGAGAAGGTGGACGAGTATCTGACACTGGCCCGCCAGTCGGACGATCCGGCAGTTCGCGAGGAGTATTATGACAAATTCCAGACGGAGCTGGCGAACGATCCTCCTTACGCGTTTATCTGTTATATTGACGCAAACTATGTGGCAAAATCCACGTTGGAGGGGATTTCCGCGGATACGGTTATGGGACACCACGGCGTGGGAATCTTCTGGAATGTTCATGAATGGAGCATTTCCGAATAGAAAAGAGAAGGCGGCAGGGCGAAATGTCAGAATTGTTGGAGGTTAAAAATTTATCCGTGAGCTTTTTTTGTGCGGGCGGGGAAGTTCAGGCGGTGCGGGATGTCAGTTTTTCGCTTGCCCGCGGCGAGGTGCTGGCGATTGTCGGGGAATCCGGGTGCGGGAAGAGCGTATTGTGCAAAAGCATTATGAAGCTTTTGCCGGGGACGGCGAAAATCAAGTCCGGAAGCATCGCTGCAGGCGGCGCGGACATCACGCATTACACGGAGCGGGAGATGTGTAAGCTGCGCGGGAAGCTTTTTTCGATGGTATTTCAGGATCCCATGACGTCCCTAAATCCAACGATATCTGTCGGTGCGCAGATTGCGGAGGCGGTCCGGGTACATCAGCCGGAGATTACCGGGGAACGGCTGCAGGAGAGAGTTGCGGAGCTGATGAAGCTGGTGGGGATCGATTGTCCCGGAGAGCGCATGAAACATTATCCCTGTCAGTTTTCGGGCGGAATGCGGCAGAGGGCCGTGATAGCCGTCGCTCTGGCGGGAAACCCCGCGATTCTTTTCGCGGATGAGCCGACGACGGCGCTCGATGTCACGATACAGGCGCAAATCCTTGATCTGCTCCGCGACATACAGCAAAAACTGGGGACGGCAACGGTTTTTGTCACGCATGACCTCGGCGTCGTGGCGCGGGTGGCGGACCGGGTTGCGGTGATGTATGCCGGGAAAATCGTGGAAATCGGCACGGCGGCGGAGATTTTTTATGAGCCGCGGCACCCGTATACCTGGGGACTGATGCGGGCGCTTCCGGCTTTTTCAAAAGGGAGGGACAGTCTGTATACGATTCCCGGGATGCCGCCGACGCTGATAAATCCGCCTCCGGGCGACGCGTTTGCGTACCGCAACGAAAACGCCCTTGCGATTGACTATGAAAAGGAACCGCCGATGTTTCGCGTTACGGATACGCATTATGCGGCCACCTGGCTGCTGGATGAGCGCGCGCCCCGGATCGCGGCGCCGGTGGGAAGATGCGGAGAACACACGGATGGAGGGAAATCACGACGCCGGTGGGAAGATACGAAAAACACACGGATGGAGGAAACTGCGTCGAATGAAATTTTGCTTGATGTACGGCACCTTTCGCATGTATTTCCGCTGAATCGGAAGACGGCGGTAAAAGCGGTGGAGGATGTGTCTTTTCAGATTTTCCGGGGAGAGATTTTCGGGCTGGTCGGGGAATCCGGTTCGGGGAAATCCACCGTGGCCCGCTGTGTGATGAATCTGTATCGGCCGTGCGAAGGAAGTATCCGGTATAAGGGGATTAACACCTGTGATGCGAAATCGTTCCGCAAAAACAGGCGGATGCTGCAGTCGACGCGGCAGATGATATTTCAGGACTCCGATTCGAGTCTGAACCAGCGCATGAGGGTGTGCGACATCATTGCGGAGCCGATGAAAATACAGCATATGACACCTCCGCGCGCATCTTTTCGCGAGGAAGCGCGGTTTCAGATGCATTATGTGGGTCTGGACGCCCGCTATCTGGACAAATATCCGTCGGAGCTTTCCGGCGGGCAGCGTCAGCGGGTGGCGATCGCCCGGGCGCTTGCGATGGAGCCGGAACTTCTGGTGGCGGACGAACCGATCGCGTCGTTGGACGTCTCGATTCAGGCACAGATCGTCAATCTGTTCCGGCATCTGCAGCAGGAGCACGGGTTTTCGTTTCTGTTTATCGCCCATGACCTGGCGATGGTGGAATTTTTGTGCGACCGCGTGGGGGTGATGTGCCGGGGCAGGCTTGTGGAGGTGGCTCCCACACAGGAGCTGTTTTCAAATCCCCGACATGCCTACACGAAAGCGCTCCTGTCGGCAATCCCGATTCCCGACCCGCGCAGGGAGCAGGCGCGCAGGGCGACGGAATTTTGCGCAGAGCGGGATGCATTAGACGGGGAATTGACGGAGATTGGCGCAGGACATTTTGTGTTGAAAAACGGGGAGCAATAAAAGACGGGGGAACAATGCCGTGAAAAAGAGAAATCGGTTTGTTTACTATGGAAAGAAAATACTGACGTTTGTTGTCAGCGTGTTTATCCTGTCAGCGGTTGTATTCTATGTGTCGCGGCTGGCGCCGGGAGACCCGCTGGTATCGTATTACGGGGACCGCGTTGAGAAGATGACGCCCGGAGAGCGGGAGTGGGCGAAAGAGCGGCTGGGATTGAATGATTCCGTCACGGTTCAGTATGTCCGGTGGTTAGACCATGCCTTTCGCGGTGATTTCGGGATATCGTGGAAATATAAAACGGACGTCGTCGATGTGATCGGCGGCAGGATCGGAAATACGTTGCTTTTAGGCGGACTCGGATTTGTTTTCATTTTTGTTTTCTCGCTGCTTTTGGGCGTTTGGTGCGCATGGCACGAGGAGGGGCCGGCGGACCGCATGATCTGCAACGTCGGCACGCTCACAAGCTGTATCCCGGAGTTCTGGCTGTCTTTGGTTCTGATTCTGGTCTTTTCGGTCACGCTGCATTGGCTGCCGAGTTCCGGAGCGTATTCCGTCGGGAAAGAGCGTGATTTTGCGGACCGTGTCATGCATCTGATTCTCCCCGTCGGCATCGTGGTACTCAATCACCTGTGGTATTATGCCTATATGGTCCGCAACAAAATTCTTGAGGAAGTGCGTGCGGATTATGTTTTGCTGGCGCGGGCAAAGGGGCTGACGAAACGGGCCGTTATGTTCCGGCACTGTCTGCGCAACGTGATGCCCTCCTACCTGAGCCTTATGGCGATTTCCGTGCCGCATATTCTGGGAGGCACTTATATCGTAGAGACGGTATTTTCGTATCCGGGCATCGGCACACTTGCGTATGAGAGCGCCCGGTATAAAGACTATAATCTGCTGATGCTGCTATGCATTTTATCGGGAATACTGGTTATTTTGTGCAATCTTACCGCTCAGATCATCAATGAGCGGATTGATCCGCGCATCAGGGAGCAGGAGGTATCGGAGAGACTGGAGGTGACGGAACCGTGAGAGGAGCGTTTGAACTGGCAGGTATCCGGCCGCTGCCGGAGGAAGCGCCGGAAAAAGCCGAAAACCGGTACCGCGGCAGGCCGATTTTTTCCGCGGTGCTGCTGACACTTATTGTCCTCGGATGCGCGGGCTGTCGGCTGATTATGACAAAGGACCCGACCTATATGGATTTGAGCCATTACAATACCGCTCCAAACGGTGAATTTCTTTTCGGCACCGATGCGATGGGGCGGGACATTTTTTCCATGATCTGGTACGGGGGAAGGCTTTCGCTGTTTATCGGCACCGCGTCTGCAGCGATTTCCACGGTGATTGCCGTTGTGTTCGGAGCGGCAAGCGGCCTGGCACCCGCATGGCTGGACGCGCTGCTGATGCGCGTGACGGAGATTTTGCTCAGCGTGCCGGGACTGCTTCTGATCGTACTGCTGCAGGCGATTCTGGGAGAGGCGGACGTGTTTCGCATATCCCTCGTTATCGGAGTAACGGGCTGGATGAGTATCGCGAAGGTTGTCCGGACGGAAGTACGGCAGCTTCGCGGCCATGAGTATATACTTGCGGCAAAGTGCATGGGAGGGGGCTTTTTTTACATTCTGCGGCGTCATCTGGCGCCGAACTTTGTCTCTTCCGTCATGTTTATGGTTGTGATGAATGTCCGGAGTGCGATTGTGGCGGAATCTACGCTCAGCTTTATGGGAATCGGGCTTCCGCTCGAGGTCATTACCTGGGGCAGTATGCTGTCTTTAGCGGAGAAAGCGCTTCTGACCGGCGCGTGGTGGACGATTCTGATACCCGGCCTGTTTCTGGCCGCGGTGCTGATGTGCATTACAAATCTCGGAAATTACCTGCGAAAGAATATCAACCGGAAAGAGAGTAATCTGTAGACGCAATGGGGGCTGCATGCTTCGCGGATCGTCTGCCTGTTTGGCAGCGAACCGCAAAGCATGCAGCCCCCCCCGAATACGTTTCAGAATGCCCCGGCTGCCGCGTTCGAAATCACTGCGCCAGGAAACTGCCGAGCAGTGCAAGGCTTGGCTTCGGGCTGCGCTTCTGGGTCGTGCGGTCAACCGCGATGAGACCGAAAGTCATAGAATATCCCTTCTGCCACTCAAAATTGTCCAGAAGGCTCCAATACAGATAGCCGCGCACCGGGATGCCGTCGGCGATACAGTCCGTTACGCCGGATAAGGCGGTTTTGATAAATTCCTCCCGTCTGGTGTCGTCCGCGGTGGCGATTCCGTTTTCGGTCACGAGCAGCGTGCCCTTGAAGTCCTGCGCGACTCTGCGGATGACATTAGAAAGCGCCTGCGGATAAAACTCGTAGTCCATCTGCGTCAGCTCGGCATCTGCCGGAGCCGGAAGCGAGCCCGATGCGTCGATGCGGGTGCGCGTGTAATTCTGCACGCCGAGGAAATCGTCCCCCTCGATGGCGGGCAGATAATGCGTAAACTCGTCAGCCCATTCTTTTGCGGCGTTTTCCTCGCCGCCCGGGAGCGCCTGGATGTCGTGCAGGCTTAAGGTCAGGCCGACCTGCACCTCGGGCGCAACCTCGCGGATGGCAGCGCGGGCCGCCCTGTGCGCTTCCATTACGATTTCGTCGCCGTGCGGCGTGCGCGGGCTTGTGAAGCATTCCGCCTTTGGTACGCCGAAGATCTGCATGCGCTCCTCTGCCGCGGCCTTTTGATTTGCCATCATCTTTTCAAGATTCAGTCCCATCTGGACGGTACTCTCCGACACAGTTCCCTGCTGTGCCTGCATCGCCCGCATCTGCTGCTCATAGCGCTTTGCAATCGCCGCGACCTGTATGCCCATATTCGCCTCATTGATGGTGCAGACATACCGGAGCTCACTGCCGAGCCGCTCCATCACATAGCGGGTATAGCGCGCGAAGAGGGCGGGCGTATCGTCCGATTCCCAGCCGCCTTTTGCGATCAGCCATTTCGGGCTGGTAAAATGTAAAAGCGTGACGATCGGCTCAATGCCGTTCTCTTTGCAGGTGCGGATGACAGAGCGGTAGTGCTCAATCTCTGTATCGTCAAATTTGCCCTCCTCCGGCTCAATCCGCGCCCACTCGATGGAAAAGCGGTAAGCATTCAGCCCGGCGTCCGCCATCAGGCGGATGTCCTCGGCGTAGCGGTTGTAGTGGTCGACGGCGTCTCCGCTCGGCTCTAAAAAGTCGGTGTGTACCATATGTTCCTGCGCCCAGTAGTCACTGTGGATATTGTTGCCCTCCACCTGATGCGCTGCGGTGGCGGCGCCGATGAAGAAATCTTTGTCAAAAGTCATACATGTACCTCCTTGCCCTGTGTTTACCCTCAGTGGACAAGGGCACATACGCCCTGAGCCTTTGTCCACTGAGGATATAGCTGCATTATTGCATAAAAAGCGAGGCGCAAGTGTTCAAAAATTAAAGAAAAAGAATTATAATTACGGAAGATACCATCAGAACATGAATTAGGATACATAAACACGATTTTTTGTATTCCATTTCCGGAACGCGCGCGTTTATAATCACAGTATGCGATGGAGGAACAGATGCGGCAGCAGGAAGCCGCAGGGTTATTTTCGGCGGGAGTTTTCCCGAAATTCCATCGGGGTACAGCCTGCAATTTCCGAAAAAACCCTGCTGAAATAATTGCGGCTGCCGAAGCAGAGCTGCTCCGAAAGTTCCTGAATCAAGAGATCCGTGCTCTGCAGAAGAATCTTTGCGCGCTCAATCCTGGCACGTTTTACATAGTCACTGACGGAAAGACCGGTTTCTTCTTTAAACTTGTGCGTGATATAGTATTCGGTATAACCGGCAAGTTCGGCTAAATCCCTGGCGCGGATTTTCTCGTCGAGGTGCATCTGTATGTAATCCCTGCACTGTGCGATCGGCGCGGAGAGTTTCGGGTCCTGCTTTACCCTGTGTACGCGGTGAATGAAGTCGTCATACATCTGAGTGGGGATGAGTCGGATCTCATCATAGGTACGGGCGTCCTCGGCGGATTGAATATAGGAATCGCCGAGCGAGTAAGCCTCCTCCGGGGAAAGTCCGCCCTCAATCGCTGCCCGGCAGACCAGAGAAGTGAAAACGATGACAGAGGTTTTGGCCTGCCGCAGCGGGTCACGTCCCCGGACGGGGACACCCTCGCTGATAAGCGACGAAGTATGTAAAATATCCCTGTAATTTAAGTCGCCGTTGCGGACCATATCGAGCATCGCGCGTTCGGCCATCCGGATGTGGTGGCGGTCCCGCTTGGAGTCCGGAGGCGCCGCGGTGAAAAAGGACTGCTGAATTGCAGGGTCAAGAGCATTTAACTTTTCGCCGGTAAGACAGTAGTGGAGCATCATAAGATAGCGGGCAAAAAGGGTATGCGCAAGGACCGGAACCTCCTCAAAGGCGCAAAACAGGCGGCGCCTTTGAGGGAGGCTGATCTTTGCATCCGGAGATTGCGCAAAGCTCTGCTCAAGATCCCGCAGAGACATATTATGGGAGAAGACGGGCCCGATCACATACATTTCACGGAGCGTATCCGCTTCACGGATAAAATCAACGCCCCAGATCAATCCGAAGCCGGTGCCGACTGCCTGCGGCCGGCCGCTGTCTCTGCCGCCCGCGAGCGCGCGCTCCTTGCAGCCGAGCAGAGAGAACGGCTGCTCAAAGAGCGTCTCACAGGGACAGTTGGAGGAAAGCAGCGTTCCGTCTGCGTCGTATTGCCAGGTATAGATATTGCTGCCGCAGCAGATCAGTTCGCGGAACAGAGCGATATTTTGTCGGATATCCATTAAAGCAGAGCCTCCTTTGCACCGTTTGACAACAGAAAACAAATCCGCCCGGTGCGGATGTTTCATAAATTATAACATATCACATGGAATTTCAGAAACAGAAAAGAAAGGAGTATTTTATGAGTAACTCAAAGAGAACAGTTATTTCTTTAAATGAAGGGTGGCAGTTTTTTCAGAACGGTGTGTGCAGCAAAGTCAGCCTGCCGCACACCTGGAACGCCGTAGACGGACAGGACGGCGGCAATGATTATTACCGCGGCACCTGCAGGTATGTGCGGGCGCTGAAAAATCCTGCGCGCGCGGACGGAGCGCGGATATTTCTGGAGGTCAAAGGCGCGGCGATGTCCGCGGAAGTGCGGTTAAACGGCGAGCTTCTCGCCACGCATCAGGGCGGTTACAGCACGTTTCGCGTGGATCTGACGGAGCACCTTGCGGAGGAAAACGAGCTTGAGATTACCGTGGATAACAGCGACAACGACACGGTTTACCCGCAGAAAGCGGATTTTACCTTTTACGGGGGACTGTACCGGGATGTGAATCTGATTGTGGTGCCGGAGGTACATTTTGATTTGACATACTGCGGTGCGCCGGGTATGAAAGTGACGCCGGTTGTCGATCTGGAGAAAAAGTCCGCAGCGGTCAGGGTGGAGACCTGGCAGCACGGCGAGGGGGATGTGACGATTACCGTGGACGGGTGCAGCCGGACCGTGATGCCGGAAGCCGGACATGCCGCTGCGGAGTTTACGATTGAAAACGTGCATCTGTGGGACGGCGTCGACGACCCGTACCTGTATACCGCGACGGCGTCATTAGACAGCGGTGATGAGATTTCCGCCCGCTTTGGCTGCCGTTCGTATGTGATTGACGCGCAGAAAGGGTTTCTTCTGAACGGGCGCAGCTATCCGCTGCGCGGAGTCAGCCGCCATCAGGACTGCAAAGGTGTGGGAAATGCGCTGACGATCGAGCACCACAGGCGCGATATGGAAATAATCAAGGAAATCGGTGCGAATACGCTGCGCCTTGCCCACTATCAGCACGCGGACGCGTTTTACGATCTGTGCGACGAGAACGGCATCATCGTCTGGGCGGAGATTCCGTACATTACGATGCACATGAAAAACGGCCGCGAAAACACGCTCTCTCAGATGGAGGAGCTGATCGCGCAGTGCTACAATCACCCCTCGATTGTGGTGTGGGGGCTGAGCAATGAGATCACGGCGGCCAGCGCCGTAAATGAGGATCTGCTGGAAAATCACCGGCTCTTAAACGAGCTGTGCCACCGGATGGATGCGACGCGTCCGACGACGATGGCGAATGTTTTTATGCTGGAAACAGACAGCCCGATTTTAGATATCCCGGATGTCAACAGCTACAACCTCTATTTTGGGTGGTATCTCGGGGAGTTGGAGCAGAACGATGAGTTTTTCGACGAATTTCACAGCAAATACCCAGATAAGCCGATCGGTTTTTCCGAGTACGGCGCCGACGCGAACCCGCAGTTCCAGAGCAGCGCGCCGGAAAAGGGCGATTACACGGAGTCGTATCAGGCGCTGTACCACGAGCATATCCTTGCAATGATTGAAAAGCGTCCGTGGATGTGGGCGACCCATGTCTGGAACCTGTTTGACTTTGCGGCGGACGGGCGCGACGAGGGCGGCAAGCATGGGGAGAACCAAAAAGGACTTGTCACGATTGACCGGCAGACGAGAAAGGATGCGTTTTATCTGTACAAGGCGGCGTGGAATCCCGAGCCGATGGTGCATATCTGCGGCAGGCGCTATGTGGAGCGCGCGGAGGACGTGACGGAGATTAAGGTGTATTCGAATGCGGACGAAGTATCTTTGTTTGTGGACGGAAAAGCGTTTGAGACGCAGCGGGGACACCGGGTATTCCGGTTCCGTGTGCCGACTGACGGCGAGCACACGATTGAGGCAAAGGCGGCAGGGATTTCCGACGCGATTATGGTGCGCAGAGTGCAGGAAGGGAATCCGGCGTATGTGTTTGTGAAAAAGCAGGATGTCGTCAACTGGTTTGACCAGGACGGATTTGACCCGGACTGCTTCTCGGTCTCCGACACGATGGCGGAGCTTCGGGCCAACCCGCAGGCGGGCGCGGTTGTGGAGGAGTTGATGGCGAAAGCGTCGGCGTCGAGAGGTGACGTCGCGGATGCGGTCAAGGATAATCCCGGCTTACAGCGGATGATGGGGCGCATGACGCTTATTTCCCTCCTGAAACAGGCAGGAAATATCGACGAGGAAAGTATTAGACAGCTCAACCGGATTCTGCAGGGAATCAAAAAGAGCTGAGTGTGAGAACGGAAGGAGTGAGGATCATGCCGGTAAAAGCGGTGCAGCAGTTTATGCTGGGAACGGTGATGAACAACGAAAAACAGGCGGCGGATACGATGCGTCAGATGCGGGATGCCGGGTATGGCGGCATTGAGCTGTGCGGTTTTATGATCCATCCGAGCGGCTTTCTGGTGAAGCTGATGACAAGGGCGGCGGGAATGCCGGTCGGAAATGGCGGGAAGCTGGACTGGCAGCGCCTTGTGAAGGAGAGCGGCCTTTTGGTGGTGTCGATTCACCAGGATCTCGGCAGCATTGAGCGCGACGCGGCCGCAGTCGCGGACGAGGCGAAACGGTTCGGGACGGACAAAATCGTCGTCACCGGGATGTACCGCTTCCCGTACGGGGATGAGCAGGCCGTCCGGGAGCTTGCGAAGCGGCTGAATGCGGCCGGTACGGCGCTTTCGGCCCAGGGAATCTCCCTGCTTTATCACAACCACAACTGTGAGTTCCTTCGCGTGGCGCCCGGGAAAAACGCTTATCAGATTTTGTATGAGGAGACGGACCCTGCGGCGGTAAATTTCGAGTTTGACAGCTACTGGTGCGCGGACTGCGGGCAGAATCCGCTGGCGGTGATGGAGATGCTCGGCTCCCGGATGAAGCTGTGGCATATCAATGACAGGGGAACGAGGCAGGAAGGCCCCTGCATGACGCCGATTTTAAAAAGCGACAGCATGGAGCTGGGGTACGGCTCCATGCCGCTTGAGGAGCTCTCGGCAAAGGCAAAAGAGCTCGGCGTTGCGGCGGTGATTCTCGAGAGTCACCGGAACTGGATTGACAAGAGCCCGGTGAAGAGCTTTGCGCGCAGCGCGGAATTTTTGAACAGATATTTTTGACGGGAGAGGTCAGGTGCGGGCAGAGCAGAGCATGTCGACGGCGAGAGAGGCCGTCGGCTGGAAGAAAAGGTCTTTTCCGCAATTACTCTCATACATAAAATCTTTCAGAGGTTTGCTGGTGTAGTTTGAAAAATCGCCGTATATCGCGAACCGTATGCCGTAATTGACAAATTTTTGTACAATTTCACCTGCCAGGCAGGTGCTCAGAATGAAAAAATCTTCTGTGACGGCATCTTTATTTACGGCAATGTTTGTGCAGCCTGTCTCGTATTTTACGCTCATGACAAAATCCAGGGCAGACTGCGCATCTGTAATTAAAAGTTTTGAGCTGCTTATAAGGACAGCGGTCGTGTTATTTTTCATAAAAATTTCTGTTTTCATAGTTACCTCCATGCGCACAGGCATTTTTGCGCAAAGCCATATATGGCGTTCAAATTTCCACTGTTATTCATACAGGCTGTCAATCATGCAGTCGACCATAAAGTCAAATGTTTCCGCGTGATGGAAGGGGAGAATATCTTTGTTTTTGATATTCATAATCAGAGAGTAGACGACGGATATCGCCAGAGCCGGCGCGACTTTAAGCGTTAAGTCCGGCCGGTCTGAAAAAAGCTGTCTGTTCCGGTACTCAGACTCCTTTATTTTTTCCGCCTGTTCCGCTGACAGCCTGTTTGTCAGTATTGTAAAGTCGGCGCTGTCCGAGTGATATAAAAAGTTGTTCTTATCATATTCCCGGTAAATGAACTTCAGCGCTTCCGCGGCACCGGCCTTGCCTTTTCGCCTGTCGATAATCTCGGACGCGGTATCGAAAATCTGTGCCTGTACGGAGCACAGGACTTCGCAGAAAAGTGCTTCCTTTGATTCATAGAAAAGATAAAATGCCCCTTTTGAGATGCCGGCTTGCCTGCAGAGGTCATCCACATTTGTTTTCTTATAGCCGTACTGTGCCCAGCTTTGCCTGCAGGCTTCGCGCAGACCGGCTCTGATATGTTCCTTTTCCTGTTCGGTAAAATTTCTTCCCATAAAGTGCGTCTCCCAATATGACTTAAAATACTAATTCGGTCATAATATTATCCCTTTTCTTTTGAAATGTCAAGAAATAAATGTTACCTGTTGACTCTGACGTTACGTTATAGTGTACACTCTGTTTTGGAAAGACAGGAAAGGAGGAACAGATTGAGATGCGGACGGTAAACGAAGTCGGTAAGCTCACGGGTGTCAGTGTCCGCACGCTTCACCACTATGATGCGATCGGCTTGCTGAAGCCGACGGAAATCACAGAGGCGGGATACCGCCTGTACGACGATGCGGCGCTTGCGCGGCTGCAAAGCATATTGCTGTTCCGGGAACTGCAGTTTCCGCTAAAAGAAATACGGGCGATTCTGGACAGTCCGGATTTTGATGCGGGGGAGGCGCTCGGCCAGCAGATTCGGTTATTGGAACTGCGGCGAAAGCATCTGGATGAACTGATTGCGTTTGCCCGCGAAATTCAAAAAGGAGGAATGGATAAAATGAGTTTTCAGGCATTTCAGAAAGACGAGATCGAACAGTACGAGGAGGAGGTCCGGGAAAGGTGGGGTTCCACCCGGGCATACGGAGAGTACGAGCAGAAGACAAAGGGAAAGACAAAGGAGGAGCTTGACATGACGGGGGAAAAGCTGATGGCGCTGCTTGCTGAAATCGGCGGGCTTCGCGTATCTTCGCCCGACGAAGCCACGGTGCAAAAGAAAATCGGCGAACTGCAGGCCTTTATCACGGAACACTATTACACCTGCACGGATGAGATTTTAAAGGGGCTGGGCGAGATGTATGTGTGCGACGAGCGCATGAAGCGAAACATTGACCGCGCGGGCGGTGACGGGACGGCGGAGTTTGTGCGGCAGGCCGTTGCGGTTTACTGTAAGGCCAGAGAATGATGATAATGCAGTTTTTATAATTTACTGCATCTTCGACCTCAAGCGGAGAGAATTTCAGCATTTTCAAGGCAGACGATTGAGGCGTACTGGATGTATGCCGATTGAGGATAACGAAGAAAATGCTGAAATTATCACGCTTTGAGGCGTGCGTGCCCTTGTTCATCGAAGGTAGCAACAGGCAAATATTTTATAATCAAGTATATAAATTGGAAGTGGTCTCAAAGAACGCTGACTAATATAACTATAATAATTACAAAAATAATATTAAATATCCATGTCCACTTATTTCCTAAATTCATTGTATAGCCAAACCCACTTTGCGGTCTCTTGATAATTACTCTCTTATCTTCTCTGTTGAAATATAGTCTTCCAGTTAACCAGCCATCATCCCTATTGCTTGATTTCATAAAGTCCCCCCTTTGCAACTTCCAATTTGTACGATTTTTCCATAAACTTCCCCTATTTTTCAGGGTTTATCAACCCTCATATACTGACATCAGAGTGACCTAACAGTTCCTGCGCGTCTTTCGGCGCTGCGCCGCTTGACAGGAGATTGCTTGTGTAAGTATGCCGGAGTGTGTGGAAATGAAAATCTTCCAGTTCCGGCAGTTTCCGGCGGGCAGTCCGGCAGGCGGTTTCCACTGTTGCAGGAAGTTCAAGACAGCCGTCCGACCGCAGGCAGACAAAAAGATTTCCGTATAATCCGCAGAAACTTCCTGTGTCCCGTCAAGTCAGCCCTGCCACTTTCCCAGGCCGTAGACCAGTAAAATAAGCTATCTGAACGGGCAGGATTGCGTCTTTGCTCCTTTTTCCAATCGATAACAGGCAATCGGAACTGATGAAATCTTTCTGCGTGTAAGTATATCATAACGCCGATTGTTCCGCTATACCGATTCGGATTCTTCCCCCGATACCATAGAAAAAAGATTTGCACAACACATTGAAGAAGCTGCTGACTATACGGGTATTGGTAGGAATACTCTGCGGAATCTTGTAGAGTGGGGAAAGCTGCCAGTCCTAAAAGTCGGGCGGAAGGTACTTTTGATAATGAATAAAAAGGAACAGCAGATTTTTAAGTGGCTGTTCCTTTTTCATCTGTCTACTTGTTTTTTCGTAGTTCCGCTTCTTCCGCTAAGTCCGTTTTATCAATCATTCTATCCTTAAAGTAATACTGGCTGTCCCTTTCATCAATCTGCCGAATCACTTTACAGGGATTCCCTGCGGCAACTGAATTTTCGGGTATGTCATGGATAACGACACTTCCCGCCCCAATGACACTGTTTTTCCCTATCGTTACTCCCGGACATATCGTAACATTTGCCCCAATCCAACAATTATCTTCAATCGTTACAGGGGCAGTATACATATATTCCCTCATATCGGGGCAGATTGGGTGTCCCACTGTCGCAATCGTTACGGCTGCGCCAAACATAACGCTTTTCCCTATTGTGATAATACCGTCATCCATAAAGTTACAGTTGAAATTGATGTAAGACCCCTCTCCGATATAAATATGCGTTCCGTAACAGAAATAAAAAGGCGGTTCTATCCAAACATTTTCGGATTTGCCGAGCATTTCTTCTAACATTTTTGTGCGTGCAGCCGGATTTTCAGGAGAAGATTCGTTAAAAGACTTCATTTTCATTTTGGCGGCTGTGCGTTCCTCCGGAAGTCCCTCACATTCATCAGTAAACAACTTTCCATTCATTATTCTTTCTCGCATTGTCATATCTTTTTCCTCCGCTATATTGTTATTTCAATCTGATTATTTTCAAAATCAATCAGACAGCTTTCATAATACCCGTCCCCTGTTGTTCTTGGATTACTGATTATGCAATATCCGTCTTTCCTTAACTGTTCTGTCAATGTATTGACTGCCTCCTTTGTTCCTACGGAAAGAGCGATATGTGCATACCCTGTACGGGCAAGAGGTTTTTCCATGCTTTCCATTTCGGGTTTGCTCATAATCTCCAACCTGCACTCCCCTTGAAAGGAAAGAAAATAAGATTGGAAACCTGTTTTTTGGTTATGATACTTTTCACCCGCCGTTGCATGGAAATAATGTACAAAAAAATTCTTTGCCCGTTCCAAATCATTTACATACATTGCAATATGTTCAATTTTCATGTCCTGTTTTCCCCCATATCAGTCCAGGATTCCGTATCAAATTTTCTTTTTTTGAAGTAGTAAATTCTGTCTTCCTCCGTTATTTCACGGATAACCCTGCAAGGATTACCGGTTGCAATCACGTTGTCGGGAATGTCTTTTGCCACAATACTCCCTGCTCCGATCACGACATTATTTCCGACCGTCACTCCCGGAAGTATGACCGCATTGCCGCCGATCCACACGTTATCGCCAATCGTGACAGGGATTCCGTATTCATAACCAGAGTTGCGGCTTTCCGGGTGTATCGGGTGCCCTGCCGTATAAATGGATACATTAGGTGCGATCTGTGCATTTTCCCCGATTGTGACTTTTCCTACATCAAGGATCGTGAGGTTATAATTTGCAAAAAAATTGTTGCCCACTTCAATGTTCCACCCATAGTCACAATGAAAAGGCGGCTCTATCCAAACTTTTTCCCCTGTTTTTCCAAGCAGCTTTTTAAGCAATTCGGGAATTTGAAATCTTTCTTTCGGCGGCAGGAGATTAAATTCATAAATGAGCTGCTTGCAGGCTTCCCGTTCTTCTTCCAGGCCATCGAGCCATGCCTTATAAGGCAGACCGTTCAACATTCTTTCTTTTTGGTTCATAAGTTCTCCTTATTGGTTTTTTTGCTGTATTTTGTTATAATTATAGTGTTTACTTTTCGCCAATTCTAACAGAATTGTCGTTAAAAAGTATAAATATAGTATTTGGGAGAAGGTAGAAGTATGGAAAAGATTGCGATTGAACTCATGCAGGATTTTTCAGAAATTGTTCATTATGAGCATACGGGGATTCCGCTGTATATCCGTACTGCTGATTTAACAGTTTATCCCGGAATGAGTGCGCCTTGTCATTGGCACGAGGATATGGAATGGATTTATATGATATCGGGGAAAATGTGCTATTACATCAACGGCAAAAGGATTCTTCTGAACGAAAAGGATTCCCTTATGGTAAATGCCCGTCAAATGCACTACGGCTATTCCTATAAAGAGCAGAACTGCCGCTTTTTATGTATTTTGTTCCACCCGTCTTTATTTGGCAGCAATAAAACTTTATTGCAAAAATATGTTACGCCCGTTATTGAAAATTCTGATTGTGAATATTTGCATTTTCATGCAAAGCAGACAAGAGGACAGGAGATAGCAGAATATCTTGAACAAATCCGTTGTCTAAAGGCAGAAGCAGCGAACGCATATGAAATGCAGGTTGTCGCAGTTATGTTTCAGCTATGGAGCAGTTTACTGCAATGCGGGGAATTAGTCATTACAGATAGTAAAAGTGAAAGTAACAGTGATCTGGAAATCCAAAAAAATATGGTGTCATTTATTTATCAACACTATGCAGAGCAAATATCATTGAATGAAATTGCGGCTTCGGGTAACGTGAGCCGCAGTAAATGCTGTCTTATTTTCAAACACTATTTGCAACAGTCTCCGGTGGATTTTTTGAATACATTTCGGCTCAAAACAAGTTGTAACCTGCTTCAGAATACTGAAAAAAGCATTACAGAGATTGCTTTTAGCTGTGGGTTTAATCATTTAAGCTATTTTTCAAAACAGTTTATCAAAAATTTTGGCTGTACCCCACGGGAATATCGCAACCAAGAAAGTGTATAAAGACACCGGGTGACATATGTTCTAAGTGACTTGTTAATCAACTGATTTTTCAGTGATAGATGAGGGCAGCTTAGAGCATATTTCATTCATTACACTGATGACGGCGTTTCCGGCACTCGCTTTGACCGGCTTTGTCCACTATGGCTATCTCTGGGACAAAAATAGGGAAAACCGGATTGTGGACAGCGGGGCCGCTGACATGGTACGGCGCATCTACACTATGACTTTGGAGGGCTACGGGCTTTTCCAAATCGCCAGCTGCCTGACCGCAGTTTGGGCAAGTATGGCCTGTTGCGTTTGCGGTATCTGAAAGAACATCGCCCCATCGTTTGGGCCGAGTTGGTGATGGAGGGGCAAGCTGTACGCCCATCTTCTGGAAATCGAGGATGCCGCCCATGACCTGTTGGACAGCATGATGCCGGGAATGGCAAAGGGGGGGGGCGGAGCCACCGAGGACTTGAAAGCCCGCGACCCTATGCGCTGGGTGGGGCTGATGAATTGATGTAAGGCCCAGGTGGAGGAAATCATTTTTGCGGAATTGATTTATTGCTGATTGAAGCTATACCGTGACGTACCTCCAAAATTTTTCCTTTCCCCATTGACAATAGTGAAAATCCGTGTTATATTCCTAACAAAGTTAGTAATTAAGAAAGGCGATAACGTTCTATGGACTACACCCGGCTGGCGATACAGCTCATTGATATGCGTGCCTCCGCACCACAAATCAAGATGGAACGAACCATGTCTCAAATTGTAAGGGGCGAGGTCCTGGCGCTCAATTACCTGGCCGCGAATGGAAACCGGGCATACCCCAAGGACATGAGTCGGGCACTGATGCTGACCACGGCGAGGGTTGCAGCCATGCTGAAATCCCTGGAGGGCCAAGGCATGGTCACACGGACCCCCGATCCGGCGGACAGCCGGCAGGTCATTGTCAGCTTGACAGAAAAGGGCGTCACCCTGGTGGAGGAGCGCAGGACCGGAATGATTCGTTCGGTGTCAAGAATGCTGGAAGCGTTGGGCGAGGAGGACGCGAAAGCCTACGTCCGCATTCAGGCCAAGCTGATTGAACTGGGCGATATCTGGCGGTGATGTCCTGAAATGACAACCGAATAACCAAGGCGCTATAGATTTCTATAGAGATAAGTCCTATGCGGGTTCGCCCGCATAGGACTTCATTTTTTAGTAGGAGGCAGCAACATGAACCCAATCATACAAGTGGAGCATTTCTCGAAAAAGTACGGGGATTTTACGGCGGTGGACGACATCTCCTTCGCCGTGGACGAGGGCAGTATCTTCGCGTTCCTCGGTCCCAACGGCGCAGGCAAAAGCACGACCATCAACACCCTGTGTACCATCCTGGACAAAACGGAGGGCACACTGACCATCAACGGCCATGATGTTTCCGGGGAACGCAGTCTGGTGCGGAAGGACATTGGGATTGTCTTTCAGGATTCCACTCTGGACGCCCAGATGACCGTGGAGGAAAACCTGAAATATCATTGCGCTTTCTATAAGGTGCCGAAGAACGAGGTGCGGGAGCGCATCACCTTTGCCCTCGACTTGGTGGAGCTTACAGAATGGCGGCGGGCGGCGGTGGGCAGTCTGTCCGGCGGCATGAAACGGCGGGCCGAGATTGCCAGAGGGCTGGTACACGACCCAAAGGTTTTGTTCCTGGATGAACCCACCACCGGCCTGGACCCGCAAACCAGAGCCAATGTGTGGGAATACATTCAGCGGCTCCAGAAGCAGAAGAACATGACCATCTTCCTGACCACCCACTATATGGATGAGGCGGAGGTCTGTTCCAGGGTTGTCATTATGGACCACGGCAAAATTGTCGCACACGACACGCCGGAGAATTTGAAGCATCAATATACCGGTACGGAGGTGGACGTTGTCTGCGCCCAGACCGAGCCGTTGGAATCTGCGTTGCAGGAGCGGGATGTTTCCTATCGGAAAGTCGAAAACAAGCTGATGTTTCACACGAAAAAAGCGCCTGCTGCGTTGGAAATTTTATCGGCGCACAGGGGCGAGATTATGGATTTTGAGGTGAAAAACGGGACGCTGAATGAGGTGTTCCTGGCGATAACCGGAAAGGAGATTCGAGAATGAACCCGATTACAGCGATTGTGCAGAGGAATTTACTAAACTATATCCGCAGCAAGGGACGGGTATTCGGCGCCCTGTTTATGTCCATGTTCATGCTGGTGATGTTTTCGTTTTTGATGAAATCCTCCATGAGCGGACTTGACGCCCCCATGCCTTACCTGATTTCCGGTGTGATCATCATGAGCGTGTTCCAGGTCAGCGTCAACAATTCCTCTGATATTCTGACCGACATTTCCAGCGGCTATATGAAAGAAGTTCTGGTGGCACCCATTGCGCGGACGCAGATTTCTATGGGACACATTCTGTCTGGGGCGGTCATCGCCACGCTGCAAGGCGTTGTCACCATGATCTGCGGCATTGTGCTCGGCCTGCGGGTGGGTGTCCTGCAAATCCTGCTGCTGGCGGCGGTGATGCTGATTTCCGCTATGGCGTTCAGCGCCATCGGCCTGTTTCTGGCAACGGTTTCCCGCAACTCCCCCGCTTTCCAGACCATCAGTTCCATGATTATGATGCCCCTGACCTTCGTTTCCGGCGCGTATATCCCCACTACCATGATCCCCGGTTTTCTGCTGCCCATCGTCTACCTGAACCCGCTGACCTATACCACCTCCATTTTCCGCTACATCGCTTTGGGGGCGCACACGCTGAACACGAAGGAACTTGTAGAACAGGGTATAGCGTTCTCTATTGGCGGATTTGTCATCACGCCGCTGATGGGGCTGGCCATCACCATTTTGATCGGAGCTTTTTTCTTCGCATTGTGTGTCCGCAAATTTGACCGGGCAGACTTTTCCACCATAAAGGTCGCCGCTGGGATGCGGGGCGGCGGGGCCGCTGCCAGGAGGTGACTTATGGAATTGAAATTGGAAGCTGTCACAAAAAGCTACAAGAGCAAACAAGTCCTGAAAGGAATTTCCCTCACCATGGGGGCGGGGGTCTACGGACTGCTGGGCCCCAACGGCGCGGGAAAAACCACAATGATTCGGATACTGGCCGATGTGCTGCGTCCCACAAATGGGCGTGTCCTGTATGACGGAAAAGATATTCATACCGTGGGGGACGAATACCGGGCGAAAATCGGCTATCTGCCTCAGGACGTCAGCTTTTACGGCGATTTTACAGGCAGGGATTATCTGGAATACTCGGCGGCGCTGAAAGGGATGGAAAAAGCCCGGGCGAAAAAGCGGATTGAGGAACTGACCCGCAGCGTCGGCCTTTGGGACGATCTGAAACGGAAATGCGCCGCCTATTCCGGCGGGATGCAGCGCAGGCTGGGTATTGCCCAGGCCCTTCTGGACGACCCGGAGATTTTGATTCTGGATGAACCCACCTCCGGCCTGGACCCCTATGAGCGGATCAAGTTCCGCAACATTATCTCCGCCTACGCAAAGGACCGCTTGGTGCTGCTCTCTACCCATATCGTATCCGACGTAGAGCATATTGCCGCGCAGATCATGATGATGGAGTATGGCGGAATCCAGCACATCCACACGGGCGGAGAATATGTCCAGATGATGGAGGGCAGGGTCTGGCTGGCGGAGATGCCCGCCGAACAACTTATGGACTATCAAAACCGGGCGGTCATCAGCAATGTCAGGGCGAAGGACGGCTGCATGGAGGTCCGCATCATTGCGGACACAAAGCCGGTCCCTGACGCGATACAGGCCGCACCAACGCTGGAGGACGCCTATCTGTATCTTTTCAACTACTTGCCTGGAAAGGCCGGGAGGTAACGCCATGTCTCTGTTTCGATTTGAATTGCGAAAACTGTTACTGAACAGGAGAACCCTGCTGCTGTTGGTGTGCCTGTTCGTCCTCTACAGCGTGGTCGGTCTGACCTCCACCATGTTCCTGATCGGCGGCAATGACAGTTACCGCGCTTACGAGGAATTAGCCGCCAACTGGGAAGGTCCCTTTGACAGCGAAAAAGCCGCAGAAGCGGAAAAAATCTATCAGGAAGTCAGCGCACGGTACGGCACAGACGCCCGGATGATTTCACGGAGCGTCAAAGACCAGCCGGAGATCATTCTGGCCGTAAACTACCACGCCTACGCCGAACGGGTGGAGGAGTATTGGAATGGCACACCGCCGGAGAGCGCCGAGGAACCCTATGGCATCGCCCTTCTGCAAGGGAAGATTGCGGAATTGGAAAGCCAGGGGAAGCAGGATTCTTTTGACTATCGGGAGCTGTCCGCCGCCCTGGAACGGCTGGAAGAGATGGGGGAGCCGGAGTTTGCCAACGCCCTGCTGTGGGAAAACCTGTTCAACAACTGGGGAGAGCATATGATGCAGTTCCTTCTGTTTGTGCCGCTGACCTTTGTCATTGCCCCGGTGTTCGCCGTGGAGCGGTCCAGCGGCATGGACAACCTGATTTTAAGCTCACGGAACGGCAGGCGGAAGATTGTCGCAGCAAAATTGTTGAGCGTACTCGCCGCCTCCACGGTTGTGGCCGCGCTGTATCTGGCCGCCACGTTTCTGTTCGGTTTTCTGCCCCATGGGAGTTTTCATGGCTGGGATGTCGCCATCCAGTCCATTCCCACCTATGCCCGGTCCATGTTCCCATGGAAGGTCTGGCAGCTTGCCGCAGTCGGGGCCGCATGGCTCATTTTTACCGGCGCGGTCTATGGTCTGATGATCTGTTTTATTTCCTCCCGCATGAAAAGCCAGATGGGGCCGGCGGGGGTCAGCCTTGCAATCCTGTTTGTAAATGTGGGGCTGGCGGCAATGGGCGATAGCGTGACCCAGAGGCTTGGGGCGCTTGTGGACTTCGGACTGGCAAATGTCACGCTGATGAAAGAGGTATTCGGCGGATATAAGGGTTTCAACGTGTTCGGAACGTATGTCAGCTACCCGGTTATGGCGGTTTTCGTTTTGACATTCTTTGCAGCTCTTGCTGTTTTAGGGATTTACCGGGGACAAAAGAGCAGAACAGTTGTATAACAATTATTCATAAAAAAGCAATGAGTATTGCGGATTCTACCAAAGCAAGTTGAATGAGAAGAAGTATCTGCCCAGCGGCAAAAAAGAAAAAACCGCTGCCCCCGCATCGGCGTACTCCACCCAAGGTTGCGAAAAACGTCAGTTTCAAGTTAATCATGTCGTACCCAACACCCGAATGGCCTCGTGCCGTCCGGGTGCTTTTGCTTTTCATTCGGAACTATACTTCCGAATGTCACCCAGGCCAACCACAAGGCGGAGAACCTTGCCCACGAACAGCGGCGGCACCGGGACGGGCGCGAATTTGACGAGTACATAATCGCTACCCCTACCCAGGCCCGCCGTATTTGCGCCTGCTATCTGGGCGGGCTGACCCAGCAGCAGATCGCAGACCGGGAGTGCGTCCACAACAGCAATGTATACCTGTCCATTCGCCGGGGGCTGTGTAATCTCCGCCGCTACCCACGCCATGTTCCTTGTGCAGTCCCCGGAAGATTTGATTATTCGGGAAATTGACGAGGCCGCTGAAGAACTGCTGTTGGAACATTTGGCGGAGGCCATCTCCCAGCAGTAAATCCATCGGTATGCCGATGGATTGCATATATCAAGAGGCTCATCTATTGCCAAAGCATTTAATGCACATTCAGAGCGGGGAGTAGTTTTCAATCCTTCTTCTGCTGTCAGGGTTCTTTAAGACCACTTCCGGTTTGAAGAGCTATCAGATAAGCACAAATTAGTGATCATATGTGAAACTACCCCCAGCAGACGAAGGATGTGTGTTCTTTTGTCTGCTGTTTTTTCTGTTTCTGAAACTTTTCGGACATCAAAAAAGTCTATATAGTAAAAGACAAATACAGAAAGGTGAGTGCCGGCAATGAAACAAATATTATATGAAAGGCTGATTCAGTATATCCTCGAAAATCAAGACCGATTTTACCGGGTGGCTTACAGTTATACCAGACATCAGGAGGACGCTCTTGACGCAGTCCAAAGTGCAGTCTGCAAAGCGCTTGAAGCGCATGAGAATATCAAAAATGCGGATGCGATTAAGACATGGTTTTATAGAATATTGATCAATGAATGTTTAACGATACGAAAAAAGCGCGGCAAAGTTGTTTTGACCGCAGATAATTTGCAGAGCAGGCGGCACAGCTTCCCATAATCGGAAATGTGGCCCGGATATTGACATTCCGCTCCTATGAAACGGAAAAGGACGATATTGCAGTGTCCGTGGAAATCCCGACGATTGAGATGATTGCAGAGGATACCGGAATCACAGTAGATGAAATCAATCAGGAAATCCTTGATCAGTGCAATCAGTATGCAGACGATGCGGTTATGCGTGCGGAAGAATACAGAACAGCTTTTTTGGAAACAGGCGGAACTCCCGAAGAATGGGCGGAACATAATATAAAGATTACAGTGGGTTATGAGATCAGGCAGCAGAATAACGAGTATCTTTCCTTTGTCGTAAGAGGGACGGAGAACTGGACAAATGCCTACAGCGAATCAAAATATTACAATTTAGACTTAAATACGGGAAAATATGTTACATTAAAGGATCTGTTGGGCGGCGATTATGTGGAACTGGTAAACAAGAGCATTCGTGAACAGATTGCGGAAAGACAAAATGCAGGAGAAACATTTTTTACAGAAGAGGAAGGAGGGTTTTCGGGGATCACAGAAGATGTCAGGTTCTATATAAATGAAAATAACCGGCCCGTTATCGTTTTTGAACGATATGAAATTGCTCCCGGCGCAGCAGGGGAAGTTGAGTTTGAAATAGGAGGAAATTGAGATGGAAAAGAAAATGAAACGTGCAGTTGTTCTGGTTTTAAGTTTTGCTCTGACAGGAGCAGTTCTGACGGGATGCGGCGAAAGCCGGCAGGATACAAAGAAGGACGGCCCCGAAAGCACCGTACAGGAAACGCAGCAGGACAGTTCCTCAAATATGTGTGAGGAAATTCAACAGGATATTGGCGTAGATGAAGCGGAAACAGAGGAATCGGAAAAGAATGATCAGATTGCAGCGGGATATGAAGATAATTTTGCGGTTGACAGCAAGACGGCAAAGGAATTTGCCGGGAAAGTGAAGGCCGCAGCCGCAGATAAAGATTTGGAAGCGCTGGCAGATTTGACTGCATTTCCCGTTTATGTAGGGCTGCCGGGTGTCGATGTGGTAGAAACCAGAGAAGATTTTTTAAAGCTTGGTGCGGAAACAGTATTTACGGAAGAACTGCTGAAATCCGTAGAAATGGCTGATATCGACAATTTTGAGCCCAGTATGGCGGGATTTTCCATTTCAGACGGAGGAAGTGCAAATATAAATTTTGGCGTTGCAGATGGAGTGTTGGCGATTAACGGGATTAATTATTAAATGCCGTCAGATGGATAATTGCTGTAACAATGGATAACAGAAAAGGGTACCCTCGATTGGCAATATAAAAATTTAACATAAGGAAGAGCAGAGAGGGAGGGGGTATACCGACAGAAGCCGGTATACCCCCTCCCCTTTGATTTCAGGACATGAAATCTTAGCCGAAGTATCTCTTTAACAGACCCTCAAGCGCCTTGCCGTGTCTTGCCTCGTCACGGGCCATCTCATGCACGGTGTCATGGATTGCGTCAAGGTTGTTTTTCTTTGCGCATTTTGCAAGGTCAAACTTGCCAGAGGTAGCGCCGAACTCGCAGTCTACACGCCATGCAAGGTTCTTCTTTGTGGAAGCGGTCATGTTGGACTCCAGCTCGGAACCTAACAGCTCTGCGAATTTTGCAGCGTGCTCAGCCTCCTCAAAAGCTGCCTTCTCCCAGTAGAGACCGATTTCCGGATAACCCTCGCGATGCGCAACGCGCGCCATGCACAGGTACATACCAACCTCGGCGCACTCGCCGTCAAAGTTAGCCTTTAACTGGTCGAAGATGAACTTCTTGTCCTCGTCGCTGATCTCGGAGTTGTTCTTAACCGTGGAAGCGTATACGCCGAACTCATGCTCTGCTGCAAGGGTAAGCTCACCCTCCACCTTCTTAAACTTGTCCGCACCTACATGACATACCGGACACTCTGCCGGAGCTGCGTCGCCCTCGTAAACATAACCACATACAGTACATACAAACTTTGCCATAATAGAATCTCCTTTTCTTTTTATAAAATTAATTTGTGTTTCACATAATCAGTAACCGTTACTAATATTAATCTATTTCTGCCACAAAGTCAACCGTTTTTTTTGCAAATCAGGAAGGACTGCAGTTCGGACATTTTCCGTAAAAATAAACCTGATGTCCCTCGATCTCACCGTCAAAGTCCTGACCGGCGAGAATGTTGATGTGGTCAAGCCCCCCTACCTCCAAATCCAGTACACAGCCGCAGGAATTGCAGATAAAATGATAGTGCGGGGCCGTGTTCCCGTCAAAGCGGTCTGGCCCGAATCCGGTGGAAAGCTTCTGTATCTCGCCGAGTTCGGCCAGCAAAGAGAGATTGCGGTAAACAGTACCGAGACTGATATTCGGAAAGTCCTCTTTCATATTTGTATAGACAGTCTCGGCAGTAGGGTGGTCATAGCGCTGAAGAAGGAAATTTTTAATTGCCTCCCGTTGTCTGCTATATTTTAGCATAGCTGCCTTCTTTCTAAATAATAAGAACTGTTACTGATATTAATATAAAATAGAAAAAGAATTTTGTCAACAAAAAAATAAAAAATGTCATATATAAAAGCTGCCATGCATAAATATAAAAGGAAACGAATTATTTCTTGGAGTTCAGATGGCAGGAATGAAACGGTTTGTTACCTATATCTATTCGTATGAGGATGAGAAAAAGGGGAACAATGTCGGGTTTGCAAAAATAGAAATCCGCGGGGAGGAGTGCCGGATTGAGATACATCTGCGGGAGGTGTACATAGGAGCCGCGGGCTGTATGGTATATCTGTTCCGCAGGGAGAACGGGGAGATGGAAGGGGTTCCTCTGGGGAAAATGCAGCTTGCGCGCGGGGCGGGGGATTTCGGAGTCCGCTTCCGGGAAACGAAAATAGGAAACAGCCCTTACGGTGTCAGCCAGATGGAAGGGATTTTTCTGCTGGGGGAGGACGGAAGTATCTTTATGAGCCGGTGGACCGAAGGGCCGGCCCTCGCCGTGAGCGAAAAACATTTCAGAGAGTGGCAGCCCGGGGCGGATCAGCCTGAGAAGCCGCAGCAGAGTACAGAGACACAACGGCAGAGTACAGAGACACAGCAGGAATCGCCGGGGGAGAATCGGACTGCTGTGAATGCACAGCAGGAATCGCCGGGCGCCGGACCGGCTGCGGCAGGCCGGATTCCGGAATCGCCGGCACAGGCGCCGACTGGGGCAGGCGCGGCTGCGGCAGAGATACGGGAAGAAAACAGATCCTCCGCAGTGGATGCACTGCCGCGGGAGCAGGGGGGCGCGGATCCGCAGCAGGGAGAGGGCGCGGAGGAAAAAGCGCCTATCATGGCTACGGAGCTCGGTGCGATGAAGATTCCGGCGCGCAATGTATTTCCTGATTATCACTGGCCGTGGATCTGGGACGGCATGTGTCAAAAGCATGAGGTTGGTACACCGTTTGTCAACAAAGAAGTCTGGTGTATGCAGCTGGAATTAAAGGAATTGCGGGATTTGCCGAGGCGCTATTGGTATCTGGGCAACAACAGCTTTCTTCTGCACGGGTATTTTAATTATCAGTATCTGATACTCGGAAAGACGGAGGGTCCCGAAACGCGCTGGCTGCTTGGCGTTCCGGGAATCTACCAGAGACAGGAACGGGTGATGGCAGCGATTTTCGGGTTCCCGGATTTCCTTGCGGCGGACAACGGCGAGGGAGAGATTGATAAAAATGCGGAACCAATCAACCGATTCGGCTGCTGGGTCCGCTATATCGAAGAGTAGCTAAAATCAGAATGGACAGATTCGGCCGAAGCGCAGGTGATCTGTCCATTTTCCCTGAATCAGGATACAATCCCGCTCGATTCCTTCCTCGGTGAAGGACAAGTCCAAAAGAAGGCGGATGGAGGCCGTGTTGTCGGGGATTACCCGGGCAAATACACGGTGGAGCTGCAGGTCGCGAAAGGCGATGTTTACTGCTGCCTGTGCTGCTTCTCTTGCATAGCCCATATGCTGATAGGCATGGTCAAATTTGTAGCCGATCTCACAGCAGAAATAGGGCATGCGCAGAATATCGCGGAGACACACGGTTCCGATGATCGTGAGGGGATTTTCTTTTAAGAAGGCATAGAAACGAACCGTGGAGAGACTGAGCGCCAGTTTCTGTTCACATTTTAAAATGGCCTGCTGATGTGCAAGCGTATAAAAATTGTCGGGACGTGTCGGTTCATAGCGCTCAAAAAGGTCTCTGTTGCGCAGCTGAAAATCAAGGACCGGACGCATGGCGTCCGGTCCGAGGACCCTGAGGACAAGCCGGTTGGTTTCATAGACGGTTTTCATAGAATACTCCTGTCTGCTTTCGATTTGTCTGCGGCGGGCCGCAAGTATGACATCGACAAAAAGAAAGTATTGCGATAAAATAGATTTAGAATTATAGTATAACATTTTGGAGAAACTGTCCATGACACAGGAAGAAAAATATATGCGGGCAGCTGTGCGGGAAGCAAAAAAGGCGTATGCGCTTCGGGAGGTTCCCATCGGCTGTGTGATCGTACAGAATGACAAGATCATTGCACGGGGATATAACAGGAGGAATACCGAGGGAAATACGCTGGCCCATGCGGAGCTTACGGCGATACGAAAGGCGAGTAAAAAGACAGGAGACTGGCGCTTAGAGGACTGCACGATGTATGTGACGCTCGAGCCGTGCCAGATGTGTGCCGGGGCTATCGTACAGAGCCGCATGAAAAAAGTGGTCATTGCGAGTATGAATCCGAAGGCGGGGTGCGCGGGGTCCGTGCTGAATCTTTTGCAGATGGCGGAATTTAATCACCAGGTGGAGATTGAGCGGGGGGTGCTCGAGGAGGAATGCTCGAACATGCTGTCCGCGTTTTTCCGGGAACTGCGGGAGGAAAAAAACAGGAGCAAAACGGCGGAAACTGCCGCGAAAGCTTGACAAGAGCCGGGCAGATAAGCTATACTTAAGTCTCCGAGCAACCGGGGTGGCAGCGGTACCCTGTACCAACAATCCGCTATAGTTGGGGTGATGCCGAACAGAGGGTCTCAAGCTGCAGAGCTGCCCGTTATAAGTGGCGTTGAAGCTTGGGTCTTACGCAACAGGAATCTATGAACCGGGTCAGGTCAGGAATGGAGCAGCCCTAAGTAGAAGCTCCTGTGTGCCGTGAGGGTGCCTGGGCAGAGTTAACTGTAACGGTAACGTCTGTGGCTGTGATTCGAAGTAAGGCGCTCGGATTTTCATTTATATCGTAAAGGAACGGAAGCGGCAGTCTGCGGGAGGAGACCTATGTGGGATAAAGTGAGAAAAACACTGTACAACGTCTGCGAATGGCTTGAGATTGTCATGGCCGGGGCTGTTTTGATCGGATTGGCGATCGCGACGGCGGCTCTTTGGCCGGAACTGCTGTATCTGTGGAACCATATGATGGAACCGGGCGTGTTCCTGGAATATCTCGACGAGGTGTTCGGTGTCGTGATCGGCATTGAGTTTATGAAAATGCTCTGCCGGCCGAACTCCGCAAATATTATCGAAGCTTTGATTTTTCTGATCGCGCGGCATATGATTGTCCAGACGACGACGCCGGCGGAAGATCTGCTTGCGGTGGTAAGTATCGGGATCCTGTTCTTCTTCCGAAGGTATATGCTGGCGACAAAGCCGGACAGGCACAATCATGTCCCGCCGCTTTTCGGGGCGATTAAGGCAGCGCAGATGCGGGATTTGCAGGAGGAAGAGGTAGAAAGTGACGGCCTGGGACAGGAGGAAGAGGTAGACGACATGTGACAGGCGGACGGCTGAGGAGGCCGGGAGCGGGCAGCTCCCGGCTTTTTGTGCACAATGCGCAAAAAATAAAATTATATGCATTTATTTGAATACATTCTTGAATTTCACGAAATCTATTATATAATAAAGGTAGCTCGTAAGCGCGCAACCCCGCATGGAATCGGTGAGTAAGCGCTTACAAAACCAATCGGGCCGACGGCGCGCAGCGCGTCCCCCGGAATTAAGAATAAAGTGAGGAAGTATCATGTTTGGATTTGGTCAGTTGATCGGTATTTTGAAGAAGGATCCGAAGAAAATCGTTTTTACGGAAGGAAATGACCCGCGTGTTTTGGAGGCGGCGTCCCGACTGCTTGCAGGTACGTTCCTGCATCCGATTTTAGTCGGCAATGTGGAAGAGATTCTGGCTTCTGCAGAGGATTGCGGCTTTAATATCCGCGGAGCGGAGATTGTCGACCCGACGAGTTATGACAGGATGGATGAGATGGTTGAGCTTTTCTGTGAACTCCGCAAGAGCAAGGGCGTGACGCCGGAGCAGGCGCGCAAGACGCTTTCACAGGCAAACTATTTCGGAACGATGCTGGTTAAGATGGGTGTTGCGGATTCGCTTCTCGGCGGTGCAACCTATTCCACGGCGGATACGGTTCGTCCGGCATTACAGCTGATTAAGACAAAACCGGGCAACTCCATTGTATCTTCCTGCTTTATTCTGGTTCGCCCGTCCGCGACCGGTGAGCGGGAGGTGCTCGCGATGGGAGACTGCGCGATCAACATCAATCCGAGCGAGGACGAGCTTGTCGAGATCGCCGGTGAGACTGCAGAGTGCGCAAAGATTTTCGGAATTGACCCGAAGGTTGCATTTTTAAGCTACTCCACGTTCGGCTCCGCAAAGGGCGAGGAGGTAGAGAAGATGAGCAACGCGGCGAAGAAGGCAATGGAGAAGTATCCGTCCCTTCCGATTGCGGGAGAGTTGCAGTTTGATGCGGCCGTTTCCCCGCGTGTCGCACGCACAAAGTGCCCGGGCAACGAGGTTGCCGGACATGCGAATACCTTTATTTTCCCGGATATCAATGCGGGAAATATCGGCTACAAGATTGCGCAGCGTCTCGGTAATTTCGAGGCATACGGTCCGATTCTTCTCGGACTGAATGCACCGATCAATGATCTGTCCCGCGGATGCAACGCTTCCGAGGTTTACTCGATGGCAATCATTACCGCGGCACTTGCATAGAAACAGACGACCGGATAAGCAGACTTTCGTGGCATAGCAGAACGCTATGCCACGTTTTTCATGCACAGAGAAGAATTACTGTGGATAAGTGTGTGGATAAGGTGGATAAAAGCAGTGAATATAGTGACATAATACATAATTTTCAAACAATTGAACACATTTCTTTGTGATAACTAATAAATACGGGCGGGAGTACCGTGAAATCTGTGGTTTCCATTTGCCGGGGAATATGGTATAATGCTTTCGCATTATACCGGCCCCACGCAGAGAAGAGCGGCTGCAGGCCGCTGACCGGAAATGACGGATGTCAAATTATACGGAGATTTAGAAGAAAATGTTTAAAAATCGGGGAAGGATTCAGAGAATCCTGGAGGAATACGCAATACTGACAGTTGCAACGTTGATTTTGGTGGCAGGAGTCTATGTGTTTAAGTTTCCGAACAATTTTTCGTTCGGAGGAGTCACGGGTATTGCGGTGGTGCTCAGTGCGGTTCTGCCGGCGACGCCGGCGAGCATCACGTTTGTCATCAATATGGCGCTGCTCTTTTTGGGTTTTATCTTTCTGGGGACCGGTTTCGGATTAAAGACGGTGTATGTGAGTGTCCTGATGTCGGTCGGTTTGAGTGCGGCGGAGGTACTTTTTCCGATGGAACATGCGCTGACAAACGAGCCGGTGCTGGAGCTGATCTATGCGATCGTGCTGCCGGCATTCAGTGCTGCGATTATGTTCAATATCGGCGCTTCGGGCGGCGGAACGGATATCATTGCAATGATCTTAAAGAGGCATACCAGGCTGAACATCGGGGCGGCATTGTTTGTCGTGGACCTGAGTATTGTCCTGGCATCCTGCCTGATTTTTGATGCGCAGACCGGTTTGTTTTCGATGTGCGGTCTTCTCGCAAAGTCACTTGTGGTAGATAATGTGATTGAAAGTATCAATCTGTGCAAATACTTTACTATTATCTGTACGGATCCCGAGCCGATCTGCGATTTTATCATGAACAAATTAAACCGCAGCGCGACGGTCTATAAGGCAGAGGGGGCGTACGAGCACAATCAGAAGACGATTATTATCACAATTTTAAAGAGAAGTCAGGCGGTGGAGCTGCGCAACTACATCCGCGTGCATCAGCCGACGGCGTTTATTGCCATCACGAACAGCAGTGAGATCATCGGCAAGGGATTTCGCGGGTTCAATTAAAGGGGGAATTATGTTAATCAGTTTGTTGGTCACACTTGTTTTCGGTGCGGTTTACTTTTATGTACAGCTGCCCGCGCTCAATATTCATGCGGTAGATTTTTATACCTTTGTGTTTCTGATGTGCGCGGTATACTGCATCTGCAATATTTTTGTCACGGGTTTCCGGGCAGCTGGAATTCGGGACTATCTGAATCATCTGGTGAAAAAATGCACGATTCCGGTCATTGTTGTCGGGGTGCTCGTCGCAGCGGGCGTGATCGGAAATCTCGCCGGAAGCGTCTTTCTGCGTGCAAAGGCTTACGCGAAGCTGCTGCCGCTTGAATCCGGGGATTTTGCACAGGAAGTTGCGGAGGTTACCTGGGATCAGATTCCGAAGCTGGATGAGAATTCCGCAAATACGCTGGCAAACAAGAAAATGGGCGAACTTTCGGATCTGGTTTCACAGTTTGAGGTAAATCCGGAGTCGGTTCAGATTAATTACCAGGACCGGCCGGTGCGGGCGGCCTATCTCGATTACGGCGGAGTGATCAAATGGTGGAACAACCGCAAAGCCGGGATACCGGCCTACCTTCTGATTGACATGGTGACGCAGGAGGTATCGGTGCAGCGACTTGAGCAGGGGATGAAATATTCGCCGTCCGAGATATTTAACCGGAATATATACCGCCATCTGCGGTTCCGCTATCCGACGAAGATGTTTTATGACGTATATTTTGAGGTGGCCGACGACGGAACGCCGTACTGGTGTGCGACGACCGTCACAAAGACGATCGGCCTGTTCGGCGGCACCGATGTGACCGGGGCCGTACTGATAAACGCCGTGACCGGCGAAGGAGAGTTTTATGAGATCGGTTCCGTGCCGTCCTGGGTGGACCGCGTGTGCAGCGCAAGACTGATTATGGAGCAGTATGATTATTACGGACTGTATCAGGGCGGTTTCTGGAATTCGATTCTCGGGCAGAGCGGCTGTACGAAGACGACCTCCGGGTACAATTACATTGCGATGGATGACGATGTGTGGGTGTATACCGGCGTGACCTCCGTGGGCGGCGACGAGAGCAATCTCGGTTTTATTCTGGTAAATCAGCGCACAAAGGAATCGCGCTATTATTCCTGTGCCGGAGCGAACGAAAATGCGGGCATGAACTCGGCGGAGGGGGCCGTTCAGCAGTATTCCTACCGCGCGACGTTCCCGATTCTTCTGAATATCGGCGGCGAGCCGACCTACTTTATGGCATTAAAGGATGCGTCTCAGCTGGTGAAGATGTATGCGATGGTAAATGTCAGCCAGTATCAGATCGTGGCGACGGGATCTACGGTGGAGGAATGCCAGGAGAGCTATGCGGCGCTGATGCAGAAAAACGGGATTGTGGAGGTTCCGCCGGCGCCGGAGAAGGAATCCGGGGAGGTTACCGGCAGGGTGGCGGATATCCGTTCCAGCGTTATGGACGGGGACACCTATTACTTTATCCGCCTGCAGGAGGGACCGGAATATTATCTGATCAACGGAAAAGAGTATCCGGTGGCGACGATATTAAACGTGGAGGATAAGGTGACGATTACCTTTTATACGGAAGCTTCGGAGGAAGACGGAGAAGGGGAAATCCTGACCGGCGTGTCGCTCAGGCGCAAATAGAAAAGCAGGGAACAAAGAACGCCGGAAAGGATAAACAAGGCAGCGCGGTTTGAGGCTGCCTGCGGAGGGGGAGATATAGAATGAAAATTTGGGAAGACGAGAAGCAGATTTATATCCGCGCAGCGATGGAGGCGAACACGCCGGAGGAAAATGAGGCGTTAAAGGCAAAGCTTCAGGCCGTGGACTGGTCGGTGTTAGATCACATCAGCCGCAGAGAGACCGTCAATGAGAGAGGGGTATTTGCTCCGCTTGCGGCGGTGGAGGTCGGTGAGATAGAGGCTCGTCGGGAGGAATTTAAGGAGCTGGGACTGCGTGCGATCCGCGCCGGGAAGGTGGGAGCGGTGCTTCTGGCCGGCGGGCAGGGGACAAGACTCGGGCTTGACCGCCCGAAAGGGACGATGAATATCGGGATAGAGCGAGAGCTGTTCCTTTTCGAACAGCTGATGCGCAACCTTATGGATGTGACGGATGAGGCGGGTGCGTATGTGCCGCTGTATGTGATGACGAGCAACATCAATCACGACGATACCGAAGCTTTTTTTAAGGAACACGAATTTTTCGGTTATCCGGAGGAACATGTCAAATTTTTCGTCCAGGAGATGAATCCGGCCTGCGACTATGAGGGAAGGGTATACATGGAGTCGAATACGAAAGCGGCGATGTCCCCGAACGGGAACGGCGGCTGGTTCGGTTCGATGGTGCGGGCGGGACTGCTCGGTGATATCCGTGACAGAGGCATTGAATGGCTCAATGTCTTCGCCGTGGACAATTGCCTGCAGCGCATTGCGGATCCACTGTTTGTGGGGGCGACGATCGCGTACGGCTGTGAGAGCGGCGCGAAGGTCGTGCGCAAGGCGACACCGGACGAGCGCGTCGGCGTACTCTGTACGGAGGACGGAAGACCGTCGATCGCTGAGTACTACGAGATGACGGAGGAGATGGCCACGGCCCGCAAGGAAAACGGCGATTTGCTCTACGGGTTTGGCGTCATCCTGAATTACCTGTTTTCCGAGAAAAAACTCGAGGAGATCGCGGATGCCCGCATGCCGGTTCATGTGGTCGAAAAGAAGATTCCATATCGCGGGACAGACGGCAGCATCGTTGCGCCGGAAACGCCGAACGGTTACAAGTTCGAGACCCTGGTGCTCGATATGGTGCATATGATGAAGGACTGTGTCCCGTATGAGGTGGTGCGGGAGCGAGAGTTTGCACCAATTAAGAATCTGCACGGTGTGGATTCGCTGGATTCGGCCAGAGAGCTGATGAAGGGCTGCGGAATAGAGCTGTAGTGTGTTTGAGGGAAAACCTCATTTCTGTGAGATTTAATAAATATTTTATAGGGATTTAACGCAGGATTCATGTTTGTCTGCTATGATATATTTATCCTTCCCCGGGGGAGGTGGAAGGAATTTCCAATCATACACAGAAATGAGGTTTTTACATTTATTATGGGAAAGAAAAAAGCAGTAAAGGCTGCGACCGCGCAGCGGGAGAGGGTTTACCGGAAGGAAGTCTACACGGGTGAGAGCTATGAGGTGGAGGCCACGGCGGAATGCAGCGGTCTGTGCATGTATGAGATCGTACCGTTCCGGGGAGGCGGGGCCGACAATATGGAGCACATTGCGGACATCACCGAAGAGTTTTCACAGAGCATGGACCCGATTCTTCGGATGTACAGTGCGGCCATGAGTGCGGCGACGGCCCGTCTGGAGATTATCGAGGACGAATTTCGCTATCGGAAACGGCGCTGCCCGATCCACCATATTGACACCCGGCTGAAATCCGCAGCCAGTATTCTCGGAAAGCTCAATAAAAAGGACCTGGATCTGACGCTGTCCGCAGCGTGCAATAATATCTATGACATAGCGGGAATCCGCGTTGTGTGTTCCTATATCAAGGACGTATATCTGATTCGGGACCGGCTGATGGCGCAGGACGATATCTATATCATGGATATCAAGGATTACATAGAAAGCCCCAAAAAGAACGGATACCGCAGTCTGCACATGATTATCCGCGTGCCGGTGTACTTTATGAATAAAAAACAGATGGTGCCCGTGGAACTGCAGATCCGCACGCTGGCGATGGATCTGTGGGCGAGCCTCGAGCACGATATCAAATATAAGTCACTGTACCAGGTGAACGGGAATGCAGCCGACGTGGATTTTGACAGAGAACTCAAAGAGTGCAGCAGGCTTATCTACGAGGCGGAGGAGAAGATGGAGCGCATGAATCGGATGCTCGAACCGTAAGCAGGAGGGCTTTGGTATGCAGGAAAAATATATTGAGCAGGAATGGCGGCAGATGAGGAAGGAGGAGCAGCGTTTTCTCAATGAAAATCGAATTCCCAGAAAGTACGGCTGGCAGAAGCGGGTGGAAAAATATGTCCCGGATAAGCTGGAGAGAACGTTAAATACGGCATTTTATAAAGCATTCGAAGTTATCTTTGAGAAGGGGACCGGGGCGATTGAGAAGACCTGCGGCAAAGAGAAGAAGCAGCACAGCTATCAGGTTCGCGAGTATGCCGCGCGGATTCGGGGAAACCGGAAATCGCTGCAGGCGTTCGGAAAAGAAGCAAATGCAGGGAAGTTCATTAACACGGCGGTATCTGCGGTGGAGGGTATCGGCATGGGAGTGCTTGGCATGGGAATCCCGGATATTCCGGTGTTTCTCGCCGTTCTGCTCAAAAGCATATATGAGATTGCGCTCACCTACGGGTTTGCCTACGACACGGAAGAGGAGCGGACCTTTATCCTGCGGTTGATTGAGGCGGCGCTCTCCCACGGGGAGGAGCTTACGGCGCGCGACGGGGAATTAAACCTTTGGATAGAGAGCAGGGGACGGCGGTCCGAGGAGACTGTGGAGTCCCACGCTACATGCAGCAAACTGCCGGTTCCGTCTCTTAAAGCACAGATACGCCGCACTTCGGATGCGCTTGCGGCGGAACTGCTCTATCTGAAGTTTGTCCAGGGGATACCGGTGGTCGGTGTCGCGGGCGGATTATCTGACGTGGTCTACCAGAAAAAGATCAGCGATTATGCGGCAGTCAAATACAAACGCCGCTTTCTCGAAGAAAAGCGGCGCAGCTGCAGCTAAAAGAATTTGGCGCCGAGAACGGCGATTCCGAGTACCAGAAGGACGATACCGGTGGCGCGGTTTAACGTGACCGCACTGGCTTTGTTTGCAAAGCGCGCGGCAATCCGCGCCCAGAGCAGGGTTGATAACACACAGAAAACGAGGCACGGGATATCCGGCATACCGCCGATGACGAAATGGCTGACCGAACCGGTCAGCGCGGTAAAAGCCATGATGAAAACGCTGGTTCCCACGGCCGTTTTCAGTTCGTAGCCGAGTACGCTTGTCAGAATCAAAAGCATCATCATACCGCCGCCGGCGCCGATAAAGCCGCAGATAAAACCGATGGCCATGCCGCAGATGACTGACTGGATAAAGCGTTTTTTCGCGCTGACCGCACCCATGGCTTCTTTGGTGGTCATAACCGGCTTTACGATAAATTTGATACCCAGCATCATTGTCATAAAGACGGAAAAGCTTCCCATCGTATTGCTCGGCACAAGGCTTGACACCCAGCTTCCGACAAGAGTGAACAGCAGTACCGCAACCATCATGACCAGACCGTTTCGAATATCCAGGTTTTTGTTTTTTCCGTAGGTATATGCGCTTACGGCGCTGGCCAGCACGTCGCTTGCGAGAGCGATGCCGACGGCCTCGTAGGCGGGTATGCCGAGGAATGTGATGAGCATCGGGCTGATGACGGCCGCGGCGCTCATACCGGCGAAACCGGTGCCTAAGCCCGCGCCGATGCCGGCGATAAAGCAGATGATAAATGTAAAAAGCATGGGAATCCTCCTTCGGAAACAGTTGTCGTCGGTAATACAGATATGGCTATTCTAAAAAAGATACGGAAAATTGTCAAGAAAAAGGGCTTTTCAAATCGGGGAAATGTGGTATAATAGATAAGCACGCACGAAAGCGGGCAGAAAACGGAGTATGGCGTAGCTTGGTAGCGCGCTCGGCTGGGGGCCGAGAGGTCGCAGGTTCAAATCCTGTTACTCCGACTAAGACAAATAAGCCGCAAACTCTTGATTTCGCTGTTGAAATCAGGAGTTTGCGGCTTTTTATGTGCCTTTAAAAAATGGAAGCAAAGGGGCTCGAACCCTTGACCTCCCGCTAGTCAGGCGAGCGCTCATCCCAGCTGAGCTATGCTTCCATGAAGTTTATTGTAACACAAAAAAGCCGATTTGAAAAGGACAATCCAAAAATCGGATGCCGGAAAATTTGTAATGATTTAGGCTGTTAAATCGGAATGGGGACATAGTTTTTTCTAAAACGCGCTCGTTTTTTCTAAAACACGCTTGTTTTTTCTAACGAATAGCGTTTGTTTTTGCTATAATTGAAAAGACGGTACGATAAAACGGCAGATTTCGCTTTGAAAAAGGAGAAGCTATGTATGTATATGATTCCTGCATATCCGCAATACAGTCCTGTCTGGAGACAAAGACATTTGCTGTCGCCTGGATGTATAATGACGAAAAAACCATGAGCATTCATATTCATGACTGTTACGAGATTTATTTTTCCATTTCGGGCGGAAAGCAGTTCCTGATCGACAATCGGATATACGAGTTCGAACCGGGAAATATTTTTTTTATCAATCAGTTTGAGAGTCATTATCTCGCCCAGATTGATCAGACGACCCATGAGAGAATTGTGATTTCCATTCACCCTGAGTATTTGAAACAGCTTTCCACACCGCAGACGGACCTATATACCTGTTTTACTTGCAGAGAAACCCCGTTTGGACACAAAATCATGCTCTCCGAGGAGGAGCAGAAGCGGTTTATTTATTATATTCACAAGCTGTCCGCAGATAAGAACTTCGGACAGGATATCATTGATCAGGCGGTATTTCTGGAGCTGATGGCTTACCTGAACGGGATTTTTATCTCCCGCTGCAGCGAAAAGAAGACGGTAAGCGCGATACAGCGGGAGTCGGCGGGGTCTCACCATGGACAGATTGACGAGATTTTGTCTTATATCAATCAGCATCTGGCGGAGGAATTGACGATTCCTGCGCTGGCGGACCAGTTTCACTTCAGCAGTTCTTACCTGCGCAAGATATTTAAGGATGCTACGGGGACCACGATGAACCGCTACATCACTGCCAAGCGGATTTCCCGTGCAAAAACCCTGCTGGCGGAGGGGCACTCCGTGGCGGAAACCGTCAATCTGTGCGGTTTCCGGGACTACAGTAATTTCCTCAAGGCATTTACGAAAGTTGTGGGAGTATCTCCGAAAAAATATGCATCCTACGAGCATTGAGCGGATGCCGGGATGCGCCGGAACATTTTTAAATACGTTCGATTGGGAGAAAGAAAAGCAGATTTGCAACATTTACAGATAAATATGACAGGAAATTGAGAAAACACTTTGCTATAATATACATATTCCACAATGAGAAGGTGCACCGTGGAATTGTGTTTGTCAAAAGAGTACAGTGAGGAGGTATGTATATGGGAGAGACAAAAACGGGGCAGACAAATCAGGAATGGCTGGATGAGGTGTATGACAAGTTGCTGCTCAAGATGAAAGCGGAGTGTGATCGGCTGGGGACGCTGATTCCTTACACGCCGAAGGACGGAAAGTATGCCGATATGGGCAGTGACGATTCGCTCTATGGCATCGGCAACTGGACCAACGGCTTCTGGCCGGGGATGTTGTGGCAGATGTATGAGGCGACCGGTGATGAGGCATACCGGACCGCCGCAAAGGGGGTGGAGGACCGGCTGGCCGTTATCCTGGAGGACTCCGATGAGGTAAATCACGATCTCGGTTTCCTGTTCCTGCCCTCCGCCGTGGCGAATTACCGCAAGACAGGAGATAAGGATGCCCGCCGCAGGGGACTTCTCGCGGCGCATCTTCTGGCCGGACGCTACAATCTGCAGGGCGGCTTTATTCGCGCGTGGCCGGACCGGATGGGGGAAATGGCCGGTAAGATTATGGGCGCAGGCAAGGCAGATATCCGCGGCTGGATGATTGTCGACTGCATGATGAATATTCCGTTGTTGTACTGGGCGTCTGAGGAGACCGGTGATCCGCGGTTTAAGCATGTCGCGGTGAATCATGCCAAAACGGCGCAGCAGTATGTCACCCGCCCGGACGGAAGCTGCAATCACATTGTGGGTTTTGACCCCGATACGGGTGAATTTATCCATGCTCCCGGCGGACAGGGCTATGGGGAGGGTTCCTCGTGGAGCAGAGGTCAGTCCTGGGCAGTGTATGGCTTTGCACTGAGCTATCGCCATACCGGAGACGTATCATTTCTGGATACCGCCAAACGGTGTGCGCATTACTGCATCGCCAACATGGCGGTCAACGACTGGCTGCCGCTTGTCGACTACCGCGCACCGGAGGAGCCGGTGAAATACGATACCACCGCGGCGATGATTACCGCCTGCGGTCTGCTGGAAATCGCAGAGCATGTGACCGAAAATGAAAAACGGTTTTATATCGAGGCGGCTTACCGCATGCTCAGAGCCTGCGACGAGAAGTTCTGCAACTGGGTACCGGAAGAGGATTCGATCGTGGACGGCGGAACTTATTTTTACAACGATCCCACCGGGGAAAACACCGAAGTGCCGATCATTTATGCGGACTATTATTTGATTGAGGCGGTGCTGCGGCTGAAAGGGAAGGATATGTTTATCTGGTAACCGGGGACGGAAACCGGATTACATGAGCCATGATTTGGACAAAGTATTAGTATCAAGGAGGGAATTGAAAAATGGCAGATTTTAGTTTGAAGGGCAAAACGGCGCTGGTCACCGGCGCATCTTACGGCATTGGCTTTGCCATTGCAAATGCGCTGGCGGAGGCCGGGGCGACGATCGTTTTCAACGATATCAAGCAGGAGCTTGTGGACAAGGGGCTGGCTGCATACGCAGAGAACGGCATCACTGCACACGGCTATGTGTGTGATGTGACAAACGAGGAGGCGGTACAGGCCATGGTGGCTCAGATTGAGTCCGAGGTGGGCGTCGTCGACATTCTGGTAAACAATGCAGGCATCATCAAGCGGATTCCGATGCTTGAGATGAGTGCAAAGGATTTCCGTCAGGTTATTGATGTGGATCTGAACGCGCCGTTTATCGTGTCAAAGGCAGTGATCCCCAGTATGATTAAGAAGGGCGGCGGCAAGATCATCAATATCTGCTCGATGATGAGCGAGCTGGGGCGGGAGACCGTATCCGCATATGCGGCGGCCAAGGGCGGCCTGAAGATGCTCACAAAGAACATCGCGAGCGAGTACGGACAGTACAATATCCAGTGCAACGGCATTGGACCTGGCTATATCGCAACGCCGCAGACCGCACCTCTGCGGGAGGTTCAGCCTGACGGTTCGAAGCACCCGTTTGATCAGTTCATTCTTGCCAAGACACCGGCGAACCGCTGGGGCGAGGCGGCAGATCTGGGCGGTCCGGCAGTGTTCCTTGCTTCTTCCGCTTCGGATTTCGTCAACGGCCACATTCTGTATGTGGACGGCGGTATTCTGGCCTACATCGGCAAGCAGCCGCAGGGAGATTAATAATTATAATTCAGGAGGAAAACAATGAGAATTGCATTGATTAACGAAAACAGCCAGGCTGCGAAAAACGGCACGATCCTGGCAGCGTTGAAAAAAGTAGTGGAGCCTATGGGCCATACCGTGGATAATTACGGAATGTACGCAGCGGACGATGCCAGTCAGCTCACCTATGTGCAGTGCGGGATTCTGGGGGCAATCCTGCTGAACAGTGGGGCGGCGGACTTTGTGATCACCGGCTGCGGCACGGGTGAGGGAGCCATGTTGGCGATGAACAGCTTCCCCGGCGTGATCTGCGGCCATGTGGAAGACCCGGTGGATGCCTATACGTTTGCACATGTCAATGACGGCAATGCCGTGGCGGTTCCGTTTGCCAAAGGCTTTGGCTGGGGCGGCGAGCTGAATCTGGAGTATGTGTTTGAAAAGCTGTTCGGCTTTGGTCACGGCCAGGGTTATCCGCCCGAGCGTGTGGAGCCGGAAATGCGGAACAAGCGCATCCTGGACGAAGTGCGCGCAAAGACGATGCGGCCGCTGTTGGACGGGCTCAGGGACATCGACCAGGAGCTTCTCAAGGGAGCCGTAGCCGGCGAGCATTTTAAGGAGCTGTTCTTTGCAAACTGCAAAGATCCGGAAATTGAGGAGTATGTAAAAGGACTGCTGTAGGCAGTCAGGCCCGGTCTTCCGGCGTCTTCTGGCGCCGGGGTCCGGGTATTTTTGAATCAAACACGAAAGGGGTATCGCATGTCAAAGTTAAGTATTGATGTATGGAGCGGTTCGGGTGACAGGAAATGCCATGCCGAAGGGGAAAACAATATATGGATGGTGCATCAGGGGGAATACGAACCCGGTGATAAGCTGATTTTTTCGACGGACGAGTTCCCGGCGTTTTATGCGATTCGGGTGGACGGAGCGATGGATGAAGCATATGTGTACCTGACCCGGGCCGAGGCAGAATATGTCATTCCGTTTGAGAAGGAAAATCCTTTTGGGGTGCCGAGAATCTCTTACTGCCCCGGCAGCTTCATCGGGGAACGGCATTATATCACGATGCGCAGAGTCGGGGAACAGGAAAACGCAAATTACCGCAATCTGGCGAAGAATGTGATGGATCAGAAGGACAGCGAGGGCTGCTACCCTCACGTTTACGCGAATGTGGCGACAAAGGGCCCGATCGAGGCGCTGTTTGCCGCCCGCAACGTGATAGACGGTGTGCTTGCGAACACCTGCCATTATCCCTGGCCGTTCCAGTCATGGGGGATAGACCAGCGGGAGGATGCCGAGATTACGGTGGAGTTCGGACGCCCGGTGGATATGGATGAGCTGCGGCTTACCACGCGTGCGGATTTCCCGCACGACAGCTGGTGGGAGGAGGCTACGGTGTCGTTTTCCGACGGAAGTTCCGAGATCCTTAAAATGGAAAAAAGCGTGGCTCCCCATGTATTTCCAATCCGGCGTACCGGGATTACCTGGCTGAAACTAAGCAGCCTGATTCGCGCGGATGATCCGTCCCCGTTTCCGGCGCTGACGCAGATCGAAGTGTTTGGCCGTAATTCCCGGTGACGGGGAGGGGGCTTCTTGATGATGCTTTGGCCTCCGGTATAGAGTTTTGTCGAACCCGTTCAGGTTGTCAGTTCAAGTACGGCGATCGCGGGTTCAAACAGAATCACATAATTGTCAACGGTCGTGTAGGCGCCGTATTTGCCTTTGTAATAGGATATGGCATCGCTTAGAAATGCCTCGGTCACATTGAGGTATTCCGCAGTCTCGGAAAAGCTCTGACAGTGATGATGATAGGCGCTCAGAATTCCGTGCAAGCCGACGAGACGGTCGTATGCGAAGATTCGGCCGCGCATCTCCTGTCTGCGGTTTGCGGCGGAAGACTGGGCTACGATATCGCCGACCGCGGTATCGTGGTGGCCGAGTTCCTCCGCCAGAATGCAGGCTTTTTCCGCGTCTGTTTCCATGTTTTTGCCCAAAGCGACCACGCTGTCACAGTAAAGTGCCCTGATGCGATTGCTTTCAAAAGGATAATTCTCGATGACGGTTACATTGCTCTTTTTGGCATGGTCCAAAAGTTTTTCGTACTCTGTCAAATTTACTACTCCATAATGATTGTTTGGATTTTTATAAGTTGCCGCCCTCGGTGGACAAAGGATGTGTGCCCTTGTTCATCGAAGGTATCAGTATCGTATCACAGAGGGTGTCCCATAAACGGGACTATTTGCGCCTGGATTTGACAAATTCGGCAAATTTTCTGATCTCATCCAGTTCTGCCTCGGTGTATTCGTCGCCGTCAAAGTGGGCGGCGATGGTCTGTGGTTCATTTTCATCGCTGCCGTCCGCAAATAAATAGGAAGTGGAAGTATTTAACGCTTTTGCAAAAGCGGATATTTTGCTTTGCGGCAGGTCTACCTTTCCCGCTTCGACTTTTGCGATGGCGGTCTTGTCCTTATATCCGACTAATTCGGCGAGTGCGGACTGGGACAGTTTTTTTTCTTCGCGCAATGCTTTGATTCTTAATCCCATAGATTCCTGTGCAGTCATGCTGTTCACCAACCTTTCTGTTGCTGATTATACCATAGAAAAGAATATTATTCAACATTTTTAAAAAATGGGTTGACAAGTATTCAACTGTGATGTAATATAATTACAGGTTGAACAACAATCAACAAAAGGGGAGAGAAATTATAGAATCAAAGAAACGAAAAGGGAAATAAAATTTTTTTACCCCGCATGTTGAATAAAAATCAACTTAGAAAGAAGGTGAGGACAGATAAATACGATCATCGATGCAGTCGGCATCGCACTGAATGAGGAATTTGGTGACGGCTGCACAATCTATACGGAAGAAACGGAGCAGACCCCAAAAGAAGCCGGTTTTCTTATTTCGTGTATCAGCCAGACAAACAGCCGGATATCCCAAAACCGGTATTTTTGGACCAATCAGTTCTGCATTCGATATTTCCCGCAGACCGATGAGAAACAAAAGGAATGCAATGATATTGCAGAAAGACTGCGGCTGTGCCTGGAATATATCACGGTCCGCGGCGAGAGCAGGCCCATTCGGGGTACAAAGATGAAATGCGATACAGTCGGCGGTGTTTTGAATTTCTTTGTAAATTACGACTGTTTTGTAATCCGGGTGGAACAGAGGGAATGTATGGAGCGCTTAGAAAGAAACATGGATGTAGCAGGAGGTGAGTGATTTTGGCGGCAGTAAAAAAGCGGGAAACCGGTGCACAGGCAGAAAGCAGGATGGCGGAAGCGCTGTTCAATAAAGAACAGATTGCGGCATCAGGGCGATACCGCAGTCAAAGGGATCTGGTGGAGGCCCTTCTTACAGACGGGAAAACGTACACCATCGCAGCAGTTGACAACATGATTGAGAGATACAGGAAAGGAAAGGTGAACTAATATGGCTTTAGGCGGCGGTAATTTTACCACACAGAACAAAGAATTACCCGGCACATATATCAATTTCGTGTCGGCGGCCTCCGCTTCGGCGGCATTGTCCGCACGGGGGATTGCAACAATGCCTCTCGAGCTGGACTGGGGAAAAGAGGGAGAAGTTTTTGAGGTGACAAACGAGGAGTTTCAGAAGAACAGCGCAAAGATTTTCGGATATGCGTTTGACGATCCGAAGATGAAGGGACTCCGGGATCTGTTTTTGGGCGCAAAAACCTTATATGCATACCGGCTGAACGGCGGCGGGGAAAAAGCGTCAAATACATATGCGGCGGCACGGTACGGCGGAATCCGCGGAAACGATCTGAAAATTGTGATTCAGGC
>JAETRD010000049.1 GCA_021770345.1 Lachnospiraceae bacterium | reverse complement strand
AACCGGGCCAGCCGCTCCTCCCGGGGGAGGGTGCGGTCAAAGGCCATACCGCTCACGTCAGCCAGCGCATCCGCGCTCACCGCGCCGATGTCCACGCTTTTCATTTGTTCCAGCTCCTGTGCGGTCAGTCTCACGGCAAAACCTCCTTTTGTGTTTTGGGTTGGTGGGGAAACGCGAAAAGGCAGCACTCCAAAAAGTGCCGCCCTTTGGCCTGTCCCCGCCTTGGGACAATTTGTCTCGAACTTGTTTGAAATGGGGAACGCCGGGCCCGTATGTTTGGCCCGTCCAAAGACAGCAGGTAGCGTCCCGGCGTTCCCTTTCTTTGTGCGGCGCGGCTCCAAGCGGCAAGCGGCCAGCTTGTCCCTCGCGGATTGTGGCCGTGGGGCTGGCAAATTCCCCACACGCGGCGGTGGTGTTAGTGTGTTGGTCGCTCGTCCTCCCGTGGGAGAAGTCACCGCGCACCCGCCGCCCGGCTCCCCGCGTTCACCCGGGGCCGCCCGCTATTCAGTTGTGGAGAAGAAAAAACTTCCTCTCATTAACCGAGACATTTTTGGATGCTTTTCGGACTGGTTCAGCGGGAATTTTTCAAAAACTTTTTCATGTTCTCCAGCCCGCGCTCCACGGCCCGCCGCACCGCGCTTTCGTCAACGCCCTCGGCCAGTGCCACCTCGGAAAAGCTCTTGCCGAGGATGACACAGGCATCCACCCGGCGGCCCTGGGCCGGGGGCAGGCTGTTCAGCGCGTTCCACAGACGGCAGAACCGCTCCTTGAGCTCCAGCACCTCGTCCGGGGTGGGCTCGTGCAGGCAGGCGGAATACTCGATGCCGTCCTCGCAGTCCAGCGAATACTGTGCTTTGTGGCGGGAGAGCCGCCGCTGGTAGGCCGCCTCATAGCGGACGCTGGCCCGGAGCGCCTCGGCCACATCGTCAGTAACTTCCATATATTCATCCTGGGTGTACCAGTAGTAAAAGTCGCGCAAGTTGATGATAGTCATTGTATGTACCTCCATATCGTTTTTGTGGTCGGGTTGCGGGAAACGATATGGAGGGCGGCGGGGAGCGGCACCCGGGGGAGCCGCCCCGCACCTTGGGACTGTTTGTCCCAAAGCCGGGCAAACAAAAAACGCTTGCGCGGCAAAATACCACGCAAGCGCATAAACTGAGGTAATTATCTAATTTGCAACAATTTTCGCAGAGTGTAGCGGAAAATCCTTGTCCGGGGCCCGGGCTTTTTTTGACAGGTCAGGGGGGCGGACAATATAGAAAGACACGGCTTAACCTCCTTTTGCCGCCGCGTCAATCATAAGAAAACGGCGGTCTTGAAATCCGTTGTTTCAAAACCGCCGTTTGGTGTTCGTTTTCGTTTGGGGCGCGTCAATAGCCAGCCGCCATCCAACGGTTTTTTTATATGCCGTTTCCGTTGGCGGCTGTGGAAGTATCAGTTTCCTCGCTTGCTATATCCAATGTTCGGTAATACTGGAGCCGTTGCTGTATATCCTCCTCTGTTGGGTTTTCTGTGGTGATAAATTGAACATCAGCGCGGATGCGCTCCAGCTCGCGCATAGTCAGCACCAAATCTTTTGGAGCCAAGGGACGATACTCTGCCTTTAAGCGTTTATGTTCAGCAGCAGCCTCGTCCATATACTTTTCACATTCGTTTCTGTAAGTGGCGGATATAGTGTCATAGGCATCACGATAAGACACGCTTTGAGAAAGTTTTGCCCTTAGTTCGTCACGTTCTTTCCCGATAGCCTCTATATCTGGATGCCTTGAGCGAATAAACACATAATAGTTGAAGTTTTTGGGATTGGGGTATTTGTGAACTGTTTCATACATAAATAGCAGCCAAACACCAATTAAGGAAACCTCAATATCATCCCAATATGGTGGCGTACCACTTGTGAAAAATACACCAAGTTTTTCAATCAATCCAGGTAAAAGCTGAAGTTGCCAGTGGGATAGATAATTTTGATTACTGATAGCTCCGTGTTCCAGCAGTTCCGTAATCTGAAGACACCAATCCTCATATCCCTGCGCCATTTCTGCTGTGATAGCTTTATCATCGCAGGCAAACCGCTCCATATCATCCAAGATTTTTCGGTACATAGAAAGCTCTTTTAGAATGGGGAGAGTGCTTTCCAAAAAAGAAAATTGCATATTACAACGTTCCAAAGTCATTGTGCATATAGCGGTACGCTGATTAACAGTTTTGCATTTCTCAATGATAAGCTGTCGCATTTGTTCGCGTTGTATGTCATAATATTTTATCAACTGATTTGACTGTTTCATAACGATTGTCCCTCATTTTTCATGCCTTTCCGTTTTAACAATCCATCCCCAAAAGCCCACAAGACCGCCCCAGCCACGATGATGACTGCCACAACGCCCAGCCGTATCAGCAAAATCTGGCCGCTGTGTTCCTTGTACCAGCCATCGTCAAAGGCGTACACTACATTTTCCAAATCCGCCCCGTACTCGGCGCAAATATTTTGCAAGTACGGCTTGGCGTAGGTATTCACCCCCGCCCTTGCACTGATGGGGAGCGTGACGGCATTTCCCTTGGCGAGAACGGCGGCAAGCCCTCGGTCAAACAGAGCCAGCGCGTTCTGCCCGTTCACCACCTTGAAGTCGTCCACCACCACGCCGCCGAAGTTGACGCTGGCAAAGCCAATCAGCTTGCCCTGGGGCTCGATGGGCCGCACCGACACCTCAATGGGGATAGTGGCGGCGGCGAGGTTCTGCTCCACCCGGAGGGCCACGGCCTCGTCCACGCTGATGCCCTGGTGTTCGGCCAGCTCCGCGATGGGGGCCTCGAAAATCAGACGGCGCATCTCCTCCTGGGCCGCCGCCAGCTCCT
>JAETRD010000048.1 GCA_021770345.1 Lachnospiraceae bacterium | reverse complement strand
GAGCGTTTTACCGCCCGGATTTTCTTGCTCGTATCCCTCACCAGCCATTCGTTAAAAATGTTACGCAAGGGGGCAAAATCGTTGTCGCCCTGTGCGCTGTCAACGCCGTCATTGATAGCAATGAAACGGACGTTTTTCTGTGGGAAAATCATTTCCGTGTACATTCCCACTTGTAGATAGTTTCGCCCTAACCGTGACATATCCTTTACGATAACCGTTCCCACAAGCCCCGCTTCAATGTCGGCAAGCATGGACTGGAAGCCGGGTCTTTGGAAATTCGCCCCGGAATAACCGTCGTCCGTGTACCATTTCAGATTGCCGAAACCGTTCTGTTTTGCGTAGTTTTCAAGGATTCGCTTCTGGTTGCTTATGGAATTGCTCTCGCCTTGCAGCTCGTCCTCATGGGATAACCTCGGATAAAGGGCGGTGATTTTTTGGGTGGTCTGTCTTAACATGGTTTCCTCCGTTTCCGACAGCCAGCCCACTATTCCGTATGTCTATTATACCATAGGGCGGGGCTGGCTGTACAGTCCTTTTTGTTACTTTATGGCACATAATGTCGGATAAATTTCAGCAAGGAATGTCACTTCACATGGCATGGGCGGCAGTTCCCCCGGCTGCGCTTTCCGCTTCCAGCACTTTCATCATCTTGTCGGCGGCGGTGGCGGTGGTGTCCTGTTTGAAATAGCCGGAAACCACAAGGACGGTATTCCCCCGGCGTACCTCGGTCACGCAATCCGGGCGGCGGGCGGTAGTGGCGGCGTTTCTGTTGGGGGTGTCGGTCATAGGCTCTCCTTTCTGTTCAGCAGCATTTTAAGGCGTTCCATTTTCGCCTGTGCTTTGGCTTTTCTGAAATTCTCCCCGGTAATGCGGACGGGGGTACACATTTCCGTAAGGCGGTCATATATCCGGGCGTGGGCGGTGTCCTCCGGGTTCTGCAATTCTTCCAGCGTCAAATTCGTTGTGACAATCAGCGGCTTTTGGCTGCGGTATCGGCTGTCAATCACGTTATAGACTTGCTCTAAACCGTATTCCGTGCCACGCTCCATGCCGAAATCGTCAAGGATAAGCAGGTGGAAGCTGCAAAGACGGGCTATGTATTCGTTCCTGTCCTTGAAATTGGCGGCAAGGTCATTGAGGATAAGGGCAAAATTTGTCATGTAGACAGGCACTTCCAGTTTCATAAGGGCATTGGCGATACACCCGGCAAAAAAGCTCTTGCCCGTGCCGACATTCCCCCATAACAGCAGCCCGTGGTTCTCCGCTTTCATATGCCCCCATTGCTCCACATATTCACGGGCAAATTCCATTTGCGGGCATTTCCCGTTGTCATTGTCAAAATTCCATTCCCGCATAGCCGGGTCGGTGAAGCCTTTCCGTTTCAGCCGTTCAACCGTGTCAAAATGTCTGCGTATATCCTCGGCGGCTTGCTGTTCGTCAAGGATTTTCCGCTTGCAGTCACACGCCCGTGGGTGTCGGTCACGTCCGAAAAGGGTCTTGCCCTCCGGAAAGTAGGCTTCTTTGGGCTGGCAGCATTTCCCGCAGTATAAAAGCCCGTCCTCGCCTATGTAGTCCTCCGGCTCTGTTTCCTGTGCCGTGGCAAGCCGGAAAATAGCGTTATCATAATCACACATAAAATCGTTCCTCCTTGTTCATGGTCTTTTACGCCCTGTTTACGGGGCGTTGTGTCTATGCGGTCAAAGGCTTTCGCCCTCTTTGTAGGAATAATCGGGGATTCCTTTTTTCGGTTTCTCCTTTACCCTGTCATCAGCCGCCCAACGCCGGATAGTGGCGGCATGGTTTTTGTATTTCTTGCCGCTGGAAGCGATATAGCCGGATAAGCGGTCTATGTAATATTCCCATTTGCCGGGAAGTTCCTCTTGCAGCTCTGCAAGCTCTTTTTCTGACAGAATGACGTTTTTGTATCTGCCAAAAGGGGCGGGGGCGTTCTGTCCTTTCTTTAGCTCTCCCTCTCTCTTTATCTCTAACTCTATATCTATCTCTTTCTCTATCTCTATCTCTGGTGGACAAATGTCCGCCCCGTCTGGTGGACGTTTGTCCGCCACGGCTTCCGGCAATGCCTTTTGTTCCTGCAAAGCCAGCCTTGCACGGCGTTTCCTCTCCCCCTCGGTAGAGGACTGACCGATTAAGAGTTCTATGTTGCTCATGTACAAAGCCCCATTCTGCAAGGGTTCTACAAGCCCCAGTTTCATAAAAATCTGCAAAGCCCTTTCCACTGTGCCGACTTGCTGGCGGGTGATGGTGGCTATCATCTGTGCGGTGTAGGGGATATTCTCGGCAAGCTGGAGCTTTCCCCCGTTTTTCAGCGATTTTAAGTACATCTTCAAGAGAATGTTTGAGTAGAGCATACCGTCCTGCATACTTTCCAGCAGCACGATAGCGTCCTCGTCAAAATAGCTCTCTTTCAGCTTTAGGTAGTAATATTTGCGGT
>JAETRD010000027.1 GCA_021770345.1 Lachnospiraceae bacterium | reverse complement strand
GTAATTTACAAGGCGGACGATTGAGGCGTACTGGACGTACGCCGATTGAGGACAACGCAGAAAATTACCCGAATATCATGGCTCAGGGCGTGTGTCCCTTTGTCCACTGAGGGTACTATTTCAATTCCGTAATATACAATAAATTTTTTAGACAAAATGAAAAAAATATATTATAATAAGTTAATAATTTCGAACAGGAGGGGGCGATTGCATGGCGAAGCAGAAGTATTCTTTCGACAGCAAGATACATATTTACAGAGCGGCAAAACGAATGAGTCAACAAGAACTCGCCGACTTTGTGGGCGTATCACGACAAACGATTATACAGCTTGAAAGAAACCAATATAATCCGTCTATGCTGTTGGCATACAGTATTGCGAAAGTTTTTGATACAACGATTGAAGATTTATTTGACTTTGAGGAGGCGGAAAAATGATGGATATCATAAATGAGATTGTCAGTAACAAAAATTGTTCTTGCTTATCATCAAAAAAATAAGCAAGAATTTTTTATGCCAAATTGTAATAAATAGTTTACTTTTAGGCTGAAATAATTTATAATATGAGCGACAGATAAGTCAATCAAAATTTGAAAGGAGCTATAATCAATGGCAAACGAAAAAAACGTCAGCAAAATCATTAAAGAATTAGGGTATGAACCCAAAGAACAGGCCTGCATCGTTGTAACTTATGCACCCGACGATTCCTTAGGCAGTAAGTTGTCCCATTTTTTTACTTTGGAATATTACATCATGCAGATGTGTGAAGAAGAAATTGTCTTTCTTCCCCTCCAGGTTATCTTTTTTGCAGGTTTTTTTCCGAAGAAAGAAATTGAATTGCGAATCCCTTATGATACACTAAGGTCTGTAGAAATTACCGAGGTCAAAAATACATTAAATTATGAAGTGACCCTCACAACAGATACGGACACCTTACGCTTCTCGGTGCAGAAAAAAGAATGGAGCGAATTTCGTTCCGCCGGAACAGTTGCAACAGGAAATAGTTTTCTGAATGTTGGAGCATTCGCTGCTACTAAAGGTTGGCAGTCAATAAACTGGCACAGACAAAACTTAGACAATACGCTTTCTTTGTTACAGAATTTACCACAATAATAAGCATCTTAGCAAAGCCGGCCGAGCCTGTCAACAGCAGATGAACTGCTCTGCGAGCCGCTCCTGACAGCCCGCCTGTCCTTGCAGTTCATACCAAAGACCGTTTATGCCGTACAGTGCAAGTTATCTGATTTTCCTTAAAATCAATAATGCAATATCAGCCGTTAAAAGGAACAGGGTATAAACGGTCTGTATCCCATTTGATAACCGAACGATGTTATCCATACACCACTTTTGAGAATATCCGAAAATATTCAGGAGGACAAACAACATGACATAAGAAATCAGTGAAGCCGTAGCAATAAGCCCTCGTCCTCTTTCATCTCTTCCCTCTTTCGAAAAATAGAAGTATAAGAAAAAGCCTAAAAACAGGAAACCTAAACTTGCATTTATTTGCATAATAATTCTGCTGTCAAATAAACGAGTCACCCATTCAACCATTCAACGTTCCTCCTTAAAGTCAAATAAATCTTCAATTGTAACATCAAATACTTTTGCAATACTGTATGCAAGCAGCATAGAGGGATTATAACGATTTCGTTCAAGCTGCATAATTGTCTGCCTTGATACGCCCACCAAATCGGCAAGCTCTTGTTGTGTCATTCTTTTTGTGGCTCGGTATATATGAATCTTACTGTCAAATTGATATTTGTTCTTATTCGCCACATGCTCACCGCCTTTCATTGCTTTTAATTTTTGTGCGGTTACAAGCATAACATATTTCTTATATTTTGTCGAATCTGGCTTCTTGAATGGTAATATAAAAAAGGGATTTTTCGAACATACGCTCTGCCTGTCAACTACGGCACCTCGCTGCTGCACTGCTCTATCACATCGAGAATTTCCTGTTCGTTGTATCCTTTGATCTCAACCCGATGCCGAAACGATACGCACTTCTCCTCCCCCAGTGCAGACTGACCGGAACTGTCCGTGACGATCTCGGGGACATAGATTTCGGCAGCATACTCCGCGCAGCGCAGCACACCGTCTGCGTCAATTGCAAACATACTTCCCGCGCTTTCTATCCGCATCCGCTTATAGCGCTCCATTCCGAGCTCCAGCTTCTCCTGCTGCCCCGCACCCGTCTCCGCCCGAAGATACCCCTCGTACAGCGCCTGCGCCTCATCGTAATGTTCCGCGACGAGCGCTCCCAGATATTCTTCCGTCAATAAAACCGTGACGTGCGTACCGGTGCCCTCGCTCCCATGCGCAATCTCTGCGATATCCGCATCCCGATATTTCAGAGAAAGCAGCGACTGAAAACTCGGCATGGAAATATCCGCTTCCTGCTGCTCCTCCCATTCGCCGGTCCAGTCCACATAACGGTACAGCCGCTTTCCGTCACAGAAGCATTTTAATATCCGCCGGATTCCGTCCTCATCCATGACATAATATTCCGCCATCCATTCGCCGGTCAGCTGATTTCCCCGGACATCTGCCCGCTCCGCAGAGGAAACGGCGCCCGCAGACAGCGTTGTGGTATAAGAATAATGTATATTATCCGCCCGCTGCAGGATGCGGCCCGCATCCTGCACCCATGTCAGCTCTTCATATTGTGTGCCGGCGTCAATCAGGGCATAGCCGGTCAGCACTGACGCAAAAAGAAACACTACTATCACCTGCGCATATCTCTTATCCATGCCCGCTCCTCCGATTTTTGTTCTTCCTACATTATACAGAAAGACACAGATAAAAGAAAGCGGGCCGGACAAATTTTCTGTCCGGTCCACCGCTTCTCTGTCAAAAGCTCCTCTCTTCTACTACAATCATTTCGCCCTGACCTTTTATTTGCAGGCTAAGATATGCCCCGTTACTGTCTGATGTCCACAAATCCCGTTGCAAGATTTTCCTCCGTAAACTCACTGCCAATACCCGTCGGGTCCAGATACAGATACGGCAGTTCGTCCTCATTCACAAAATAACCTGCATGAACCTCCGCCGTCTCACCGGCCTTTATCTCCGGGATGTAATTGTTTCCGCGCTCTCCGCCGCGCACATCGTAATAGCTCATCTCTCCGCTCTTCATCAGAAGGCTGTTGTCCCGCGCGTAATCCCAGGACGCATCGTCCGCCCCCGGCAGGTTTCCCTGATAAATCCGGTAGGAACCCCCTTCCGAAACGATCGGAGTCACAGACGGACAGAAGAGCACATCTTTGATATCCTCGCTGCCGTGATTGGTGTAGGCAAGTGTCAGGTACACAAACCTCTGTCCCGTCGTTTTCTCTCCCACGACCTCGTCAAGCCGCTCCACTCCGTCCCCAAAAGTCACAAACTCGATCGTCGTGTCTTTTAATTTTCCGTTTTCGTCAATCTCCTGTGACAGGAAATCCTCATTGCTGTACGCCATATCTAACATATTCACATTGTCATAGACCGCAACGTCTTTCACCGTCACCGAAATCGTTCCCCAGTCGTTTCCAAGAAATGTCTCCATCTCAAATTCTTCTCCGACGTTGTGTACGTTTGCCACCTCCGACTCAGACGCGGTCAGTTTCACCTGCTCCCCGTCTTCCCCGGACGCTTCCTTCTCTGCCTCCTCGTGCGCCGCCGCAAGATAATCGCTCCACAGAAAGGCTTTCACCGCCGTATCGGAGTTTTCTGCAGCCGGCGCCAGCTTTATGTGTTCTGCAATCTTAAGCGCTTCCTCTTTTGATACATCGCCGCCCACATACATTTCCATCACATAGTGTACGTCCGGATAGTTCACATATATTTTTTTGTTAAATGCTGCGGCGCTATCCCCCACGCTCTCATATTCCAGATAAACTCCGTCATAACCGGCCACCTGTATTTCCTCGCTGTTTTTTACGTTTTTGTCTAAGACTTCAAACGTATCATCACCGGTATCCATACCGTAAAAAACCATTGAAATACCGCCCCTGTTAAGATTGTCCTCAAAGCTGTATTTCTGCTCTTCCGTCTCGACCATTCCCGCCGGCAGATAGCCGACTGCAAGCTCAACCGGTGAAATTATCGGATTCTCCGCCTCCGTGCTCCGCTCCTGTTCCCCGTTTTTGCCGACCGTGACGGAAACACCGTAGTTTCCGACCGGTTTCTGCTGCATCTGATATATCTTTACTCCGGCAAACGCTGTCATCCCGAGCGCCATCGTTGCTGCAAGCACCAAAACCGCCATCGACCGCTTTGACATCCTGCTCCCATACCGTATACTCTTTTTCATCTGCACCGCGACCTCCTGTTCTATCATTGTGCGCATCTCCTCCGGCATCTTTGGAAATTCATTTCCGATATCTTCTAATCTCATATTTCCCTCGTTTCTGTGCTGATTCACATTGTTTCCTGCATTGCCGCCGCTTATCCCGTCAGCTCTCCGTCCAATTCCTCCCGCAGTTTTGCCCGCGCCCGCAGCAGACGGTTCTTTACGGCGCTTTCCGTGGTATTCATAAGCGCCGCCACCTCCTTTACGCTGTAGCCCTCGAGATAGTGCAGTGTGATTGCAAGCCTCGCCTCTCTCGGCAGACGGCTGACTGCCAGATACAGTTCTGAATAATTCTGCTGCTCCTCGGCCAGCTCCTCCACCGGCTGCTGATCGAGCGACACGATCTTCTTTTCCCTCCGCATAATGGCATAACACTCATTAATCAGGATGCGCGTCAGCCATGTCTTCGCATAGGCATCGTCCCGCAGCGTATGTATTTTTGAAAATGCTTTTACGATAGTTTCCTGTATGGCATCCGCACAATCCGCATTATTGTACAGCAGCGTTTTTGCCACATGGTAGAGCGAATCCTGGGAAGCTAAAATCAATTCCCCTAATTGTTCTTTTCTCATAGTATCCTTTCTGCCGGCCAGCATGTTTTCTTTTTACATAGATTAGATGCATGACCGGGGCAAATGGTCTCAAAAAAAGTGCTATACGGCTTTTCCACCATATAGCACCCCGGTTTTACGACATTCCGTTTACCGTTTTGTACTTATAAAGCATCTCCGCATGATTCTGCTCTTCCACCTGGATATCGGCCAGCAGCTTCCGCACGCCCGGGTCCCCGAACACAAAGACATCGCTGTTGTACTCGGAGGAAACCAGCTTCTCGGTTCCGATACAGTCGGTCGCCAGAAAACAGTCGAGCTTCTTGTCCTCCGAATTAATGTTCGCGCCGTACGTTGCCTTCGGCTGATATTCTTTTCCTTTGCTGTCGTTGCAGTTGCAGGACGGAACCGTACCGCTTAACACCTGTCCGAGAGAATCGTAATGTTCTTTCTCTTCTTTCTGCAAATCGGAAAAAAGATTTACGAGTACCGGGTCTTTTGCCTCTTTGCTGTATCTGCCATACTTCTCGATACAGGTCTGTTCCTGCGTCTGCAGGTCTTTAATCGCCGCAGTCTCTTTTTCTGTCAATACCATAATTTTACCTCATTTCTATATATAATGTAACGATTGTAACGTTAGTATCCGGAATTTTTTGGATTATATACGCCGTATGCCAAATATTTCTTGACAAATCCCGATTCGCCCGGCTATAATGTCGTTAATTCAAACAAACACAGGCTTTGACGGGAAAAAGTAAAAGAAAGCGGAATGAACAGAAAGCTGCCGGCTGATGAGAGGCGCACAGGAACCTTCCTTTGAATACATCCCCGAGCTTTGCACCGAACGTGTGATTTTATCGGCTCTGCCGCATGATTTCCGCCAGTAGGCTGCAACGGAGCGACGCCCGTTACATGCGTCTGAGTGTTGTCGGACACTCACAGAGGCAGGCAGTGTGAGCTGACTGCGAAAAAAGGTGGTAACACGAGTCGGATACCCTCGTCCTTTTCAAGGACGGGGGTTTTTGTCTTATCAGGAACGCCGCCGTGCAGGTGTCCCCTATCAGGCAACAAAGAACGATTATCAAACGAAAGGAATTCGAATATGACATTATATGATGAATTAGTTGCCCGCGGCTTAATCGCCCAGGTGACAGACGAAGAAGAGATTAAGAACCTGATCAACAACGGGAAGGCCACGTTCTACATCGGCTTTGACCCGACCGCGGACAGCCTCCATGTCGGACATTTCATGGCTCTCTGCCTGATGAAGCGCCTCCAGATGGCAGGCAACAAACCAATCGCCTTAATCGGCGGCGGCACCGCCATGATCGGCGACCCGTCCGGCCGCACCGACATGCGCCAGATGATGACCCTGGAGACCATTCAGCACAACTGCGACTGTTTCAAGAAACAGATGAGCCGCTTTATTGATTTTTCCGACGACAAGGCTCTGATCTTAAACAATGCCGACTGGCTGATGGATTTGAATTACATTGACGTGCTCCGGGAGGTGGGCGCACACTTTTCCGTCAACCGGATGCTGACCGCCGAGTGCTATAAACAGCGCATGGAAAAGGGCTTGAGCTTCCTGGAGTTTAACTACATGATCATGCAGAGCTACGATTTCTACATCTTATACCAGAAATACGGCTGCAACATGGAATTCGGCGGCGACGACCAGTGGAGCAACATGCTCGGCGGCACGGAACTCATCCGCCGCAAGCTCGGCAAGGACGCCTACGCGATGACCATCAACCTCCTCTTAAACTCAGAAGGAAAGAAAATGGGAAAAACGCAGTCCGGCGCCGTGTGGCTTGACCCCGATAAGACTTCGCCGTTTGACTTTTTCCAGTACTGGCGCAATGTGGCGGATTCCGACGTCTTAAACTGCATCCGGATGCTCACCTTCCTCCCGCTGGAGGAAATCGATGCAATGGAGCGCTGGGAGGGCGCACAGCTGAACCAGGCGAAAGAAATCTTAGCCTTCGAGCTCACAAAGCTGGTGCACGGCGAGGAGGAGGCCGCAAAGGCAAAAGATGCTTCCCACGCACTGTTTGCCGGCGGCGGCGATGCTTCGAATATGCCCACGGTGGAACTTTCCGCGGCCGATTTCGCGGAGCGTGACATGGATATCATGGCCGTGCTGGTGCGCACCGGCCTCGACAAGACCCGCTCCGACGCCCGCAGAGCCGTGGAGCAGGGCGGCGTTTCCGTAGGCGACGAGAAAGTCACCGACACCAAAACCACCTACAATGCCGCATTTTTTGCGGGCGACGGCGTTGTTGTCAAACGCGGCAAAAAGAAATTTGTCAAAGTAATTTACAAATAGACCGCCGCAGAGGGAACGGGAGAATTTTATGCAGTATCGAAGAGAACTGAAATTTATCTGCTCCGATTTCGAGCTGGAAATTTTGCGGCACCGCCTTTCGGCGTTCCTGCCGCACGACGCCCACCAGACCGGCGCGAGCTATCAAATCCGCAGTCTGTACTTCGATACGCCGGATGACCGCTGTTTTCACGAAAACCTTGACGGGGTAAATTTCCGCAGGAAATACCGGATGCGCATCTACAATGCCTCCGACACCCTGATTCGCTTCGAAGTCAAGGAAAAGCGAAACAGCCTGACCCGCAAGACCTCTGTTCCTCTGACCCGCGCCGAAGCGGACGAACTCTTGTGCAGGAGACCGTTTTCCCGCCCGGAAAGCGGCTCCGCCGCGGCGCGGCTCATCCCGGACGAACTTTTGCGCCGCCTGCACCCGGCGGTTATCGTCGCGTATGAACGGACCGCTTTTGTCTACCCCGTCGGAAACGTGCGCATCACTTTCGACCGCAATATCTCGGGCTCCGCGCAGTTTTGCAGCTTTTTTGCGGAGGCGCTGCCGAAAACTCCCGCCATGCCCGCGGGACGGCACATTCTCGAAGTAAAATACGACGAACTGCTGCCGGATTTCATTTTCCGCACCTTAAACCTTGGCAGCCTGACAGCTGCATCTTTCTCAAAGTACACGCTGTGCCGCGCCGTCTGCGACTGCACGGACACCCTTATATTGTAGGAGGCCGATTCCGTATGAGCACAAAAGATATCATCAAAAATTCCGTCCTCGAGAATTTCGCTTCAGACCTCACGCTGACCCGCATTCTGATCGCGCTGGGCATCACGGTCATTCTTGCGCTGTACATTTTCTTTCTCTACCGTCTGTGCACCGCAAACGAATTTTATTCGAAAAACTTTAACAAATCCGTGGCGTTGCTGTCGGTGATCACCGCCTCTATCGTGCTTGCAATGCAGTCGAATCTCGTCATCTCCCTCGGTATGGTAGGCGCTCTTTCCATCGTGCGTTTCCGCAATGCCATCAAGGACTCGATGGATCTGGTGTTTTTGTTCTGGTCCATCAGCGTCGGCATTATCTGCGGTGCGGGCCTCTACGAGATCGCGCTCATCACCTCCTTGCTTATCACCCTGCTGCTCTTTGTGCTTGAGCTTGTTCCCGGCCCGAAAACAGCAAAACTTCTGGTTGTAAACAGCACCGATACCGCCTCGTTTCCCGAGATCGAGACCATCGTAAAAAAATACGGCAAAAACTGCCGGGTGAAATCGAGAAACCTTACCGCACAGGGAATGGACCTTGTCATTTCCCTCAAAAGCGAAAAAGAAACCGCTCTGTTAAACGAGCTTCACGGTTTGCCGCATATCGTCAGTGTCTCGATTCTTTCCCACGACGGGGAAACCCACTTTTAAGGAGATGTCTATGACCGAAAAAACAACCCGTTTCCGGCCTTCCATCGCTGTGATTCCTCTTATGATCCTGACCGTCGGTTTTGTCGTTTTTCTCACGCACTATGCCTCCGGCCGACACTCTGTTATCATTAACGAGGTCTGTACAAATAATTTTTCTGTTTACACCGATCTTATGACGACAGACTGCGACTATATCGAGCTGTACAACACATCTTCCTCCGCCGTCTGCCTGTCAGGCTTTACCCTGTGCACGGGCAGTGAGGACGACGATGTCTTTCTGTTCGGCGACATCACCTTAGCGGGCGGCGCCTATCTGCTTCTGTTCCCCGACAAAGACGCCACCGCCGAAATGACCGCTGCAGTCGAAGAAACCTACGCCGCAAAGCTGGTAGACACCGGTTCCTGCGGTTATCTGTCCCTTCCCTTTTCCCTCTCAAAAAACGGGGAGACGCTTTATCTGCGCCGTCCCAACGGCCGAACAATGGATTTTGCCAAAATTCCCGCCTTAAGATATAACACCGTCTATGCCCGTCTGGACGGCTCCTGGAGTATCTCTACCGCAACCCCGGCATGCTCCAACGAAATCGGCACACCCGTTCCCGCTTTCGATGCGGATGCCTTTTCCGCCGAAATGACCGCAGGCCCCGTCTATTCCTACGATGCGCTGTCCGCCGTTTTTGGCGGTTTACCGTCTGCGCGGGTGCTCTCGCTGTCCGTTCCGGAGGACTCTCTCTACGGCAAAGACGGGATTTTTTTGCCCGAACATGCGGCGCTGTCCGGGCGCGCGGCCGAGCGGGAATGCCGGGCGGATTTCTTTTCCGAACAGGGCTCCTCCGTCATTTCGCAGGCCATTGGAATCCGCGTCAGCTCGTCTACAACACTCCTCTCCCGTCCCGATCTCCGTCTCTATGCCAGGTCCGTCTACGACGGCAATTCCTCCTTTTCCTTTTCGACGGACTTTTCCGACGGCGACTGTGACCGCCTCCTTCTCCGGTATAACGGAACGGCGGAGTACCGTCTGATGCAGGCGCTCGCTCCGCTCGGACTTCCATTCCCCGGCGCGACTGCCTGTTCCCTGTTTATAAACGGCGCATATTACGGGGAATACCTGCTGACGGAATACCCGGATACGACGTATATCGCATCCCGCTATTCGCTGGATGCCGGGGATATTGCGCTGCTCGCCGATCTGACACAGGAGAGCGGCTGCGCTTACTCCGGGCTCACCTACCGTTCTCTGCTCGCCTACGCGGATACCCATGACCTTACCGTCGCAGAAAATTATGCGTTTCTCTGTGACAATCTTGACATGGAAAGTCTGCTGGCCTGCTATGCGGTACAGATTTATCTCAATAACACGGATTTCTCGCCATACGACAATTCACTTGTATGGCGCAGTGAAGTGATTGACGATACCATTCCCTGGGCGGACGGAAAATGGCGCTATCTGATCACGGGGCTTGACGCGGCCGTTCTCGACTCCTCCGTCAACACCGATTTCTCGAGAAATCCGTTTTCTGATATCTGCTCCGCGGATATGCTTTTTGCGGCTCTGCTCAAAAATCCGGATTTCTGCAACGGCCTTTATCGGGATTTGCTTGCGCTGTCCCGGCTGGATTTTTCCGGTGTTTCCGACGCCGATGCAGATCGCTTTTTTGACGGCCGCTTCTCTTACCTTACAGAAATGCTCGCCGCATGGACCGGACGGGAATATTCCTCCGCCGTAAACGCATCAAAAGAAGCAGACATCTCCGAAAATGCGGGCACATCCGTGGCGGATTCTGCTCTGATTCGGCCTGCCGACACACCGGCGGCCTCCTATGCGGTTGCATTTTCACATGAAAGCGGTTTTTACGACGCACCGTTTTCCCTGAAACTCACGGCCCCGGAAGGGTTTGACATTTACTATACGACTGACGGCAGCCTTCCCGACGCAGATGCAATACCCTACACCGGCCCGATTTCCGTCACCGAACCCCGCAGACACGCCCCGTCTTCTTCCGACAGCGCCGTGATCCTCCGCGCGATAGCGATAGATGCGGCCAATGTCAGCACACCTGCGGTCTCCGCGACCTACTTTATCGGCTGCAATCCCAACGCTTATGACAACGGCAGCGTTGTATCTCTGATTTTAGAACCGGACGCGCTGTTTGACCCGGACACCGGCATCTATGTGACCGGCAGTCATTATGACGCATTTGTCGCCGCAGGAGGCAATCCCGACGACTATTCCTCCGCCAATTTCATGCAGACCGGCAGTCTCTGGGAGCGCGCCGCCCACCTCGACTATTTTGACGCCGAAAAAACATATATGTTTTCGCAGGAGACGGGTCTGCGCATCAACGGAAGCTCTTCGCGTCTTGGCAGCCAGAAAAGCCTGCGCCTTTATGCCCGGAAAAAATATGACGGCAACAGCCGTTTTTCCCATTCCTTTTTTGGGGATGATATACCGGAAAAATCCGTTATTTTGAGGAGCGGCAGCTTTGCAAACCATTTTCTTCCCTCCCTCGTGAAGGACCGGAATATCGGCACCCAAAAATATGCGCCCTGCACGGTCTTTATAAACGGGGAATTCTGGGGACGGTACTATCTGACCGAGCGCTTTGATTCCACCTATATGGAAGGTTATTACCATGTAAGCGCCGACAATGTGACCATTGTAAAGGACGGTACCCTGCTCGACGGCTCCGAAAAAGTTTTTGACGCCTACAACAGACTGGAAGACTGGGTTTCCTCCAACGATTTAAGCCTTGCCAGAAATTACGATTATGTCTGCTCCAAACTAGATATCCAGAGCTATATCGACTACTACTGTACACAGATTTACTGCAACAATTACGACTTCAGCGAGCGGAAAAATTCTCTGGTCTGGCGCTCGAATGATGCGGACCTCTCAAATCCCTATGCAGATAATCGCTGGCGGTACGCGCTGACGGATCTGGATTACACGCTTTCCTCCTACGGCGGGGCAAACAGCTATGCGACAAACTCCTTTACCAATCCTCCTCCGAACGCCGTTGTCGTGCAGACCGAAGAGCCCTTTTTTAAAGCATTGCTTGCAAATGCCGATTTCCGTCAGCAATTTGTCACGACTTTTATGGATTTGGAAAACGAGAATTTTGCCCCGGAGCGAGTGCGGGAGAAAATGGCGGAATGCCTGCCTCTTATCGACTACCCTGCTGTCTGGGAGGAGTATTTTACAAAGCGGCCGGACTATATCAATCCCTGTCTGACCGAGATTTTCTCTCTGAACGGCACACTGACCGACGTGACACTGCGGGCAAACGACCCGGCCGGCGGTTCCGTCCGACTCAATTCCATCCGGCCGGACCTTGGTGACGGCTGGACGGGCCGCTATTTCACCGACTACCCGGTGACGATAACCGCTCTCCCGGCAGATGGCTTTCTTTTTAAAGAATGGATTGTAGATGGGACATCCTACACACAGGAAACGCTGTCTATTTTCCTTCTCACAGAAGGAAATGAGATTACCGCCGTTTTTGAGACGGAATCCGCTTCCCCCTGATGCACCGCAGAAAAGGGGATGCCGCATTCGCGCATATATAAGTGCGCGTGAATGCGGCGTCCCCTCTCTTCAAAGAGTTACATCTTTCGCAGCAATTCTGTCATCTCATCCTCGGTGTACCACTCATCCCAAATATACCCCTGCTGCATCTTCGACGTATCATAAATTTTGTTCCGTTCCTCCTCGTATTCTGCCTGTTCCATGCGCACGCCGTTCCACTCATAGACATAGAGCGGGTTTCCCGATTCGTCAAACTGCCCGTAGACCGACTCGTCAAGCCAGCCCCACAGGCCCGTCGCGATCGGAGCCAGGATACCGCCCTCGAGCGAATACACGATGTCGTAATAATAATCCATGTGCCCGTCTGAATTACAGAGCAGCCCGGATTTTTCAATATAAGTGAAGTTCAGCCGGGAAAGCTGCGCCTCGTAGGCGGCTCCGTCATGATAGTGAACCACGCGGCATCCCGCCGCCGCGCAGGTTCCGATTTCCACCAGCTCCGGTATCTCGTCATCGTCCAGATAAATGAGCGCATAGCCTTCATTCATCTGTTTGCCCCGCTTACTCTCGATGTTTTCGATATACGCCTTCTGCCAGGTATCGCCCGTGCCCGTGACCGGTTCCCCGGCCTGATTTTCCGCGCGGCCCGCCCCGAGGAATCCGAGTACCCCGAAGATGCTCTTTTCTGCCAGCGCTTCTCCCGCTTTCCAGGATAATTCCCGCTGCAACACAAATACACCCTCGGCGCTTCCCTCGTAAATCCGCACCTCGTCATACGGTCCTCCCACATCCGGCTGATAGGTGCAGATTGTGATAATATCCTCATAACCGTCCCCGTTGTAATCGGGAAACGAGACTGCCTGCACCTGCACAAACACTTCCCCTTCTCTCGCACCATCCGGTTTGTCCGTCATATGATCAAGTTCAAACAGCGGCTGTCCGTCCTGCTCAATCACAAAGCGGACATCCCCCTGCGGCTGCGTTTTCCGATCCGGTTCACAGGAGACAAACCGGATTTTTCCCAGCGGATTCAACTCCGCCTCAAAGGTCTGATCTGCAATTTCCGTCCCCCGAACATCTGCTTCCGCCGCCGTCCCTCCGTTATCCGCATCATCTTCGCTGTCTGCCGCATCTGCACCGTTATCCCGCGGTTTTGTATCCTCTGTCTCCTCCGCCGCTTTATCCGGCGTCACCTGTCCGGTATCCGGCTCTTCCGCGTTTGGTTTTCCGCAGGATACCGCTCCCAAAATACAGACTGCCGTTATAAAAACTATCGCTTTTCTCTTCATAAATAGTCCTCTCTTCGATGTTTATGTAACATGTACGTTGCCGTGCGGATTATGTTCCCGCCGCGCTCCGCAATGGAATCATTTCCCCGCCGCATGCTCCGCCCTGTATTCCCGCAGGCGCCGGTAGAAGGTCGCCGTACTCATTCCGCACTGCCGTGTGGCTTCCGCGATATCTATCTTCTTTTTTTCCCAGTCGCCGACGACATCCCCAAAATTGGGCGGAACGGCAAGTTCCGGCCTTCCGAAGCGGACGCCTCTCTTTTTCGCCGCCGCGATTCCCTGCCGCTGCCGCTCTTTTATGCTTTCGCGCTCACTCTGCGCCACAAAAGACAGAATCTGAAGTACCAGATCCGCAATAAACGTTCCCATCAGGTCTTTTCCGTTCCTCGTGTCAAGCAAAGGCATATCGAGAACGCTGATATCCGCACCGATTTCTTTTGTCAGGTACCGCCACTGCGTCTGTATCTCCTCATAGTTTCTCCCCAGACGGTCGATGCTTAAGACATACAGCAAATCCCCCCTTTTTAGTTTTTCTACCATTTCCTGATATTTCGGCCTGTCAAAATCTTTTCCCGACTGTTTGTCCACATAAATATTTTTCCGCAAAACCCCGGCCTCTCTCATCGCAATCAGCTGCCTGTCCTCATTCTGTTCCGTGCTCGACACACGGATATACCCGTACTCTTTCCACTTTTCCATGGCCACCTCCGTAAAATTGCCCACTGTCACAGGAAATCTTCCCTGAAACAATGGGCGCAGTCTCAAAGTCTGTCACTTCGCAACTATATTTTATCGAATCTTCGCCGGCAGCGGTTTTATTTTATGTAAGTGATTCAAATATCCGGTACAGTTTTCGGTTCAGCCTTTTTACCTGCTCTTCCCCCAATTTTACGATCGCCCTGTCATATGTCATAATCCCGTTTATCTCTTCCTCAATATCACTTGTCTGCGTGTAAATAGCAGCGCTAAGCCCCCTTTTGATATTCGGGAAAATGTCTCTCTCGCAGAGTCTCTCATAGCCTGCCGTCAGCTTGGCGGACGAACGGTACGCCCGATAGCCAAATTCCTTCTCGCAGGCGAGATGCCCTTCGGCCGGATACGCATATCCCCCGTATTCCGTGAGCGCAACAACCCGTTCTTTCTGCGGTTTTATTCTGAGTTTCTTCATATAATTATGGATGCTGTAGATATCTCCGCCTTTCTGGTCGAACCAGCCGCACGCCTCGTTCACAAGCCTTGTCTGATCCAGCGCGCGGATGCGCCTTGTCGCTTTCGCCGCATCAAACTGCCCCCATCCCTCGTTAAACGGCGTCCACACGGCAATGCACGGATAGTTGTACAAAAGCCGTATCATTCCTGCCAAATCCCGATTGTACTGTTTTCTTCCCGCGGCATCTTCCCTCCGAAACAGGCGGTAGCCGTGGTCTTTTACCCCTCTCGCAAACCAGTTAAAAAGATTCGGCAGGTAGGTGACAAACAGCATATTATAATCCCCGCCTCCGTTCGGCATATCCTGCCATACGACCATCCCGATTTTGTCACAGTGATAATAAAACCGTTCGGACTCGATTTTGATGTGCTTGCGGATCGTGTTAAAACCTAGTTCCTTCAGTTTTTCGATGTCATAGCGCAGCGCTTCGTCACTCGGGGCTGTCAGAAGGCTTTCCGGCCAGTAGCCCTGGTCCAAAACCCCCTGAAAAAAGAACGGCCGATTATTCAGATAAAATCGCAGAATGCCGTTTTTATCTCTCCGCACCTCGTATTTGCGCATTCCAAAGTAACTGTCCACCAAATCCTGCCGATAGCCGATCTGTACGTCGTAGAGCGTCGGATGCTCCGGCGACCAGCTCTCCACCTGTTCGAGCAGTATTTTTTCTTCCCGGTCCGTCCGAATCATTCCGCTATAAACAGCCGTTCCACAAAGCGCAATCGAGAGCTTTGCCTCCCCGCTTCCCCGGTTTGTGCGGATTGTCACCCCTATCTTTTTCTCGTCGTAGTACGGTGTAAATTTCACATCCTTTATATAGTCCTGCGGTACGCGCTCCATCCAGACTGTTTTCCAGATTCCGCTACATGGCGTATAAAACAGAGAACTCATGCCGCCGTTTTTATCAAGCTTTTGTTTCCCCCTCGCGTGCGGCGCAAGTTCGGTCTTATCAACCACACACAGGGAGAGCACGTTTTTTCCCGGTATCACATGTTTTGTAACGTCAAACGTAAACGGGAGATAGCCTCCCTTGTGTCGGCCGATGACAGCGCCGTTTAACGATACCTCACACTCCTGGTCCACCGCCCCGAAATGCAGCAGAACCCTTCCCCGGTCTGACGCCTCGTCCCAGAAAAATTCCCGGCGATAGTGCAGGTAATCTTCCGGCATCACCATCCTCTGCACGCCGGACAGACAGGTCTCCGGAGAAAACGGCACAAGAATTTTCCTGTCATACGTTTCCACCTGTCTCTGCCGGCTGATACAGCAGTCCCACATTCCGTTCAAATTAAAATAACTGTTCCTCACCAGATTGGGGCGCGGATATTCCTGCCTGACCTGCTTGGGATCCATCTGTTTTCCCCATCTTGTTACCAGCTGCCTCATTTTTACCTCCGTGCGCACACGTTTTTTTGTGCAAAACCATATATGGCTCTCAAGTTTGTGCGTGTGCGCACAAACTTGGGATTGAAAATTTTAATTTTCAATCTTACTCCCCCTCTGTCGCCGCCAAAAAGTACGTCAATATTCTGATAACCCTGTTTCTACTATACAACAGATTGATCTGTTTTACAAATTCCGCGTATACGCGATCAGGCCTTTTGCAAAAAAGCGCAAAAAGGAGGTCTTTTGACCTCCCTTTATCCTGCAGTACGCTACAGCCTGTATTCCTGCAGCAGATGATATTGATTTCCTCTGTCATAGCAGCGGACGGTTTCCCCGTCTGTCAGATAAAATTTATTCCCGATGTACATGCCGCGGCAATCTTCCAGATAGTCACCGTACATCTTGTTTAACGGTGCCGTCATAAGCGTTTCAAACTCATCTTCCTCCCAGGTAAAAAGCTCGTAGCTGCTCTTATTTTTTTGATATTCCGTCATCGCAAATCCGATCAGGTTTTCCGAGGCATCCGCAAGCACCGCTTTATACTGATAGAGCGCCGGGCTGTAGTCGACTCCTCTGAGCACATGGCATCCGATTGTCTTTAAATCCGCCGGATCCGAAATATCAAACATTGTGAGTTTCATTCCTTTCTGTTCCCCGGTATCGGGGTCTGTCTCGTAACCGATTCCAAGCAGCTTATCCGTTCCCCAGAAGTGCAGGTATTCCGAAAAACCCGTGATTTTCAGTTCCGATAAGACTTTCGGATTTTTTTCGTCGGACAGATCGACCGCAAACAGCGGGTCCGTATTCCGATAAGTCACAAAATACGCCGTATCCCCGAAATACCTCGCCGCATAAATCTGTTCGCCGCGTGCAAGTCCCTGTAACTTGCCGGTCATTTCCATTTTTTCATTGAACAGGTAAAGCCCGTTTTCATCGTTTGTCCAATCCGTTGTCAACAGGCGCAGTTTTCCGTTGTTTTCATGGACTGCAAAACTGTCATACACCTCTCCGTTCGTCGTGCAGGCGCCGACGCCGTCCATAGTTCCGTCCTTCAGAGAAAACTTTGCCACGGCAGTGTAGACTCCGTTATCGCTGTAGCTGCTGTGGTACAGGTACAGTGCCTTTCGGCTGACGTAAATATCCGCATTGGAATTTAATATCATCATCTGATCCACTACTTCTTCGGGCCGTTTTACATGGACAGACGACGCCACGAGGGCGCTGTATGCTTCCTCGGAAAGATAGATGCTGTCCGCGGCAACAGGCTCCCCGTTAATCAGCGGAATCCAACCCCCGGCTGATTTTGCCGCCTCCTCCACGGGCATTACCGGCCGTTCCATTCCTGTCTGTGTAAACAGGTACACCACATCCCCGATTTTCCTCGATGTCTTATATGCTCCGTCCTGCGTCACGGTTCCGATTGGCACCGGATTGCTTCTGTCACTGATGTCATAGGTCTTAAGCACCGTTACCTGCTTTGTGTCAAAACGGTAAACATCCTCGGTATCCTCTTCCATACCGGTTTCGCTTTGTTCCGCAATCAGACAGAGAACGTCGCCTTCCACATACATTTCCAGAAGCGTACCGTTTCCGGAAAGCGCTATAACGCCTGCCTCTTTCATTTCTTCCCCGCGCACGTCTATGATTTTTATCTCATTCCCCGCCTGCAGATACAGATAGGAACCGTCCGTTTTCGCGATATCGCTCTCGTCAACCCCCTCTGTCATAACATTGGTGACGGAATGGGAACTGCCGGCGGTATCCGACACTTCCTCCACAGAGTTGTCCGCTGCTGCCAGGTCTCTGACTCCGCTCTCCTCCGCTGCCCCTGCCCCGGCTGTTGCCGCCGCCTCCACTCCGTCTTCTTTTACCCCCATATCATAGAAAAAGAATTTTTTTCTTTCCTCCTCGACTTTCCGCAGCGCCTCGTAGACCTCCCGGTAATCGCTGGCCACCACATAAGCTTCCCCGGCGTCCTGCTTTGGGCTCTGGGACGATGCGCCCTCCGTGTCCGACGGCATCTGCGTGTCTGACAAATCGACGGTAACATCTTCTCCCCCGCTTTGGATGCCCTCCCGGTCTTTTGTCAGATAGCAGCTGCACGGAATCTCCAGCGCAAGAATCAAAATGAGAATGACCGCCCATATTTTTTTCTGCCCTCTCTGCTTTTCCTGCTCTCTCATACTTTCTGCCCCTCCTTTTCCACTTTTGTCCTTCTACTTAATCAGACGCAGAAAAAATCTATACGTTGCAATCAAAGTGAAAAAAATTTATAATAGTTGGTATATCAAACTTTTAACAAATTCACAGGCTAGCTTCGATTGACAAGGTTATACACGGTCAATAATCGAAGGTACAGAAAGGACATCATTATTTCTATGGATCACGAATTACTGCTTCAGACAAAAAAACACTTTTCACGGCTTGGACTCGCATACTTTTTTGGTTCGCTGATTATCATTGCCATCCAGACCGCTGCCATCGCCGTGTGCGGCGTCATCGATCCGTCTATGGCGATTTCCAATTACAATCTCTACTTTGTGATTGTGATGCTCTCCATGTATCTGATTTCCATGCCGATTATGGCGCTTCTGATTTCAAAGCTGCAGAAAGGAGATGCCATTCCAAAACGCAGCATGACGTTCGGACAATGGATCATCGCGTTTCTGATCGCTTACGGCGCCACCTACGCTGCTAATATTTTCGGAAATATAATCACACAGCTGATCGGCGCAATAAAAGGAACGCCGGTCACAAATGCGCTGGGCGCGGTTTTGACAGACTTAAACCCGTTCGTGGCGTTCTTTATCACCGTCATCTGTGCTCCCATCGCCGAAGAACTATTATTCCGCAAGCTTTTGATTGAGCGCACCATCCGATACGGCGAGGGTATCTCGGTCGTGATCTCGGGCCTGCTCTTCGGTCTTTTTCACGGCAACCTGAATCAGTTTGCCTATGCGTTTCTGCTGGGCTGTCTATTCGGTTTTATTTTTGTCAAGACAGGCAAAATTCAGTACACGATTGCCATGCATATGCTGATAAACTTCCTCGGTTCCATTGTGAGCATGATGATTCTGCGGGCAAGCGGCCTCATTGAGTTTATGGAAGCCTACATGGATCCGGATGCGGATATTACGGCGCTCACGATGCGGCACCTTCCCGGCATCGGGATTTTCATGGTGTATGCGCTGGTTTTAATCGGCCTTACGATTGCAGGAATTGTTCTCTTCGCGGTAAATGTGCGGCGCTTCACCCTCATTCCTACGGAGCTTTCCGTCCCAAAAGGATGGCGCTTTCAAACATATATCCTGAATCTCGGAATCATTCTTTTTTCCGTTTTGTGGATTGCTCAGATTATTTTGCAGCTGTTTCAATAAATAAGCATTGACCTCATATTAAAAACAGGGATACGGCTTTCACGGTTAAACCTTAAAAGCCATATCCCTGTTTTAATGTTTCATTGAATATTTCTATGAATCCAGATCAATTACAATATGCCGCGGCTGTCCCGTGATCATGATCGGCGTAAGCTCCGCCTGAATCAGCGGACGGATATAATTCACCAGCTGTTCGCTGACATTCGTACCGTCGTTTGTGATCCATTCAAGCGGAACCTTTTTCTCGACATTGGCAATCTTATGTACGTCATACAAGTCCGTCGTACAGATATACGGGTCGGACGAAACTCTCTTTAAAATTACCATTTTTCCGGTCTCACCTTCAAAAGCGGCCTTTACAGCGGAACCTCCTACCTGATACGCCTCGGTAATGTCCACGCGCGAGGTCAGATGACCGGCACATCTCTGCATCGTCGCAAGTTCAATCGCTCTCGACTTACAGCCGAACTTTTCGCTGATGAGCATCGAGAGGTAGCGCGCCGTCCCGCTGAGCTGTTTGTGACCGAATGCATCCACATACTCTGTGTGATTGGTCAGCTCAAAGACATATTTGCCCTCCGCCGTCTTGATTCCCTCCGAGACAGCGACGACAATGGAGCTTTTCTTCTCCAGCAGCCTGCCCACCTTGTCCACAAATGCGTCCACATCAAACGGAAGCTCCGGCAGATACAGCAGATCAACACCCTCACAGTCCTCACATTTTGCCAGCGCGGCTGCTCCTGTCAGCCAGCCCGCATTCCGGCCCATAATCTCAATGACAGTGACATTCTTGACATCGTAGACAAGCCCGTCACGGATAATCTCTTTGGAAACAGAAGCGATAAACTTCGCGGCACTGCCGAATCCGGGCGTATGATCGGTCACTGCAAGGTCATTGTCAATCGTCTTCGGCACACCCATAAACCGGATGTCACTGTTGATGATAATCGCATAATCCGAAAGTTTCTTAATTGTGTCCATCGAGTCATTTCCGCCGATATAGAAAAACGCGGTAATCTCGTATTCCTTTAAAATTGCAAAAATCTTCTCATACAGCTCTCTGTCTTCGCCGATTTCCGGCAGCTTAAACCGGCACGAACCCAAGAATGCGGACGGTGTTCTCTTTAAGAGTTCCAAATCCAAATCGGAGCGAATCTTCTCGTCCAAATCCACAATTTTTTTCTCGAGAAACCCCTGAATACCGTGGCGCATTCCGTATACCTTTCCCGCGCCAAGGTCTTTCGCCGTCTTGTAAACCCCCGCAAGACTCGAATTAATAACTGCAGTCGGACCTCCGGACTGCCCCACAATCACATTGCCCGCCATAAAATACCTCCTCTAATAGAATGTCAGAATCAGAAAACATGCGATAAATTGTGCAAAAACATAATGCCAACACAGTTTCTGTGTATGCTATTTTTCCCTCAGAAAATAAATGCCCGGCAAAATGCAATGCCATATACAAATAGTATATATCATTTGTCTTTCTGTATCAACATATATCTTCTTTTCCTTCCGATTCAATCCAACCTGTATGTCTCACTCCACCCTGTTCGGCGCCAGAAACCGATTGTAAAACCGCAGCAGGCCGTCCGCGCTCTCCGTGTCCCCGAATCCGTTCTCATTGATAAACGCTTTCATCTCGAGCACCGTCTCATGTGTAAAATAGTAGGTCTCCTCCGGCGTGTCGTTCCGCAGGTTTGCAAACGCCTC
>JAETRD010000047.1 GCA_021770345.1 Lachnospiraceae bacterium | reverse complement strand
GATTGCTGCCCCTGCCGCCACAGCCTCGCCACCGTCTGCTGGTATAACTCAAGGCTCCATGTCAGCCCGAACCACACCAGCGTGTTCCCTCCGCTCTGGAGGTTGAGGCCGTGTCCTGCGGATGCCGGGTGGATCAGCGCCACCGGGATTTCCCCGGCGTTCCATTTCCGGATGCTGCCGTCCGTGTCCAGCCGGGAACACGGGATTTTCAGCTTGTGGAGCCGTTCCGTGATGCGTTCCAGGTCATGCCGGAACCAGTATGCCACCAGTACCGGCTTGCCGTTCGCCGCCTCAATGATGTCCTCCAGTGCGTCCAGCTTCCGTTCATGGATGGCGACCGTCTCCCCAGCATCCGTGTACACCGCCCCGTTCGCCATCTGCGACAGCTTCCCGGAAAGGGATGCGGCATTGGCGGCTGTGATGTCGCCGTCCGGAAGCTGAAGGATGAGGTCTTTCTTTAAATCCGCATACCGCGAATCCTCCTTCTCGGAGAGATACACGGTGTATCTGGAATTAATCAGCTCCGGCATCTGCAGGTGGTCGGTGGATTTCATGGAAATCGTGATGTCGGAGATTTTGCCGTATATCTGCTTCTCCGCCCCCGGCAGCGGCTTGTATGAAAATACCACCCGCCCGTTCTGCTTATCCGGCCGGAAGTAGGAGGTGCGGTACTGCCCGATGAACCTGCCAAGCCGCTCGCCCATGTCCAGCAGCCGGAACTCCGCCCACAGGTCCATCAGGCCGTTGCTGCTCGGTGTCCCTGTCAGCCCCACGATGCGCTTCACCTTCGGCCGGACTTTCATCAGCGCCCTGAACCGCTTCGTCTGGTGGTTCTTGAAAGATGATAACTCATCAATCACCACCATGTCGAAGTCAAACGGTATTCCGCTTTCAGAAATCAGCCACTGCACGTTCTCCCGGTTGATGACGTAAATGTCCGCCTGTTTCCGGAGTGCCGACATCCTTTCACTTTCCGTCCCGACCGCCACGCTGTATTTCAGTCCCTTCAGATGATCCCATTTTTCAATTTCCGCAGGCCATGTATGTCTTGACACCCTTAATGGGCCAATAACGATAATCTTATGGACTTCAAAGCTGTCAAACAAAAGGTCGTTGAGTGCGGTCAGCGTTATCCCTGTCTTGCCCTTAACCCAAGCCCATATCCAACAGGACAGCCGCTATCGGATGGCTTTTGATATATTCGATTGCGAAACTCTGATAGCTGTGTGGTACGAACTTCATAAGGCATCACCCCCAATCTCTGATATTATTTTTTCAATCTGCCCCTCGTCATCCAGCACATACACCCTGAACCCAAGGCCCCGCAGCAGCCTGTGGCGTGCCGCCTGGAGCGGCCTCGGTTTCTGCCCCGGCGCTTTCAGCTCCACGAATGCCATCCTGCCATGCGGCAGGAGCAGCAGTCTGTCCGGCATCCCGGCAAAGCCAGGAGACGTAAACTTGGGGCAGATGCCGCCGTTTTTCCTGGATTCCTGCACCAGCTTCTGCTCAATCTGTTTTTCCCGCATTCCGTATTCCTTTCTGGACAAAAGGATGGACAACAGCCCGATTTTTTCTATACGCGCGTATATACGCATATACACACGCCCATTTCTATATTTTCTTTTATTTTTTCTCAATAGGTTTTGTCTTGTCCACTTGTCCCAATGTTGTTGTTTTCCTTGATATACCGCCGCCCCTTTACAGGACGGGCGGCAGGACACTTATTCGGACGGCTGCCGCCTGTCCCATGATGTGTTCAGGACAGCTTCCGCTTGTACCCCCGCTGCCGTCCATAGAGCGGGTACGTTGTCCGCTCCGCTTTCTCCCATCCCTCGATCTTGCGCATGATGGCGGCGATGGCGTAGGAATCCGCGGGCTTCATGGAAGAGCCGTCCCTGCCGAAGCACTCGCACCATATCTCCATGTTGCAGGCATACATACGCTGTACCGTGCCGTCTTTTCTGCTGACGCCGAAGTCGGAATCACTGAGGTAGCTCCGCCGCTCGAACAGGGACATCTCCGCCCACTTCTCCGGGAGCGGGGTGTCCAGGTACTCCCGCACCAGCCCCTCGCGCTCATCCGTTTCCAGGGCGTCCGCCTGTTCCGCCACGGCGATCTCCGCATCCGTGCCTTCCAGATAGAGCTTTTCCCCTTTCTGGTACAGCACGAGCGTTTCCGCCCATATCTGCGCCACATCCTCACTGGTGAGCTGCCACGGCTTCTTCCTGGAATTGCCGGACACGCGCACCGGCCAGAAGCGGCGGTTGCCCGTAATGTCTCGCAGGAAGCCCGTCTCCGCATTGGTGGTGCCTACAATGACGCACTGCCTGGGATGGCTTTCCACGTTGACGCCGTAGGATGCGCGGTACTTGTCGTCCACACGGCTGATAAAGGATTTCACGGTTTCGATATCCGCCTTCCTCATGCCCGCCAGCTCGCCCAGCTCCAGTATCCAGTACCCCTGCAGCTTCTCCGGGCCGGATTTGTCCTTCATGTCCGTAAGCGTCAGGCTGTCGGAGAACCATTC
>JAETRD010000026.1 GCA_021770345.1 Lachnospiraceae bacterium | reverse complement strand
CTGTAGTATACTACAAAGGAAGTCCGCATTCTATCCCAAACCTCCTTTCCGGTTATATTTTTCTTATTGACTGTCCGATTTGGCTTATAACGGCCTTTTTAAGACAAGCAAAAAAGGCCTTTTCTTATTTTGATTTTGTTACATTCTGGAAAATATCGGTTGAAATAACCTTAGATTCTGTGGAGAATGCAAAGACGCATTTCTCTGATATGCAATTACCATACCACATGAAACTACATTAGTCAATACTATAAAAATACATTTGTCTGACCATCAAAACACGATTATAATTTTTCGGGACTAAGCACAGTATCTTTCCGTTTTTCTTGCACTTTTCTTTCCCAGCAGTTAAAATTTTTAAGAAAGACTTCCCTGAACAAAGAAACCCCGCACAAAGAAAGGAGGCATCCCTTGCTGCGCATAGCCATTGTAGAAGACGAACAGGAAGCTGCCGAAAATCTGCAGAGTTATCTGGAAGAATTTCAGAAAACGGCTTCCGAGCAGTTTCATATTACAAGATTTCCGAATGTCGTGTCCTTTTTAGAGCCGTATCGGGGTTTTGATCTTGTTTTTATGGATATACAGCTGCCCCATATGAACGGCATGGAAGGAGCGCTCCGCCTGCGGAAGACAGACACACAGATAAAAATCATTTTTGTCACCAATATGGCTCAGTATGCCGCCAAAGGCTACGAGGCAGATGCACTCGACTTCATCATCAAGCCCGTCTCTTACTCCGACTTTGCTTTCAAAATGAAACGTGCCATGAACTCCATTCGGATCAGCCGCAAAAAGGAATTCATGCTCTCTCTCCCCTCGGGTATCGTGCGGATCGGCTCTGACGAACTGCTCTATGTCGAAGTGCGCGGACACAATCTTACCTACCACACGGCGGAAAAAACCATACAGGCACGCGGAACCATGGAACGCGCAGAAGAACAGCTTGCACCGTGGAACTTTCTGCGCTGTAATAACTGCTATCTGGTAAATCCCCGCTACATCGAATGGGTACGGGGTTACACGGTAAAAGTAGGCGACGAAGAGCTGCAGATCAGCCATCCCCGACGCAAAAAATTCATGGAACAACTTGGCGAATGGTTTGTGAAAGGAGGAATGTAACATGAATATCCCAACTATCCCAATTTCCATGCTGCTTGCCACCGGTCCGTTTCTGGCAGAACTGCTCGTTGGTACTCTTCTCTTTTCTACGCGTTTCCGGCGCAGAAAGCATTATTATATCCGGCTTACCGTGTCTTTTTTCCTCGAAATGACGCTCGGCTCACTGATCTACTACCTCTGTTATTTCAGCGGCCTGTGGCTCATCCGCAATACGCTGTGCTATCTGCTGCTTTTCGCGCTGTCTTTGTTCTCTCCCCTGTTCTGCTTTGACGAACGACCCACAACCCTCGTTCTCTGCGGGGTTTCCGGCTACATGACCCAGCACATCGGTGCACAGATTTTACAGATGCTGCGCCTGTGGGAACCCATATCCGGCTCAGACTATCGGATAGAACCCGCCCGGCTTGTGCATATTTACCTCATAGAATTTATAACATTTGTATTGATCTCCACTGTAGTTTATTTCCTGTTTGCCCGACGTACCATCCACACAACCCATTCAAAGAGCGTCGAGCGCAGTATGCTGTGGCTTTCGGTAACTACCCTGACAGTCGTTCTGGTACTCAGCAGTGCCCGGGATGCTTTTACCGAAGAGAGCTATCACCTGATGCTCATTTCCCGTCTGCTGTCCATCTTCTGCTGCACTTTTCTGCTCTATATCCGTTCCGATATACTCGAAAAAAGCCGTCTCGCGCAGGAACGGGAACAGCTGCGCCTTCTCTATGAGCAAGAGCGGAAACAATACGAACAGAGCCGCGAAAATATTGAACTTATCAACATCAAATGCCACGACCTGCGGCACCGTATCGAGAGCTGGGAGCAAAAACAGGGACAGGTGCCCGACAATGAAATCCGGGAACTCAAGCATCTCATCGGTATCTATGATTCCACGGTAAAAACAGGCAATGATACCCTTGACACTATCCTCACCGGGCACAGCCTGTACTGTGAAAAGCATGGCATCCGCCTCTCCTGTATGGTGGACGGGAATGCCTTATCCTTTCTGCCGGTCGGAGACATCTGTTCTTTATTCGGCAATGCCCTCGAAAATGCCATTGAGGCCGTATCACGGCTGGAACACCCGGAGGATCGCAACATCAGCTTTCTCGTGAAAGAAAGCCGTGGAATGCTGGTGATAAACATTGACAACTATTTTCGGAATTCCCCGGTATTTGAAGACAATCTCCCCAAATCCACAAAAGGAAATAACAACTGGCACGGCTACGGTCTGAAATCCATCCGTCGGACAGCCGAACAATATGGCGGGGAAGTCACCATACTGACAGATGAAATGTTTCACCTGAACATACTTATCCCTCTTCCTGCAAAGGAAACAGCTCAACTATAAGATTACGCCAAAATATTTAAAGTTAGGACGCCTCCGTTGCCGGGCGTCCTGTTTTTTTGCTAGGCTTAGGACAGCAAAGTCGTACGGGCAACAACGCCCCAAAAGAAAGGAGACAACAAATGAAACAAAAACGGCTTAAAATGTCAAATCGAAAATTTCGCATTATTTTAATTACCGTTATGACCGTCGTGACACTTTTGACGGTTGCAATCAATACCGCCTGTCATATGATGGCCTCCACGATCGACACCTATGTCGGAAAAGGGAAAACTTATATTTCCACTCCCGACGCGGCAAAAGATATGGACGGAAATTACTACAATGTACGTTACGCCGACAACAGCGAATCCACCGACGCGGCCTACGCCGTGGCCCGGCAGGTCGCGGAGGATGGCAGCATTCTGCTGAAAAATAACGGCGTCCTTCCTCTGGCAGAGGGCAGTACGGTTATGCCCTTCGGACGGGCATATCTCGCTCCCGTTTACGGCCAGCTTACCTCCGGCGGATCCGCAAAGTGGGTCGTAGACCCGGTGACCCCCGAGCAGGGCTTAAGCGCCTACACTATCGATACATCCGCTGTAAGTCTGATGCAGTCCGCACCCGATCCCGAGGGACTCACCGAGGCTCCCGGAACTCTGCCGGCCGGAGAAGCCGGCAGCCTGCTCGGCGGCGACTGTAAAATCTATGAGTATGACAGTTCCATTTACGACAATCTTAGCCCGGTATCGGACACTGCCGGTATCGTGTTTATCACCCGCGCAGGGCAGGAAGGACAGGACCAGAAATACGATGCCTACACCGACGGAACACCCCATTACCTTGCCTTATCCGAAAATGAAAAAGGCGCCGTCCGGGCTGCAAAAGCAGTCTGCAAACGGGTGATCGTAGTGCTGGTAACTTCCGCTCCGATGGAGCTTGCTCCCCTTATGGGCGGAGAATTGGAGGCCGACGCCATCCTCTGGATCGGCCATCCCGGCGAACGGGGATTTGCGGCTCTGTCTGACCTGCTGTCCGGCACGGTAAATCCTTCCGGGCGCACCGTCGACATCTATCCCTCCGATTTTACGAAAGACCCTTCCTATCAGAATATCGGAGAGTTCCGTTACAGCAATCTCGAAGTCACCAAACCCGGCTTTACACCCGGTACTTCAAACACTTATCAGCGCATGTACACCGAATATCAGGAAGGGGTATATATGGGCTACCGCTACTATGAGACTGCGGATTTTATGGACGACGGTTTCATCTACGGCGAGCTGGACGGTCAGGGCGCATTCCGGGAAGAGGGTGCCGTGTGCTACCCCTTTGGTTACGGCCTGTCCTACACAACCTTCCGACAGGAACTTTTGAGCGTGACAGAGCAAAACGGCCGAATTACCGCCCAGGTTAAAGTCACAAATACCGGAAAGACGGCCGGACGGGAAGTCGTACAGCTCTACTTCACCGCTCCCTACACCGAAATCGATATGGAAAACAAGATTGAGAAACCGACGGTCAACCTCGTCGCTTTTGATAAAACCGGTCCGCTGGAACCCGGATCTTCCGAAACCGTGACGCTCACCTTCGCCATGGAAGACATGGCCTCCTACTGCTACACACACGAAAATCCGGACGGGACACTGGGATGCTATTTTCTGGAAGACGGAGAATACACGATTTCCCTGCGCGCCAACAGTCACGACATCATCGACGAGGCAGCGGTCACACAGCCTGCTGCAATCTGGTACGACGGCTCCGACGAAGCTCACATCCGGCAGAGAGAACGGAATGCCCAGTCCGGCATGAACGCCGACGGCTCTCTCACCGGCGCTCCGGCAAATCCCGCAACCGACGGCTGGATAAACGCCACGAACCGTTTCCAGACCTCCAGCGACTACATGAACACCGATTCGGTTATCCTCAGCCGGACCGATTGGGCAGGCACACAGCCAAAAACCTCCGACGGGCGCACTAAGGAAATCAGCCCGCAGTTTGCCGAACAGCTGGGCATCGAGACATCTTTTGACGTAAATACCGATCCGAATTTCGGAAACGTTGAAGGCAGTCTTGTCTATGCCGCCGAGGCGCCCGTCTCCGGAGCCGATCATGGGCTGGTGCTCTCCCAGATGCGGGGACTGAGCTATTATGATTCCGAATGGGACGACTTGCTGGATCAAATCGACTGGAATAAAGACAAGGACGGGCTGCTTTTGTCTTTTACCGGAGCGGCATACGCAACCGGAACAATGGAATCCATCGGCCTTCCTCCCACAGTTGAGATGGACGGAGCCAACGGTCTGAAAGTAGGCGGTATGACCGACGACGGGAGCGGTTACGATATGAGTCAAAGCTCCTCCTTCGGCTTCGCACCGCTGATGGCTGCCACCTGGGATACCGATCTGCTTTATGAAGTGGGCGCGGCTTTCGGGCAGGAATCTCTTCAAAACGACATTAACGGCTGGTACTGCCCCGCCATTAATCTGCACCGCTCCGCTTTTTCCGGACGGGTATTCGAATATTACTCCGAGGACCCGATTTTATCCGGAAAACTGGCCGCCGCAGTCATTTCCGGCGCCGGGGATCAGGGTATGTTCTGCTATGTGAAACATTTTGCCGTCAATGATACGGAAACCGGCCGGGATCAGCTGTCGAACTTCTGGACGGACGAACAGACAATGCGAGAATTATATTTACGCCCGTTTGAGATTGCAGTTGAAGAAGCTAAAATGACCGTCCGCTATTATGACGAGAGCGGAAGAATGACAGAAAAAACGATGCGGGCAGCCACGGCTGTCATGCCGGCACAAAACTGTGTAGGCACCACCGTAGGCCACGCCAACTACTCTCTTTTAAATAACGTGCTTCGCGGCGAGTGGGGATTTTTGGGCATGGTTGTATCCGACTACTGGGTATGGGGCGAGAACAATCTGCGAGATCTGTGTCTGCGTACCGGATGTGACACCTACCTGTGCATGTATATGCCGATGATGTGGAGCCTTGATGATTACGACAGCGCCACCGCTCAGTCGGTAATGCGCGCCGCCGTCCACAATATCTGCTATACCGTAGCCAATTCCAACGCCATGCAGGGACTCGCTCCCGGCGCCGTGGTAAAAACCTCCATGTCTCCGTGGATGAAACTGCTTATCACGGCAGACATCGTTATCGCTCTGCTGCTGGCCGGCGGCGTAGTGTGGATCGTTCTGCGCACCCGCGCGGAAAAAGCAAACCCGGAACTCTTTAAGCGAAAAGCGCCGAAAAAATCAAAAGAACGATAAGCAAAACCAAAAAACGGGAGCCTGTTTGTACATGGAACAAACGGGTTCCTGTTTTTTGCTTATCTTTTTCTTGTACTTCCTCTCGCAATCATGTTATCCTTTACTATAGAGTTTTTACTTTCGATTGACAGGGGTAACAAAACCAGAGGATATTCCATGAACGACTTACTGATTCTTCAAATAACTATTTTTGCGCTTATCGCGACAGGATTTTTCTTAAAACGCACCGGAATTTTCACAAAAGAAGGACAGAAAAATATGACCGATCTTGTCATAAACGTCGTCCTTCCCTGCAATATCATAACCAGCTTCTCGATCGATGCCGGGCCGGAGGTTTTTTTGGATTGTGCGGCAATTCTTTTGATCTCCGTCGGCATACAGGCCTTCTGCGTAATCTACGGAAAGCTGCTGTTTCACAAACAGGGCGAGGACCGGTGCAAAAGCCTCCGGTACGCCACGATATGCTCCAACGCCGGCTTTCTCGGCAATCCGATCGTAGAGGGCGTATTCGGAGACACCGGCCTTATGTATGCCAGTGTTTATCTGATTCCGCTGCGCGTGATGATGTGGTCGGAAGGAATCGCCATTTTCTCCGGCGAAAAGAACTTTGCCTCCATGGTAAAAAAAGTCGCAACGCACCCCTGTGTCATATCCTGTGTCCTCGGAATCCTCCTGATGGTGACGGGAACGACTCTCCCGGCCGTTATCCTGACCCCGCTCTCAACGCTCGGACGCTGCAACACCGCACTCTCAATGCTTGTCATCGGTATGATTCTGGCGGAAATAGACCTTAAGACAATCGTTGACAGGACAGTCATCTGGTACAGCATAAACCGTCTTGTCGTGATACCGCTTGTCGTTTATCTCGTCTGCCTCGCCCTTCCCGTAAATGCTGAAATACGCGGCATTTCCGTGCTGCTCGCAGCGATGCCGGCGGGAGCGACGACGAGTATGCTCGCGGCAAAATATGACAGGGACCCCGGCTTTGCAACAAAGCTTGTGGTATTCTCAACCCTGTGCTCGATTCCGGCTATTATGATATGGAGCATGGTTGTAAGCCTCTGAAGCAGTAATCGAGTAGGGAAGATTTTTCTTCCCCTACTCGCCGCGCGGGGCACGTGCAGCGAAGCTGCTAATTTCCCTACGTACCCCTGCGCATAAAAAAACCTGCGAAGAGAATCGTAAGATTCCTTCGCAGGCTTTTAAGGCGACTGACGGATTTGAACCGACGATCAGGGAGTTGCAGTCCCACGCCTTACCACTTGGCTAAGTCGCCATACTATATTATATGAAGAATTTCTTCATTTATAACTGCTGTTAAAATTTATCATACAGCAGCTTCAACGCATCTTATCTTAACACAATCAACTCTGTTTGGCAATAGAAAATTAGTAAATTTTTGGATATATTGTTACCGCCCGATTTCCGATATCTTATTTTTATAAATTCTGCGAAACAAAATCATACTGATGACATCGGAACAGATTTCCGATACCGGCCAGCAGAACCAGATCAGAGACAGACTCCCAAACTGAGCCAGAAAATAAGCCAGCGGCACCCGAATCAAAATCTGCCTTGCCAGCGATACAAACAGGCTGTAAAAGCCGTTGCCAAGCCCCTGGAACAGCGAACACGCAATCATCGAGGGAGGAGAAAAAAGAAAGGTAAAGCCCACGATGCGAAAGATGGGCACCCCCACCCGAAACATCTCCTCCGTCGGGTGAAACGGACTCATAATGGCCTCCGGAAACAGTAAGAAACAGAAGGACGCCGTCGCCATAACCGCAAAGCCGTACAAAACGCCCCATCGGAACGTCCCCATAATCCGCTCTTTATCGCGTGCACCTACATTGTACGCCACAATGGAAACAATGCTGTTGTTCAACCCGACCATCGGTGTCAGCATAAACTGCTGAAACCGGTTATAAATGCCGAAAACCGCAAGCGCAGTCGTAGAAAAAGATGCAATCAGGCGATTGAGAAGAAAAAACATCAGAGAGCCTACCGAACCCATCACCGTACTCGGAATCCCGACGCGCAGAATCTCCGCCGCCATCTCCCGACTCGGACGAAAACCGTGGAGCGAAATCGCAATCTCATTGTTTTTCTTGCGGTTTAACGCAAATGCAAGCGCAAACGCGATACACTGGCTGCACACGGTCGCTATCGCGGCGCCGCGCACTCCGAGCGCCGGAAAACCGCATCTCCCGAATATTAAAACGGCATCCAGCACAATATTGATGCACGCCCCGATTCCCTGTGTGATCATTGAATAAACTGTTTTTCCGGTCGCCTGCAAAAGCCGCTCAAAGACGGTCTCGCCAAAAATTCCCACGGAACCTATCATACAAATCCGCAAATATGCGGTTCCGTATGCGACAATCTCCGCATTATCCGTCTGAAACAGAAAATACGCCCTCGTCAGAAACACTCCCGCAAGCACAAAAAGCGACATACAGGCTGCTTCAATAAAAATTCCTGTCATTGCCGCCTGCGATGCCCCCTGTCTGTCTTTTCTGCCCAGACAGGCGGTCGCAAGCGCATTGATTCCCACACCGATTCCGGCTGCGGCAGAAGCCATAAAATTCTGAACGGTCGCCGCAAGCGAAACCGCCGCAAGGACATTTTCCCCAAGGCCGGAGAGAAAAAGGCTGTCGATGAGATTATACAGCGCCTGAACCATCAGCGAAACCGTAAGCGGCAGCGCCATATCAAGCAGCAGACGCCAAAGCGGCATCACACCCATTTTGTTTTCCCGTAAGACAGTCTCTCTCATATTCATTTCTCCCTGGACCCGCATGAACCTTCCTGATTCCGCTTTGCAAAATCTCAAATCCGACAGTACTTTTTGCGCTATGCATCTTTGATTTTCGCCCGCATTGCAAATACAAAGCAGAAGGCGGCGAGAATCAGATACGCGGCAACACAGACGATAAAATTGGACTGACTGCTTTGAAAGCCGAGAATCCCGGCAGCGGCAGTCATCACAAATTTCGAGAAAAAGCTGCCAAGGCTCCCGAACACATTTGCAAAGGACGCCGCATTGCTGCGGGCGTAAGCCGGTACCTCCAGTCCCACAAAGACCTGTATCGCGGGCATATTAATTCCGAAACCAATTCCGATGATGACTGCTCCCGCTCCCATCACAAACACGTTCGGGCAGATCGTCATCACAAAATAGCCGATCGCCAGAAACAAATAGGCAAAGCCGAGTGCCCGGATTCCCCAGCCGTTGATAAATTTGTAAATCCAGCCACCGATCACGCCGGAAAAAGTCACCAGCGACAAAATCACCGCCGCCGTCATGGAATCGCCGAATTGCCGCTCCAAAATGACGCTCGATGTCTCCGTCACGCACACATAAAACAGCAGCATATGGCAGAAATACAGCACGCACCATTTCAGCGTTGGGACAAAAACCGAAAAGGAAACTTTCTTTTTCCTGTCCTCGTCGCTGAGCGCGGGCGGTTCCGGCAGCATCTTCGCCACGATAAACAGCGCGGGAATAATTACAATATAAATAAGGAAGGTCGCCTCCCAGCCCCACTGGGCGCAGGCCACACCTCCGAGCATCTGAAACATCACCGCACCGATATTCGTCGATATGGCGTTCCGGCTCGCCTGACGGTGCACTTCCTCCCCCTCAAACACCGACATCATAATCGGCATGACAAGCGGTGTCAGAATCCCGGTTCCGCAGCCGAAAAGCGCCCTCCAGAGCAGCAGCAGATAAAAATTATGCGTAAACGCGGGCGCAACGCCGCTGATCAGATTGCAGGCCAGTCCGCAGACTGCGAGACTGCGGTAAGATACTCTCTTTCCGACAATATGCCCGCAGAACAGCGTCATCGGAATTGCCAGAAGCGAGGGCAGTGTGGTTAGAAGCGAGATCATGGCGGACGAAATGTCCGGATACGCCTGTCCCACGCTGGCCAGCACAGGGCTGACCGCGCTTGACGCCAATGTCAGAAAGGACAGGGAAATCAATGCATAACAGGTTGCTTTTTTTGTATCTCTCATTTTTTACTCCAGTATATCAGACGGAATCTTTCGCGCACAGGTGGCATGCGACCCTGTGTCCGCCTCCGACATCCGCAAGTTTCGGGTTCTCTCTCCTGCAGATATCCGTCGCATATGCGCAGCGCGGATGGAACGGACAGCCGGACGGCGCGTTAATCGGGCTCGGAACCTCCCCCTCAAGCAAAATGCGCTGCCTCTGTTTCTCCACATAATAATCCGTAATCGGAACGGCAGAAAGCAGGGCTTTCGTATACGGGTGAACCGGATTCGTATAAATTTCTCCCGCATCCATGATTTCCACAATGTGCCCCAGATACATCACGCCGATTACATCCGCAATATGGCGCACCACCGCCAGATCGTGGGCGATAAATACATAAGTAAGCCCGAGACGCTCCTGCAGTGAGGAAAACAGGTTGATGACCTGCGCCTGAATGGAAACGTCAAGCGCCGATACCGGCTCGTCGCAGACAATCAGCTCGGGATTGCACGCAAGCGCCCGCGCAATGCCGAGACGCTGCCGCTGTCCGCCGCTCATCTCATGCGGATAGCGCTCCGCCATCTCCGGCAGAAGCTCAACCGTCTCCAAAAGCTCCTTCACCCGCCCGCTTACGTCTTTCTCGTCATGCGGCCCGGTCACGATGGCCTCCCGAATAATGGAACCGGCGGACTGTCTCGGATCGAGAGAACCGTACGGGTCCTGGAAGATAAGCTGTATCTCTCTGCGTATTTCCTTCAGCTCTGCCGCGGTGGCATTGCTGATATCCTTTCCTTTATAGTAAATCTGTCCCTCAGTCGGTTTGTTAATCCGCAGCACGCACTTGCCCGTCGTCGTCTTCCCGCATCCGGATTCTCCCACCAGCCCAAAAGTTTTTCCGCGCTCCACCTCAAAAGAGACATCATCGACTGCTTTTACCCAGGAGGTTACTTTTCCGAACATCGTCTTTTCCACCGGAAAGTGCATTTTCAGGTTACAAACCTTCAGTAAAATGTCCTTCTCAGCCATTTTGTCCTCCTTTCACCACATCCAGGTGACATGCCATAAAGTGTCCTTCCTCCGCGATTGGCCGAAGCGTCGGCGCCTTTTTCGTCTTACACTCCTCACACGCGTACGGGCAGCGCGGATAGAACGAACAGTACTCCGGAATATTCGCCAGATTCGGCGGCGTCCCCTCAATCGGAATGAGCTTTTCATCCCTGTCGCTGTCCAACTTCGGAACGGATGCGAGCAGCCCAAGCGTATACGGATGTCTCGGATTTGTCAAAAGCATCTCCGTCGTGCCGGACTCTACGATACGCCCCGCATACATGACGTAAATGCGGTCCGCGTAACGGGTCACAAGTCCGAGATTATGCGTTACCACGATAATCGACGTTCCGTTTTTCTCCACCAGGGAGAGGAGCAGTTCCATTACCTGCGCCTGTGTCGTCACATCGAGCGCCGTCGTCGGTTCATCCGCCACGATCAGCTTTGAGTTGCAGGCGACCGAAATCGCAATCATTGCCCTCTGCCGCATACCGCCGCTCATCTCAAACGGATAATTTTTCATCCGCGCTTCCGGATCCGGGATTCCCACCGCTGCAAGCGCCTCGACACCCCGCTTCCACGCCTCCTGCTTTGTCATATTTTTATGATGGGCACGCAGCACCTCCGTCAGTTGATTTCCGATCGTATACACCGGGTTTAGGCTCGTCATCGGTTCCTGGAAAATCATCGATATTCCATTTCCGCGGACATTGCACATCTGCTTCTTTGAATAATTCATCAGATTTTCCCCGTCAAACCAGACTTCCCCGCCGAGAATTTTTCCGGGCGGAGACTGAATCAGCTGCAGCACTGAAAGCTGTGTCACCGACTTGCCGCTGCCCGACTCACCCACTACCGCCACAACCTCCTTTTCATTCACATGAAAGCTGACGTCATTGACCGATTTGACCTCGCCGGCATCGGTAAAAAAGGAAGTGCGAAGATTTTTTACGTCCAATAATACTTTTTTTTCTTCCATCACAGTTTCCCCCTCAGTCTCGGATCCAGCGCGTCGCGAAGCGCATCACCCACGATATTAAAGGCAATTACCACCAGCATAATACAGATTCCCGGAAGAATCGCAACGAGCGGCTGGTTGAACAGATACTTATATCCTTCGGATACCATAACGCCCCACGCCGGTGTCGGCGGAATGATTCCTACGCCCAGATAGCTCAATGTCGATTCCAGCATAATCGCCGTGCCGACATTCATTGTAAACGTGACAATCAGCGACGCCAGGCAATTCGGCAGCAGATGCCGGAACATAATCACCAGCTGTTTTTGTCCGATTAAGTTTGCGGCGGTCACATAATCATTTTCCCGAAGACTGATCACAAGACCGTTTACCATGCGGATATAGCTCGGAATGATGGACACGCCGATGACAACACTGATTCCAAGCAGATTACCGGTCACCATTGTCGAGAGTACCATCGTAAAGATAATCGGGGGAATCGCAATCATTGCGTCTGTGATACGCATAACAAGCGTATTGACCCATCCGCCCACATACCCGGCGATCAGTCCGATTGTCGTGCCGACTGCGGCCGCCCAGATACTTGAGAGCAGTCCTGTCACCAGAGACACGCGCGCGCCGTACAGAAGTCTTGTCAGCGTATCGCGTCCGATGTTATCGCAGCCCAGCAGATGTTCGCCGCTCGGCCCTGCCAGAATACTCAGCAGGTTCTGCTCATAGGGCGTATACGGTGTCAGCAGCGGAGCGAATACAGCGATAAACACGAATGCCACAATAATGCCGAAGCACAGCTTTGTCACCCAGCCACGGCTGAAGAATACCCGAAAAAAGCGTCTCGCACCGTTTGTTTTTTTAGCCTTTCCCTCTGACATACGGCTCACCTCCAGCTCTTACGGATGCGCGGATCTACGAATCCGTATAATAAATCAATCACAAAGTTTACAAGCACCGTAAATACGGAAATCACAAACACACAACCCTGCACAACCATGTAATCCCGGCCGTTAATCGCACTTACAATCAAAGTTCCGATTCCCGCGATATTAAACACCTGCTCCACCATCAGGGAGCCGCCTACGACCACGCGCACCTGCAGACCGATTGTCGTGATAACCGGAATCAGGGCATTTTTCAATGCATGCTTATATACCACGCTCGTCTCGACCAGACCGTTCGCGCGGGCAGTCCTGATATAGTCCTGATTGATCACTTCAAGCATATTTGACCTTGTCTGACGCGCGACTGCTGCCAGAAGACTAAACGAAAGAATCAATATTGGCATGATCCCGTAATAGACATACTGCCCGAAATCCTCAGAGGGAGCCACATACCCGGACAGAGGGAGCATTCCGAGTTTCATTCCGAAAATATAGATTCCCACAATTCCGAGCCAGAACTGGGGAGCCCCGAGTCCGATGGTACTCAAAAACGTAATCAGATTATCAATAAATTTTCCGCGCCGGATCGCACTTACGATACCGCATAAAATGCCGAATATACTCGAGAGAATGAGCGCCGGCAAACCGATTGAGATTGTGCGGGGAAGCCGCTCGGCAAGACAGGTCGTCACCGGCCGGCTGTAAGTGATGGAATCACCCAGATTACCACGAAATGCGTCTGTGATCCAGATAAAATACTGTTCCACTACAGGGCGATTTAAGTAGTACTTTTCACGAAATGCTTCAACGTCCTGTTCAGACGCTTCCGAACCCAGCGCCAGAACAGCAGGGTCCCCGGGAAGCATATGTACCAGCGTAAAAGATATCACGGAAACCAGTAATATCACGATTACGGAAATTCCCAATCGCTTTAAAATATATCGGCCCATACCATACACCACCTTTCCTTCTGTTCAAATAAAGGGTGTGCGCCGCACTTCACGGGCAGCGCACACCCCATAAAACTTATTCCGCCTCTTTCCAGAGCTGGTTCCAGGTAGCATTATGCTCCTGAACCGCACCGTAATCGCCGTGTACCTTCGGGCTTGTCACCGAAGTCGAGTAGGTAACCGCCACTGCGTAAAGCTCTACGTTATCCTGGAATAATACCTTAACGGCTTCTTTCAGGTTCTTATCCATTGTCGCCTCGTCGGATGCAACTGCTTCCTGAATCAGACCTACAGACACATCATCGTGCAGGAATGTGGAACCGCCGAATCTTGCGCCCGGAATCATATTTGCCGCAACCTGGGAGAACTGTCCGTTTCCAAGACCCATCGGATGGAACAGGATGCCGTCCCACTCTCCTAAGTAATCCGCATAATTTGCAACTTCAATCTGATTTAACGTAACCGTAATGCCGATCTCCTGAAGTTCTGCCTGAATAATCTGGCATACGCTCTTTGCAAAATCACCCACCTGGAAATTGATTGTCAGTTCAAAACCGTCCGCATAACCTGCTTCCGCGAGAAGCGCTTTTGCCTTCTCCACATCGTATCCGTAACCGGTTACTTCGTCATTGTAAGTCGCCGCGCCCGGAATTGCCCACTGTGTGGTGGATGTACCGTAAACGCCGTTTCCGAGTAAGGAATTGCAGATCGTCTCCGCATCCACTGCGTAGCAGATTGCCTGACGCACGCGCACGTCGGTCAAAGGCCCTTCCGCGATACTGTTAAAGCATAACGTATAGCCGGTAGTCGGGATTGCCGCATTTGTCAGGTTATATCCCTTCGCCTTTAACGCATCCGCCGTCACCGAATCACCCGAGAGCGTCATAACGTCAAGATCTCCAACCTCAAGCGCTGCCTGCTGTGTCGCCGTAGATGCATAAATCATAAAGTTCACGCCGTCAAGGTACGGGGTACCGCCCCAGTAATTGTCATACCGCTCGGTATAGATGCCTTCGCCGTGTACCCATTTTGTAACCTTGAATGCGCCGGTTCCTACCGGAGCCTCATTGAATCCGTCCGGACCAAGCTCTTCCACCGCGGTCGGGCTGCACATAAAGCAGGTCCGCGCAAGTCCGTAATCAAACAGCGCATCCCAGCTGGACATATGTACGACAACCGTCTTCTCGTCTACCACTTCCACGCTGTCCACATAGTTGTAATACGAACCGCTCAAAACGCCGTTTTCCTTATAGTAATCAATGTTCCATTTCACGGCTTCCGCATCCATCGGCGTTCCGTCCTGGAAGGTGATGCCGTCTTTGACTACCAGCGTGTAGGTCAGCGCCTCCGCATCGGCGTCAAACGATTCCAGAAGGTACGGCTGCGGCTTTCCGGTCTCGTCATATTTAAGCAACGTCTCATAGATTGCCGGGCTTACCGTTCCCTCGTTTGTGTTTCTTACCATCCATCCCTGCAGGGTTGTCGGATCGTCAGTGATCGCAACGGTAAACGTACCGCCGGATACCGGTTCGCCTGCGTCTGCCTGCGCGTCTCCTCCTTCGTCTCCGCTCTCAGCCGGCGGAGCCGTCTGCTCCGTTCCTCCTGCACTCCCTGCATCATTTCCGCTGTCGGCCGGCTTATCGCCGCCACCGCCGCCGCATGCCGCAAGCGATACACACATAGCTGCCGTCAGCAACATCGCTACTTTCTTTTTCATAAGTACCTCCTTATTCATATAAGAAATTAAAATAAATTGTAACTCACTGCATGTTCCGTACTATATACCACATTCTTAGCTGCCAGATCTCTCAGCCCGTATTTGAAGATTCCGCAGAGCGCAGCTTTTTCAAACACATGCATCGTAACCAGGTTAAAATCCAGACCTAAAATATCATCCAGCTCCACGGTCGGTTTTCCATTTACCACAATGACATCCGGCCACATCTTCCAGCCGAGATCCTTTTCGGCCACCCGCTTGCCCATTTCCAGGTCATTCATGCCGCCGCATACGGTCGTCATCGGCGCACCGAGCTTCTTTGCAAGCACACAGCGCGCAATCGCCTCATCCATTCCGTACGTCGGTCCTGCTTCCGTGCGGGCAATACAGACACAGCCGGTCCCTTCGCATGCCGCGACGGCAGCTTTAATTTTTGCAAGCCATCTTTCCCGCGGAATTGTCTTGTAAGACGGATCCACTGTAACCGGATTTACCTCGTCCGGATTTGCCGCGTAATACTCATGACGCTCAAATCCGCGGAAACCGGTACTGTCATCCAGTGTAAAGCCTGCCGCACCCGCTCTTATCAGACGTCTGACATTCCGGTATACGACTGCGGGACTCTCCCCGTAACCGTCGTCGAAATCCACAAGAAGCGGGATATTCGTGCAGTTTGTGATACTCTCGACAATCCGGATCACCTCGTCCACCGTAGCCAGCGCCATATCCGGCTGTCCGTCCATACTGTAGGCAATCGCGCCGCCGCTTAACATCATGCATGGAAAACCGCTTTTTTCTGCAGCCATGGCGCTCATGCAATCATATACACAGGGGGCAAATACCTGTTCACCCTGTTTAAAAAGCTCCATTCCGGTTAATTTCTTTTTCATTTCTTCAAACCATGCCTTTCTTTTTATTTTGCGGCTTCCTTCTGATATGCGTCCTCGCCCAATTCCCCTAAATCCTCGAACCGCTTCTCAAGAGGCATCCATTTTTTCCAGTAGCTGAAAATATAGTGATAATCCCGAAGACTTCCGTCCTCATTCCTCAGGTACCCGTCAAAATCATCGAGATCCGCGTATACGGTATTCCGATTTTTCCAGTTTTTCTCACCGTAATCCATATCGCCGTACCATGCGCCTTTTTCCATAAAGGTGATAAATACGAGCTTATAACCGAGTTCGTCCAGCTTTTCCGCCGTCACTTCCGCCGCCCCGTCTTTTGCGGTCAAATCACTCCAAAGCTTCGGTCCGGAAATCTCCTGCGCAAACCACACGGCGTCTTCCTCGGTGTGCATGCAGACCGCTCCTACCATCTCGGCGCCTGCATCCTTTGCCGCCTTACAGCGCTCCGCCGCATCCTTCGCATCCGGCGAAAAGCTTCTCGCAAGCACCATGCAGTCCGTGTTTGAGGCCGCCTCCACAGCGATCGCAACTTTTTTCGCAAACACTTCCTTGCTCACGAGCGTAAGTTCCGCCGAATCACTGCCGCATCCGAAGATTCTGTCATCCAGCAGCATTGCCGCGGCTCCCGCCTTTACGACACGCTCCAGATCGTACGGCATAATCCGCAGGTTGTCGCTGAAACCACTGCGCACCTCCACAACAAGCGGAATCCCGCAGTTATCTTCGACAAAACGGCTTAACGACCAGACCATATCCGACACGCCGAGCGTTCCCTCATCCGGAGTTCCGTACACGGTACGCGTCAACGCCGAAGCCGAGAGAAGCGCGCATTTGCATCCGAGATGTTCCGCGGCGCGTGTGGATATTCCGTCAAACGTATCCGGGGCAAGCATCTGCCCCTCGGCCAAAACCGACTGTAATGTTGGAATTTTCATATTCCAATCCTCCTTTTCCCCGTTCAATCAACAAAATTCTGCCAGTCCCTCGATCGCGTAAGCGCGAATCGGACAGGAATCAAGTCCCATAATCGGAAGCGGAGAATACGACATGAAAAATACCTCCTTCTCCAACTTGTCCAGATTCTTAAGTACCTCCAGAAATACAATGTTTTCCGCCATACAGATATCGTGGAACGGCTTTACATCCTCGTTGCAGTTTTCAATCGAAACGCCGTCTCCGAAACCGACGCATTTGATCTTGTGATCCACCATCCACTGTGCGGTTTCCCCGTTTACGAAAAGTCTCTTATCCTTTTCCGTATTCGTATCTGGCGTAAAGGGTGCAAGCTTATAAGCAGAATCAAGAATCAGAATATCCCCTTCCTTTACTTTTCCCTCGCAGGCTTTATCGAGAATTTCCGCTGTGATATAGCCGTTCGGTTCCGCCTCGATTGTCAGATAAACCGCTCTTCCCATAAATGTATCAAGCGGCAGCTCCGCAACGGACGGCCAGTTATCGTCGTGATGATACGGGCACTCTACATGGGTTCCAAGATGGCTGGTCAGATCCATAATCGTATGGAAATCCGGAATCGGCCCTCCTGTATTAAACCGATAAAGATGACACCGTCTCGTCTCCGTCGCCGGATCCAGTGTTTTTGTCAAATCTACTACTCGAAGCCCTCCCAAATGATAAACGCACATTTTAATTTCCTCCTTTCCGTTCCTTTTTGTTTTTATCTTCCATTGCATGTACCAACTCCACCACAAACTCATGGGCCGGAGCCGCAATTTTGAGTCGTTTTGCCTCGCAGACGACAGAACCGCTGATCGTATCGACCTCCGTTTTCATGCCGTTTCTTAAATCCGCATAAATGGATGTGTAACCGTTGTGGGAATTTTCTACCAACAACCTTACATCATGGACAACCTCATCCGCGTCAAAATCCATACCGCCTGCATTTGCGACCGCAACCGCCTCTCTGGCAAGGCGCTCCACAAGCACCCATGCATGATCACTCTCTCTGAGAAAATCGAGACTGCTCTGCAAAACTCCCGTCATCACACTCGCGGATACATTGATAAACAGCTTATTCCAGATCAGCTTCCTCACATTGTCGGAAACCTCCGTCACGAACCCGCATTCTGTAAATGTCTCTGCCACTTCTCCAAGCGCCGCATTTTCACCTTCCAGGAGACCTATGTAAGACTCTCCTCCTCCTCCGTGATTGATATAGCCTGTTTCGAGAATGGAGCTGTTGTGTTTGGTCGTTCCGATGATAACATGCCTCGGATCCGTAAATTTCAGAATTGTCTGTTCGTGTCCGGCTCCGTTCTGCAGCGTCATCACATAAGTATTTTCCCCGATCAATTCTCTGTTTGCTGCAAGCGCGCTCTCGGAAAACATTGCTTTCACAAAAATAATTACCAGATCCATTTCCCCGAGCCCTTTTGCAGACGATACTACCATCGGATGAAAAATTGCATCTCCGTCGGCTTCCCTGATTTTCACACCTTCCCGGTTCAAAAAATCTACTTTATTCTGATCGATCTCTATCAGCCATACTTCATTTTTCTGTGACAAGTAACTGCCAAACAGGGAACCCATCGCCCCCGCGCCCAGTATCGCGATTTTCATTCGGTTTCTCACTCCTTTAAAACTTTTTGGTATCGATTGCAATTTCATGTTATCTCATAAGCATATACTTGTCAATATTTGTTGTGCAATTTGTTTGCTTTTGTCGATTTTTCATAATATTTTTTGCTTATTTTCTATATATTATTGTATTTTAATCTTCTATTTTAATAATTTTGCACAAAACAAGTCTCGTTTTTCTTCACCGCTTTGATAAATTCGATTGCATTTGTAATTTATTTTTACCGAACAATTTTGGATATTATTTTTTAAATATACGACATTTTTCGTTTAATAGAATAAATTATCTGTTATATTTGGAGCAAAACCTCCTGTCACGGATAAAAAAATGACCTGTTTATTCCAATTTTGGAAATCGTTTTCATTTTCTGCATAAAAAAAGAATCCTGCAAACCAGGATTCTTTTTTATAATTTTATTTACGTTGTCTCGCGCTCCACAACTGCAGAAAACAACAGCATTTTCTTGGTGACTTTCCTCTCCTCAAGCGCATCAAGCAGCAGACGGGCCGCCATCTGGCTCAGCTCCGGAAGCTTATTGTCAAGTGACGTAATCTTCGGCGTGGAAACCTCCGTGTATATGGAATTATCAACCCCCGTATATGCCACCTGATCCGGAATCGAGTATCCCATATCCATCAATGCCCTTCCCCCGCCTGCGGCAAGCAGATCAATGCTGTATACAATGCCGTCTGTCTCCGGATGTTCTTTCATCAGGAGCTTTGTGACCTCATACGCGCCTTCAAGACTTGCAGTGGTATCATAGATAACCGGGGGCTTCTCCACGCCCTGGCGGCGCAACCCCTCCTTAAAACCTTCCAGCTTATAGGACCCGCTCGGCGTATAATAACTGTTCACAAACGCCAGATTTGTGTGTCCTTTCGCAAATAAAATATCGACGAGATTTGATATTCCGGAGCGCTCATCCGCAAGTACGCCGTACACATTCGGCAGCTCCAGATAACCGTTCACGATTACGACCGGCGTCTTTGGCAGATACTGTGAAATCGCTTCCTCCACCTCTTTTGTCTGGAAATTTGAACCGATAAGTACGACTCCCTCGACACGGCGCTGTCCCAGCACACGGATATACTCCCCCTTTTCCTCCGTCTCGGAACCTATGTTAAAAATAATACAGCAATAGCCTCTGCGGACAAATTCTCTCTCCACAGTATATACCCCATCCGTATAATGAATATTCCGAATGTCGGCGATCAGTATGCCAATCATCCGGTTACTCTGCATCACAAGCCCCCGCGCCGTCTCATTTGGTGAATAATTATATTTTTGCAAAAGGAGTTCTATTCTCTCTTTTGTCGCCGGACGGACTCCCGGTTTTTTATTAACGACTCTGGAGACAGTGCTGGCCGACACCCCGGCCTCCTTCGCAATATCATAGATTGTCATAACATACCTTACCTCTCCCATTTTTTACAATTATTGACTGTTTCTTTTTTTTTGTCAATTGGTTTCATCTGATTTTGCGACTTTTTCTGCAACTTTTTTGCAATCGATTTCATTTTTTGCTTGACAATTATCTGCCGCGCGTTTACGATAGCATCAGATACACATCTGATAAAATTATTTACGTTTAGCGCCAATTCCCTGAATGTACGGGTTATTGGTGCCATGGAGGAATCCCTATGATAAGAAAAAGCGATCAAAGAACAATCGAACACAAACCCGCTCCTTTTAACGGTACGGGAGACATCACGGTACGCCACCTGCTGAGCGGTCCCGAAGAAATGTATGAGAAAGGCCGTGTCTTTGCTCACAGCACGCTGCAGCCGGGATGTGCGATCGGCTATCATGTTCACGAAAATGAATCGGAGACTTATTATATTTACAGCGGCCAGGGTGAATTTAATGACAACGGTTCTGTCGTTCCCGTCACTGCCGGAGACGTGACTTTCACGGGAGCAGGGGAAGGACATGGACTGAAAAATACGGGAAATGAACCGCTTGAATTTATCGCACTGATCCTGTACAAATAATGACGAAATACCCTCAGTGGACAGGAAAATACAAGCTCTTTGTCCACTGAGGGCACACCTTATTTCTTAAACATTCAATTTCCCTGAACCTGTAAAAAGTCCACAGGAATTCCGAAGGCGATGTATTTGAGGTTTTAAAAGAATTCAGACAGACGCCGCTTCTGCCTATGACCAAAAGGCATTCGGCACAGGTTTTTCCTGTATCAGACACTGCTATTTGGTTTGTTGCAATTATTTGGTTTTGAGATTGATAATCTGGAATTTATCGTTCTTTTTTCCTATCTTCCTCCAATGCAATAAAACCTGCTGTAACTGCAAGAGCAAGCATAATGTCGTGTTCACTAAATGGGTCTCTTAATATTGAATAAATCAAAAAAGCTGTACATATTAGCAATACTGTCAAGATAATTCCACGAATAATTTTCCTGTCTTTCATTAAACGAATCCCTCCGCAAATCCTGATTCCGTTTTATATATTTATTATACCCTTTCAACTACGCCTATACAATCATAATCCTCCATCTAACACAGAATTGTCACAAACAACATACAAAAAAGAAACCTGCAAACAATCATGTCTACAGACTCCTTATTAAACCGTTTATTTAACTCCCCGAGTAGGACTTGAACCTACGACAGCGCGGTTAACAGCCGCGTGCTCTACCGACTGAGCTATCGAGGAATATTTCTTGAAGGTTGTACCTTCAAAACTTCATACAGATT
>JAETRD010000046.1 GCA_021770345.1 Lachnospiraceae bacterium | reverse complement strand
TTCGATGTGCGCCGCGATGTTTTCCTGCAACTGATTAAATTCTTCGTCGGACTGGGCGCGGAGTTTGGACAGGTTGATGTCTAACAGGTCTTCTGCGATGGCTTTTGCGCGGTTGCCTTCGGTGAACAGGTATTGTTTGTCCGGGCCGATGTCGATGTCGGACAGGTAGGCTGCGATTTCGTCTTTTGTTTTGTTTTGCATGGCGGATAAGGTCTCGATCAGGGTGTCGACCGGTATGTCGTCGATGCCTGCGGTTCCGAATGCGTGTTTGAAGGTGTGTTTGAGGTTTTCGAAAAATCCGTGTCTGCTGTTTGCGCCGAAGCTGTCGATGGCGTCCTGGAAGGTGTTGCCGTTTTCGTCGCCGTTTATGAGGTAGTTTTTGGCCTGCCGTTTGAGGTAGGTTTCGTATTCGTCGCCGAGGTCCGTGATGCCTTTTTTGGTGAAGGCGATGGCTTCCCCCTGCTCGTTGAAGCGGGCGGTGAGGTCCGGCATAAGGTCGGAGATTTTTCTGATGATTTCTTTATAGCGGTCGTATTGCTCCGCGGACAGGCCGATGTTTTGGCCGAGGCCGTTTACGCCTTTTTTGAGTTCGTTATATTCTGCGTTTAGGCCGGCGATTTCGGAGGCGCCCCCGGCGATGCCTGCGTGGAAGTTTTGTACGCTGTCTGTAAAGCCGGCCGCTTTTGCCGCGGCGATTTCGGAGGCGTTTGCGGCTTCGCGCATTTTTTCTGCCGCGAAGGCAACTGCTTTGCTGGCCAGTGCCATGACAAGCATGTTGCCTGCCATTGCAAGGCCCTGGAGTGCGGTCTGGCCGGCTTTGGCGGCGAGGGTGGAGTTTTTGACGGAGTCTACGAATCCTTTGGTCGTCAATGCCCCGTTTTTACAGGACTTGGCGTATTTGACAATTCGATTGTCTACGTCTCCCATCTGTTCCGCCAAGGCGTCGGCGCTTAGGGAGGAGTTGTTAAATTCCTGTTGGAATGCCTCAAACTGCGCCATGACATCCGGCGTGAGTTCTCTTTTGGCTTTTCTTTCATTTGATAATGTTGTGAAAGTACCGTCGTTGCCGAATAATTTATGCTGATTTTGATCATAAGTTTCTGTAAAATGATCCCACTTTTTCTTGAAGTCATCGATTGTATTTCCGAATACAGCAAACGATCTGCTTTTTGTTGCAAAAACCGTACTGTTTGTGTCCGGTATCGTGGATATACCGGTTGGACATCTGTGGAGGATGTTCCAATTTATACTATGGAGGTAGTATAAATGCGTCTGTTATGCTATAATCAAAAAACAATGAGGTGACTGATTATGGGAAAATTAGTGTATTGCGAAAAATGCGGTCATGTAGGTGCCGTTATGTTCAGTAGAAAATGTAAATTTTGCGGTACGAAACAAAAAATAGTACCGGAAGAAATGACGGAAAAGTACAATATTTTTACTCACGACTGGGTTTCTTTGTTTCGTAAAATTGGCTATAGTATACCGGTGGAAAACAGCAAAATGATAGAGGAACTGCTTTCCCGTAAAAGAAACTTTATTATGAATGAAGTCGCAGGCAATCCGCTGTTTTCAATGGAAGCGTACGAAAAACAGGTCGAAGAAGACAGAAAATGTTTTTATCGTATTTCGGAATACCGTATAAATAGCCAGATTGAACGTATGCACAAAAATCTTGGTATCAAGGAGGGAGAAAATGGCGAGCGTCCCTATACGCCCCGGTGTCCGATCTGCGGTTCCCCCAATCTTGAGAAAATCTCATTTGGCACCAGAGCGGTGAAAACGGCGGTTTTTGGCACGGCCGGCGCCATTGATGATGCGGGGAAAACATATAAGTGCAGGGACTGCGGAAGTAAATTTTAACGGCTTTTTTGCTGTCCTTTCGCCGACCGCGGAGATTTTCACTCCTGTATTCTTTTCCCAGTGTGTGAATTTGGGCATAGGTCCAATTTCACAGATTGAAAATTTTAATTTTCAACCTTTTATCTCCAAATTTAGTTGCTCCTTTTTCCACTGCGGCAGGAGCGGCCGCGCTGTCATTTTCTTATCGAAATGGCAGCATTTTTTCTGCATGAGAAGACGATCCGGCGGATGGGGAGGGTATGTCTCTTTGTCTGCTTCGGGTGATAAGCGTCTTCGTTTCTATCATCGTTTCACGGATGATCCTGTCATGCCAGGCAGTACCGAGCGCATCTTCGACAGGCATCGTTTCAGATCACCTGCCGTGAGGGTTGTCGCTTCTGTGAGGGCTTCTCTCTGTGAGCGTTTTTGTGTGAGTGTTTTTCTGTGAGAGCTGTCCCTGCGGATTCCTTGAGCGTCACGTTGTTACGATCCTGTCTGCGTCGCCGCAGCAGGAGTGTAGTGATACATTGCCATTACGCAATCGTTGTACGCGGTTCCCGCATATTGCCTCTGTTTTGTATTTTCCCTGTGTATTGCACATTCGACCGCATGAAAACTCCGGTATCCCGAAGAACACATGCGATGGTCGGCGTTTTCAAAACAAAATAGGAGCGTACGTTTTCGCTCCACCGACGTTTTTGAGTCCGGCGAATAACCCG
>JAETRD010000045.1 GCA_021770345.1 Lachnospiraceae bacterium | reverse complement strand
AATCAAGGCTTATTTCGCCCCTATCGCGTCACATTCGCCCGCATTTTTCTCATGCGCTCGGCGGTCTGTCTGCGGGTGATACGCTTCCGGCAGTCCGGGCAGTAAATAGCCCGGTTAGAGCTGGACGCAAAGGGTGAGCCGCACACGCTACACCGCCGCATATCCTCCGCATGGTAAAGCTCGGCGTACAGCTCCTTATCTGCGGGCAGTACCGCAATGCGGAACCATTTACAGAGCAGGGAATAGGAAATAAGCTGCGGACATACGCACTCGTCCCCGTCGTCCAGTAAGATACAGTTTCCGCTATCATAATTGCAGCACGTCCGGCGCACAAGGGCGTTGACTTTCCGGCTTTGGGGCGGCGTGAGCCGCTTGATCCCGTTCATACCTCGTCGGCGGGGTAAAGGGCAAGCCCCGCAAATTCCGCTTCGGTCATGCGCCCTACTTTGGCAAGGGTGCGGGCGGCAAAGTCCCGCATTTCCCCCTCCATAAAGGGCAGCGCGGCGTTCATAGCCACCAAAAGCCCCTCCTTGCTGCCTGTCATGTAGATACTCAAAAGGTTGGTTTCCTCAACCGTAAAATGATTATATGTGTTCATGCTCATACCTCCAATCCGTGATTTTTTGTTTTCGCCGCCGTTTTCTTCGGGGCGGTTCTCTTTTTGTCCTGTGCAAGCTGCGCCCGGACAGAGGGGCGGGGTTTCCTTATCTGCCTGTCCCGGTTCTCGTCCTTGCCGATCAGCGCATATGTGCCGTAGCTGTTCTTGATTTGTGAGAAAGCAAGGGTCTTATAGGGCAGCATGGAGAAAAGGCGTTCCGTGTCCTTTGTGGAAGCAAGCCGCATAAAGGACGGGGACAGCTCCACCATGAAATGAGATTTGTCCGGGCTGTTGGGGGCAGACAGCTTTTTCATGTCTGCCACAATGCGCCGCGCTTCCCGGTCGATCATGCCCTCATGCAATGCGGCGATATGCTCCTTAAAATCCCCCGGTTTCAGCTTATCCCGGCTTTCCTTTTCCTCCCGTAACAAAAATTGCAGGGCTTCCGGGTCTTTGGGCTGTACCTCGAAGCGTTCAAACTTCCCAAGTTGGGGGTCGGGATAACCGTCAAAGCGTCGGTCTGCGGGCTGCTCCCGCGTACCATGCTCATACACAAGCGTCACCGTCCCGGCGGCAAGGGTATTGTCCTTGACGCGCTCATAGTGCTTTTCATAGTCCAGCTCATACAGGTTGCCCTTGATCTTCCCGCCCTCTGTCCCGGTCAGTTCCACGGCATACGCAAGGATAGGGTCACGGCTCTGCTCCTTGTAGTAACGCCATGTATTATGCGGGGCGGTGTCGCTGATGAAAACGTCACGCTCCCGGAAACAGTACGTCCCGGACGGGCGGGAAAGCCACAAGAGGGTTTTATCCTCCTTGCTGGGGCTTGCCGCCTTTTCCGCAATGATCTGTTTATCAATGTCAAAATCACTCTGATAAAATCCTGTGTTCTGTTTCAGAATGGCTTCAAGGGAAGCCAGCACGTCCACATTTTCAAATTTATTCCGTTTCCCCATAGGGTCAGCTCCTTTCCAAGTCCTGCGACTTACTTCTTGCCTGTTTCTTCTGCGCCGCCCGTTCCTTGTCGGCTTTAAGCTGCGCCCGGATAGAGGGCTTCTTTTCCGGCTTTTTTCCCGGCTCCGCTTTTTTGCCCTGTCCCTTTTCCGCTTTCAGCGCGGCGGCATACTCGGCAAGGGAGATCTGTTCGCCGCTTCTCGCCTTTTCTTCCAGCTCGTCAGCGGTAGGGGTGGGCGTGTTGTTGATGATACCGTCAAAATTATTGTCGTTCTGCTCGATAGCGTCCTCGACGTGCTTTAAGGGGTTTGCCTTTTCCGGCTGCTCTGCGGCGACTGCAAACGCCTGTGTCCCGTTCCCCATAATGAGATACTTCCCGTCCTCCGACGTGTGGTGAAATCCATACCCGGCTTCTTTCATCTGCTCGGCGGTCATATCGGTTACAGAAAAGCTCCCCCGTGGCGTTCTGATCTGCTCCCCGGTCATGCGGGTGTCGGGGGTAAGCTGCGGGGTCTGCTCGTGTAAAAACTCCGGCACTTCCCGATAACCGTAACTGTCTGCATAGTGGGCGGTGTCCTGTCCGTTCTGATGAAGCACTACCACGTCAGAGGTTGAAAGGCTGTGTCCCTTAAAATCTTTCGGGTGGTCGATATTGAAACGGACGGAAATATCTTCAAGCGTCATATCCGGCGCAAGTGGCGCGGTATAGATAAGGTCATAATTTGCCGCTTCCACGGAAAGCCCCGCCGCCTGTAAGCGGTCGTAAGGTTCAAAGCGGTAGTCCCTTGTTTCGTCGCCGCGCTTTAGCTGGTAAATAGAAAAGGTGTCTTTGTCCGGCTCTTTTTTGTCGGCGGTCGGCTCCGGCACTTCCTGTCCCGGCTCGGCTGCGGTCTGCGCTTCCTGTGCCTTTGCGTAGAGGTCTTTCACGTCGCCCTGTGTCAGCTCCCCGGTTTCCAGCTTCCCCAAAAGCTCCCGGCACTTCTCCGGGGTTCCTGTGTAGAGAATATCCCCCAGCTTCGCCATGCCGTTATCCTGTGCCACATACTCCTGCAAGAGATAGCTGTTTTCCGGGCTGTCGCTGTATGGGTTCTGCCGCACCTTGTAAAAGGT
>JAETRD010000044.1 GCA_021770345.1 Lachnospiraceae bacterium | reverse complement strand
CCCACACTGAAAATGCTGGTTGACCGGGGCGAAGCGATCTCCCATTTCAAGAAAGAAAAATATTACCATGTACGCCTTGACTTATCCGGCGCGGAAGCCGCCAGCGAAAGGATTTCGGATAAACCGGGAGCCGATACACTGAAAGCGGCTTGTGAAGCGGAAACGGCGGTATGTGTTTCCCTCACTAAAGAGAAAAAGACCGCCGCCCCGCCGAAGCTCTTTGACCTCACTTCCTTACAGCGGGAAGCCAATAAAATCTACGGCTACACGGCAAAGCAGACCCTTGACCTTGCGCAGACCTTATATGAAAAACGGCTGCTTACCTATCCCCGGACAGACAGCGCATTTCTGACGGACGACATGGGGGAAACGGCGGCAAAGACTGTTACCATGCTTTCCGGCAAACTGCCTTTTATGGAGGGCGCGGAGTTTACCCCCGACGTTTCCCAGACGCTTGACAGTAGCAAGGTAAGCGACCACCACGCCATTATCCCCACTATGGAGCTTGCAAAAACAGATTTATCAACGCTGCCGGAAAGTGAAAGGAATATCCTCACCCTTGCCGGGGCAAGGCTTTTATTCGCTGCCGCTGAGCCGCATATCTTTGAAGCGGTCACGGCGGTTTTCTCATGCGCCGGTACGGAGTTTACGGCGCGGGGAAAGACAGTGCTTGCGGGCGGCTGGAAAGACCTTGAACGCCGCTACCGGGCGACCTTAAAGGGCAAGCCCGATCCGGAGGATATGGAGGAAGAAAACACCCTGCCGGAGCTTTCCGAGGGACAGACCTTTGAAAGCCCCACGGCAAAGGTGACAGAGCATTTCACAACGCCGCCGAAGCCCCACAACGAAGCAACTTTGCTTTCGGCAATGGAACGCGCCGGGAACGGGGACACCAACCCGGACGCGGAACGCCGGGGGCTTGGCACACCCGCCACCCGCGCCGCTGTCATTGAAAAGCTGGTGAAGTCCGGCTTTGCAGAAAGAAAGGGAAAGCAGCTTATCCCCACGCAGAACGGAGCCGCCCTTGTGTCTGTCCTGCCGGATATGCTGACTTCCCCGCAGCTTACCGCCGAATGGGAAAACAATCTGACGCAGATCGCAAAGGGAGCCGCCGACGCTGGGGACTTCATGCAGCGCATTGAAGCTATGATGCGGGAGCTGGTAAAGGAGAACACCGCCGCCGACAAAAGCAAGGCAGTTTTCACGGGTGGGGAAGAAAAGCCCTCTGTCGGGAAATGCCCCCGTTGTGGTAGCCCCGTCCATGAGGGAAAGAAAAATTTCTACTGTTCTAACCGGGATTGCGCCTTTACCATGTGGAAAAACGACCGTTTCTTTGAGGAAAGGAAAGTTGCCTTTACCCCGAAGATTGCCGCCGCCCTCTTAAAATCCGGCAAGGCAAATGTCAAGGGCTTGTATTCCCCGAAAACAGGCAAAACCTATGACGGAACCGTTGTTTTAGCTGATACGGGCGGGAAGTATGTCAACTACAAGATTGAGCTACCGAAGAAAAAATAAGTTCCGTAGCAAGCATAGGAAAAGAGTACCCTTTTCCGTAAATCCCCTTTCGCCGCTGCCGCGCCGGACGGGGATTTTGCTTGTTGGGAAGTGTCCCAAACCCTCTTGAAAAAATAAAAAACTTTGGCAGAAAGCGCGGGCGCGGTGTAGGACGGACAAGGGAGCCGGAACACCGCGCCCTTTTTCTGCCCCAACGGAAAGGAGGAATGAAGCTATGGCAGGTTTACGGGAAGCCGTAAAGGACTATCAAGACGAACTGCAAGCGGGGATTGCATGGGTAGCGTTTTGGCGGGAGGGGCGTTCATGGCACAGCGATTATATCTACCTTGAAACGGACGACACCCTCACCCCGGAGGACAGGGGACGCTTGCGGGAGATACAGGAAAAAGACCCTGCCGCCGTTGTCCTAAACGGCTACTATTGCGGTTATTTGGGCGAGGACATGAACCTTGCGGAGCTGACCGCCGGGGTACGCCGCCACTATGAGAACGGCTATAACAACGTGGCTGACTTTATCGAAGCCCACGACGACACCTTACCCCCGGAGCTGTTGGAGGAAGCAAGAGCCGCCGCCCACGTCGCAGGGCTTCCCTTTTCGGAAAAGCCCTACCGGGACGGGGAGGACTTTAACCCCTATGTATTTGACGGGAGCATGAGCATAAACGATTTCGAGCTTATGCACCGCATGATGAACGAAGAAAGGAGCAAGCAAATGAGCGAAACATTTTCAATCCTAATCGACAGCCGCACCCGCTTTGAAACCGGGAAACCGGGCGGCGAGTGGCTTTCCATGCCGACCACTACGGAGCAGCTTCACGCCGCTATGAGAAGCGTCGGCATTACCGCAGACAACCCGCAGGATTTTTTCATCAATGGATTTTCCAACACCGAGCAATACCCCTTTGACGTGCCGCTTTCCGTGATACAGGGCAGCACCATTGACGAGCTGAATTATTTAGGCAAGCTCTTAAAAATGCAAAGCGACGAGGACAGGGATAAATTCACGGCGGCGGTAATGCTGGGGGAACACGCCGGGAGCGTGAAAGACCTTATTAACCTTGCGCAAAACCTTGACTGCTACTGGATATACCCCACTGTCCGCAGTGAAGCCGACTACGGCTATTACCTCATTGACGAGCTGGACGAATTGGAGCTGCCCGAAGAAGCAAAGAAGTATTTCAAGTATGAGGAATACGGGCGGGACGCGGTACAGAAAGACCG
>JAETRD010000043.1 GCA_021770345.1 Lachnospiraceae bacterium | reverse complement strand
CGGCCGCGTTTGCGGCTTCGTTGACGGCTGCGATCATCGCATACCATTCCTCGGTGCCCTCTTTGACGGTGCCGTCCGCGACTGCCCTGTCAAGTTCTTTCTGCAGTCTGTCGTGCTTGTCCGTGTATTTTTTCTGTTCTGCCTGTTCGGCAGCGATCAGCTCTTTGTAGTCTGCCGTGCTCGCTTTCTGGCCGTTGGCTTCTTTTCGCGCGATCCGGTTATTTACGGCTGTCTTTTTCTGCTCGTTTGCAGAGATCCGGTAGTCGTATTCCGCGGCGATGTTGTCGAATTTCTGTTTTGCAAGGCCGGCGATGTCTTTTGCCGCGTTTTCTCTGCTCAATGCGGCCGTCGTCTGCGCGGTCTCGTTGGCGGCGAGCTGCGCGTTGTAGTTTGCGCATGCCGCGGCGAGTGACGCGTATCCGTCGTCTGCGATTTTTGTGATTAGCGACGCTGGTATCTGCTTTTTGGATTTGGTGTATTTTTCCGTCTGCCTGTAGTAGTCGTCCAGCTTTTTCCGCGCCTGTTCTACGGGCCCCAGCTCGCCTGTGACGATTTTCGTGGAGCCGTAGTCTTTCTTTTTGGCGCCGTTCATGTCTTTTATGGACTGGTTAAAGTTTTTCTCTGTTGCCTTTGCGGTGTCCTGCGCCTTTTTGTCGTTTTGCTTTACGATGCCGATCTGCTTGTCGATCATCTTGTTCTGGCTTTTTGCATTTGTCGCGTTGTTTTGTTTTGCGACGTACAGATCATTTTTTCCGGCGTTTTTGTCGAGGAATTTTTCGTATTTGTCGAGCGGGAGGTTTGCCAGCTCGACGGCCAGGTCGGCGATGGTCTGTACGAGATCTCTGGCGGTGTCGGTGTTTTTGAGCATCTGTTCGTTGTATTTCTGCCATGCCTCGTCGCCGTAGGTGGTTGTCCGCATCAGTTCTAACAGTTTCCGGTTTTGCTCTTCGAGCATGTCCAGTTCGGTTTCGTATTTTTTCTGCTGATAGCTCAGATCGGATTTGGACGCGGAAACGTGGAAGAGTTCTTTGAGCGCGACGAGTGCTTTTCTGCGCGCGATTAACTTATCGACGGCCGCGATTTCTTTTTCGTGGGCTTCGATTTCTTTTCCGGCGTAGGTTACGGCGGCCTGCAGCCTCTTTTCTTCTAAGTTTTCGAGCGTGTCGTAGCAGGCGGTCAGTTTGTCGGAGTAGGTCCGGTATTCGCTGATCTGCGCTTTGAGGTTCTCGTCGGTGATGCTGTCGACGGAGAAGTCGCCGGTCTGGATTTTTGCGATCCACTCGCAGGAGAGCCCGATCTGCTGTAACCTGTCCTGGTAGTATTTCGCCGCGGTTTCGTTGGCACTGATTTCGGTTTCGATCTGCGCGAGGTAGGTTTTGTATGTTTCTCTGGCACCGCTGATGCCGAAGGCGCGGTCGAAGGCTTTTGCGAGTTTGTCTGTAAGCTTTGCCGTGGTCTCGAGCTTTTTGTCGATCCAGTTTAGGGTTTCTGCGGTTTCTTTGACCGGGGTGGCGTCCGGGGCAGCGTCTTTTGCGCTGTCTGCGGCGCCTCCGGTCGGCTTGGGTGTGGGGATGCCGCCGTAGGTTGGGTCTGTCAGTGTCGTTTTGAATTTTTCTTCGATTTGACGCTGATATTTGTCTTTGAAGTAGTTTTGTATCTGTTCGTCTGTCGCACCGTAATGCTGCATCAGACGCACGGTTTTTTCGTCGGTATATCCGGAGGCAAGCTGTGCGGCGTCTGCGGTGATTCCGTAGGCGGCCGCGAGTTTTCCCAGTGCGGCTATTTTTTCGGTGACGCTTAAGCTTGTGTTTGAGAAGATGGTTTCCTGTACAAGCAGGTCGTACAGCGCAAGTTTCGCGGTGTCGGCTGCGGCGGTGTCTGTCAGGAGTGCCTGTACCGATGTCATGGTTTTTTCGACGCTGGTTTCGTTTGCCCAGTTTAGCGCGTCGACGGCTGCTTTTTGCGCGAGTTTTTTTCCTGCGAGCCGCTCCGTGACGATTTCTTCGGCGTTTGTGATTCCCTGCTGTTTGAGCATCGCGACGGTTGCGGCTTTTGTGGATTCGGTCAGGTTGTCTAATGCGCCGGAGTTGTGGATGTAGGTCGCCGCAAGCCGGTCGAATGCTCCCTGGCATGCCTGCAGGTTGTCGGGGCTGGTGCTGACGGTTTTTATGAATGTGTCGTAGGCTGCGCCCAGCTCGCCGAAGGTTTGTTTGAATCCCTCGTTGTTTAGGATGGAGCCCCAGTCGAAGGTCCCCTTGTCGGCGATGTCTGCGTAGATGCTCTCTAACTGGTTTAGCCCGTCGGAGAGGGATTCGATGGAGGCGAGGGATTCTGTGTAGGAGGGCGGCGTGACGTCCCGCACTGCCCGTTTGGCTGCCTCCAGTGCGTTCTGCGCGGATTCGACGGTGGTGTTTTCATCGAATCGGATTGCGCCGTCTGCGATCAGGGTAAGATCGCTTTCGGTGAGTGTCTCGACCCATTGCTCCAGTTTCAGCTGTTCGTCTGTTTTGAGTCTCGGGATGAGGTCGATGACGGCGCCTGCGCCTGCAGTTGTTCTGTCTCCGTGTATGGCGGCGTCTATTTTTTGCTTGACTCCGTTTATCATTGCCTGGTCGGTCTCGATGTCGAAGCCGAGGCTGATTATGAATTGTTTTTTTTGTTCGGGGTCGTCGATTCCGAGTACGCCGCACAGGGTGTCCATAAATGTGTTGACCTGCGCGACGTATTCCGTGACGGGAAGGCTGTCCGGGTCCAGTTGGAACAGGCCGTTCCA
>JAETRD010000014.1 GCA_021770345.1 Lachnospiraceae bacterium | reverse complement strand
GGATTGAAATCGATCGGCGCATCCCGTAACAGGCCAGTATGATCGTCGCTCCCCGTGCGGGAGCGTGGATTGAAATTGACCCAACCACAATTCTTCCGCATAAAATCGAAGTCGCTCCCCGTGCGGGAGCGTGGATTGAAATTCCTATGCATATGAACAGTCTTACCACAGCAGCGTCGCTCCCCGTGCGGGAGCGTGGATTGAAATTGTGCTTTTCCAGCCTCCACCTTTATGTCTGAAAGGGTCGCTCCCCGTGCGGGAGCGTGGATTGAAATGCTGTTATTTACTTAATGGTTCGGAGGTGAAATTGTCGCTCCCCGTGCGGGAGCGTGGATTGAAATCGGAACCGCTCAGAAATAGAAGGGTGTGAATACGTCGCTCCCCGTGCGGGAGCGTGGATTGAAATGTCGTATTCAAAAGCGGCTAATTGCATCCTGTCATGTCGCTCCCCGTGCGGGAGCGTGGATTGAAATCTTGGTTACGAAAACAGCAATCAGGACAAAAAAGTCGCTCCCCGTGCGGGAGCGTGGATTGAAATCCTGCAATCTGCATCACGGCAAATCTGCTTTACCGTCGCTCCCCGTGCGGGAGCGTGGATTGAAATAATCAGAACCCCCAAACTCTCTACATTGTCAAAAGTCGCTCCCCGTGCGGGAGCGTGGATTGAAATATGATCCCGATCAACAAGCGCACAAACGCGCAGTGTCGCTCCCCGTGCGGGAGCGTGGATTGAAATTGCGCAATTAAGCCATGCCTATAATGGCCGTCTTTGTCGCTCCCCGTGCGGGAGCGTGGATTGAAATCCCGGCACATTCACATATTACCCGGAAGCACAACGTCGCTCCCCGTGCGGGAGCGTGGATTGAAATCTGTGCTGGCTCCGCCGCCTCCGGCAAAATTGTGTCGCTCCCCGTGCGGGAGCGTGGATTGAAATTTGGATATCCATTTGAAACAAAGTTTGAGCCAGAAGGTCGCTCCCCGTGCGGGAGCGTGGATTGAAATCTGTGCTGGCTCCGCCGCCTCCGGCAAAATTGTGTCGCTCCCCGTGCGGGAGCGTGGATTGAAATAATCCTTTCGTGACGACATATTGCACGAACAAGGTCGCTCCCCGTGCGGGAGCGTGGATTGAAATCGGTCGTAATCGTCGGGAGAGGGGCTCTTATTTCGTCGCTCCCCGTGCGGGAGCGTGGATTGAAATATCAGCTGTCCGAACGACTTTCCAGTCTCTTCTGTCGCTCCCCGTGCGGGAGCGTGGATTGAAATAGCGACGCTGATTAAGCAGATGATTGGAGCCTATGTCGCTCCCCGTGCGGGAGCGTGGATTGAAATTTCGGGATCCGGTTCAGGATATTTCGTTTCATCATTGTCGCTCCCCGTGCGGGAGCGTGGATTGAAATGACGATACCATCCAATCTGTTTGATAAATCGTTGTCGCTCCCCGTGCGGGAGCGTGGATTGAAATAGTATAGCCGGAAAGCTGACTGCAATCGGCGGCGTCGCTCCCCGTGCGGGAGCGTGGATTGAAATAAACCACTGCTGGTTGTTTTCCGCTTCCCACCATGTCGCTCCCCGTGCGGGAGCGTGGATTGAAATGTAGGCGCTTAATTTGTGGTCGTCATAATCATTTGTCGCTCCCCGTGCGGGAGCGTGGATTGAAATACCGCATCATTCGGTATGTCAAGATAGATGGTTGGTCGCTCCCCGTGCGGGAGCGTGGATTGAAATCGATGAGGAGACAACCCTATGTCGAGGGATTTTGTCGCTCCCCGTGCGGGAGCGTGGATTGAAATCCCGATAATGGTTATACAGCCGACAATAGACATGGGTCGCTCCCCGTGCGGGAGCGTGGATTGAAATGCAAACATTCCTCCGAAGATATCTGCGCCCGTCGTCGCTCCCCGTGCGGGAGCGTGGATTGAAATCTCGCCCGTCATGTCTGCCGAGTAAATCCATTCGGGTCGCTCCCCGTGCGGGAGCGTGGATTGAAATTTCAACTATTTGAAATTGGAGGAAATATGGAAAAGTCGCTCCCCGTGCGGGAGCGTGGATTGAAATGGAAGCGTGTTCCGAAGTTGAGCACTGGGCGGCGTCGCTCCCCGTGCGGGAGCGTGGATTGAAATTTGAAAAGGAAAAGTGGCTGCGCAGGGATTTCGGTCGCTCCCCGTGCGGGAGCGTGGATTGAAATTTCAACTATTTGAAATTGGAGGAAATATGGAAAAGTCGCTCCCCGTGCGGGAGCGTGGATTGAAATACGGGAAAATATTAAGTTGTCAAGGTACCCCTTGCGTCGCTCCCCGTGCGGGAGCGTGGATTGAAATTCGCAACATATCAAAATCCATATAATATGATACCGTCGCTCCCCGTGCGGGAGCGTGGATTGAAATATACAACGGCAATAACGGTTTTTCCGAAGCATCCACGTCGCTCCCCGTGCGGGAGCGTGGATTGAAATAATCTTCACAGACAGTTGGTGCGGAATGCGACATATCGTCGCTCCCCGTGCGGGAGCGTGGATTGAAATATTGGTACAGTCGAGGAATGTCGGGAGGCAAGGGTCGCTCCCCGTGCGGGAGCGTGGATTGAAATTGTTACGATGGAGGTTTACAACCATGTTTCTCTGGTCGCTCCCCGTGCGGGAGCGTGGATTGAAATATCACCAAGTACTTCTCTTGTCGAAGAGGGAGTGTCGCTCCCCGTGCGGGAGCGTGGATTGAAATAGCACATTCCAGCCGCTCCCGACACGGGAATACGTCGCTCCCCGTGCGGGAGCGTGGATTGAAATCTCGGAGGAATAGTCTGAAAAATCCTCCTCCATGGTCGCTCCCCGTGCGGGAGCGTGGATTGAAATTATCCTGCAAGCTGTCCAAACAGCTGAAATACCAGTCGCTCCCCGTGCGGGAGCGTGGATTGAAATTGAGTCAAATATTTTCGTAAGTTTTAATGCAGTGTAGTCGCTCCCCGTGCGGGAGCGTGGATTGAAATAAAAGCAGTATCTGCTACCAGTCAGACCTATGTGGTCGCTCCCCGTGCGGGAGCGAGGATTGAAATTACTCCGGGCCGGGAAATTGCCTATGTGTAAATCGTCGCTCCCCGTGCGGGAGCGTGGATTGAAATAAAAGCAGTATCTGCTACCAGTCAGACCTATGTGGTCGCTCCCCGTGCGGGAGCAAGGATTGAAATCGAATAACTGGCTGAAAATACACGGCTTCCCTATGTCGCTCCCTGTGCAGGAGCGAGGATTGAAATGCTTATTGCATCCCAATTATCATGAACTACTATTGTCGCTCCCTGTGCGGGAGCGAGGATTGAAATGGAACTGACGAGGCGGTTGCGCTCATAGACCTGCTGGTTGCTCCCCGTGCGGGAACAACATATAAAAATACCTCCTAAGTAGATTTTTGCTATTTTCATTGTCTACTTAAGAGGTATCATATCAAAAACTCTGTCGCTTTTCTTTTCAGTAAATTCAATACATACCCTCAGTGGACAAGGGCACACACGCCCTGAGCCATGATATTCGAGTAATTTTCTGCGTTGTCCTCAATCAGCGTACGTCCGGTACGCCTCAATTGTCCGTCTTGTAAATTACCCGAATATCTATGGCCAGGGTCAGGAAGTCGGAAAGAAGTCAATTTTCGTCCCTGCAAGGTACCTGACTGACGCGTACTGGACGTACGCGGAACAAAGCAACGCGGCAGGGGAAAAAATTAGTTGTTTTCCGACCGTGTGTCCCTTCTTTGTCTACTGAGGGTAAGAAATAGAGATTAAAAACGATATATTTGTGAACAATCTGCCAGATGGATTGATAATACCGTATAAATCGGATATAATAAAGAAACAAATGTAGCGCTACAAACGTTTCTTTATTTGTGGAGGAGAATATAATGCCAAGGAAATTTATGTTTACGAGAGAAGAAGTCCTTGCTGCCGCACTTGATTTAGCGAGAGAACAAGGGATTGCCGCAGTAACCGCCAGAGGATTAGGTGAAAAACTTGGTTCCTCTTCTAAGCCGATTTTCAGCTTGTTTGAGAACATGGAAGATGTACTGAGTGCTGTCATGGAAGCTGCTGACGAATTATATCAGAACTATCTGAAAGAGGATATGGAAAGCGGGAAATATCCACCCTATAAGGCAAGCGGCATGGCGTATATCCGTTTTGCAAAAGAAGAAAAAGAGCTTTTTAGACTGCTCTTTATGCGTGACCGTTCTCATGAAAGCATAGAGGATAAAGAAGAAAACAAACCTTTCATTGAATTGATAAAGCAGAATTTAGGTATCAGCGAAGAAGATGCGTATCTGTTCCATCTTGAAATGTGGATATATGTTCATGGTATGGCAACTATGCTCGCCACATCTTATTTGGAATTGGATGAAGAATTTATAAGCAGAGTATTAACAGACGGATATGAGGGAATGAAAACCCGATATAGTATGAGAGGAAAATCAATATGATATCGAAACACATTTATAAAAAACAGGGAATAGAACTCAATTACTTTGAAATAAGAAACAACCTACAGCCAATAATCCTTATTCATGCTCAAGGGGTGGATGCTACAAGTTTTGAAAATGTTTGGGAACATTTATCAAAACAGTATCATGTTTATTCAATAGATTGCTATGGACATGGAGCAAGCCTGCACAATGCAAAGCAATACAATGTGGAAGACATCAGTAAAGCAATGATCTGTTTGATAGAAGATGTAGTGAAAGAGAAAGTTTATCTTTTGGGACATTCTTCTGGAGGGTTGATTGCCGCTTACATTGCATCCAAAACAGAGCTTTGCAGTTATCTGATTTTAGAAGACCCGCCGTTCTTTTCGTCACAGGGAGAAAGGCGGAAAAGCAGCTATAATTATATTGATTTATCTACGGTTTGCCATAATTTTATAAATCAATCTGAAAGCAAAGATTTTGTGCTGTACTATTTCAGCAATCAGTACGCATGGAATCTTTTCCCGGAAAAATCAAGAGAAAAGATAAAAGAAAAAATGATAGCTATGGCATCAAAGTACAGAAAAAAGCATCCGGACAGAAATCTGAAAGTAATGTTCTGGCCGAAAGCTGCACTTAGTGGCTTTCAAGGTATGAATAAGTATGACCCAATGTTCGGAGAGGCATTTTTTAATGACAGCTTTCATAACGAAATACCGCATGAAGACATATTGAAAAATATTAAGTGCAAAACAATATTTATGAAAGCACGGACCAATATCGGTGAAGATGGTATTTTGATGGCGGCATTAAGTGAAGAAGATTTGAAAAGAGTTTCGGAGCTTATTGCTGATTTACAAATTGTTCGTTTTGATTGCGGTCATGGCATACACATAGAGAAGCCAAAGGAGTTTATTGAATGTCTGGCAAATTTGGAATGACAACAGAATGGGTATACTGCCCTGTCTGGGGAATTGCTGGCTGACATTTCTTTTAAATTGAATGCTGGACGAATTACGGGGGGGGAACCTGCCCGTTTTACGTTCGAAAAATATTGCCGGTGACATCAGTGTCCCAGTGCGGTTATTTCCGCGGTATTCCGAAATCCTCCAAAACCGGGCGGAATCAGGATGATGGCAGACTTTCCGTTACTATTCACGGGTCAGGAATGCACACTGGCTGTGCATTCCGTAAGAAAAAGATACAAGTGTGAGGGGCGGCTTTTGTGTAGCAAAATTTGGAATGCCGCCCCGAATTGTTACTATGAGCGGCTCCCGGGTCGTGAATAGTAACGCCATTCCTAATGCAGCCTGCAAAATACATGTTTCATTGATTGCTATGGCTGGTGTTTTATGGTAAGATACCCTCAGTGGACAAAGGGACACACGGTCGGAAAAGACTCAATTTTTGCCCCTGCCGCGTTGCTTTCGTTCCGCGTACGTCCAGTACGCGTCAGTCAAGCGCCTTGCAGGGACGAAAATTGACTTCTTTCCGACTCCTTGACCCTGGCCATGATATTCGGGTAATTTACAAGGCGGACGATTGAGGCGTACCGGACGTACGCTGATTGAGGACAACGCAGAAAATTACCCGAATATCATGGCTCAGGGCGTGTGTACCCTTGTCCACTGAGGGTAGGAACCAACGAAAACAAAAGAAGTGACTGACTCTGCGTCTGAGCGCTGTCCGCCGCAGAGTCGTTTTGCAAAATCCCGGCCGTACAATGCGTTACAGAGCCATGTGATGTACTGTCGGAACAGAAAACAGCGCAGAAACGGAGAAGCTGATAAAATGGAACAATACAAGCAGGAATTTATAGAATTTATGGTTGAAAGCGACGTGCTCAAATTCGGGGAGTTCACGTTAAAAAGCGGCAGGAAATCCCCGTTTTTCATGAATGCGGGGGCATATGTGACAGGAAGTCAGCTGATGCGTCTCGGCGAGTATTATGCGAGGGCAATCTACGAACACTACGGGGCGGATTTTGATGTGCTCTTCGGGCCGGCGTACAAAGGAATCCCGCTCTCCGTTGCCGCGACAATCGCGTTTGCAAAGCTCTACGGGAAGGAAATCCGCTACTGCTCCAACCGCAAAGAAGTCAAAGACCACGGCGACGCCGGGATTTTGCTCGGGAGCAAAATAAAAGACGGGGATAAAGTGGTTATCATCGAGGATGTGACGACTTCCGGAAAATCCATCGAGGAGACGTTTCCGATCGTGAAAGCCCAGGGGGACGTGGAGATTCTCGGGCTGATGGTCTCCTTAAACCGGATGGAGAAAGGACAGGGCGGCGCGCAGAGTGCGCTCGATGAAATCAGGGAAACGTATGGTTTTGGGGCAAATGCCATTGTGACGATGGAGGAGGTTGTGGAGCATCTTTACAACCGCGAATGTCAGGGAAGGATTGTGATTAACGACGAGATCAAAGCGGCGATTGACAAATACTACGAGCAGTATGGGTGCAGATAACAAAAAGAACCGCCTGGTTGTCGGTATCATATTTTTGGTGTATCTGATTGTGCTGTTTTACTTTCTGTTCTTTGCGGAGACGATGGGGCGTGCCGATGCAGACCGCGCGTATCGGTACAATCTCGTACCGTTTCGGGAGATCACCCGTTTTATCAAATACAGGAAAACGCTTGGAACCTATGCGCTTCTTCTCAATATTGCAGGAAATGTACTGGCATTCGTTCCGTTTGGCACCTTTTTGCCGGTAGTTGCCCCGAAGTGTAAAAACTTTTGGCTGACGGCACTGTACAGTCTGGAACTGAGTCTGCTGGCGGAATTGTGGCAGCTGGTATTTCGCGTGGGCTGTTTTGACGTGGATGATCTGATGTTAAATACACTCGGAGGAATGCTGGGATTTGGTTTGTATGCGTGTATGATGCGGATGGGAAGGAAGAGGTTGTGAGAAAACGGCAGAAAAGAAACTACAAATTTACAGAAAAAACCCAGTCGAAAAGAGGGATGGCAGGTCTTTTTACGGCGTTTGTTTCCATAGCGATATTTGTGGCGGTTGTCGCGGATTCGTTCGGAAACGGCGGCAGCGGCAGTATGTATCTGGGCAGTGCGGGAGTTTTTTCGATGCTGCTTGCGCTTGCCGCGCTGGTGCTTTCCGTCGGAAGTCTGCGGGAGGAGAACAGTTTTAAATTGTTTCCGTATCTCGCGACCTTTTTTTCTATTTTGACGGCGAGCGTGTGGGTTTCGCTGTATGCGCTCGGGTTTATGATGCAGTGAGGAGAGTGGAGATGACGGATTTTGAGAAACAGATTTCATTTATTATGGAGCTGGATAAAATCAAAAAAATAAACAGGCAGACGTATCTTTCCGATGCGAGCAGAAAGGAGAACGATGCGGAGCATTCCTGGCATCTGGCGCTGATGGCCTTCGTGCTCGCAGAGTATGCCAACGAGAAAATCGATGTGCTAAAGACCATGAAAATGGTGCTGCTGCATGATGTGATTGAGATTGACGCCGGGGACACCTACGCGTACGATGCGGAGGGAAACAAGACAAAGCGCGACAGAGAACAAAAAGCCGCGGACCGGATTTTCGGGCTGCTCCCGGAGGCGCAGGCCGGGGAGTACCGCGGGTTGTGGGACGAGTTTGAGGCGATGGAGACGGCGGAAGCGCGGTTTGCAAATATGCTCGACAAGGTGCAGCCGCTCCTGTTAAACGATGCTTCCGGCGGAAAATCGTGGGAGGAGCACGGGGTAAAAAAATCCCAGGTACTTGCCAGAAACGAGCGCACGCACGAGGGCTCGGAGCAGCTGTGGGCTTACGCAAAAGAGCTGATCGAGCGAAACGTGCAGGCGGGACATCTTTTGGATGTGTGAGACAAAACGATATCGAAACCGGGACGGAGGTATAAGTTTTTTCTATGAGTTACAGGGAATTGTATCGGGAGGCAAACGAGCAGGCCGGGGAGCGCTTTGCACTGATGGAGGAGCGCGTGAGCCGGATTGCGGGACAGGCGGAGGTGCCGCAGGCGTTTGCCGATTACTTTCAGAGGACAGCCGCTTTTTTGCGGATGCTGGCGGAACTTGCAGTGGAGGAGCGGACGGGAGCGCTGACGGACAAAAGTTTCCCGGAGTGCGAGCGGACAAACGCGGCGCTCTATGAGGATGTACTGCCGGAGCATTACGCGAAAAGTTACGGGAACCCGGATTATGCAAGGGAGATGCTCGGGGAGCGTTTTGCGCCGGTGCTTTCTCTGCTCTATGCGCATATCCGCGGGAAAATCCGTGAGGTATACCGCGGCAATCTTTTAAATCTGACCGCTGCGATGGAACTGTTTGTGGAAATCTGCAACTGTTTTGAGCGCATGGAAGCGTGCGGCGAAACGCAGGAGGAAGCGGAGCAGGAAATCCGCCGGACGGTTTACTGGTATTTTCACGATTACAGCGAATTGTTTTACGGGGAGAGTATCCGCAGGCTGATTCATTCCGGGGAAGATTTTGAGCGTGAGATTGTCATGAACGCGGATTTAAACGATCTGCGTTACCTGTACCGCTACGGCGCTTATATCAGTGAAAACGAGCGCGGTGTTGCGGAATTTTTAAACGGTATGACAGAGGATGAAATCCAGGCGATGGCGGACACATACACGGAAGGTTATCGGATCGGATTTGAGATTACCGGCAAAGACTTGTCAAAAAAGCAGACCGCGCAGATTCGCTACCCGATCGGTTTTGAGCGCGTGGTGCGCGCTGCGGTCCGCAATTTTGAAAAGATGAATCTTGAGGTGACGATGCTTGCGGCGGGGACTTCGGAAAACAGGCAGTTTGCGTATGATCACAGGGAGGATGCGGCCTGTTACCTGGACAAGGCCTATGTGGAGCGCTGCCTGGAGGTGCGGAAAACCTGTTTTGAGGAGGAGCGCAGCCGCGCGGCCGGTATGGCCGGGCCTGCGGTCATAGAGGTGTTCGGCGAGGAGCCGTTTTCACCGGAGAACAGGCTGACCGCGCTGCGATATAGCGAAAAACAGCGCGAACTCTGTGTCTATGAGGCGAATATGGCGGGGCAGATCACAAACCGGTATATCAAGGGCGAGGAACGCAGTTTTACGATTATCGCTTATCCGGTGCCTGCAATCGGGCCGCAGTTTGCAGAGATTTTTGCAAAGACCGTGGAGATTAATACGCTCGACTATGTGCGCTACCGGGAGATACAGCAGAAAATCATCGATGTTTTGGATGAGGCCGACCGGGTGCATATCACCGGAAGCGGCGCGAATAAGACCGATCTTCTTGTCAACATCTGGAAGCTTTCGGACCCGGAGAAAGAGACGGCGTTTGAAAACTGTGTGGCGGATGTCAATATTCCGGTGGGAGAGGTGTTCACCTCCCCGGTGCTTGCGGGGACGACGGGGCGGCTGTTTGTCAGCCAGGTGTATCTACGCGGACTTCGCTACGAGAATCTGCAGATCGATTTTGAGGATGGCATGATCACGGACTACAGCTGTACAAATTTTGCCGACGAAGCGGAGAACCGCAAATATATCCGGGACAATGTGCTGCTGCACCATGAGACATTGCCGATGGGTGAGTTTGCGATCGGGACGAACACCACCGCTTACCGCATGGCAAAGGATTTTGATATTGCGGATAAGCTGCCGATTCTGATTGCGGAGAAGACGGGACCGCATTTCGCGGTGGGAGACACCTGCTACAGCCATGAGGAAGACATTCTTTCCTACAACCCGGACGGAAAACGCATCGTGGCAAGAGAAAATGCGGTGTCCGCGCTGCGCCATACGGACAGCGAAAAGGCGTATCTGAACTGTCATACGGATATCACGATTCCCTATGACGAACTGGACCGGATTACGGTGATACGAAAAGACGGCAGTACCGCGGATATCATTGCGGACGGAAGATTTGTACTGCGGGGGACGGAGGAACTCAACGCGCCGCTGGAGAAGTAAACGGTCTTCGACAGACAAGCGGCAGGACAAAACAGTGATAACGGAAGAACTACTAAGAAAAGGAGAGCAACTATGGCAAAAGTAGGAATTGTGATGGGAAGTGACTCGGATATGCCGGTGATGGCGAAGGCCGCCGATATTTTAGAGAAGTTAGGGGTTTCGTATGAGATGAAGATCATCTCCGCACACCGGGAGCCGGATGTGTTTTTCGAGTATGCGAAGAGCGCGGAGGAAAAGGGATTTCGCGTGATTATCGCAGGCGCGGGCATGGCGGCGCATCTGCCGGGCATGTGCGCGGCGATTTTCCCGATGCCGGTGATCGGCATTCCGATGCACACGACTTCGCTCGGCGGGCGGGATTCGCTTTACTCCATCGTGCAGATGCCGTCGGGGATACCAGTGGCGACGGTCGCTATCAACGGAGGCGCAAATGCAGGATTACTTGCAGCAAAAATTCTTGCTACATCAGATGATGCACTTTTACAGAGACTAAAGGACTACTCGAAGGAGTTGAAGGAGCAGGTGGAAGCAAAAGACGCCAGGCTGCAGGAAGTGGGATATCAGAATTACGGAAAATAGCGGGATGAAGGGCGGCAGCGTGTAAAGCGTGCCGCCTTTTTAAACACAAGGAGAAGAAGGATGACTTTTATTAGAAAAACAGAAAAGAAAACATAGATATATTAGTGTAAATAATAAAAAAGATAATAATATATAATTGGAAAAACACGGAACGACCCGCTATACTATAGTTGGAGAGCTTCCCGCAGAAGGTGCGGCAGGCGGGACGGTTTGAAACGGGCAACAGCAGTTTCCATTAATAGAATGTTAGGAGGTAACAGGAATGGATTACAAAAATTCCGGAGTTGATATTGAAGCCGGTTACCGTTCGGTGGAATTGATGAAAAAATATGTGCAGGGCACGATGCGGCCGGAGGTGTTGAGCGGGCTCGGCGGATTTTCCGGCGCATTTTCGATGAAAGCGTTTCGGGAGATGGAGAACCCGACGCTGGTTTCGGGGACCGACGGCTGCGGTACAAAGGTGAAGCTGGCGTTTCTTATGGACAAACACGATACGATCGGCATTGACTGCGTGGCTATGTGTGTCAACGACATTGCATGCGCGGGCGGCGAGCCGTTATTTTTCCTGGACTATATCGCCTGCGGCAAAAATTATCCCGAGAAGATCGCATCGATCGTGAGCGGTGTGGCCGAGGGCTGCAAGCAGGCAGGCGCCGCGTTAATCGGCGGGGAGACCGCGGAGCATCCGGGACTGATGCCGGAGGACGAGTATGACCTCGCCGGTTTTGCGGTGGGGATTGTCGATGAGAAAGACATTATCACCGGCGCGGATATCAAGGCGGGAGATGTATTGATCGGCATGGCATCCTCAGGGGTTCATTCGAACGGATTTTCCCTTGTCAGAAAGATTTTCCGGATGGATGCGGAAACATTACATACATATCATGAGGAACTCGGGACAACGCTCGGGGAGGCGCTGCTCGTGCCGACCAAAATTTATGTGAAAGCGCTGCGCGCCGTCAAAGAAGCGGGGGTTTGCATCAAAGGCTGCAGCCATATCACCGGGGGCGGATTTTACGAGAATATACCGCGGATGCTGCCGGAGGGGAAACATGCCGTGATTTGGAAGAACAGCTATGAGGTTCCGGCAATCTTTCGGATGATGGCGCGCGAAGGACAGGTGGAGGAACAGATGATGTACAACACCTACAACATGGGGCTCGGCATGGTGCTCGCGGTTGATGCGGCGGACGTGGAGAAGACGATGGAGGCGATTCGGGCGGCAGGTGAGACACCTTATGTGGCAGGTGAGGTGGCAGACGGCGAAAAGGGAGTGACCATATGCGAAAAATAGCAGTGCTGGTGTCCGGAGGCGGAACGAACCTTCAGGCCATCATAGACGCGGTGGAGAGCGGTGCCATCACAAATGCACAGATTTCCGTCGTCATCAGCAACAACAGGAATGCTTACGCGCTTGAACGTGCGCGGGCGCACGGGATTCCCGCGGTCTGCATTTCCCCGCGGGACTATGAGAACAGAGATCTGTTCAACGAGGATTTCCTGAGGCAGCTGAACTCCTATGGGGTGGATTTGGTGGTGCTTGCCGGTTTTCTTGTGGTGATACCGGAACCGATGATAAAACAATACAAAAACCGCATCATCAACGTGCACCCGTCCCTGATTCCATCATTCTGCGGCACGGGATTTTATGGTCTTAAGGTACATGAGGCGGCGCTTGCGCGCGGCGTGAAGGTGACCGGCGCGACGGTGCACTTTGTGGACGAGGGGACGGATACCGGCCCGATCATTTTACAGAAAGCGGTGGAGGTACAGCCGGACGATACGCCCGAGGTACTGCAGCGCCGCGTGATGGAGCAGGCGGAGTGGAAGATCCTGCCGGAGGCAATCAGGCTGATTGTAAACGACAGAGTTTCCGTTATGGACGGAAAGGTATGTATCACGGAATAGAAAGGTCCTTTTAAAAAGAAGGGGGATATAAGATTGAAAATTAAAATTTTCAATCCCAGGTTTGTGCGCACACGCACAAACTTGAAATGTAAAAAAAGCGTGTGCGCATGGAGGTAAAAATGAAGGTCTTAATCGTAGGAAGCGGCGGCAGAGAGCACGCCATTGCAGCCAGTGTGGCAAAGAGTCCCCGGGTGGACAAGATATACTGTGCGCCGGGAAATGCGGGAATTGCTTCCCTTGCGGAGTGCGTGGCGATCGGTCCGATGGAGTTTGACCGGCTTGCGGCGTTCGCGAAGGAACAAGAGATTGATTTTACGATTGTCGGCATGGATGACCCGCTTGTGGGCGGCATCGTCGACGTCTTTGAGGCAGAGGGACTGAAAGTGTTCGGGCCGCGGAAGAATGCGGCAATTTTGGAGGGGTCTAAGGCATTTTCGAAGGACTTAATGAAGAAATATCACATTCCGACAGCGGCGTACGAGAATTTTACGGACGCTGCGGAGGCGTTGCAATATCTCGAGACGGCAAAGATGCCGATTGTTCTGAAAGCGGACGGCCTTGCGCTCGGGAAGGGCGTGTTAATCTGCAATACGCTTGAGGAGGCGAAAGCCGGCGTGAAGGAAATTATGCAGGATAAGAAGTTCGGTGCAGCCGGTAATGCAATGGTCATCGAGGAATTTATGACGGGGCGCGAGGTGTCGGTGCTCTCCTTTGTGGACGGAAAGACGATCAAAATCATGTCCTCGGCGCAGGACCACAAGCGCGCAAAAGACGGCGATCAGGGCTTAAACACCGGCGGGATGGGGAATTTTTCTCCGAGTCCCTTTTATACCGCAGAGGTGGACGAGTTCTGCAGAACCCATATCTATCAGGCCACGGTGGATGCAATGGCTGCCGAGGGAAGACCGTTTACCGGCGTGATTTTCTTCGGGCTGATGCTGACGGAGGAAGGGCCGAAAGTGCTCGAGTACAACGCGCGCTTTGGTGACCCGGAGGCGCAAGTGGTGCTGCCGCGCATGAAAAACGATATCATCGACGTGATGGAGGCGTGCACGGAGGGAAGATTGGATGCGGTTGACCTGCAGTTTGAGGACAATGCGGCGGTGTGCGTCGTGCTCGCGTCCGACGGTTATCCGGTATCTTATGAGAAGGGCTTCCCAATTACCGGTCTTGAGCGCTTTGAGGGCAAAGAAGACTATCACTGCTTCCATGCCGGGACAAAGTTCGACGAACAGGGCAGGATCGTCACAAACGGCGGACGTGTGCTTGGGATCACGGCGACCGGCGCGGATGTGAAAGAGGCGAGAAGGAAAGCCTATGAGGCGACCGGCTGGGTGGAGTTCGACAATAAATATATGCGCACCGATATCGCAAAATCGGTGGATGAGATCAAATAGGTCCGGGAGAGAAAGACGGAGGAATGACAGATGAAAGTCACAGAATCCTGCCGCAGCGAGCTGTATGAGTATGTGAAAAAGAAATATAAATGTGAGCCGGATTATCCGTGGAAGAGTTCCCCGGACTATGCGGTATTCCGCCATGCGGATAACCGAAAATGGTACGGCCTTGTTGTCAATATTCCGGGGAGCAGGCTGGGGCTTGGCGGGGAAACGTATGTGGATGTGTTGAACGTGAAAGTGAAGGATGCGTTTTTTGCGGATATACTCGTGCAGCGGGACGGATATTTCCCGGGATATCACATGAACCACAGAAACTGGATCTCCATTCTTCTTGACGGTACGGTTCCCTTTGAAGAAATCTGCGGAATGCTTGACGACAGCTATCTTGCCACCGCGTCCAAACAGAAAAAACAGAAAGTCAGACCGCCGAAGGACTGGCTGATTCCGGCAAATCCGAAATACTACGATGTCATGCACGCGTTTGACGATACGGACAGCATTGACTGGAAGCAGGGTGCAGGCATAAAGGCCGGCGATACGGTATTCCTGTATGTGGGGGCTCCGGTATCGGCAATCATGTATCAGTGCAAAGTCACGGAAGCGGATATTCCGTACCGCTATCAGGATGAAAATTTGACGATAGATGCGGTGATGCGGATTCGGCTGGTAAAAAGGTATGATGCAAAACAATTTTCGTTTCAGGTGCTGAAAGAAGAATACGGAATTTATGCAGTCAGGGGTCCGAGAGGCATACCAAATAGTCTGAGCGCGGCGCTTGGGAGGTAATATGGCACGACAGAGCGTTTTTGATATGAAATTTTCAAAAATCTATCCGCTTCTCGTCCAGAAGGCGGAGAAGAAGGGTCGGACAAAGGCCGAGGTCGACGAAATCATCACATGGCTGACGGGCTATACGCAGTTTGAGGGGCTGGATGTGACATATGGAGAGTTTTTTGAAAACGCGCCTGCGATAAATCCGAATGCCGCCCTGATTAAAGGGACAGTCTGCGGCGTGCGGGTGGAGGAGATCGAAGACCCGCTGATGCAGAAAATGAGGTGGCTTGACAAGCTGGTGGACGATCTGGCAAAGGGAAAACCGATGGAGAAGATATTGCCATGTCGTTAATCCCCAATTTTTTTATGGGATTTCTGGATTCCGTGACCGGGCACCTGATATTTGTGTCGTATTTGCTGGCCGTGACGGACGAACACGCGGTGTTAAACAGGCTGAAAAAACTGCCGCCGCTGTTTTTGTCCCCATTGATTGCCAGTCTGATTGCTGTTAAACTCTATGCTGTCCCGGAATTCAACGCATTCCGCTATTTCTTCGGCTCTGGCCTCATCTTTGCCATGTGCACCATATGGGTGATGTGGGCGTGGCGGTGGGATTTCTGGCGGGCCTTTTGCGCCGCATGTATGGCTGCGATCCTGCAGGTGGCTACCTCGGCCCTGGGGCAGATTTTATTTCGGATGTTTCCGTCCGGTTTGAATCTGGAGTTCGCCGCCATGGTCGCGCTGCTGTTTTTTTCCATAATTGCCGCCGCCCTGCTCCGGCAGTTTGGCTTCGGTTCCCGGTTTCGATTGCTGTTAGAGGATTCGTCCGGCCTGCGTCGAACGGCCGTGATTCTTTTTGCGCTGGAAGTCTCTATGGAGACATTTCTGATTCTGCAAAACGGTGTTGAGGGGCAATACATTGCGGCGTATTACATGTTAGTTGTTGTGCTGGTATTTGTGATCATTGGACTGATTGTCTATCTGGCCTATCGGTTTGATGACAGCCGGGCACTCCGGATTCAGCGGGATATTATCGCGCAGCAGCAAATTTACGAACAAAGCCTGGAAGAGATTCGCCGGGAGGTACGCTCGTTCCGGCACGATTACAAAAATCTTTTGGCGGGGCTGTCCCTGCAGGCGAAGGAAGGCAAACAGGACGAATTGCGCGCGGTACTGTCGGAATTGGAATCAGATTTTGACCAGCGCCTGGGTGAAAAAATCCGGTTGTCCGTTCAAATCGGCAATCTGCGGATTCCTCAGGTGCGCAGTCTGTTGCTGAGTAAGCTTGCGGATATGCAGAAGAAAGGGATGGAGTATCGTCTTGAGGTACTCTACCCCGTAGAGACTGTAAATATCAATGTGTGGGATTTTGTCCGCTGCCTGGGCATTCTGGTGGACAACGCCATGGAGGCTGCACTGGGTGCAGAGCCGTCCTGGGTGGAAATCATTCTGCTGGCCTCCGATGGGCGGGTGTTTCTTCGGGTATCAAATCCATACAGGAATCTCATCGACCCCGGAAAAATATGGGACGAGGGATGGTCGACCAAGGGAGCGGGCCGGGGCCTGGGGCTGTCCGGTTATCAGCGCATTTTGAAGAATTATCCCAATGCTTCCGCCTGCACCGCCTGGGAGAACGGAGTGTTTGTGCAGGAGTTGACAGTGGAGGACGGACCATGATCGGAATATATCTCTGTGATGACGAGGACGCTGTCCGCCACGAGATTCAGACCGCCCTGGAACGGAAGATTTTTGCCGAAGATTATGATATGAAGGTTGTGTGCAGTGCCGTCGGCGCGCAGGAACTGCTCGACGCAGTGGAAAACGGCAGCCGGAACATCTACTTTCTGGATGTGGAGTTAAAAGACGGGGAATGGGACGGTTTCCGGCTGGGGCGGGAGCTGCGGCGGAAAGACCCTCACGGCACGTTGGTCTATATCACCGGTTACGGCGATTTGGCGTGGCGCACATTTCAATATCATCTGGAGGCGTTTGACTACATCGTTAAGCAGCCGGAACAGATCGGGCCGTCGGCTGCGCGGTGTCTCGAAGAAATACATGCGCGTCTGTTGGCGGAACGGCAGGACCCCGCGGAGACGTTCACCCTGCGGACGGGAGATGTGGTGCGTCACATTCCGCTGAGCGAGATTCTCTTTTTTGAAACCGCCTCCGTTTCCCACCATGTCTTGCTTCACACAGCCAATAGCCGAATGGATTTTCTGGGCAGCCTTAACGAACTGGAAACTCAGCTGGGAAACCGGTTTGTCCGCACGCACCGGGCTTACCTTGTGGCGGCGGATAAGATCGGGGCGGTGGACTTAAAACACAATAAACTGTGGGTTGGCGGCCGCGAATGCCTGCTTTCCCGCAGGGGAAAGTCAGAACTTCGCAGAAAAACGGGGGAGGGCGGATGAAGCCTCTCCCGTTCGGTTTTTGTCCTGTTCCGTTTAGGAAATTTGGATGTTCATTCGGGAAATTCGAGCCATCCGGAGGCATTTTTATGATATGTTTGTGGTGGTGAAACCGCAGAATGAGAAAGGAGATGAGCGTATGGCGGAAAAACGTTTTGTAGAAGTTTACTCTCAGGGCGCCACCAATGTGGAAAAGATTATTGTAGACACAGAAACCGGCGTAAACTACCTGTTGGCTGCTTCTACTCTGACACCGGGATGTGGAATGAGTATTTTAGTAGATCAGAACGGGAAGCCGATTGTGACTCCCGTCAAATAAGAAAATCAGCGGCAGAGCGTAAAGCTCTGTCGTTTTTTATTTGGCAGATATATGACCGCAGTATTTTTGACAGGCGAACCGTTAGATAGGATATGACATCTGTATGAAGTTGTGTTAAAATAGACAATATATATAGCAATCACAGGTAAAATAACAGAAAGCGAGAATGGCGATGAGCAAAAAATCAGAAGAACTGCAGGCATATTTAAAGGAGATCAGCTTGTACGACCATGTGGTAGAGCTGCTCTACTGGGATATGGAGACAAGCGTTCCAAAGCTCGGGCAGGCGGCGCATGTGGAGGCGATGACAAAGTTCTCCACGGATTCGTTTACGATGAGCACTTCCGGGAAAATGGGCGCGCTTTTAGATGCGCTTGCCGCGCCGGAGGAGTTTGACGCGTTAGACGATATGTGGAAGTTTATCGTGACGCGCATGAAGCGCGACTATGACCGGAACAAGCGGATTCCGGTGGAGCTCTACGAGGCGTTTACAAGGGAGCGGGCGGAGTCCGGCAACGCGTGGAGAGAGGCGAAAAACGCATCGGATTTTGCGATGTTTGCGCCGCATCTGAAAAAGATGATCGAGCGGACCAAAGAGGTTACGACCTATACCGACCCGGGGAAGGAAGTATACGACGCGCTGCTCGACCAGTACGAGGAAGGGATGGATTCGGCGTCGATCGATAAGCTGTTTACGGAGCTTAAGGCGGAGCTTGTTCCGCTCGTGGACAAGATTTTGGAGGCGCAGAGCCGCAGAGGAAAAGAGCAGGCGGCCGAGGAGGCGCTTTTTGCGAAAACCTTTGACGTCAACGGACAGAAGGCCGTGCAGGACATGCTGTTAGAATACATCGGGTTCCGTCGGGACGCGGGCTGCGTGGGGGAGACGGAGCATCCCTTCACGTTAAACTTTAACTCAAAGGACGTCAGAATCAGCAACCATTACCACGAGGATGAACCGATCAGCGCAATGTTTTCGGCGATTCACGAGGGCGGGCACGGCATCTTCGAGCAGAATGTCAACCCGGCCTATGACAACACGGTCGCGGGGAGCTGTAATTACATGGGAATCCATGAGAGCCAGTCCCGGTTCTACGAGAATATCTTAGGGCGCAGGCGCAGCTTCTGGGCGCCGATTTACGGCAGACTGGGCGAGCTTCTGCCGGAGTTTAAAGAGATTCCGTTCGAGGTGTTTTACCGGAGAATCAACCTTGTGAAAAACAGCCTGATCCGCACCGAGGCCGACGAGGTGACATACTGCTTCCACATTATTATCCGCTATGAGCTGGAGAAGGCGATTTTCCGGGACAATGTGGCGGTGGAGGAGCTTCCGGCGCTCTGGAATCAGAAAATGCAGGAATACCTGCATGTTACACCGCAGAATGACGCCGAAGGCATCTTACAGGATATGCACTGGTCCGACGGCAGTTTCGGCTATTTCCCGAGCTACCTGCTCGGCAGCATCTATGACGGCATGTATTTAGAGACCATCGAGAAGGAACTCGGCAGCGTGGATGCGATTCTTGCGGAAGGGCGGATTTCCGAAATTACAAAATGGCTGAATACGCACATCCATCAGTACGGGAGCACGCGCACGCCAAAAGAGGTTCTTACGGCGGTGTGCGGCAGGGAAGTTTCGGCGAAACCGCTGATGCGCTATTTCACGGAAAAATATACGGAGATTTATGATTTATGAAGCAGGGAATCATCTTTGACATGGACGGGACACTCTGGGATTCGGCAGAAAACGTCGCAAAATCGTGGAATCAGGCAATCGCGCAGAGCGGTCTTCTCACAAAGACGCTGACGACGGCGGATATAAAGGGTGTGATGGGAAAGACTATGGATAAAATCGCGGAGGCGCTTTTCGGGGAGCTTGCCGACGGGCCGAGAGAAAAACTCCTTGCACTGTGCTGTGAGGAGGAGAACGATTATCTGCGCAGACACGGCGGCATGCTGTATGCGGGAGTGGAAGAGACACTTTCCGCGTTAAAGGAAACGTACGGCCTCTATATCGTGAGCAACTGCCAGAGCGGCTACATCGAGGCGTTTCTGGATTATTACGGACTTTGGGACCTCTTTGCGGACATTGAGTGCTACGGCAATAACGGCCGGAAAAAGGGGGAGAATATCCGCCTTTTGGCGGAGCGAAATCACCTTTCTGCCGCAGTCTATGTGGGGGATATCCAGGGGGATTATGACGCGAGCATGCAGGCGGGCGTGGGCTTTATCCACGCGGCATACGGGTTCGGCGCCGTGGCGGAGTGCGTCCCTGCGATCCGGACATTTACAGAACTTGCAGAGACGGATATCGCAGCTGCAATGAAAAAATTGGGTGACGTATGACAAACTTAGATCAATTGTTACGGCAGATTAACAGAGAACATGTTTATATTCAGACACATAATTTCCCGGACCCGGACGCCATTGCAAGCGCCTATGGCCTGCAGCGGCTTCTCGCTTACCGCGGGATTCCGGCGACAATCTGCTATCAGGGAAAAATAGACCGCTACAGCACGGGAAAGCTTGTGGAGCTGACAGAGATAGCGCTTTTCAACACGGAAGACCTTGAGGGGATGCTGACGGAAGATGATGAAGTGATACTCGTGGATTCCCAGAAGGGAAATTCGAATGTCATCAACATCACCGGGGATGAAATCATCTGCGTGGACCATCATCCCCTCAACGAGAAATACCGGTATCGGTTTACCGATATCCGTCCCGGGGTGGGAGCCTGTGCGACGATTATCGCACAGTACTTTTTTGAGAACGATATTCCGATGGACAGGAAAGTTGCGACAGCGCTGACGTACGGGATACGCGTTGACACCAACCATCTGTCGCGGAGCGTCTCAAGGCTGGATCTCGAGATGATTTACCGCATGTATGACCTGTGCGATCACGATGTGATCAGTATGCTTGAACACAGCAATCTCTGCTTTGGAGATCTGCTGGCCTACTCGAGTGCGATTTCGAGCATCGAGGTATATGACAATGTCAGCTTTGCGGACACCGGGAAAGACTGCCCGGAAGCGTTAATTGCGAGCGTGTCCGATTTTATGCTGGCGTTAAAAGAAGTGTCCTTCTCGGTCGTATATTCCGTCCGGGAAGGGGGAATCAAGCTGTCCGTGCGCAGCGAAATTTCCGTGCTGGATGCGGGTAAAATCATCGGCGAGGCGCTTCTTGGCGTCGGCAGCGGCGGCGGGCACGCCGCGATGGCGGGCGGTTTTATTCCGTTTGAGGGCGACGAACATCAGGAAAGCCTTCTGGTGGATCAGGTAAAGGAACGATTTATCGCAGTGATCGCGGAAAAGAGGGGCGACGGTCATGAGTGAGCCTTTGGCGCGTCATCAGCTATTTGAATATCGGGAGGAGCAGCCGTTTATGGTACTCAATGTGCCGGCTTCCCTGACGGACGCGGAGTCGCTTCACAGCCACTGGCATGAGGAGCTGGAGGTGGCCTATATTATCGGCAGCCGCAGCACACACTATATTGACGGGACATGCATTGTGGCGGAACCGGGACGTCTGATTGTGACAAACTCCGACAGCGTGCACAGTATCAAGCCGGGAGTCCCCGAAAAGAGTGAAGCGGAAGGGTTGGCAGCGGTTGTGCTGGTAATTCACGCCCGGTTTCTCGAGGAGCATTTTCCGCAGTATGCTTCCCTGCTGTTTCTCAACGAAAAAACGCAGGCGCGGGCGGAAGTGAAAGATATCATGCTGCGGCTCTCGGCGTGGGCTCGCGCCGAGAGGCATGCGCCCCATGAGCTGCTCTACGCAAAAGGGCTTGTGCTGCAGCTGCTCTACTATATGTATGAGGAGGGCGTGACCGACAGGGCCGGGGCATATGACATCAACAGTCTGAAGAACATCGAGCGGATCAAGGGCGTGCTCGGGTATGTGGAAAATCATTATACGGAGCCGATATCCCAGGGCGAAGTGGCGAAAAAGTTTTATTTCAGCCGCGCATATTTTTCCCGGTATTTCAAAAAAACCTGCGGGATGACGTTCACGGAATATGTGACGCAGTATCGGCTGCAGAGGGCCAGGGAGGATTTGCTTGAAAGCAGTGCGGGGATCCTTGAGATCGCGCACAAAAACGGTTTCTCCGATGAGAGACGGCTGATCAATTCATTTAAAAAGCGATTCGGCACGACGCCGCTGCAGTATCGCAAAACGGTAAAAAATGCGGCGCCCCGGCGATGACGGCATACCTATCAGGTCAAAAAGTGCTAATTTTTAGTCAAAAACAGTAAAGAAACACAAAAGCTTCCTCTATTATAATGATGCTGTAACAAAAAGGAAACATCATTATAATAGGGGGATTTTTATGTCAGCTACAAGTGATATGGTAAGAAAGATGTTCGGAGAGGCCGATTCCAGGCGTGATGCCGGACTGACGACGCCGGAAGATATCCTGCGCTATGACGATATCTGTTATGGTACGGACACGACATGGCAGGTGCTTGATGTTTACCGCCCGAAGGACAGGGAGGGAGAGCGTTTGCCGGTGATTGTCAGCGTGCACGGCGGCGGCTGGGTATACGGCGACAAGGAGCGCTATCAGTTTTATTGCATGAATCTGGCACAGCGGGGGTTTGCCGTGGTGAATTTCACCTATCGCCTGGCGCCGGAATTTAAGTATCCGGCGAATATCGAGGACACGAACCTCGTCTTTACCTGGGTTTTGGAGCACGCGGATGCGTATGGTTTTGACACGGCGCATGTGTTTGGCGTCGGGGATTCGGCGGGGGCTCATAATCTCGGGCTTTACGCGGCGATCTGCACGAACCCGGACTGCGCGAAAGAATATGACTTTGCGCCGCCTGCGGGGTTTGTGCCGACGGCGATTGCGCTAAACTGCGGTTCTTACCGGATTGTGCTCAGCGACGACCCGAAAGATATGACGACGAACCTGATGAAAGATTTCCTGCCGGAAAGCGGAAGCAGCAGAGAGATGGAGCGGATTGCCGCAGCGTCGTATGTGACGGAGAATTATCCGCCCGTGTTTCTCATGTCGGCGAGCGGAGATTTTTTAAAGGGGGATCAGCTGCTTATGGCAGAAAAGCTCAGTGACTGCGACGTGCCGTTTGTGTACCGGTTTTACAGCCGTGGCAAAGAGCCGCTGGGACATGTGTTCCACTGCAATATCCGGCTGGCGGAGGCCGCACAGTGCAACGACGATGAATGTGAATTCTTTAAAACGTTTTGTGAAGGGAGAAAAGACGTATGAACTATTATGCAGCGAAATCTCCGGAAGTGACCGGGAGAGAGAAAAGACATATGGAACTTGCGCGCACGCTTGCCGGAGAGTGTGCGGTACTGCTTGAAAACGACGGCACGCTGCCGCTTGCCGACTGCGGAAAGATTGCGCTCTACGGAATCGGAGCGCGCCAGACCGTAAAAGGAGGAACCGGTTCCGGCGATGTCAATTCCAGAACGGTAGTCACGATTGAGCAGGGACTTCGGGAGGCAGGTTTTTCGGTTACGACGGAAGACTGGCTTGACCGCAACGAAAAAAAGGTTCGGAAGGCGAAAGAGGATTACATGAGCTGGGTGACCGAGAAGGCGAAAAAGGAACAGCGCCAGGAATTTACGGTGATGTTTGACCATCCGATGAAAGCGGTGATACCGGAACAGATTACCGAAGCGGATATAAGCGGTTCCGACACCAGGACGGCGGTATATGTGATCGCGAGAAATTCGGGAGAAGGCGCGGACCGTTTCTGTGAGGAGGGCGATTACCTGCTTTTTGCACAGGAGCGTGAGGATATCAAACGCCTGGCCGAGTCCTATGAACAGGTGATTGTGGTGCTCAATATCGGCGGTGTCATGGATCTGACAGAGCTTAAGGCGATAGACGGAGTCGGAAGCATCCTTCTGATGGGACAGCTTGGAAATATCGGCGGAAATGTGCTCGCGGATGTGCTGACGGGTAAGGTGACGCCGTCCGGCAAGCTGACCGACACCTGGGCAAAGCGGTATGAGGATTATCCGTCCTCGGCCGGGTTCAGCCACAATGACGGAAATGTGGACGACGAGTATTACAGCGACGGCATCTATGTGGGCTATCGCTATTTCGATACCTTCGGGGTAGAACCGCTGTACCCGTTCGGCTACGGGAAATCCTACACGGAATTTGAGGTGAAAACCGATGAGGTGCGGGTGGAAAACGGCACGGTGCGCGTGCTTGCGACGGTCGCAAACCGGGGAACTGCGTATGCGGGCAAAGAGGTGGTGCAGGTGTATACGTCGGCGCCGGAAGGCAGCCTGAAAAAGCCGTTCCAGGAACTTGCGGCGTTCGGGAAGACAAAGCTTTTAGCGCCGGGAGAGAGCGAACAGCTGACAATCACGTTTGCCGTTTCCGATATGGCGTCTTATTCAGAGGAGCAGTCGGCGTGGGTGCTTGAGGCCGGCAGCTATTACATAAGGGTCGGAAACAGCTCGGCATCCACGGAACTTGCGGCGGAGCTGGTGCTCTCCGAGACGGTAAAAACCTGGCAGCTGAAAAACCTGTTTGCGGATGAGAAACCGGTGGAGGAGATTACGGCGCCGGAGCGGAAAGAGGACGGCGCGCATCCGGACTGCCGCATTGTGTTAAATGCGTCGGAGATTGCAGCACAAACCGTAACATACACGGGAGAGCGCGGGGAGTATCACACCGACAAGACGGAAAAACTGACGATGGAAGATATTCTTGCAGGAAAATGCAGCGCAGAGGAGCTGGTATCCCAGCTTAGCGCAGAGGAACTCGCAGAGTTCTGTGTGGGGACACTGCGCGCAGGCGAAGGGAGTGTCGTGGGAAATGCTTCCGCCACAGTGCCCGGAGCTGCCGGCGATACCACAGCGCTTCTGCTTTCGGAGCGCGGCATCAAAAACATGATTTTTGCGGACGGACCGGCAGGACTCCGCCTGCAGCCGCATTTTAAGACGAAAAAGGACGGGACGCTTCTTCCGGGCGGCTCGATTTTGGGCGACAGCTTTGTGCCGTTTGACGCGTCCGTAAAGGACGAGGAGACGGACGACTATTATCAGTACTGCACGGCAATCCCGATCGGCTGGTCACTTGCACAGTCCTGGAATGCGGAACTTTTGCAGGAAGCGGGCGATATGGTGGGAGCGGAGATGGAAGAGTTCCATGTGGATTTGTGGCTTGCCCCTGCATTAAATATCCACCGAAACCCTCTGTGCGGAAGGAACTTTGAGTATTATTCGGAGGACCCGCTTGTCTCCGGAAAAGCGGCGGCTGCGATTACAAAAGGCGTTCAGGCACACCGAGGAAAGGGAACGACGATCAAGCATTTTGCGGCAAACAATCAGGAGGACAACCGCTATTTTACCAATTCCCACATCAGCGAGCGGGCGCTGCGTGAGATTTACCTGAAAGGATTCGAGATTGCGGTAAAAGAGTCAAAGCCGTTCTCCATTATGACCTCCTACAACCTGTTAAACGGCATCCACACGGCAAACAGCCATGACCTTTTGCAGGCCGTTGCAAGAGACGAGTGGGGATTTGACGGCGTGGTGATGACGGACTGGTTTACCTCCCAGGATATGCCGCAGATCACCGGCGGGCATCCGGCGGCTTACCCGATTTCGGCTTCCACGGGATGTATCTATGCGGGAAATGATATCCAGATGCCGGGCTGCAAGAAGAATGTGGACGACATTGTGGAGGCGGTGAAGACCGGAAAAGAGATTGACGGCTACCGCATTACGCTTGCGGATCTGCAGTTTAACGCGGCGAACGTGATACGCGCGGTCGCAAAAACTTCGGAAGAATCCTGACAAAAGAGGCTTGACAAATCCGTGACTGCCGCGCTATACTATCCACTAGTTTACGAGCAAAGGCGATGACGAAGACAGTAGTTTTTCAGCGAAAGTCACAGAGAGCCGGAGGTGCCAGGGCACGGGGTGGAAGCCGGTACGAGTAGCGGGAGAATGAAGATCACTTCCAAGCCGCAGTCCGAAATGGTTGTGCCGCACGGCATACAAAAGGCAGCGCACATGGCAGAGTAGAGGCTGACGTCTTTCCCGCGTTACTGGGAACGAAGTATCCGATTTTGCCGGCGGATATCCGGCAGAAGTCGCGTACATTGTATTTAGGTGGTATAACGATGCGAAGACCCTCGTCCTATTTACAGGATGAGGGTCTTTTTTTACAGGAAAGCCCTGCCGGGCTTCCTGTAAAAAAGTTTTATGCGCACCTCGCGGTATGGAAAGAAGCTGCAGGCAGCCCGCTCGGGCGCGTAAGTGTGCGTCAGGCGCACACTTTATTTTCAATTCAAAACATGGAGGTCAGACGATGTACAACAAAGTCGATACGAACCTGAATTTCGTGGACAGAGAAAAGCAGGTAAAGAAGTTCTGGGAAGAGAATGACATCTTCCGCAAAAGCATGGAGAACCGGAAGGCCGGCGAGACTTACACGTTTTATGACGGCCCGCCGACCGCGAACGGCAAGCCCCACATCGGGCATGTGCTGACGCGCGTGATCAAGGATATGATTCCGCGCTATCAGACGATGAAGGGGAAATATGTGCCCCGCAAGGCCGGATGGGACACCCACGGGCTTCCGGTGGAGCTCGAGGTGGAAAAGCTGCTCGGCTTAAACGGCAAGGAGCAGATCGAGGCGTACGGGATGGAGCCTTTTATTAAGAAGTGCAAGGAATCCGTGTGGAAGTACAAGGGGATGTGGGAGGATTTCTCCGGCACCGTCGGATTCTGGGCGGATATGGACAACCCGTATGTGACTTACGACGATGATTTTATCGAGTCCGAGTGGTGGGCGCTAAAGGAAATCTGGGACAGAAAGCTTCTGTACAAGGGCTTTAAGATCGTGCCCTACTGCCCGCGCTGCGGCACGCCGCTGTCCGCGCAGGAGGTGGCGCAGGGATATAAGACGGTAAAAGAGCGCTCCGCCGTCGTGCGCTTTAAAGTGGTCGGGGAAGATGCTTATTTCCTGGCCTGGACGACGACGCCGTGGACGCTGCCATCGAACGTGGCGCTGTGTGTAAACCCGGAGGAGACCTACTGCAAAGTAAAGGCGGCGGACGGCTATACCTACTATATGGCGGAGGCGCTGCTTCCTGCGGTGCTCGGAAAGCTCGGGGACGCGGAGGAAGGAAAACCGGCGTACGAGGTACTGGAGACATACAAAGGGACGGACCTTGAATACCGCGCCTACGAGCCGCTCTTTGCCTGCGCCGGTGAGGCGGCCCAAAAACAGCACAAGAAGGGGCATTTCGTGACCTGCGACAACTACGTTACCATGTCCGACGGTACCGGAATCGTCCACATTGCACCGGCGTTCGGTGAGGATGACGCCAATGTCGGTCGGAAATACGACCTGCCGTTCGTGCAGTTCGTGGACGGAAAGGGCGAGATGACGGCGGAGACGCCGTATGCGGGCCTCTTTGTGAAGAAGGCGGACCCGGTGATTATCAAAGACCTCGACGCGGAGGGAAAACTGTTTGACGCGCCGAAGTTTGAGCACGATTATCCGCACTGCTGGAGATGCGACACGCCGCTGATCTACTATGCAAGGGAATCCTGGTTTATCCGGATGACCGAGGTGCGCGAGGACTTAATCCGCAATAACAACACGGTCAACTGGATTCCGGAATCCATCGGCAAGGGACGGTTCGGCGACTGGCTCGAGAATATTCAGGACTGGGGAATCTCGCGAAACCGCTACTGGGGAACGCCGCTCAACATCTGGGAGTGTGAGGGCTGCGGACATCAGGAAGCCGTCGGCGGACGCGCGGAGCTCGCGGCGCGCAGCGGCAACCCGGAGCACGCGAAGGTGGAGCTGCACCGCCCGTATATCGACGAGGTGACGTTTGCCTGCCCGGACTGCGGCAGGACGATGCGCCGCGTGCCGGAAGTCATCGACTGCTGGTTTGACTCGGGGGCGATGCCGTTTGCGCAGCATCACTATCCGTTTGAAAATCAGGAGCTGTTTGCGCAGCAGTTCCCGGCGAAGTTTATTTCCGAGGCGGTTGACCAGACAAGAGGCTGGTTCTACTCGCTGATGGCCGAGAGCACGCTGCTTTTCAATAAGGCGCCGTACGAGAATGTCATTGTCCTTGGGCATGTGCAGGACGAGAACGGGCAGAAGATGAGCAAGTCCAAGGGAAATGCCGTGGACCCGTTTGACGCGCTGGAGAAGTACGGAGCGGACGCGATCCGGTGGTATTTCTATATCAACAGCGCGCCGTGGCTGCCGAACCGTTTCCACGGCAAGGCGGTTCAGGAGGGGCAGCGCAAATTTATGGGAACCCTGTGGAACACCTACGCGTTTTTCGTGCTGTACGCGAATATCGACGGGTTTGACGCGACAAAATACACGCTGGATTATGAAAAGCTTTCCGTGATGGACAAATGGCTGCTCTCGAAGTTAAATACCGTCATCAAAGAGGTCGACGAAAATCTCGGAAATTACCGCATTCCGGAGGCTGCAAGGGCGTTAGACGGCTTTGTGGACGAGATGAGCAACTGGTATGTCAGAAGAAGCCGTGAGCGTTTCTGGGCGAAAGGGATGGAGCAGGACAAGATTAACGCCTACATGACGCTCTATACCGCGCTTGTCACAATCAGCAAGGTTGCCGCGCCGATGATTCCGTTTATGACTGAGGAAATCTACCGGAATCTGGTCTGCTCGCTTGATGAGGCGGCGCCAGAGAGCGTTCACCTGTGTGATTTTCCGGAGGCGGACGAGGCGCGTATCGATGCCGAACTCGAGCGGAATATGGATGCGGTGTTAAAGATTGTCGTGATGGGCCGCGCGTGCCGCAATTCGGCCAATATCAAGAACCGTCAGCCGATCGGCTCCATGTTTGTCAAAGCGCCTGACGTGCTGCCGGAGTTTTTCACGGAGATTATCGAGGAGGAGTTGAATGTGAAAAAGGTGCATTTCACGGACGATGTGAGCGCCTACACCAGCTATACCTTCAAGCCGCAGCTGCGCACCGTGGGACCGAAATACGGAAAATTCCTCGGCCAGATTCAAAAGGCACTCGCGTCGCTTGACGGGAATGCCGCGATGGCGGAGCTGAAAGCAAACGGCGTGCTGTCGCTCGCGTCCGTGGACGCTTCCGTAAAACTTGCCGAAGAAGACCTTCTGATTACGATGACACAGACGGAAGGGTATGTGACGGAGGGGGACAATACCGTGACCGTGGTGCTTGACACCAACCTTACCCCGGAGCTTGTGGAGGAGGGCTTTGTGCGCGAGATTATCAGTAAAATCCAGACGATGCGCAAGGAAGCAGGCTTTGAGGTGACGGATAAAATTACGGTTTCTTACCGCTCGGACGAAAAAGTGGCTGGTATTTTTGCCGCATATCGTGATACAATCAAAGCGGATGTGCTTGCTGAGGAGATTGTGTCGGACGATGCAGACGGCGAGACATCGGACGGAGCATACCGGAAGGAGTGGAATATCAACGGGGAAACCGTTCTTTTGGGAGTGAAAATTGTATCACGATACAAGGAGGAAATGAAATGAGAACACAGTTCTTCGATAAGAGAAGCTTTATTCAGAATGTACGGGACAGCTTAAAAAACATGTACCGCAAGACGCTTGAGGAGGCGAGCCAGCAGGAGATTTTTCAGGCGGTGTCTTACGCGGTCAAGGAGGATATCAATGACAGATGGCTGGCGACCCAGCGGACGTTTGACAGCCGCAAGCCGAAGATTGTCTACTATATGTCCATGGAATTTCTCGTGGGCCGGGCGCTCGGCAACAATCTGATCAACCTGCAGTACTACAAAGACGTGCAGGATGCGCTCAGAGAAATCGGACTGAACTTAAATGAGCTTGAGGACCAGGAGCCGGATCCGGCGCTCGGAAACGGCGGACTCGGACGACTGGCCGCATGCTTCCTCGATTCGCTTTCCACACTCGGATACGGTGTTTACGGCTGCGGCATCCGCTACCGCTACGGCATGTTCCGGCAGAAGATAGACGGCGGCTTCCAGGTGGAGACGCCGGATCCCTGGCTCAAAGACGGCTACCCGTTTGAGATGCGCAGGCCCGAATACCGGTATGAGGTGAAATTCGGCGGGTATGTGAGGGAGGAATCCGATCTTGACGGAAGGACCCGGTTTGTGCAGGACGGCTATCAGTCCATCATCGCGGTTCCCTATGATATGCCGATCGTCGGCTACGGAAACAACATGGTAAACACGCTGATCATCTGGGATGCGGAGGCGAAGGAGCGTTTTGAGCTTGACTCCTTTGACAAAGGCGATTATATGAAGGCGGTGGAGCAGCAGAACCTTGCGCGAAACCTTGTCGAAGTGCTCTACCCGAACGACAATCATGTGCTGGGCAAGGAGCTGCGCTTAAAGCAGCAGTATTTCTTTGTCTCTGCGAGCGTGCAGAGAGCGCTCGAGCGCTATAAGAGACAGAACGGGGATATCCGCAGACTGCCGGAGAAGGTCACCTTCCAGATGAACGACACGCATCCGACCGTGGCCGTGGCGGAGCTGATGCGCATCCTTCTCGACGAGGAGCGGCTCGGATGGGAGGAGGCATGGGATATCACCACGCGGACCTGTGCTTACACGAACCATACGATTATGGCCGAGGCGCTCGAGAAATGGCCGATTGAAATTTTCCAGAGGCTGCTGCCGCGTATCTATCAGATTGTGGAAGAAATTCACCGGCGTTTCCTGATCAAAGTCCGCGAGGCATATCCGGGCGATGAGAACAAGGTGGCAAAGATGGCGATTCTCTACGACGGGCAGGTGCGCATGGCAAATCTCGCGATTGTCGCCGGCTATTCGGTAAACGGTGTGGCGCGGCTGCACACGGAAATCTTAAAAAACGAACAGCTGCATGATTTTTATGAGATGTTCCCGGAGAAGTTCAACAACAAGACGAACGGTATCACGCAGCGGCGTTTCCTGCTGCACGGCAATCCGCTTCTGGCGGAGTGGATCAGCGAGCGTATCGGGAAGGACTGGATCACCGATCTGGCGAAGATTTCGAGACTGGCGCCGTACGCGTACGATAAGCGGGCACAGAAAGAATTTATGGAAATCAAATACCGCAATAAAGTGCGTCTGGCAAAATATATCAAAGAGCACAACGGCATTGAGGTGGATCCGAACTCCATCTTTGACGTGCAGGTGAAGCGTCTGCACGAGTATAAGCGTCAGCTGTTGAATATTCTGCATGTGATGCATCTGTACAACGAGCTCAGGGCAAATCCGGAGATGGATTTCCATCCGAAGACCTATATCTTCGGCGCGAAGGCCGCGGCGGGCTACAAGAATGCGAAGACGACCATCAAGCTGATCAACAGCGTGGCGGAGGTCGTGAACAATGACCCGTCGATCAACGGAAAGCTCAAGGTGGTATTTATCGAGGATTACCGCGTCTCCAATGCGGAACTTATTTTTGCGGCTGCGGATGTCAGCGAGCAGATTTCGACGGCCAGCAAGGAGGCATCTGGGACCGGCAATATGAAATTTATGTTAAACGGCGCTCTGACGCTCGGCACGATGGACGGAGCCAATGTGGAAATCGTGGAAGAGGTAGGCGCGCAGAATGCATTTATCTTCGGTATGAGTTCCGAGGAGGTAATCGCTCACGAGCACAACAGGGACTATCAGCCGATGGAAATCTACAACAACGACCCGGATGTCCGCAGGGTGTTAAATCAGCTTGTGGACGGAACCTTCTCGCCGAACGACAGGGAGCTGTTCCGGGATCTGTATAATTCGCTGTTAAATACCCGGTGTACGCAGTATGCGGATACCTATTTTATCCTCAAGGATTTCCACTCCTACATGGAGGCGCAGAAACGTGTGATGGAGTACTATAAGGACGAGTCGGCATGGGCGGGCAGTGCGATTTTAAATGTGGCCCACAGCGGCAAATTCTCGTCGGATCGGACAATACAGCAGTATGTGGACGAAATCTGGCATTTGGACCGCGTGACGGTGGATTTGCCGAGACGCTGGTAAACGGATAAAAAGAAAAGAAACGAGCAGCCGCAGCAGGCAGTCCGGAGGCGGACGCCTGCTGCGGCTGTTTTATATGGCATAAATACTCCCTCAAAATCAAAAGGTAGTATTGCCAGATCGGGCGCGGATATGATATTCCTGAGATAGAAGATGCTCTTGTCAATCGAGTGTACGGTTATCAAAAGTTTTTATGAAACGAGGAGGGTTCGGCTATGAGGGAACGGAAATCAAACGGTACGGCAAAGGTGATGCTTGTGGAAATCGTAAGTCTTATCGCTGCGTTTGCAGCCATGCTGATTGTAAATGAGGGGATTTCGGAATGGGAACACAGAGTGAGCTATTTTACCGATATCCCGTCGATACTTGTTATTCTGGTGCTCTGCATTCCGGTGCTGGCGGCGAGCGGACTGTGGGAGGATTTCCTGCGGGCATTTCTCATCGGCAGAGAAGATGCGGCCTATAAGCTGGCGGAGCTCAAGCGCACGCAGGCCGCGGTGCGCTTAGTACAGCGGCAGGTGGTCTGCGCCGGGCTTATGAATGTGTCCTTTGCCGTTATTATGCTGCTGCATTCCCTCGATATGCCGGAGACAATCGGGCCGTATTTTGCCCAGGCGATCCTGTCGGTTTTCTATGTTTCGATATTTGAGATGCTGCTGCTGCCGCTTTCCGTTGAGGTTGAGAAAAAGATTGTGAATTATATGGAGGAGGAGTAGATGCGGAAGCGGGCTGCGGGAGTCTTTGTGGGGATATTGTATGCCGTGCTCGTGGTAATTCTTCTGGTGCTGCAGACAAAGACCATTCAGGGCGATATCACGCGTCTGGCCGCCAACGGGCTTACCGTTCTTCTGATGATTCCGACGTTTCTCCTGTTTCGGGTGTGGCTGAATGCGCAGCAGGCAGGGGATGACGGAAAATCCGGGGAAGAAATGGTCCAAGACGGCGGAGAGAAGATTTGCGCCGGGCAGGAGATATGTTCCGATCGACAGCAGCTTTCCACTGCCGGACAGGAAAAGGAGTTTTTTGCCGGGATGGAGCGGGCGGGGTTGAGCGCGAGAGAACAGGAAGTGGCGTGGCTGATCTTTCGCGGATATTCAAACCGGCAGATTGCGGAGGAACTTTTCATTTCGGAGACGACAGTTAAAAAACATGCGTCCCATATCTATGAAAAAATGCAGATTTCAGGAAGAAAAGAACTTAAAAGTTGCATTTCCGGGAGGTATTTTTTATAATAGAGATAGTATTCATTTGACAAATATTGTCCTGCACGCCGTGCGTGTTGCGCGCAGAATCCGCCGGCTGCATAAGAGTGGGGAAGCGATATGGGAATCGGGGAAGTAAAACGGGATATCAGAGAAAAAATTATCTCCTGTCAGTATAATAATTCCAGGGAGGATGTCTGGGCGCTGCTGGAAAATTATGACAGGTGCCTCGCGGTGCAGGCGACGCCGGACGAGCTCGCGGAGGCGGCATTTCTGCGCGGGGATATCTCCTTTCACAAGGGGAGATACCGCGACACCATCGCCGTTTTGACCCGGTGTCTCGCCATCGAAAAGACACTGGACTATCAGTATCTCGAGACGGAGGCTTACAACATGCTCGGCATGCTGTTTTCTTTTATGGGATACGAGAGTGTCGCGCTGAATTATTACCTGCTGGCGAACGAGACCGCGAAGAGAAACCACAGCGTGGAGGGACAGGTCGCGGCGCTGTTGAATGCCGGAATCCTGTATCAGAGTCTCGGAGATTATCAGAAGGCCATGAGCTATTGCAGACAGGGGTATGAGGCAGCGCAGAGCAGTCACAGCAGGCCGGCAATGATGCTGATTCTGCTCTGTCTGATTCAGCAGGCACAGATTTTATTCCGGATGGGTAATTACGACGACGTCAGGCGCGTCAAGCGCGAGGCGGACTCCTACTATCAGGTGACGTTTCACGAAGGGATCCTGCTCTCAAAGAGCATTCTCGAGGTGTGGATGGAGGAGCAGTCCGGCACGGAGAGCCGGATGGAAGCGCTTGTGGAGGAGATACGCGAATATCTGATATATGATGACGCGTATATTGAACAGATAGACAGCTATGCGGAACTGTGCACGTTTCTGATCGAGAAGGGCAGAAAGGTCGAGGCGCGCCGCTTTCTTGATATCCTGAAGGAAAAGCTGAGTATCACGGAGCTGTTTGAACTGCAGATGCGGATGGAGGAACTGGAAGTACTGTATCAGAAAACATTTGGCGGACGCGGCAAATACCTCGAGAGCTGTCACAATTATGTGGCGATGCGCAGCGAGTACGAGAGTGCGATCCAGAAGTTCAAGCAGCAGAATTTAGACAATATCGAAAACCTGCAGGAGCTGGAAAAACAGAGGCAGGAATTTGAGTTTCGGAGCAAATGCGATCTGGCAACCGGACTCCTGAATGGGAGTGCGTTTCGGTTTGAGGTGGAGAATTATCTCGCGGAGCGCAACCGGGGGATTACGGATGCAATGATCCTGATAGATATCGACAATTTTAAACTCATGAACGACAGCTACGGCCACCTGGTCGGGGACGAGGTGATAGAGCGGCTTGCAGTGCTCATCAACGAACAGTTTGCAGAGGATCTGGCGGGGCGGTTCGGCGGGGACGAGTTTCTGATCTTTGTCCGTGAGATTGACGATGTGGGGGAGCTTGAGAGCCGCGTGGAGGTTTTCCGGGAGACGTTTGCGGAAAGCCGGTTCGGGAAAAATGCCAGCGTGCAGGGGAGCGTCAGCGTCGGAGTCTCCTACAACAGCAATCTGGATATTTCCTACGATTCGCTGTTTTCCTGTGCGGACGAGGCGCTGCTCAAGGCGAAGGAATACGGCAAGAACAGAGTTACATTTTTTGAGATAAAAAGAGGAATGCTAAAATATGGCTGAGAACAAAAACGGAATCATAATCGGCGGTTTCTGCTTTGAAAACGAGGAGGAGGCGGCGCAGGCGAAAAAGGAGGCCGAGGGAATCCGGTATCTCCGGGAGAAAATAAATATGGACACGCCGGAAGCGGTGCTTGGCATCTACAATAAGATGATTCAGCAAAAGCTGTTTGAGACGGCGGTGGGATATGCCTACTTAAAGGAGCTGCAGGAGTATCTGAGGTCCATTCCGTTTATCGACGGGGAGGCGGTCCTTCCGATTCCGGTTTCGCACCCGGTGCTCGAGGAGAGCATACAGAAAAAAAGGCGGACGGAGCGCAAGACGGCGCCCGAACCGCAGATGCAGGTCAAAAATTTTGACTTCAGAAAACGATATCAGGCCGCGCTTGGCATCTGCCTGGTTCTGTTTTTGTGTGTCGTCGGGATGTTTACGGTCAGCATGTTTTCAAACAGCCCCACGATTCTTAATTACGAGACAAAGCTGATCGACCGGTACGAGCAGTGGGAACGGGAATTAGAAGAGCGCGAGGCCGCACTTGCGGAGAGGGAGAAGGAAATTGAGCAGGATTAAGATACTGGTGGTGGATGACGAGAGCAGAATGCGCAAGCTGGTAAAGGATTTTCTCGTCCGGGAGAATTATGAGGTGTTAGAGGCGGCGGACGGGGACGAGGCGCTTGCCGTTTTTTACCGGGAACCGGATATCGCAATGCTGATTCTCGACGTGATGATGCCCGGGCGAAACGGGTTCGAGGTGTGCAGGGAAGTGCGCGAGAGCTCGAAGGTTCCGATTATCATGCTCACCGCGAAGGGGGATGAGAGCGACGAGCTAAACGGCTTCGAGCTGGGGGTGGACGAGTATATCGCAAAGCCGTTTTCCCCGAAAATACTGGTGGCGAGAGTCGGGGCAATCCTGCGGCGCACCGGTGGCGGCGAGCCGCAGGAGACGCTTTGCGCGGGCGGGATTTCTGTCGATAAGAGTGCTCATATGGTGACCGTGGACGGAGAGCCGGTGGAGTTAAGTTACAAGGAATTCCAGCTGCTGGTCTATTTTATGGAAAATAAAGGAATTGCGCTTTCGAGAGAGAAGATTCTGAATCATGTCTGGAACTATGATTACTTTGGGGATGCGCGGACGATAGACACGCATGTGAAGAAACTGCGGGCAAAAATCGGCGATAAGGGAGCATATATCCGGACAATCTGGGGGATGGGCTACAAGTTTGAGGTGGAGCGGCAGGGCGGATGACGGCGGCTAAACACTATTGACAATTATGGAAATAAGGCATAAAATTCAATTAATTAAAACGAATACAAAAAATGTGTTGAAAAATAGCGGAAACGGTTCGCTGACGTGGCAGATTGCGCGGAGTATCCTCGGAGTCGCGGCGGGAACGGTTCTGCTGTGCTGGTTTTTAAACACTGTTTTTCTGGAGCACTACTATGTGGAAGACAAGCAGGACATGCTGGCCGACAGTTTTTCGACGATTGATGAGGCGAGCAGGAACGACCGGCTTTTGGACAGAGATTTTGACGTGACATTTGAAAACCTGTGTGCCAACGGGAATATCACGGTGATGATCATCAGCGCGGAGCGCGCGATCGTGCGGTCCTCCGTCAATGACACGCAGCAAATGCTGATAGAGTTTCTCGACATTATTTTCGGAGAGCGTGAGAATGAGGTTACGGTTCTTTCGGAAAAGGAGAACTATGTCATTCAGCGGCAGAAGGATACACGGCTGGATTCCGAATATCTCGTGCTCTACGGCAGTCTTTCCGACGGAAATATGATACTGATGCGCACCGCGCTCGAGAGTATCCGGGAGAGTGTGAAGGTATCCAATGAGTTTTTGGCGTATGTTGCGGTGCTGGCCATCGTGTTCGGCGCGGTGACTGCTTTTTTTGTATCGGGGAGAATCACGATGCCGATCTTAGAACTCACGGACATCTCGAAGCGGATGACCGAGCTGGATTTTGAGGCGAAATATCTCCCGAGAACCAAATACAATGAGATTGACGAGCTCGGCGCGCATATGAACGAGTTGTCGAACACGTTAGAGAGGACGATCTCAGAGCTGAAAAGCGCCAACAATCAGCTGCTGATCGACATAGAAAAAAAGACGCAGGTAGACCGAATGCGAAAGGAATTTCTGTCAAATGTTTCGCATGAGCTGAAAACCCCGCTGGCGCTGATTCAGGGGTATGCGGAAGGTCTGCGCGAATGCATCAACGAAGACGCCGAGAGCAGGGATTTCTACTGCGAGGTTATCATGGACGAAGCGGACAAGATGAACCGTATGGTTCAGAAGCTTCTGACCTTAAATCAGCTGGAATCCGGAAATGAGACGATTTCCATCGAGCGGTTTGATCTGACGGAACTGATCGCGGGCGTGGTGAGCGCGGCAGGGATTTTGCTGCAGCAGGAGAACATCACGGTGACGGAATGCCCGACGGAGCCGCTGTTTGTGTGGGCGGACGAGTTTATGGTGGAAGAGGTTGTCACCAATTATCTGAGCAACGCGATTCACTATGCGGGTGAGCCGAAGCAGATTGCGATCCGTTACCGGGAGACTGATTTGTGTGTGCGGGTGAGCGTGTTTAATACCGGAAGCAGGATTCCCGACGAGGATATCGATAAGATATGGAACAAGTTCTACAAGGTAGACAAGGCGCGCACCAGAGCGTACGGCGGCAGCGGCATCGGACTTTCCATCGTGAAGGCGATCATGGCCTCACATCACAGGGAATGCGGCGTCGTCAACCACAGCGACGGCGTAGAGTTTTGGTTTGAACTTGATATGGGAAAATAAATTTTTGTTGCCATATTTATTTTGAAATGCTAACATAAAATGAGAAAGAGAACGGGCGAGGATGCTTATGAGGAAAAAGACAGTACAGATTGCAGTGGCAGCGGCGGCGGGACTGATGCTTACCGGATGCGGTGATACGGCATACAGCCTTACCGGGAGTGAGGAGAGTATCATTGTCAGCTATGCGGCTCATATGGTGACAAAGTATAACACCTACCAGAAAGAGGGACTTTCCTGGGTGGATATGGATGAGGCGGAGGAAGAGGAACTGCCTGCGGAGACGGAGGAACAGGAGACGGAGGTCGCCCCGGACGATGAGGCGCCGGGCGTACCGACAGCCCCTGCGGGAGACACGGAACAGCCGGCGGCACAGACTGCGGATTTTGCGCAGCTGTTCGGCGTGGACGGGGTTTCCTTTTCCTATGTAGGCGCCAGACTTGACGACAGTTATGTGGAGAATTCCTACTATGCCGTGCAGGCCGATCGCGGATATACATATCTGATACTCGGGATTGACATTACAAACAACTCGGAACAGGAAGCGGCACTCGATTTCCTTTCGAGACAGCCCCGGTTTTCGGCTACGGTCAACGGAGAAGTGCGCAGCCCGGCCGAGGTTACGATTCTGACACAGGATTTTGCGGCTTATGAAGGAACGGTGGCCGCAGGGGAAACGGTGGAGACGGTTCTGCTGTTCCAGGTTCCGGACAGCGTGGTGTCCGTGGACAGTTTAAATCTTGAAGTGTCCGTGGACGGGAATAATTATCAAATTATTTTATAAAATGAGTGAAAAATAATGCAATTTTAGCACCAATGTGCTATAATAGCCGTAAGTATTTTGCGGATTGAATTGCGATACTAGCGAGAGGAGAGATAGTCATGGATACAAATATTCTGTTGGAATCAGGAACAAACGAATTAGAGGTTTTAGAGTTTACGCTGGGTAATAACCATTACGGTATTAATGTAGCCAAAATCAGAGAGATTTTGACGTATCATCCGATTACGCCGGTACCAAATTCACATCCGAGTATCGAAGGAATCTTTATGCCGCGTGACACAATGATTTCCGTGGTCAACCTCAAGAGATGCCTCGGCATGCCGGAAGGGATGGAGGATAAGGGTCTGTTCATCATCACGAATTTCAACAAGTTAAACATTGCGTTTCATGTGGATGAGGTTCTCGGCATTCACCGTGTGTCCTGGGAGTCCATCATCAAGCCGGATTCCACGATCAACACGGAGGAGAACAGCGCGTCTACCGGTATCATTAAGATGGCGGACAAATTGATTATCATCCTCGACTTTGAGAAGATCGTGACCGATATCAGCCCCGAGACGGGACTTAAGGTGTCGGATGTCGAGAATATGGAGGAGCGTGAGAGATCCGATTCACCGATTCTTCTCGCGGAGGATTCCCCGCTGCTGAGCAAGCTGATTACCGACTGCCTCAAGAAAGCGGGATATACGAAGCTGATTGTGACGATGAACGGACAGGAAGCATGGGATAAGCTCCAGGAATTCAAGAAACAGGGCAATGTTTACGACAAAGTGCACTGCATCATTACGGATATCGAGATGCCGCTTATGGACGGACATCGCCTGACGAAGCTGACGAAGTCCGACGATACTTTGAGGAAGATACCGCTGATTATTTTCTCGTCTCTGATTAACGACGAGATCCGCAGAAAGGGAGAACAGCTCGGCGCGGATGCCCAGCTGACCAAGCCGGAGATCGGTAATCTGGTTTCGGCGATAGACGGATTAATTGACAAGCATATGGACTGAGTGAGATTGAGGCGAAGAGGGGGTGTGATAGTTTGCTTATCACATCCCCAAATTAAGTTACAGGTAGCGGAGGGACCAGATGAGCAATTCAGAAGAGTATCTGGATGGATTGTTGCGGGAATCCATCAGTGGGAAAAAGAGTGAACCCGAACCGGAGGAACGGATGCACGCGGAGGGGATGACGGCTGCAGCGGAGCCGGAAACGGCGGAAGTGATGCAGGCGGAAGAGCCGGTGCGCGCGGAAGTTTGGCCGGAGGAAACGGTTTTGCCCGGCGGGGAACGCGGGGAGTCGGAGGAGGAATTTCTGCAGGCGTTTGAGGAAGAGCTTTTGTCCGGCGAGGACACGGATGCGTTCATCCGCGCGTTTGAGCAGGAGTTGGCCGCGGATGAGGGAGCAGGGTCCGAAAGGGAGCCGGCGGGAGACGAAGTGCTCTTCGAGAATCTGAACGGTATTTTAGAGGGTGCGGCAAAAGAGGCACCGGATGACGATGTGATGGTGGATACCATCGGCGATATGCCCGGGTTTGGGATGGAACCGACCGAAGAAATGCCGGATTCGGGGATTGATATACCGGATGCCGGACTCGATGACATACCGGATGTCGGATTTGACCTGTCGGAGTCTGAACCGGAGCCGGCGGATGCCGGACTCGATGACATACCGGATGTCGGGTCTGATATGGCGGAGGAAACCGATGCGATGGGCGGATTTATGGTTTCCGAAGAAAATCAAATGGATGATGAGGATGCGGATGTGCAGTTAGATGATGATTTGATGAACCTCTTGCAGTCAGAGGGAGAATTTTCGGATCCGGACGAGACCGGAAATATGGACGATTTTATGTCGGCGGAGTCGGAGCCTGGCGGCGATATCGATGACATCGGAATTGATATGATGATGGATGACGGTCTTGCGGGACTGGCGGGTGAGCCCGATGCCGAGACTGCGGAAGAGGATGCGAAAAAGGAGAAAAAACCGGGATTTCTGAAACGGTTTTCGACGCTTTTGTTCGGGCCGGACGAGGAGGAAGTGGCTGCCGCAAAGACAGGCAGTGCGCCGGTGATGCCGGCAAATATTGAGGATCTGACGGATGAGAACCTTGCTCTGCTGCAGTCTCTGGATGGCGGCGGCGATTCTTTGGAAGATATTCCGGAAAAGCCGGCCATAGACGAAAAGGCCCGCAAGAAGCAGGAAAAGAAAGAGAAAAAGGAACAGAAAAAGAAAGAGCGTGCTGCGAAGAGAGAGCAGAAGAAGCAGGAAAAGGCAAACCGGCCGAAGAAAGAAAAGAAGCCGAAAAAGCCGAAGGAGCCGGATAACACACCGCCGCTTCCGAAGGTGCCTGTAATACTGTGCTTTGTCATGGCAGGTTCGTTTTTAGCGCTCGTGATCATCGGAACGAATCTGTTCGGCTATTCCAACAGTCTCACAGAGGCGCAGAAGAGCTATGATCTGGGCGATTACGAGAGTGCGTTTGCCCGTCTTTCCGGTATGGAGATCAGGGAAGCGGATACGGAGATTTATGAGAAATGCCGGATTTTAGCGTATGCTTCGGGAGAATATAACGCATATCAGAGTTTCTTTGCATACGATTATTATGATCTGGCGCTCGATTCGCTGATTCGCGCGATCGGAAGGTGCGAGAAGTATGCCGGGGAGGCGGAGCAGTACGGATGCAGTTCACAGCTGGAGGCTGTCAGGGAGCAGGCGATGGGAGCGCTGAGCGGTTTCGGCGTCTCTGAGGAGCAGGCGCTTGCGCTGTATGCAAATGATGACAGAAGCGCATATTCCATGGAAATTTATCAGATATTGGCCGAGGCTGGCTTTGATGCAGAACAGGACGGAGAGTAATCATGATAGCGATTATCGACTATGATGCGGGCAACCTGAGAAGTGTCGAGAAGGCCTTTGCGGCGCTCGGACAGGAGTGTGTGGTGACAGGGAACCGCAGGGAGATTCTTTCTGCGGACCGGGTGGTCCTTCCGGGGGTCGGGGCTTTCGGCACGGCGATGGAACAGCTGAAAAAGTATGAGCTTGACAGGGTGATATGCGAGGTGACAGATGCCGGGAAACCGTTTCTCGGCATCTGCCTTGGTCTGCAGCTTTTGTTTGCGGGAAGCGAGGAGTGCGGCGGCGTGGAGGGACTTCATCTGCTGGAGGGAGATATCCTGCGCATTCCGGAGAGCCCGGGACTTAAAATCCCGCATATCGGCTGGAACTCATTGAAATTGAAAAACGACGGAAGGCTTTTTGCGGGGCTTCCCGAGACGCCGTATGTGTATTTTGTGCACTCGTATTACCTCGCGGCCAAAGAGCCGGAGATTGTGAAGGCAGAGACGGAATACGGGGTATCCGTTCATGCTTCCGTGGAATGCGGCAATATTTTTGCCTGCCAGTTCCACCCGGAAAAGAGCAGTTCCGTCGGATTGCAGATTTTAGAGAACTTTGCCAGGTTGTGATGGAGGCGTGTGTATGCTTACAAAGAGAGTGATTCCCTGTCTGGACGTGCATGGCGGGCGCGTGGTAAAAGGGGTTAATTTCGTGAATCTGAGGGATGCGGGAGACCCGGTCGAGATTGCCGCGGCCTATGATGCCGCCGGAGCGGACGAGCTTGTGTTTCTGGATATCACGGCCACATCGGATGCGAGAAATACGGTTGTCGATATGGTAAGCCGGGTGGCCGAGAAGGTGTTTATTCCGTTTACTGTCGGAGGCGGAATCCGCACGGTGGAGGACTTTAAGCTGCTGCTCCGGGCCGGAGCGGACAAGATTTCCGTCAATTCCGCTGCGATCAACCGGCCGGGACTGATCTCGGAGGCGGCGGAGAAGTTTGGCAGCCAGTGTGTTGTTGTGGCGATTGACGCGCGCAGGCGGCCGGACGGTTCGGGCTGGAACGTCTACAAAAACGGCGGCCGCGTCGATACCGGAACGGACGCCGTCCGGTGGGCAATGGAAGCGGAAGCGGCCGGAGCGGGAGAGATTCTTCTGACCAGCATGGACTGTGACGGTACAAAGGCGGGGTACGATGTGGACCTGACGGCCTTGGTCGCCGCAAATGTCGGGATCCCGGTGATCGCTTCGGGCGGTGCCGGCACAAAAGAACACTTTTACGATGCACTTACAAAGGGAGGTGCGGATGCGGTTCTTGCGGCTTCCCTGTTTCATTATAAGGAACTGGAAATCCCGGAACTGAAAGCGTATCTTGCAGGGAGGGGAGTATCGGTAAGGAGGTAAGCGTATGGCGATGATTGACAATGACTGGCTTCCGGCTTTAGCGCCGGAGTTCAAAAAGCCGTATTACCGGGAACTGTACGGGTTTGTGCGGGAGGAATACGGCAGGGCGGTGATTTATCCGCCGGCGGACGATATCTTTAACGCGTTTCATTTCACGCCGCTTAACGAGGTGAAGGTATTGCTGCTCGGGCAGGATCCGTATCACAATGTGAATCAGGCGCACGGACTTTCTTTTTCCGTACCTCCGAACCAGAGAGAGATTCCTCCCTCCCTGCAGAATATCTATAAAGAGCTGGAGTCGGATCTGGGATGTTACATACCGAATAACGGTTATCTGAAAAAATGGGCCGATCAGGGCGTGCTGCTTCTCAACACCGTGCTCACGGTGCGCGCACATCAGGCCAATTCCCATCAGGGCAGAGGCTGGGAGCAGTTTACCGATGCGGTGATCCAGGCGGTGAATGCCCAGGATCGTCCCGTCGTGTACTTCCTGTGGGGGAAACCGGCACAGATGAAAGCATCCATGCTGACAAATCCAAAGCATCTGATCTTAAAAGCGCCGCATCCGAGTCCGCTGTCGGCGTACCGGGGATTTTTCGGATGCAGGCATTTCAGTCAGGCGAATGAATTTTTAAAGGCGAACGGAGTTGCACCGATAGACTGGCAGATTGAGAACATATAGTGTATAATACAGGTATAAAATAAATGTGCAGGAGGTATTGATTATGCGGGTAAAAGCAATTATGATGCCTTTCAGACAGCTGGCGTGCATCAGCGTGGACGATACGGTGGCGGAGGCGCTCCGGATTATCGACGAGCAGGGGCTTCTGTCGCTTCCGGTGGTAAACGAGGCACAGGAGTTTATCGGTGTGCTGTCAAAGCAGTATTTATTTGAACGGTATTTCCGGGAGTTTACGGGGACGAGGGAAGAATTTAACGCCGAGAAAGTACAGGGCTTCATGAAGACGAAGATAGACACGATCGGGGAGAATACCCGGATTGAGGAGGCGGCAGCCCTGTTTATCACCTCGAAGGCGCGTTTTATCCCCATCACAAACGACAAAAACCGGCTGCTTGGTATCGTGACGCAGCAGGCGGTTTTTAAGGAGTACCAGAAGATATTCGGAAACAAACACAATTCGATGGCGATATACACCTACGATATCCGCGGGGTTCTCGGAAAGATCTGTGAGATTGTCGCAAAGGAGGGCGGAGACATCTGCAACATGATGGTGATTCCGACAAACGTGATGGATCTCGCGGAGATTTTCCTGCGCGTGGAGGCAAAGGATTTTGACCGTGTGGTGCGGGCGCTTGAAAAGCGGGGGTACGATGTGCGGGACGTGAAGCATAATCAGCAGTAGTATGCGCCGGAAAGCGCCGTAAAACGACGATTTTTATTCTTGAAAAGTATAAGGAATCGCGCTAAAATGACGATATAGATAGTAGGTATCAATGCCGAGTGGAGACTCGGCGTCAATGGGACAGGGAAGTCGAATTCTATTTCAAAGGAGTGATAGTATGGCGGATTTTAATTCATTGTTTTCCGGACTTGGGTATTCAAACGGCAATTCGGGTTCCGGGGATTTTCTCGGTATCAGCTATACCGACTACGCGAGCATACAGAACGGAAGTTACCGTAAGTTAATGAGTGCGTATTATGCAAACGAGAAAGCTGCGGAGACCGAGGAGAAAGAGGGCAAGAATACAAAGCTGAACCTCGATGCGGTGAGTACGGCCGCGGGAGATTTAAAGAACGCGGCTGCGGTTCTGCTGGATAACGGCAAGGATGGGCTGTTTGTGACGAAGAAGGACTCGGCGGGACACGATTATGTGGACTACGACGAGGAGAAGGTCTACAAGGCAGCCAAGGAGTTTATCAACAGCTATAACGATACGCTTGACGCGGCGGCAGAGACGGATACGATCAGTGTTCTGCGCGATGCGAAGAACATGGTATCCTACACGAATGCAAATAAGAGAGCACTTGCCGAGATTGGTATCACCGTAGGATCGGACAATAAGCTCTCGATTGACGAAGATAAGTTTAAGAATGCGAGCAAGGCGCGTGTGGAGTCCGTGCTTCATTCCAGGGGCGGATATGCATCCCAGATCAGCGCGAAGGCTTCGAATATCGCAAGCCATGCCGAGATTGCTTCTGCAAAGGCGGAGAAGGACGGCAGTACCGCTAAAAAGTCCACTTCCGGGATCAAATCTTCCTCGACGTCCACCTCGAAGGACAGCACGAGGACGTTAGCGGCGATTGAGGAAGCGGCAGAGGATGCACAGAAGACGCTTGCCATACTGCGCAAGACCGGCAGCAAGAATATCTTCAATATGATCGAGAAGACCGATGCGGACGGCAAGACGGTCAAGGAGTATGACAAAGACGCGATTTACGATGCGGTGAAGAACTTTATCAAGGACTACAATGCGCTGATGGATAAGACGGAAGATTCCAAGACGTCGGATATCGCGCGTGCGAGAAGAACGATGAGCAATTTCGTCGCAGCGAATGAAACCGCACTCGGCAAGATGGGCATCCGGATTGACGACGACAACAAGCTCTCGATTGATGCGGATAAGTTCAAAGCGTCGGATATGGCGAAGGTGAAGTCCATGTTCCAGGGAAGCGGAAGTCTCGGTGCGGAGCTGGAAGCACAGATTTCCAAGATAGACACCTACGCGGGACTGCAGGCGTCTAAGTCCAACACTTACGGCGGAAGCGGAAATTATACCTACAATTACAATGCCGGTGATTTGTACAATTCCACAATCTAGTAACATAAAATAAGCGATGATAAAGCATGTAACGATGAGGGTGTCTCCCGGATTTTTGCGGGACACCCTCTTTGTGCGAGAATATTCGGAACGCAGACGAGAGGTATGTATGGCAGGAACAAAGGTGGTAGTCGGAATGTCCGGCGGCGTGGATTCCTCCGTAGCCGCATATCTTCTGAAAGAACAGGGGTATGATGTGGTCGGGGTGACGATGCAGATATGGCAGGACGAGGAGCAGGCGTGTGTGGAGGAAAACGGGGGCTGCTGCGGATTAAGCGCGGTGGACGACGCCAGACGTGTGGCGGCACGGCTTGGGATTCCTTATTATGTGATGAATTTTAAGCGGGAGTTTAAGGAGCATGTCATGGATTATTTTACGGCGGAGTATCTGCGGGGAAGGACGCCGAATCCGTGTATCGCCTGCAACCGTTATGTGAAATGGGAGTCTCTTCTTGCGCGGAGCATGGAAATCGGCGCGGAGTATATTGCGACGGGGCATTATGCGAGGGTGGAGCGCCTTTCAAACGGCAGATATGCCATTCGAAATTCGGTGACGGCGGCAAAAGATCAGACGTACGCGCTGTATAGCCTGACGCAGGAACAGCTTGCCCGCACACGGATGCCGGTGGGGGCGTACACGAAGGAGGAAATCCGTTCCATCGCGGAAAAAATCGGCCTTCCGGTGGCGGCGAAAAAGGACAGCCAGGAGATTTGTTTTATACCGGACAATGACTATGCAGGATTTATCGACAGGGCGTGCGGTGACAGGGTGCCTCCGCCGGGGAATTTCGTGTCGGCGGACGGGACGGTGCTTGGACGCCACTTAGGGATCACGCACTACACGATTGGGCAGCGCAAGGGGCTTGGAATCGCCTTTGGGAAACCGATGTTTGTAAAAGAGATACGGCCGGAGCGCAATGAGGTGGTGCTCGGGGAGGATGCGGAGCTGTATACGACGACGCTTTATGCCCGAAATCTTAATTTTATGGCGCTTGCGGATATCAGGGAGAAGACGGAACTCACCGCCAAAATCCGCTATTCCCACGGCGGCAGCCGGTGTCTGGTAACGCGGACCGGGGAGGATGAAATCCGCTGTGATTTTTCGGAGCCCGTCCGTGCGGTGACGCCGGGACAGGCAGTCGTTCTCTATGACGGGGATTATGTGGCCGGAGGCGGCGTGATACAGGAGCATTGCGGGGAGGAAATGGCAAAATGACGAGAGAAGAATTTCAGGCGCTTGTGAAAAGAGGGCCGGTAATCTTAGACGGGGCGACCGGAACGAATCTGCAGGAGGCGGGGATGCCGGTGGGCGTCTGTCCCGAGCAGTGGATTTTGGAGCATCCGGCGGTGCTTGTGGAGCTGCAGCAGCGCTATCTGGAGGCGGGGACGAATATTCTGTTTGCACCGACTTTTACGGCGAACCGGATAAAGCTCGCGGAATACGGGCTGGAAGGACAGCTTGCGGATATGAACCGCCGGCTCGTGGAACTTTCAAGGCAGGCATGCCATGCGGCAAACGCCGGGGCACATTCCGGGACGATTGCAGACAGGCCGACGCTTGTGGCCGGGGATCTCACGATGACAGGAAGACAGTTGTACCCGCTCGGAGATTTGCAGTTTGAGGAGCTTGTGGAAGTTTACCGGGAACAGGCCGCGGCGCTGCTTGCGGCGGGTGTCGACCTGTTTGTGGTGGAGACGATGATGAGTTTGCAGGAGTGCCGTGCGGCTCTGCTGGCAATCCGCGAAATCTGCGACCTTCCGGTTATGGTATCGCTGACTTACAATGAGGACGGGCGGACGCTCTACGGGACGGATCCCGCGACTGCGGTCATCGTGCTGCAGAGCCTGGGTGCGGACGCGGTGGGGCTCAACTGCTCGACGGGGCCGGAGGCGATGCTGCCCTTTGTGGAGCAGATGGCGGAGTACGCCGCGGTTCCGATTCTCGCAAAGCCGAATGCGGGGATGCCGGAGCTTGTGGACGGCAGAACGGTCTATCGGACTGCGCCGGAGCGCTTTGCGGAGCTTGGAACAAAGCTGATAGAAGCGGGGGCGGCGATTGTCGGCGGCTGCTGCGGCACAACCCCGGCACACATTAAGGCACTGTCGGCGGCCGCATCAGGGTGCACCGTGAGGGAACCGCTTGCCGCAGGCCGCCGGATGCTGGCGTCGGAGCGCGCCCATGTGGAAATTCCCTTAGACGGGAACTTTCTGGTGATCGGTGAGCGGATCAATCCCACCGGTAAGAAAAAGCTGCAGGCGGAGCTTCGCGAGGGCAGCTTAAACCTTGTGCGTTCGATGGCGCTTGAGCAGGAGGAAAACGGTGCGAAAATCCTTGATATCAATATGGGGATGAACGGTATCGACGAGAAGAAAATAATGCTGGAAGCGATTTATGAGGTGACCTCCACGGTGGACTGTCCGCTCTGCATCGATTCGAGTCATGTGGGTATCATTGAGGCCGCGCTGCGGATTTATCCGGGGCGTGCGCTGATCAATTCGATTTCTCTGGAAACGGAAAAAATCGAACGGCTGCTTCCGATTGCGAAGAAATACGGCGCGATGTTTATTCTGCTGCCGCTGTCGGATGCGGGCCTGCCGGAGAGCACGGAGGAGAAACACAGGATTATCAGGGAAATCATACGGCGCGCAGAAGATATCGGCGTAGGGCGGGAGAATATTGTGGTGGACGGCCTTGCGGCGACGGTCGGCGCCAATCCGCGGGCTGCGCTGGAGTGTTTTGAGACGTTTGCCTACTGTAGGAATGAACTGATGATCCCGACGGTCTGCGGACTGTCGAATATCTCGTTCGGACTGCCGGAGCGCGGTTATATAAACACGGCGTTTCTGACGATGGCGATTGCAAAGGGGCTTACGATGGCGATTGCGAACCCCTCTCAGGAGCTTTTGATGAACGCGGCGTTTGCGTCCGATATGCTGCTGAACCGGAAGGACGGCGATATCCGCTATATCGAGCGGATGAATTTTCTGGCGGAAAAGTATGCGGGGATACAGCAGGTGCGGGTCTGCGCCGGGACGCAGGGCGGAGAGCAGAAGATTCTGGCGGCACAGCGTGCGGCGCAGGCGTCCATGGAGACGTCGGGGAACGCGGCGTCATCCGCGGGCGGGCACAGCCCGGTCTATGAGGCCGTTTTAAAGGGAAACAAAAGTGTCATTTTAGACGAGGTCAAACAGGCATTGACGGAAGGCGCAAGCCCGGAGGACATCATTAATGAACACCTGATTGCGGCAATTAACGAGGTCGGGGAGTTGTTTGATCGGAAGCGGTATTTCCTGCCCCAGCTGATTGCGTCCGCAAATGCGATGGAACTTGCAATCTCGCATCTGGAACCGCTTCTGGCGAAGGAAAACCGGGAGCCGAAAGCAGCGCTTGTCGTTGCGACTGTCGAGGGAGATATCCATGACATCGGAAAGAATCTGGTCGTGCTGATGCTCAAAAATTATGGGTACCGCGTGACGGATCTGGGGAAAGATGTGCCGGCGGAGGTGATTGTGGATACCGCGATGCGGGAACATGCAAAGGTGATAGGCTTATCGGCGCTGATGACGACCACGATGATGCGCATGAAAGAGGTGGTGGAGCTCGCGCACGAGAGGGGCTGTACGGCGAAAATCGTGATCGGAGGCGCGGCCATCACGGAGAGTTTTGCGGAGGAAATCGGCGCGGACGGGTACTCAAAGGATGCGGCGGAGTGCGTGCGCCTGGTGGAGCGTCTGCTCGGCGGGGAAGCAACCCGGTGAGAAATTTTCCCGGGTTAAACCGTAACCCGGAAAGAAATTTTCGAAAAAGGTATTGACATTTTGGGACAAGAATAGTATAGTAATTAAGTCGGTTGCGTTAGCAGCCGACAAATATGGGATCTTAGCTCAGCTGGGAGAGCATCTGCCTTACAAGCAGAGGGTCATAGGTTCGAGCCCTATAGGTCCCATACCTATCTAAATATATGGCGGAATAGCTCAGCTGGCTAGAGCACACGGTTCATACCCGTGGTGTCGAGAGTTCAAGTCTCCCTTCCGCTACTGCCAGGACCCCCGGGGAGATCTTCTCCGGGGGTCTTATCATGCGCGGAGTGTGCACGGTACCTGCACGGTTCGGATACCGTACGCTAGTTTTCCGCTTCGGCCACAATGTCTTCGAGGACGCGAATCAGGTCGTGAATGTCCTCGATGCGGACATCGCGCTCTAAGATCGCGTTTTTTAATTCGACGGACAGTGTTTCAAATTTTTCCCGGAGAGCCGGGGCAACATAAGATGCCATATCAGACCTCGTTTCTGCGCTGCATTTTGTGATATCCGACAGGATATTGCGATATCCACAGGATATGAATATCCGCCAGGATATTGTGTATCCGCAGAAGATGCGGTTTTGCGGCGGGCAGCGCGCAGCCGCAGAGTGCAAAACAAAAAATAATTACTTCGGTTATAGTGTGTGCAGAAAAAGGGAAAAATATCGCAGGGGGATGAAACAATGCTTTTTAATTCCTATATTTTCGTATTTTTATTTTTGCCGATTACGCTGCTTTTCTGGTACGGTCTGAACCGGCTTGGCCTTCCCCGGGCGGCGCAGGCAGCATTGGCGGTGCTGTCTCTGGTATTTTACGGCTATGAAAAGCCGGCTTATGTGCTGCTGATTCTCGGCAGCGTGCTGGGGAACTGGTGTATCAGCGGAGCGATTGCGCGGGTAGACGCGGCCGCGGAAAGCGGGCTGCCGGGACATCGCACCGGAACGCCGGGACACCGCGCCGGACTGCCGGGACATCGCGCCGGAACGCCGGGACACCGCGCCGGAACGCTGCTTGGCGTGCTCGGGATTGCGCTGAATCTGGGACTGTTGTTTTATTTTAAATATTACGATTTCTTTCTGAAAAATATAAACCGTGTCACGGGCGCAGAGTTTGCGCTAAAACATATTGCGCTGCCGCTGGGAATCAGCTTTTTTACGTTTCAGCAGATTTCTTTTATGGCGGACCGTATGCGCCGCATGGCGCCGCACTATGCACTGCCGGATTACCTGAATTTTGTGACCTTTTTTCCGCAGCTTGTGGCGGGGCCGATTGTAAATCACGGGGATCTGGCGCCGCAGTTTGCAGAAATCGGAAAGCGGGGATCTGCACAGGGAAGAAAGCTGTTTGATTCGCAGCAGATGCAAAAGGGACTCTGCCTGTTTGCGGCGGGGCTTGCAAAAAAGGTGCTGCTGGCGGACAAGCTGGGGGTTTTTGTGGATTACGGCTACGGACATGTGGCAGGTCTCGATGCGGTTGCAGCCTTTGCCGTGATGCTCGCCTACACGTTCCAGATTTATTTTGATTTCAGCGGGTACTCGGACATGGCGGTGGGACTCGGCTGGATGTTTGGAATCCGTCTGCCGCGGAATTTTGATTCCCCTTACCGGGCGCACTCTGTCGGGGAGTTCTGGAACCGGTGGCATATGACGCTGAACGCGTTTTTTACCAGGTATGTCTATATCCCGCTGGGCGGCAGCCGGCACGGAATGATAAAAAAACTGCGCAATATCATGATCGTGTTTCTGCTGAGCGGAATCTGGCATGGCGCCGCGTGGTCGTTCGTGTTGTGGGGAGCCGCCCACGGGCTGATGCTGTGCCTCGAGAATCTTCCGGCGGTGGAGCGGATCCCGGACAGGCTGCGGTGGTTTGTCACGTTTCTTTTTGTCAATCTTGCCTGGGTGCTGTTCCGCAGCGGCTCTCTGGACGGGGCACTGCAGTTTTACCGCAGACTGTTTTCGTTCACATACGGCGGGAGCATATGGGAGCTGGCGAAACAGGTGCAGGTGTCGTGGAATTACCCGTTGCAGCGGATTACGGAGCGGCTGTTTGGCGCTGCCGCGCTGCCGGTATTGTTTCTGGTACTGTTTGTGCTGCTGCTTGTGGCGGCCGCCGCGCTGTGCTGCGGCAGGAATGCGTATGACATGATCGCGGAGCGGGAACCGAAAGACCGGCTGGTGTGGGGACTGGCGGCGCTGTTTGCCCTGAGTGTCTTTTCCTTTTCCGGTGTGACGGCGTTTTTGTATTTTAATTTTTAAGGCATCAGAGTCATAAAAAATGCGCAGAAATGAGGTAATTATGAGAGAGAGAAGTTGGCTGCGTTTTCTGCTTCCGGCGGCGCTTTTTTTCGGCGGTGCGGCGTTTACGGTATTTCTGGTCGATCCGTTTTTTCATTATCATGAGCCGTGGTTCGGGCTTGCCGTTGTGGAGGATGAGAAGGAATACCAGGTACCGGGAATTCTGGAAAATTTTGCGTACGACAATGTGCTTGCGGGTTCTTCCGTGGTGATGAGTATGAACACGGAGACGCTTGACGAACGCTTTGGGGGAAGGACTGTAAAAGCTGTCGGCGGTTCCGCTTCGGCGCCGCTTCTCGCGGCGTATCTGCAGATGGCATTTGAGGAGCATGAGCTCGCCTGCGTTTTTTACGGTGTGGATGTGTTTTCTTTTTACAACGACCCGGATATGTCTGTTATCTCAGAGGATGTGGCGTATCTGATCAACAAAAATCCTTTTGACGATGTGGAGTATCTGTGGAATATGGATATTCTGGCCGAAAAAATCCCCCGCATGATCGAAATGTCGCGGCAGGAACCCTGCGAGGGGCTTTTGTATCAGATTAACCGGGACAGGCCGCTTGGCCCCGAGGAGGTGTTGAAGATGCACTGCCCCGGCGCGGGGATGCTCCAGGAGAAAAAGCCGGTCGATTACATGGGTGCACAGGTGCAGGAAAATATAAATCGTTTAGAAGCGCTTGTCGCGGCACATCCGCAGACGCAGTTTTTATTTTTTATTCCTCCTTATAATATTGTCTGGTGGGATGACGCGTATGAGAAAGGGCTGCTTGACACTTATCTGTATACGTTGGACGCATGTATGAGCCGGCTGCTGCCTTACGAAAACGTTCGATTTTACGCCACGGATTTCAATGAGGCGGGGACGATCACGGATATGTATCAGTATATGGATTATATCCACGGCGGGCCGGCGCTGACCGACCGGATGGCGGAGCAGATCGGCGCCGCGGACCAGGAGATCACGCTTGCAAATAAAGACGCCGAACTGCAGAAACTTTCGGATACCTTTTACCGGTTCAGGGAGCGGGTGGAAGCGGAAGGCTACGGATTTGTGTTTGAGACGGTAAACTAAAAACCCTGCGGGCGCGGCAGGAAGAGGAGGATTCGGATGAGAGTAGGAATGGGATATGACGTACACAGGCTTGTGGAGGGCAGGGATCTGATTGTCGGCGGCGTGAAGATACCGCACAGTCTTGGGCTGCTGGGACATTCGGACGCCGATGTGCTTTTGCATGCGGTTATGGATGCGCTTTTGGGAGCGGCTGCGCTCGGGGATATCGGAAAGCATTTTCCGGACACCGACCCGCAGTATGCGGGGATTTCGAGCGTGAAATTGCTTGTGCATGTGGGGAAGCTGCTGGAGGAACACGGATATGTGGTGGAGAATATCGACGCCACGATCATCGCGCAGAAACCGAAAATGCGCCCTCATATCGCGCAGATGGAGGAAAATATCGCGGCTGCGCTCGGGATTTCACCGGGTCAGGTCAATGTCAAGGCAACTACGGAGGAAGGACTCGGCTTTACCGGCACGGAGCAGGGAATCTCCGCGCAGGCGATCTGTGCGCTGACCTCGTTTTATGAGGGTAGCAGCGTTGCAGCGGATTCGGAGGCAGGCTGTGCGCGCTGTGGCGGCTGCGAAGCCACGGCTGTGAAGCCAACGGTTGCAAAGCCACGGCTGTGAAGCCAACGGCTGCGAAGCCACGGCTGTGAAGCCAACGGCTGCAAAGCCGATAAAAAAGAATTGACAAATAGGGGGAAAGTGCATAAACTATAATATACGAATATTTTGTCATGGTAAAAGCGCAGAACGGGAAGCGTAGCAGAGGCTGTATCGCACATGTTACATGCTTCAAGAGTGAAACCGCGGATTATTTCGTCTCTGGGATGAAGTAGTCCGCTTTTTTACTTTTGCGCGGATATTTCCGACAAAATGATATGGGGTTGGAAAGAGAGTGAGATAATATGGGAATCATAGCACATATCAGAGAGGAGTTTCAGGTAATCCGCGAAAGAGACCCGGCGATCAAATCCCCGATGGAGGTTCTGCTCTATCCGAGTTTTCGCGTGATGCTAAGCTACAGACGGGCCCATAAGCTGTATCAGAAGGGGCACTATTTTCGGGCGCGGGCGATCTCCCAGCGGGCGGCGCGAAAGACCGGTATCGAGATACATCCGGGAGCGACGATCGGACGGGGATTTTTTATCGACCACGGGAGTGGTGTGATCATCGGGGAGACCGCGATCGTGGGGGACAATGTGACACTCTATCAGGGTGTGACGTTAGGAGGTACGGGGAAGGAGACCGGAAAGCGCCATCCGACCATCGGTGACAATGTGATGATCAGCGCCGGGGCGAAGATTATCGGTTCGTTTACCGTGGGAGAAAATTCCAAAATCGGGGCCGGGAGCGTCGTGCTTGAGGAGGTTCCGCCGAACTGTACGGTGGTGGGAGTCCCGGGCCGTATCGTAAAGCGCAACAACGTGAAAATTCCCCGCAGCGACATGGATCAGGTACATCTGCCGGATCCGGTCAAGGAGGATATCACCGTGCTGCAGAGAGAGAATGCGGAGCTTGTAAACCGCGTGCTTGACCTCGAGAATGCGGTGCGTCAGCTCACGAAGCAGTAGGCGGGCGGCCTTTTGGCCCGCCCGTATGAACGAATAGAACAGAAGGACGGAAAAGAAATATGGAGAACAAATTCAGATTTTACAATACACTGACAAGAGAAGTTGAGACGGTGATCCCGAATGAGGACGGGAAAATCGGTATGTACACCTGCGGGCCGACCGTGTATCACTATGCGCACATCGGCAATCTGCGCAGCTATATTATGGAAGATATCCTGGAGAAATCCCTGCGCTACGTCGGATATGAGGTAAAGCGCGTCATGAACATCACCGATGTGGGGCATCTCTCCTCCGACGCGGATACCGGTGAGGATAAGATGCTAAAGGGTGCAAAGCGCGAGCACAAGACAGTGATGGAGATTGCGAAGTTTTACACCGACGCGTTTTTTGCGGACTGCGCGAAATTAAACATTAAGACGCCGGATGTAGTGGAGCCTGCAACGAACTGTATCCCAGAGTTTATCCATATGGTAGAAGTGCTGCTGGAAAAGGGATTTGCCTATACGGCCGGGGGCAATGTCTATTTTGACACATCAAAACTGGACGATTATTATGTGTTTTCCTCGCAGAGCGAAAAAGAGCTTCTCGTGGGCGTCCGCGAGGATGTGGAGGAGGACGCCAACAAGAGAAACAAAAACGATTTCGTGCTGTGGTTTACGAAGTCAAAGTTCGAGGACCAGGCGTTAAAGTGGGAGAGCCCCTGGGGTGTCGGCTATCCGGGCTGGCATATCGAGTGCTCCTGCATCAGCATGAAGCATCTGGGAGAGTATATGGATATTCACTGCGGCGGCGTCGACAATATTTTCCCGCACCACACGAACGAGATTGCCCAGTCGGAGAGCTATCTCGGACATAAATGGTGCAATTACTGGTTTCACGTCAATCACCTGAACGACAAATCCGGTAAGATGAGCAAGTCCAAGGGAGATTTTCTGACCGTGTCGCTGCTTGAGGAAAAGGGCTATGACCCGATCGTGTACCGCATGTTCTGCTTGCAGTCCCACTACCGCAAGCCGCTGGAATTTTCGTACGAGGTGCTCGACAATGTGAGCGCCGCCTACACAAAGCTGGTGAAAAGGATCGCGGAGTTAAAAAAGTCCGCGGATGCTGCGGGGGAAGTGCAGAAGGAGCGTTTTGACGCGTATAGGGAACGGTTTGCGGATGCGCTCTCGGGTGATCTGAACACTTCGATGGCGGTCACGATTCTCTATGACATACTCAAAGACGATCTGAATGCGGCCACGAAGCTCGCGCTGTTTGCGGATTTTGACCGGGTGCTCTCCTTAAATCTTCTGACGGCAGGGGAGACTGCGGCGGACGACGGCGTGGATGCTGAGCTGGAGCAGTTTATTCTGGCGAAAATCGAGGAGCGAAAAGCCGCAAAGAAGGAAAAGGATTTTGCGCGCGCGGACGCGATTCGCGACGAGCTTCTCGCGAAGGGAATCGCGTTAAAGGACACCAGAGAAGGCGTTGTCTGGAGTCTTGTATAGCGTGTCTGGGAGGAACAAATGACAGAGGGGATTCATTCCTATATAAAGGAGGCATTCGGCGCGCCGGACGTGGATATCCGCACCTACTCGCCGTTGACGTTGGCGTATATCGGGGACGGTATCTATGATCTGGTGATCCGATCCGTGGTGGTGGCAGGCGGCAACACCCGGGCCGGGGAGCTGCACAAGCGTACAAGCCAGATTGTGAAAGCGCACACGCAGGCGAAAATGATGGACATTCTGCTCCCGCTGCTCTCGGAGGAGGAGCAGGAGATCTACCGGCGGGGCAGAAACGCCAAGTCGCCGACGATGGCCAAAAATGCGACGATGTCGGATTACCGGAAGGCGACGGGCTTTGAGGCGCTGATGGGATGGTTGTATCTGCGGGACGAGTTCCCCCGTATCACGGAGCTGGTGCGGGCGGGTGCGGATGGGCTGCACTTAAAATTTTAAAGACAACGGCGTGTGCCATACGGTGCCGTGGAGGAAAAGATGGGATACGAGGAATTAAAGATAGAGGGAAGAAACGCGGTGCTTGAGGCGTTCCGCTCAGGGAAGACGATTGACAAACTGTTCGTGTTAGACGGCTGCAAGGACGGGCCGGTGTGCACGATTTTAAGGGAGGCCAAAAAGCATGACACGGTCATCCGTTATGTGGACAGGGAGCGTCTCGACGGGCTGTCGGAGACGAAAAAGCATCAGGGCGTCATCGCCGTGGCAGCGGCCTATGCGTATGCCGAAGTGGAGGATATCCTTGCGGCCGCAAGGGAAAAGGGGGAGCCGCCGTTTCTGTTTGTGCTGGACAATATCGAAGACCCGCATAATCTCGGGGCGATCATCCGGACCGCGAACCTTGCGGGCGCGCACGGGGTGATTATCCCGAAGCGCCGGGCCGTGGGACTCACGGCGACGGTGGCAAAAACGTCCGCCGGGGCGCTCAACTATACGCCGGTGGCGAAGGTCACGAATCTGACCGCAACGATCAGGGAATTGCAGGCGCAGGGCATCTGGTTTGTCTGTGCCGATATGGACGGTACCGAGATGTACGATCTGGATTTGCGGGGACCGATCGGCCTTGTCATCGGAAGCGAGGGGGAGGGCGTCGGCAAACTGGTGCGGGAAAACTGTGACTTTGCCGCATCGATTCCGATGAAGGGGGATATCGATTCCCTGAATGCATCCGTGGCGGCGGGCGTACTTGCCTATGAGATTGTGAGACAGCGGCGCGGGAAATGAGACCGTGCGGGAATTTAGCAGCGATATACAGAGTTTTCCGGATGGGCCGCGTGCGGCGGCAGAATGAGAGGGAAGATGGAGGGATATCAGAAATTTTCCGACGAGCAGCTGATCGGAATGCTGCGGGACGGAAATGACGGAATCATGGACTATATTCTCGGAAAGTATAAGCCGTTAGTGCTCCGGAAAGCGAACGCGATGTATCTGATCGGCGGCGATACCGACGACCTCATTCAGGAGGGAATGATCGGACTTTTCAAGGCGATCCGCGATTACCGGGCGGAGCGGGAGAGCTCGTTTTTTCATTTTGCGGAGCTGTGTATTACAAGGCAGCTCTACAGCGCGGTGGAGGCGTCCAATCGAAAGAAGCATTCACCGCTCAATTCCTATGTGTCTTTTTATTCGAAAACGGATGAGGAGGGGAAGTCTCTGGCGGAAACGCTCTCGACGGACACGATGGATAACCCGGAACAGCTGGTGATCGCGCAGGAAAATTTCGCGCAGTTCTGGGAGGAAGTAAAGCGACACTTAAGCGCGATGGAGCAGGAAGTGTTAGACGAGTATCTGGCCGGGCACAATTACAGGCAGATTGCAGAGAAGCTCGGGAAGAGCCCGAAGGCGATCGACAACGCGCTCTCGAGAATCCGGGGGAAGATAAGGTGAGAACAGGAAGAAAAAAAGATGACGGTGATCCGAATGTTGGAGGCTGGGAAAGATTTGCTTGAGGAAATTGCAAATATTTCAGGACTTTCTCTCAAAGAAGTTAATCGACTGAAAGCAGAACGAAACGCATAAAGAACTATCATTGAGCCAGAAATCCAAGACGCGGGGTGTCAAGATAAGTGTAAGTTTTTGCGTTTTTAAGGTGGTCGGATAATCCGACCACCTTTTCACTATAATTGTCAATGAAAGGGAAGGTCTTCCGCATCATTATTATGTGGAATACGAGAACGAAACACAATTTTATTTTTAGGTAGTATTTCATTTCACTTGACAAGACTGCGAAATATGCCAGGCAGAAGTATCATAAGCAGGAAATTTAGAAACTACACACGAATCACAAAATTCTATGATATGCTTTTTTCGGAGGTGGCATCATGCAAAGGATTTTAGTTGTCGAGGATGATTTGGATATTCAGGAATTATTGAAGAACTTTCTGCAGGAGGTAGGCTATGACATTGTTTTAGCGAATGACGGAGTGGAGGCCCTTTCCGTATTTTCAACCGCACCGTTTGATTTGGTACTGCTTGATGTGATGCTCCCTAAAATTGATGGTTTTGCTGTCTGTGAACTAATACGCAAACAGTCTAAGGTTCCCATCATCATGCTTACCGCATTAAGCGGTGAGGAAGAACAGATACGGGGGCTGGATTTGCAGGTTGATGATTACATTACAAAGCCTTTTTCCATGCCGATTTTAATTCGCAAAATTGCCGCTGTCTTGCGGCGGAGCGGCGGGGCTGAGGAGGATGAACATAAAACGATTGCTTACCAAAATCTTGTGTTGGATTGCGACAATTATACGGCCACGGTGAACGAAACCGCTTATGAACTGACCCATCGGGAATTTGAAGTGCTGAAAGAACTGCTGACCCATCAGGGACGCATTTTGACCCGGCAAAATCTTTTGGATAAACTGTGGCGGTACGACTTTTATGGGGACGAGCGTGTGGTTGATACACATATCAAAAACTTGCGGAAAAAGCTGGGCATCGCGTTTATTCAGACAATCAGAGGAGTGGGATATAAAATTGATAAAGAAAATTAAAAGCAGTCTGCTTGCTAAAGTGTTTTTAATCACATCAATTATGCTGTTATTTATATCACTGTTCGTATTCGGTCTGCTGGCATGGCTGATGCCGAAGACCTATTCTAACAAGCTAAATACAATTTTAGATGAGCGGACACAAGAATTTATTGCGGAACTGGAACAAGTGGCTTTTGCAGAAAGCGGCGGTTTCTTCGACCGGTTTATTCAAGATACGGAAATCAATTCGGTTGAGTTATACAACGGTAAGGGCGATTTGGTGCCTTTGCCTACCGTACAATTTAGCAATGAATGGGGAATAAATATCGCGTATGCATCAGATGATGATAGCGAAAGTGCGCCCATTCTATCGAGTCGCTATCACCTTTCTTTTTCTGATAGTAACGACCGATATATGCTTATTGTTTATGGGGCGGCAGAACAACTTGAAGAACTGCAACAGTCTTTTGCCCGTGTTTTTCCGTTTATCATGTTTGTTGTCTTGGTAGTTGCGCTTGTTATATCGGGGCTTTACTCCCACATGATTACAAAGCCTGTACTGGAGATTAGCCGCATATCTGAAAAAATGTCTGACTTGCAGTTAGATTGGAAAGTTGACGGACAGCGGACGGACGAGTTGGGAATATTGGGGAAAAGTCTCAACACGCTATCCCACAATCTTTCTGGCGCACTCTCTGATTTACAAAACGCGAACAGAAAACTTGAAGCCGATATTGAGCACGAAAAAGAAATGGAACAGGCACGCACGAATTTCTTTTCGGCTGTGTCCCATGAATTGAAAACGCCTATTACAATTATGAAAGGGCAATTAGAGGGGATGCTGCTGGGGATCGGCGCATATAAAGACCGGGAGAAATATCTGACAAGAGTGCTGGAAATTGCCAACACGCTGGAGACAATGGTTCAAGAAATATTGACAATTTCTCGTCTGGAAACTGTGGGGGCCGATTTCAAAAAAGACCGCCTGGATTGCATACAAATGATCAAATTCTATTTGAATAGAACAGAGGATTTAATTGCGGGAAAGGATTTGCAAATACATCTGGATATGCCATCCTCTCTTTTCGTAAACGGAAATAAAATGCTGATGGAAAAGGTATTTTCAAATCTGATTGGAAATGCAATCAAGTATTCCCCACATGGGGCGGACATCTGGATTTCCGCGCTGTCGGAACATGGACGGGCAGTATTCTCTGTTGAAAACATAGGGGAGCATATACCGACAGATAGTATTCCAAAGCTGTTTGATGCTTTCTACCGTGTAGAACAGTCCAGAAGCCGGAAAACGGGCGGGAGCGGGCTCGGACTATATATCGTACAGGAAATACTGCGCCAGCATGAAAGCGTGTGCACGGTCTGCAATACGCAGTCCGGGGTGAAATTCTCTTTTACAATTTGATAGCACACAGAAAAGCGGCGGGCGATTGGCCCGTCGTTTTTGAACTACACATAAATCACAAATGAATCCCAAATGTATCACAAAAAAGGGTGGTATGCTTTAGATAAACTCAAAGAAAGGATGATGTTTATTTTATGAACACAAAAAAACTACTTGCAGTTGCCCTCGGCGGAGTACTGCTTGTGGGGAGTTTGGCCGGATGCAATATGGCGGCATCCCAGGGCGGCGATACTTCCCCAATCAGCACAACCTCCCCGCAATCCCCAAATATGTCAAGCCCGGTTCGTTCTGCGGTTGTTGAAAATGACGGGGCTGACAAGGAGGTTCCTTACGAGGAACAATTTAAGCTCTATGAGCAATTTGGACTGACATACGATGCCGGCAAAAATGAACTGAAATATAGCGGCAAGGTGGTACGGTGGTTTGAGGACTACTATACCACGGGAGACGGTACCCAGGCTGGCAGAGACTTTTTCAACGAAAACGGTGTGATCGATGTGTATGCCGTCCGTGACTTCAGCAGTTTTGTACGGGCTGAGAATGGTTCCTTTGATCCCAGCGGAAAGCTCATCGGGGTAAAGGAATTTTCGGCAGAAGAATTTGCCGCCCGCGATATTGATGCAATCAAAAACCCACCCCCTATTGCAGCCTTGTTTGACAACCCTTTGGATGCAAAAGAACTTGAAGATATGGCAAAGGAATATGCGGCCTTTGGTGTTACCTACAATGCCAAAGAAAACCAATGGTATTTCAATGGCGAAAAGGTTCGTTTCTTCCAAGATGTACTGACCTCCAACGGAGAGAGCTTGTCCGGGGGAAAATTTGCCGGTGCAATCCGTACTTTGGAAAGCGCAGATGGTACAATCGACATTTATACGGTTCGTGATTTTACAAATCCGGACACTTCCGGGAATGGAACATTGACAGGCATTGAGAAATTCAGTCAAAAAGAATTTGACGAGCACACGCAAGCGAGCAAAGAGATACAATCCGGCTCGGGTGAATGTGTGGTAACTCAAGAGTAAAGACTGCCGCACGACGGCAAAGCATTGTCACGCCCCATCACGCGGCGGCTTTGAGAAATCAAGGCCGCTGTTTTTGTTAGGGCATGCCTACCTTTTAACAATATTGCTTTGCGAATTGTAACCTATCAAAATATCTGACAAAAAGTACCGTCTGACGTGAGACCACTCGTGACATGCCGGGAAATGCCGGGAAACCCCGTGAAATCAAGGGATTTGGCGAATTGAGCAGAGAAAAAATGAGGCGGTTTTGACAACGAATTTGAGAATGTCAGACAATTTGCGTCACACGTTGAAGTGCAAAAGTGAAAAGCATATTAAAATTCAGAAAACACTGTTTTTTAAATGGATTCCGGCGAAAACAGTGTTTTCTTGTTTTTTAAAAATGATAGTATTGTATTAGAAATGTCACATTGCAGATTTTGGCGTTATAACGCGCCGTTATTGCGTTATAAATGCATCGTTATCGGTGTGTTTGAATTACCGGAAACCCTTATAAATAAAGGATTCTCTGAAAATAACGGTTGAAACGATGCGCGTTATTCAAACCGATATCAGATAGCCGAAATAACCAAAAGCAAAGTGACAAAATGGAACAAAGTAAAATAGGTTGTCACTTTGGCTTGTTTTCAAGGAAAAACGCACTTTTTCAGAGCTCACTTACGGAAAAAGCAAAGTGACAAAAATCGGGTTACGAGTAACCCAAAAGAACCGAAAAAAATTAACCCACCAGATTATTTTTTTCTGTATTCGTCAATCCGGATGATTTTAAATTGTGGTTCTTTCCCTTTTCTGCCTTATACAATTTAAATTCTATTAATTCTTGAATAATTTCTTTATCTTTTAAAGAAAGCTGTCTATAAAGTCGGATGAGATTAGTCTCGTCTGCATTATCGCAGATATGCGTTTCTGCATTTTCTCCCATCATTAACCAATCGCAGGATACATTAAAGTGTGTTGCTATTTTAAGTAAAATATCAGCGGTGGGAAAAACTTTTCCATTTTCAATTCTTCCTATATTTGAACCATGCAATCCCACTATATTTCCAAGATCTTGTTGAGTCATATCCATGCTGTCTCTAAGAAATTTGATTCTACTACCTAAATTATTCATAAATGCTCCGTTCTGCGATTTTGCACAATATATCCTCATATTTGCGAAAACGCATTGACAATCTGCGTTTTCGCAAATATAATATATATTGTAATGAATTACTTGTAACCCGTTAATAATAGCAAATTTCTAGTGAAATCTCAATAATCGAAGCTCTTCGAAATAAAGAAAATCGCCCGAATCAGGGCAAAAGGTGAGAAATTATATATTTTAACAGTTAGCAGCAGGAGGGAAGCGGATGGCAGGACTTAGAGAGATTGCAAAAGAATACCGAGACGAGATCATGGATGGCATTGCATGGGTAGCGATATGGAAGACCGGACGCAGCTGGAATGCGAAAGCTTTTTGGCTGGATGATATGGGCACGATTGCAGACGGCGAAATGGAAGCTGCAAAAGCCATTGTAGCCGAGGATGCGGGCGCGATTTTCATTAATGAGTATTACTGCGCGCACATGGGTGACGGGACGCTGCAGGATATCGCAACAGGGATTCGATTTCACTATGAAAATGGGTTCAATCGGTTAGTAGATTGGATAACGGAGAGCGGAGCTGATAGTTGCGCAGAGATAAGCATGTCGGAGAATCCGGCTGGCCGGTCTGTATCAGATCGGGGACATGCCGTCATTAAAGTAGTGTATCAGAGAAATGAATGCGGAAGTGCTGGAATGACAGTATTTCACGGTTATTCAGGGTGTGGGAGCATCTGGAACCGTAAGCCGCGGCAGGAAAAACATAAACAGATAAGAGCCGGACCGGATGATATGCGGTTAGCAGAGCTGTCACCGGAACAGGGAACTTATCGAAAAATAAGGAAGGGAAAACGTTATGAGCGAAAAAGAGATGGAACGTCTTTATGAACTGCTGGAAAAGGTCGCTGACGAGAACGAAAAGGCGGCTCTGCGGCACGCAATATATGTGCTTGAGAATTCATAGAGGATACGGGCCTCCAGATTGGAGCTGGAAGCCCATTTCCTGATACAGAGTTAGGAGAGATTAAAAAAAATCTTGTATGAATAGGCGTTCTCCTCAACTCGTTTGTGGTACTTCCGTCCGATGATCGGGGAATCAGCCTCAAATTCTCGGATGGAGGTACCGTCTGACTTGCTCGAAGATACGAGCTTCCAGATGATTCGGAAGTCATGAAACTTCATGAGCTCGTCAGAAAAGTGTTCTTGCATGGGCATCACCTTCTTACCGTGGGAATACCCATCAAGGACAGTCTAACACAGAAGTTTAAAAATGCAAAGAATGAGGGTGGGATGCAGTGAAAAACGGAAAGGTTCCGACAATGGAACAGAAAAAGGTAATGAAAGCCCACGGATTGATTCCGGAGAACTGGCTTGTAGTTAAGAATCTTCCGGAGTATCTGGAAGTAGTGAGCCGGGCGTCCCTGAAAAAGGTCGGAGGAAAACCGCGGATCAGGTCAATATCAAAGAGATTATGATGTGAGGTGAGCAGCAGATGGCGGCAAAGCAGACGGGATTGACGCCTTTTGGGAAAAAAGTCAAAAAGAGGCTTATTGATAAAAACATGACGCAGGTGGAGCTGGCTGCCTTGCTCGGCTGTAACAAGCAGTATCTTTATAAGATTTTGACAGGGAAGCGCAGCGGCCGGAAGTATATAGAGCATATTTCGAGAATACTCGGAATTGAAGCGGCGTGAAGGAGGTGGAGTGGTTGACGGAAAAGTATGTCACATTGGGAGAAGCCGCTGAATTGGAGGGTATAAAGTATAATACGATGATTAAGAAGTTATCACGAAAGCAGGGGGATTTTAAGATTAAGACCGAGAAGCCTGAGACGGGCGGAAGGGATGTCGTGCTGGTAGCGGTTTCGTCGCTGTCAAAGCAGGCGCGGAACGCGTGGAAGGAACGGGAAAAGCTGAAACCGCTCCCGGAAGAGGTTCCGGACGGACAGGAGACTCCGCAGCAGGAAACCCCGTGGTATGTGAATACGGATATCGATTGGTACATCGAGAATCACAAAGAGAATTATTACAGAGCGGTAGAGCTTGGAAACGTGATTAGACGATTTCTGCAGTACGACGAGGGCGACCGGACAAAGTACGCGGAAGAGTATGCGCAGGAGCACCTCGGAAAGGGCCAGCGAACCTTATATCGTTACACAAAAGCATATCTTGAAGCGTGTGCATGGGCGGACAAGCTTCAGAAGGAAGACGGCGCAAGTTATGAATTTTTCAAGGTGCTCTGCCTGTGCCGGAAGCCGAAAGAACTGGGCTGCTTTCCGGGCATCCAGCCGGAAGCCAAGCAAGTCATAAAGAATATATGGTTCAATGAGGATTTCGCCCGGAATCAGGGTACGCGGGAAATGCTGTATGAAAAGCTGCAGGCCGTAGCTCAGCTGAATGGCTGGGAAAAAGTACCGTCTTATCCGACGGTAGTGCGGTACATCCATTATCTGATGGAAGACGACAACATGAGAAATGCATGGTTTCTCGCCTCTCGCGGTACCCGTGAGTATAAGAATAAAGTTATGGTGAAGGGAATCCGCGACACCAAAGGGCTGCAGGTGATGCAGATTGTGATGGGAGACGAGCATACTTTTGACTGTTGGGTGAGCTACCGGCCCCCTAATAATGGCAATTTAATAGCGATCAAGCCGCATTTAGCGGCATGGGTGGATATGCGGAGCAGAGTCATCATGGGTGATGTCCTCTGTAAGGATGCCAATTCTGACATCCTCAAGCAGAGTCTCCTCAAAATGATTTATTCAGAGCCGGGAGGGGTTCCGGAATATCTCTATATCGATAACGGAAAGGACTATACGGCCAAGACCATGACGGGAAGAGACCGGAATGACCGCAGCGGTTTAGATTTCGATAACGAAACAAAGGGCTTCTATAAGAGTGTCGGAATTAAAGACGATCACCGGGCGCTGCCTTATGAGCCGTGGAGCAAGGGTCAGATCGAGCGATTCTTCCGCACCGTCTGTAATAAGTTCACCCGCTGGATGAAGTCCTATACGGGAACGCTCACGGGTTCGAAGACCTCTGACAAGGTGGAGAAAGATATTAAGCGGATGCTTGAAAGAGGCGAGCTTCTGACGTTGGAAGAATTTTATGAAAAGTGGCACGAATGGCTCACAACAGTGTACATGCGCACGGAGCATACTGGACTTAAAAAGATGGGCGAGGAATGGAAGACGCCGGAGCAGGTCTTCGAAAATGCAGAGCGATATTTTAAAGCGCCGCCGCCGAAGTCCTATGCAACCATGCTGATGATGAAATCGGAAAATGTATTTGTCCGCAACGTAGGAATTCGAAAGTGGGGATACGAGTACCGTTCGGACGAGCTGTGTGATTATATCGGGCGAAAAGTTGACATCAAGTACGATCCGGATGATATGGCTGTCCTATATGTTTTCGACCAAAAGGGTCGGCGTATCTGCGAGGCGTACTCTCAGGAACTCCTTCAGATAGCCCCGAAGGTCACGCAGAAAGCCCTTGAGGAACATTTAAAGATGCAGAAAAGGCAGCAGAAGCGTGACAGAGAACGGCTGGAAGAGGCAAGACGGCCATTCGAAGAAATGAACAACGGCTACATCGGATTCAACGGCGTTGTGGGCGGCATCGACCTGATGATCGGCGGAAAGAAGCAGAATGCGGCAAAGGTGATCTCCCTTCCGGCAGACAAGACATATCAGCAGGGCTTTAGGGAGGAAAAACGGGAAGCGTCCGAAGGGGACGGCGAATACATGAGTAAGCAGGCGGAGGCCGCGCTCAAGAAACTTAGAGCTATAGGAGAATGACGGGGCTGCTGTCAATAAAAAGCGGAAAGGAAGGTTGTATATGGAAGCATTGAATACCTACAAAGCGGAGAAGACGCTGGCGGAACAGATGAACGAGCGGCTGGCGGAGCTGAAGATGACGAAAGCAGAGGCAGCGCTTCGGATGAATTATTCACGTCCTGCACTTAGCCAGTATCTGAATGGAAAGTATGGAAGCGATGCCGCGGAACTGGAAAAGAAGATTCGGGAGTTTTTAGAGGCGTCGGGAGGGGTGGACAGTCAGAAACCGGAAAGCGGGAAAGCGAGCGTTCTCAAAAAGAAGATTGAGTTCTTTGAGAGCCGGGACTTTGTACAGACGATCGGGGTATGTCAGGCGTGTCAGGAGTACATGGGGCTTGGAATTGTCGTCGGTAAATCCGGTCAGGGAAAGACCCACGCACTGAAGAAATATGCGGAGCTGCCGCGGGTGACATACATTGAGTGTGACGATACGATGGCCTGCCGCGATTTAGTAGAAGCGATCGAGACCGGGATAGGGCTGCCAAGAGGGTACGGCGGAACGATATGGAGCAGGGTCAACCGCATTCGAGAGTTTTTCAATACGAATGAGGGGTGCCTGCTGATCATTGACGAAGCGGACAAGCTCATTAACAAGTACACGCAAAAGAAGATGGAGATCCTGCGGGGCATTTTCGATCAATCAGATGTTGGTATCGTCATAGCCGGGGAGCCGCGGCTTGAGACAGAGCTGAAGGGCAATCTGAATCGTTTTGCGAACCGGATGGATTTTTATTACAAGCTCAAAGGGCTGTCAAAGAGCGAGGTAGCGGACTATCTCGAGGGCTATGAGATTGAGGATGCGGCTATGGGCGAGATGATCAGCCGGGCGACCAATACACACAGCGGATGCTTCCGGCTGCTGGACAGAACGCTCAACAACGTGCTCCGTATTCTGAATCAGAAGGGAGAGACCCGGATCACGCTGAAGATTGTGAGCGAAGCGTCCAGCATGATGATGCTGTAGGAAGGAGATGCCTGTGAAGAAATTGGAAGTCACAATCAGGGGTGAACATGAGGAAGAGATGGAACGGGAAATGCTGTCCGGTATCTATGAGGTAATCCTGAATTATGAACATACGAGCGTGTCTGTCCAGTCAGATACCATTGCAGACAGCGGCCGAAGGGGTATTCAGATACCGGACTTTCTAACGGCATATACAGAGGGGAGGATATAGATTGAAAATTAAAATTTTCAATCCCAAGTTTGTACGCACACGCACAAACTTGAGAGCCATATATGGCTTTGCACAAAAAAGCGTGTGCGCATGGAGGTAAACATGGGAAAAACATCACAGCCGCTCATTAAAAGGATGTGGGGTATTGCGAAATGTCCGGAGCTGAAGCTCACGGATGAGGAACTGCATCTTATTGTGCAGGCGCACACGGGGAAGGACAGTATCCGGACGCTTAATAAAAGGGAGTTTCAGACGGTCATCCAAGTGCTTGGCAGCATGAAAGACTCCGTGAAAAAATCGGAACATGGAAAGAGCCGCGGAGGAAACGCCGCCACGGAGAACCAGCGGAAAAAGATATATAAGCTGACGCAGGAGCTTGGCTGGGAAAAGCCGGCAAGAGTCAATGGCATGTGTCGGCGGATGTTTGGAGTCAGCGCGCTGGAATGGATGAATTATCAGCAATGCGCGAAGCTGATTGAGGCGCTCAAGAGCATGGTAAAAAGGCAGGAGGAAAAGGAGGGACCGGATGCAGGATTGCAAGTTGATAGTGACGGTCAGGGATAACAAGGTGAATTTTCAGGGGCAGGAGATCAGTATGGAGGAGCTGGCACAGATAGCGGGTTTTCTGCAGGTGTTTGTCGGAACGGAAGGGCTGAAGCGTGGGCTGGATCTGGATGACGTCAAAAACAACATGCTTGATATCCACCTCGCGGCAATGGATACGATAGAGGAGCAGTTCCGGGAAGGATTTCCTGAACGGGGCGCCCCATAACGGGAGGAGTGATGAAATGGCAAAGAGGAAGCGACTGACTAACAGGGAAAAGAAGCTCAAGGCAGAAGTGAAAAGAGAGCTTCAGGAAAGGGGGGGGGTATTCCGCCGGACAAGCCCAAGCTTAACCGGAAGAAATTTGTTGAAGAGGCAATGGAGGAATGGAATGCAAGAGACCATGCAGGAAGTCATTCATGGAATATATACCTGATGCACGCAATGTCTTACATGGTGGGGCATCATGAGAAAGGCATGAGGCTGTCTCGTGAGGCGGTCGGCGCTGCAAAGGTGCTAAAGATTGCCATAAGGCTTCGGGAATTCTCCAAAGAGCTGAAGGCAAAGGGAGAATGTGCGTATACATTTGAGGAACAGTACAATTATATTAAGGATATTCTGGACGCATAGAAAGGGGGTGTATGCATGAAAAAGATTTCTTATATCTGCAATCGCTGTAATAAGGAAATCAAGACAGAGGGGACGCGTATTATTCCGCATCTTTTTGATTTTGCGACCGGCGAAATATCTGGAGAGATGGAAGTCCCGGATAATGACGTGCATTTCTGCCTGGCCTGTACAAAAGAGATTGTGAAAGAGATATTGCGGCCGCCGGAAGATGGAAAGACTTCAATCCGGGCAGCGCCTGTAAAGCACACCCGTCTGAAAAAGGAGCAGCGTCTGGATGCGGGAAAGGTTATGGCGCTGCATCGGGCGGGGTGGAGTGACGAAAAGATAGCGGATGAGATGGGTGCAACGGAAAGACAGGTATATCAGTGCATCCGCTATCAGATGAAAAAGATGACTTTGAGAAATGAGACCGATGGGAAGGAGCAGACGGATGAGCACGGCATATAAGAAAGTGACAAGCCACGGGTCAATCAGTATCCCGGTGGCAATGCGAAGGGAGCTTGGCATTGAGCCAAAAGACCCGATGGTGGTGGAAGAGCGTCAGGGGGAGATCCGGATCAGGCCGTACACGCTGCGTTGCAATTTCTGCGGCGCGGTGGACGGGGTGCAGGAATTCTGCGGGAAGGGTATCTGCAGATCCTGCGCACAAAAAGTATTTCAGAAGTTAGGAGGCGAATAGGAATGGGACAGAGTGACATGAGGGTGATGAGTGACGGTCAGCTCATTGACGCATGTGTGGAATTAGACCGGGAGCAGAAGACGATCCGCGCGCTGCTGAACCGCTACAAGGCGGAGCTGCAGGCGAGGGGCTTAGCGCTCATAGAGGATCACAACGTGCGTTATGTGAAGTTTTACGGAGATGAGGGCAGCGCTGCCATCACGGACAGCATGAGTTTGGATATTTTAAATCCGGACAAGTTGAGGAGTCTTGTCGGTGAAGAAGTCTACGGCATGAGAGTTAAAGAGGAGGTCAAAACAAGCTATAAATTTGACAGTAAGTTTGAAAAAGCGCTGAAAGCGATCTTTACGGGTGACTATACCTTTGAGACGACGCTTGATGAGTTCCTCGACGAGATGAGCGTCAAGCCGGACGAGAAGCAGAAAAAGCTTCTGCTAAAAAAGCTGAAGGGAGAGTTTGAGAAAGACAAAGAGACCCTCATCTCTGTCTTGGGGCGGGACGGGGAGGAACTGCCGGACTTTGATGTGGAGCTGTGGTACATTTACCGTATTAAGAACGGAGAACTGATCCGGGCATTTCTGCCGGAGGATATGCTTGATGCCACCATAGAGGGCATTAAAAAGAGCATATTTGTGGAAAGCAAGACATCCATCACATTGGATTATGATAAAAACAGGGAGGAATAATCATGGAAGAAAAGAAAGAGCTGTATGATGCAGTGGCAACGGAAGAGGAGATTAACGAGGTGGACGGACAGCCCATCTATCATGCGGACGAAGGGGAGGAATAATCATGGCAAAGAAAAAGATATGTATTGACGCAGGGCATTACGGTAAGTATAACAGATCTCCGGTTGAGGCGGAATATTTCGAGTCAGATGCGATGTGGAAGCTCCATCTGATGCAGAAGGAAATACTGGAAGGCTATGGCTTTGAGGTCATTCTGACAAGGGAAAGCCAGGGTGCAGACCGTGATCTCTATGACCGTGGACATGCGGCGAAGGGATGTGTGCTTTTCATCAGCGACCATTCCAATGCCTGCGGGTCGGAGAGCGTGGACTATCCCGTAGTATACCGTGGATATGACAACATCGGGAATTGCGACGAACTCGCCAAAAAGCTTGCAAACGTGATTGCTGCCACAATGGGGACAGCGCAGGCGGGACGGACAGCCACAAGGAAAGGCTCCTCCGGCGGAGAGTATTACGGGGTACTTAGAGGTGCGCGGGCTGCGGGGCTGTCAGATTACTATATTCTCGAGCATTCCTTCCACACCAATGTCAAAACGGCTAAGTGGTTGCTCAATGACGCCAATCTTAGAGAACTTGCAGAAGCGGAGTGCAGGGTTATCGCAGAGCATTACGGGATGGACAGGAAGGCGGAGGACAGAATGGTTAAGATAACCGGGAAAGCGGAAGCTACGGCGGAGCAGATGGCGGCATATATCCGCGCGGCGAATCCGTCCGTGCCGCAGTCTGTCGTGAATATGATCCCGCTGTACCTGTCGGAAGGGGAGGCGGAGAACATCCGCGGCGACGTTGCTTTTGCGCAAAGCTGTCTTGAGACGGGAAACTTCACTTTTTCCGGCTCTGCGGTCACATTCTCACAGAACAATTTCTGCGGCATGGGAGTGACCGCAAACGGGGAGAGCGGAAACAGTTTTGACACGCCTCAGCTTGGCATCCGCGCACAGATACAGCACCTGAAGGCGTATGCGAATACTGCGAAGTTGAAAGGGGAGTGCATGGATCCACGCTTTGCGCTGGTATCCCGTGGCTGCGCTCCGTATGTGGAATATCTCGGCATACAGGAGAACCCGAAAGGCAAGGGATGGGCCGCGGGCGCCGGGTATGGAAGTAAGATACGGAAGATACTGGACGATATCCGGGGAACCGTGGGTGGCCAGACAGAAAGCGGCAGCGAGATACCCGCACAATCGTCTGGTACATACATGATTGAGACGACGTGCGAATCGCTGCGCATCCGGGAAGGCGCAGGAACCGGATATAACATAACCGGGTACATCAATGAGAAGCCGGGGCATAAGAAGAAATATACCATTATCGAAGAGAAAAGCGGATGGGGCCGGCTGAAAAGCGGTGCAGGCTGGATATCATTAACATATACCCGGAGAGTATAAGAAAGGCTGAATGCGATGCGTACAGAACTGTTGAATGAATTGATTGAGAACACGACGATTAATGATATCGGGGAGCGGTATCGGGAAGTTGTTGAGCTTATCGGCATCCGGAACTTCGTCCTGTTGAGCAATTATGCGAGAGGGGACGAACTGTATTTTCCGAAGGTAGAGAATGTGATTGCGCCGGCGCGGAACCGGAAGATTAAAGAAGAGTTCAACGGTTATAATCAGAAAGAATTAGCAGATCGGTACAATTTAACCACAAAGCAGATTCAGAATATTATGAGGGATGAGCCGCCGGTCGGTCAGATAAGTCTTGACGAATGGCTGCGCCGTGATACCTCTTAATCACGGCACAGCGCATCCAGCGTCACATGCAGGGCGTCTGCAAGTTTGATAAGCGTGGAGACTCTTCCGTCTCCACGCCGTTCTAAATCCTCAATCGTTCGAACCGATACTCCCGACCTCCGGGATAGTTCTGGAACAGATAGATTCTGATGCTTTCGTACTTCTCTTAGCTTCATATGTGCCTCCTAAAACAGAAAATGATACAGTGTGAATAACAAGGCGATCGGTAACAGGAATAACAGAATGCGTATGATGAGCTGTAAGCTCTCTTTTAATAATGCTTTCATAGTTGAAATCTTGAGGGAGTTGTGATATTTTTTTAATAAGGCAGGGGCTTGCGCCCCATTGCCTTACTTGGTGAGTGAGTAGATGATGAAGAGTATTACACCGGCAAGTGAAGATACCTTCCAGGCGAGCTTGATAAGCTGGTCAAACAGTTTATTGAGCTCCCTGACTACTTCCGTCATCTCTTTGATTATCTCCCTCAAGGGCATCACCTCCTTACAAGTATATAGTACCACGCATTTGCGTGGTTGTCAACGATAAAATGCTAAAAAAATCAAGGATTCCGGAAAATATTTTCCCGAAATGCTTCCCCTAAAACTTTATAGGAACCCGTCATACAATGGGCATGTAACGAAAGTTACATGCCTTATTTTTTTGCATCTTCTCAATCAAATTAACAGAAAAGGAGTGGTTTATTATGACAAATTTTACAGCGGATGTATCAAAGATTGTCGTCTACATCGGCGGCATGGCCTTTATCGTGTCGGTCATCACGGAGGCGCTTAAAAAGTGGACATGGTTTGACCTCAGAGTGCCTACGGCGCTGACAGTCATCCTTTTATCCCTCATCCTGTGCCCGGTCAGCCTGCTGGGGCTTATGGCGTATTACGGAGTGACTGCGGAGTGGTACATGGTCTTTGCATCCTTTATCGCCGCGTTTGTGGTGGCGCTGGTGTCAATGGACGGATGGGAGCGAGTCACAGAGCTCGCGGATCGGCTCATCAGGAAGTAGGGGCCTATGGATTATGTAATTACGTTTGCGGATGTGATGGCCGGAGTCATCACACTTGGTTTAGGAGTTATCACTTTTTTTATCAAAGGGTGGTTCAACGGTCTCAAGAGCAGCACCGAGGAGATCAAAAAGCAGATTAAAGAGAATGACGAAAAAGTGAATAAGCGAATTGACAAGTTAGAAGATGAGACAGATAAGGATATCGCGACTATCAAACAGGAGCTTAACAGCATTAAAGGCGACTTTGCTACCACGTTCGTGCTTCGGGAAGATTTTTTCCGGTCAATGAACGGGGTGGAGGACAGGATGCGGAGCATCGACAGTAAGATTGACAAGCTGCTGACGCAGAGCAGCGGAAAAGAATGAGGTGAACTAGGTGAACGACTTAGAGAAAGCGGAAATCAGGCAGAACAAGGCAATCAGGGGGTATATCATCCGGTGTCTGGTGAAGGGGTATAACAATACTGCACTTACAAGGCAGCTTTCGAATGCTATGATTGCGGCCGGGCTGATTATATCGCCGGATATCAGCAAGTATCTCGATTATCTGCAGGGAGCTGGATACATCGAATTTACCGGGGAGAAGGTCACGGCCTACAACGCATACGCCAATGATGCGGTTATTAAACTTACGAAAGAGGGCGTGGATCTCGCGGAAGGTACGATTGATGACAATGGGGTGGATATCTGATGGGCGAAAAGCGCAGCAAGCAGAGAGTCACCTGTAAAATCGATGAGCTGCCAGAAAGTTTGCGGGGGAAAGTGGACGTGCTTCTTGCGGATACGTCTAACAGTTATGAGAGCATCAGCACCTTCCTGAAGGGGGAAGGATACGAGATATCGAGGTCAAGCGTCGGGAGATATGCGCTCCGGACACAGAAGACGATGCAGCGGTTGCTCGAGGCGCAGGTTCAGACTGATCGTCTCATTCAGGTCATGAAAGAGAACCCGGAAGAGGATTATACAGAAGCTGCAATTATGATGACTATGAATGGACTCGTAAACCGGATGGCGACGGCGGAGGAGGAATGGGACAGGATGCCGCTTGATAAGGCAGGACGGCTTATTGCCTCTCTGTCGCGGACAAAAGTATACAAGGACAGGGTGCGGCAGGACATGCGGAAAAAGGCGGATATCGCTTTTCGCGAGATGGAGACGGAGATGCTTAAGGTTATCAAGCAGGATGAGCATTCGGCGAAAATGCTTAAGGAGATACTGGCAAAGGCAAAGGAGCGGATGATGGAAGATGATTGATATTGATGATTGGATCCGGGAGCTTGACGAAGAGGAAGATCTGGAGGTCAGAAACAACGAGGAATACCAGATACGGCTCTTTGAGGAGTATGTGCTCCGCGGTAACGACCATTGGGAGGAGCGGCAGCGGCTGAATGAGAGGTACCGGGACGGCGAGCCGGTGATTGGTGAGCATGGGCTCCGGAAGTCGCTTGCAGCGTTTGACCTGTCTTACTTCGGAAGAGCATATCTGCCACATTATTTCATTCGGAAATCACCACGCTTTCATGCGGAACTGGATGAGATATGGAGCAGAGGTGTGATGAAAGGGCGGAATCCGCTGAGAGAAGCAAAGATTATTGCAAGGCAAAAGGGTTCCCGGAATGTGGTAGCAGCTCCCCGCGGGCACGCGAAATCCACAAACTTAACATTTAAGGATAATCTCCATGCCATCCTGTACGGGTACAAGCATTACATCCTCATCCTGTCAGACTCGTCCGATCAGGCAGAGGGGTTCCTCGAGGATATCAAGACCGAGATTGAGGAGAACGGCAATATCATTATGGATTTCGGTGCCCTAAAGGGTGAGAAAGCATGGAGGACAGGCGTTATCCTGACAAAGACTGACGTCAAAGTCGAGGCGATCGGATCTGGAAAGAAGGTTAGAGGACGGAGACACCGAAACTGGCGACCTGACCTCATTGTGCTTGACGACATTGAAAATGATGAGAACGTTAATACACCAGATCAGAGAAAGAAACTGAAAAACTGGTTTGACAAGGCAGTCTCGAAAGCAGGGGACACCTATACGGACATCATGTATATCGGGACGATCCTGCACTATGACTCGCTGCTCTCGAATGTCTTGAAGAATCCGCGGTATAAAGCGAAGACGTACCGGGCGGTAGTCAGTTTTGCAAAAAACCGGGCGCTCTGGGAGGAGTGGGAAAGTATTTATATAAACCTTTTTAACGAGCAGCACGAGGAGAATGCCAGGTCATTTTTCGAGGCACACGAGGAGGAGATGCTTGCGGGGGCAGAAGTACTCTGGGTGGACAAGCTTTCCTACTACGATCTCATGGAGATCAGGGTTGCAGAGGGCGAGGCGTCTTTTAACAGTGAATTACAGAATGACCCGATCGACCCGGAATCCGCAACCTTTAATCCGGAATGGTTTGACTTTTATGAACCGGAACTCATGAACTGGAAGAACCCGGACATCATTTTTGTCGCCGCAAACGATCCGTCACTCGGGAAAAATAAGAGGTCAGACACAAGTTCGATTATTAATCTCGCACTGTCGTTATCGACCGGGTATATGTATGTGGTGGATGCCTCCGTCGAGAAACGGAAACCAGATGTCATCATAGACGATGTGATCGAGATGTCAAAACGCCTGAAGCGGGATTATAAGAAGGGATTTTATAAATTTGGAGTCGAGACGGTACAGTTCCAGTATTTTTTCAAGGATGTGATGGCAGCGAGGTCGGTCCAGGAAGGGGAGTATATCCCGATCGAAGAAATACAGAGTTCGGCTAACAAGCAGTTGCGCATCGAGTCGCTGCAGCCTGTGATTAAAAATAAGTATCTGAAATTCAACCGGGAGCACAAGACACTCTTAAAACAGCTTGAGGAGTTCCCGATGGGGCGCGACGACGGCGCGCCGGACGGTCTTCAGATGGCAGTGCAGCTTGCGCAGATGATTAAGACGGTGGCGGCGAAGCCGAGTTACAGGTCAGTTATCAGGAGAAAGTTCCGGATGGGAAAAGGAGCCTACTAGGAGGAGGGGAGGAAGATGGGAAAGAAGAATAAAAAGAAAAAAGGGGGAGCGGCATCGTTTCATCCGGAAACAGACACAGGTATAACAAGACCCGTGACTGTAAGGGTGGCTGTGGGGGATGTCAATGACAAATTTTCTGAGTATCCGTCTAACGGCCTGACGCCACGCAGACTTGCCCGCATTTTCCGGCAGGCAGATGAGGGTGATGTGAGATCCCAGATGGAACTTTTTGAAGAGATGGAGGAAAAAGACGCCCACCTTTTTTCGCAGATGCAGACGAGAAAGCTTGCTGTAACTGGACTTGACTGGGAGGTGCAGCCATTCTCCGAGGATGAGACAGATAAGGAGATAGCGGATTTCATAGATAAGCAGCTTAAAGGGATAGAGAACTTTGACGAAGTGCTGATTGATATGCTTGATGCCATTGGGAAAGGTATCAGCATCATGGAACTCGCATGGACGGTAGAGAATGGGAGAAATGTTATTGATGACATTGAATATGTCCATCCCAAAAAACTTGTGTGGGACAGCCTGACAGATAATATAAAAATCTGCACGGCAGAATATCCGTCCGGTGTGGAGATCCCAGAAAATAAGTTTGTGGTGCATAAGTATAAGGCAAAATCAGGACATGCGAGCAGGGCGGGCGTTATGAGGGTTGTCTCGTGGATGTATCTGTTTAAAAATTACGACCTGAAGGATTGGGTGAGCTTCTGTGAGGTCTTTGGTATGCCGCTTCGGCTGGGGAAATACGATGCGTCGGCATCAGAGGATGACAAAAAGCAGCTTATGGAGGCAATCGTCAGTCTTGGGACGGATGCAGCCGGGATTGTGCCGAGTTCCACGATGATAGAGTTTATTGAGTCGCAAAAGACCACAAGCGTGGAGATATATGAAAAGCTCGCCCGATATTGTGACGAGCAGATCAGCAAGGCTGTTCTCGGCCAGACACTGACATCCGACAGCGGCGGAGGATCTTACGCACAGTCGAAGACTCATGATGAGGTCAGGCATGACTTGACGATTGCGGATGCAAAAGCCCTCGCGGTAACGATCCGCAGGGATATCATCCGTCCTCTTGTAGAGTTCAACTTCGGCATGGAGGCAGCCATTCCGTTTTTCACGTTCGACTGTCATGAAGTCGAAGATCAGAAAGAAGTAGTAGAAATTTACAAAACGCTTGTCTGCGACATGGGACTTGCGATACCCAAAGGGCATATATATAAAAAATTCAATATACCGAAGCCGGAAGACGGCGAGGAAGTTTTGACTCCGCCGCAGGCAGGTGCGGCGCATCCGCCAATGGAAACCGCCGAGGAGCTGAAGCTGAAACAGGAGGAAGGACAGGCGGAACAAAAACAGGTGGACGGAATTGTGGCGATAGCCAATAAGCAGGCGGAAGAGATTTTCCGGGAGATGATGCAGCCCATTTTCAAAATAATTGACAAAGCGACAGATATGGACGAGCTGCAGAAGATTCTGAAGGACGAGAACGAACTCCGGAAACTGTATCAGGATATGGAAAGCCCGGAACTCGAAGATTTCATACATCAGGGGATTTATCTTTCCCATTTAATAGGGAGGTCTATGAATGAGTGACGTGATCTATGGACTTTCCCGGGACTTCGTATTTCGGGACGCCGTAAAGTTCCTGAAGAGCAAGACGGCGCTGACAAGGGAAGAATATGACCTTCTTGATGAGGAGGCCAGGGCAAAGGCATTTACTGTGTCAGGTTATACAAGTCTTGGGATTCTTCAGGAGTTTCTCGATTGCCTGACGAAAGCCGCCGAGGAGGGGAGAACAAAAGAGCAGTTTCGGGCGGATATGAACCATTTCCTTGAGGAGCATGGGTACGATGGCATTAATCCGTGGAAGAGTGATAACATTTTTCGAACGAACATGCAAACGGCTTTTAATGCCGGACACTATAAGAGCATGACGGATGAAACCGCGAAGAAACTGCGGCCGTATTGGAGATACCGGACAGCCGGGGACGGGAATGTGAGGGAGTCACATGCCGTTATGGAAGGCAGAGTGTATCGGGCGGATGATCCCATATGGGACATCTGGTATCCGCCGAACGGATTTCGATGCCGTTGCATGGTGGTGAGCCTGACGAAAAAACAGGTGGAAAGGATGGGATTACATGTTGAGACAGATGCACCGTTTGACATTGATTATTCCACGGGGGAGATCCTCCCTAATTTCCCGGACAAGGGTTTTTCCAACAATCCGGCAAAGAACGTATGGAAACCGGATATGACGGGCATATCCCCGAAGCTTCGGAAGTTATTCCGGGACAGAGAACGGCAGGGAAATGGGGAACGGGCAAAAAAGCCGTATTAAGGGAAAAACGGTTCCGATGGGGGAAATTACACATCAGAGCTTAGAGACGCGTTATAACGCGTTATAACGCGATTAGAACACAAAGAAAAGGGGTATTCAACATGGCAAAGCTGATTGCATGTGCCGGACAGGGTGTGACGCTCTCCGGCGTGCCTTCGGAAATTAAAATATTACCGCTCGGGAGAGTGCATTCGCAGAAGGGAGACTTTACTGTGGATGACGAAAGCTTTGAGCTGATACAGAAACAGTTCAAAGCCCGAAAACTTGACCTTGTGATTGATTATGAACATCAAACGCTGTCAGACGTACAGGCGCCTGCAGGCGGATGGATCAAAGAACTATACAAAGGTGAGGATGCGATCGTTGCGAAAGTCGAATGGACGGCAAAAGCCGCCGAGTATCTGAAGAATAAGGAATACAAATACCTTTCGCCGGTGGTTTTGGTGCGAAAGCGAGACCAGAAAGCGGCAGCAATACATTCGGTCGCGCTGACAAACACACCTGCTATTGATGGGATGTTCGCACTGGTGAACGCCCTTGACATAGAGATTTCAGAAGGAGGAAATATCATGGAATTAAAAGAACTTGCAAAGGCATTGGGACTTCCGGAGACCGCAACGGAAGAGGAAATTAAAAAGGCGGTGGAAGATGCTGTAAAGGCAGCGGAAAAGCTTAAGGAAATGGACGGAAAGAAGCCGGGAGAGGGTGAAGGGAAGCCGGGGGAAGGCGAACAGAAGCCGGAGGGGACTGAAATCGTGGCGAACAGCACCATTCTTTCGATGCTTGGCCTGAAGTCGGATGCCAGAACCGAGGATGTGGCGGCTTCTATCATGACACTTCGGGCGGGGACGCTGGATACACAGGCGGAGCTCCTTGCGCTTAAGCAGCGGATGCAGGAACGGGATGCGGATGAGGCGGTAGAGATGGCGCTGAAGGCGGGGAAAATCACGGCAGCACAATCCGATTGGGCGAAATCCTATGCGCTGAAGGACATGGAGGGCTTCAAGGGCTTTGTGGACAAGGCTCCGGTGGTGGTGCCGCAGGGCAGGCTCAACCTGAAAGACGCCCCGGCGGCTTCCGGTGCTGACGAGGTGGATGCGGTGATCCTGAAAAACTTGGGTGTATCTATGGAGGACATAAAGAAGTACGGCAAAATGGAGGGTTAAGATGAACAGAACGGGAAATGAGAGGACCGGGAACCGAATGATTCATATTCCGGTGAAAGGCGGAGTGGAGCTGATAGAGGCAGCTATGGCAGCAATTAATAAAGACGGATATGCAGTTCCGGCGGCGGCTTCCGATGGGCTTAGGGTTGCAGGCTGCGTACAGCGGTATTGTGATAACCGCAACGGGGCAGACGGGGAACAGGCGGTCAGCGTAAAACGCGGGACATTTGTCTGGAACAATGACGGAACCATTAAAGAGACTGACATCCTGAAGCCTTGCTACGTTAAGGATGAGCGGACCGTAACCATCACAGCGGATGGCGGAGGCGTGGCAGGCATTATTTTGGAGGTATGCGCTGACGGAGTGACCGTAGACATGACACAGCAGATTATCACGGCGGAGACAGAAGAGACGACAAAACCGGGAACCGTGACACAAGGAGGAGAAGAATTATGATTGTTAATCAGGCGAATTTACATGGATTATCCGTGGGATATTCCACGGCTTTCAACAAGAGTTTTACAGATACACAGTCCAATTATCAGAAGGTTGCAACCGTTGTGCCCAGCGCCACGGGGGAACAGGATTACAAGTGGCTGGGTCAGATGCCCGGCATGAGGGAGTGGGTTGGAGAGAGGGAGATACAGGCTCTTGCCGCTTATGACTATCTCATTAAGAATAAGAAGTTTGAGATGACGATAGGCGTGCCGAGGGATGATATTGAGGATGACAAGTATGGCGTTTATACCGCTTTTTTTTCGAACATGGGGGAAGCGGCAGCGCTGCATCCGGATGATCTTGTCTTTACTGCCATGATGGCCGGATTTACAGAGAAATGTTATGACGGGCTTTCATTTTTTAATACGGCGCACAAGATCGGCGACGAGATCTACAGCAACCGCAGCAATAAGAAACTGACAAGGGATTCCTATATGGAGGCACGGAGTACGATTATGAGCATCAAAGGCGACAAGGGCAAAAGTCTGAAGCTTGTGCCCGACCTTCTGGTTGTGCCGCCGGCATTGGAAGAGGAGGGGCGGCTTATTCTGGAGGCCGATCAGATTGAAGGCACCACCAATGTGCTGAAGGGGACGGCGAAGCTCCATGTAGAGCCCATGCTTGCAGAGCACCCGGCATACTGGTTCCTTCTGTGTACAAATCGCTTTTTAAAGCCGTTTATCTATCAGCTCCGGAAGAAAATCAAGTTCGTATCCCTGACAAAGGACACGGATGAGAATGTTTTCATGTTCGATAAATTTTTATACGGGGCGGATGGAAGAAGCAATGCCGGATACGGTTTTTGGCAGATGGCATATGGCTCTACCGGGGAAGAGGACGTACAGGCAAAGGGATAGAAGGCAGGTGATAAGAATGTACTGTACCGCGGAGGAGGCGCTTGCCATGATTAAAGAGGATATGCAAAGCGTTATCATCGGAGATGAGTACATAGAGGATGCTGCGGAGCGCAGACAAAAGATCGAGGCGCTTGCCGGACAGGCGGTATCTGACGCCTGTGCGGAGATTGACGGGTACCTTTCGAAAAGGTACAGTGTTCCGTTTACGAAAACACCGCAGGTCATTCGCAAATTTGCGAAGGATATTGCGGCGTACAACCTGGTATCGCGAACGGGTATTGATGAAGATGAGCGCGAAAAGACTTTTCTGACGCGTTATAACGCAGCCGTTGCATTTCTGCTCAATGTCGCAAAAGGTGTTATTGACATTGGTGTTGAGGAGGGCTCTTCTGCAGATCAGGGAGCAGCAAATGGTTTTAAAATGCAGTCATCCGGCCGGATCTTCTCGCGGGATAGCATGAGAGGGTGGTGAACGATGTCGTCAATCAGAGCAGAGCTGTCCGGTGATACGGATGCCCTGCTCAGGCGTCTGAACCGTCTGAGCACCCTTGAGATCCGCGGGGCGCTGAACGCAATCGCGGAAGGGCTTAGGACTTCTGCAGTAGAACGGTTTACGGAGGAGAAATCCCCGGAAGGGAGAGCATGGAAGACGTCCGTTCGGGCAAGAGAAGAGGGCGGTAAAACCCTCACAAAGACCGCGCAGTTTAAAAACAGTATCCGGTCAGAGGTGAGTGAGAGAGGGCTTGCCGTTGGTACCAATGATATCAGGGCCGCGACGCATCAATTTGGTGATGAGCGGACCATAAGAGCAAAAAATAAGAAATACCTTACATTTAAGATTGGCGGGCAATGGAGGAAGGTAACTTCTGTCAGGGTAAGCATACCATCAAGGCCATTTCTGGGTATCAGCGCAGAGGATGAGCAGGATATCAAAGATGCTTTGGAGGAGATTTTTGAGGAATAGCAGCGGAACAATCCGGAGGAAGTTGGGGATATGGTAGTAGAGAAAGATTACATAATTGAAACATTAAAAAACTCCGGCATCAAAAGTCAGGTTTACACTGCCATGAAAAAACTGAAGCAGGGGAATGAAGTCCATGTTGCTGCAGTGCTGCGAAACGGTGAGACGTTTACACGCTCCGGCTCAAAAAGAAGATTTATGGACCAAGAGGGGCATCAGAAGCGTAGAGTCAGGCTGTGGAACAGGAGCACATCATTTCATGTAGTGATCGCGGATACATCAGAGGAAGCGGTGGAGGGAATTCTTGAGAGTTTTTTGCGGAACCTTAAAAAGGGGATCGCTGTAGATGGAAACTGGGTGAACATCGTGGTGGGGGATGTGGATTGGGTAGAGGAAGGCGACAGTATCCTGAAAGCGAAAGTAGCGGTACAATTTGATATCACTTTCGAAGGCGGCATTTACGAGGATAGAGATATCAAGTCAATGGATATCGGTTCTATGAATAGGGAGGAAGAGTGAAAGATTTATCTTTCACTCGCAAGTTTGTGCCTGCGCTGCTTGCACAAACTTGCGCTAGGCGCATAAAGCAGCGCAGAAATGAGTGAGAGTATGGCAGAAATGAGAAAAGCGGTACCATTAAAGAGCATTGAGCAGCTTAAGCAGGAGCTTGGCGTATCGGATGCGGTATTTGAGGGAACGAAGGCGGCAAACGGATGGAAAAGCGGCAAACAGGTAGAGGAGCAGGAGTTCCGGACAGCCTGTGAGGCCTTCCGAACCGCTTCGACTTGCGGAAGTATGGAAGACAGGGAGGCGAAGGGATAACAAATGTATGGAGATGTAAATGTAAGAGTGGAAGACGGCAATCTTGGCCGCAGCAGCCAGATCGGAACCGGGGTACATATTAAGATTGGCATATCGAATGCGGAGAGCACCGCACCTATTTTAATCAGCGGCACAATGGATGTTAAAAAAATCAAAGAGCGGCTCGGGGACACTCCGCTTGCGGACGCCTGCATGGATGCGGTGGAGTGGGGAGCTTCCGCAATCTATTGCATTCCGGTTTCGGCGGGAACTGCTGGAACAGTTGGAGAAATCAAGGGGGAGAAAACGGGTGCGGGGAGTTTTGCAGTGCAGGGTTCCCCGAACAATGCGTATGACATTGTAGTTGAAATCGTGGATGCCGGAGAATGCAATGAGGGCAGCTACAGGTATTCCTTAGATGGGGGCAGCACATTTACGGAAGAGATTACTATACCTGTCACTGGTGAGGCGGAGCTGGCAATGAGCGGACTCCGTGTGAAATTCACGGATGCAGAAGACGGTGACAGTTTCCGGGCAGGCGACCGTTTTGCCTTTTCGACAACTGCTCCGGCTATGAACAATGAAGCGGTTATCCGCGCTGTGGAGAGTCTTATTAACAGCCCGATCGTGTTTGAGTTTGTCCATATCGTGGGGGCATCCTCAAAAGCGCTATGGGCGGCTCTGTGTACGCTTGCGGAGGATTTTTTGACAAAATATAAGAGACCTCTGTATTTTGTCTGCGAAGCAAGGGGAATCCGGGGGAATGAAAGCCTTGACGAATATGTGAACGCTATGCTTGAGGAGCGGAAAGGCATTAACAGCATGTATATGCAGGTAGTATGCAGTAACTCCCGGTATCAGCGGATGGATGGCAGGGTGCAGGAGATTAACAATGCGGGCATTGTGACAGGACTCTATGGGAGGGCAAAAGAGTCGCAGAGCATCGGAGAGGTGCGGAGCTTTCCGATCTCAGAGGCGAAACTGCGGAAGCTGCTCCCGGAAGGAATTGAGGACTATATCGAGACTTTAGATGCCGCAAAGTTCGTGACGATCCGGCAGTATATCGGAAAAGAAGACTTTTTCGTGACATCCGCCAATATGATGTCACCGCAGGGAAGCGATTATGCGTATGCGGAAGATGTGCGCGTATCTAACAGGCTTGTGCGTGCGGTTCGTGCGGAAGCGCTGAACGAATTGCAGATGGAGATTGATCCGGGAGATATCGAGACAAGCATCATAAACATTCAGGAGCAGCTTAACACGCCGCTGGAGGATGCCGTCCGGGATAAGATTATCAGTTCCGGTTCTGTTACAATCGACACGGAAAACCTCAACATTCTTGTGGATGAGAGCCTTGACATCCGGATAATGTATGTACCTATGGGGCATGTGAGGGAGATGAACCTGACCTTTGCGGTAGAGAATCCCTATGCATCTTAGCATTTTAGGAAAGGAGGTAAATCGGTATGGCAAATAAACAGCTGGTAAATGGCAAAGTATATGACTGGTCCAGCGTGACAATCACGGCATCCGGTATGGAGTCGATGGAGCCTATGGAAATCTCTTACGATGACGAGCAGGAGAGCGAACCTATCTATGGCAAAGGCGGAAAAATCAGGGGATACGGAACCGGGAACCAGAAGAACTCCGTCAAGTTATCTTTACTTCGCGAGGATTTCAACGAGATGTGTAGAGTGATTAAGTCAAAGGGCTATAAAAGCTTCTACAGATACGTCATCCCCAAAATTGTAATAAATTATGCGGACGAAGGAGCAGCAACCTGTACGGATGTACTCACAAACGTCGTGCTGTCCAAGCGCAGCTTTAAGGTGGCGCAGGGGGATAAGTCGATGAAGGTAGACCTTGACGGTATTGCAATGGGCGGAATTAAAATCAACGGTCTGGATGCGTAATAATAAAATAAATGACAAAAACGGAGGATATGAGTATGAACGAAAAAAAAGAAATGGAGCTTATCAGAGCAGGGAAAGAAGCGGAGCAGGCGGCGAAGAATGGAACGGAACAGTCGGGTGACATCGAGAGTCTGAAGATAAAGTATTCCGGAACGGAAGAAAAAATATATACGGTGACGACAACGGTGCAGGTAGATGATGATACAGAGGAGGCGTTCACGTATTTTTTCCGCAAGCCGAAACCGGCATCCTACGACCGCTATGTGAAGACAATCTCAAATTCCGTCACGAAGGCATCCAAAAGCTTTGTGTTTGACAACATCATCGAGGAACAGCGCTTTGAACTCAGAAATACAGTGGAGGAATACCCGGCAATCACGATCAGTCTTGCGGACAAGCTGCTCCGCATGCTTGGTCTTGCGGATACAACGTCGGTAAAAAAGCTGTAGAGGATGCCAAAGAGCAGTTTAAGAGCAGTTTTGTGAGTTGCGGGAAGATGATCATATACACCTATCTTCCCGCGGAACTGCTTCCGGAATGTTTTGAAGATCTGACTTTTGATGAATTCATATCTCTGTATGCACAGGCAGATTGTGCCAGGGAGATGCGGATTGAGGACATTGAAGCCGGTGTAGCAAAAGGGATAGCGGACAATTTTTCCGATGATTAACGCAACAGGGAGGTGGTTACATGGGCATGGAGTCCGTATATAAATTGTCTGTCATCCTGAACATGGTGGATAACCTGTCCGGTCAGATGGGAGGAGTCGGTAATAACGTTTCAGGCGCTATCGAAAAACTAAATGCAGCCTTCGGGACCATGCAGAAAGCCGGTGTGGCAATGGCGGGGGTTGGAGCCGGTATCACCGGTCTCTGTGCGAAAACAGTCACAGCCACTTTTGACACGCAAAATGCATTGGGGGAGTTATCCTCTCTCGGGGTAAAAAATCTGAAGGCGGTGGAGGATGCGGCAAAGAGCTTTTCCGATACATGGGCAGGCACAAGTAAGTCCGACTTCATAACGGCATCCTATGATATTAAATCGGGAATAGCATCCCTGACAGATGAAGGCGTGGCACAGTTCACGCAGCTGGCGGCGCTGACGGGTAAAGCCACGAAATCGACAACGGAAGAGATGGGCTCACTGTTTGCTACAGGGTACGGTATTTATAAAGGCTTTTATGATGATATGTCAGACCTTGAGTTTGGCGAGATGTTCTCCGCCGGGATAGCTACAGCAGTGAAAAACTATAAGACATCCGGATCTGAGATGGCGAGCGCTATATCAGCGCTCGGGGCTACTGCGACAAACGCAAATGTTCCGCTTGAGGAGCAGCTTGCCATTATGGGACAGCTGCAGACCACGATGTCCGGATCGGAGGCGGCAACGAAGTACAAGTCATTCCTCAATCAGGCATCCAGTGCCGGGAAAAAACTGGGGTTGACTTTCCTTGATACCAACAACCAGTTGTTATCCATGCCGGAGATACTGACCGAGTTACAGAGTAAATATGGGGATACCATAGATGCGGTAGAAAAGCGGGAGCTGAAGGAAGCCTTCGGAGTCGATGAGGCGGTTGCGCTCATAGACCTGCTGTATAACAATGTGGAGACTCTTGACAGTGGGATACAGGACTTACAGGGGAGCATGAAAAGAGGCATTGCCGTAACAGAGGAGATGGCGGAGGCAATTAATAACACGCCAGAGCAAAAATTCCAAGTGCTGAAGCAGCAGATACATAATAATGTGGAGGAGCTGGGTAACGGTCTTCTTCCCGCTGTTAATAACACGATGGACAAGGTGAGCGGGTTGATCCAAAAAGGTTCCGAGTGGATAAGCAATAATCAGGAGACGGTGCAGAGCATCATGAACATAGCTCTGAAACTTGGTATATTTCTTACGATCGGCGGAAGCGTAATGGGTGTGGTCGGGAGTCTTGGAAAGCTTTTCTTATCAGCAAAGAACGCCATAGGGCTTGTGAAAACCGCCGTATCGGGAATGAATACAGCGTTCCTTGCATCCCCCATCACATGGGTGATTGTCGGGATCGTGGCGCTTGTAGCCGCCTTTGTTGTCCTGTGGAACAAGTCGGAAGCTTTTCGAAATTTTTGGAAGGGGCTGTTTGAACAGGTACGATCAGCGGTTACGCAAGCATGGTCGACGATACAGCCTGCTCTGCAGAATCTGGGCGGAAAGCTCATGGAGCTATGGCAGGCGGCCCAGCCTCTCATACAGATAGTCGAGAAAATAGGAGCAGTGATCCTTGTAGTGCTTGGATCCGTTTTTGCCGGAGCGGTGCAGGGAGCAATATCCGCGCTGACGCCGTTAATAGATGCGATTTCGAGTTTTGCCTCATTTGCCACCAATGTGGTGCGTATGGTAGCCGCTTTATTTCAGGGGGATTTTTCAGGGGCGCTTGATTTTGCATCGGCTGCAGCCGAAGATTTCAAGAATTACATCAAAAATGGATTTAATGCAATACTTTCATTTATCGGTGGATTTGCATCCGGATTCCTGGATGCAATAGGCGGCGCCCTGTCTGCGCTCGGCATTGATGCGAGTGCAATGATAAGCAGTATGAAAAATACGGTGAAAAATGGGCTTGAGTCAATAAAGAATTTTGCCGGAAATATTTTAGGGGCAACATCTGACACGGTACGGGAGAAACTTAACAATATGAAAGCGGCCTACGAGGAACACGGCGGTGGTATTCGCGGTGTGACGGCGGCAGCGATCGAGGGAGTGAAAGGCTATTACACGGCCGGATTCACATTTATAGACAATCTTACCGGCGGAAAACTTGAGAACATTCGAGCTACGATCGAATCAAAGATTCAGGCCGCGAAAAGTGCGGTAGAAGCGACATTGGAGGGGATTCAATCCGCTTTCTCGGGTAAACTCGAATCTGCAAGAGCGGTAGTGTCGGGAGCAATCGAGCGGATCAAGTCGTGTTTCAATTTTTCATGGAGTTTACCGAACTTGCAGCTCCCGCATATCAGCATATCGGGCGGCTTCAGTATCAATCCGCCGAGTGTGCCGCATTTTGGTATCGAGTGGTATAAGGAGGGCGGTATTTTAACACAGCCGACGATTTTCGGCGCATCCGGAAATAATCTGCTGGCAGGCGGGGAAGCTGGAGCGGAAGCAGTGCTGCCGTTGGCGGAACTGTGGAAACATATGACCGAGATTATCCGGGGTGTTGTCCGAGGAGAAAATGAAGAAAGCAGCGACAGCGTACAGCAGAGCGGGGCAAGCATCACAAGCGCGTTGACGTCAAAGGCAGCATCCGTACGGGAGGAAAAGGAAAGCAACACAACGACGAAGGAAACGTATACAACCGAGAGATGGGACCGGGAAGGCGGTACAACGATCCATCAGATAAGCATTACGGTTGATATTGAAAAAATTAAGGACTTGCCGTTGCTCTACAAGTTGATAGACGAATTAAAAGATGCACAGAACCGGACGGACAGCCACTCTCCGGTCACAACTTAGGAGGTGCAATATGCTGTATGTACAGGAAAAGGTGGTGAAGCTGGGTGGCGTCTATTTACAAGGTCAGGTCACAAGCGTGGAAGTGCAGGAGGCGGGCAGCGTGTATGTGGCGCAGGACGAGAAGGGACGATTTAAAAAATCGCAGCCTGTAGGCTATGAGAATGCCAAAGTGATGATAGATATATTGCTTGAGGACAGTAAGGATATGACAACATTGGAACAGCTCATGGGGATGCAGCAGCTTTTTAAGCCGTATGGACAGGATAAGCCAAAGCTGCTTGCGATAGTCAATGAAGATTGTGCTGCCAGAGGAATCACGAAAGTTTATTTTAAAAGCCTCACTTCTAAAAAGGTCGTTGCAGAGAGCAAACGTATTGTCTCATTAGAATTATGGGCTCCTGATATTGTTGGAATAAAAGTAAAAAAGAAGGCGGCTGTTCAGACTGCAAGGCAGACTATTAAAAAGAATAAAAGCAAGAAATTAAAAAGCAAGAGCCCGGCGAAGGACAGCCGGGACACGGCGAACGGAAAGAAGGCGGCGAAAAAGGCCGTCAAGTAGGAGGAAGCTTGAAATATAAGAAGCTGGTATCCCCGGAGTTCCGGGTGACGGTAGGAGATTATGAGATAACAGACGGAATAGAGGTTGAGTGTGTTTCAAGTAAAGAGTCGCATATGGACTGGTGCAGGGTGGAACTGTCTCCGCAGCTTCAGGGGGTTCTGCAGCTGCGGGATATGGACTGGTGCAGGGTGGAGCTTGGATATGAAGATGACTTTGACAGCCTGATCGAGGGTTATGTCAGATGCGGCAATTCCGATTACTGGAAAGAGATCATGATAAAAGATGACATGATAAAGCTCGATCGGGTGAAGATAAAAGGAACATTCATTGATTGTGAGCCGCAGGATATTATCCGGTATATTCTGACTGCAGCGGGAATTACAGACTATGATTTGTCTTCTGAAACATATGGGAAAAAACGCAGATTTTCTATTGAAGAGAAGAATGGAATCAAAGCGATTGCAGAGGTTAATTCCGGGTGGAATGTTTCGGCTCCGTATTTCTTCCAGAATCGGAAATTCTACTGGGGAACCACAAAGAATCAGGATGAGATATATGTTCTTGAAGAGGATGAAAATATCCTGAGATTGAATAAATACGGGAGCTTGTGGGAGGTTGAGACGTTTGGTATCCCGTGGATACATCACAGCCAGAAGGTTGAAATCATACACAGTAAGTACAGTGGAGTAGTGGAGATTGAAAAGACCATTGTCAGGAGTGATGATACCGGAGCTGTGCACATGTATATTTATTTTAAGGGAGGCGCGTAATGTCAGATATGATGAAGCAATTTGTCCGGGAGACACTGGACGATATACTGAAGAATGAGTATGCGCATATGAGGTATCCGCCCTGTGTGTGTGCGTATGTGGTAAATGCGAAAAAAAGTGGTGATGATTATGTCTGCACACTCAAAATACTTGACAAAAATATGCAGAGAGATAATCAGTTTCCGGAAATTCCTGCAGTGAGAACGAGTGTCCCGGTCTATCAGGGAAACCGGGTTGTGGTGCTGATGCTGTACGGGGAATGCAATCCTTACATAGTAGGGAGGTACTGATGCAGATAACGGGTTTAAATGACAGTGATATTATGCTTGACGAGAACGGTCAGCCTGTTTTGGATGAGAGCGGCGATATAGCGCTTGTGTCGGATGATGAGTGCTGGTTACAGGATATTAAAAACGAGGCGGTGACCGAAGAAGGGGAACTTTTCTATGAAGACGAGGAGGGGGATACATCCTATGGCTGGGGATTGCTGGACTTCATGCAGGGAGAATATGATGATTTCACCCGGATGGAGATACAGCAGCGTATCCGCTCAAAATTGTCTAAAAGGGATTACATTGATTCCGGGAGCATACAGACGGAGGTGAACTTTGACGGTCACTTATATCATATCAGGGTGGCTTTCCGGAAAAATGACAGTAGTAATGCGTACAGTATTGATGTGGAGAGCAATGGCGTGGAGGTGATTGTGGAATGATAGATGAGAGTATCATGGAAAAGATTATTCCGCTTCCAAATGAAGAGGAGGAGATGGAGAAGGTACAGAGAGAGCTTGAAGACGGGGGATTTCCTGTAACAAATTTCAAAAAGGGCGGCATTTTCTATCACCTCTGCAGAATGCTTGTGACAATATACATAGAGTTGATGGAGCTTGCCCGCGCCATCGTTAACGGCTGCTTTGTGAAACACGCGGAAGGAGACTGGCTTAAGATTAAGGCGGCGGATTATTCGAAACAGCAAAAAGAAGCAAAGGCGGCAAAAGGATATGTAAGCGTATACCGAGCTGAGTATAACAATCCTCTTTCGATAACGAAAGGACATTGTTTTAAGACGGAACCGGATGCCGGAGGCAGAGAGCTGAAGTTCTACTGCTGTGAGAACACAGTCATTGATGCCGGGGAGCCTGTGGGCAGGGTGCTTGTGGAGGCGGAAGCGCCCGGAACTTATTATAATATAGCGCCGGGGAGAATCACCATATCCATGATACATCTTGACGGGATGGACTATGTGACGAATGAAGCGGACTGGCTTTTTGAGGAGGGAGCCGAGGCGGAAGATCTTGAAGATCTCCGGGACAGGTGCATGAGTTCGTGGTCTGAGCTGGCGACGAGAACGATAGAGGAGAAGCTTCGGAACGCCGCCAAGTCCGTCCCCGGAGTGCTGGATGTCCGGATTGACGCACAGCATCCGAGGGGGCAGGGAACTGTCGACGTGATTATCACGGGAGCAGCCGGGGAAGCGTCTCCGGAACTCCTGCGGCAGGTTGAATCGGCGATTGAACCGCTCAAAGGCAACTATGAGGATTATCTTGTGAAATCCAGTGAGGTAGTGCGGCAGGCGTTTGAGCTTGTGGTGTATCTTGCAACGGATGCGGCGACAGACGGCGTAAATGTACAGGCGGAGCAGATCATTGAGGAGATGATGGCACTGACACGAGGAGAGATGAATATCCTGTACAGGGACAGCATTATCCAGGCGCTTAGCACGAAAATCGATAATTACAGGAAGACGGATATTTTACAGCCCTCTGAGGACCTGATTTTAGATCAAGATAAAGTCATCATTACAGGAAACATCAGCGTCATGGTTAAGAACGTCATGCAGAGGAGTGATACCTTATGATAGAGAATTTCACGGAATACATGTGGTATCTTCTCACCACTCCCCTGAAGAAATTAAAAAAAGCTCTGAATAAATGGTATATCCTCTGCCGGGTTTTTGGTAAGAGGTTTGACGAAGCAAAAGAGGACATTCTTCGGGCAAGGGATGAAGGGTTGGTTGCCACCTGCAGCAATGAAATGCTGCAGGTGCACGCAGCGGATAGAGGGCTTAGCCGATATCAGGGTGAGGAGATGGAAAACTTCCGGTCGAGGATTGCCATGTATGAGGATATATGCAAGCTTGGAGGAACGAATGAAGGCATATTGCTTGCGATAAGGACATTAGGATATCCGTCGCCGCAGATAATCAGAGCTAATGACATGGCGGCATACCGGGATGTATCAGATAACAGATGGGCGGAATTTTATGTGATCTTAAAAATGGGTGCGGATGAAAGACATCCTATCAGTTTTCATATCCTGCAAAAGACGGTGAGGCGCTGGAAAGAAGTAGGGGCAAAAGACAATTATTATTTTCTTTTCCGGATTGAGGATCTGACAGGAAATATTAAGAACCGCAGCCGTGTCATCTTAAGAGCACAGGGCAGCAATTGTATTGCTGCATCCGGCAGAACATGCTTACCATTATTGGCAGGAATGTCCTCTGACACGGGACTTATTGTTGAAATAAAAAACAATCTTTTTTATTTAGACGGTATATACAGGATGGATGGGGTAAAGACGCTTAGCACATATGATATCAGGGAGGAAGCATGAGAAGCATAATTACATTAAAGGCAAAAAAGAAGATGGTACAGGCAAGAAAGGGAGAAATCACGTTACCCGTGATCGCCGGCATTGTGATCGGTGATGGGGCGATCGGTGCAGACGGTAATTTAATAGAGCCATCGGAAACAGACAACAGCCTGAAGAATGAACTTTTACGACGCGAGTATCAGAGGTGTGAGAAGATAACAGATACATGTTACTGCTACCGGATGGCGCTGGATGCGGACGAATTGGCCGGAAAAGTTATCAATGAGGCTGCATTATATGACGCGGAAGGCGACTTGCTTGCGATAAGAGTATTTGAAGGAAAGCCGAAAGATGCAGACATGGAAATGGCGTTCGAATATGAAGACAGATTTTAAGGGGAGAAAAACACATGGCAAATTTCAATATACCAGAGAACCCGGAGTATACAAGCGAGGTTCGGAAGTTCGAGAGCACGGATCCGGCACATGCCGATCTGTTTAACGCAGTTACGCAGGTGCTGCTTAATAATGATACATTTTTAAGGCAGGTTACGGAGCAGTTAATTAAAAATGTCAATCAGCACATACAGGATACAGAAAATCCGCATGAAATGACTGCCGAACAATTAAATCTTGAACGAGTGGATAATACATCGGATGTGGAAAAGCCAGTATCTGCAGCACAGCAGGATGCACTTGATGCGCTGTACCAACAGCTTACAGGATACACCGATAAGGAGATAGCCGATCTGATTAACGGCGCGCCGGGGACGCTTGACACTTTAGGCGAGATCGCAGAAGCGATGCAGGAAAATGAGGACGTGGTGACAGCGCTGGAACAGGCGATCGGTACAAAGGCAGGAAAGGCGGAGACGGAGTCAGCGCTTGCGGGAAAGCTTGATAAGACTGGGGATGCGCAAGACAATACGGTGACATTTACGAGCGCGGATGTGGCAGACGGCGGAACTACGGCATGGACGATTGTCGCGAAGCTTACAACAAGTGAAAAGCTTAGCAGTGTTTTAAATAAGGTATCAGTGATGTTTAAAAATATCCGGTATCTGTATAAGATGCTGGGCACAACGGATATATCAGCGATCGGCGGAGGTACGGCAACGGGAGCAATCAGTAAGTTAAACACCGATTTGGTTGGGAAACAAAATGCTGCGACCGCCATAAATACGTCTAATATTGGCAGTCAGAACGTAAATTATGCTACATCTGCCGGTTCAGCTACTAAAGCAACGCAGGACGGAAACGGACGTAATATCGCAACTACTTATCTGTCGAAAAGTGATATTGGTGCTAATTATGGTGCATCTCTGACGGTAACGAAGTCAATCCCCAATGATGTAGAAACGAATATACTGTCGGTGACGATTGGTGCAGCCGGAGTATATTTGATACATGGTCAAGCGAACTTTTCAAGCAATAAAACCGGCTTGCGTCGGTTAGAAATAAAAAACTCATCTGGAACAGGGTCTCTTGGGGGAGTGCAGATGGGAGCATCAGAAAGTGGGAAGACAAATGTGCAGGTGTTATCTGTAAGTGCTGCCACCTTTTCAGCAAATCAAACAGTAAATTTATATGCGCATCAGAATTGCGGGGCGGCGCTAAATATAACAAGCGCGTATATGTCAGCAATTCGATTAAAATAGAAATAGCAGATATAAAAGGACGAATGGTTTTGAATATAACCTGAAAATTTTAACAAGCACTTAGAAAATGTATCACGGGAGGATCATATGCAATTACTTATTGAATGCACTGTAAGACCTAAAGAACAAATGAAAGATGTACATGTGCGCTATTTGTGGGCATATGTAAAGTATTTAATTCGGATTACTGATGACGAAGATATGCTTCGTCGGTTGTATAATATAATAATGAGAGAGAAGAAAAGAATCGCTGCAAAAATGTAAACATGAGATGATCACGATGTTCGGGAACTGATAAAAAGAGAAAAGATATTTGCTGGAAATATTTCGAGAAATTTTTGACAGAAATTTTGAAAATTTTTGACAAAAATTTTGAGCGGCTACACGAATTTCTAATTGTTAGTTTATCATAAAAGTCTGCGTTTTCCTAATAGTTCGAGGTGAAAATCAATAGAATAAGGAGTGCGGCACAGGATGCGTCAGTTCCGAAGATGCCACGCAAAGTAGCAGGAAAATCGGGGGATGCTATCGCTGTTTGCTTGCGTTGGAAAATGAGGTTTTCTATACTGAGAATAGAGAACCGGACAGACGATAACGGTGTCACAGGAGGATGAATGATGACGTTTGCAGAAAGATTAAAAGAAATCCGCAGACAGGCGGGAATGTCACAGGAGCAGCTGGCGGAAAAAATCGGCGTCTCAAGACAGGCGGTCACAAAATGGGAGACTGCCGGGGGTATCCCCGATATTGAAAATATGATGACGCTTTCCGCGCTGTTTGACATTTCCGTCGACGAGCTTTTAGGAAATCAGAAGACGGAAAAAAAGCCGGCGGATTATCTGTATGAGAGTGTCACAGAGTATGACATTGACGAGCAGAAGCGGTTTGACATGAAGTTCGGCGGCGCCAGGCAGCTTGTGCTTGCGGGCTATGACGGTGAGAAAATCCGCATTCGGCTTGCGTCCGACACGCTCTCCTCGATTCAGAGTGATTTCAAAGTCAGGATAGACGATATCCGAAAGCGCATTGATGTCGATGTAAACCGCAGAAACGGAATGACCGAAGCCGCTGCGAAAGAGGCGCTTTTCGTTTTTGTGCAGATACCCTCGCCCTATATCAGAAAAATCGAGCTGGAGGTAAAAGCGGAGACGGTGGTGATACGCGCGCTGGAATGCGACAATATCGAGCTTGACATAAAGGCGGAAAATGTCCGGCTTGAGGAGGTTTGCGGAACCGTGGAGATAAACTGCAACCTCGATATGAATGTGGTCTGCGATTCGTTAAACGGGGAGATCGCCATCAATCAGGTGGCGGCAGCCTCAAAAATCCGGATTCCGGACGGGACGGTTTTTGCCGCCGCAGCGAAGGGAATCGGCACATGCATTTACTACGAGAGGGACGGGCAGCGGGCCGAGCCGTTTGACGCGCCGGAAGCCGATCATCTGATTGAGTTAAACGGAATAAAGAGCGAACTGATTATTTGTACCGGGCAGACGGAGAAAATCCAATGATAAAAAGACTGATTCGGAATGATATAAAACAGAATAAGCTGCTGTCTTGCGCGGCCGTCTTTTTCATGGCGGTATCGGCGATGCTGCTCGCGCTTGCAGTGCTTCTCTTTTCCGGTCTCGCGGGCGCGATCGGCAGTCTTGCGGAAGAAGCCGGGATGCCCGATTATATGCAGATGCATGCGGGAGTTTTGGACGAGGCAGCGGTTGCCCGCTTTGCCGAAGCGCATGAGGAAGTCAGGGAGTGGCAGCTGTGCCGCTTTCTGAATCTGGACAACAGCCGGATAACGCTCGGCGGCCGCAGCCTTGCGGACAGCACGCAGGACAACGGGCTCTGCGTGCAGGGAGAGCGGTTTGACTATCTGCTGGATGAAGAAAATAACAGGCCGGAGGTTTTGCCGGGGGAGGTCTATGTTCCGGTCTGTTACCGGAACCGGTATGATCTTATGGTTGGTGAGACCATGGTATTGTCGGATGCCGGAGGAGGCGGGGATATCGAGCTTTTAATCGCGGGGTTTCTGAGGGATGCGCAGATGAATTCGATGATGGCTTCGTCCAAACGGTTTCTTGTGTGTGAAACCGATTACGAGGCGGTTAAGGCATACGGAAGTGCGCATAACAGTGCCAGGGAGGAGTATCTGATCGAATTTCTGCTGCGCGACGGCGCCGATACGAACCTGTTTGGCGCCGCATACGCCGCGGAGGGACTTCCGGCGGACGGCCCGGCGATTACCGGCCCTCTGATTTATCTGATGAATGCGCTGTCGGACGGAACCGTGATTTTTGTACTGTTCCTGTTTAGTATCGTGATTCTTGCGATTTCCATGCTCTGCATCGGGTTTATGCTGTCCCTGCAGATGGAGCGGGACAAAAGAGAGGTGGGAATGCTAAAGGCGCTCGGCATCGGGAACACCGGGATACGGCGGATTTATTTTGCAAAATATATCCTGTTTTCGGGATGCGGGGGAGCGGTCGGACTTTTCGCAGCCTTTCTTTTAAAAGCGCCTCTGGAAAAACAGATGCGGGAGCTGTACGGTATGGCAGAAGGAGGATGGCAGACAGCCGTTTTGGGCTGTCTGGCCGTGGCGCTTGCGGAAGAAATCATTCTTTTATCGGTCAGAGGGGCGCTGAAAAAGACGGAAAAGCTGTCCGCACTCGAGGCTTTGTTTTCCGTGCAGAAACGGAAAACGGGCAGGGTGCAGTATCTGATGATCGGGCTGGTGACAGCCGCCTGTACCGTGCTTGTGCTTGTGCCGCAGAATCTGTACAGCACGTTATCCGATCCCGGGTTTGTGACTTATATGGGAATCGGAAACGCCGAGATCCGCATGGATGTGCGGCAGGCGGAAGAGATCGACGATGTGACCGGACGGGTTGCCCGGATGCTGGAGCGGGATATGCAGGTTGAAACATATGCGGTGCTGCGGACAAGATCCTGTCCGGCGGTGCTTGCGGACGGGAGGACGGTCAATCTGACCGTGGAGACGGGCGACTGCGGCATTTTTCCCGTAAGCTGTCTGGAAGGGATGCTTCCGAAAACGCAGACGGAGATCGCGCTGTCCGCGATGAATGCAAAAGAGCTGGGGGTGGCGGTCGGCGATCCCCTGCGGCTTGTGACGGGCGGAAAAGAGACGGAATATACGGTCTGCGGCATTTATTCGGATATCACAAACGGGGGAAAGACCGCAAAGGCGTATCAAACAGACGATGACGCACCCGTGATATGGAGCGTTTTGTATGTTTCCCTGAGAGAATCCGCAAAAAAAGAGCAGTGGATGAGACGGTACAGACAGCCAGGCGTCGACGTCACGGATATTGCGGACTATGTGCGGGATACCTACGGGCAGACGCTTGGGCAGCTTCGTCTGGCATCCTGTCTGGCGGCGGTTTTGTCTGCGTTTGTGACGGCTGTCGTGACGGTGTTGTTTATGCGGCTGCTTGTGAACAAAGACAGGTATGAAATCTCGCTGCAGAAAGCGCTGGGCTACACTGCCGGGGATTTGAAACGGATTTATTTCACAAAGGGATTGTTCCCTGTCGCTGCGGGGGTTTTTGCGGGACTTTTTACCGGAAATCTGTCCGGTGAGAGACTTTGCGGGACGGTGATGAAAATCTTCGGCGCGGACGGTTTTGCGTTTGTGATTTTGTGGGAGCGCATTCTGGTTTTGGTACCGGCGGTGATTCTGGGCGCTGCCGTACCGGCGGTCATCGCGGGGATTGCGGAGATTGGGCGGATAAAGGCCTGTGAGTGCTGTATGGGGAGAGAGTAAATGAGAATGCACAGGGAGGGAAACGAACGTGCTGCTTAGAGTGGAAAAACTGAGTAAAGATTCGATTCTTCATGAGGTCTCCTTTGAGATGGCGGAGGGGGAAATGCTGGCGGTCATGGGCCCCTCGGGTTCCGGGAAGTCCACGCTTTTATATCATGCGGCCGGTATGGACTGTCCGTCCGGCGGTAAGATATGGCTTAAGGATACGGAGATTACCGGGCTGACGGAGGACGAAAAGGCGAAGCTGCGCCTGCACCGTATGGGATTTGTGTTCCAGCAGATGAACATGATGGCCAATTTGAATATTCTGGACAATATTTTGCTGCCGGCGGTATGGGCTGACCGCAAAAGGTCAGAGGCCGAACTGACGGAAAAGGCGGAGCGGCTGATGCGAAAGCTTGGTATCTCTGGTCTGGAAAAACGGAGAATCACACAGGTTTCGGGAGGGCAGCTGCAGCGTGCATGCATCTGCAGGAGTATGATGAATGAGCCGCAGATCCTGTTTGCTGACGAGCCGACGGGCGCTCTGAATCAGAGCGCCGCCGCGGAGGTTCTGGCGGAGCTTATAAAGATTAACCGCGCGGGTACCGGGATTTTGATGGTTTCGCACGACTGCAGGGTTGCCTGCTGCTGTGATCGGATTTTGTATCTTTCGGACGGCCGTATCTGCGGAGAGCTTGCGCTTGGGAAATTGGTTCAGGGGACGGAGCGGCAGCGGGAGGAACGAGTGAACCGGTGGCTGACGGAGCTGGGCTGGTAAGACGGTTCAAAAAAATGTCTGTATTCCGCAAAAGTGTGTTATAATAATACCGTTCCGGTCATTCAAAAGATTAGATGAAGAAAGTATATTTGGTTGACAGCGAGAATGTAGGGGATGTATGGGTTCCGCTTTTGGCTGCGGCGAAAGCGGAGGAAGAGATTGTCGTGTTTTACACGCAGCGCAGCCCGCACATGAATTACGAAAATGTGCGGAAGCTGAAGGAGACGGACAGAGAAGCGGTTTTTATTAAGTGTTTTGAGGGGAGTAATGCGCTGGATTTCCAGTTAGTGACGGAGCTGGGCTACCGTCTGTGCCGGGAGCCGGACTGTGAATATGTGATTGTGTCAAATGATACCGGATTTGATGCGGCAGTGCGGTATTGGAATGAAAAGGATATGCCGGTTCGCCGACTGAGCGGAAAAGAGTGCTATCGTATTTTGCGCAGCAGCCGGCAGCAGGCGGATGCGGCCGTGCGTCCGGAGGAAACCGTGATGCCGGAGAAGAAGGCCGGGGCGGAGGAAACCGTGATGCCGGAGGGGAAGGCCGGGGCGGAGGAAACCGTTTTGGCGGTGAAAGAGGCCGAAGCGGAGGAAACCGTTTTGCCGGAGAAACCGGAAGCGGAAAAAGAGGCCGGGCGGCAGGAAAAGTCGGAAGCGGAAAAAGAGACCGGGCGGCAGGTGAAGGCCGAAGCGGAGAAAGAGGTCGTGCGTCCGGAGGAAACCGCGATACCGGAGAAAAAGGTCGAGGCGGAGGAAACCGCCGTGCCGGAGAAGAAATCGAAGACGCAGAAAAAGGCGGAAAAGGCGGGCGCACCGTCCGAGGCGGAGGAAACCGAGCGCATCGTAAAGGAGCTGCTGAGCTGTATCGGAAAAGAATATCTTGCGGATTTTCACAATGCGCTGGTTATTTTTTTCGGCAAGGAGAAGGGGAAAGCGCTTTACCAGAAAGTAAAGACGGATCCCGAATACAGCGCATACCGTGAGGAGATTCCGAAGAGCAGCCAGAGAGAAAAGTTTGGTATCTACTGTCATATCGTCTTTTCTCAGAGTGAATATGCGAAGGAAGAACCGCAGGATTTCGCAGGATTTCTCTATCGGGCAGCGGATAAGAGGAAGAATTTGAATTCTCTGCGTGCCGCTTTGACCGGGCATTATGGGAAGGACAAGGGAATGAAATATTATTCTCTGTTTAAGTCACACATTAAGATTATGAATCGTATGCAGTAAAGGAGAGAATGGCCGGAAAGAGGGTGTGCCGGAGTCCCGGAGGGATTTTGGCGCACCTTCTGTGTCAGCGTGCAGGAATTTGACGGGAGGAACGGAGAATGAACGGAAATAACAGACAGAAACGATACATAGCCTGGGCGGCGCTTGCTCTTCTGCTGTGTCTGTCCGCAGGGTGCAAACAGGCGCCGGGGGAGGCCCTGGGCACGGCGGAGAAGGCGCAGGAGGTGCGGAGCGCAGAGAAAAAACAGGATTCCTCCGACCTGGAGGTTCATTTTATTGATGTCGGACAGGGGGATGCGACGCTGATTCTGTGCGGCGGGCATGCGATGCTGATCGACGCCGGAGATAATGACAAGGGCACTTTGGTGCAGAGTTATCTGAGGAGTCAGGCGGTTGAAAACCTTGATTATGTGATCGGGACGCACCCGGATGCGGACCACATCGGCGGGCTTGACGTCGTACTGTATAAATTTGACTGTGAAACCGTGATTCTGCCGGATATAGACAGCGATACGAAGACGTATGAGGATGTGCTGGCAGCCATGAGCGAGAAAGATTATGCCGTAACCCGTCCGGTGGTGGGACAGACGTATGCGCTGGGGGATGCGGAATTTACGATCGTAGCGCCGAATAGAGACTACGGCAATGACAAAAATGACTGGTCTGTGGGAGTTTTGGTGCAGAACGGAGAAAACCGCTTTCTCTTTACCGGGGATGCGGGGGAGGATGCCGAGAAGGATATGCTTGCAAATGGGATCGATCTGTCCGCAGATGTGTATAAGGTTGCCCATCACGGAAGCGACACGGGCACAAGCGAGGCGTTTCTTGAGGCGGTTGCGCCGGACTGGGCGGTTATCAGCGTGGGGGAGGACAACAGTTACGGACACCCGGATGCGCAGGTGCTAAATGAACTGCGGAGCGCCGGAGTGTCGGTTTTCCGCACGGACGAGCAGGGAACGATCGTGGCGGTCTCGGACGGAATCGAAATAACCTGGAGCTGTTCGCCGTCGGACAGCTGGAAGGCAGGGGAGCGCGGCGGGGCGGCGCCGCAGAGCGCGGCGGAGGATGTGGTACATATCACGGACAGCGGCTCCAAATACCATGCGGCGGGTTGCCGGTATCTCGGACAGAGCGATCGCGAAGTGACGCTTGCGGAGGCGAAGGAGCGGGGATTAGAGCCCTGCGGAGCGTGTCATCCGCCGCAGTGAGAATTACAGGTATGCGGCGTAAGTGTCGATGCGGCGGACCCGCGACCGGCAGATAGTTATTTTTATATCCACCATTCGGGGGTAAGCGCTCCGAGCGTCGCGATTTTTTCCGTGTCATAATCAAGAAGTATTTCGATTTCCCGATAATGCTCCGGCATCAGCTGAGCCATCAGCTCCCGGCAGGCGCCGCACGGAGCGCCGCATTTCCCGTCTGGCATGACGGCGAGCACTTTTTTAATTTCGGATTCGCCGTTTGTTATCATTTGAAATACGGCGTTTCGTTCGGCACAGATTCCGAGCGTACAGCAGGTGTCGACGCAGACGCCGGTGTAGATTTTGCCGGAGGAGGACAGCACTGCGGCTGCAACGCCGCCGGCTTCTATGCAGTCGGATATTTTTCTGGGCTTTTGCACGTCTTCTGCAGCCTGGTACATTTTGTTCCAAATCGTTTCCATATCGTTTCTCCCGTGAAATTACACCCTCAGCGGACAGAGGGCGGATTGTCTGAAAACATTATTATAACAGTTACCCGGATGAGCGGCTAGTCTTTTCCGTATAAAAGAACATGTTGTTTGCGCTGAAAGAATTTTAAGAAAATGAAAGATGATTTTTCGTGGAATACCTTGTATAATGAGAAGCGTAAATCAGGATTTGGAGGTGGACAAATGTGAATACGGAAAGAGCCTTGCATGATTTTGCAATCAAAAGGTGGCGCTTTTTTGTGGTTTTCTGGCCATTGCTATGCTTTGTGTTTGCCGGAATTATGGTATGTTATCCTGGGTTGGAAGCCGAGAAACGTATAGCTGGAGCAGGATTTGCAGTTGTTCCGTTAATTTTCTTTGCTGTAGGAATGGGTATGTTTCACCGTTTGTTGAAAGAACGCAGACATGCTAACGTATGCACGAAGGCAACTGTTATATCCATGGAAAGTACACTCGCATTTGCAGGCGGAAACAGAAGAACTTATTTCCCTATATATGAATTTCAGATTGGGGAAAAGAAATATCAGGTTAAATATCCGACCGGATACAGCAGCAGCTGCGTAAGCAAAGGACAGCAGGTAGATTTATATTATAATCCGAAAGACCCCAGGTTGTTTTATGTTCCCATTGTACAAAAACGCGACAAGCGTTGGGCAGTGCTTTTATGTGGAGTGGGCGTTGTGTATCCACTGGTTAGTATGGTTTCGCAGGTTTTATCCTTGTTGTGAGAATCGTTTTGCCGTGCAGTTGTGGAGAATGAAATATCGGTATTGGAAATATGGTAAATGAAGTTTTGAAAGCGTTGCCAAAAAGAAAAATCAAAAATGTATCTTGACAAAAAGTGACCTGTATAGTATATTAGTACAGGTGTCAGGACAGCCTGCACAGATGCTGATGTGGCTCAGTCGGTAGAGCGTCGCCTTGGTAAGGCGGAGGTCACGGGTTCGATTCCCGTCATCAGCTTTTTTGGATAATCGTACTTTTATAATGTCATTCGCCGGGGGAATCTTTTATTTCTATTAAGAGGTTCCGTTTTTTTATGCATTTTCCGAGTCTTTTATATTGTTGTTAAGTAGAACAAATACATGTGATTGATGGGGAGGATTCTGATGGCAGAAAAACATTTTGAAAAGGAAGTAAGAGTAAACCGTTTTGTGCTCGTGATTGTCACGGTTATGGATCTGTTTCTGTTTTTTGGCTATATCGGAGATTATGCGCAGGGAAATATCAGTCTGGGCTTCATGCTGGCAGTCGACCTGTCGGTCGTTGCATCCATGATCGCGTGCTATGCCGTTTATTTCCGAAAAAAGGACAGTGCGGCATTCCCGCATGTTTCGATGATCGGATACATAATCGTCTATGGACTGGCGGTGTTCGGCGCACAGAATGACCTTGTATTTCTGATGGTGTTTCCCCTGACGGTGATCTATATTTTGTATTATGACTATAAACTGATCTTTCGGATTGCAATGGTATTCGGTGCAATTAATGTGGCGGATATTATTTATATCGTTGCGGTTCTCGGGCACATGCATTCGGGGGTGGCGATTAACAGTACATCGCTTTTGCTGCAGGGCGCATCCACGGTCGTGTACTTTATCGTGCTCTGCGGGACGACGCGCATTTCCAATGATAACAATGCAAAGAAAATTGCAAGCATCAGTCAGGAGAAAGAAAAAAGCACAATGCTTTTGGACGAGGTGCTCGAGGTTGCGGCATCCGTAAAGCGCAATTCCACCGAAGCTGCGGAGCATATCGATCAGCTGAGCCGGTATGTGGATTCCACGGTATCGGAGCTTGGCGATATTGCGGAGGGAAACAGCAATAATGCGGAGAGTATCGAAAAGCAGACGGTTATGACCGAAAATATTCATAATATGATCCTGGACACGAAGCGGATGTCCGACGAGATGCTCGCGATGGCGGAACGCTCCAAACAGGCCGTCAGGGACGGACAGCAGACGGTGGACAGTCTGCAGGTACAGTCGCAGAAGACGAGGGAAGCGAATGAGCAGGTCGTTTCTTCCGTCACCGGTTTGATTTCCAATGCGGTGGCAGTGGAACAGATTACGGAACAGATATTTTCCATTTCCAGCCAGACAAATCTGCTGGCACTGAATGCTTCGATCGAGAGTGCGAGAGCCGGTGAAGCCGGCAGAGGTTTTGCGGTGGTGGCTGAGGAGATTCGTTCGCTTGCCGACGAGACGAGAAAACTGACGGAAAAGATTCAGGGAATCGTGACGGAGCTGAGACAAAATGCGGACATGGCAAAAAATACGGTGGATAACGTAATTACGATATCGGGTGACGAACGTGATTTGATTTTAAATGCAAACACGCAGTTCGGTGAGATTGGCAGCCGTATGGAAGGGCTTCATTTCAACGTTCAGGGGATGTATAAAAAGATAGAAGAAATCCTGGAATCCAACAATGTGATTGTGGACAGTATCAATCATATTTCCGCGGTCAGCGAGGAGGTGACCGCAAGCACTCAGCAGGCGACGGAACTCGGAGCGGACACCAGCCGCAAGGCAAAGCAGGCGGGAGAATTGATGGTGGAACTGCTTGAAGCGGCAAAGGCGATTGACAAATATCTGTGAGAGCGAAAGAGGAGAGAAGGACGTGTTTGGGAAAGAGAAGGACGATTATAGCCGGAAGATGAAAAAGAGCCTTAACGGCAGAATATTGAGAAATACGACCTTTAACATTTTGATGCTGGTGGTTGTGTGCTGCGCGATCATGGGGGCCGCCATGCAGTCACTGGCCAACAACATTCTGTTGGACAGCTTACAGCCGATGGCCCGGCAGTCGGCTAAAACCGTGGAGGCCAATATCCATATGCTGGCGGATCGTATGATGGCAATCGCCGCAGATTCCCGCATGAGTGCGGAGGCGGCCGCCGACCCCGAGACCGGAACGGTCAATGCCGGGACGCTCCGGGCGAATCGGAACGCGATACTGACCGAGGCAGCCGAGACGTACGAACTGTACACGATCGGGCTTTATGGGCTGGATGGCCGGCTGATCCAGGGAACCGCCGATGCACCCGGGCAGTTGGACGGAGAATTTTTTGCGCTTCTTCGGGAGACGGACAATCTGACTACCGACGCATCCACGAAGTTTCAGGACCGGCTGGGGATTACGATGGGGATGCCGGTGAAGGAAAACGGGGAGACCGCCCTGTATGTGATGGGCGTGTACAAATACGATACCTTAAACGATGTGATTGGCAGCATCAATCTGGGCAGGCACGGTATGGCGTATATCGTAAATCAGGCAGGCACCGTCATCGGGCACCCGGATCAGTCTCTGGTGCTGTCCGGGAGTGCCATGGTCGATATTAACGGAGGAGATCAGGGAACCGTCGACCGGGTGACCAGCGACGAGACCGGCGCCGCGGAGTTTTCCGTGGACGGGCAGACGATGCTGGCGGCTTTCTCTCCCGTTCGCGGGACACAGTGGTCTCTGGTCATCCAGGTTCCGAAGGAAGACTATGGCTCCTATATCAACGGCGCAATGCTGGCGGTACTGGCGGCGACTGCTGTGGTGCTGCTGTTTTGTATGCTGCTGGTGCTGCGCCTGGCCCGTTCCATCTCCCGGCCCGTAAAGAGCGTGACAGACCGGATGCTTGCACTGTCTGACGGTGACCTGCACACGGAAGTGGTTCGGGTTCGCTCGGGGGACGAGCTGGAACTGCTCACCGGGACGTTGAACGCTACGGTGGAGAGTGTCAATCACTACATATCGGATATCGAACATGTACTGACGCAGGTGGCCGAGGGGAATCTGCGGGCAGTGCCTCAGGTGGAATATAAGGGAGATTTCGCTCTGATCCGGGAGAGTCTGCGCATGATTCTGCAGTCCATGAATGAGACGATTACGGGCTTTAAGGCCGCCGCCGGCCGTCTGGCGGAGATGTCCGAGGAACTAAACGGTCAGTCCGGAGAGCTGCATCAGGCGTCAATGGAACAGACGCAGTCCACGGAGGAGCTGGTGGATGAGGTGTCGCATGTCAGAGAGCGCCTGGCCAGCGTTGCGGAGAGCAGCGGCCGGACCAGAGAGAAGACGGAGGAGATCGCCCGGTGCATTCAGGATGCAAATACCCGTATGAATGCTCTCTCGGAAGCGATGAATGTCATCAGTGACAATGCACAGAAAATCACGCAGATTGCAAAGGCGATCGAGGATATCGCCTTCCAGACGGGGATTCTCGCGATTAATGCGTCTGTCGAGGCGGCGCGGGCCGGAACTGCCGGGAAAGGCTTTGCGGTGGTGGCCGATGAGGTTCGGCAGCTCGCAGCGAGGAGCAGCGAGGCCGCGCAGAGTGCCGCGGATATGGTAAACGATACCAGGGCAGTCATCCAGAACGGCGTGAAACTGACCGATTCGGCGGTCGGTTCTCTGCGTGATATTTCCGCCGTGTCCGATCAGATCAGCGGCATTACCGACCAGCTGGTGACGGCGGTTCAGAGTCAGGAGAGCGCTATTGTCATGATGGAGGAGCGGATTGAGACGATTTCCGTCATCGCGGAGAAAAACTTGCAGAGCGCCGGCGGCACGGAGCAGTCCAGCGGGCTGCTGGCAAAGGAGGCGGAGGCGCTTCGCTTGCGGGTGAAGAAATTTGTCGTAAAGGAGGACGGAGGCAGATGAAACGGACATCAGGTATGAAACGGATATCAGGTATGAGCCTTATCCTGCTGACGGCGGTATTTCTGACGGCCTGCGGAAGCGACGGCAGCGGCGAGCGGGCTCTTTGTGACGGCTACTATACCGCACAGGCGGCGGAGTACAGCCACGGCTGGAAAGAGTACATTACAATCATGGTAAAAGACGGGAGTATCGTTTCCGTTGAGTATAATGCGGAGAATGCCAGCGGATTTATCAAGAGCTGGGACAACGCCTATATGCAGACAATGTTTCACGCCATGGGGACTTATCCCAACGAATACACCCGATACTATGCCGGACAGCTGCTGGAAGGACAGGGGGAGGAAGAGATTGATATGCTGGCCGGGGCAACCTCCTCGTACGGTTCGTTTCAGAAACTGGCGGAGGCGGTGGTGGAGCAGGCCATAAAAGGCGATTCGAGCATTGTGTCTGTGGACACGGAGCACTGATTTCAAATAAAAGGAGCTGTCGCATGTACACAAGTGATTACCTGCCTGTAATTTTCTGTGTAAATGCGGCAGTTCTTTTTTGTCTACAAAACGATATGTGTTCCATTCTTTCAAATCAATATATAAATTCTTTATAAATTCTTTTGATTTTTCCAAAGTTGATTTTAGGATTCCGGTTGTAAACTAAACGCATCAAAGAAAACGGAGGCGATAAGTATGAACACGGATATATGGATGCAGTATTTTACAACCTACGGGCCGATTGCGATTTTTGTGGTGGTATTTCTGGAATATCTGAATCTGCCGGGGTTTCCGGCGGGTGTGATCATGCCGTTAGCGGGCATGTTTGCGGCGCGCGGGGAGATAAATTTTTTTGCGGCGATCGCAATCACGGTGGCGGCGGGGCTTGCCGGAAGCATGGTGCTCTATGCGCTCGGATGGGGCGGCGGGGAGATTTTTCTCAAAAAATATTACAAACGCTTCCCGAAACACAGAGAACTCATTGAGGAAAAGATGACATTCCTGCGGGAAAAGGGTGCTGCCGGGATTTTTGTCAGCAAACTGATCCCGATGGTGCGGACGCTGATCTCCATTCCCGCCGGGGCGATACGGATGGATCTCACCAGGTATGTCGTCAGTTCAACGCTTGGAATTACCGTATGGAATCTGATATTCGTCGGCGGAGGTTACTTTTTTGGGGAGGCGTTTTTATGAGAATCGCGATGTTTACAAATAATTATAAACCGTATATCGGAGGCGTTCCGATTTCGATTGAACACCTGGCAGAGGCGCTGCGGAGACAGGGACATACGGTGTATGTGTTTGCGCCGAGCTACGAGGGGCAGCAGGAGGAGCCTTTTGTCATCCGCTATCCGTCGTTTCCCGTCTCGATTGCAGGGGCGCCGGTGCCGAATATTCTGACAAAGGTGTTTGAGCGGGAGGTGCGGGATCTGCAGATTGATATCATCCATGTGCATCATCCGGCGATCGTCGGAAATGTGGCGCTTCGCCTGCGCCGGAAGATGGGGATTCCGGTGGTGTTTACTTATCACACCCGCTATGAAGAATACCTTTATTATATCAGAGGGCTCAAGAGCTTAGAGCGCCATATCGGCGGTGTGGAATGGTATTTAAAACAGTTCTGCAGACAGTGCGACATGCTGTTTGCGCCGACGCCCGGAATGCGGCGGTATCTGCTGGAGCGCTCAATCATCGGGACGCCGGTGGAAGTCCTTCCGACGGGGATTCCGGAGGAAAGCTTCCGGCGTGATGCGGGTGCGGAGCAGGAAATACGGAACGCTTACGGAAAAGACGTCGATTATCTCTTCTGCAGCGTATCCCGCCTGGCGAAGGAGAAAAATCTGGATTTTCAGCTTGAGGCGCTCTACTGTTTAAAACAGATACTCGAAAAGAGAGGGAAGACGTTCCGCCATCTGATTCTCGGGGAGGGACCCGACAGAAAGCATTTAGAGCAGGAGATTGCACTCAGGGGACTTGAAGAAAATGTGCTGCTTCCCGGTAATGTGGAGAATGCGAAAATAAAGAACTATCACGGTGCCGCCGATGCGTTTTTGTTTACCTCAAAGTCCGAGACGCAGGGGATTGTGATACTCGAGGCGATGGCTGCGGGAACGCCGGTGATCGCGGTGGATGCCAGCGGTGTGTGCGATGTCGTCGTCAGCGGGGAAAACGGGATTCTGACCTCGGAAAATGCGCTTGTCTTTGCGGTGCGGACAGCGGAGCTGATGGAAGATGAAGCGCTGCGCAGGCAGATGGAGGCTTCGGCCGTGGAGACTGCAGTGTCTTATTCCGAGGAGAAAATTGCAGAGCGGGCGGCCGCTTATTACGCTTCCGCGTGTATTGCGGCGCGTGGGCACGTTGCGCGACAGCTGCACGGCATGTTATACTCGTGATAGTCTCATCTGGCGGGCCAATCGTCTCGCCGGAGTGAGCCATTACCGGTTCGCGCTGCGGACTTGAAAACATGCGCGGAATACGGCGCGGAAAAGAGAGGAAACATGGGCACATACAATATTTTAATCGTCGAAGACGACAAAGAAATCCGGGACGGAATCGAAATTTTTCTGAAAAGTCAGAATTACAATGTATATAAGGCCGCGGACGGGGTCGAGGGACTCGCGGTCATGGAGGAGCGGGAGATTCATCTGGCAATCGTGGATATCATGATGCCGCGGATGGACGGCGTGACAATGACGATGAAGCTGCGGGAGAAATACGATTTCCCGGTGATTATGCTCTCGGCAAAGTCGGAGGAGACAGACAAAGTGATCGGGTTAAACATCGGAGCCGACGACTATGTCACAAAGCCGTTTACATCGTTAGAGCTGATGGCCAGGGTCAATTCGCAGCTGCGGCGTTATACGAGATTTCAGAACCGCACCGGCGCCGTGCCGCAGAATGAAAAGGTGTATGTGGTCGGGGGAATCGAGCTCAACGAGGAGACGGTGGAAGTGCTTGTGGACGGAAATCCGGTGAAAATGACGCCGACGGAATTTAAGATTTTAGCGCTTTTGATGCGGACGCCGGGGAGAGTGTATTCGGCGGAAGAAATCTACGAGCGCGTATGGAACGAAAAGGCGGTCAACACGGATACGATTATGGTGCATGTGCGGAATATTCGGGACAAAATCGAGATAAACCCGAAGGAGCCAAAATATTTAAAGGTGGTGTGGGGTGTTGGATATAAAATCGAAAAACAATCGTAAAAACAGAATCTGTATTATTGTGGGGGCGATCGCGCTGACAGCCGTTTTGAGCGTGTGCATGTTTCCGGGAATCGCGCGCCGGGCGAACGGGGAGCTTGAGCGACGCAATAGAGAGATGATGCAGCAGCAGAAGGACATCAACGAAGACATGGTGAAAATGCTGTATCACAGCTGCTATGTTCTGAATCTCGAGTATATGCAGCGGGAGAAGAGCGTGTCCGCAGCGGACGTTTATATGAAGGCGGAGAGAAGCGCCACAGAGCAGCAGGAAGAGGAATATGCGGGCAGAGTCAATGAATTTCTTGAGAATTGGAGCATTGAATTTGAGAAATACCGCTCCGCTGTGGATTACTGTGTGTTGCTGCCGGACGGGACCTGTGAGAAGAACACGGAGAGAGCGTTAGAGAAAGCGGTGCTTGGGTCCGAGACAGAAAAAGAAGAGCTTGACGGTTATTACGACGACTATTTTACGCTCGGATTTAACGAAAGCGGTGTCTTTGAGATTCACGCGGGGGCGTCGGATGCGGGAAGCGAGTTTGGTGATCTGCTGATTAAGAGTTTTCTGCAGGCGGACAGAAAGGATTCCCTGCGGACAGATATGAATGACCTGTACGGCATGGAACTTACGGATGTCACGGTCGGTACGCCGGTCGATTTTAAAGTGATCTTCGGAATCACGCCGGCTGTATCGGAGCAGATTGCATTAAAGACGTCGGAGCATCTCAATAACGATTATTATATGTATCGCTATGCCTTTGCGTCATCGGGAACAGCGGCGGTGTTCCTGACAGGGTTGGCGGCGGTGGCCGTGCTGATGTTTGTGATGACAAGCCGCAGGGTGCGCATGTACGGCATGGCCGGCAGTGACGGACGGATGCCGACGGAGCAGGAACTGCCGGAGTATCTGTCGATGAACCGCCCCGGGAACTGGTATCTGATGGAGGCTGCGGCGATCGGGGTCATCTGCGTGATGGCGATGCGGGAGACGATGGTATCTCTGGCAGGAGATTGGAGCGAATGGGAAGGCGTCGGAGACATTTACCGCGCGTTTACCGCGAATCAGTTTGCGGGGGCCTGGGAGGTAGTCGGAACGATAACGGGCAGTGTGTTTGGCGTATTCTGTATTTACTTTGTGTGGTATTTAAGCCTGCGTTTTCTGCGCCCGGTGTTTACGCTGGGGCTGTGGGAATATATCAGGCAGTACAGCTTCTGCTATCAAATCATACCGCTCGTTTCGCGTATCTGGAAAAATTTTGTTGCGGAGGTACAGCACATTGATTTTTCGCAGAAATCCATAAAGACGATCATAAAGATTGTAGCGGTCAATTTTGCGGTGCTGGCACTTTGTTCCTGCCTCTGGTTCTTTGGCATTTTTGCACTTGTTGTTTATTCCGTGGTGCTGTTTTTCCTGATCAAGAGATATTATGATAAAATCGTGGCGGATTATCAGGTGCTGCGCAGAGGGGTGAACCGGATTGCGCAGGGGGACTTAAATACCGTGATCACCGAGGATATCGGCGTGTTTGAACCGATCAAGGGGGAACTCGAACAGGTGCGCACCGGCTTCAAGCGGGCGGTGGACGAGGAAGTGAAGAGCCAGCGGATGAGGACGGAACTCATCACAAATGTGTCCCATGACCTGAAAACGCCGCTGACGGCGATCACCACCTATATCGAACTTTTAAAAAAGGAGGATATCACGGAGGAGGAGCGCAGGTCCTATATTGACACGCTGGAGAAGAAGAGCCGGCGACTCAAGGTTTTGATAGAGGATTTGTTCGAGGTCAGCAAAGCCAGCAGCAATAACATTGTGCTGAATTTTGTGGATGTGGATGTGGTAAACCTCTTAAAGCAGGTCAGCATCGAACATGCGGACAAATTTGCGGAGCAGAGGCTTGAGCTGCGCTGGAATGTGCCCGAGGAAAAGGTATTGCTGCGGCTCGATTCGCAAAAGACCTACCGCATCTTTGAAAATCTGTTTGTCAATGTCGTCAAATATGCGATGCCGGGCAGCCGCGTCTATGTGGAGGTACGGCGCGTGGGTGTGGGGCCTGCCGCGGGTGTCGAGATTGCGATGAAAAACATGTCGGCCGAGGAGCTGACCGTGAGTTCCGAGGATCTGACGGAGCGTTTTGTCCGCGGGGACGCCGCGAGAAATACCGAGGGTTCGGGTCTTGGGCTTGCAATCGCAAAGAGCTTTGCGGAGGTGCAGAACGGAAAACTGTATGTGGCGGTGGACGGAGATTTATTTAAGGTTGTCATCTGTTTCGGGGATATGGTATAATGTCGGCAGACATTATACCGGCCGGATGGCCATAGGTCGCCGACGCGACAGCATATCCGCAGCGGGGATGGATATGGTATAATGTCGGCAGACATTATACCGGCCGGATGGCCATAGGTCGCCGACGCGACAGCATATCCGCAGCGCGGATATGGTATAATGTCGGCAGAAGCATACAGGAGGGATTTGCCATGGAGACAATGGATGATTACAAAGAGGAGCTTGAGGCATCGTTTCGCCGGATTAAGGAGGGAGATATCATCTCCGGGACGGTGATCGATGTAAACGAGGAACAGGTGACGCTTGATCTGCGCTACTATGCGCCGGGGATTATCAAAGTGGAAGACATAAGCAGCGACCCTGACTTTGCGGTCCTCGAACAGGTGCATGTGGGGGATGTGATAGAGGCGTCGGTGATCCGGACCGATGACGGCGCCGGAAATATCCTTCTGTCAAAGAAGGAGGCCAACGACGAGCTCGCGTGGGAGAAGCTGCAGCGCATGCTCGAGGAGGAGACGACCGTCACCGTCCGAATCAAGGAGAGCGTCAAGGCCGGCGTCGTGGCCTATCTGGAGGGAATCCGTGCATTTATCCCTGCTTCACAGATTTCGCTGAACTATGTGGAGAATACCGACGAATGGATCGGAAAGGAGATTCCGGTACGGGTGATCACGGTGGATGCCGCAAAAGAGAAGCTTGTGCTCTCCGGGAAAGCGGTCGCGAGAGAGGAAGAGGCGGAGGCGCGCAACCACAGAATTTCAATGATCGTACCTGGCACCGTCCTTGAGGGAACCGTGGAGTCGCTGATGCCTTACGGCGCGTTTGTCAGCCTTGGGGACGGGCTGAGCGGGCTGGTCCACATTTCACAGATCTGCGGGCGCAGAATCGGCAAGCCCTCCGAGGTTTTGAAGGTGGGACAGAAGGTAAAAGCCAAAGTGCTGAATACCAACGACAATAAAATCAGCCTGAGCATGAAAGCGCTCGAGGAGGAGATGGTGGACACGGAAGGGGCGGCGGACCTCGCGGAGTACACCAGCAAGGAGTCCATGGGAACAAGTCTTGGATCACTGCTTGCGGGGATTAAATTAGACTGAAGAATCGGGAGAAAAGCGATTGCTTTTCTCCCGATTTATTGCAAAGCATAAGACAGGGATTTGATTACTGTCTGCTGAGAGTCACGTTTTAGCAAAGATCAGAATTATCTTATATTAGGAGATTCCATGAAAGGATTTAACCGACCAAATCAATTAAATTGCGAGGTGCGGCATGGAACATGACAATGCCCAATACTGCTTCCAATGCAATGAATACCCTTGCGAAAAATACGATCATATTGATGACTTTGATTTCTTTATAACATCCCGAAACCGAAGATCTGATATGGACAGCCGCTGTTCCATGCAGGCAGGCTGGAATATTAAGTATAAAAAAGGTGGAAAGTCTCTTTGTACGCTCTATCCGATGCAAGGCTATTTTATCGCTCTCGTGGTTGTAGGAAGTCACGAACTTACGGAGGCAGAGTTTCTTATGCCGCAATGTTCCGACTATGTGCAGACAGTATTCAAAAACACAAAAACCGGTAATGGACAGAAATGGTTGATGCTGGATGTACGGGATAGAGAAATTATGGATGATGTATTTAGCCTCATCAATCTCAGAAAGCGTATACCGTCATAGCAGGAAAGGAAAACACAATGCAGGATTCCATTAGGCAATTGAAACGATTCCCGCCGACGGTACATCACAAGCTGACAGCCGGCGGGACTTCGGGCCTGGTTGGCTCGAATGTTAACAGATTGTTTCAGCAATTACAAAAAAGATCCTGCTCGATTTATCTTAATTTAGAAAGCTGCGGCAGTGAAAAACAGCTGTCGCTGTCGGGCGGAAAATTTACAACAGCTGGATGCCGCATTTCTCGCAGGCTTCGATGGTTTCTGCGGTCCACAGGGAGGACTGTACCTCGCCGATGTGAGCCTTGCGCAGGAAAAACATACAGATGCGGGACTGGCCGATGCCGCCGCCGATCGTATAGGGAAGTTCTTCGTCTAAAACGGCCTTCTGGAACGGAAGATTGGCCCGTTCCTCGCAGCCGGCCTTTTTCAGCTGGGAGAGAAGCGCCTCCCTGTCGACGCGGATTCCCATCGAGGAAAGTTCGAGTGCAATGTCCAAAATCGGATAGTACACCAGAATGTCGGCATTTAACTCCCAGTCGTCGTAGTCCGGTGCGCGCCCGTCATGGGGCTCCCCGTTTTCGAGTTTGTCACCGATTTTTAAGAGGCAGACCGCGCCCTTTGTCTTGGTGATGTAGTGCTCCCGCTCCTTCGGGGTATAATTCGGGAACATGTCGGCGAGCTCCTGCGTCGTGATAAAGAAAATGTCGTGCGGCAGAAGTTCTTCTATGTAGTCGTACTGGATTGCCATGTATTTTTCGGTCTTGCGCAGGCACTTGTAAACGATTTCGACGATGGACTTTAAAGTGTCGAGATTGCGCTCTTCCTTTTTGATGATGCGCTCCCAGTCCCACTGGTCCACAAAGACAGAGTGGATATTGTCGGTGTCCTCGTCGCGGCGGATGGCGTTCATGTCGGTGTAGAGGCCTTCGCCGTAGGAAAAGCCGTACTTTTTGAGTGCGTAGCGCTTCCATTTGGCGAGGGACTGCACCACCTCGGCCGGCCGGCCGTCCTGTCCTTTGATGTCAAAGGCTACCGGGCGCTCCACACCGTTTAAGTTGTCGTTTAAGCCCGATGCCGGGTCCACGAAAAGCGGTGCGGACACGCGGGTTAGATTCAGGCGCAGTGCAAGCAGTCCCTGAAAAAAGTCTTTGGCCGTCTTGATGGCAACCTGTGTATCATGTAAATTGAGTGCCGAATGATAATCTTTTGGGATGATAAGATTTTCCATGGAAGGTTCTCCTCTCTGATAGGGCGCAACTTTTGATGTCCCACGTCAGTGAGAGCACTTTCCCACGTCAGTGAGACGATTGGTTCACGCCAGCGAAATTATTATAGCATATCCGTCCTTTTTTTCAAGAAAAGATGATTGAATTTTAAAAATAATAAACGTATACTAGAGGGTAATAAAGACGGAGGAGGAACGGCGGATGGAGGCGACGCATGTCGTGCACAATTTTGAACCGGTTTATGACGCACACTCGGAAATTCTGATACTGGGCTCTTTTCCGTCGGTAAAGTCGAGAGAGAGCTGCTTTTATTACGGACATCCCCAGAACCGTTTCTGGCGGGTGCTGGCCGGTATTTGCGGCGGGGAAATTCCTGCGTCCATACCGGAGAAAAAGGCGTTTTTGCTGCGCAATCATGTGGCTTTGTGGGATGTGATCGCCTCCTGTGATATCACAGGTTCTTCGGACAGTTCCATCCGAAATGTGACCGCAAACGATATGAGTGTGATAAAACAGACGGCGGATATCCGCAGGATTTTTGCAAACGGGGACACGGCGTACCGATTATACCGAAAATACTGCGGGGATGATATCGAAAAGCTGCCGTCCACGAGCCCGGCGAATGCGGCGTGGAGCCTGGAGCGCCTGACAGAGACATGGGAGAGTAAGATTAATGCGCAAAAATGAGATGACATGGCCGGATATGATGGCGGAGGCGGTGGGGCTTGTCTCGATGCTTCTGTATCTGGGACTTCAGATTTATTACGGAATTATTTACGGTGTCGGACTGACTGACATCGCGATGAACGTGGCGGCGATGATTCTGGTGTATGCGGGGCTTACGATGCTTGCAGCATACCCCGAGCGGGTGAACGGTCTTACCCCGGAGGTCTGCACCGGGAAAATCCGCCGGCTTACAATCCTTATGGTGCGCGCGATCAAGCTGATCTTCGTGTTCGGCCTGCTCTTTACCAGCATCTGCGACGTGATGGGAAAAGAGATGAATGAGGGATACAGCCTTGTTGTTGTGGCGCTGATTGTGGCGACGGCAGGAATTTTTGAATACCGGATTATCCGGCTGCTGCGTAGCAGGAACAAAAAATAGCGTCCAACGCATTGGCAGTAGGTCGTTTTTGTCGAAAACGTGCAAAAATTATAAAAATACTTGACTTTTTAGGGCAAAATGATATAATGAACGTAGATTTTCCGATAAGAGACAGGAGACAGCAGGAAAATACCAAGTGTACTTGGTATCTTTCTGCTGTTTTTTTATTACGGGAAACCGGTTCGCAAAGCGCGGCGGTGTTCGTTTTTATCGGTGTCTGCTCTGGTTAAACAATAAAAAGGAGAGAGGAGATTTTTTATGGAAAACCAAAAAACTTCTAACGCAACAAAATGGCTTACGCTGATTATCGTAGCGTTTGCCGGCGGGCTGATCACAAAGCTGCCGTACCTGAGGGAGACGTATATGGAGCCCTTGCAGGCGGCGACCGGCGCGACAAAGACACAGCTCGGTCTGATTATGTCGGCGTACGGAATCGTTAACTTTATCTGCTATTTCCCGGGAGGAATCCTTGCGGATAAGTTCAGCTCCAAGAAGCTGATCGTATTTTCCTGTATCGGGACGGCGGCTGCAGGTCTCTGGTATTGGACGATGCCGGGATTTATCTGGCTGGTCGTAATCCATGCGGTGTTCGCGGTCACAACCGTATTTACGTTCTGGGCTGCAATGGTAAAATCCATTAACGGTCTGGGGGGACCGGAGGAGCAGGGGCGCCTGTTCGGATTTCTGGAGGGCGGCCGCGGTCTGGTCGGAACGGTGGCCGCGTTCGGCTCGGTTGCAGTCTTTTCGATGGCTTCCGACGGAGTCGGCGGTATGAAGAACGCGATTCTCTACTACAGCGTGCTTTTAATTGTCGCAGGTGTGTGCGCGGCAATCTTTATGAAGGACGACAAGCCTGTAGCGACAACAGAGAAAAAGAAAAATGATTTGAACATGAAAGATTTCATGGAAGTTGCAAAGATGCCGCGCGTATGGCTCTGCGGTATGCTGGGAATCTGCAATTACTCCGCACTGATTTTCCACGGCTATGTGACGGCTTATCTGTCCGCGGCTTTCGGTCTGAGTGATTCCGTGGTGGCGAACTTAAGCGTGATCCGTACCTACTTTATGATGATGGTCGGCGCGTTTGTGGCCGGAATTATCGCGGATAAACTGGGCAGCCGGATCCGGTTTATTACATACGCATTTGTCGGAATGGCAATTTTTGCGTGCGTGTATGTGATCATCCCGACCGGGGGCGCGGCGGTTCCGCTTGTAGTGGCAAACTTCGTTGTGTACGGCCTGTGTCTGTACAGCATCAAAGCGCTTTATTTCTCGACGATCGACGAGGTGCTCGTTCCGAAGCGTCTGGCAGGTACGGCATCCGGCGTGATCTCCCTTGTCACCTATGCACCGGAAATTTTCTTATATACGGTATCCGGAAATATGGTTGACAAATATGAGGGGACGGCGACACCGCTGGCAGGTTATCATCACTGCTTTATCGCGATGGCGGTTCTGTCCGCAATCGGATTTGTCTGCGGATTTGTTCTGCGCAGAATGAATCAGAAAGCAATCGAAGAGGCGCAGAGAGCATAATCGACGAAAGCAATGGAGGAAGCTTATGTCTGAATTAACATTATTGAGTTCCTGTGAGACGGACTATAACAGTGATCTTCACAGCTGGATTGACATTGAGAGACAGATATCCAATCTGGCAAAAGCCGGATTTACCCATACCCAGTGGATGCAGAACTGGGAGGGGGAATATCTCTACAGTCCGAGTGAAATGTTCCAGGCGCGGGACGTGCTGCGCCATTACAATATCAACGCGCACAGCATCCACGCGTCAGAGGGAGGAAAGAGGACGATCATAAAAGACGGAAGGCCGGTTTTCCGGAACCGCTACCGTTTTACGGAGATCCGCAAGGACTACACGTCAAAGAACGAGTATGCAAGACTGGCCGGGGTCGACCTTCTGAAGAATCGGATTGACCTGTGCTCCCATATCGGGGCATCGGTCATGGTGCTTCACATGCAGCTGCCGTATCGGATGTTTGAGGAACAGCCGGAGGAAAAGGAGCTGTATTACCGCCAGGTATTCAAATCGTTTGATGAGGTGAAGGAGTATGCGGTGGCGGCCGGCGTGCGGATTGCGCTGGAGAATATGATCTGCACGCCGCAGAAGTATCAGGAGGAACAGTTTGACCTGTTGCTTGACCGCTACCCGGATGATTTCCTGGGGTTTGCCTGGGATTCCGGCCATGCGACGCTGATGTGCAGGGAGGATCCGTACCATTTCTTAAAGAAGTACAACGACCGCCTGTACGCGACGCATCTGCAGGACAATGAGTCGATCTCGGATGAGCTTTTGTATCAGGAGGATGGGGAGCGCGCGGACACGGAAGTGCTTCTGCACGATGCGCACTGGATTCCGAATGTGGACGGTACTCTTGGGAGAGGGATTTTGGACTGGGATCTGATTGCAAGACATCTGGCAAAGGCGCCGCTTGAGCTGCCGGCCGATTTTGAGGTATGTATCTCGGGACCGGATGAGTTTGAACAGCTGAAATGCTGCCATACCCAGGCCGAGAAGTTCTATCGGATGGTATCGGATTACAGGAACAACGAAAGATAAGGATTGGGCGAAACAGGCAAAGGGTTTTTGCGGTAAGTCGGCAAAAGCCCTTTGCTGTATTGCTGCGCATGGCAATAGATGTGCATATGGAGGGAAAAATGGACAGAGCAAAAGAGGAAACAATGCAAACGGAAAGAGAACGGCGGATACGGTCTGTGATGGGGGAGTGCGGACTTGGGGCGGATGCCGCAGCACAGGCGGTTCTGGCTCTTGCGGAAAGCGGGCTCTTAGAGGATATGGAGGCGTTTTGCCGGTTGGAAAAGGGGATGACGAACCGGCTGTTTCACTTTTGCTGCCGGGGGAAAGAATATCTGATCCGCGTGCCGGGGGAGGGGTCGGAGAAACTTCTGGACCGGAGACAGGAGGCGATGGTTTATCGGGCGCTCGCGGGGAAAGACATTACAGACCGGTATCTGTATATGAACCCCGACTCGGGAATTAAGATTACGGAGTATCTGTCGGATGCACACACCTGTAACGTGGAGGATATGGAGGAAGTCAGACGGTGTATCCGGCATCTGTGCCATTTTCATCAGATGAAGCTTGACGGGGAGGCGGAATTTGATGTTTACCGCAAACTTTTTGACTATGAGCGGGAGTGCGGCCATGACATCGCGCAGAGCTTTCCGGATTACGGGCGGACAAAGGAGGCCGTGCTGCGCCTGAGCGAACTCATCGACGCCGCACCGGCGGAAAAGTGCCTGTGCCATGTGGACCCGGTCGCGGACAATTTTTTAATCGGGCCGGAGAAGATCAGCTTAATCGACTGGGAGTATGCGTCTGTGGCGGACCCGCATATGGACATTGCAATGTTCTGTATCTACGCGGAATATGATAAGCAGCGGGTCGACCGGGTGATCGAGTTTTATTTTCGCGGCGGCTGCCCGCTGGAGATAAGGAGGAAAATATACTGCTATATCGCGGTTTGTGGTTTGCTCTGGACCGTGTGGTGTGAGATCAAAAAAGATTCCGGTGTCCGTTTTGACGCGTATGAGAAAGTCCAGTATCAGTATGCGAAGGATTATTACGGGTATGCAATGGGGCTGTGGGAGCCGACGGAGAATGGAGGTAATCATGAAAGAGAAACAGAACTTAAGGGAGCAGATTGACTGGGTATCGACATTGGTTCCGCTTGGGTTTGTCGGGGTACTTTTCGTGGTATTTATCCTGTGGCCGGAACAGTCCCGGAGCATGCTCGACTTAATCCGGGGCAAGATCGGCGATGAGGGCGGTCTCTACTATGCGCTTCTCGGAACAGGGATTCTGGCGTGTTCGCTGTATATCGCGCTCTCAAAATACGGGAAAATCAGGCTTGGGAAGACGGAAAAACCGGAGTACTCGTCGTTTCGCTGGGGGACAATGATTTTCACTTCGACGATGGCGGCAGATATTCTGTTCTATTCTCTGTGTGAGTGGGCGTTGTATGCAAATGAACCGTATATCGAACAGCTCGGCGGTGTACAGAAATGGGCATCGACCTACCCGCTTTTTCACTGGGGACCGATTGCGTGGAGCTTTTATGTGATTCTCGCGGCTGCGTTTGGTTTTATGCTTCATGTCAGAGGGCGTGAGAACCAGAAATTTTCGGAGGCATGCCGGCCTCTGCTCGGCAGCAGGGTGGACGGCGTGTGGGGAAAAGTGATCGATTTGATTGCCGTCTTTGCGCTGCTTGCAGGGACGGCTACGACTTTTTCACTGGCGACGCCGCTGCTTGCGGCTGCGCTTGGCCAGGTGACCGGCATTTCGGCAGGTGCGGGGGTTACGATTTTCCTCCTTCTCGTGATTGCTGCAGTGTATACGCTGACCGTGTGGTTTGGGATGAAGGGAGTCTCAAAGCTTGCGGGATTCTGTACCTGGCTGTTTTTTGCGCTGCTGGCGTATTTTCTGATCGCGGGCGGGGAGACCGGCTATATCCTCGAGACCGGATTTTCCGCGCTCGGGAATATGATGCAGAATTTTATCGGAATGTCCACCTGGATGGATCCGCTGCGGGAAACCTCATTTCCGCAGAACTGGACGATTTATTATTGGTCTTACTGGATGGTATGGTGTGTCGCGACGCCGTTTTTTATCGGGAGCATCAGCAGGGGGCGGACGGTGCGCAATGTCATTCTTGGCGGCTACGGCTGGGGGCTTGCGGGAACGTACACATCCTTTATCATTCTCGGGAATTACGGCCTTGCACAGCAGATGAATCACGGAATCGATATTTCCGGTCATATTGCGGGCGGGGGCGTGATATCGGATGCAATCCTGATGATATTCGACACGCTGCCGCTTGCCAAACTGGGGCTGCTTTTGCTGGTAATCACAATGGTTGCGTTTTACTCGACGACGTTTGACGCCCTGACAATGGTGGTGTCTTCCTACTCATACAAAAAGCTGGAGGTGGGTGCCGAGCCGGATAAAAAGGTGCGGACGTTCTGGGCCGTCATGTTTATTATCCTTCCGATCGCGCTTGTATTTGCGGAAAATTCTCTGAACCAGCTTCAGTCGGTGTCGATTATAGCGGCGTTTCCGATCGGAATCATTATCGTGCTGATTGTGGCAGGTTTTTTGAAGGATGCAAGAAAAGATCTGGAATGACGGTTTACAAACAAAAACAAAAAACAGGAGAATATGGATGAAGAAAAGAATTTCCTTAAAAGCAAAAATTACGCTCGCGGCGATTGCATTGCTGGTGGCAAGTTTTACGGCGATGGTGGTCATCTCCCTTCATTTCATGAAGGAATACATTGCGGAGAGCATGACGGCGCAGTTTGTAAAAGAGGATACCCAGCTTGCGAAGCAGGTTGGCATCCTTTTGGAAAAGGGCGCGGACATACAGGAACTGCAGGCATTTGTCGAGGAGACCGCTGCCGAAAACAGTCACTTTGCTTATGTGGTGGCCATTGATACCTCCGTCACTGCAGTCGCTCATTCGGATGTGGAAAAGATAGGGAAATCCTACCTGGATGACACGGGATATACGGTACCGGCGGCTGAGAAGGGGGAAGTGATGACGAGTCAGTTCTGGGCGGATGTCCAGAATGCATGGACTTACGATGTGATGTGCCCAATTTATGTAAATGATGTTCTGTGGGGCTCTATGGATGTCGGTATCTATAATTCCACCGTGGACAGCATCGTCACGAGAATCAGAGATATTGAGATTATCATCGCGCTCGTGATGTGTGCAGTCAGTGCATTGCTGATCGCACTGTACTGCCATTATAAGTTTCAGGCGATTCAGGAGATCGTCGGCATCTGCCACGCGATGGGAAACGGAGATTTTACGGCCAATGTCAGTCAGAAGCTTTTGAATAAGGGCGATGAGGTCGGCGATATGGCGGATGCGATGCAGCAGATGAAGGAAAATTTGAGCAGGCTGATCGCAAGGACGGACGTGCATGCGGCGGATTTAATGCTGATATCGGAGAATATCAGCAGCAGCGCAAGGGACACGCAGGAAAAGGCGAGCGATATCGTGAAGATATCGGAACATGCAGTGGCCGGGACCGGAGAACAGAGTGACCTGACGGGCGCCAACTCGCAGATGACGCAGGAAATCTCCAGAGGGATGGAGAATATCGCACAGAATATTTCCAATATCAGCACGGCTTCCGCAGAGACGGTACAGGAGGCACAGAAGGGTGCGGATAAGCTGGATCTGGTGGTCGGACAGATGTCGGAAATTGAGCACAAGGTGGCAAATACGTTCACCCAGATTCAGGAATTGTCGGAGATGTCCAACACGATTCAAAACGTCGTTCAGCTGATCTCCGAGATCGCCGCTCAGACAAACCTTCTGGCGCTCAACGCTTCGATTGAGGCAGCCAGGGCGGGCGATCAGGGAAAAGGGTTTGCGGTTGTGGCCGGGGAAGTCGGAAATCTGGCGGAGGAGTCGAGAAAAGCGACCGGAGAAATCACGAAGATTATCATGGACATCCAAAACTGCATCAAGGGCTGCGTGGTCCTGATGGAGGAAGGGACAAGCTCGGTAAAAGAGGGGATCAGCCTTGCGGCGGAGACGAAAGAAAGCTTTTCGGGTATCATGAAGAAGATTTCACAGGTGTCGGAGGAGATGACGAGTGTGGCGGCAGTCACGGAGGAGGTCACAAGCGGTACGGCAGAGCTGTATGAGGCGATCAACAAGATATCCGATATTGCAGGAAATGTTTCAGAAAATACGATGGGTGTATCAAATAATGCAAAAGAACAGGAAGAAATGATGGAAGATATGCTTCAGAAGGTGAATAATCTGTCATCCCTGTCAAAAGAATTAAAAGACGGGCTGAGCGTGTTCCGGATTGAAGAGCATTGACGGTGCCGGATGGTGGCTGCGGGAGCGCGTATTCCATTTGTACACTGAGGGTACTATAAGACGATATATGACTGAAAGCGGTGCGGGGCTGACCCGTACCGCTTTTTAAACGTTGGACAAGTGCATGAATCCGAAAAACTTTCTATGAAAGAGAAGTTTTTATGAAATTCCGATAAAAACTATTGACTATCAGGATGTTTTTTGGATACATTAATAACGAGGGAGGTGATGTTATGGTTGTCAGACCCCATTATTTGGATTTGTTGAAAACATACCGTGATGTACCGCTGGTGAAAATTCTTGCAGGGATTCGCCGCTGCGGAAAATCCACGATTTTAGAAATGTTAAGGGATGATTTGATAAAAAGCGGTGTTCCCGATGACCGCATTATCCGTATGTGCTACACGTCGGAGGAGTTTGACGACGGCATGACCGACAAGGATATGTATAACGGTATCAGGGAAAAAATGACCGACGGCGGGCGTTATTATCTGTTACTTGACGAAGTGCAGGAAATTATCGGCTGGGAGAAAGCGGTCAATAGCCTTTTGGAAAACGCCGATACGGATATTTATGTGACCGGCTCTAATTCCAGGCTGATGTCAAGTGAAATATCCACCTATCTGACGGGGCGATATCTCTCTATCCCTGTGTTTCCGCTGTCTTTTGCGGAGTATATGGAATTTAAAAAATCAAGCGCCCGCACGACGAAAGAGCTTTTGAACGAGTATATCCGTATGGGCGGTTTTCCTGTCGTTGCGCTGAGCAATTTTGACGAGGGCACGGCATATCAGATCGTCGAGGGTATCTATCATTCTGTTATCACAAGCGATATCACGAAACGGCACAACATCACAAACTTTGACCTGTTCAACCGTGTGGTAAAGTATGTTGTTGAAAATGTGGGCAAAACTTTTTCCGCGAATGCGATTGTAAAATTTTTGAAAAGCGAGGGGCGTTCTCTTTCTGTGGAATCGGTATATAATTATCTGGAATGGCTGGAAAAGGCGTTTGTGATCTATCGCTGTCAGCGGTATGACCTGCAGGGAAAATCCGTGCTGAAAACGCAGGAGAAATTTTATCTTGCCGATGCTTCTCTCAAATACTGCATGATGGGATTTAATCCGAAATCCGTTTCTGCTATGCTTGAAAATATCGTGTACTTTGAGCTTCGCAGAAAGGGCTACAAGGTCTATATCGGAAAGAACGAAACAAAAGAGATTGATTTTGTAGCGGTGCGGCGCGACGAGCGTATTTATGTGCAGGTATGCCGTAATCTGCCGGAGGAATCCGACCGCGAGGTTGCGAATCTGCTTGAAATCAAAGACCATTACCCGAAATATGTGGTAACGCTTGATGATCTTGCCGCAGGCAATATCAACGGTGTGAAGATCGTGCATTTAGCGGATTTTCTATTAGCGGAAGATTATTAAATTGAGATACGGGGGATAAATGGGGCTGTCGCATTTACGCTTATGTTACATGCGTGAATGCAACAGCCCTTTTCGCGTGACACAGAGTGTCACGCGGTATATCGGTCAACCAGTGCATCCAAATCCGCACGGTGTCCGTCAATCCATTCGGCGTAGGTGGTATGCGCCGCGTGTACCATCCTGCCGAGCTCCACGAGAAACTGCGGGATATCGTCGACGGCGATTGCTTTTCCGGCGTCGGAGATAACTTCCTGCCCCTGCAGCGGGCAGCCGCCAAGGAAGACTGCGAACGCAGGCTTCGGGCCTTCGGGGGACTGTTTTACGGCGCCGCGGAACCCGATACCTGCGATTTGATGTGTGCCGCAGGAAGAGGGGCAGCCGGAGATATGAATCTGCGGCAGCGTGCCGTCCGGGAAGTTTTCCTTTCGCACGGCCTCGACACAGGCCGCAAGCAGAGCCTGGGAATTGCCGATGCCAACCTGGCAGACGGCGCTGCCGATGCAGGCCACGGAGGTTTCAAAGAGCGTGGAGGCGCCGTCAGCGGTAGCTGCGAGTGCCTGTTTTGCCTCGCCGCCGTTTAAGTTGATGATATAGAGGCCCTCCTCGGCGGTCAGACGGATTTCCACACCCTCCATATCGCGGATGAGCGCATACAGTTCCGTGGCTTTCTCCGGCGCTAAGACACCGCCGATCGGCTGGTAGAAGACTGCATACAGGCCGTCCTGCTTCTGGGGAATCAGGCGCCGGTCGGAAATGTCACAGGGGGAACCTGATTTCGTGACGGGAACGGGTTCCACCGCGATATCGAGCGCTTCGGAAGCTTCCGCCTCCTGCAGTTTTTGGCGGTAGGCTTCGATCAACCCTTCCTGCCCTAAAGTATCTTGCATAAAACGGGTTCTGGCCCGTCCGCGGTTTTCGTAGTTGCCGTGTGTCACAAACGTATTTACCATCGCCTTGATATGGTAGAGAATCTTTTCGGGGGCGATGGACTCTGCCACGCGGACGCCGAGCAGCGGTTTGTTCCCGAGACCGCCGGCCGCATAGACGTCAAAGGTGCCGTCCGGATTTGCGACAAAGCCAAGATCCCGGAACGTGGCATGCGGGTCGTTCGCCGGGGAGTTCGAGAAGCAGACCTTGAGTTTGCGCGGGAATTTGACTGCTTTGATAAATCCCATTAAGTATTCTCCGGCCGCTTCCGCGTAGGGAAGCACGTCGAAATATTCTTCCGCCTGCACGCCGGAGAGGGGAGACGCCATGACATTCCGCGGGAAATCACCGCCGCCGCCGCGGGAGAGCATGCCCGCTTTCCAGGCTTCCTCTATGATCTCGCACAAATCTTCCGCCGCAAGATTGTGGAGCTGTATGGACTGGCAGGTGGTGAGCTTGATCAGGTCGATGTGATATTTTTCGGAGATCTCCGCGACAAAGCGAAGACGCTCCTTTGTGAGACGGCCGCCCGCCATGCGAAGGCGGAGCATATGGCGTTCGCCGCCGCGCTGCGCATAGCTTCCGAATCCGCCGGAAAAGCCTTTGTACTCGGCTACGGTAAGCTCTTTATTGTGAAACTGCATGGTTTTTTCTCTGAATTCCTCCAAATCCGGCAGAAATTCGGTCAGATAATCTTTTGACATGTAAAACCTCCTTTGACGCTGTTTTTAGTATCAGAAATAATAATATTTATTATACAATAGAATGCGGGAATGTGTAAATAAGAGAGAAAAATGAAGAGTAAGTATCGGTAAAAAACGGAATTTTGGCAGTACATAAAAAGTGAAGTGTGCCTGTGAGTTTCTAATAGGTACACTTCATTATCTATTATAGTCTATTGCCGATTACAAGTCTATACCTTTTTTTGGATATTTGTTAAAATTCGTAATAGTTCAGGTTGAGACCTGGCACTTTGCGCAAAGTTCGTGAGAACATGCGGCGGCGGAAGGAGAAGTGCGGAAGCAGAAGAAAGGAGCGTGGCTGTAAAGATGGAAAAAATACCGGGAATTACGAGAGAGGAAGAGGAGCAGAGATTGGCCTGCGTACTGGAAATCGCACAGAAAAATTTAGAGAGGAAGCGAAGTGCTGTAAAAGAATTGCAGGGGGAGCTGCACGTTCTGTTAGAAACCTATGGGCCGAAGGACAAGGAGGCGCTCTCTCTGTGGAATAATGCGGTCGCGATGCTTGAGGAGACGAAAAACGAGCTGGCGCGGTGCGAGAAGGCAAGGAAAAAGCCGTACTTCGGCCGCATTGATTTTACGGCCGAAAAGGCAAAGAGCCAGGAGTGCTGCTACATCGGCCGCGTGGGGATTGCGCGGGATGTGACGCACCCGGAGGTCATTGACTGGCGGGCGCCGATTGCGGCGGTCTACTATGAAAATTCCCTCGGGTCCTGTTCCTATCGGGTAAAAAACGAGGGGACCTACCGGATTGATCTTGCCAGAAAGCGCACCTATGAGATTGAGCAGGATGTGCTCCGCGATTTTTACGATTCGGACGTCGTGGCAAACGACGAACTTTTGACAAAGTACCTCGCAAAGAATAAAAAGGCGGTGCTCGGGGAAATCATCGCGACGATTCAGAAGGAGCAGAATGCGATTATCCGGAAATCCCCGAAACAGAACATCATTGTGCAGGGAGCGGCGGGTTCCGGAAAAACGACGGTCGCGATGCACCGGATTTCTTATATCTTATACAATTATGCAAAGGAATACCGGCCGGAGGATTTTTATATTGTCGGCAGCAACCGGATTCTGCTGAATTACATTACCGGAGTTCTGCCGGATCTGGATGTCTACGGCATCCGGCAGATGACGATGGAACAATTGTTTGTCCGGCTTTTGTACGAGGACTGGGACGAAAAGAAAATGAGCGTCAAAGCGTCGGAAAAGGGGGCGGAGGAAAAAGGCGGCCTGCCGTGGTTTCATGCGCTCGAAGATTACTGTGCAGAGTTAGAACAGCGCGTGATTCCGCGGGAGGATATTGCGATTAACCGCGCGGATTACGGAATCTACGGCGTGAAGGAAAAGCATCCGGCCGATGTGCGCAGCAGGCTGCTGATGCCGCGCGAAGCGATCGAGACATACATCGCGGAAAATCCGCAGGTCTCGATACAGGGGAAGATCGGGATGCTAAACGCGCGTATCACGGCGAAAATTCAGAACGAGACTGCGGGAAAAGAGGTCGGTTACACGCCGGAGGAAAAGAAGGAACTGCAACGCAGATTCCGCTTTTATTTCGGGCCGGGGCGCTGGAAAAAGTCAATCTTTGAAATCTACGAGGAGTTTTTGGGGGAGCAGGAGCGGGCGGGCAAAAAAGTGCCCTACGAAAGGTGGCGGTTTGACGTCTATGACCTGGCGGCGCTCGCGTACCTGTACAAGAGGGTGAAGGAGACGGAGGAAATCCGGGAGGCGAGCCATGTGGTCATTGACGAGGCGCAGGATTTCGGTATGACGGCGTACGCCGCATTGAAATACTGTATGCGAGTCGGCTGCACGTTTACGATTATGGGGGATGTGTCTCAGAATATTCATTTCGGAAGCGGTTTAAATGACTGGGAAGAATTGCGGGAGCATTTTCTGACAGGTCCCCGTGACAGCTTTGAGACGCTTCGGAAAAGTTATCGGAATACTGTGGAGATTTCCCGTTTTGCGGCTGACATTTTAAGGCACGGAACCTTTTCGGTTTATCCGTCGGAGCCGATTCTGCGCCACGGAAATTCGGTGCGCGTGGAACGGTGCGCGGATGAGGAAGAACTGTTGGAAGAGGCAGCGGCAACAATAAAGAAATGGCAGAGACGGGGGCTTGAGACGATCGCGGTGGTGTGCCGCGACGAGGCGCAGGCAAAAGAGACCGCGAAAAAGCTTGGAAATGCGGTGGAGCTTTTGGACGGAACACTGGATACGGCGGAATTTTGCAGCGGGGTGATGGTGCTCCCGGTCGCATACACAAAGGGGCTTGAGTTTGATGCGGTCGTCATTTTAAATCCCGACAGAGAGGCGTACCCTTCCGACAACGGTCATGCGAAGCTTTTGTACGTCGCGGCCACCCGGGCGCTGCATGAGCTTGCGGTGCTGCACACGGGAAATCTGACAGGGCTGATCGAGGATGCGGTGCCGGAGGGGGCAGAGACGCCGGAAGAACCGAAAGCGGCAGAGCGGGCAGAGACGCCGGAGAAGCGGGATGAGGCCGACATCATGGAAGCACGGCTGTCCGCCAGAGAAGCGCCCGAAAAGGGGTTTTCGCGTGAATTCTTCGGGCCGAAGAAAATCGAGCCGACGACCGCGCAGCGGCCGAAGGATAAGACGCCCGTCGTGCCGGTGCGTCCGGGAGCCGGGAAAAACGCGGATTTGCCCGCCGCAAAAAAGAAAAATCTGTCGCCGTACCGGTTTGGGGAGATGCCGGAGCAGAACCGTCTGCGCGTGGCGGGCCATGCGAGACCGGATACGGCGGTGCGGTGGATGAAAAAGACGCCGGACGGCGTGGAACTTGCAAGTGCATACGGAACGCTTCGCCTTGTGCCGCTTGCGCCGGAAATCGTGCGCGTCAGTTTTCGTAAAGGTGCGGCGCCGGTGTTTTCGGACTGTGAGGAGCTTGCCCTCTCCCCCGGACAGGTGAAATGGCGCTGCAGGGAGACGAGGGAGGCTGCGGAGCTTGCGACGGAACGGCTGCTTGTGAGAGTCGGGAAAAAAAGCGGTGCGGTGAGCTTTTTTACGTCAGACGGAAAACGGCTGCTGGTGGAACAGGAAAAGGAGCCCAGACTGCTTGTGCAGGGGGCAAGAGATCAGGTGTGGATGTTCTTTGACTGGGCGAAAGACGAGAAAATCTGGGCGAAGGGAGTGCTGGATGATGATCTTCTGAAAATGAATCTGTCGGCGAACTATATTTCTTTCGGGGGCAGAAGCAGAAAGCTTCCCTGCGTGCTGTCGGACAGGGGCTACGGGATTGCCTTTCTCGCGGAGGATGCGGTAATGTGCTGTAATATCCCGATGTATGGGCCTTATGTGACGGCGGAACGGACCGCGCAGACGGATTACTGTTTTGTGTACGGGGGAGACGTGAAGGCGTCTGCGGCACTCTGCAAAGTTCTTGCGGGCGGAGAAAAGAGATTGTCGTGACCGCGCAGTTGGTGTATGATGGAAGGAGGAAAATACAAACGGCTGCAAATGACAGGGACAGGGTGGGAGACGGATGCAGATTGAGATAAATGAGACGACATTTCCGATTCTTGAAAATATAGCGGACAATATGCCCGGCGGTTTTTTTATTTATCGTGCGGATGAAGACGAGAAACTCATCTATTACAACAAATCCATGCTTCGGATTTTCGGCTGCAAGTCAGGAGAGGAATTCGAGCGCCTGACAGGAAACAGTTTTCGGGGAATCGTCCATCCGGATGACTTTGAGCAGGTGGAGCACAGTATTCAGAAACAGATTCAGGACAGCGACTCCAATATGGATTATGTGGAATACCGGATTCTCACGAAAGACGGAACCGTCCGCTGGGTGGAGGATTACGGACGCCGCACGCACACGTCCATGTACGGGGACGTGTTTTATGTGTTTATGGAGGATGCCACGGAGCGCCTCGCAAAGCGGATGGCCGAGCTTGAAGAGATCAACGAAGAGCTGAGGAACGTCTATGCGAGGGAGAGCCAGTATAAAAAGGCAATTCTCCAAAACGCCGTGGCTTTTTTTGAGGTGAATCTGTCAAATGACAGTTTTATCACCAGGGCGTCTCAGGTTGTGGACAAACAGATTGTCGATGTATTTGAATTTATGGGGGTTCCGCCGGTTACAAGCTACTCCGCGTATGTTGAAATGTGGGTAAGTCAGGTAAACGAGGGAGAGCGGGAGAATTACCGGAAATTTTTCGATGCGGAACGATTGATACGGTGTTATTACAAGGGAGAACTGGAACAGAGCTATGAGGTCTGGTCTGTCGATTCGCTCGGGAGGCGCAGAATGGGACGCTACGAGATCTTGCTCGGCAAGCAGGAGAATACCGGGGATATCGTGGCGCTTTCCATCTGCACGGATATCACGGACCAGATGGAGCGGCAGAATCTTTTGCAGATTGCACTCAGACAGGCGCAGTCTGCGAATATTGCGAGAAATGTATTTCTCGGGAACATGTCCCATGACCTGCGCACGCCGTTAAACGCGATCGTCGGCTATGCGGAATTGCTGGCCGAATACGGGAAGGATCCGAGGACGATCGGCTATGTCGAGAAAATCAGGCATGCGGGCAACGAGCTGCTGTCGATTGTAAAGGAGTCGATGGAAGTGACGTGGGCGGAGTCCGGAAAGGCTGTTTTAGCGGAGTCCTGCTGCGATATCGAAGATCTGATTCATAAGATTACGGATGATTTTTGCCTGATGATGGAGAAAAAGGGACTGACGTTTTCGGTGGAATGCGACGATATCCGCCACCGCTATATCTATGCGGACAGCATTCGTCTGCGGGAGATTATTGAGCAGCTGCTCGACAATGCGGTAAAGTACACAAACACCGGAGGCGCTGTGCGGCTTTCGGTCCGGGAGGAGCGGAATTCCCCCAGAGAACACGGACGGTTTGTGTTTGCGGTACAGGACAACGGAATCGGAATCGAGGATGATTTTAAGGAGGAGTTGTTTCAGGCATTCAGCAGAGCCAAAAATACGACGATGAGCAAGGTGCTCGGCTCCGGCCTCGGACTTACGGTTGCAAAAACGTTTGTGGAAATGATGGAGGGGACGATCGACGTCGAGAGCAAAGCCGGCGAGGGGAGTACCTTTACGGTGAAACTTCTGTTTCGTCTCGGGGAGGAGAGCGGTGCAAAGGAGCCGGAGCCTATGCAGGCGGTGGAGCGTTCCTCGCTTGAGGGAAAGCGGATTCTGCTGGTGGAGGATAACGAGCTGAATTCGGAAATCGCACAGGAACTGCTGGCGCAGTACGGTTTTGTGATTGAGACGGCGGAGAACGGACAGATCGCAGTGCAAAAGGTGGAAAATTCGACTGCCGGGTATTACTGCGCGATTCTGATGGATATCCAGATGCCGGTGATGGACGGCTATGAGGCGACACGGCGGATCCGCAAGCTCAGGGATGCAGAGCTGGCGAATATCCCAATTGTCGCGCTCTCGGCAAACGCTTTTTCGGAGGATCAGCAGAAGGCGCTCGAGAGCGGGATGGATGCGCATTTTCCGAAACCGATTGAGATCGAGGGGCTTGTCGATCTGCTGTGCCGGGTGTTAGCGAAGGTGCTGTGAGCGGTCATTGGTGATAGTATACAAATTTTAGTGTAACAGATTAGCAATTATTGCTTCTTGATTTTAAGCTGATTTTTGATATGATAATAAATGTGATAGCGGTTTGTTACTCTCCGGAGGCTTTTCCGCGATGGCAGGTTACTTGATGCTGTTGTGAGGAAAGTTCTCTGGATTTTTTGTGTGCGGAAGGAGGGGAGGCTGCGTGGTTGTCATAAAAAATATCAATAACAACGTGGCTCTCTGTTTGGACAGCCGCGGGAAAGAGGTTGTGGTTTTTGGAAAAGGCGTCGGTTTTGTCAGGCCGCCTTGTGAAATTCCTCTTGGAAAAATCGAGCGTACCTTCTATGATGTCAATGAACAATATCTTGCATTACTAAGCGATATCCTGTCTGAAGTGATTGAGTTTACAGCCCGGCAAATGATTGATATTCAGGACCGGCTGCCCTACGCAACCAGCTCCAATCTGGTGCTGACGCTGGCGGATCATCTTGCATTTGCGATGGAGCGGGTGCGGCGCGGGATCTATGTTTCCATGCCGTCAATCTATGAACTTGAGGTCAGCTATCCGCTTGAAATTAAGGTCGGCAGACATATTATTTCCGCTATGGAGAGGGAGTTTCGGATTAAATTTCCATCAGGGGAAGTGTTGGGTGTGGCGATGCACTTTATTAATGCCCGTGCTGCTGAGGCTGATTTGCCGGATGCGGCGGACGCTGACCCGGGATGGAGGTATGAGGAGATTCTTGAGCAGACCACACAGATCATTGAGTGGGAGATGAACTTGAAAGTTCGGAGAGATACGTTTAATTACGCTCGCTTTGCAACGCATCTGAAATATCTTCTCAGGCGGCTGGCGGAACACAGGCATATCGACAGCAGTAATCTGCAATTGTATCATACCATCCGGGAGCAATATCAGGATGCAGCGGCCTGTGTGGATAAAATCAGCGAGTGTTATGAGAAAGAGCTTGCTATGTCGCTGAATGAGGAAGAAAAATTGTATCTTATCATGCACATCAATCGTGTGTGCAGCGGTGAAATTAAATAATGAAAACATATGGATTTGTTATCCCGCTCTGACGGGAGCTTGACCTTCAATGCAAACGACAGGAATCGTGTGCACAGAAGGTCTTTTTTGTGATTCAAAGCAGTGCACGGCTTGAGAATATAAATAAAAAAGGGAGAAATTGATATGGCAAACAACAAAGAAATTGCGGAAAATGTGCTTGAAGAAATCGGCGGCAGGGACAATGTCATTCAGGTGACGCACTGTATGACAAGACTGCGTTTTAACCTGAAGGATCAGGGGATTCCGGATGATGAACAGGTGAAAAAAATTCCGGGTGTGCTGGGGGTAGCCCGTGCCGGCGGGCAGTATCAGGTGATCGTCGGACAGAATGTGCCGAAGGTCTATGAGGAAACCTGTAAAATCGGCGGTTTTGAGATTAAGGCATCGATCGACGAGAATCTTGACGGACCCAAAGAGAAGCTGACGCTAAAGAAGGTGGGCAGTAATATTATGAACTATATGGCGGGGTGTATGACACCGCTGATTCCGGTTTTGATGGCGGCAGGTCTTTTCAAAGCGCTTTTATCGATTCTGGGTCCGGATATGACAGGAATTTTAACTGCTGAAAGCAGCATGTATGTTTTGCTGGACTTCCTTTATGATGCCGGTTTTTATTTTCTGCCGGTTCTTGTAGGATATCATGCAGCTATAAAACTTAATGTTCCGGGAGCTCTGGGCGCATATATGGGTTGTATTCTTCTGGCGCCTGATTTTATGGCAATGGTCAGCGGCGGTGTGCCTTTTACGATTCTGGGCATTCCAGTGATTATGAATGATTACAGCCAGACTGTCCTGCCTATTATGGTATCAGTGGCGGTAATGGCTCTTATCTATAAATTAATCGCGAAAGTTATGCCGGATGTACTTTCAACGATTTTTACGCCATTTCTGACAATGTTGGTTTCCGCTCCGATTGCACTGGTTTTGCTGGCTCCGCTGGGCACTATTATCGGAAATACGATCAGCGGTTCTCTGGTGTTGTTTTCCAATGCCACAGGATTCATTGGGGTCGCGGTATTAGGCGCTATCTGGGAATTTCTGGTTGTGACCGGAATGCATCTGCCGATTTTTATGTCTTTTATGCTTGACTATATTGAAACGGGGTATCAAAGCGGGGCAATTCTTGGTGCCAGCTGTGCGACTTGGGCTTGCTTTGGCGTGGCGCTGGGAGCGTTTCTTCGCCTGCACAATAAAGAGAGCAAATCTATGAGTTTAGGTTTTTTTGTTTCCGGTCTTGTTGGCGGTGTCACCGAACCTACATTATATGGTCTGTGTTTTAAATATCGCCGCTGTTTTTTATCTCTGGCAATCGGCGGTGCGATTGGCGGTGCGTATATGGGGATTTTTGATGTGAAAGCTTACGTTATGGCCAGTACAAATTTCCTTTCTGTGCTTTCCTTTACAGGAGGAAATACTGCAAATCTGGTTCATGGAGTGATTGCATTGTGCCTTTCTCTTGTGGCTGCCGCTGTGGCGACTTATTTTATCGGTTTTTCAAAAGAGGAGCTTGCGGTGCAAGATTGAAGGAGGAAGTTCTATGTCAAAACGTATGTTAATCCGGGCTGATGATCTGGGCTGGACGGAGGCTGTCAACTACGGGATTGCAAAGTCGGTCAGGGAAGGCGTGATCGGATCTGTCGGACTGATGCCCAATATGCCTGCCGCGCGGCACGGACTGGATTTGCTTCGGGATATCCCGGTGTGTATCGGACAACACACGAATATCTACGTGGGCCGTCCGCTGACGGACCCGGCGCGGATACCGAGCCTCTGCGGGGAGGACGGGTGTTTTAAGTCCAGCCGTACTTACCGCGCTGCCGGGGAGGATTTTGTGGTTCTGGATGAGGTGATTTTGGAGATTGAGGCGCAGTATCGGCGGTTTGTGGAGCTGACCGGCGAAAAACCGCATTATTTTGAAGGGCATGCCGTTGCGAGTGCAAATTTTTTTAAGGGGCTGGAGATTGTAGCCGAACGCCATAATCTGCCGCTGCTGTCATTTTCGATGGGGGAGCCGATTCGATTTCGCAGTACAATGCTTTTTTCCTGTATGGACAGTATGAAGTCGGATTACGACCCTTTTGAGAGTTTAAAAGCTGCTGCACAGCGGGATTACGGGCCGGACGGATGCGGTATGTTTATTTGCCATCCGGGATATCTGGACGATGAGATACTGAGGACTTCCTCGCTGACGGTTCCGCGGGCAAAGGAGGTCGCGATGGCAGTCGATCCGGCGGTGAGGCAATGGTTGAGAGAACATGAAATTGAGCTTGTCACTTACGATGATCTATGAAGGAGGGGTTCCTGATGACTGTTTTTCGAAAAGAGTTTCTCTGGGGCGGCGCGACGGCCGCCAACCAGTGTGAGGGAGCATGGGATGTGGACGGAAAAGGCCCGTCTGTCCCGGATATGATGACCGGCGGAAGCTACACGACGCCGCGCCGTATCACACGACAGACTGAGGAGGGGACATATTATCCCTCCCATGAGGCGATTGATTTTTACCATCATTATGAGGAGGACATTGCACTGTTTGCGGAGATGGGATTTCGGTGTTTTCGTCTGTCCATAAACTGGACGCGTATTTTCCCGACCGGCGAGGAGGAAGAACCCAACGAGGCGGGACTTGCATTTTACGACCGGGTGTTTGACTGCTGCAGGAAATACGACATCGAGCCGTTGGTGACAATTTCTCATTATGAGCTCCCCTATGCGCTGGTGGAGAAGTACAACGGCTGGGCGGACCGCAGAGTGATTGACTGTTATGAGAAATACTGCAAGGTGCTGTTTCGGCGTTACCGGGATAAGGTGAAGCTGTGGCTGACATTTAATGAGATTAACTGTGCGGCATTTCCGGGCGGCGCGGTTTTGGGAGTCAGCACAATCAGAGGTTACAGCGGTTCGTTTCCGATGGATGATGATGATCCTGCTGAGCGTTTTCTGGCGCTGCATCATCAGTTTGTCGCGAGTGCGCGGGTGGTGCGCTATGCGCATGAGCATTACCCGGAGTTTAAGATGGGGAATATGATCTGTTTTCTGGCGGCGTATCCGTACAGCTGTCATCCGGATGATATGATAAAGACACAGAAGCACATGCAGATGATGAACTGGTTTTGCGGTGACGTGCAGGTGCGGGGAGAGTACCCCGGTTATGCAAAACGGTATTTTGAGGAACATGGGATTCGTATTCGGATGGAGGAAGGAGATCTGGAAGAAATCAAGCACGGGACGGTAGATTTCTACACGTTCAGTTACTATATGTCGAGCTGCGTTTCCACGGATCCGTCGTTGGAACATACCGGTGGGAACCTGATGGGCGGCGTGAAGAATCCCTGGCTGAAAGCATCGGACTGGGGCTGGCAGATAGACCCGAAGGGACTGCGCTGGACTTTAAATGAAATCTACGACCGCTATCGGATTCCGCTGATGGTGGTGGAGAACGGACTTGGAGCGTACGACGAAAAAGATGCGGACGGAAAGATTCATGACAGTTATCGGATCGACTATCTGCGCCAGCACATCGAGCAGATGAAAGAGGCTGTGAGCGACGGGGTGGATCTGATGGGCTACACGCCGTGGGGATGCATTGATCTGGTGTCCGCTTCTACCGGCGAGATGGCGAAGCGGTACGGTTTTATCTATGTCAATAAATTTGACGACGGTACGGGAGATTTGAGCCGGGAACGGAAGGATTCCTTTTACTGGTATCAAAAAGTGATTGAAAGCAACGGTGAAGATTTAAGTTAAATGCAATTTGGGAAGGGAGGATTTGTGCCAAATGGGGTTATTTGATTTTTTGAAAAGTGAAAATTGTCCCGGCGCCGTTTTTCCGGCGTCGGTCGGAGCAGCAGTGAAGGGAACCGTGGTGCCGATGGAAAAAATTCCGGATGAGGTGTTTTCCGCCGGTGTGCTGGGGACCTGCTGCGGTATCGAGCCGGAAGACGGGAATATCTATGCGCCGTTTGACGGAAAAATCAGTCAGCTGGCAGATACGCTTCATGCGGTCGGCGTGGAGGCGGGCGGACTGGAGCTGTTGATTCATATTGGGATAGATACGGTAGATATGAACGGAGACGGATTTTCGGCCAGAGTAAAGGCAGGTCAGCGGGTAAAAAAGGGAGATTTGCTTTTGACGATAGATTTAGAGAAAATTCGTGCCGCGAGGCATGCAACCGTTGTGATTCTGGCCGTGACAAATTCGGAAGATCTGACTGGTGTAGCCTGTACGGCGTCCGGTTCTGTGATGCCCGGAGAAGAACTACTGTCGGTGGAGAAGTAAAAGGGGGAGGTTGAAAATTAAAATTTTCAACCCGTGAATTTGTGCTTACGCCCAAATTCACATGTTGAGAAAGGAGCATGGTTATTAAAGATGAAAAAATTTACATATGAAATTAAGGATCAGCTGGGCATTCATGCAAGACCTGCGGGAATGCTGGTAAAGGAGGCAAAAAAGTTTGAGAGCAGCATTGTGATTCGAAAGGAAGAAAAAGAGTCCGGGGCGACAAAGCTGATGGCGCTGATGGGGCTTGGCGTCAAATGCGGCGACAAAATTGAGGTGGAGATAAGCGGTCCGGACGAGGAGCAGGCGTTTGAGGAAATGCAGAGTTTCTTTTCGGAAAACCTGTAATTTTTGAGGAAAGGATTGGAGAGCGCTATGCAGAAATTACAGGGAAAGGCAGTCTGTCGGGGGATTGTCATGGGGCCGGTTTCCGTACTGAGGAAAGAGGAGCAGCAGGTGAAGAGGAGAAGAATTACGGATGCCGACGCAGAGATTCTCCGTTTTACAGAGTCTGTGGAACAGTCAAAATTACAGCTTGTGGAATTATATGATAAGGCAGTAATGCAGGCAGGGGAATCTGGTGCCGCAATCTTTGAGGTGCATCGTATGATGTTGGAGGATGAGGATTATCTGGATGCAATTCACAGCATGATTCGCACGGAAATGGTGAATGCAGAATATGCGGCGGCGGTGACAGGAGATAATTTTTCAGAGATGTTTGCCGGTATGGACGATGCCTATATGAAGGCCAGAGCTGCAGATGTAAAAGATATTTCGGAGCGTCTGGTGAGAAATCTGAAGGGAGAGATAGAAACAGGGCTTTTGTACCGGGAGCCGTCTGTCATTGTGGCGGATGATTTGAGTCCGAGCGAGACCATACAGATGGAGAAGGAAAATATTCTCGGATTTGTGACGGTGCATGGCTCTACAAATTCCCATACGGCAATTTTGGCGAGAATGATGAATATTCCGGCGTTGATTGGAGTGCAGGTGGATTTGGAACAGTTGCATACAGGGATGACGGCGCTGGTTGACGCGTTTTCGGAGGAGGTTATATTTGAGCCGTCGGAGGAGATGCGTAAGAAGGCGGAGGAGAAAATCCGAGGGGAGCAGGAAAAGCTTCTGATGCTGCAGAGCTTAAAGGGACAGCAGAATATTACGTCGGACGGACATAAAATTGATATCTATGCAAATATAGGAAGTGTCAGTGACGTCGGCTATGTACTTGAGAATGATGCCGGAGGAATCGGGCTGTTCCGCAGTGAGTTTTTATATCTTGGCAGAAATGATTTTCCGACGGAGGAGGAGCAGTTTTTGGCATACCGGCAGGTTTTGCAGACAATGGCCGGAAAGAAAGTCGTGATACGGACGCTCGATATCGGAGCAGACAAGAAGGTCGATTATTTTGGACTGGAAAATGAGGCGAATCCGGCAATGGGATATCGCGCAATCCGCATTTGCCTGAAACGGCCGGATATTTTTAAAACGCAGCTGCGGGCGCTTTGGCGCGCTGCTGTCTATGGAAATTTATCCGTGATGTATCCGATGATTACTTCGGTGGAGGAGGTAGAGAACATCCGGGCTGTCACAGAGGAGATAAAGGGGGACCTTGACAGAGAGGGCATCCCGTATCAGGTGCCGGAGCAGGGAATTATGATTGAGACGCCGGCCGCTGTGATGGTCAGCGATGAGTTGGCCGAACTGGTGGATTTTTTCAGTATCGGAACGAATGATCTGACTCAGTATACGCTTGCGATTGACAGGCAGAATGAGCAGATAGAAGAATTTTACAATCCGCATCATAAAGGAATTCTGCGGATGATTCGGATGGTGGTAGATAATGCGCATAAGGCAGGCAAATGGGTTGGTATCTGCGGGGAACTTGGGGCAGATACTGAATTGACGGAAACATTTATCCGCATGGGAGTTGATGAATTATCTGTGGCGCCGGCTATGGTCTTAAAAGTCAGGAAAAAGGTTCGTCCCTGCAAGGCGCTTGACTGACGCGTACTGGACGTACGCGGAACGAAAGCAACGCGGCAGGGGCAAAAATTGGCTCTTTTCCGACCGTGTGTCCCCTTGTCCACTGAGGGTACGGTTGGATTATATAACACAGAGTTTACGGCAAGAACGAAAACAGTGCCCGAAGCTGCGGGGCAAACAGTCCGATGAGGGGCAATGCGATACCTATGCCGCAGTAAAATGCGGACAGACGCCGTTCGTGTCTCTGCATAATCGGAACGTAAAACACGTTCGGATTTTTCGAATTGTAATACAAATCCACCTGTTTTCCCTTCGATACGACACAGACGCCGGACCCGCCCTGCGACCTTACTTTACAGGTTTTCTCATTCGCCCGGAATTCATATTCCGGGTGAAAACTTCTTTTATGTCCGGTGCGTATCTTCATGCCTTCGGAAACGACGGTTGCGGTTGTCAGAGTATCGGCGCCCGCGCGTTCTTTTAACAGACGGCGGCGCATGGACATTCCGAATGCAAAGAACACCAGCGGCAGTATCGTAAATCCCGCGTCGGCGATGCGTTCATCCACGGTCCTGCCGGATTGGCACAGGATAATCCCCGCAAAAATAAAACACAGGATTGGCCAGAAAATTGCAAAGAAGCGCCATGTTTTCATTCTTCGAACCTCCGAATTTCTTATCTATAATTATAGCAAAAACAACAGCACGATTTCAAGGCCGTCCCCCTCTCTGTAATCCGCGATCCGGGCGTCTCCGCCCATCTGCTGCATCATATATTTTACGATGTAGAGGCCGAGACCGGCGCCTGCATGGGCTTCGGCGTTTTTTCCGCGATAGAATTTGTCAAACAAAAACGGGACGTCTTCCGGTGCGATGCCGGGGCCGTTGTCGCGTATGTGCAGTGCGCAGCGATATTCCGCTGCCCCGGCGGATTCTTCGGGAATCGTAAGCCAGATGCGGACGGTGGACTGCGGGGCATATTTTTGGGCGTTTGTCAGAAGATTGCCGACCGCCTGGCGGAATCGTTTTGCATCCACGGAGACGATGACGGGCGGGAGCGGAGCCTGCAGCTCCACCGCCATGTGTGCGGACGTTTTTACATACCGGGGCGGTTCGCCGGGAATACGGTCCGCGGGTTCCTCCGCAAGCTGTTCCGACAGGGTATCGAGGAGGAGCAGGTCGATGCGCGCAGGCTCACACTGAATCTGTAATTTGTCCATATCGCTTAAGGAGTGCAGAAACAGATCGTTTGTCAGCGCGGTAACCTCGTCGCATTTTTTTAAGATGACGGAGGCATAGCGTACCCTGCGCTCCGCGGAGGTGTCCATATTGGCTGCAAGCGCCTCGGTGTAGGCCCGGATGGAGGCAACCGGCGTTTTGATATCGTGGGAGAGGGAAGCGATGACCGTCTTGTGATTTTCGATTGCGAGCCGTTCCCCGTCCCTGGCCCGCATGATTTCCACGCGCATGTGGTCAAAGGCCCAGGTGAAAGCGCCGAACATATTTTTGCGCTCATAGCGCAGTTCGATATCAAAATTTCCCCGGGCCAGCTCTCCGGCATATTCCTCGAGGCGCCAAAACGGTTTTACCACAATCCGATAGAGATAAAAGAAGGAGAGAGCGAGTGTGAGGACACAGGCGATGTACATTCCGACAAGCGCGGTTCGGGCATTTTTCCCGCCGGAAGTGACTTCCTGCGTCAGCGACTCTCTGAGGGCGGCAATCTGCGCCTGTGCCGGGTTTGTGCCGTCTGTTTCGGTCAACTTTTCAATCTCGTTGAGTGCAAGGATGATTTCTCTGCGCGCTTTGTCCGCATGTAATTCATTTTGTCCGCCGGCGCCGTAAAGTGCGGCGAGCAGCGCGGCAGTCAGAAAAAAAAGAGCAGCACACATCGCCGCTCCGAGTCTGGCTGCCGCACGTTTTCCCTGTACCATAAATATCCTTCCTTTCCGATGTTATTGCAGCATATATCCGATGCCCCAGACCGTTTGAATCAATTCCGGCCTCGAGGGGCAGACTTCAAGCTTTTCTCTGAGCCAGCGGATGTGCACGGTCAGCGTGGACATTTCCACTTCGCTGAACGCGCCCCATACTTCCTGTATCAGCCGCTCTTTTGGCAATGCCTCGCCGCGGTGTCTTGCCATGTAGAGCAGGAGGTCGTATTCTCTCAGTGCCAGGCTGACAGGCGCACCGTTTCTTGTCACGCGGCGTTCGACCGGGTATATCACAATCCGGTTTGCGTCGCTGTCGCTGATCGTAAGTTCCTGCGTATCCTCCTGTCCGCCGTATGTCCGGCGCAGCAGAGAATTTGTGCGGGACAGGAGCTCCCGCAGCGAGTAAGGTTTTGACAGATAATCGTCCCCGCCGATATCCAGCCCTGTGATTTTGTCGTCCTCGCTGGTCCGCGCGCTTGCAAATATGATCGGCACCGCGGAAACGCTGCGGATTTCCCGGCACACTTCAAAGCCCGTGGTCTCGGGCAGATTGATATCGAGCAGTATGAGATCGCAGGTGTGTTTCTCCATCCAGGCGTAGGCATCGGCCGCATTTGTCACATGCGCCGTCTCATAGCCGTAGTCCTCGTACATATCGCAGATCAGCATGGACAGATCCGCGTCATCGTCGATAATCAGTATTTTTCTGGTCATAAATTCTCCCGTTGTTCGTTGAGGGTACCGGTTATTCATACCCAAGATGTGTCAGCAGGGCTTTGCATCCGTCTGCAATTTCGCGGTAGGTCACATCAAACTGTCTTGTGTACCAGGGATCGTCGATATCGCCCGGACGGTCGGTAAAGTCCAGCAGACGGTGCAGTTTATTGTCCGGGTCATCGGGGAAATCCCGGCGCATATTGCGCAGGTTAAACTGCTCCATGGCAATCAGGTAATCGTATTCGTCATAGTCGTCGCGTCGGATGCGCCGTGCGGTTTTCTGTGCGACTTCATTCTTGAGGCGCTCGGTTCCGATGCCGTGGCGGGCAAGCTCCGCCTTCGCTGGAGGGTAGATGTGATTGCCGATTTCCTCGTTGCTTGTGGCGGCGGATGCCACGGAAAAGTCCGCAGCGATACCGCGGGATGCGATCATATCTTTGAAAATAAATTCCGCCATGGGGGAGCGGCAGATGTTGCCGTGGCAGATAAATAATATTTTAATCATGTTGCTAAAACCTCCGTAAATGCTTGATTTTGCTGTATTTTCAAGGGGTTCAGTGTTTTTATTGTATTTTTCTACAATGTGCTGAAAATATTTCTACTAAACGATTCGACAGTAAAAGTCTACATATCTAATTCCTATCAAGAAAGATTTTTACTCATAGATACAAAACTTTTTACACCCTCGCGGAAAAGTAACATCGGCCCAGTAGGGCCAACAGAAAACCACCAGCAGGGCTGGTGGTTCGTGACTTAACATACTAATAAAAATTCAAAATTGCTATTTTATCTTTTCCCAACCGCTTTCTTCTGAACCATTCATAAGCAAATTATATTCCCAAAATATATCATATAAATCCATATAATCTACAAGTTGCTGTGCATACTGCTTTTTTTCTTCATCTGATATTGCATTATCAGATTTTTTTGTATATTCATCCATCACACTTTGATAACCTGTTGTTTTATCGTCCAGATGAACAGTAGCAGTATTATTCTCGGCATTTGCTGAGAATTTAACAATACAACCATTGACTTCGGTATTATAATAAATGCTATCAATACTGATATTATTTCCAAAATCTTTTTTGATTAAACGAACTGCAATATTGCCAGGATTATTATTGTATTTAACAAAGAAAGTTCCCATTGACAATATCATAATGAACGCTAACACAACCGTCAAAAATGTAATTACTTTCTTGCGCTTCCTTTTCTTAACATCTGACATAACCTGCTTTGTGATATCTAAAGGACAACCACATTTAGTACACTCTGATGCTTTTTCACTAATATCAGCACCGCATTCTGAACATTTAATAAGTGCCATAATTAATCCTCCACATACAATAATGCGGCTTTATATGTATTCATGGTTTCACTATCCGCTTCGTTAAAATCACTTGTATAACTCGACAAATTACCAGATGGGTCAGTCGCAAGATTAACTAACTTTGTATATGCATCATAGAAATCTTTTAAGGCGTCATATGCATCCTCATATCCTTCTGGCGGATTTTTCATATTCTTCATCATTTTTTGCACTTGCTCTTGATTACTCTTAATATCATCAATATCAGAAGTAAAACTATCGCTTAACATTAACATCAGCAGTGATGTATTAAAATCATCGTAAAACTTGCCATTTGAATCTTTTGTATATGTGTCTGTTTTTGAATCATCTTTTTCATAAATTGTATTATACCAGACATCATGAATAAGTGCTCCGGCAGATTCTGCATCACTTGCCCCATCTAAGATTAAATAAATTAATTTTTCATAATTTTCAGCATATTCTTTTTTTGCATTATTTTCAGATATAAATTTTATTCCTATAACCGCAATAATAACAGCTACAATAACAATGGCAACACCTCGTATTATTTTAGCTTTTTTCTTATTCACAGATAATTTTACATTTGTCACCTCAACTTTTTGTGGTTCATCTGCTTTCGGTTCTTCTATCGGACATCCACAATTAGGACATATGTCATCTGTTTTTGCCAATACTGCACCACATTCACTGCATTTAATTTCTTCATTCACTGGTTTTTCTTCAACGAAAACTTTCCCACAATGAATACACTTTTTCGCCTTGTCTGAAATTTCTTGCCCACATTCAGGACATTGTATCATAGCCATAACACTAATCCTCCCATAAGATTACATTCTTTTTTATTATACCTCATAAATGCACCATTTTCCACATTTTTCTACACAAACTGAAAATGTTGTACCATCTGTAAGATAAACATTCACTATATAAAATAGTGAGAGAAAAGTAGTAAACGGTAGATAGAACGTACCTCGACTGCGAGGGAAAAATGTGTGACAATAGACTATATTTCTATCACGGTATGGAAAGTTAAGTCTTAACTTTTGATACTGACATCAGGAGGTAAGTCTATGAGTTCAGAAACAACCATGGTGGCTGAGCAGTGCCGTCTCCGGGAATGGGCTGCACAGATCCGGGACTGCCAGAGCCGCCCGGCCGGCATGAGCG
>JAETRD010000025.1 GCA_021770345.1 Lachnospiraceae bacterium | reverse complement strand
CCAGGATCAAACTCTCATGTTCAAGTTTCATTCTGCTCCAGTGAAAGTGTTTTTCTCCCCGGGGCATCTCTGCTCCGCAGGACTTTCGCACTCTCTGCTGGCTTTCCCGGTTTCATGGCTTTCCAATCGCTCCGCTTTGCGAAACCATCGGACTCTTCACAAAATTCCGGTTTTTACTGTGTTAGGTTCGTCTGTTCCAGATCGAATTTATTCGATTTTGAATAGATTCGATCCACAGATTGAAATTTTCAAAATCATTTCAAGGTTTATTCACTGTTCAGTTATCAAGGTTCGTCGCTGTTGCCTGTCTCGTTGTCTCTGTGACAGCCTATTTACTATATCACTTCTCCAACCGTTTGTCAACAACTTTTTTCTTTTTCTTTTCTGCGGCTCATTTCTGTTTCGCAGTTAGCTTGAATATGATACCTCTTTTTGCATTTTTTGTCAACAGTTTTTCGACTTTTTTCTAAATTCTTTTCCCGTATCCACCAATGCGCATCGGTAATTCAAGCAAGCGGAGAAGGAGGGATTTGAACCCTCGCGCCGCTATTAACGACCTGCACCCTTTCCAGGGGTGTCCCTTCGGCCAGCTTGGGTACTTCTCCGAATCAACAGCATCCCACTTCGTGGTCTGCATCAGACATATTTGATTGTACTGCCTGCCCGAAACACTCATTCTCCGAAGAGATATCGACGTCCCGGAAGCGGAGAGGATGGGATTCGAACCCATGCGCCCTTTCGGACAAACGGTTTTCAAGACCGCCTCGTTATGACCACTTCGATACCTCTCCGTATTTTTCATGTTTCACAGTTCATTTGTAACAGATGAAATCTCTATTCTGTATCATCTTGTCCCAAATCAGTGCAGATATTATCTTACCATCCAATTCTTGCCATGTCAATAAGATTTTATACTTTTTTGTAATTTATTTTTAATCAGACGTCTCGGCCATTTTCAGATACGCTTCGGTCAAAACCAGATCTTCCGGCGTCGTAATCTTCAGATTGCGATAACTTCCCTCTATCACCTTTACACGCCGTCCGGACGCGCGCTCCAAAACCATCGCATCGTCCGTAATGCCGCCGCCATCAATACGTCCCTGTTCCACATCCGCCAGCACCTTTGCATAGGCATCCCGAATCAGCGGGCCGCGGAAAGCCTGCGGCGTCTGTATCTGCCACAGCAGCCTGCGTTCCGGCGTCGCATCGGCAAACCCGTCCGCCCCCACCTGCTTGATGGTATCTTTCACCGGCATTCCGGTCACACATGCACCGTATTCTCTCGCGCCCGCGACAGAGCGCGCAATCACATCCGCCGTCACAAGCGGACGCGCGCCGTCATGAATCAGCACATAGTCGGCATTCTCCGCTGCAAGGAGCCCCCGGTACACCGAATCATAGCGCTCTTTTCCGCCTTCCACAACGGCACATACCTTCCGAATCCCGTATCTGTGCACAATCTCTTCCTTACAGTAATCCGTCCCGCCCGCACCGGCCACCAGCACGATATCAGTGGCTGCGCTCTCGTCAAAGGCATGTAGCGCATAGTAAAGCACCGGCTTTCCCGCCAGCATCAGATATTGTTTGGGCACGGAACTGTTCATCCGTTTCCCCGAACCGCCCGCCAAAACAATCGCCGTAATCCGTTCCATCATTCCCTCCATGCGCGCACGCTTTTGGTGTATTTCAGGTTTGTGCATCTTACAGGTTCTCTCCGAGTTTCAAGTTCGGAACCGCATTCAAATCAAGTCCCGCTCTCTTTCCCGCGATAAAATCATAGTATGCGGCCGCACCGATCATCGCCGCGTTATCCGTACATAAAATCGGCGACGGATGGTAAAACGCCACGCCCTTTTCCTCGCAGGCTCTGCGCATGCCTTCCCGCAGCGTACCGTTTGATGCAACGCCCCCTGCAATCGCAAACTTTTCTATCCCGTACTCCTCGACGGCCCGCATGGCATTTCCGATCAGCACGTCCGTCACCGCTTTCTGAAACGAAGCCGCCACGTCCGCCTGCACGATCGGAATTCCTTTCATTTTGCACCCGTTGAGATAATTGAGCACTGCAGACTTTAACCCGCTGAAACTGAAATCGTACGGGCTGTCCGCAATTTTTGAGCGCGGGAACTCCACCGCATGCGGATTGCCTTTTTCGGCCGCCTTTTCAATCTTCGGGCCGCCCGGATAACCGAGGCCGATCGCGCGCGCCACCTTGTCAAAGGCCTCCCCCGCCGCATCGTCCCTGGTTTTCCCAAGGACTTCATAGACACCGTAGTCAAGCACTTTTACCAGATGCGTGTGCCCGCCGGATACGACCAGACACAGAAACGGCGGCTCAAGCTCCCTGTTTTCGATATAATTCGCGCTGATATGCCCTTCTATGTGATGTACGCCCACGAGCGGAATATTTTTCGCAAAGCTGATGGCCTTCGCCTCCGCCACGCCCACAAGCAGCGCTCCCACAAGCCCCGGGCCGCAAGTCACGCCGACGGCGTCAATGTCATTGAGTGAAGTCTCCGCGTCCGCAAGCGCCTGTGCGATAACCTGATTGATTTTTTCGATATGTTTTCTCGATGCGATTTCCGGTACCACGCCGCCGTACAGGGTGTGCAGCGCAATCTGGGAAGAAATCACGTTTGAACGGACGTCCCTGCCGTTTACGACAACCGCCGCCGCCGTCTCGTCACAGGAACTCTCGATCGCCAGTATCTTTATCTCTCTCTCACTCATCGGACTTCCCCTCGGCCTGATAAAATACCAGTATCTTCCATCTCTCCTCCTCGTCTTTTCTCAAAACGTAGGTCTGATAGGTGTAATTATACTGTTTGTCTTCATTGACAAAATACGATACGTCCACATAGGCGCACTCTCTCTCGTCAACGGTCTTATAGATTACGTCATTGCTGTCGCACACACTGGTGCTCCGGACCGTCCGCTCTTTTTCGTGATACTCGGCGATATCCGCCCGCAGTGCATCGAAATACGCATCGCGCGGATTGTTTTCGAGCAATTCCTCGTCGAACAACAACCGCGCCTGGTCTCCAAGCCCTTCAAGTTCCTCGTCGGTATAGGTCTCATTGTAGAAACAGAGAAGAATACGGTTATACATCTTGACAACCTCCCGCGGCGTTGCCGGATAATTGCTGTCCAGATCCTTTGTGAGCACTTTCTGAACCTCCGTCAGCGTTACGTTCCCGTCCTCGGAATTGTTATTTCTGTTGCGGAGCATATAATAACCTCCGACAACAAGACCGACAATGACAACTGCAATGACTCCGACCATGATTTTACGTTTCATATCAATCGCCCTCCTCTCGACGAATCAGTCCTCCCCAAATAACAGCTCTACGCTTTTCCCATCCCGTCCCAGCCGGGAATCGGCAAATATCTTTTTCACCTGGGGCATGTAATCTTCCGCCCGGACCAGAGAGGGTGAAAAATGCGTCAGCCACAATTCCTTTACGCCGGCACGCCTCGCCATCTCGGCCGCCTCATAAAATGTCATATGCTTATACTGTTTTGCTTTTGCCAGCTTTTCCTTTTCCGCATACATTCCCTCGCAGATAAACAGGTCGGATCCCGCCGCCGCCGCAACGATTCCCTCCGTAGGACGCGTATCCGTGCAGTAGGTCACCTTAATCCCCTTTCGCGCGGGACCGAGCACCATCTGCGGCGTGTAGGTCTGTCCTTCCGCCTCAACGCTCTCCCCTTTTTGCAGGCGATTCCAGTACATCTGCGGAATCCCCGCCTCCTTTGCCTGTTCCACCATAAATTTTCCGGCGCGTCGGATTTCAACGGAATATCCGTAGCAGGTAATATTGTGGTTGACCCGAAACGCATGAATATGATAGCCGTTAATGCAAAAATTCGCCTCCGGCTCGGTAATCTCAATAAATTGAATCGGAAAAGGCAGTTCCGGCGCAACAACCCGGAGTGCGTTCACAACCCGCTCGAGCCCCTTCGGCCCGATCAGAATCAACGGCTCGGTGCGCTCCGCATTTCCCATCGTGAGCAAAAGCCCCGGCAGTCCGCTGATGTGATCCGCGTGATAGTGGGTAAAGCATATCACGTCGATCGGTTTAAACGTCCATCCCTTTTCCTTGACGGCAACCTGCGTCCCCTCCCCGCAGTCAATCAGAAGATTGCTGCCGTTGTAGCGCATCATCGCAGCGGTCAAAAAGCGATGCGGAAGCGGCATCATCCCGCCGGTTCCCAAAAGACATACATCTAACATAATTTCCTCATTCCGTTATCTGAAACTCCTGATGTAAACCGCTCTGCAGTTTACGATTCAAGCTCTATTCCATAAATATAAGCATCTTCTTTCGGGCATTCGTAAAATCCCCTTCGAACTCCCTGCCGCACAAACCCCCGGGACTCATACAGGCGAATGGCCGGCGCATTGGACACACGCACCTCAAGCACCGCACTGCGGATTCCGCGCGCCCGCGCCCGCAAAAGTGCGGTATCGACCAGCGCCCCTCCGACGCCGCGGCCTCTCGACGCCTCCGCCACGGCCACATTCGTAATCTCCGCCTCGTCCAGCGCAACATACATTCCGATATAGCCCGCAATCCCGCCTTCGGTCTCCGCGACCAGAAACAGGGTGCATTCCATCGCAAGGGCATCCAAAAACCCCTGCCGGCTCCATGGCTGTGAAAAAACAGCCGTCTCTATCTGCGCAACCGTCCCGATATCCGCCTCCGTCATCTCTCTGATCACCGTCATAAACACCTCTTTGTCAGACCGAAGCCGCGGCATTCTCCCGCTTCGCCCGCTCCCGCTCCGCCTGGGAAAGCCTTAAGTATTCCGGCGCATGCTCCGCGGCGCCCTGCATGCGCCCCTCTTTCGCGTAGCAAAGTCCCAGCGCCGCAACGGCGCCGGCACGCTGTCTGTTCATATGGGCCGGCGCATAGGAATACGGCACTGCCGCATGTGCGCGGATATATGCGTCAAACACCGGCACGCCGTCCCCCAAAAACACGACGCGCTCCCCTCTGCTATTTATATCGGCAATGATCTCGTCAATCCCAACCGCACACTGCTTTCGCACCGCATCCATCGCATTTCCGTCAAAACGGTACAGGCCCGTGTACGCCTGATTCCTTCTCGCATCCATCAGCGGGCACACCAGGTCACGGTGTCCCGCCAGATTGTAGGCCAGTGCATCCACCGTCGGCACACTCACAATCGGCAAGTCAAGCGCCAGTCCCAGCCCCTTTGCCGTCGCTGACCCGATGCGCAGACCGGTAAAAGACCCCGGTCCTCCCGCCACCGCAATCGCGTCCACCGTACCCAGATCCAGCTCCGTCATCTTTGCCACCTCGGCAAGCATCGGCAGAAGCGTCTGCGAATGCGTCTTTTTGTAATTGACCGTGTATTCCCCCAGCAGATTCCCGTCTTCCACAACAGCGACGCTCGCCACCAGTCCTGAGCTATCCAAACCCAATATCTTCATTCCAGCCTCCGTTTCCCGCCGTCACTCCGTTTCCCGGACCGTAATCTTCCGGTAATCAAATCCTTTATCCAAATCCTTCTCAATGATCACCTCATGCCGCTCCTCGGGCAGAAGTTCCTCGATCAGATCGGCCCACTCCACCATACAGAGTCCGTTTCCGTAAAAATAGTCCTCATATCCGATCTCATCCATCTCGCAGACGTCACCGATGCGGTAAACGTCAAAGTGGTAAAAGGGCAGCCGCCCCTCCTCATATACCTGCACAATGGTAAAAGTAGGACTGCAGACCGGCTCTGCAATCCCGAGCCCCTCCGCAATCCCCTGCGTAAAAACCGTCTTTCCCACACCGAGTTCCCCGGTCAGAGTATACAGATCTCCCGGCTTCGCCCGCTCGCCAAACCGCTTCCCAAGTTCTCTTGTCTCCTCCGGACTGTAGGTTTCATAGATTCTCTCACTCATGCCGTTCCTCATTTCATTTTCACGCGAAATTTTTCAAGCTGCGCGTTCGCAAGCTTTGCCAGCGGCTCGTAATTTACTCCCAGCTGTCCGCGCGGAATCACATAGGCATTGATTCTGCTGCTATAAACCAGCACATTGCTCTTTGTCGCCACCATTTTATAAATCTGTTTCCACGGAAGGTTTGCACTCGCCTCCCCCTGGGACACCGTAAACCCGCTTTCGTCCACCTCATAGTGCAGCGGCGCACGGAGCACCTCGGACCTTGCAAGGCCCGCCTTCGAGCGCAGATACAGCGTCACCGGCAGATACAGCAGGAACATCACACCAAACCCTGCATAGATGGCCGTGTACATCGGCTCGACCTTCCCCCGCGACACCACGACAAGCACCCACACCGCCACCGCGATCACAATCGAAAAAATCCCCTGAAAGCCGGAGTAGACCTGGTACAGATTAAAGCGGTACATATCTTTTGCATCCAGCGTAATATCAAACTTAATCGGCATCGCTTCGCCCTCCTTACCGCTGCGTCCCTTTGAGAACCGGCGAGATGTGCTTGTAAATCAGAAACGTGACCACAACGGAAAGCATCCCTTTTACAAACGTAAAGGGTGCATTAAAATAAATCAGACACTGCAGGATATCTTTCACCTCAAACCCAAAGCCTGCCGCGATCACCTGATACGCCGCTAAAACCATATCCTTCGACATAAAGTTATAGTAGAACGGATAGACGAAAAAGTAATTTGACGGGATCGAGATCAACGCCATCGCTGCCGCCCCCACGGCAGAGCCGATCAGCGCTCCGCTGCGGCTCTTTTTTATTTTGTAAATCAGCCCCGCTGGCAGCACAAAGGCTGCCCCCAAAACAAAATTTGACAGTTCCCCCACTCCGCCGGTGGAGGTAATCGTCAGATGAAGCAGGTTTTTTATCAGACATACCAGCACGCCGCACAACGGCCCCATCGAAAAAGAGCCCACGAGCGCCGGCAGGTCCGACAGATCCATCTTTATAAAATTCGGTATCAGCACCGGTATCGAAAAGTCAAAAAACATTAACACAAATGCAATCGCAGAAAGCATTGCCGTCACCGTGAGGTAACGCACATTGCCGACTCCCTGCCCTGCCATTTTATTCGTATTCATCAAAAATTTCTCCTTCAATCACAGTTTCATTGTGAGCTGGATTCTCTGCTTTTTGAGATCCACACTCATGACCTTCACTTCCACGATATCCCCGACGCTGACCACCTCAAGCGGATGTTTGATAAATTTATCGCACATCTGGGAGATATGTACAAGGCCGTCCTGATGCACGCCGATATCCACAAACGCGCCGAAATCAATGACATTTCGAACGGTTCCCTTCAGCGTCATCCCCGGCGCCAGGTCTTTCATATCCAGCACGTCGCTGCGGAGAATTGGTTTCGGCATATCCTCACGCGGATCGCGCCCCGGCTTTTCGAGTTCTTTTACGATATCCCGAAGGGTCAGTTCTCCGACCCCCAGTTCCTCCGCCAGCCGCTTATAATCGGAAATCTTTTTGGAAATCCCCTCCACACTGCGGTTTCTCACATCCTCCAGACCGTAACCCAGCTTCCCGAGAAGCGCTTTTGTCGCCTCGTAGCTCTCCGGGTGCACGCCGGTGGCATCCAGCGGATTTTTGCCGTCGCCGATGCGCAGAAAGCCCGCGCACTGCTCGTACGCTTTCGGCCCGAGCTTCGCCACTTTAAGGAGCCCCGCGCGCGATACAAAGCGCCCGTTTTCCTCCCGGTATGTCACAATATTTTTCGCGACCGCCTTGCTGATACCGGAAATATATTCAAGCAGAGAAGCGGAAGCCGTGTTTAAATCCACGCCGACTTTGTTTACACAGTCCTCGACCACGCCTCCGAGCGCCTCGCTTAACTTTTTCTGATTCATGTCATGCTGGTACTGTCCCACGCCAATTGACTTCGGGTCGATTTTTACCAGCTCGGCCAGCGGGTCCTGCAGGCGGCGCGCCATCGAAGCCGCACTCCGCTGCCCCACGTCGAAATTCGGAAATTCCTCCGTCGCCAGCTTGCTCGCGGAATACACCGACGCTCCGGCCTCATTTACGATGATGTACTGCACCTTCGCCGGAATTTCTTTTAACAGATCCACAATCACCTGCTCGGATTCCCGCGACGCCGTCCCGTTTCCGAGTGAAATCAGCGTCACATGATATTTTGCGATCAGATTTTTTAAAACCCGTTTGGCCTCCTCGACCTTGTTCTGGGGCGCCGTCGGATAAATCACCGTGGTGTCGAGCACTTTGCCCGTGGAATCCACCACCGCGAGCTTACAGCCGGTGCGGAACGCAGGGTCCCAGCCGAGCACGACCTGTCCCGCGATCGGCGGCTGCATTAAGAGCTGCTCTAAATTCTTCCCGAATACCTTAATCGCACCGTCCTCCGCGCGCTCCGTCAGACCGCTTCGGATTTCCCGCTCGATGGCCGGCGCAATCAGCCTGTCGTAGGCGTCCGCGACAACCTCCTTTAACACCGGCGTCGTCTCGGGATTGTCGCGCGTGATGACCTGCCGCTCGAGATAGCGGAGAATATCCTCCGTCGGAGCCTCCACCCTGACCGTCAGAAACTTTTCGTTCTCCCCGCGGTTCAACGCGAGAATCCGGTGTCCCGCCAGCTTTGCCACCGGCTCGTCAAACTCATAATACATCTCATAGACGGATTCCGCCTCCGCATCTTTCGCCGCGGAAACGATTCGCCCCTTTTTCGTTGTCAGTTCCCGGACTCTCGTGCGATAGTCCGCCTCGTCGGAAATCGCCTCCGCAATGATGTCTTTTGCCCCTGCTACCGCGTCCTCCGCGGTCTCCACGCCCTTTTCCTCATCGACGTACTTTGCCGCCTCCTCGATAAGCGGCGTCTTTATCATCTGAAGTACAATGACGTTTGCCAGCGGCTCAAGCCCTTTCTCCTTTGCGATCGTCGCGCGCGTGCGGCGCTTCGGCTTATACGGGCGGTAAAGGTCCTCCACGAGAACCATCGTCTCCGCCGCAACAATCTGCGCTCTCAGTTCGTCCGTCAGCTTTCCCTGCTCCTCGATGCTCGCAAGTACCGTCTCCTTGCGCTCCTCAAGATTTCTCAGATAGCTCAGGCGCTCGAACAGATTTCGGAGCACTTCGTCATTTAACGCGCCGGTCGCCTCCTTGCGGTAACGGGCGATAAACGGAATCGTATTCCCCTCGTCAATCAGCTTGACGGCCGCTTCCGTCTGATATTTTTTAATTCCCAATTCATCGGAAAGTTTTGCGATCATATCCATAAAATAACAACCATGCCTTTCTAAAGACCGGTCAAAAGTTCCGTTCCGGCCTGTGTTTCTAACTATAATCCGCGTTTTATTATAACGAAATTCCCCCACAATCGCAAGTAACAGTTCGGACAAATTGTAACAGTTCCATTTACACATTCTCACGGACTTTGCAGCAAGTGCAAAGTCCTGGGCCAAACTGTTACACAAATTGCCCCGCGGCTTTCGCACGCATTGTTTTTTTGCGGAAAGAATGCTACAATAGGTTCATTCATTATGCCTTCCGAAACGGAAGGCGCCAGGAGAGGTTTCCCTATGGACTATCAATTTTACGGACAACAGCAGAACCCGAGGCGCTCCGGCCGCATGGAGTTTTATTCCATGGTGCTCGGCATTATCGCGCTCGTCACGTTCTGCACGTTATATTCCCCGTTAATCTGCGGCTCGCTCGCCATCGTCTTTGCCCTGCTCTCACGCGGCGGCGAAGCCACGTTTGCCCCGAGAGCCCGCGCCGGGCTTACCACAGGTTCCATCGCCGTCGGGCTTGTCGTGTTCCTGTGTGCGTTTTCCGTCATTTATGTGCTTGTATTCTACGGAAGCGTCGAAAATATGCTGATTCAGACCGAGGACATCGTCCGGCCGATGTACGAGCGCCTCGGCATCGACTACGACATGCTGCTACAGTCTTACCGGTAGGGCCGCATGCCAGACGACGAGCACCAGATTCTTCACGAGGCAGTTTGCCACGGTAATCGCCAGGGCAATCCACAGGTAGCGCTCGCGAAAGCGCATCGCAATCCGTATCCTGCCGCGCGAGAGCCGCTCCGCCGTCTGGCTTATCATAAACCATCCGCCGAGAAGCACCGTATACGGAACCGTCGGATGAAAGAGAAAGGAACCAAGCAGCTCTCCTCTCATCAGCAGGAAAAGCGCCCGTGTTCCGCCGCAGCCGGGACAGTACAGCCCGGTCAGGCGGTAAAACGCACAGTCCGGCATATACGCAAAAATCCGGTAGTCGGTCCACTCTGCCGCCGCAAAAAAAACAGCAAAAGCCGCAAGACAAATCCAGCCGACGATATATAATTGCTGTTCCGTTTTCTTTTCCGTCATGGCGCTCCCCCTCCTCCGTATTCTGTGTCAAAGTATACTCCGCATCGTCTCATTCTGTAAAGTATAAAACAAAAGTGGAATCTTTCCGATAAATATGTTAAGATATGCATAAAAGCAACAAGCAGTGAATGGAGGTTTTCTATGTCTGTGAATATGATTTCCAATTACAGCAATTACGACAATTTCAATATCTACAACAGTCCCGCATCCGGCACACCGGGTTCGGACGACGAATCCGCGAAAAAGGCAGGGCGCAAATCCTCCCCGGAGGAATGCGAGACCTGTAAAGAGCGCAAATATCAGGACGGCTCGAATGAAAACGTATCGTTTAAAGCCGCGGCACATATTTCACCGAACGCTGCAGGCTCGGCGGTCCGCGCCCACGAAGGCGAGCACGTCGCAAACGCCTACGACAAAGCTTCCCAGAAGAACGGAAAAGTGGTCTCCGCATCGGTCTCCATCCACACTTCGGTCTGCCCGGAATGCGGACGCACCTATGTATCCGGCGGCACGACAAACACACAGATTAAGTATACCGATGAATCGAATCCCTACCAGCAGAATCTGAAAGCACAGGATGCGCTGCGGTTTTCGGGCAACAACATCGACTATGTAGCATAAGGAGTAATTATTCCGTCATGAAAAGAAAGACCAGAGAGCTCGCGCGCATCGCGCGCGACATACTCAACAACCGTTACACGCTGCCGATGGGGGCTTTCGTCGCTGCAATTTTTATCCCTGCAGTGATCGAAATCCCCTTTTCTCTGTACACCGGCACATCGGCCACGACATCCCAGCTCGTGATCTCGGGCCTCGCAGAATTTCTGATTCTGCTGATTGAGCAGGTACTGCTCGTCGGCGTTCTGATGGGACAGTTCAATCTGACCCGGAATCAGCCGTTTTCGCTGAAGACAATTTTTACTCCGTTCAAAATCACCACTGACCGTTATTTCGGAGCTGCATTTCTCTTTGACCTGATGATCGCCCTCGCACTGTGCCCCGGCATCTGCTGCTATCTCGGTTTCCGCCGCATCGGCGCGGGACTTCCCGCAGTCCTTTTGCTGCTTGCGGGAATCTGCTGTTCCACGGTGCTTGCGGCGCTGGTTCTCATTCACTATCTTCTGGTATTCTGCTTTCTTGTCGACTACCCGCAGATGCGCGTATTTGACGCATATAAAGAATGCCGCCGCGCGATGCGCGGCAGCAGACTTCGCATGCTCTCTGTTTTAGTTTCTCTTCTCGGCTGGTTTGGCCTTGTCATCTGCTCTTTCGGCATCGCCGCGCTGTGGGCCGGCCCATATATGCTCGAACTGCTGACAGTTTTTTATCTCGATATCACCGGGGAGCTCGACCGTCTCCCGGTCCGCAGTTATCAGACATAGACGATTACGATTGTTCCGAAATTCGTGGATCCGTTGATATACAGCAACGTATTGCTGCTCCCCTCATATCTTCCCTTTTCACTGACACTGCCGAATGCCCGGTCGAGATTATTCTGCACCTGCCATTCCTTCGGCACATACAGACTGGTCGTCCCGAAATGGTTTTCCACATTCACAAACGCGGAGCCGCCCTGCACGATCGCATTGTCAAAATATACGCTCAGTGCGCCGAAGGTATTTTCCAGCTGCGCATTTTTAAAATTGTCGGAATTAATATAACGGATTGCCGACCCAAATGTATTCTCACAGCGTATCTGCTCCCCGTGGCACTGCTCGCTGCCGTTTCCCGAAAACGCATATGTCGTCTCCCCGATCTCTCCGTAGATTCTCCTCCTGTGGGCATTCTGGAAGATCATTGAAAAACCGATGCTGCACAAAACCGCCACGCCGAACATCGTCCACGGAGAGATTTCAAAAATCCCGATCTCATCGTGATAAATCATATACAGACATGCCAGCGGCATAAAAATGCCCCAGAAATTCAGTTTGCGTATCCCCTCAAAAACCATCCAGCCGAAAAATATTGTCAGCATAATGCCAAACAGATTGACATCCGGAAATACTCCGAACTGACTCGCCACCAGGCCTACCGCGGCAAGTATAAAAATAATTCCCCAAAAAATCCTACCGTAACTTTCTCTCATGATACACCCTCTTTTCTTCTAATTTATTGATGAATGGTTTATAGTAATACCGCGACACAAACACCTGCTTGTGGGTTCCCCAAAAGGCCACCACGCTCGACGACGTTAAGTTGCGGTTGACAGAGTAAATATGGCTGATATTTAAGATCGTGGATTTTGACACCCGCATGAACACACCCGGAAGCATATCCTCAAGCTCATACAGCTTATATTTCGTCTGATAGATCTCGTCTCTTGTATGCGCATGAATCGCTCCGCCTTCCGTCTCGAAAAACAGGATGTCATCCAGCGGTACAAAGTACTCCGTATCCCCTCTGCAGAGCGGAAACTTCTGCGCGATATTCACGACGTCGCTGACTGCCGTCTGAATCGCCTTAATCTGTTCCGTAATTCCGCGGCAGCGTATCACGACTTCCTCCTCTGCAATTCCCTCCTCGATCTCAATGCGTATCTTCATGACAGCCTCCCCTTCCATGACTCATGCTCCTCTCTCCATCCCTTATGTAAACAACGGATGGTTCGCTCCTCTCTCCATCCCTTATGTAAACAACGGATGGTTCGCTCCTCTCTCCATCCCTTATGTTATAAAAAGAACCCCCTGATGTAAACAGGTTTACATCAAGAGGTTTCTTTTGAAGGGTAAGTGGTCGATTATTTCATCCCTGGCGCTTGCAGTCTACAGTTCCCGCAGACAGTTCACCGCCGCGTCCATTCCGGCCAGTTCGATCTGCTCAAACTCTCCGGCGTCCACTCTCGCGGCATTGTCCGGGTTTAACGGAAGCTTCCCGAACACCGGAATATGAAGTTCCTCCGCCACCGCATCGATATTGCTCTCGCCGAACAGGCTGATTTTTCTGCCGCAGTCCGGGCACTCCAGATAGCTGAAATTCTCCACGGCGCCAAGCACCGGAATGTGCATCATCTCCGCCATATTGTAAGCTTTTTTTACGATCATCTGCACCAGCTCCTGCGGTGATGTCACAATCACGATCCCGTCCACCGGAAGCGACTGAAAAACAGTCAGCGGCACGTCGCCGGTTCCCGGCGGCATATCGACAAACAGATAATCGATGTCTCCCCATACCGTCTCGTTCCAGAACTGCTTTACCACCCCTGCAATGACTGGTCCCCGCCAGATCACCGGCGCCTCCTCGTCATCCAGCAGCAGATTGATCGACATAATTTTCATGCCGCCTGCGGTCTCCATCGGAACCATGCCTTCTTCGCTCCCGTACACCTGTCCGTGCACGCCGAACATCTTCGGAATCGACGGCCCGGTGATATCCGCATCCATAATCCCGACACGAAAACCTGCCCGCTTCATCGCACAGGCCAGCGACGCGGTCACGAAAGATTTGCCGACCCCGCCTTTTCCGCTGACAACACCGATTACTTTTTTTATATTAGAAGCCGCATTCATCGGCTCCTTTGGGATTCCTCCCCCGTTTTTATTGCTCGGGCAACCCTCACAACTTGATTTATCGCAGCTTCCTGCGCTGCTACAGCTGCTGTTTTCCGGCATTTTGTGCCCTCCTTGTCTCTCTGATTTTATCCGCGCGGAAACACCCCTCCGCTCCTGTCCATTATACAACGCTTTTTACTTTTTTCAAGTAGCTTTCAAACAGCGGATTATCCTGCCTTTTTGAAAAACAAGGGGCGATTGCCGCAATGCCCGGTACAGCAAATATGAAATAATCCATGTACTAGATATGATTTGCAACCTCGAACGCATCCCAGATCGCATACATAATATTCGATACCTTTCTGGCGTCGCCGAGCAGGTAGAGTTCCGGCACATCAAATTCCAGCTCGTGATACAGACTGTCCTCCTCGCGGTAGCCGACGGAGAGAATCACGCTGTCACACGGGATCTGCCGTACGCCGTCCGCAGATTCCACGCTCGCAATGCCGTCCCGGTATCCCTGCACTTTGGCGTTTGCAACAATCTCGACATTGTGATACGGGAGCAATGCTTCGAGCATGTCTTTATTTGCATGGCACAGCGGCCCGTTTACCGCCATAATGCGTTCCATCGCCTCCACAAGCGTAACCTTCTTTCCCTGCTGTGCCAGCCACAATGCAGTCTCGCAGCCCACCAGGCCGCCTCCGACGATGACTGTCGTATTTCCCGCATCCCTCTCTTTTGTCAGCACCTGCGCCGCCGTGTAAACGCGCTCGTCATCTCCCAGAGAAAATACCTTCGGCACGGAACCAGTCGCGATAATCACCGCGTCAAAATCGGCCGCAAGCACATCCTCCTTTGTCACTTCCGCACCGAAATGCACCGGAACATGATACTTATCCATCTGCACCTGATACCAGTCCGCCAGCGCGATATCATCCTCTTTAAACTCCGGCGCGCCGCCCGGTATCAGATTTCCGCCGAGCCGCTGCCCCTTCTCAAACAGGACCGGCTTATGGCCTCTGACTGCCAGCACGCGCGCCGCCTCGCAGCCTGCCACGCCGCCTCCGACAACCATCACCCGCTTGGGCCAAATTACCGGCTCATAGGCGCAGGCGCGCTCTCTTGCAGCCTGCGGATTTACCGCACAGTTGAGCATCGAAAACTCCTGAATACGCCCCATACAGCCCTCATGGCAGGAAATGCACGGACGGATTTCCCGCTCTCTTTGGCATCTGAGCTTATTCACATATTCCGGGTCCGCGAGCAGCGGCCGTCCCAGATCAACGACATCGCACACGCCCTCTTCCACCGCGCGCAGCGCCATCTCGGGATTGTCCATACGGCCCGCACAGAATACCGGTATTGTCACAACTTCTTTTACCATTGCGCAGTAGGTGCGGTAAAGCCCCTTTTCCTGATACATGGGCGGATGATTCCACCACCACGCGTCGTAGGTACCCACATCAGTGTCCAGCGCGTCATACCCGTAGGACTCCAACAGCTTTGCTGCCTCTAAGCCCTCCTCGGTGTCGCGGCCCATCTCCGTAAATTCTTCTCCCGGAAGCGCGCCCACACGCCAGTCCTTAATCATGCTCTTCACGCTGAAACGAAGTGTCACAGGGAAATCGTCCCCGCATCTGCGCTTAATCTCCTCCACAACTTCCCGCGCAAAACGCAGACGGTTTTCCAGGCTTCCGCCGTACTCGTCCGTTCTCTGATTAAACATGGATATCGCAAACTGATCGATCAGATATCCCTCATGCACCGCGTGAATCTGGACGCCGTCAAAGCCGGCTCTTTTTGCGTTGTAGGCTCCGTCCCCAAACGACTTTACAATGCTGTGTATCTCGTCCGTCGTCAGCGCCCGGCATGTTTTGTCGAGCCAGCGGTGCGGGATCTCTGACGGAGCCACGGGCGGAAATTCTCCCAGGTTCGTCGGTATCGTCACACGCCCGAATCCCCCGGACATCTGCAGAAAAATTTTGCTCCCGTACGCGTGCACGCGCTCCGTCATCTCGCGGCTTGTGCGCACGAAATGCACCGGATTATAAGTGGAATTCGGCACGTTCGGCATACTCTGCGTCTCGACCTCACAGTCCGAAAACGTAACCCCTGTGATAATCAACCCGACACCGCCTTTCGCGCGGGCCGTGTAATAGTCGATGCCTCTCTGGTTCCATCCGCCTTCCGCATCGGCCAAACCGAGCGGCCCCATCGGAGCCATCGCAAAGCGGTTTTTGATAGAGATACTCCCGATTTTCACAGGGGTAAATAATTTCTGATACCTCATAACGTCTCCTTTCGTCACTGTTCCATCTCAAATGTCCGCCGTCCCTCCGGTGAGGTCCCGCACATTCGAAACGCTTTTGTTTTCAGATTCGCATCCAGCTCCGCCCGATATCCGTCTTTCTCCCGGGAAAACACAAGTCTTCCGTCATCGGATGTCACGGAAAATGACGATTCAAACGAAAACGCCGGACACGCTGCGCAAAACCGGAGCATCGAAAGCTGCTTTTTGACAACCTCCCGCTTCAGGCCGGCCTCCATCTGCTCTTTTGTGAGGTTCGTACGGTTGATCTCCTTGTGACCTCCCGCGCCCGCACGCGCAACCGCCTCATGGTCGTTTTTCCCGGCGAAGAGATCCAGGTACCATATCTGCGGTTTCCCCGGCATAAACAGCTGAATCGCACGCGCGAGCAGCATGCTCCCGTCATCCTCGCCGAGCGCGCTGTAGTAGGTGGCATTGACCTGATAGTACATGTTCTTCTGCCCGTGCAGGTCCTTGACATAGCCGCCGCGCGCCACAACCGTATCAATCAGCCTCTGAATCTGCTCCTCGGAGAGCATTCCCTTCAAGTCGAGCAACGGGATTCCGTCGTGGCAGCCAAGCATATTTACCGTGCGGATTTTCTTTTCCGAAAGCTCTTTTGCCCACGCGGCAAGCTGCTCTCCCGTCCCCCGCTCGAGCGCGTCAATCACAAGCCCCGGCAGGAAAAAGTCATAGGTCATATAGCCTTTTTCGGCAATTTTCTGATATATCTTCTCGCCGTAGCCCGCATGAATCTCCGGGAGCAGCGCAAGCCGATACCGGTCCGCCAGCGCGCGCACCCGCTCCAACAGCTCCCAGGTGCCCGGCTCATTGAGAAAATTTTTCTCCCCCGGCTCCTTCGGCGCATAGGCAAACGCGTCCAGACGAACGATTTTCGCGCCGTACTCCGAGAGTTTCCTCAAGGTATCCTCATAGAATTCCCAGACCAGCGGCGATTTGATGTTTAAATCCATCTGCCCGAGATACTTTCTGCCCGACGCAAGGAGCTCCTCGACCGCGGCCTTCCTGTCCTCATAACCGTCATACGCGATTTCCGACGGCTGTTTTCCCGCGGCGAGCGCCGCGTTTACCCGGTCCGCAAGCTCTTTTGCCTGCGCATACTGTAACCCTGCCGCCTGCATCACATCCTGCGCGTCCGGCATGGGATAGCGCACCTCCTGGTAAAACGTATTCCAGTACGGAACCTCTTTTCCGTCGGGGAAACGCACCATGAGAACCGGCAGTCCCGGCTTGCGGAAGAACATTTCCCGCATCAGCGCTTCATCCGGCCGGATATAGCCCTCGTCCGTCATCTCCCCGTGCCCGTCCCAGAACTTGTTCCAGTCAATAAAAAAATCCCTGTATTTGGAGTTTTCACCGTTTTTTAAAATATCCTGAAACTGCTCCGACAGCACGGACGCGTGATTTAATATAAAATCCAGCTTCAGATCAATGCCGAGCGCGTCCAGCGCATCTAAGTCCTCTCTCTTTGCCAGCGTCTGATTCAGGCCGTAATCGATCACCGAAAACCCGCGGTCCAGATCCGTGTGAAACACACTCGGCAGGATATAGAAGGAAGAAAATACACCTTCCAGCTCCTCTCTTCCGAGAAATTCCGCAATGTCGGAAAGCGTTCCGCCCAGGCTGTCCGGGTATGCGTTCAGCATCGGACCGCTGTTTGCTGCATTTATCATATCATTCCCCTCCGCCTCATCTCAACTGTTCCTTTGCTTCCCGCATAATATTCCGGTATTCTTCATAGGACAAAAGGCCGCCCTCTTTTGAGACAATCAGCTTCGCCTTATGCGCCTGCGATTCCAGCATTGCCTGTTCCAGTTCAAGCACACACATCGTAAACGCGCTGTCCGTCTTCCCGTCGCGGTTCCGCGCTCTCCGGTGCGCCAGCGTCTCCTGCGGCGTGCTGTTTAACAGGATCGGCACATCCACGCCCTCATAGCAGTCGCTGTTGCCGTGCGTCCACTCAATGATCAACACCTTTATTTTGGAAAAATCCACTTCCTCATACCAAAGCTCTGCCTCGGCGCGCCCCATGCGCTTAAGCCAGATCTTTTCCGCTCCGGATTTAAATGCCGTCACGATTGCAGACACTTCCTCAAACCCAATCTCTCTGTCTGTTCCAAGATATCCTGCCAGTCCGGCTTTTCCGCCTTCCAGATACGACGTATACCACGGGTGCTCGCCTGTGTGCACCGCGTCGGCGTCCGTGCCCGCTCTCTGGTACTGCTGCACAGCCGCAAACCGTTCCGCCGTATAGACACCGTCCGCTATCATTTTCTTCAAACCGCTCTCGCGGAATATATGTAAGCGCTCCGCATCGTTGTATGCAGGAATCCGGTGCGGATAATTGTCCCCGGAGAGCGTGTAGCTGCCGATTCCGAGCTCATTGAGGTAAAACGAAAGCAGCGATGCGATTTCTGATTTACCTACGCCGGAACCCCCGCAGACCGCCACGACCGCGCGGTTTGCCGCATTTTCCCCAAGCGCCTCCCGAAGATATTTTAACAGCTCCGGAAAAATAAGATTTGCCTTTGCGATATGCGTCTCTCCGATTTCGACTTTATCGCCCGGCATATCGCCGTGCGGGATGTCTCCCGGCACGGCGGGCGGCTGCCAGCTGTCCGCATTTTCTAATCGATTCATCCAATCCATCGTTCCCTCCCTAACCGAGCATCCACGCAATTGCCGGCTCTAAATATTCATTCCAGAATTTCCAGTCGTGGATTCCGGGACTTTCCTGGTAGGTGACGTCCACCTGTTCTTTTGTCAGGAAATCGCGAAACAGATGATTCTCATTCAGCAGAAAGTCTTCTGTGCCGCACGCCATAAAAATCGGCGGTATCTCCCGTCCCTGTTCCTTATGCTGTTTTATCAGATATTCCGGGTTATTCTCCGACTGTTCCAGCTGTTCCAGATCCCCAAACGTGGACGCATAGTAGTCGTAATCCGCAATCCCGTCAAACACATCCGGTTTTCTGCCCTTGATGTTATGGATGATCAGCGCCGAGGACAGCGCGAAGATATGTCCGAAGGTTTCGCTGTACTTTAAGCCGGTGTGAATCGCACCGAACCCGCCCATCGAGAGTCCGCCGATATAGAGATCCTCCCTCGCGTCAGACAGGCCGAACGTTCTGCTCACATACGCCACGAGCTCCTCCCCGACAAACGTGCCGTAGGCGCGCCCGGTCCCCTTCGCGTCCAGATAAAAGCTGTTGTCCCCCTGCGGCATGACGATAGCCAGGTTGTATTTTACCGCCATCTCCTGCGCCTGGCTTCCGGTCATCCAGTCGGCGGCATTTCCCGAAAATCCGTGCAAGAGATACAGCGTCTTTGTCGGCCTTTCATGATGTGGGTTCCCCTCCACCATCATCGGCTGCAAGTCGTTCGGTAAAAACATATAAAATTCCGTTATCTTTGACAGTGATTTTGAAAAAAAGTTTATGTGAAGTAATGCCATTTGTTTTCCCTCCTTTTAGTTCAGCCGTACCGTCTCTTTCGCCGGTACGCATACCGCGCGACCGTCCGCAAGAAGCCACACGTCAAGGGCTGTCCGATTCACCGCCAGCCCGCCGTCCGCTGAAAATTCCAGTCTGCGGAATGCCTCCGTATAGTCACAGATTTCTCCGTTTGTCGCAAACCAGATTTCCGCTTCATAACGGCTTACATATGAAAATATCTGTTCCGCCCGCTCCCAGTTATCCCTCTGGTCAAACTCATATGCGTGTCCCCAGAGATAAAACAGCCGCGCGCCGTCCCGACCGACCGGCTCCCCGCAGAACGCCTCGAGCAGTTCCGTCACCTTCTCATCATTGTGGTGGCAGGTCGGATGCCATGTCAGAAACTCCTGCGGCAGCCGAAATGCATGCGTGCTCTCCACGGTTCTGGCATAACGGATTCCGCACGACCGCAGCACCTGCAGCACCGTCTCGTCATAGGCGCCGAACGGATATGCAAATCCCGTCACCAGCCTTCCCAGCACGCGCTCAAGGTTCCTGCGGTCCTCGATTACTTCGCAGGCCGCAGTCCCCGCCGAAATCTCCGTCAGCTTTTTGTGGGTCAATGCATGGCAGGCAATCTCCTGCCCCTCATACATTGTCCGCAGTTCTTCCTCACGAAACGTGGATACATCCGTATCATGACCGTCAATCACCGCATGCCCCACTCTTCCGAGTGTTCCGTAGTTCAGGTTAAAGGTCCCGCGGATTCCGTACTGTCTCATTGCCGCAAGCAGTCGCTCATCCTGTCTTACGCCGTCGTCATAGCTTACGGTGAACGCCTTTGTCTTCCCCTGCGGGAATGCCATCTGTATGATCTGCATCTGTCTTCCTCCTTTCGGCCAGCACAACCGCTGCCATCGCCGCTCCGCCCGCCTCATTCGGATGGAGCCCGTCTCCGATATGCATTCCCGCCTTTACATACTTCGGGCGGTCCGCATCGTGCAATGCCGCATCAAAATCAAAAATGCCGTCCGCAGGCTGCCGCGTCCGAAGCCATGCGTTAAACGCCTCCCGCACCTGCTCTGCGCGCGGGCAGCCCGGCATTTCGTCATTTCCGAACGGCATGACCGTTCCGAGGTATATCCTGCTCCCCTGACGGTGTGCGGTTTTTACAATCTCTTCTACCCCCGCGGCAAGCTCTGCGGCGCTCACGGACTCATGCAGATTCCCGAAAAACTCCGGGTGCATCATATCATTGACACCCTCGAGCATCAGGATATAATCGGGATGCTCCGTCTCATAGCAGTCGCGCGCAAAGCGCGTGACTGCCGCCTTGCCAAAGCACGCGCCATCCCCGGGCATATCCTTTACGAAAGACGCGTCGTGCAGTATCCGGTTTCCGCCGATTCCGCGGTTTACAAGCGTCACTTTCCCCGGGTATTCCCGGTAAAGCGTTTCGCCGAGCGCATCTGCAAAATAAGACATGTGCGTGATGGAATCGCCGAAAAGCGCCACCGTCGTCACCTGTGCTTCCGAGAAAACGCAGATCGCGGATACCCCGACAACGATATTCGCTTTGTTGACATCCGCCTCCACATAAGGGTATATTTCACGGCTCTGCTTTTCCTCAAAGTCCTCCGCTTCCGTAAAATCACCGTTTTCCCCGTATACCGTATGCCAGCTCTTTGCCCGCCATGTGGAACATGCCGACTGTATGCCGGTTCGCTGTCTTATGTATACGGACAAGACAATTTCCGTTCCTGCCTGTGCCTTCCACTCCAGCTCGTCACCGAAAAATTCTTCCCCCGGCCCGATCACGATTGCCTGCTTTCCCTGCCTCGTCAAAACCTGTGTCTGTGTGATTCCCGATTCTCCCTCCCGCCTCTGTCCGATCACCGCTTTCTCAAGAATCAGAGGCTCCTGTCCGTATCGGTTCGAAAATTTTACCTTCACGCGCGTTCCGTTCAGGTTATTTCGAAAAAAAGTTCTCTGTGTGATGTTTTCGATCGTCCCAATCGTCGTATTGTAATTGACGGGAAGATAACTCCACGATGTGTACCAGCTCATTGACTGTGTTCTCCTTACCCTTATCATCTTATTCTCAGGCGAGACGGTAAACCGTGATTTCCACGCTTCCCGGCTTGCTTCCGCCCTCTAACGCCCCGACGTAGACTCCGGTATTGAGCCATGCATATCTGCCTTTGTCATCGGTCTGAAAACGCGGCACCGTCTTAATCGTCTGTGTGGTGTCAGAAAAATCAATTTTCCCTTCATTCTCGACTGCAATATAAACGCCGTCGTCTGTTTTGAGCAGATATTTTGCGAACACATGGCTGATCCCGTTTTCTCTCGCCGTGTTCCAGTCGGCCCCGCCGGACACGACCGTGCCGCTTACCTTTCCCTCAAATGTACCGCCCTTTATCGGAATCACCCGAAGGAATCCCGCACCGTCGTCCTTCACCTCGTATTCCGGATCGCACATGACGTGTATGCTTATCACCTTTTCCGCTTCCAGTTTCATGATAGTCCCCGCCTTTCTCCATACGGAATCCATTTGATTTCACCCTTCCGGTCGTCATACCGGCTATTTCTATTATAGCCTCCGTCCCCGGCATGTTCTATAAAAAACAAGTCCTGTTTTTTTGTTTTCAAGTCTATGCTTCCTGTCCCCGAAAAATATCTGTTCTGCAATGAGGCATTGGACGAATTAACCTGCATTATTTCACCTACTCCTGTAAATTTCCTAATCTATCCAGCATTTCATACATCCGGCTGTTCCCAAAAACAAAATTCTGCAAAGCAAGCGGTTTCTCACCCTGTTTGCTTTCATGGTACAGCTTCATATAAGCATTCTTCGCCTGATAAAAAGCATCTTCCAATTTTTCTATCTCTTTTGTCGGCGTTTCAGAAATATTTCCCTGAAATGCCTGCCCTTGTGCTGCTATTCTTGCACAGGACATCTGCCACTCCGCTTCCTGCCCATATTGCATATCCAGCCATTCTATCTCCTCTTCCTTTGTCAGCGGCGTCCCATCTGTCTTATCATACTGTTCATTTTCATGGTGCTTTTCAATTTCAGAATACAGCTTCGCATAACTCAAGCCACAGGCATTCACAATATCCGAATAACCATACTGCCCTTTTTCTTCCCTGACTTCCTTTAATATTCCAGTCCTCATATCACTGAGCGATTTGGCCGACTGCATTACCGTATGCTTAATTTTATCCGTTAAGATTTCCCTGTTTTTCGATAATTGGGAAACTTCTAAGGACTCCCTGTGAAACACTTTTCGGTCTTGATTTTGAAAACCGTTTCTATTGAAAAACCATGAACTGTCCGGATTTTCAAAGGCTTTGTTTGTCTGCTGACAGGTAATATATCCTTCCAGGTTTGCCAGACGCATCTTAAAAGCCTCATCCAGTCCGGCCAAATCTTCGTCAAGCGTCAGCGACCTTTTCCCCGTAAGTTCATAAGAAACTTCACGGTTTCCATTTTCATGGTCTTTCATGATTTCATCATAACGGGTCTCATATGTATCCATTATTGATTTCATTACATCTTCCACATTGTAGTTTCCTTCTTTTAATGTCTGGCTGCTGATTCCCCTCATTGCCGTATAATGTTCCCACGCAACCTCATTTGTATTTTGTATTGTCAGCTCCCTTGCATTGACATCGTCCGAATCCGGTTCAAATTTATTTACCATTTCCCGCAGCATATTTCTTCCCTCATCAGAAATAGAGAGATTAACTGGTTGCTTCGTCACTTTTCTCCCTGCATTCGTTTCAGATGCCTTTTCCTGCACATGATTTACAGCAGCCCTCATATAACAATCATTACTTCCGATTCCATTAACACTCATTATCAAATATCCTCCTTTTTTTGATATAAGAAATAATATTTACACCTTTAAATCAAAACCTGTCAATATCGGTGCTGTAGACATGGCACTATTATCCCCGGTGGATGCGGTAAAACTACCCTGCCAGTTCTTCCTCCAAATCCCCGATCTTCGCATAGTATTCAAGCCTGTCCCCACAGGCTTTATTCCCGTCTTTCAGGTACAGGACAATATTGTGGTTCCGCCTCCGATACGGTCTGCCCAGACAAAATTTGTCTTGACACCCGTCCAAACACAATAGAATGTCATGCTCCTTATCGTCCGAAAGGTACGCGTCCGCAGAATCATATTCCGTGATACTGCATTCCCTGCCCTGCTTTTTGATAAGCGAAACAAGGTAAGACCTTATGTTTTTTTCATCATCACACACTGCAATTTTTATCATTTCCGTCACCTCCAGCTTTCAACTAAATTATCGGAAAAATCAGTGGGATTTCTAATGTCTGCTTCGTGAATCGCAGGTTTTTTTCAGTTCCAAACCGCTCTTATTATTCCTCTTAAGGCGGCACATAGCCGATACGGAGAGCTTCCTTGCTGTTTTACACTCACTTGGGACTTTCACCCGTTAAATTTTCGCCCATGTCAGGCAAACAAAAACGGATGCAGCGCTTCTCCTTTGCACAGCGCTGCACCCGTATGTGATAATTTCTCTGCTATCTTTTTTCTATGTTTTCTTAATTTATGAGTAACGCAGCGCCTTTTTAAGCGCAATTGACACGCCGGCGCCGACCACAAAACACACCAACGCCTCCACAAGGCCGTTCAGCCCTACAAATCCGACAATAAACGGAATCACTTTCGTCATACCGAACTGTTCCCGCATCGTTCCTGCAAACAGCGTCACCAGTGTTCCCATAAAAAATGCCGTGTTTAAAATCGGACAGCAAATATTCGCAAGCGTCACGGACACATTTGCATTCAGCCTTGTCTGACGCAGCCCCTTATAGATATAACCTGTCAATAGCCCCTCCAGAATGCGGGTCGGCACGCACACAAGGAACGTGAATACCGGGTTGATTCCCAGCAGTACAGTTCCGAACGCGCTCATTCCAAAGCACTGGATAAAGCTCGTGACACCAAACACGCCTCCTAAGATTGCACCGGCCGCGGGTCCTAACACAACAGCTCCTACCGCCACCGGCACAACAATCAACGTGATTTCTAATCCTAACGTTTTGATGTAGCCAATCGGGGTAAAAGCCATGAGCAATACAATGGCGACAAGCAGCGCCAGCTCCACGAGATATTTCGTGGAAAACTTTGATTGATTCATTGGTCTCTTCCTCTTTTCTACGCTATTTTATTTTCTGTGTGTGCGGTTTCCTCCCCCCTGTATCGACAAAAGGCTCCGCACCGCTTTTGCAGTATAGCACTTTTTTGCGGGAATGGCAAATTATCTTTTTACAGACAGGCTTCTCTGTGTGATTAAAATTGACTGTGTAATTGAAATTGATTGTGTGGTTTAAAATGATGTTACCTGACGACGCTGCCAGGGCAGCGCCTTAGAATTAGTGATATGACTCTGATTTGTTTACATCTGTTCCATGAACTCCTCGACAGAATTGACCTTTGCCGACAGTTTCAGCCAGCGCGATAAAATCCCGGTATCTCTCTGCTCATAAATCTGCTCTTTCAGACTTTCCGGCACCGTGCCGCATTCCTCTAAAAGTTCAAGAATTGCCTCAGCCCAGCCTAGCCTTTTGCCTTTCCGTTCCCTCTGTCTCATCAGTTCTTCGCCTGTCATAAAACGTCCCTCCATTTTCCGCCATCTTTTGAGCTCCGTTACCCGCTCATGCAGCTGAATGATTGACTGTTCCGTCACCTGTGACACATACGCGTCAGTGCTCTCTTCCATGTATTCCAGGAAATGCACAAGCTCCGCCGGTACTTCCGCATCGTTTTTCCCTTTTGTGTTCAAAAATATCTTTCGCGTCCCGTCTCCGAGTGCAAGGTTGCTCTCCAGACAGCGCTCCTCGAACGTATAGCGATATAAGCCTTCCCCGAACGGGTCAAACGTGCAGATAAAAATCACATAGCCCGGTTTTAATTCGTTAAAATCTTCCCCCGGCTTCAGCGACGATACATCCATCTCCGCCTGATAGTAGCGGCTCCGTTTCGGCAGATTTCCCTCGTTTTCGTTCTGCGCCTCCACGTCATAGGCGACCTGCAGTTTGTCGCTCGCGTACACGTCGAAGCGAACACTCCGAAAGTCGGAGCTGACCAGCACACTGTGTTCCGCGTGCACGTTCACCTCCGGCACTTTGCAGCCAAGTATAATTTCCAGCACCAGCCGGCAGATTTCCGGCTGTTCTAACGCCGCGGCAAATAAAAACGAATTGCATAAGTCCAGTTCCTGAAATGCATTTTTCTGTTTTGACATATATGGTTCCTCCAATGGATTCACACAGATATGTCCCTGCCTGTACGCTTATGCTACCACAGATGTGGGGGATTTTCAAGGAAAGAACATAATTGTAACGCTCTCAATCAAAGAAAACCTGAGAATAAAAGATACATCCAATAGTGCGGACTGGAAACAGGCAGGCTTCTCTGTGTGGTTGAAAATAATCGTGTGATTGAAATTGATTGTGTGAATAATGATATGATTGAAATTGACTTTACCTGACGGCGCTGCCAGGGCAACGCCTTAGAATTAGTGATATGATTCTGATCGGTTTACATCTGTTCCATGAACTCCTCGACAGAATTGACCTTTGCAGAAAGTTTGCGCCAACGCGACAGCACCCCGGCATCTCTCTGCTCATAAATCTGCTCTTTCAGACTTTCCGGCACCGTGCCGCATTCCTCCAGAAATTCAAGGATAAACTCGGCCTTTCCTTCCCGTCTGCCCTTCCGTTCCCTCTGTCTCAGCAGTTCTTCGCCTGTCATAAAACGTCCCTCCATTTTCCGCCATTTTTTGAGCTCTGTTACCCGCTCATGCAGCTGAATGATTGACTGTTCCGTCACCTGCGACACATACGCATCGGTGCTCTCTTCCATGTATTTCAGGAAATGCACAAGCTCCGCCGGTACTTCCGCATCGTTTTTCCCTTTTGTGTTCAGAAATATCTTTCGCGTCCCGTCTCCGAGTGCAAGATTGCTCTCCAGACAACGCTCCTCGAACGTATAGCGGTACAAGCCTTCCCCAAACGGGTCAAACGTGCAGATAAAAATCACATAACCCGGTTTCAGCTCGTTAAAATCCTCCCCCGGCTTCAGCGACGATACGTCCATCTCCGCCTGATAGTA
>JAETRD010000042.1 GCA_021770345.1 Lachnospiraceae bacterium | reverse complement strand
CATTACGGCTTTATTGAGAAATACATTGAGCGGCTTGGGGAGCGGTTCAACATCCGGGAGATCGCCTTCGACCGGTGGGGAGCGGTGCAGATGGTGCAGAACCTTGAGGGCATGGGATTCACGGTGGTCCCGTTTGGGCAGGGTTTCAAGGATATGTCCCCGCCCACCAAGGAGCTGATGAAGCTGGTGCTGGAGCAGATGGTTGCCCATGGCGGGCATCCGGTCCTCCGGTGGATGATGGACAACATCTTCATCCGCACCGACCCGGCGGGGAACATCAAGGCGGATAAAGAAAAGTCCACGGAGAAGATTGACGGGGCGGTGGCAACGATCATGGGGCTTGACCGTGCCATCCGCTGTGGGAATGAAACTTCGGAAAGTGTCTATGATTCCCGCGGTTTGTTGGTATTTTAACATTTTACAGAGATATGTGCGGAATCCTTGGTGGTTCCTTGTATGGCTATTTTCCCCACATTCCTTTATGCTGTCTGGCGAAGGAGGTGGAATGGATGGATGAGAAGGATTTCCTTGAGCTTATCATTTCGGAACGGATGGGGATGCACCATGACGCCTTTAAAAAGGATTATCCCCTTACGGAGGAACAGGCGGCGGAGGCGGAAAAAGCAGACCAGGCACACGAGCTGCTGTTTGAGCAGTTAAGCGCGGAGCAGCGGGAAATGATGGAGCTGTGCGAGGATGTGACAAGCTCGGAAGCAACAAGGGAAAACGAATATTACTACCGGGCAGGGTTCCGGGACGGGATAAACCTTGACAGATGGGTAAAACAGTTCAAGGAAGAAAAATAAAAATACATTTTCGGGCAGGCAGACGGGCATCGCTTCGGCGGTGCCTTCTGTCTGTCCATTTTTCGGAAAGGAGCGTGGTTCCTATGGGATTATTCAGCGGGTTGTTCAGGGCGAGGGATGCACCACAGAACCGCACATCGGGCAGCGCCTACAGCTTTTTCATGGGCGGCAGCACAAGCGGAAAGCGTGTCAATGAGCGTTCTTCCATGCAGATGACGGCGGTGTACTCCTGCGTCCGCATCCTCTCGGAAGCGGTGGCGGGGCTGCCGCTGCATTTTTACAGATATACGGATAACGGCGGGAAGGAAAAGGCAGCGGACCACCCGCTGTATTTTTTACTCCATGATGAGCCGAACCCGGAGATGACTTCCTTCGTGTTCCGGGAGACGCTGATGACGCACCTGCTCCTTTGGGGCAACGCCTACGCACAGATCATCCGCAACGGCAAAGGGGAGGTCATTGGGCTGTACCCGCTGATGCCCGACAGGATGACGGTGGAGCGGGATGCGGAAGGGTGCCTATATTATTCCTACCGCATGGGCAGCGATGACGCGCCGACCATGAAAGGCAGCACAGTCACCCTGCCGCCCTCGGAGGTGCTGCACATCCCCGGACTTGGCTTTGATGGTCTGGTGGGCTATTCCCCCATTGCCATGGCAAAGAATGCCATCGGCATGGCGATTGCCTGTGAGGAATACGGGGCGAAGTTCTTCGCCAACGGGGCGCAGCCGAGCGGCGTGCTGGAGCATCCGGGGACACTGAAAGACCCTTCCAGGGTGAGGGAGAGCTGGCAGTCCACCTTTGGCGGCAGCCACAACGCAAACAAGGTGGCAGTTTTGGAGGAGGGCATGAAATACACGCCTATTTCCATCTCGCCGGAGCAGGCGCAGTTTTTGGAAACAAGGAAGTTTCAGATCAACGAGATAGCGAGGATTTTCCGGGTGCCGCCGCACATGGTGGGCGACCTGGAAAAGAGCAGCTTCTCCAATATCGAACAGCAGAGCCTTGAGTTTGTGAAATACACGTTAGACCCGTGGGTGTCCCGGTGGGAGCAGTCCATGGCCCGTTCCCTGCTGACGGCGGAAGAGAAAAAGCAGTATTTTGTGAAATTCAACGTGGACGGCCTGCTCCGGGGCGACTACCAGAGCCGCATGGGAGGTTATGCCACGGCAAGGCAGAACGGGTGGATGTCCGCCAATGACATCCGGGAACTGGAGAACCTTGACCGTATCCCGGAGGAGCTAGGAGGTGACCTGTATCTCATAAACGGCAACATGACAAAACTTGCTGACGCAGGAATTTTTGCGGGCAGCGGAAAGGAGAATGAAACCGATGGAAAACAGATTTTGTAAACAAAATCAGAAATTCTGGAACTGGAGGAAAGCGAGGAATCAGGAGCCGGGAGTGACGGAACGGATTCTGGAACTGAACGGCACTATCGCAGAGGAAAGCTGGTTTGACGATGACGTCACTCCACAGCTTTTCAAGGATGAACTGAATGCCGGGAGCGGAGACATCACCGTGTGGATCAATTCACCGGGCGGGGACTGCGTGGCGGCGGCACAAATCTACAATATGCTCTCCAATTACAAAGGCAAGGTAACTGTAAAAATAGACGGCATCGCTGCAAGCGCCGCCAGTGTGATTGCCATGGCGGGCGACACCGTTTTGGTATCCCCCGTTTCCATGCTGATGATTCACAATCCCGCCACCATCGCATGGGGCGACCATGCCGAGATGCAGAAAGCCATTGATATGCTTGCAGAGGTGAAGGAGTCCATCATCAATGCCTATGTGTTAAAGACGGGCCTTTCCCGTCCGAAGCTGTCGCACCTGATGGACGCAGAAACATGGATGGATGCCAATAAAGCGGTGGAGCTTGGCTTTGCGGATGGAATCATGACGTGGACGCACTCATGGAGCGGCTTAATTTATTAAAGCGATAAGAAGGAGGATTTCATTATGACGATTCTGGAACTGCGTGAGAAACGCGCAAAGGCATGGGAGGCGGCAAAGGCATTCTTAGATTCCCACAGGAAGGAGAACGGAGTCCTTTCCGCAGAGGACGATGCCGCATACACGAAGATGGAACAGGAGATCACCGACCTGGGGAAGGAGATCGCAAGGCTGGAGCGGCAGGAGGAATTGGATGCGGAGCTGAACCGACCGGTAAATAAGCCCCTCACGGGAAAGCCGGGCGGCAATGCCGGGGCGGACGGTGCGGAGGATAAGACGGGGCGCGCCTCCGATGAGTACAGGAAGAATTTCTGGAATGCCATGCGCTCCAAGGCGCCGGTGCCGAATGTCACCAATGCCTTACAGATTGGGACGGATTCCGAGGGCGGCTACCTGGTGCCGGACGAATTTGAAAATACGCTGGTGGAGGCACTGGAGGAAGAGAACATCTTCCGCCAGATGGCAAAGATCATCCAGACCGCCAGTGGCGACCGCAAGATTCCCGTGGTGGCAAGCAAGGGTACGGCTGCATGGATGGACGAGGAGGGCGCATACCCGGAAAGCGATGATTCCTTCGGTCAGGTTTCCATTGGGGCGTATAAGCTGGGTACCATGATCAAGGTTTCCGAGGAACTGTTAAACGACAGCGTGTTTGACCTGGAAAGCTATATCACCAGGGAATTTGCCCGCCGCATCGGTTCCAAGGAAGAGGAGGCGTTCTTTACGGGGAACGGCACCGGAAAGCCCCTCGGCATCCTTGCGGCATCGGGCGGTGCGGAAACCGGGGTTACGGCGGCATCTGCAACGGCAGTGACGGCGGATGAACTGATGGATTTATATTATTCGCTCAAATCCCCATACCGTAAAAATGCCGTGTGGGCGCTGAACGATTCCACGGTCAAGGCAATCCGCAAGCTGAAGGACGGAAACGGGCAGTACCTGTGGCAGCCGGGACTCACGGCAGGCGCGCCGGACATGATCCTTGGCAGACCCATTAAGACTTCCGCCTATATGCCGGCTATTGCCGCAGGCGCAAAGACCATCGCTTTCGGTGACTTTTCCTATTACTGGATTGCTGACAGGCAGGGGCGTTCCTTCAAGCGTCTGAACGAGCTGTTTGCGGCGACCGGGCAGGTGGGCTTCCTTGCTTCGCAGCGTGTGGACGGCAAGCTGGTGCTTGCGGAAGCGGTGAAGGTGCTGGTGCAGAAAGCCGGCTCCGGCTCTTAATAAGCGGAAACCATAACGGCTCCGGCGGCAGCATAAGCCGGAGCCTGATATTTTAGGAAAGGCGGTGACGG
>JAETRD010000094.1 GCA_021770345.1 Lachnospiraceae bacterium | reverse complement strand
AATATGGAAGCAAAGGTATTATCGGAAGCAAAAGTTTATGTAGGCACTTACGCCAAGTATAACAACGGTTCATTGTCCGGCGCATGGCTCGACCTTTCGGACTATTCGGACAAGGAGGAATTTTACGAAGCCTGCCGGGAACTTCACAAGGACGAGGAAGATGCGGAATATATGTTTCAGGATTACGAGAATATCCCGGAAGCCTTGATTTCCGAAAGCTGGATTTCTGAAAACTTCTTTTCCCTGCGTGATGCGGTGGAGGATTTGAGCGACAAATGCTACAACCTGCCGGAGTTCGCAAAGACCTATTTCGATTATGAAAAGTTCGCCCGTGACCTGTTTATGTGCGATTACTGGTTTGATGACGGTTTTGTGTTCCGTGCGGCATAACCAAATACCAATCCGGGCGGGGTGTCAAAGCCCTGCCCGCTAAAAACAACCAAGCGATGAAACGGAAAAGCATTTATAAAATCCTTTGGCGGGCGTTCCTGTGCTGCCTTGCATGGCGGTTCACCAGCGTAGCCGGAGCAGACACGGCGATAACGGCGTATATCGTATTTCTGTTTAGGGGCTTTCAGGGGACAGATTTATTTTCAATATGACTACCGCCACACGGACGGCGAACTTTTCAGCACGGTAGCCAAAACGCTGGACGAGTGCCGCCGCAGGCGTGACGGGTGGATAGCGAAGAAGAATGGAGTAATAAATAAGTAAATTTTAGGGACATGAAAACGACAGAAGTAAACAAGGAGCTTATCGGCAGGCGTTGCGAGTGCATTTTTACGGGCTTAATGGTAACGGGGGTTATTGAGGGCATCCAAGACGACCCGCATTCCACAGCGGTCAAAGTCCGTTTCGACCACCCGCACCAGTGGGGCGATGATTTGTATAATGATGTGTGGGCGTGGGGGCGCAAAACTGACGAGTTCGGCACGCTGCACCATTTGCAACTGTTAGAGGATAAACCGGACTTTCAGATAATGACGGTAGTTTTCGGCGAGCCAATCAGCCAAATAGACCGCAGTGTTTTTGAAGATGTTGCAACGTGGGGTGTCTGTTCCCTGCAAGGCTGGGTAAATAGCTACGAGAGTGTCCGGTTTGTAGCCATAAACGACCATACGGCAATCATTACGGGCGAATACAACATGGAACAGGTAAAGGTGTGGTTAGAGAAATACACGTCCATAAAGAGCCTTAAAACCAGTTGATAGAGAACGGCGGCTGTTTGCCGCCGCCACTTTCTTTCGTGAGTGCCGGGAAATAAAGT
>JAETRD010000041.1 GCA_021770345.1 Lachnospiraceae bacterium | reverse complement strand
CCTCCGGCAGTTCCTTGCCACGCACGGAAGCCCTCCGCAGAATACCCAGACACGCCTTCGGACTCAAATAATATCTTTCCGGCACTCCCGCCTGCAAAATCTGCGACAAGGTAGATGCGTTTTCTCCGCTGGGGGACTCCCCAAAATTGGGCGTCAAGCACCCGCCATGCGAGGGAAAATCCGTCTCCCACAATATTCCCTGCGTTTGCCCACCTCCCCTTTGGAGGTCCAGGTACAGAAATACTTTCGTCTTTGACGGAGCAGACCGCTTCGAGGACGGCCTTGAAGTCCTCCCCTTTGTTGGAGGAGAAGGCACCGGGGACATTCTCCCACACGATAAACCTTGGGTATTTTCCATCTGTTGCACACCTCATTTCCTTTACGATTCTGATTGCCTGATAGAACAGGCATGACTGCCGCCCGTCAAGCCCCGCCCGCTTGCCGGCCACTGACATATCCGTGCAGGGCGAGCCGAAGGTGATGATGTCCACCGGGGCAATCTCTGCGCCATCCACCGCAGAAATATCGCCCAGGTGCTTCACATCCGGCAGCCGCTTTGTGGTCACACGGATGGGGAACGGCTCAATCTCCGAAGCCCACAAAGGCTTTATCCCGGCAAGCAGCCCGCCGAGCGGAAAGCCCCCGCTGCCGTCAAACAGGCTACCGAGAGTCAATCTGGAATCCGCAGTCTGCGGATTTGGTGTGTCTCCGCCGCCAGTGCCGGAGCTGCTTCTATGGATATATATAGCGTCCACTATGCCTCCACCTCCAATCTCCTTTTTAGTTCCGAAAAGAACGCCTTCCCCTTTATGGGTTTTCCTGCATTAAGGCATTCTTCCTCAAAATCAAAACGGACTTCAAGTTCCTCTGCACTGTAATCAGCACGGAATTTCCTCCAAGTCCGTTTATCCCATTCCTTCAGCGTCTGCCAAAGAGCCGGGTGGTTTTTATATAACTGCCGCAGTTCCTGTAATGACTGCAATGGGCAGCACCAGCAGGACACCCGCTTGAACTGCCCGTACAGCCCGTTCCAGTCATACCCATGTCCATAGCAGTACCGCAGGCAGTCCTCCTCCGTCATGTTCCAGTCCACCAGCGGATGCACATGGTCGGGGTTTTTATTCCTTTCCCTTTCCAGGCGGTACTGCTCATCAGCAGCTATCCCGATGTATTCCTTCACACGGTACTGCTTCCGCAGCTCCCGGAGGAACTTCTCCCTCGGCATATCCTTCAGCCGTGTCGTACACCACCGCTGCCTCGGCCCCGGCCACCCATACCCAAGGCTGCCTGCGCCATACCTTCTGACAATGGGTGAATCCTTCCCGCGTCTGACCGGCGCATCGAACATCAGGTATTCGTAGGAATGTTCCGCCCTTATGCGGGTGATCTGCCTGTGTCTTTTTCCAGTTTCTCAAGATGGGCATACATGGCGGGAAACTCAAGGCCGGTATCGCAGAACAGGATGCCGTCAATCTGCATCCTGCGTTCCAGCATCCCAAGGAGCATGGCTGTCGAATCCTTCCCGCCGGACAGCGCCACCACGCAGTATTCCGGCTTATCCATCCGCCTCCACCTCCTTCACCAGTGCGGAATACGGGATTTTCTCCCCGCCCCGCTCCACAAAAATATCCTCCGGAGCAATTCCGATTTCCACGGCACGGCGGAGTATAACAGATGCGTATTTTTCGTCCAGCTCCATCATGTGGCAGATGCGGTTCATCTGTTCGCAGGCCATCATGGTGGAGCCGCTGCCGCCGAAAGTATCTATCACGATGGCGTTCTCCTGCGAGGAATTGCTGATCGGATAGCCGAGCAGGTCAAGCGGCTTGGAGGTCGGGTGGTTCTTGTTCCGCTTCGGTTTGTCATAATTCCAGATGGTGGTCTGCTTCCGGTCGGAATACCATGGATGCTTCCCGTTCTTTAGAAAGCCGTACAGCACAGGCTCATGCTGCCACTGGTAATCCGAACGCCCAAGCACCAGGGAATTCTTCACCCAGATGCACACACCCGCAAGGTGGAATCCTGCGTCCACAAAGGCTTTCCTGAAATTCAGCCCCTCCGTGTCCGCATGGAACACATAAGCCGCGCCGCCGTTTTCCAGATGCTCCACCATGCAGGCAAACGAATTATACAGAAATGTGTAGAATTCATCCCCCTTCATGCTGTCGTTCTGGATGGTCAGCCCGCCGGAACTCTTGAAGGAGACGCCATAGGGCGGGTCCGTCACGATGAGGTTTGCCTTCTTCCCGTCCATGAGCGCCGCCACATCCTCCGCACTGGTGGCGTCCCCGCACATCAGCCTGTGCCTGCCCACCGTCCAGATGTCTCCCTTTTCCACGAACGCCGCCTTCTCCAGCGCTGCGGAAAGGTCGAAATCATCATCTTTCACATCCTTCTCCCCGTCCCCGGCAAAAAGGTCCGCAATCTCATCCGCACCGAAGCCCGTAAGGGACACATCAAAATCCGCACCCTGCAGACTTTCAATCTCGATGCGGAGCAGTTCCTCATCCCACCCGGCATCCAAAGCCATGCGGTTGTCCGCAAGGATGTAGGCTTTCTTCTGCGCCTCCGTCAGATAGTCCACAAACACACACGGGACTTCCGTGATCCCTTCCTCCTTCGCCGCTGCAATCCTGCCATGCCCCGCGATGACATTGAAACCCCGGTCGATGATGACCGGGTTGATGAAGCCGAACTCCCGCAGGGATGAGCGGAGCTTTGTGAGCTGCTCCGGCGAGTGCGTCCGTGCATTATTCACATACGGCACTAATTTGGAGAGCGGCACAAGCTGCATCTCCGTTGTCGTCTTACCCATTTTTTCTACACTCCTTTCCTTGCACGGAGCAGCCGCTCCATCACGTCGTCCTGGGGCGTGTTGCCCTGGAACTCCACCGAGCAGTTTTCCTTCACGATCTGGTATATCTGCATCCAGCAGTAATTGGTCTGTTTCATATAGGACTGGCTCATGGTGACATAAGGGGAAGCGATGGCGGCCCCCGTGGTCGGGTGCTTCGCAAGAAAGCCCGTGGAGGACACAATTTCCTCGCACTGAATCCACCGGGACACGCTCATGGCGTACTGCTCCACCATCTGGACGGTGACCAGCTTTTCACATCCCCTCGCTTTCAGCCAGACATACGTTTCGTTGTAGACTTC
>JAETRD010000040.1 GCA_021770345.1 Lachnospiraceae bacterium | reverse complement strand
CTTGAGTTATACCAGCAGACGGTGGCGAGGCTGTGGCGGCAGGGGCAGCAATCAGAAACCGTGGTGGTGCAGCACATCATCACGAAAGGCACCATAGATGAGCGGATCATGAAGGCGCTTTCCGAAAAGGACACCACGCAGGCCGCACTGATCGATGCAGTGAAGGCCGATTTGAAGATATAAGCGGAGATGCCGCCAGTCAAAAAAAATGTAAATCTGAGACAATCAATGAAAACCAGTGACAATCTTTGAAAATCCGGGGGAAGCAAATATTTTTTTGATTGGAGGTATTGAATTATGGGAATCGCATGGAAGTACCTGGATAAGAAATCAGCGGCGGCAGATGCGGTGAAGGATTACAGCAGCATGAAGTTCATTATCGAACACACGGATGAGGAGATCAAGGCGGCATATGAAAAAATGGGCGGGATCAGCAGCCCGCAGTTTGACGGGATGCCCCACGCACACAACCCCCATGCCGCAGAGGACAGGATGGCGGAGGGAGTGGATGAGATCAGCGTTCTGAGGGAGCGGTACCGGCAGGCAATGGAATATATGGCGTGGTTCGTCCCGGCATGGGAGGAGCTTTCGGAGGATGACCGCTATGTGCTGGATGCGTTCTACAGCGAGGACAACGAATACGGCAGGGAATCCTGCGGGGGCTTTCTTTATGCCCAAGGGAGGTGAGGCAGATGCCAAGGAAACCGAAGAGGCCGTGTTCCTTCCCCGGATGCCCGAAGCTGACGGAAGGGAGGTTCTGTGAGGAGCATGGGAGGCAGGAGAACCGCCGCTACGAGAAGTACGACCGAGACCCGGCTGTACGCCGTAGGTACGGGCGGGCATGGAAACGAATCCGTGACCGCTACGCCGCCAAGCACCCGTTCTGTGAGGAGTGTTACAAGAAGGGTTTGCTGCATCCTGTTGAGGAGGTACACCATAAGCTGCCGCTGGCAGAGGGCGGGACGCATGACGAGGAGAATCTTGTGTCGCTGTGCCAGCCCTGCCATGCAAGGATTCATGCGGAGCGCGGTGACCGCTGGAATAAGCATTAAATCATTATGTGCGGGTTCCTTGTGGGGATTTCTGCCAGCCGGGAGGGGCGGGGGAAATCTCCACAAGGGACCCGCCGGGGAACGGGCGTGGGGCCACACGCACAAAAACCGGAAATCAAACGGGGGATTGCCCCGCTCTGATTTTCCGCATTTCATAGGCTTTTTTAGGTGCTGCGGCGTTTGATTTCCGCAGCATTTTTTCAAACGAAATCAAAGAAACGGGGTGAAAACGGTGGCAAAAGACGGCAGCAACCGGGGCGGTGCAAGACCGGGGGCGGGGCGCAAGCCCAAGGCGCTCACGGAGAAGATCAGCGAGGGGAAGACGGCGGAGGTGCTGATGGAGCCTGCCGAGCTGGAGGGCATGGATGTGCCGCCCGTGAAGGACTTCCTCAAGTCCCCGCAGAAAAGCGGGCGGGAGCTGGTGGCGGAGGAGGTCTACAACGAAACGTATGTCTGGCTGAAAGCAAGGGGATGTGAAAAGCTGGTCACCGTGCAGATGGTGGAGCAGTATGCCATGAGCGTCTCCCGGTGGATTCAGTGTGAGGAGATTGTATCTTCTACTGGTTTCCTTGCGAAGCACCCGACCACGGGAGCCGCCATTGCCTCCCCTTATGTTTCCATGAGCCAGTCCTATATGAAACAGACCAATTACTGCTGGATGCAGATTTACCAGATCGTGAAGGAGAACTGTTCGGTGGAGTTCCAAGGGAACACGCCGCAGGATGATGTGATGGAGCGGCTGCTCCGTGCGAGGAAAGGAGTGTAGAAGAAAATGGGAAAGACGACAACCGAGATGCAGCTCATCCCCCTGGGGAAGCTGGTGCCGTATGTGAATAATGCACGGACACACTCGCCGGAGCAGCTCACGAAGCTCCGCTCGTCCCTGCGGGAGTTCGGCTTCATCAACCCGGTCATCATCGACCGGGAGTTCAATGTCATCGCGGGGCATGGCAGGATCATGGCGGCGAAGGAAGAAGGGATTGCAGAGGTTCCGTGTGTGTTTGTGGACTATCTGACGGAGGCGCAGAAGAAAGCCTACATCCTTGCGGACAACCGCATGGCTTTGGATGCGGGATGGGATGAGGAGCTGCTCCGCATCGAGATTGAATCCCTGCAGGGTGCGGATTTTGATGTATCCCTGACGGGCTTCGGTGAGGATGAGCTTACCGACCTTTTTGCCGGGGACGGGGAGAAGGATGTGAAAGATGATGACTTTGACCTTTCCGCTGCACTGGAGAAAGCGGCGTTCGTGGAGAGGGGCGACATCTGGACGGTGGGCAGGCACCGGCTGATGTGCGGCGATGCCACAAGTGCGGAAGATGTGGCGGCGCTCATGGATGGGAAGAAAGCAAACCTCATCGTGACAGACCCTCCCTATGGAGTTTCTTTCAAGAGTTCCGGCGGGCTGACCATCCAGAACGACAGTATGAAGGGGGATGAATTCTACACATTTCTGTATAATTCGTTCTCATGCATGGTGGAGCATCTGGAAAGTGGCGGCGCGGCTTATGTGTTCCATGCGGACACCGAGGGACTGAATTTCCGCAAGGCGTTTGTGGACGCAGGGTTCCACCTTGCCGGGGTGTGTATCTGGGTGAAGAATTCCCTCGTGCTTGGACGTTCGGACTACCAGTGGCAGCATGAGCCTGTGCTGTACGGCTTTCTGAAGAACGGCAAGCACCCGTGGTATTCCGACCGGAAGCAGACTACCATCTGGAACTACGACAAGCCGAAGCGGAACAAGAACCATCCGACCTCCAAACCGCTCGACCTGCTCGGATACCCGATCTGCAATTCCTCTCAGGAGAACGCCATCGTTTTGGACACCTTCGGCGGCAGCGGCTCCACGATGATGGCGTGTGAGCAGACGAACCGTATCTGCTGCATGATGGAGCTGGATGAGAAGTATGCATCCGTCATCCTGCGGAGGTATGTGGAGGACACCGGGGATTCGGAAAATGTGTATGTGGTGCGTAGCGGGGAAAAAATCCCGTACTCCGCACTGGTAAAGGAGGTGGAGACGGCATGAATGCGGACGCTATATATATCCATAGTAGGGAGTCCGGCACTGGCGGCGGAGACACACCGAATCCGCAGAGTGCGGATTCCCGGCTGACACTCGGAAGCCTCTTTGACGGAAGCGGGGGATTCCCGCTCGGCGGGCTGCTTGCGGGCATTACGCCTTTATGGGCATCAGAAATTGAGCCTTTCCCCATCCGGGTGACCACAAAGCGGCTGCCCTTTGTGAAGCACTTAGGCGACATTTCCACGGTGGACGGCGCAAAGATCGCTCCCGTGGACATCATCACCTTCGGCTCGCCCTGCACCGATATGTCGGTGGCCGGCAAGCGGGCGGGGCTGGACGGGCGGCAGTCGTGCCTGTTCTATCAGGCAATCAGAATCGTAAAGGAAATGAGGTGTGCAACAGATGGAAAATACCCAAGGTTTATCGTGTGGGAGAACGTCCCCGGCGCCTTCTCCTCCAACAAGGGGGAGGACTTCAAGGCAGTCCTCGAAGCGGTCTGCTCCGTCAAAGACGAAAGTGTTTCTGTACCTGGACCTCCAAAGGGGAAATGGGCAAACGCGGGAATTGTCGTGGGGGACGGATTTTCCCTCGCATGGCGGGTGCTTGACGCCCAATTTTGGGGAATCCCCCAACGAAGGAAACGCATCTACCTTGTCGCAGATTTTGCAGGCGGGAGTGCCGGAAAGGTATTATTTGAGTCCGAAGGCGTGTCTGGGTATTCTGCGGAGGG
>JAETRD010000039.1 GCA_021770345.1 Lachnospiraceae bacterium | reverse complement strand
TCCTTGACGATGACCGTACCCACTTTCCCGGCTTCAATGTCCGCAAGCATGGCTTGAAATCCGGGCCGCTGGAAGTTCGCGCCGGAAAAACCGTCGTCGGTGTACCAGCGCAGATTGGTAAAGCCGTTCTGTTTTGCGTAGGTTTCGAGTATCCTTTTTTGGTTCGATATGGAATTACTCTCGCCTTGCAATTCATCCTCGTGGGACAATCTCGGATAAAGGGCGGTAATGAGGTTTTGGGTGGCTTGTCTTAACATAAAATCCTCCGTTTCCGACAGCCAGCCCCACTATTCCGTGGTTTCATTGTACCACGGAACGGCGGGGGCTGTACAGCGGCAAAAGCGTTAAATTTGCTTCTTTACAGCTTTTCAATTTTCCGATTTTTATGGTATGGGTTGTCGTCCCATATTTGCAGTAGAAAAGTTCATAACTCCGTGGTATACTCTGATTTAACAAAAAAATCAGAAGTTAAAGGAGAAAACATGAAGTATACAATAGATGAATTAACCGCGGCCAAAAGGCAAATTGATTCAACTCTGCACAAGCTAAGAGAAACAGTAAAAACATTTGAATCAAAGGATAATTCCGAGCGTTATAAATCACAAATCACATTGGCAAAGAGAAGAATAAAAGCCTTTGAAATTGCAAATTATTTTATAGAGAATGAGATTAAGAATTGCTAAAGCACTTCCGATTTTCGTTCCAGCGGTCATGCTCCCTGGCATGGCCGCTTTTCCATGCCCCGGTTCACGCCGGATAAGTCGGCTCCTGTGTAGCAGCGGCTTCCGCTTCCAGTACCCGCGCCATTTTGTCGGCGGCTGTGGTTGTGGTGTCTTTCTTGAAATAGCCGGACACGACAAGGACGGAATTGCCCATGCGGATTTCCGTCACACAGTCAGGGCGGCGGGTGGTGCGGGTGTCGTGCTGCTTGTTATCTGCCATAGGCAATACTCCTTTCAGTCGGTAATCAGTTTCTTCATGCTCTCCATTTTCCGCTTGGCGGTTTCCTGCCGGAAGTTGTCGCCGGTAAAGCGTACCGGGACGCACATGGAAAGCAGGCGGTCATAAATCCGGGAATGGGCGGTGTCCTCCGGGTTGTGCAGGTCGTCCAGCGTAAGGTTGGTCGTGACGATCAGCGGCTTGCCGCTGCGGTAACGGCTGTCAATCACATTGAACACCTGTTCCAGCCCGTATTCCGTCCCGCGTTCCATGCCGAAGTCGTCAAGGATCAGCAGCGGATAACGACAAAGGCGGGAAATGTACTCGTTGCGCCCCTCAAAGCTGGCGGCAAGGTCATTGAGGATAAGAGCAAAGTTCGTCATGCGGACGGGGATTTCTTTCTCCATGAGGGCGTTTGCGATACAGCCTGCAAGGTAGCTTTTGCCGGTGCCTACGCCGCCCCAGAACAGGCAGCCGATATTGTCTGTCCGCATATCTTCCCAATGCTCCACATACCGGCGGGCAAGCCCGGTCTGCGGGTTCCTGCCGTTGTCGTTCTCGAAAGTCCAGTCCCGCATGGTGGGGTCGGTAAAGCCCCGGCGTTTCAGTTCTTCCACGGTGTCAAGGTGTCTGCGCCGCTTTTCGGCGGCTTCCCGTTCCTCGCGGGCGGTTCTCTGGCAGTCGCACTCTGCCGGGTGGCGGTCGCGCCCGAAGATAGCGGCCTTATCCGGCGCAAAATAGGCTTCTTTCGGCTTGCGGCACTTGCCGCAGTACAGTAAACCGTCCTCGCCGGTGTAGTCCTCCGGCTCCGGGATGGTGGTCGTCATATTCTCCAAAACCGCGTTGATTTCATTCTTCATAAACTCTCGCCCTCCTTGCATGAGTAGTCTGGTATGCCCTTTTTAGGGGCTTCCTTTTTGTCGTTCCCCGCCCATATCCGCAGGGCGGCGGCATAGTTCTGGTAGCTTTTCCCGTTGGCGGCAAGGTAGCGGCTCATTTCCTCGATGAACCGTTCCAGCCTGTCAGGGTACTCTGCCTGCAACTCGTCGTATTCGGTCTGTGACAGAAAAATATTTCCATATCGGCCATAGGGCGCGGACGGCCCCCCACTCACTCCCTTTGTTTGGCTCTCTGTAAGGTTGTTTATAGTAGTTTGGTTAGGGGACGGTTTTCCGACCATCATAAGGTCGGTTTTCTGACCATCAGTAGGACGGTTTTCCGGCTCTATGAGGGGCGGACTTCCGGCCATCAGTTGGTCTGAAAACTGTACCTGTGGCACTGGCGGTACTTTGACATAAAGCCGGTTCGGTGCGGAGAAGCCGCCCCGTTCCCGTTCCAACAGCCCCGCCGTGTCCAGTTCATTAAGCGCCCCCTTGATGGTGGTGCTGCCTTTATCCAGTATTTCTGCTATCTCCGCGATGGGATAGATAATATAAATCCTGCCCTCGTCGTCCAGCCACTTGTTTTTCTGGGAGAGGGTGGAACGGTCTAACAGCAGCGAATACAGCAGCTTGGCGGTCTGTGAAATCTCCATTTTCAGCAGGAAACGGGGATACGGCAGATAGGCGGGCAGCCGCGTGTCTGCCCTGATATAATCAGCGATAGGATCACCTCCCTGTGTTCGGGTTGATTTTGGCGTATTGTCACGCATTAAAACGCCGTTTCCGGGGGAAAAGGATAAATGTATCGCGTACCCTTTGACACCCACGAAAAAAGCCTTGATTTATGCGGGTTTGAAAGGCTCTAAAGCGTGACATCTCTGCCTTTGTTTCCGCTTTCTCTCGGCGGCTTTGATTTTCTTCATGCGCCCGGCGCAGTCGGGGCAGTATTTTCCCCGGTTGGATTTGGGGACAAAGGCCGCCCCGCAGACGGCACACCGTTTCCGGCTTCCCCGGCACAAGAGGGCTGCGGCCAGCTCCCCGTCAAGGGGCGTCTGCAACTCCTTGAACCGCTGTTTCTGTTCGTGATAGGTGTTATACAGGCCGTCTTTCTCGGAGATAAGCTGCTCGATCTCGGCCTGCAACGCTTTCCGGGCGGGCAGCTTGGTAATGCCATGCGCCTTGAAATACCGGGCTGCTGCGTCGGCTATGATAAAATCGCTCTCATGGGCCTGCCGGTATGCGGCGCGGGCTTTCTCGGATTTCTGTGCCCGCAGCCCGTCGCGGGCGGCCTTGGTCTGGGCGTAGGCCAACACCTGCCGCTGCAACTTCTTTTTCCCTTGCAGCTTCGTTTCCAGTGCTTTCAGTTCGCCGCTGGTCTGGCGCATTTTCTGATAGGCGGTGTCAACGGCGGCTTCTAACTGCTCCGGGGAAGTAAAGCCGTATTGCTGGTAGACGGACAGCGTTTTGGCGGCCTGCTTCAGATTGTGTATCTTCGCCCAGCGTTCATAGCCCCGGCCTTTGCCCTCGGCCATTTTCTGCTCAATGTCCACAAGCCGCTGCACTCCGTCCTGTTTCGGGGCGGCTATCTCGGCTCTGGCAACCTGCAAGCGGTCTTTTATGGTGCGTGGGGGATCGGGGGATCTGGCTGGCGCTTCGGCTGCTCTGGCGGCGTTTTGCTCTAAAACGGCAAAGACAGCGGCGCGGTCAAAATCGTCGCCCAGCTTCCGGGCGGTAATTGGCTTTGTCCTGTCCGGCGTGAGGTAGGAAAGCCGCCCCCGGCTCTCCTTGACGGTCACACCCTCCTGCAGCAACAGAGAGGAAAACTCGTCAAAGCTGGCGGCGGTGGCAAGGGCTTTCCGTAGGGTCTGCCGCAGCTTCTCCTTGTTCGTTTCAAACTTGGTCTGCCGGGGCGTGATACTATCGGCAATCATGGGGGCGTTCTGCTTGTCCAGCGCGGCCTGTCCCTTTTTCTGCGCCCAATACTCCCGGTCGGTGACGCGGTTCTTGCTGCCGTTCAAGAGGTCGATTTGATAAAGCCCCTCCCGGTGGCACATCTCCATGACTTCGGATTTGAAGTAGCGCAGGGCAGCGTCGGTACATCGGTGCTTGCAGCCGACTTTCGTATCGGCCGGCCTGTCCATGTAGGGCAGGAACGGCACTTCCTCAATCCGCAGGCTGTTTATGACGATATGCACATGAATGTTGCCGCTGTGGTTATGCCCGTCCGGGTGGGTGCAGACAAGGGCCTGGTGGCCGGGAAAATGCTCTTTACAGAATTGTTCCCCCAACGCCTGCGCCCGGTCTACGGTCAGGCCGTTGTCCGGCCCGTCCCGCGGGTCAAAGCTGATGATGTAGTGGTGGCTTTTCACATCTTCCCGCCGCTGGTTTTTCTGATAGCGGAGATTGGCCCGCATACACGCAACGGCAAAATCCTCCCCGTCGCAGTTCAGCGTGGACAGCCGGTAGTCCTCGCGGGGGATAAGCCTGCCGGTTTCATCAAGGACGGGCTTCATGGTAAACTCGTCATGCTCAAAGAGAAGATATTGCTCGGCGGCTCCGTAGTCGGCGTTTTTAGAGTTGATATGCTTGAGTGTTGCCAACCGCGTCACCTACTTTCTTGAGGACTTCATACTTGAGGACGGCAAGGTCGGATATGGCGGCGCGTACCTCGCCGGAAAGGGTGTTGTAGGGTACGCCGTATTCGTTCAGATACCGGGCAATCTGATTGAGGTTGCCGCCGATCCTGCCGTACTCGGCTGTCAGCTTCCCGACAGCGGAAAGCAACTCGTCATTGACCGACGACACATGGACAACCGGGCGTATGGTCGCCCGCCGTATCGCCTGCCGGAGAAATTCGGACTGGCTGATACCATAGGGCGCAAGCCGCGCTGTGAAGTCGGCATACTCATCTTCGGACAGCCGGGTTTTCACAACGCGGCTGCGGTGGGGCGTGTTGTATTTCTTTCGCATGGTGTGACCTCCTTTCTCGCCCGTAAGGGCGCATGAGCAGGGTTTGGGGAAGGCACTCCCCAACCTTGCTCTCCGTGACTGCAAACTTTCTCTCACTTCCGTCCGCCACTTTTTTGGAAAACTGCAACCACAAAAGTTTGTTTCTCTTTTTCTGCTACTACTAATCCTGTAAAGGGCATTCCTGCCCGCTTTCGCTAAAATGACACCGGACGCAGTGGTTTCTACCCGGTGTTGGAGAAATCCTTTCTCTTTGCCCTCTACTACGGGTAAATGCTCCAAATGCCAAACACCAGGGCAGAAAAATTCCCTCCTCGCTTACTACTACAACCGGCAGGGGGCAAAATGGCCGGGAGCGGAGCCGGACAACAAAAAAAGCAGTAAATCTTTTTCAAGACTTACTGCTTTCGCTGGCCGCGTCGGTGGCGGCTGGTATTCAGTTTTTATGACTTGTCCGGTGGTTCGTCAAGCCGGAACTTGAATTGACAGTCAATTAACCGCTGCTTTACATAGTCCTCCACCTCGGCGTTGACCTGCCCGTTCACTTTTGAGAAATAGCGGATATATCCGGCGTAGTGGAGCAGGACAGCGTTCACGGCTTCTGGGTCGCCCTCACGGGCTTTGAGGATTGTTTCATAGGGGAGAAGTCTACTCATACCGGCTCACCCCCATTTCTTCGCGTAGCCGCTGCAAGGCAAGCTGGATATGCCGCCCCGCTGTGCTGCGTGACCGGCCAATACACGCGCCGATCACGCGCTGCGGCTGGCGCAGAAAGTAATAGCGCAGGATTTCTTCCCGCGTCTGCTCCGGCAAAACAGAGATCGCGTCGGCAAGGGCGGCGTTGCAGAGCAGGACGGTCTGACCGCAGACGGTAAATGGGTATTCCTCGTCCGGCTCCGACGCGGCAAACTGGACAAACTTCTCGTTCATCAGATAGTCAAGGGAAACTTGCCGTTCCCATTGCCGTTTAAGCTTCAAAATCTTGTCCAAGGCGGCACAGCGGATAACAGTCTTGCAAAAGGCGTTGTACCTGCGCTGGATATATTCTTGATAGGCTATCTGGTCGGTCATGGAAATTCCCCTTTCTGAATAATAGTGCGGGGCGGTGGCACTTCTTGCTGTCGCCCCTTGATTGCCTACCAGCAAAGGCGGGCGGGGCTGTCAACGGCTGCGCATATGCGCCGTTCATCTTGACCGTTGACTGGCTCGGCTGGGTTTGCTATTTACCCGACAA
>JAETRD010000038.1 GCA_021770345.1 Lachnospiraceae bacterium | reverse complement strand
GTGTCTGCCAGCGTCAGTTCCTTGCCGGTATCGTCGGTGACTGCCTCGACTCTTGTGACGAATTTCGCGGACTTTGTGACTTCGCCGCCGGTGATCAGCTGCCAGAGCTTGACGGTTTGAATCTGCGTCTCGATCGTGATCGTGCCGCCTCTCTCGCCGGAGAAGGACATCCGCTTCGGGTGGCCTTTGCCGCCGTAAGCGAAGACGGATTCGCCGGTGAGCTCGGTTGTGGTCACGTTGGCGAAGTCTAAGTTGAGAAAGGGTTTCTTTGTCGCGTAGTCCACGAAGATTAAGTCGCAGACTTCTCTGTTTGTCATGTTTGTGTTTGTCATTGTTTCCTCCATTCCGCCGCAGCATGCGGCTCGCGTAATATAATTTGTTCCATCCAGAAAAATCTCAATTTGAAATCGTGGCCCCCGGGAAGCCTGATTTTACAAGGCTTCCGGGCGTTTTTTAGGAGGGGAGCAAATTCGACTCCCCGCAAAAAGTGGTTCTCAATGCGGGTGATTTCTCAGTGAAAGCTTTTCGATTTTGCCTGCTTCCACGCGAACTGGACAATACGCCCCAGACGGCGACCGATGCGATTTTCGATGTGGCTGAGATCTTTCTGATATTTGTCGAGCGGCAGGTGGGACATCTGGGAATGTTGTTCTGCATCGCCATCTTTATCTCCATATCCTTCTTTTGTCTGGCGAGAATCCAGCTTTCCGGACACCTGGAAAAAATGTGGTTTTCCATTTCATTCCCACAGTGATAACATATTGGATGATATTCGGGATCCATCAGTATGTAATTTCCAGTCCTTGCGATAGGATATGGCCCCCCCCCTGTTAGGCTCCCGCATTTAGCGCACACTTCTGTCATATCACCTAAACCATCTTCATCTTCATCTGGTTCTATTATCTCATACCACCAAAAACCGATCTTATCCTCGTCAAATGAATCAAACGCGCCAAGTTCAACGTCGTCGCCAAAGCTGAGTTCTTCCTGGTTTTCCATATCCCCGCCGCTTTCGCCAAACAAAGGTTCGCCGCATACCGGGCAGGATTCCATATCTTTCGCCACCTCATACGGATAACTCGATCCGCATTTCTCGCATATAATTTTCGCCATACTGATTTGCCAGCCTTTCTGGTAGTTTCACTACAACCATCTATCAAACTACAGTTATGTAGTTGACTACAAGTATAGCACGCGGGTTTCTTCTTTTCAATAAGCGTTTTCATATGGAATGAGACTGCAGGCCGGCAGTTTTAAAGCGGGGGAGCGATCTGTCCCGCTCCCCGCAAAAGGTTACTCCTCAATGAGGGCTTCTCGGTGATTTGTTACTCCTCGATGAGGATTAAGTCCAGGATGTTGTCGTCCTCGTCTGCGAGCAGATCCGCCGTGATGGTGATGCTGCCCGGGTCTCCGTTGTTCGAGAAGCTTAACGACAGATTGGACTGCGGCGCGACTTTGTAGGCGGTGAGCTTGTAGGGGAGCAGCGCGTCGTCTTCCGTTTTCATGACCGTATCGCCGTAGACGATAAAATTCTTCGGGAAGCTCGTTGATTTGATGTTGATTCGCTCGACGCCGCCAGTCACTTCTTTCATATAGTAGACGATGACTTTTGCGTTAGCGTCAAGGGGTGCCCCGAGCGTGACGGTCTTTCCGGAGACCGTGCATGCAAGCGCCGCGCCGCAGTCGTCGCCGTGCGCATAGACTGTGACGCTGCCCGGCGCGGGGGTATCTGCCAGCGTCAGCTCCTTGCCGGTATCGTCTGTGACTGCCTCGACTCTTGTGACGAATTTCGCGGACTTTGTGACTTCGCCGCCGGTGATCAGCTGCCAGAGTTTGACGGTCTGAATCTGGGTCTCGATCGTGATCGTGCCGCCCCTCTCGCCGGAGAAGGACATCCGCTTCGGGTGGCCTTTGCCGCCGTATGCGAAAACGGATTCGCCGGTGAGTTCGGTTGTGGTCACGTTTGCGAAGTCTAAGTTGAGAAAGGGTTTCTTTGTCGCGTAGTCTACGAAGATTAAGTCGCAGACTTCTCTGTTTGCCATGTTTGTGTTTGTCATTGTTTCCTCCATTCCGCCGCTGCATGCGGCTCACGTACTATCATTTGTTCCATCCAGAAAAATCTCAATTTGAAATCGTGATCCCCGGGAAGCCTTGATTTTACAGGGGTTCCGGGCGTTTTTTTGGAGGGGAGCAAATTCGACTCCCTGCAAAAGTTGTTTTTCAATGAGGTTATTTCTCAGTGAAAGCTTTTCGATTTTGCCTGCTTCCACGCGAACGTTGTCGCCGGGGTTTCTAAAAAAGGCGGGATGGAAGCAGTGGGAGAGAAGCCGAGGCCGTCGACCTGCTATTTTTCATATACAAAAAAGACAGTTCCTCTGAACTGTCTTTTCGTGTTTTATAGCCGTATTCTTTTTACCATTCGCTTCCGCAGGCATTGCAGTGCCATTGCTTATGTACTTTTCTGGACAATACGCCCCAGACGGCGACCGATGCGACTTTCGATGTGGCTGAGATCTTTCTGATATTTGTCGAGCGGCAGGTGGGACATCTGGGAATGTTTGTATTATTCTTTGCTTGGGGAGGAACCCAGCTGTCCGGACACTTGGAAAGAATGTGGTTTTTTAATTTATTTCCGCAATAGTTGCAGTCATCGTCCCATCTTGGATCCATAAGTATATAGTTGCCGGTCCTTGCGATAGGATATGGTCCCCCCCCTGCTACATGCCGACATTTAGCACATACTTCGATCACAATACCTCTATCGTTTTCATCTAATGTTTTTGGTTCGCCTATACTAGACCACCAAAAATCAATCTTATCCTCGTCAAATGAATCAAACGCGCCAAGTTCAATGTCGTCGCCAAAGCTGAGTTCTTCCGGGTTTTCCATATCCCCGCCGCTTTCGCCAAACAAAGGTTCGCCGCATACCGGGCAGGATTCCATAGTTTTTGCCACCTCATACGGATAGCTCGATCCGCATTTCTCGCATATAATTTTTGCCATACTGATTTGCCAGCCTTTCTGGTAGTTTCACTGCAACCATCTGTCAAACTACAGTTATGTAGTTGACTACAAGTATAGCACGCGGGTTTCTTCTTTTCAATAAGTGTTTTCATATGGAATGAGACTGCAGGCCGGCAGTTTTAAAGTGGGGGAGCGACCTGTCCCGCTCCCCGCAAAAGGTGATCTTCCATGAAGAATTATTTTCTGGTGAGGTTGTTTCTCATTGTCTCATTACTCCTCAGAGCGGCATTACTCCTCAATCAGAATCAGATCGAGGATGTTGTCGTCCTCGTCAGCGAGCAGATCCGCCGTGATGGTGATGCTGCCCGGGTCTCCGTTGTTGGAGAAGCCAAGAGACAGATTGGACTGCGGTGCGACTTTGTAGGCGGTCAGCTTGTAGGGGAGCAGCGCGTCGTCTTCCGTTTTCATCACCGTATCGCCGTAGACAATAAAGTTCTTCGGGAAGCTCGTCGATTTGATGTTGATCCGCTCGACGCCGCCAGTCGCTTCTTTCATATAGTAGACGATGACGTTTGCGCCGCCGGTGAGCGCCGCTTCGAGCGTGACGGTCTTTCCGGAGACCGTGCATGGAAGCGCGGTGCCGCAGTCGTCGCCATAGGCATAGACCGTGACGCTGCCCGGCGCGGGGGTGTCTGCCAGCGTCAGTTCCTTGCCGGTATCGTCGGTGACTGCCTCGACTCTTGTGACGAATTTCGCGGACTTTGTGACTTCGCCGCCGGTGATCAGCTGCCAGAGCTTGACGGT
>JAETRD010000013.1 GCA_021770345.1 Lachnospiraceae bacterium | reverse complement strand
ATCGCCGCACTGCAGAAACGGCTGTCGGTATACGGCACAAACACATCCGAGGAAACCCGCGCACAGATTCAGCGGCTGAAAGTAGAATTACAGGATGCCAGAGACGACCTGCGCGACACCCAGTACGAGAAATACCGCTCGGATGCGGAAGAAATGCTCGAAGACCTTTCCAACGATTACACGGAATTTATCGACGAGAAATTAAACGACACCAACGACATCCTCGGCGAAATCAGCGGCCTGCTCGGCGACGAGGGGGCAATCATCGCAACCCTAAAAGAACTCGATAAAAACTTAAGCGGCGAACTTGCGGCGCTCATAAACAGAGACACCACCGCGGAAAAGCAGACCGGCGACGCCGTGGAAAAAGAGAAAAAAGAAGCCGACAAACCGGCAAACACAGCACAAAAACCGGCGGCCGAAACCGCAAAACCAAAACCGGCGGCCGAAACCGGCAAACGCGCCGCCCAAACCGTGGCAAAAGGATCGACACAAAAACCGATGGCCGAACCCACAAAGCCGGCCGCCACAACCGGCAAACGCGCCGCAGTAACCGCACCGAAAAAACCGACGGAAAAATCCGTGAGCGAAAAAGTGGCAGCCTATATGAACGCCTCTTCCGAGGAAGAAGCGCAGGCACTGGTGAGATCCGGTGAAGCGCTCGCCGTAGACGAGAACATCCGACAGCTCCTCGAGCGTGCCAGCCAGACCCCGATCATTCTGGAAACGCCGGACATCATCAAAAACGGGTTCCCGCAACTCCCCTCCCCGCCCGCCTTCTTAGAAAACCTTGGCGACAATATCCGCGTGGAAATCGGCGACATCGTCATGAACGGGGTAAACGACGCGGAAACCTTCGGCAGACAGCTGCGGGAGGAAATCTGTAAAAACGGAAAGACCACACAGTGCATTGCGGAGGCGGTCTCGGCCAAACAGCTCGGCAAAGGAGTCGGAAACGCAAGGCTGTACCGGTAATGCGGAAACGGGATTGTCAATTGCGGGAAGATATGCTACCCTCAGTGGAAAAGGAAATACATATCCGGGACCGTTTTGGGGCGTCCGGGTGATAAGGAAAGCGGAATGGAAACAATGGCTGTAAAGACAATCGCAATCATAGAGGACGACGAACATATCGGAAATATTTTAGAGACCTGCCTGCGGCAGGAGGGGTATCGGACGCTCCGTGCGTATTCGGGCACGGAGGCCAGGTACCTTTTCGCCGACAAAAGACCGGATTTAATTTTGCTTGACCTGATGCTGCCGGGACTTTCGGGGGAGGAACTGCTCGCGGAAATTTCCGGGGTTCCGGTCATCGTTGTGAGCGCGAAGGCAGGCGTCGACGACAAGGTCGACGCGCTGCTTTCCGGCGCTGCGGACTATCTGACAAAACCGTTTGAGATGCGGGAGCTTCTCGCGCGCATCGCGGTGCAGCTGCGCCGCGGCGGGGAGCAGGGAGGAGTATGCAGCAGAGAGCAGGGAGGAATCGGTTGCGGCGCAGGTGCGGGCAAAGCAGGAACGAAACCAGAGACGCTCGCGGCCGGGACACTCACGCTCGACCTTGCGGCGCGTGAGGCGCGAGCGGCCGGCGGCGCCGTCCGGCTGACAAAGACGGAATTTGCGATTCTAAAACTGTTAATGCAAAATCAGGGGCGGGTGCTGTCGAAAGCTTCCATTCTCGAGGACATCAGTCTCGATACACCGGACTGTACGGACAGCTCTTTAAAACAGCATGTCAGCAACCTCAGAAAGAAGCTGCGGGACATCGGAGGAAGGGATTATATTGAGGCCGTGTGGGGAATCGGGTTTCGATTTATTGCGGAATAATCTTTACGAAATCTTTTCTCTTTTCTTTCCCGGTTTCTTTACAGGTTGGTGGTACCCTCAGTGAGTAAGGGAAGCTGTGAGTCTTTTGTCCGCTGAGGATACACTGTCAGAGGAAAAGATATTACAGGGAAAGGAAAGGGTGAATAAAAGATGGAATACTGTCTGACGACAAATGCGCTGAGCAAGCATTACGGAGACTTCAAGGCGCTTGACAATCTGTCCATGCATGTCCCCAAAGGGTCGATTTACGGCTTTGTGGGGAAAAACGGCGCGGGGAAAACGACGCTGATACGCTTAATCTGCGGTCTGCAATCCCCGACATCGGGAGAGTATACACTGTATGGGACAGAGCACGCCGACCGGAACATAAACAGGGCGCGGCGCAGGATGGGGGCGGTGGTGGAGACGCCGTCCATTTACATGGAGCTGACCGCAATGGAGAACATCAGAGAGCAGTACCGGGTACTCGGAATGCCGTCTTTTGACGGAGCGGACGATCTGCTGCACACCGTGGGTCTTGCGGAAACAGGGAAAAAGAAAGCAAAAGATTTTTCGCTCGGCATGCGCCAGAGGCTCGGCATTGCGATCGCGCTGTGCGGCGAGCCTGATTTTCTGGTGCTCGACGAGCCGGTCAACGGGCTCGACCCGCAGGGAATCATAGAAATGCGGGAGCTGATTTTAAAATTGAACCGCGAGCGGCAGATTACGGTTTTGATATCGAGCCACATCTTAGATGAGCTTTCACGGATTGCCACGCACTACGGTTTTCTGCACAGGGGCACGATGGTAAAAGAAATGAGCGCCGCAGAGCTTGCCGGCGTGTGCAGGAAATGTGTCCGGCTGACGGTAAATGACACGGGACGTCTCTGTCCGGTTCTCGACGGGCTGAGACTCGAATACGGCGTGCGGTCCGGGACACAGGTCGATGTGTACGATGCGCCGACGGCGTCGGCGCTGGTGCGGGCGCTTGACACGGCGGGCTGCGAGGTGATTTCGATGCACGAGAGAAATGAAAGTCTGGAAAGCTATTATATCAATCTGATCGGAGGTAAGGCGGATGCGTAATTTATTGACGGCAAATTTTGCAAGGCTCTGGAGGAGCCGGCTTTTCTGGATGTTTGAGGCGGGGATCGCCGCGTGGGGCGTAATCGCGTACGCACTGCTGAAAATCAATACGGAAAACGGGTATCCGTTTACAAACGGCAATACTTATTTCTTTAACGATATGACATTTGTAGGAATCACACTGGCCTGCTTTACCGGGTTTTTCATCGGTACGGAGTACAGCGACGGGACGATGCGCAATAAGCTTGCGGTCGGCCATGACAGAAAACGGGTGTATCTGGCAAACCTGATCACGGTGCTGTGCGTCGGCCTGCTTCAGCTTGCGGCGTATAAATTTGCGGCGTTTACCGCGGGTACGGCGATGGTTGGGGACGCCGTGTGGAGCGCGCTGTACCGGCCTGCAGAGAGTTTTGCGCTGGCATTTCTGTCCGTGTGCACGAGCGCCGCGGTCACGGTATTTGTGTCGATGGTCGTGACGGATAAGCCAAAGGCAATCTTAATCAATGCGCGCACGGTGTACGGATGGATTACCGCGACGCTTCCGACTTCACAGGGACTTTTGTGCGCACTGAATACGGAGATAGACGAAGGCGCGGAGTTTGAGCGGTTTTCCGCACAGAATGTGGCGGGGAGTGTGACCGCGGTCGTTTTGATCTCCGCGTGCGGGATATTTATATTCCGGCGCAGAGATTTAAAGTAACGGACCTGTCTGCGGGAGCGGATGCGGGGATTTTGGGCCGGATGTGCCTGCGGAAACGGATGCAGGGATTTTGGGCGGCGGAAGGCGGGGAAGAATATGTTTTTATGGATGTTATGCGGGAGTATGGCGGCGCTTGCGGCAGCGCTTGCCGTAAAACTCATACTGCTGTACCGGGGAATGGAAGAAATAAGCGTGCAGCTTTCCCTGCGGCTTGCGGAGGAGACAAACAATGTCATTTATGTGTCGGGAAACGACCGGCATCTGAAAGCGCACGCCGCTGCGCTCAACCGCGAGCTGCGCACGCTGCGCGGCATGCGGCAGCGCTATCAGAGCGGCGACCGGGAATTAAAGGAGGCAGTCACGAACATTTCGCATGACCTGCGCACGCCGCTTACCGCAATATACGGCTACCTCGAGCTGCTGGAAAGAGAGGAAATGACGGCGGAGGCGGCGCGTTACCTCGGCCTGATAAAAAACAGAGCGGATGCAATGCGCCGGCTCACCGGAGAATTGTTTGCATACACCGTTGCGCAGACAAAGGATGAGGCCGCATTCCCTGACGACGCGGGAAAACGGGAGAACGTGACGGTCAACCGTGTGCTCTGCGACAGTTTGCTTGCGTGGTACGACAGGTTCAAAGAGAGACAGATAGAGCCGGAGATACTCATTCCGGAAACGCCCGTTGTGTGCTGCGTGAATCCGGAGGACTTAAAGCGGGTGTTCGGAAATTTGCTTGACAATGCCGCAAAATACAGCGACGGTGACCTGCGCGTGGAGCTTACGCCGGATGGAACCGTCACCTTCCGCAATCGCACGGCAAAGCTCGACAGGGTGACGGCCGAGCGTCTGTTTGACCGGTTTTATACGGTGGAGACAGGGCGCGCTTCCACCGGACTCGGCCTCGCGATCGCGCGGCTTCTCGCGGAGCGCATGGGAGCAGAGCTTGCGGCGGAATACGATGCCGGGGTACTTTCGATGCGGCTTAAGCTCGGGCCTGCTACGCTAATCCTCTGATTCTATGATCGAATCCGTATACTTCCTTTGCATATCGTGCCGTTTTTTTCGATTTTCAACTGTTTCAAACAGAATCGAAAAATCATAGTCCTCCGGATAAAGTTCTGTGGCTGCGACATGCAGTTTTACCCGTTTATGGTTAATCCAGATTTTTTTATTCGGCAGCTGTACCCGTAACACGCCTTTTTCATTGATCGGCACACACACGATCCCGATCTTTTTCTCCGGATAAACCATGACACTGTCTCCGATTTTATACCTGGCGGTAAGCTCGACATTTCTTTTTCCGGTCTTCGCTTTCGTAATTTTAGCCGTACTTTTTTTGATGACAGGATCTTTTGTATTTTGAAACGCATAGGACGTTATCGCTTCTTCGCCATACGCCGCGCGAATCGCCACCTTTAGCATTTCCTCAGGCATTCCGAGGCGCTCTGCAATATAAAATGCACAGCTTTCACCGGCTTCTCCGATTACCATTTGATAAGTCGGACGCAATGTTTTTTTGTCAAATGCCATTCTTGCATTGACGATATCCTCCGCCCTGACAGCGTATTCTTTTACTTCCGGATAATGTGTTGTCACCAGAAAGATGGCGCCGCTTTTTCTGAGTTTTTCCAGGATTGCGATTGCAATCCCCATACCTTCCGTGGGATCTGTGCCGGAACCTAATTCGTCCATAATCACGAAGCTGTCCTTATCTGCTTCACTTAAAACTTCCAGGACATTCGTTATGTGCGCAGAGAATGTAGACAAATTCTCTGACAAATTCTGCCCGTCGCCGATATCGCACAAATAGGAATTGTTCATACAGATATCAGCCTGCCTGCATGTGACATGCAGTCCGCATTGTGCCATGATACAATTTAACATAACCGTTTTAATTGCCACGGTTTTTCCTCCTGTGTTAGGACCGGTTATAACGATGCCCCGTATCGTTTCGCCCACCTCAAACTGCAATGGTACCGCTGTATCTTTATCCATCAATGGGTGACGTGCCTCCGTCAGTTTCATTCGGCGTTCCGTATTTATCGCCGGCTCCGTCCCGTCCATATCGAGGCTTAATTTCCCCTTGGAGAAGATGAAATCCAGTTTTTCAATCATGGTCAGATTTTCATACAACACGGGTGCAGATGCCGAAACAAAAGCGGATAAGGTATACAGAATGCGGTATATTTCATTTTCTTCACTTATTTTGAGCAACTGCAGCTCCTCATAGTATTTTGCGACACCTGCCGGTTCAATAAAAAGCGTGCTGCCGGTAGACGACTTATCTATAATGCTGCCGGATATCTTATGTTTATAATCCTTTTTCACCGGAAGGCATATCCGCCCGTTTCTGAATGTACAATAATTATCTGCCATGTAGTCTTTATTCGAACGAAGGACTTGCTCTGCCTTCTGTTTCATCTGCTCTTCACACGTTATGAGTTGTTTCCGTATTTGCTCTAATTCTTTTGACGCATGATCATCCACGGATTCATTCCTGATAGTACTGCATATTTCTTCATGCAATTCTGAAAGCAACTCCAGATTTTCGTCATAATAAGCCAGGGAACTGCCATATATTTTTCCTCTTGTCAGATAATCCTTTAACCTTTTTATCGCAACTAAAACTTTTTCTACCCGCTCTAATTGATAGGGAGACAGACAATCCCCCTTTTCTGCTGCCAGTATGACCTCTTTTATTTCTGTGATATTTTGTAACGGCGGTGTCCCCAGTGTTTCAATCAGGAATCGGGCATCTGTGGTATCTCTCAATTGCTTTTTTAATTCAATTTCAGAAAAGTACGGGGCTGCTTCTCTGATTTTTTCCTTCGCCGAGTCGGAAAGAAGTCAATTTTCGTCCCTGCAAGGCGCTTGACTGACGCGTACTGGACGTACGCGGAACGAAAGCAACGCGGCAGGGGCAAAAATTGGCTCTTTTCCGACCGTGTGTTCCCTTGTCCACTGAGGGTATCTTCGCCTTAAACGCAAAAAGACCACAGATACCTTAAGTGCATTAAGATACTATGGCCATGAAAGTTCTATCTGATGATTCTATATATTTCAAAAAGACATAAAAAGAGCATGACCATACAGCCATGCCAATATCTTCGGAAATATAGGTACCACAATATTAAGCAATTGTAAGGCGAAAACGTTGACAGCCTGTGTCAACAAATGGGCAGACTTCCAACTAAAAACGAAAGATCACCCTGCAATATTTATTTTGCGATTTTCTCCATTACAATCACACTTAACATGAAAAATCCTCCTGAAACTTTTTTTCAATTATATATCCTCTTATAGGGTTGGTCAAGTCCAAACTGCAATTTTTTCATAATTTGTTATATGATTTCACAATCCGGCATTGGCACTCCTTTGTATCAATTACAGAATAGAAAAAACACTTGCAAAATACCCTAATGGGGTATATAATAACCGGGAAAGGGAAACAATAACAGGAAAACAGAGGGGGATGCACGGATGGATGAAATGCAAGAGAGCTGCTGCGGCCAGAAGACGAAGCAGCGTTCGGAAAAGGAATACAGGGATCTGATAAACCGGCTTGCGCGCATTGAGGGGCAGGTCCGCGGCATCCGAGGGATGGTCGAGCGGGACGCTTACTGCACCGATATTCTGACGCAGGTGGCGGCGGCAAATGCGGCGCTCAACAGCTTTACGAAGGTATTGCTCGCAAATCATATCAAGACCTGTGTGACACAGGATATTCTCGACGGGAAAGAGGATACCGTGGATGAGCTGGTGGCGACGCTGCAGAAACTGATGAAATAACCGGGCGGAAGGTGGGAATCCTTTGAAAGAGGAGACAATGCGGGGAAAAGAGGTTACGATATGGAACAGTATACGGTGACGGGCATGAGCTGTGCCGCCTGCAGTGCCCGGGTGGAAAAGGCGGTTTTGGGTGTAGAGGGAGTGACCTCCTGCTCGGTCAGCCTTCTGACAAACGCGATGGGGGTGGAGGGTACGGCCCCCGCAGAGGCGGTTGTCAGAGCCGTGGAGCAGGCGGGATACGGGGCGGCGTTAAAAGGCCAGGGCGCGGGTGCGCCCGCGCGAGGGAGCGGCGGAGGCGGTGCCGCGGATATGCTCAAAGACAGGGAGACGCCGCTGTTAAAGAAGCGACTTCTTGCGTCCGTCGGTTTTCTGGCGGTGCTGATGTATTTCTCGATGGGGCATATGATGTGGGGATGGCCGGCGCCGGCGTTTTTTGCGGAGAATCATGTGGCGATGGGGCTGTTGCAGCTGCTGCTTACGGCGGCCGTCATGGTCATCAATCAGAAGTTTTTTGTCAGTGGCTTTCGCGGACTTATGCACCGGGCGCCGAACATGGATACGCTGGTGGCTTTGGGCTCGGGCGCGGCCTTTGTCTACAGCACCTACGCGCTGTTTGCGATGACGGACGCGCAGGCGGCGGGGGACGCGTCGGGCGTCATGGCGTATATGCATGAGCTTTACTTTGAGTCGGCGGCGATGATACTGACGCTGATTACGGTCGGGAAAATGCTCGAGGCGCGCTCGAAAGGGAGGACGACCGACGCGTTAAAGAGCCTGATGAAGCTTGCGCCGAAAACCGCGGTGCTGGTGAGGGCCGATGCCGCGGGAAATGAGACGGAGACAGAGGTTGCGATCGAGCAGGTGAAAAAGGGAGACATCTTTGTGGTCCGGCCGGGGGAACATATCCCGGTGGACGGCGTGATCATAGAGGGCAGCAGCGCGGTGAACGAGGCGGCGCTGACCGGCGAGAGCATTCCGGTGGATAAGGCCGCCGGGGATACGGTTTCGGCCGCGACGGTAAATCAGTCCGGTTTCCTGCGGTGCGAGGCGGCCAGAGTCGGGGAGGACACGACGCTGTCCCAGATTATTCAGATGGTCAGCGACGCCGCGGCGACAAAAGCGCCGATTGCAAAGGTGGCCGACCGGGTTTCGGGCGTGTTTGTGCCGGCGGTGATCGCGGTTGCGCTCGTGACAATCGCGGTCTGGATTCTGGCCGGGGAGAATGTCGGATTTGCGCTGGCGCGCGGAATCTCCGTGCTTGTGATCAGCTGCCCGTGCGCGCTCGGCCTTGCGACGCCGGTTGCGATCATGGTGGGAAACGGCATCGGAGCGAAAAACGGAATTATGTTTAAGACGGCGGTGTCGTTGGAGGAGACCGGAAAGACGCAGATTGTCGCGCTTGACAAGACCGGGACGATCACGAACGGAACGCCGAAGGTGACGGACGTGGTGCCGGCGGAGGGCATAGACGAAAAGGAGCTGATTTATCTCGCAAACGTGCTCGAGCAGCGGAGCGAACATCCGCTCGCCGCGGCAGTGACGGAGTACGCGGCCGCAACAATCTTTGCGGACACGGATAATGCCGCATCTGCAACAATCTTTGCGGACGCAGATAATGCCGCATCCGCAACAATCTTTGCGGACGCAGATAATGCCGCATCCGCAAAGATGAAAGATATTCCGGCCGCGGAGGTGACGGAGTTTACGGCGCTTCCGGGAAACGGGCTGCGCGCGGTCTGCGACGGGATGGAGCTGCTCGGCGGAAAAGAGAGTTTTATCATGGAGCGGCTAAACGGGCAGGGGAAAACGGACGATATCCGCAGACAGGCGGAAAAGCTCGCGGAACAGGGAAAGACGCCGCTGTTTTTTGCGAGGGACGGGGCGCTTGTCGGCATGATCGCCGTGGCGGATGTCATCAAGGAGGACAGCAGGCAGGCCGTCGCGGAATTACAGAATATGGGCATCCGCGTCGTCATGCTGACCGGGGACAACGAGCGCACAGCGCGCGCGATCGGCGCGCAGGCAGGTGTGGATGAGGTGATCGCCGGCGTGCTGCCGGAGGGCAAGGAAACCGTGATACGTTCCCTTCAGAAGCAGGGCAGGGTCGCGATGGTCGGGGACGGCATCAACGACGCCCCGGCGCTGACCCGCGCGGATATCGGAATCGCGATCGGAGCGGGAACCGATATCGCGATCGATGCGGCCGATGTGGTGCTGATGAAGAGCCGGATGCGGGACGTCCCCGCGGCCGTCCGATTAAGCCGCGAGACGCTGAAAAATATCCACGAGAATCTGTTCTGGGCATTTTTCTACAATGTGATCGGAATCCCCCTGGCGGCGGGCGTTTGGATACCGCTGTTCGGGTGGCAGTTAAATCCGATGTTCGGAGCCGCGGCGATGAGTCTGTCAAGCTTTTGCGTGGTGACGAACGCGCTGCGTCTGAATCTGAAAAATATTTATGACGCCGCGCGGGATAAAAAAACAACGGACCGCACGCTTCGCGAACGGCTCTTATGTTCCATAAAGCAGCAAAGGAAAGAAGAATTAAAGGAGGAAAAAATGATGGAGAAAACAATGAAAATCGAGGGAATGATGTGTGGACACTGCGAGGCCCGCGTGAAGAAGTGCTTAGAGGGCATTGAGGGCGTCGCCGGGGCCGAGGTCAGCCACGAGGCGGGAACGGCTGTCGTGACGCTTGGGGCGGAGGTCTCCGACGATGCGCTGCGGGAAGCGGTGGAAGCGCAGGACTATAAAGTGCTCTCGATAAACTGAATATGATTTGACAGCGGATGCCGTGTATTGTATGGCATCCGCTGTCTGCTTTGTGCGGTGACGCGGAAAGAAGGGCGTTTTATATTGACTTACCCCTGCCGACTTGTTAAAGTGAAACTATGGAGGGGTTTTATGCGTTATGTTACGTTAAGAGAAGCGAGGCCGGGAATGCGCCTGGCCTATGATTTATATGATTCGTTCGGCAGGACGCTGGTCGGAAGCAGCTGCGAATTGACAGCCGTATATATTGAAAAATTGCGTGAATACGGGGTTGGAGGGGTATACATTACCGATCGCCTGTCCGAGGATATTGAGGTGGAGAACATCATTTCACCCGAGCTGCGCAGGGAAGGGCTTGCCTGCATCCGGGTGTGCGATATTGACAGATGCCACGAGATTGCAAAGCGCATGGTTTCGGAGATTCTCGGAAAATGCGTGGTGTCGCTCGACATGGCGGACCTGCGCACCTATGACGACTATACCTATGCGCATTCGGTCAATGTCGCGGTTATCTGCTGCGTGATCGGAGTGGGGATGGATCTCGCCGAGGAAGACCTGCTCGGGCTTGTCACGGCAGCGCTGCTCCATGACCTCGGCAAGCTGTCTATCCCGCCGGAAATCCTAAATAAGCCGGGGCGGCTGACCCCGGAGGAATATCAGATTATGAAGTCGCACGCCACGGTTTCCTATGAGCTTTTAAAGGAGCGCTGGGATGTCTCCGCGCAGGTCAAAACCGCCGTGCTTTTTCACCATGAAAATGTGGACGGAAGCGGCTATCCGCAGGGCCTTGAGGGACACGAGCAGACGCTGTTTACGAAGATTTTACATGTGGCGGACGTCTACGACGCCCTGGTTTCGAAGCGCCCGTACAAGAATCCCTACTCGCCCTATGAGGCGTCGGAGTATCTGATGGGAGGCTGTGGCATCATGTTCGACCGGAAGGTCGTGGATATTTTGCTACGCTATGTCCCGCTGTACCCGAAGGGGACGGCGGTGATACTTTCCGACGGGCGCACGGGTATCATCTACGAAAATGCGGGCGTGCACAATTTAAGGCCAATCGTCCGCCTTTTGGACGGGACGCTTTTGGATATGACGGAGAAGCAGAACTTAAGTCTGACGCTGTCCACCGGCGGGGAAAACGAGATGATTCCGACGGAGGATGCCGAGGAGAGCCGCAAGGAGATGATCCGGGAGTGGAAGCGCTATCGGATTATGGCGGTGGATGACATGAAGACCAACCTGCAGATGATACGCGGTATTTTAGACAATCTGTACGATGTGACGCTGATCAAGTCGGGCAGTCAGGCGCTGCATTACCTCGAGAAAAATCCGTACCCGGATCTGATCCTGATGGATATTGATATGCCGGAGATGAACGGCATTGAGACGGCCAGAAGGATACAGGAACTGACGGGGCATGCGGTTCCGATTCTGTTTGTCACTGCGCTCTGCGACCGGGAGACGGTCATGATGTGCCGCAGCATGGATGCGGCCGGATACATTGTAAGGCCGTATAAACCGACTTACATCAAATCGGAGATCAAGCGGATTCTGACGGGACGGAGTGATGTGGAATGATCGTTGTTTTTCAGTCGGTATGTCTGTTTATCACGATGTATGTGCTCAGACAGTATGTTGTCTCGGGGCTCTCCTCCCGCAAACACCGTCTGCTGCCGCTCGTGCTGGGACTGATCGGCATATATAATTTTTTTGAGATTATCGGGCATATCACGCACGAGCGGCAGCTGTTTGACAGGATGGATGATTTGCTGTTGCTGCACATTCTCTACCTGCTTATTTTTTATATGCTGGAAGTTCTTGATATGGGTATTTGGCAGTATGCGGAAAATGTGCTGTTTGTCTCTCTGATTGTGATGGATGCGGTCGTTATCATGATGTTTCAGCAGCCGGAGAAATACGGGCTGTATTATCTGGTTTATATCGGTGTCTGTGTGCTGCTGATTCTCGTGTTCGGCACCTATGCGTATGTGCGCTATTCCTACAGTGTGCGGGAACACAGAGTCACGAATCTCATGTATCTGGCGCTGTTTGTCCCGACGGCATCCATGGGAATCCATATGTTTCTGGCGGCGGAGAATCTTGTGATCGCGCCTGCGGGAATGGCATTCGCGTGTCTTGTTATCCTGTATCTGATAAAAAGCGATCAGATGGTGGATACGGAGGCGATCTTAAAGGAGAATCTGTTTGACACTTCCGATGTGGCGGTGATTCTGTTCGATGCGGATTATTATTATCTCGAGGCGAATGCGGCCGCGAAAAAGATTTTCCCCGGGAAACTGAATGTCTCGGCGCGCAGGAGGAAGGCCGGAAAATATCTGGAGGTAGTCCGGTCGATACGGACAGGGGTGGACAACCGGTGGGAGATAGTGGTTGACGGGAGAAACCTCCAATATCAGCTTCTGCCGGTGTTTTATCACAATAAGCTGTGGGGGTATGTGATGTATATTATTGACATCACAAAGCAGAAACGGGAAACGCAGCTGATGGCCGGGCTTAAGCTTGCGGCCGAGAATCAGACGCTCGAAAAAAGCCGTTTTCTGGCACAGATGGGACATGATCTGCGCAGCCCGCTGCACGCGATCATAGGAATCAGTGAGATTCTCGGGGAAAAGCAGGAGCTTTCGGTGAGAAACCGTCTGCTGGTGCGTCATATCGGGCACGCGGGAAATACACTGCTCGAGCAGGTAAATCTGATTCTGGATTATTCAAAGCTTGAGGCCGGGCGTCTTGAGCTGGAGAAGCGGCGGTATACATTGGAGCGGATCGTGGAGGAACTGGCCAGAAACTGCATTATCAATCTGCAGTCGAAGCCGGTGGAGCTTTCCGCGCGGATTTTAGACGAGCATCCCGCAGAACTCATCGGGGATGAGCTGCGTGTCAGAGAAATCATTCAAAACCTGCTTTCCAACGCGGTCAAGTTTACAAAGAAGGGGGAAATCCGCTGCGAAATCCGCTGCCGGACGGATGGGAAAAACGCTCTTTTTACATGCAGCGTCATCGACAGCGGTCCCGGAATGAGCAGGGAAAAGCTCGCGCATATCTTTGAGGAATATGTGTCCTATGCGGGAGAGACAAGTGCGGAGGGAGCGGGGCTCGGGCTTTGTATTGTGCGTCAGCTGACAGAGCGGATGGGCGGAAGTGTCTCGGCGGAGAGTGACGGAGTGCACGGCACGACCTTTGTAGCTTCCTTTTATCAGGAAGCGGCGACGGATGCGGTATCCCCGCCGGTTTCCTACACAAGGCAGTCCCTGATGTCCCAGTCCGCGCTGCAGGGGCGCGCAAAGCGGCCGAACTGGATATTTCCGGAGGCGCAGGTGCTGGTCGCGGACGATATGAAAATAAATCGGGAGATTTTTAAGGAGCTTGCCCTGCCGTGGGAGTTTCAGATCCGTTTTGTCTCAAACGGAAGAGAGGCGGTCGAGGCGGCGGAAAAACAGGAGTTTCAGCTGATCTTTCTGGATCAGCTGATGCCGGAGATGACCGGGACGGAGGCGGCGCGAAGGATAGGGGGGTTCTCCGGGAGCCCTATGATTCTTATGACGGCGAATCCGGCGGATGATGTGAAACAGGAGTGTGCGCAGGCGGGCTTTGCAGATTTTCTGGCGAAGCCGATTCGCATGGCGGAATTTCAGAGGATTGCAGAAACATATCTGCCGCAGGAATACCGCAGGCAGCCGAAGTATACGGAGGGACGGCCCGCGGCGGGGTACTTAAACAGCGTGCAGACTTACCGCAGAACGCTCGAGGTCTTTGCGGAGGAATTCGGGCCGCTCGCAGAACTTCTCCGTGTGTATGCCACAGATGACCGGGGAAAATTTCGAATCAAAGTGCACGGAATCAAAGGTGCGGCCAGACAGCTGGGAAGATATGAGCTCGCTGAGTTTGCCGAGGTTATGGAAATGGCCGCCAAAACGGAAAACGACGATTATATCGGACGTCATCTCGAGCGCTTTGCGGAGGAGATCAGAGAGACCGTCGCGGAGGTGCGGTTTGAGCTTTCAAATATACCAAAAGAGCAGGCGCGGGGGGATGAGACAGACATAAAAAAGGTATTTTCCGGGCTTTGGAAGGGTTTTAGCGCGTATGACATCGGACAGATTGAAAGTCAGCTGGAAATCCTGCGTCAGTTGGAGCTGGGGGAGCGGGAACAGGAACTTTTTGCGGCGGCGGAGGCTGCCTGCAATGATTTGGAATATGAACAGGGCAGCGAACTGCTGTCCGAATTTGCAGAATGAAGGGGAAAGACAGATGGAGAATGCGACAAAAACGAATTTATTTGAGGATATGCCGATTCCGAATGCGATACGCAAACTGATGATACCGACGATTATCAGTTCTCTTGTGATGGTGGTGTACAGCCTGGCGGATACCTATTTTGTAGGACTTTTGAATAATCCGGTCCAGAATGCGGCGGTGACGCTGGCGGCGCCGGCTCTGCTGGCGTTTAACGCGGTGAATAATCTCTTTGGGGTGGGCAGTTCAAGCATGATGAGCCGCGCGCTCGGCAGAGGAGAGCACGATACGGTGCGAAAAAGTTCGGCGTTCGGGTTTTACGGCGCGTTATCTTTCGGAATTGTCCTGTCCCTGCTGTGCGGTGTCTTTTTTCACCCGCTGCTTGGGATGCTCGGAGCGGAGGAGAACACGCTGGCGGCGACGGCGGACTATATGCGCTGGGCGGTGGTCTGCGGCGCGGTTCCGTCTATTGTCAATGTGGTGATGGCTTATCTGGTGCGCGCGGAAGGAGCGGCGCTGCATGCCAGTATCGGAACGATGAGCGGCTGTCTGCTGAATCTGATTCTGGATCCGATCTTTATTCTGCCGTGGGGACTTGGCATGGGAGCGGCGGGAGCGGGTTGCGCGACGTTTCTCTCAAACTGTGTTGCCTGCGTGTATTTTATGGCGCTTTTGTATGTAAAGCGGGGAAAGACGTATGTCAGCATTCATCCGAAAGATTTTAAACTTCAAAAGGAGATTGTGCTGGGGGTATTCGGCGTCGGAATCCCGGCATCGATTCAGAATCTGCTCAACGTGACGGGAATGACGATCCTGAATAATTTTGCGGCGTCTTACGGTGCGGATGCCGTGGCGGCAATCGGAATTGCGCAGAAAATCAATATGGTGCCGCTGCAGATTGCCCTCGGAGGAACGCAGGGGTCGATGCCGCTGATCAGCTACAGCTACGCCAGCAAAAATTATAAGCGCATGAAAGAGGCAATCGGGTATATCGCGAAACTGCTGCTGCCGACTATGAGCGTGGTAGCGGCCTGCTACTGGTTTGGTGCGGGCGGCCTGATCGGACTTTTCATGAAAAATCCGGAGATTATCCGGTACGGAACGATGTTTTTGCACGCGATGTCTCTTTCGCTTCCGTTCCTTGTGGCGGACTTTCTGGTTGTCGGTGTATTCCAGGGCTTCGGCATGGGAAAGAAGGCGCTTGTCTTTGCGATCCTGCGCAAGATTGTCTTTGAGATTCCGGCGATCGTGGTGCTGAATCTGGTATTCGGCGTAAACGGTCTGGCCTACGGGGCGTTTGTCGCGGAGTTTATGCTGTCGATCATCGGCATTACGACGCTTGGGAAGACGATTAAAGATTTGTAAGACGGTTGACGGTGTATGTTCAAAAAGGAGGGGGAACGTCCGGATTCAGACGTTCCCCTTTCTTAATATGTCCGTGCTTTGTTGTTTTATTCCTGAGAGAATTTGGAAACTTCATTCTGTAAGTTGTTGATATCCGCAGTGTTGGCATCCGCACCCTCTTTGATTTTTGACATTGAATCTACCAGAACGTTTACATTTTCCGTCGCGTCCGAGATGCCGAGTGAACATTCGGAGATTGCGGTTGAAACAACTTTAATCGAGCTTGTCACCGATCCGACGATGTCATGTACGCTGGTCATATTGGTGTTGTAAGTATTGATGATATGCTCCATGTTTTCAGCGTCTTCGTAGTAGGTGTCTGCCGCTTTTTCGAAATCTTCGTAGTCATGTATGACCACATCGCCAATCATCTGCATCATGTCATTGGATGCCTGCATCAGATCGTTGACCGCAGAGACTACGCCGGTGCTGATCGACTGAATGTTGTTTGCCGTTTCGCGGCACGAAACGGACAGGTGACGGATTTCTTCCGCGACGACGGAGAACCCTTTGCCCGCCTCACCGGCTCTCGCCGCTTCGATTGACGCATTGAGCGCGAGCAGGTTGGTCTGGCTTGCAATGTCAAGAATATCGTTGGTAAGGTCGGTGATTTCGTTGACTTTAGCGGATGATTCGATGGCGGCCTCCAGGCCGATGCGCTTTCTGGCGATATCATCCTGTATTTCCTGCCTGCTGTTGACGGTATTGCTTTTAATGGAAGATGCGCGCTCCTTAATCTGCTCGACGAGCGCGGCGCCCCTGTCTGATTCCCGTGACACGGACTGCACGGTATCTAATACCCGGTCCGTATCTGCCGTGATATTTTCCGCGGAGCCGGATACTTCTTCCATGGAGGCCGAGAGCTCTTCCATGACGGAGGAAAGGTTTACGGAGGATTCCGAGGCCTCCCGGATGGTATCATTGGTGGATGCAGTACTGTTCTGTACCTGTTCGGCTGTGTTCTGGGCGGAGCCGATAATATTGTTTAATGCGGCGATAAACTGGTTGATGCTGTGGACAAGCTGCCCTGTCTCGTCGCGTGTCATGACGGTGATTCTGGTTGACAGATTGCCGTGCCCGGCCTCAATATCGTCGATCAGCCGCTTCACCTCACCGTTTGCCTTTTTGAGCGGTCTTGCAATATTGCCCGCCAGCACGAAAATGATAACGGCGGATATCAAAAAGCAAACGATACCCACAAACAGGGACGCTTTGGTCAGCGTATGGATGTTTGCATTAATATAGGATGCAGGAATTGTTAATTCACATACAAAATCCTCTGACTGTGCAAAGCCCGCATATCTTTGTTCCTCTGTGAACGGATCCGCATAGGCGAAGAACCCGGAATCTGCTGAGATAATAAATGACCATGATTCCGGATTAAGCTCGCTGACATTGAGCGTAAGAATGGCTTCTTTATCCGGCGACGCGATCACCAGGCCGTTTTTATCAAAGAGCATGACATCGTAATAATCATCGTTGATAATGCCGGATGCAAGGCAGGCAAGATCGATCGAATTGTTTACCGTACCGATCATTTCGCCCGTCCCGGGATTTCGAATCGCATAGGAAATCACATAGACCGGATTGCCGGTTACGGGAGAAACATTATTTCCGAGATATGCTCCGTTTGCCTGACACTGTTGATAAAAATTTTCTTCTGCCACGTCGTGGAGCGTTGTGTTGCCGAGACAATCCGCGAGGCCCATCGTATCCGCCGTCACAAAGAAATTTTCATACAGGTTTCCGGACTGTGCCTTGATTGCGCCGAGATATTGGGCCAGATCGGCCTGCATGGCCGCATCGGGAGTTCCGTTTTCCCGACAGTCCAGTATCGCTTCGATCACTGCGGGGTTATTTGCCACGGACTGCGTGATGACTTTTTGCGCATCTACATAATTTTCGAGGCCCTTTAATTTCGCGACAGACAGATCCTGCAGATTCTTTTCGGCGTTTGAGGAGAGACTTTTTGTCGCGATCGACGTTGACAGAAGGTTGCTGATAACAAGCGGTACGAGCATACAGAAGATTGCCGCCAGAAATATTTTGGCAAAGATGCTCAGAGACTTTGCATTCTTCATATATTGACTTCCTTTCCGCATTTTATGCGATGCTTTTTAGATATATTATAAAACCCGGGTTTCCTTTTTTCAAGAGAAGCGTTTGCAGAAACCGACAGAATACGCTTAGAAATGATGCGAATATTCTCTGCTCAGGATATCCGAGAGCTCTTCCGGTGTCTTGGGGCAGCCCTGATTCAGCGATTCGCGGATCAGAGCGGTGAGGCCGGATGCAAAAAAAATTCCCTGATAATGAATCTCCTGCGGCGAGCGGCGGTCGGGGGTATGTTCGGCGTCCGGGAAAAAGGCACGGGAACGGACGTAGGACGGGAATTGCCTTTCGTAATTGGGTATGGTATAATTTTTCCACTGTTACTGAGAATGAGATAAAGAATAATCATGACGGTTGCACTGGGACAAAAATGATCGTGGCTGTACAGGGAGGTAAGTGATATGGCACAGGGGTTTTTAGAGCAGCAGGCGAAGCGGATAAACAGGAAAAACAAAAGGCTGTTTTTGTTTCTGCTCGTCGTGGATGTCGGACTGATTGGAGGTATCCTTTTTGCGGTGAGAGGCGTTATGGATTTAAGCGACTACACGACCAGGAAGGTTGTGGCAGGTCTGGTGATTCTTGGAGTGCTGATGCTGATTTCGGTAATCTTCGGATTGGTCGTGTCGGCGCGGTCGGCCGCGGACAGCAGCAAAAGCCTGATTCTCCTCTTTCCCGAAAGGACGAAGGAGGAGACAGCCCGAATCATCGATCGGGAAGTGGCCGAGGGGAAAGTTCTGGTTGACGAGTATGTCGGGGAATTTTCCGACGGACAGACGCCGTACGGAGACCGGATTTTGCTGCTGCCCTCGTATTTTCTGTTCTGCAGCGCGATGGGAAAAGTTACGGTGATTCCGCGCGATAAGATATACTGGATTTGCGCGCAGGCGGGCCGTAAGGGGCGTTCTTCTTTTATCGTGCGCCTGATCGTCTTTAACGAGAAAAAAACGTTCTATATCGAGGGATCAGATGTTGCGCACGTTGAGAAAATCGCGGATAAACTGTATCGGCACATGCCGAATGTGTTCAGCGGCTACGACCCGTTTACGCTGTCTTATGAGCTGGATGCACTCTTTGACAAGAACCGCGGAGAGTTTGTGCGGTTCTATGAAGAGGAGCGTCGGAAAAAGGGGCTGGCGTAGCGGTTACGATTTTGTAACGGGTATCCACACCTCATATTGCGCATTCTGCGGATCGGGATTCAAATAGACCTCGACATCGGGGGCATTGCCGTATTCATAGCCTGACGTCGGGAGCCATTCTGTCACAATGCGCTGTTCCAGCTCCTGAATCGACTGGTTTGTACCCTGCCCGGGAAATATTGCCCAGGTAGCCGCCGGTACCATATATTCTTCCAGTCCCTCCGCTGTCTGCGACGTAGATACGGCAATATAATATCTCCACGGTTCCGTATCATTGCAGGTGCTGACGCCGAGCACGCCCATAGGCGGGGTGTCCATCAGGCCCGCCAGTTTTTGCAGCGTTCCGTTTTCGGATATTTCCTGCCACTTTTGGGGAATGATTGAAAAGTTCTTTTCAATCTCCTTATACAGCGGTACGGATACACCTACGATACGGAACGCTTCTTTTGTTTCGATTCTGTAATTCATTTCTTCGACTCCTTTGACTGTGATTTTAAAGGTAACGGGCGGGAAGGACTTTAGAGAGATCCCCTCATTCTTTACGGCAGATGGGGCAATCCCGTGAACAGACTGAAAGGCTCTGTTAAATGAAGTAGGGGAATTGTAACCGTATTTCCCTGCAACATCGACGACTTTCATAGCCTTTCCCTGTAAATCCACGGCGGCAAGCGACATTTTCCTCCTGCGGATATATTCCGACAGAGGAATCCCCGCCATATAGGCAAACATTCTCTGAAAGTGATAGGATGAGCAGCAGGCAATGCGTCCGAGCTGCTCATAATCGATTTCGTCTGTCAGATGTTCCTCAATATAACCGATTGCGTCATTCAGTCTTTCAATCCATTCCATAATATAAAATCCTCCCGATCAGCCATAGTATATCGTATCATTTTGATTTTTTCCTCTTAATCCCTGCACAAAAAAGAGAGGTTTGTTCTGTATCCGAAACCGATCATTGCCGAAAAGGATGTGCGGGTTCTCTCTTTTTGGCATCTTTCGCATATAGTATAAAGAAATTATAACATAAAAGGATATGTCAGGATATGAAAGAATATGTAAGGTTATCACTGGAGACGCATCTTTTTTTCGGCAGGATTATGAAGGAGCACTCTTTATTTCTGCTCGCCGGATTCCCTGCAAAGGAGACGCGGTTTATAGAGCGCGCAGACCGGTTTCGGGAGGCGTTTGAGGAGGGGCTTAGAAAAACCGTAATGCTTGCGGACGGTGCCGTGAGCCAATCTGTTTTAAATTCCGGGGAGGTCGTAACGGAATTTACGAAAAAGGCGGAGTGGCAGACGGAGAATTTGACGGGCATTTCGATAGACAGAAAGATTACCGAGGCGGAGGAACGGCTTTGTGCCGGAAACGGTGGTATGGTAACAAGACAGACCGTGTCTCAGGTAAGAATGCTGAACCGGCAGATGCTGCAAAGCTTAAACGGGCTGATTGCATTTAAGGAAGAGATTTTAAGGGAAGTGACCGGGTGCAGCCTTTACACCGCAAATTATCCGCTGTTGATCGAGCATATACTGCGGGAGGCAAAATTGTATCGTCAGATTATTTCAGAGCTTGAGAGGAGTGGCAGAATCGCTGCATCCGATTTAAAAAATACGGAACTGTTCTGGAATCAGATCATGATGGAACATGCCTGGTTCATTCGGGGTCTCTTAGACCCGACCGAGTGTGAACTGATGAAAACAGCCAACGGATTTGCCGAGGACTATTGCCGCCTTTTGGAGGAGGCGAAAGAACAGGACAGGAAGGCGACGGACGCCCTGACCGCAGAAACGATACAGACAACAAAGAAGTATCAGCAGTTTAAGACAGCGGGAACAGAGGGAATCACCGGCTGTGAGATACGTTCCGTTATTCTTCCGCTTTTGGCAGACCATGTGCTCCGCGAGGCAAATCACTATCTGCGTCTTCTGGAATGCGCGCGGTAACGGGATTGGTATAGAAAAACAACGGGCCGCACACTTCGCGAACAGCCCTTATGTTCAAATAAAGCGCTGCGTTCAGATGCCTGTGCATCTGAACGCAGCGCTCTTTTTTGGTGCGCTAGCGGTGCAGCGGGTACAGTTCGGCCAGTTTATCGTGAACCCGCAGGTAGTCCGCGTACAACCTGTCATATTGCAGGGCTTCTTCCACACGCACGTCGAATGTCGCGGCGGTTTCGGGCGGCGAAATTTCTGTGTCCGTATCGCCTGCCGCCATCCGGGCAAGACGGCAGGCCCCCTCCAGGGTGGCTTCCTTTGCCAGAGAGCGGGAGACCGGAAATCCGAGGATGTCGGCCTTCAGCTGCAGCCACAGATCGCTCTGCGACCCGCCGCCGGATGCAAGCACGTTTGTGACGGAGAGGCCGCAGTCTTCCAGTAAATCGCAGATTCTGCGGACGGCATAGCAGTTCGCCTCAAGCGCGGCGCGGAACAGGTGCTCGCTCCCGTGCGCGTGCCGCAGTCCCAGAAAAGTGCCGCACAGATCGGAGTTCCAGAAGGGCGTGCGCTCGCCGGCCAGCGTCGGGAAGGCCATAACGCCGCAGGAGCCGGCCGGGAGAGCGGCGGCGAGGTCATTCATCTGCCGCAAATCCTTTGACTCAAACATCAGGCGCTTTAACATCCACTCGAGACTGCCGCCGTACATGCCCATCGGCCCGCCGGCCAGATAAAATCCGGGGACGGCGTGGGGATTGATGACGAGACTGCCGGACGGGTCGTCGGGCAGCCTGTCGCAGACGAGAAAACAGGTGTCCGTGGTTCCCATCACATTTACGAAGGTGCCGGACGTGGTGCCGCCTGCACCTAAGATGCCGCAGGAGCCGTCCACCGTGCCGACTGCCACGGGACAGCCCTGTCTGATGTCGAATTTCTGACAGAGCGCGGGGCGCAGGGGCGCTAAAATCTCCCAGGGGTATTTTAAATCGGGAAGACGGGAATCATCAAGCTCCATCCGCGCAAGGCATTCGTCGCTCCAGCATTTTCCCGCGACGTCGTAGAGCAGGGTATAGCTGGCGCTGGTGTGGTCGGTCGCAGGTTTTCCGGTCAGTTTTAGATTGATAAAGTCTTTGAGAGACATAAAGCATGCAAGTTTTCGATAAAGCTGCGGCTCCTGCGCGCGGATGCGGCGAAGCTTAAAGGCCGGCTGCTCCGGCGCGGCCCTGCGTCTGCAGACGGCGTATATGCGTTCTGCAGAAGTGTCTGCGGTATAGCGCCGATAAAATTCCGGTTCCTGATGCATGTAGGTGTAGCAGGGTGTGATCGCATGACCGTCGGCGTCGACGCCGACCCAGCCGAGCAGGGAGGAAACGGCGATTCCGTGGATATCGGGGTGATTTTTCGTGAGGGAGCCTATCATTTCCGCAATCTGCTCCCATTCCTTTTCCGCGTCAAAACATACCGGGGCCGAGCGTTTCCACACGCGGGAATCTACGACGGTGCGGTCGCCGTATAAGAGCGCGGTGCGCAGAGAACTGGTTCCGATGTCGATAATCAAATATAAATTCATACTGGTATCCTCTTTTTTATGTGTCTTTCCGGGTTGCGGCAATCACGATCAGTCCGCCTGCGACGGAACAGCAGATGGTAAAAATCAGCATTTCATGTACGCCTGCGGCATCAAGCAGGCGGCCGGCGATTAACGTGCCCATGGCCGAGCCGATGCCGTTGGAAGTCAGGTGGAGCAGCGACTGTCCTTTTACCTGGTTGGCTTTGTCTATATTCTGCGCGACATAATAGACGGTGGCGGGAATCGAGATACCGCACTCCAGGAACTGTAAAAATACGGTGATGTAGACGACAGTCATAGACGGCGCGAGTAAAAATAACAGATTTCGGATAAAAAAGCCGAAAACCGTGAGTCCGAAAATAAATTTCAGCGAAGTCTTTTCGCGCAGCCGATTAAAGAGCATCATGGCCGGTACTTCCACGAGAGCCCCGATCGCCAGGGCGATTCCCATCGCGGATTTGCCGCCGCCTGCGCGTTCCGTGATGTGGATCATATAAGTGCAGGTGACGCCGTGGCTCGAGAACATCAGAGCATATCCTGCGATCAGACAGGTGAAAGCCGGGTAGCGTCTGAGCAGGGCCAGATTGCCGAGCGCTTTGTCTTGTCTTTCGGCCGCCGGATTTGGTTCCGGCAGCCGCGTGCCGCCCGCATCGCTTCCGTAGCGGAAGAGAAATGAGGCGAAGCACAGCAGGAAAAAAATTGCCGAAAACAGAGGGAAAATGACAGTCGCGCGAAATCCCTCCAGAAGAAAGCCCATAGCGAGCGCTCCCACGGCGTAGAAGCCGGAACCCACACCCCGCCCGAGGCCGTAATCCACGGGAATCCCGTCGAGGACCAGAGCCATCGACATGGAATTTAAGAAGGGGGCGAGTCCCACCAGGCAGACGCCAATTAAAATATAGAGTACCGCAAAAAGCGGCAGGGGGCAGGCGTCACTCCACATGACAAGAGAGGCGCATGACGCGGCAACGCACAAAGCCATGGAAAACCGGCGGCTCGAAAATCGCGGGTTGCGGTCTGCCAGGGAGGACATCGCGGGCTGGAAGACAAAAGCGGCAGACAGCAGGGAAGCCGCGGAAATGGCGCCGGCCTGAGCGTTTGTACAGCCCTTGTAGAGTAAGACCACCGAGCGGGAAGCCCACACGGTGGCATATCCCATCCAGTACAGGCTCTGCAGGATGATGTAATGCGTGTTAATTTTGGAAAGTAATTTATCATTCATCGCGGCAGCCGCCTCCTAGATTACTCCGTCAGCCTCTAAAGCTGCAATCTCATCGTCACTGAATCCGAGGATACTGCCGAGAATTTCTCTGTTGTGTTCGCCGAGGCGCGGCGCCGTGCAGTAGACATCGGGGTTTGTATCGGACATTTTGACAACGGGGCCGCTCATGGTCACGGGGCCGAATTTGTTGTCGTTTACCTCGCGGATCATTTTGCGGTGGATAAGCTGCGGATCCTTTACCATATCCTCGATGGAATTTACCTTTGCGCAGGGGAATGCGTTCTCCTTGCAGACCGGGAGGATCTCGGCGAGCGTGTGCTGTCTGGTCCACTCGGTGATCATGGCGTCGCACTCGTCGATGTGGTTGGTGCGTCCTGCAAGCGTACTGTACTCGGGATTTTCCAACAGATCCTCGCGGCCGAGCACCTTTAACATGCGGGCAAATGTGTTGTCCAGCCCGCAGTGGATGTAGACGAGTTCGCCGTCTTTGGTCGGGTAGAAGTTTGCCGGCCATGCCGCGCGGTCCTGATTTCCGTTGCGCTGCGCCACCTGGCCGAGCAGATAATAATTGATGATGGCCGAGTGGGTCAGGGAGCATGCGGTGTCAAACATTGCGATGTCAACCACCTGGCCCTTCCCTGTCTTTTCGCGGGCCGAGAGCGCGGCCATTGTGCCGAGTGCGCCGTAGATGCCGCTGACGAAATCTACCATATAGCTTCCGATCATCGTGGGGTGGCCGCCCTTTTCGTCAGGCTCGCCGGTGATCGCCATAAGCCCGCTCATCGCCTGGGCGACGGCGTCATAGCACACCTGATCGGAGTAGGGGCCGTCCTGACCGAAACCGGAAATGCGCGTGATGATAAGACGCGGGTTTAATTCAAGAAGCGTCTCGGGGGCAAGGCCCATCTCTTCGAGTGTGCCGGCCTTAAAATTTTCCACAAGAACATCCGCATCCTTGATGAGCTTCTTTAAAATCTCTTTGGCTTCCGGGCGGCGCGTGTTCAGGGAAAGGCTGCGCTTGTTGCGGTTGTGCGTCATAAAATAAGTGGCCTCGCCCTCGTAGAAGGGTGCGTAGCCGCGGCCGATATCGCCTGTGCCGGGTTTTTCGATCTTGATGACGTCGGCGCCGAAGTCGCCGAGAATCATCGTACAGTGGGGGCCTGAGACCACGCGGGTAAGGTCGATTACTTTTATTCCTTCCAATGCTTTCATTTGTGTGTCCTCCTTTATGAATGATAAATTTGAGATTGCGTATTTAATTTTTGATATAAATATGCTGCGGGTCGAGACTTTGCAGCAGCCGGTGAAGTTCTTCGCTCCGTTCGGCGGTCACCGGGATGTCTGCGTCCATTCCGAGAATTTCAAATTGTGTATTGTCGATAATTTCCTGCTTTGATGTGCCCGGATGGATGGAGAGAATCCGCATGCGTTTTGTCTCATCGTCAAAACCGAATACGCCCAGGTCCGTCACGACGCGCACAGGGCCTTCGCCACCGAGGCCGTGGCGCTCCCGCGCGCCGGGACCCGAGAGGAATCCCGGCGTCGTGATATAGGAGACGCGTGCCGGGAACTTGCGCCGCAGGTGGCGGGTGATTACGACAATCTTGCGCGCGCTCGAACCCATGTCGTTTGCCCCGCCGCTGCCCGGGAGACGGCAGTCGGGGCGCATGTAGTCGCCGATTACCGTGGCGTTTAAGTTGCCGTACTGATCGATCTCGGCAGCGCCGAGGAACGCGATATCCACTTTGCCCCGCTGTACATAGCCCAGCGCGTCAAACAGTGAGGTCGTCATCGTGGAGGTGCGCAGCAGCGGAAAGTCTCCCGGTCCCTGCGGAAGGTCTTTCGGCAGGGCATCGATTGCGCCGGACTCGTAGATCAGTTTCAGGTCGGGGGCGGTGGTGTGCTTGGCAAACATGGCCGCCATCACGGGCAGGCCGATGCCGACCAGCGCAATATCGCGGTTTTCGATCACTTCTGCGGCTGCTGCGATCATAAGCTCGTCTTTTGTCCAACTCATAGAAATTGCCTCCTGTTCCGTAAGCTTACGCCGCTGTAAGGGTCTGCGCGCAGGTCCATCAGGCGGCGGACGCCGACTTTGTCAAAAAAGGCGGCTTCGGTTTCTGTCCCGTAAACCCACTCGTCGAAATAGGCGGTCATGGTTTCGGGGCTTTTGCCGGAGCGGGTAATGAGATCCAGATGTTCCAGATCGTAGTCGTAATAGGTAAAAACGCCTCCGGGGTAAGCGCCGAAGGGGCAGTGCACGACATGATCCACAAAGAAGGAGGGCAGGACGGTAAACTGGTTTGTCCGCCGGATTTCTTCTGTGTCAACAATCTCTTCCGCGGTCACAATGACATTTTTTGCCGCGCGGGCGATGATCTCAATCGAGGAGGTGATGCCGTAAAGCTGGCAGTTGCCCTCCGCGTCGGCGCGCGCTACATGGATGACGGCAAAATCCGGCGAAAGCTTTGGCACGATCCCGCACCGCTCGCCGGAAAACGGGTCGTCAAATTCCATCACTTTGCTGCCGTTGTCAAAATTTTGTATCTCACACAGATCGGAACCGATCATGACTTTTACCGGCATGAAGGGGATGCCCATCGCAGCCGCAAAAAAGCGGTTTGTGATGCCGAAATGGCTGTAGTCTTCCGTCTGAATCGCGCCCTGCTCGACGCAGCGGCAGAAGTTGGGGCAGCGCCCGTTTTTTGCCATATAGTTCGAGACGCGGACAAGGTCGACGGCGCCTGCGCCGCAGAGCAGCTCGACGGACTGGGCGTCGCCCATGCCGGAGATCTCCAGGTGCTTTTTGCCGGCGCGGATCATCTCACGGACAAAACTTAAGGGATTGTTTGTCTCCGCAAAGCCGCCGAAGCTGATATTTGCGCCGTCCGGCACAAGCGCCGCGGCCTCTTTCAGAGAGATCAGTTTTTTGTTGGATGTTGTCATATTTCTCCTCCATGCGCACATGTTTTTGTGCATATCAAGTTTGTGCGTGTGCGCACAAACTTGGGATTGAAAATTTTAATTTTCAATTTTCTCCCCTCCGATTGGTGGTAAGTGAAATCAGACGCTCAAAGCCGAGACCGGCCAGATAGCTGTCCTGGTCCGGAGAAGAGAGAAGATGCTGCCGTGCGAATGCGGCGGAGTCTTCCTGCGCTTCATATTCTCTGAGCAATTCTTCATCCGCGCGGTAACGGGTGGCAAATGCAGTCGGATGCGCCCCGTAGGGCGCCTCCACCACACAGGTTACAGCGTTGGGGTCAAACAGGCCGCGCAGGGCGTTCATCCGGATTGCATCGTCGGAGACGATCTGCTCCGCGGAGACGATGACAGTTTTTGCGGCAGCAGCCAGACGGAGCGTGTCGGCATCGCGCATATCCGCGGAAGGGTCCAGCTGTATATTTCCGTAAAAATCAGCGCGCGCGGCGTGCACGACGGCGACATCCGGGTGCAGGGCAGCCGCTGCAGTCTGCGTGCCTGTGTCGAAAATGCCGGGAATTTCGCGGTAGAGCTTTGGCGCTTTTGCCAGGAGCCGCTCCGGCACCGCCACCGACGCGTGATCGCCTCCGTTTACGGCGGCGGCCAGCTGTGCGTTCAGAATGGCTCTGCTCACATGCAGCGCACCCGGAATAAAACAGGACTCGGAATCGCATCCTGCGAGGATATGATCTGCGGCGCCGCAGGCGGCCAGCAGGGAGGCGGCAAAAGCCGGACCGCAGGAGTACAGAGTAAGGCGTCTTCTGTTTTGTCGCAGCAGCTCGCGTATGAGACTCATCGGCTCGTAGCCGTCGAACAGAAGGAGGCTGCTGCCGTCCGGGATCAGGGCGGCGGCCTGCGTTGCCGTCGCCAGTTTTTTATGCTTCATGGGGACTCCTTTCTACGATCGCGCAGAGCCGGTCGGAAAACAGGCTCACAGGATACAGCTTGCCCAGCCGATCACAGCCAGTCTGTCGTCGCTGCCGCGCCGGATCCAGACTTCTAACGTCACTTTTTTCCTGCCGTCTGCGAGCGTTTCCACTTCCGTCACGGCACCGTTTAGCGTAATCGGCTCAAATACTTTTACCGTAGCGATAAATTTGGTGCGCAGCCAACCGTCTGTAAAAAATGCTTTGCCGAAAAATGTGCTGAGCATATGCGTGAGCGTACAGAACATCTGCGCGCCCTGGACGATCGGGATATTCAGATTTCCCTTGCGGGCCATCTCCCTGTTATTGTGGATATTGGTGATAAATTCTCCGACGCGCGAGTAGACGGCGGCCTGCTCCGCGGTAATGCATTTTTTCATCGGAGCTACAGCGTCCCCGGGCCTGATATCGTCCGTCACATGCACGAGATGACGCGCATCCGGCGCAACCGTGCCGCTCACGCGCTTTTCCGGCGTCGCGGACGCACGGCCGCTGATATCGCCGGGAATCGTCTTTAAGATTTCCACGCCGCGGTGACGGATGATCGTGCGGCCGTCCGCGCCTTTTGCGCTGGCTTCCATCACGACATAGCCCTGTCCGCGCAGCACATAGGATTCCACATATTCCCCTTCGAGCGTCACAGTCTCGTCGATGCGGGCCGGATTTTCAAACCAGATCTGTTCTTCGGTGTGCAGTCCGATCACGTGGCTCGGCCGGTACACAGTCGTAAACAGCTGTACCAGATCGTTTACCAGAAGACCGGCCTGTCCGATGCGGGTTCCGCCGTAAAACGGGCTCTCTGTCAGATTCCAGGGCGAATATTCATCCACTTCAAACGCATAGCGCTTGAGTTTGTGGTCGTCGATGACAAGCTGCACCGGGCCCAGATGCTCCGGAATTTTAAGATTTTCAAATTCCGGCTCTTTTAAGCCTGCCTCCAGATCGTCTGTGGTATCCGCGCGGCGCGGGTCTGTGATATCTCTCCAAATTGTTTTTTCATCCATTTGTAAGTTCCCCCTTTTCCTGATTAAAACGCTTCTCTTTTTGTTTCCTTCCCGTTCTTTTTTGTTAAAATCGTCCTGGCAAATTCGTACAGTTCCGGACTGACCTCCTCCTGCAGTTTTACGTCGCATACCGCGTCACAGTGTGCGGTTACCTGTTCTTTCACGATGCTCTCCAGCGTGTATTTTGCGGACGGACAGCCGCTGCAGTGTCCGGTCAGCCGCACATAGGCAATCCCGTTTTTGATGCAGGCAAGCTGTACATTTCCTCCGTGTTCCCGCAGAGCGGGGCGCACATATTGTTCCAGGACTGTTTCCACGTTTTGTTCTGTTTTTTCCATTATAGTTCCCTTTTGCCGCAGAGCGGACTCCTGTTTTCACTCTGATAAGTGCAGTGAAACCGTTTTTCAAATTCCTGTATCAGTTCCGGACGGAAATTCGGGTGCGCGATTGCGATCAGCGCTTTTGCGCGGTCGCGCAGCGTCTTGCCCCGAAGATGCGCAATCCCGTACTCTGTCACGATATAGTCCACATCTGTCCGGGAGGTCGTGACCGCCGCTCCCTCGTTCAGGAGAGGGACGATTTTGGAGACCTTTTTGTCCGCCGTGGTGGATGCGATTGCGATGATGGAGCGTCCGCCTTTGCTCAGCCTTGCGCCTCTGACGAAATCAACCTGTCCGCCTATGCCGGAAATCTGGGTGAGTCCGATGCTCTCGGAAGCAACCTGTCCCATCAGGTCTGCCTGCACGCAGGAGTTGATCGATACGAGATTGTCATTTTTGGCAATCACATACGGGTCGTTGACATAATCCACCGGGAACAGGTTGAGCCCCGGATTGTCGTTGGCATAGTCATACAGACGTTTGGTTCCCATCAGGAAGGTTGCGACGGTCTTGCCCGGATGGAAATTCTTTCGCGCGTTGGTGATCACGCCGCGCTCGATCAGTTCGACCACGCCGTCGGAGATCATCTCCGAGTGGATTCCGAGATCTTTTTTGTCTTTTAAAAATAAAAGCACTGCATCCGGTATCGCGCCGATTCCAAGTTGCAGCGTATCGCCGTCCCGAATAAGTTTTGCACAGTTTTCCCCGATGGCTTTTTCTACCTCGCCGATTTTGGGAAGTGCGAGCTCTAAGACAGGATGGTCAATCCGCACAAAGCTGTCGATTTCCGATACATGCAAAACGGTATTCCCGTGGCACCGCGGCATCTGGCTGTTTACCTGGGCAATCACCCGTTTTGCCCGTTTTGCCGCGGGCAGTGTGTAGTCGACCGAGACCCCGCAGCTCACATATCCGTGTCTGTCAGGCTCGGAGACCTGGATGAGCGCCACGTCAACCGGGAGCAGTTCGTCAAAGAGGCCGGGAACCTCATGGAAGCAGCAGGGAGTAAAGTCTGCCCGCCCTTCCTTTACGGCTCCTTTTGTGAATCCGCCGAGGAACAGGGCGTTTAACCGGAAATGTCCCTCTGCCTCGGGGTCGGCGAACTTTGCGTTTCCCATCGGAACGAGCTGTACGATTTCCACATCTTTGTAATCTTCTTTATGGGCGACAAGCGCGTCGGTGATCGCAATCGGAATGCCGACCGCGTGACTGAGTATCACGCGGTCTCCGGAGTGGATCAGCTTAATGGCTTCCTCGGCGGTCATGGTCCGCTGTTCATATAATTCCTGCCATTTCATTGGTTCCACCTCCTGTAATCATTCCCTGATTTTTGCTATTTTTTTCGCCAGATCTTTTTTCATTGTGAGATTGCCCTGGCGCGATATCATAATCCGCTGTGCCTGCGGGCTTCCGGCTCCGTGCAGAGATTCGGTGCGGTATCCGACCGCTGCGGTCCCGAGACAGAGATTTTCGATCAGGCGCAGGATGCGGAGTCTGTTTTCGACGCTGACACCGGCCGCACCTTTCATATATTTTTCCACATAGGGACCGACAATCGGGCTGCGCAGATCTGCCTCCGAGGGGGCGGTCACGACGATGCCGCCTGCGATGTCTTCTGCGAGACGCGCAATCTCATAGGGGAAGCGCGTTACGTTCTGTTTGCAGACGTTTGCGAGCAGCAGATTGATCATGTAATTGCCGGATTCCGTGGGCGCTCCTTCCGCGGAACACGCGATGCCGCAGCAGTATAAGGTCTCGTTCAGGTGGGTCATTTCGATCAGCTTATCTTTGATGTGGGAAGCTTTCGCGCAGCCGTTATAATCAGCGGCCACCGCAGCGGCCCCGATCAGGACGTCCCCGACGCCGACCTTGCAGCCGCCGTAGCTCTGTCTGTGGTAGCCCGCGAACCGCTCCACGAGCATGCCGGCAAATTCGGTCTCGCCGTTTAAGAAGATGCGCTCGTTCGGCACAAATACGTCATTGAATACGACTAAGGCTTCCACGCCGCCGAATTCGCTGTTTCCGACATCCAATTCGGTGCCCTCCGTCTTGCGGGTGTCGCAGGATTGTCTTCCGATAATCATGATGACGCCCTCGGCATCTGTGGGAACGGCAAACGATACGGCGTAATCTTTATCTTCCGGCCCCATGGATACGGTCGGCATCACGATCATTTCCTGCGAGTTGATCGCGCCGGTCTGATGGGCCTTTGCCCCGCGCACGACGATTCCGTCCGGACGCCGCTCTACGACGCGCAGGTACATATCCGGGTCCTCCTGCGCGTGCGGGGCAAGCCCTCTGTCCCCTTTCGGGTCTGTCATCGCGCCGTCCACGGTAAAGTCATGCTCCTGGCAGTATTTTGCGTACTCCGTAAAGTTTTTGTAGTAGCAGGTTCCGTATTTTTTATCAATTTCAAAAGTGGTGCTGTAGACGGCGTTGAATGCGTCCATGCCGACGCATCTCTGGAAGCATGCCGCGGTCTGCTGTCCTAAGAGCCGCTGCATTTTTACTTTTTTTACCAGATCTTCCGCGTTCTGGTGAATATGTAAAAACCGGTTTACTTTTTCTCCGGTAAAGGAGGATGTCGCCGTCATCAGTTCCTCGTATTCCGGGTTCTGTGCAAGGTCATAGGTCGCCTTTACGGAGTTCAGTGACGGCCGTAAGATCGGATCGTCGATCGGGTTGTCGATTTTTTTCCCGAACATATATACCTGGAGATTCAGTTTCCGCATGCTTTCCACATACGCTTCCCCTGTCATCATTGCCATAGTGTTCTTCTCCTTTTCTGTAAGTATCGGATTTTCCCTTCAGTGAACAAGGGCACACATCCCTTTGTCCACTGAGGGTATGCGGGTTTAAAATAATTCGCGGTAGATTTTTAAGATTCTGTCTCTGTCAAATTCCGCAAAATTGTTGACGAGAAGCCGCTGTTGATTCTCAAGTACAGAGTTCGTAAACGGTTCTATTTCGGTCTCTTTCATCCCGTATGCGTGCAGCGGCTTTTTTGGCAGCAGGACATTTAAGAGATTTTCCGTTTCATCGTAAACGTCGTCGATTTGGCAGCCGATGAGATCGGCGATAAAACGATTCAGTTTCAGAAGCTCGCCCTCCGGTTTTAGTTCCATATAGTTTTTCAGAACCCCGGTAAATATAGCGTAATTGGATTCCCCGTGCGGCACATGATAGACCGCGCCGAGGGGGTAGCTTAAGGCGTGAACTGCGGCGCAGCCCGCGTTGCCGAATGCGATTCCGGCGTAGTTGCTCGCCGTAAGGAAGTCGTCAAGTATCATAAGCCTCGCTCCGGGGCCTTTTTCGGCGATTTCCAGATAGCCTTTTAAAATCATCTCAATCGCACGGTAGCCAAACATTTTCGTCGTCTCATTTGCCTTTGGAGAGAGACTCGATTCCACCGCGTGCACCAGAGCGTCGATTGAGCTTGCGGCGAATACGCGAAACGGCAGACCTGACAAAAGATCCGGAATCAGCACGGCGCTGTCTGCGAACATTTCATCGACGGCCAGCCCCTTTTTCGTGCCTCTGCTTGTGAGCGCCAGAATCGCGATATTTGTCACCTCGCTCCCGGTGCCACAGGTGGTGGGTACGAGAATAAGTTCTTTGTTTTTTTCAATCGGAAGCTTTCCGTCATAGAGATCCAAAACCGGTGAAACCTGCTTTAACGCGAACAGCTTTGCGATGTCGAGCACCGTGCCTCCGCCGACGGCGATGATACGCTTCGGTTCGCCTTTGATGTCTTTTAAGATTGCCTCCACCATCTCGTCCGTGGGTTCTCCCGCGCCGTAATTTTCCTGGCAGATCACGTCGCATTCCAGATCGAGTGCGCCGAAATGCGGCCGGTAGATGTATTCGTTTGTGAGGATCAAATCTCCTTTTTGCAGGCGGAAGTCTTCTGCAAATTCTTTTGCCGAGCGATATTTGTATATCTCGGGTCTGACAGATAATTCTTTCATAATTTCCTCATTTCTTATCCCAGCAGAATCCGGTTGGGATCTATGTTGTTCCGCAAAAGTGCAAGTTCCTCATCCGAAGGCGCTGCGGTCTCGGGGACTGCGGAGAGATCTCCGAGCGCGAAGCCCGTATTGTCGATGACATCCTGCGCGGTGACGCCCGGGTGGATGGACTCCACGAATAGTTTTCCGTCTTCGTCAAAGGAGAAAATGCACAGCGGCGTAAAAATTTTACAGGGGCCGCTGCCCGTAAGGCCCAGTTCTTTTCGGCCGGCGCGTCCGCCCGGGAAACCGACGCCCGAGATATGGTCGATTTTTTCCGTAAAGCATCGTTTCTCGTGGTGCGGCATCATGATATATTCCCGCCCGAACACCGCCAAATGCTCCGGCAGAAAAATCGGGCCGACCAGTGCGACTTTCGGTTTCTCGTGAGCGCCGATACAGGTGCAGTTTACATTTCCTTCCGGGTCTACCTGGACGCCGGAACAGAAAGCAAAGTCAATCTCACCGATGCGGTGCGACCAGGGGCCGGGCCAGGTGGTCATCTGCGCTTCGCAGGGCAAGTTCAGCAGCTCATTGCCGTATTCGGAGGACGGAAGCCGTGTGAGCGCGCTAAGATCGGGATTTACGCACCAGCCCGCGAGCAGAACCGTCAGATCCGGCGCATGCGTCAGACGTGCGAGCTGCATCGCGGCCAGCGGGATATTCGTAATGTAGGTCGCGGCTGCTTTTCCCGTGGCGAGCCCGGTAAATCCGACCTCGCCGTTGTGAAATGTGTGTGCCAGACGAACGGTAAGCAGTTCTTCCAGTGTAAAGTGTTTTTCCATTTACCTCACCTCCAGCGTTTTCAGATGGGTTTCCCCGATCAGGGACAAATATTCTGTGAAATTCTTTGTGCCGCGGATATAGCTGTCCAGATAAGCCTCAAATGCTTCTTCATTTGCGGAGGCATTCACATAAGTTTCGTAATGTGCGGCATCCTCCTCCGTGCAGGACAGGGTGGGAGTGGGATGGCTTCCGAAGGGCACATGGCACACGGATGCGGTTCGGAAAGCAGGGATCAGAGTCAGGTGCGGACTCTTTTTGATTTCCTCCGTGTCCACGAGCTCTTCCACGGTGACAATCAGATTTTTGCAGGAGCGCGCCATATCTACGTTTAGATACTGCGGCAGCATACTGCGCTCCTGTATCTGTATATTTCCGTATTTGTCGCCCCGACATGCGTGGATTACGATGACATCCGGCTTTGCGGCCGGCACCGCCCACGCCTGCTTTCCGGTGACGGGGCAGGTGAATGGGACGATCTGCGGGTTGTCGCGGGCGACGTCGTTGCCGCCGAGGAAATAGACCGGCCAGAAGGGCATGCCTTCCCTGTCCGCCCGGAATCTGTCCCATGCCAGCATTTCCGGTTAGTGCACGACTTTCAGTTTTCCCCTCTGCAATGCGCGGCGGTAATTCTGTGCCAGCCCGTATTTTTCCAGTCCTACATAGGAGGTTTCAATCGCCGCGACACATCCGGCGCCGATCAGCATATCCGCCTCGACGGAGTTCACGCACCCGACAATGGTCAGGTTTTTGATTCCTGCCCGGATGATCTGCTGTACGGCGGCCATCGGTTTCTGATATACCGCGAATCCGCCGAACGCAATGCGGGCGCCGTCGGGGATGGCGGAGACCGCCTCTTCGAGAGAACAGAGTTTTACGGTTCTTTCCAAAAATATCACCTTACCTTTCCTGATTTCGTGTTTTGATTGTTTTATCGGCTTAGAAACAGGACGGCCATACCGTGTAGCTTCCATCAAGTTTTACCTCGATCATAAACGGCCCCTCTGCGGCGCGCGCCTGCTCCATTGCGGCGGGAAGCTCGGAGGCTTTGCGCACGATGGTTCCGCCGTATCCCAGCGCTTTTGCGACATCGATATAATCGATGGGCGGAAACTCAACGCCGACATAATTTTCCGTGCCTGTCTTAAACTTTTCTTCCTGTTTGATATTGCCGTAAGCGTCGTCATTCACGAGCAGTACGATCACATTTAACTTTTCACGGGATATGGTTTCCAGTTCGCCGAGTGTCATACCGAGCGAGCCGTCGCCGAGCAGTGCGATCACCTCGCGCTCCGGAGCGGCTTCCTTACAGCCGAGCGCTGCGCCCAGTGCAAATCCCATGTTGCCGTAGTTGACCGGCTTCATGCAGGTCGTACCCTTTGGAAATTCCGTGATATGCGCCCATGCGCCCGGGTTTCCTGCATCCACGACAAAGATGCCGTCTTCTTTTAAGCATTTGCCAAGTTCCATATGCAGTGCGATCGGGGGTACCGGGGTGGCATTTGTATCGGCGATCGGGCCTTCGAACACGCCTTTTGCCCACTCGGCTTTGCGCGCGAAAATTTCGTCACGGTAAGCGGAATCCGCCGTATAATTCTGTGCTTTTAATTCGTCGATCAAAAGCTGCAGATTCACCTTTGCATCTCCGATTACACCGACACTCACTGGATAATGGCGGCCGATATTTTCCGGGATGATGTCAAACTGGATCAGGTTTTGCGCCTTCAGTTCCCAGCGGTTTGTGCTGATCGCAGTGAGGGAGGAACCGACAACGATCACGCAGTCCGCCTCCTCAATCGCGGCTTTGCTGATCTCACTTCCGTGGCGGCTGCGCGGCCCCACCAGATTTTTGAAGGAACTCTCGATCGCGGCAAGCCCGTTATAGGTAGTGACAACAGGCGCTTCAAGCAGTGCGGAGAGTGTTTTTACCTCCTCTTTGGCGTGTGCGAGCTTTACGCCGTTGCCGATCCACAGACAGATCTTTTTGCTTTTCTGTATATTGGCGGCGGCAGCTTCGATGGAAGCTTTGCTTGCGACAGAGTCGTCTTTAAAACAGTAAACAGCCGGATCTTCCGGAATATACGGCGCGGTCTGATTTTCCACGACGTCGCGGTAAAAATCGACTACGACCGGACCCGGGCGGCCCGTTTTCGCCGCGCGGTATGCCTCACGCATTGCCCATGCGAGGCAGCTGATGTCGCGTACCGCGATATATTTTTTGCAGAGGCTGCCGAGCAGAAGCTGATGATCTCCTTCCTGTGCATCGCCCCGTCCGGCGTCCGGCAGTTTGTTCTGGAATACCAGTGCGATCACCGGGCTGGAATCCCGGAGTGCTCCGCCGAGCCCTGTGACCAGGTTGGTCGCCCCGGGTCCGGTTGTTGCCAGACAGATACCGGGCTCTCCGGTCAGGCGTCCGTAACCGTCCGCGGCAACGGCTGCGCCGTTTTCGTGACGCGTGTGAACAAAACGGATTTTGGAGTCATACATTGCATTGTTGACGGATAATGTCTGACCGCCGGGAATACCGAAGACGACTTTTGCGCCGAATTCCTCCATAATTTTGACTGCAAGCTGACCACCTGTGTACATGTTTTGCATACAATTATCCTCCATTGTCTTGTTTTTCTCGATAAACAGTTTGTTTATCTTGTTTTTTAGTATGATTGTATGATAGCATGATAAAATTGTTATGTCAATTGTATTATATTTTTATTTTTGCGTAGAAGGATATAAAAATATTGTTATTATTATTGATAAAGATAAAAAAGAGATTGATTTTTTTGGGGCGGTATGATAATTTTATTATGACAATTTTGCGGACTATTTATGTAATTGATTTGTAATGGAGGAAGGAAAGGTGTCCGAGTATAAACCGTTGTATTACCTTGTGGAATGTAAGCTGAAGGAAAAAATCGAAAATGGAGTGTACAAACCGGGTGACGTGCTGCCGGTAGAGTCCGAGCTGTGCGCGGAGTATAATGTGAGCCGCATTACAATCCGCAAAGCGATCAGCCGGCTTGAGGAGGAAGGGCTGATTGAGCACCAGTTCAGCAAGACGCCAAGGGTGAAGAAGAATGCGATTCACCGTCACGCCAACTGTATGCGCGGGCTTTCCGAGGAGCTTGCCCAGTCGGATATCCGCTGTTCAAATTATATATTGAAAGCGGAACAGCAGGAGGCGGGCGGGGATATCGCGGAAAAGATGGGGATTGAGCCGGGCGAAACACTCATTTATATTGAGCGGCTGCGCTACGGGAACGGGGAAGCGCTGTGCTATCAGACGATGTATCTGAGGGAGAAATATTGTCCGGATCTGTTGTCGTTTGATCTGGGCGCAAGTTCCATCTACACGACGCTGGAAAAGGAGTATCACCTGCCGATTGCCACCTGTAAGCAGACGATCACGGCCTGCATGAGTTCATACCGGTTGTGCGCGCTGCTCGAGCTTCCGGAGCGTACCGCGATGCTCAAGGTGACGAATCTTGGATATCTGAAAGACGGCAGCTGTTTTGAGTATGCGCTGAATTATTACATCGGCGGCAATTATGAGATGTCGGTGGAATTGTCCAGAGAATAAATTCGTTCCGTCCGGGACATTGCGGTTATCGAAAAATAAATATGCGATAGAGAGAGGAGACCGGTTTTGCCGGTCTTTTTTTCTGTAAGATTAAGGATAATGTGGCGGATTCGCGTGGAAAGTGTTAGCCGCTGGATCAATCTTTGCGGAATTATAATAAAAAATATACAGATTGACATAAAAAGATATGTAATATATAATACAATCTATAAACAATTAATGTATATGGAGGTGAAAAAATGATACCATTTCATGTAATTGGTACAAAGGAGGGGGATTATGAGAATGCCCAGGTGGGGGAACGGTTTGGACCGTACACCTATCCGGTGGATGATTTTACTGTGAAGTTATTTGCATTTGCACAGGATGACTATAATCCCTGGTGTTTTTCGGATGAAAATCCGTTCGGAAAGCGCATCGCGCATGCAGCGTGCTTCAACAACGATCTGCTGCATGTGTTTTTTACGCATTATAATCCGGATAACGTTGTCGGCCTGCACACGCAGGAGGAGCTGTGGTTCCATAATCCGGCTTTCGTGGGAGAAAATGTGACGATCTCGGCGGAATATACGGATAAATATGTGAAACGCGGCAAAGGCTATATTGGACTTCGCTCGCAGCTTGCGGGGGAAGACGGAAGGCCGATTGTCACACATCAGGGGGCGGAGATCATGCGCATCATGGGGAATCAGCTGACGGGCGAGCGGACGGCTCCGGTCGAGGGAGACAAGGTGACCGGCGAGTTTGACACGACGATTCCCGAGGCGCGGACGGCGTCGGCAGATCTCGCGGAAGGTACGCCGATCAGAGGGCTGCAGAAGCTTACGACGACGTATCAGACGCAGGCGTTTTCCTGGGGCGGGATGTTTTTTGACACGATACACAGCAATATCCACACGGCGAAGGCCGCGGGCTATGAAAACCTTGTCGTGCAGGGACAGCAGCAGGTAAGTTTTCTCACGGAGATGCTGGCGGATTTCTTCGGGGCGTCCTGGTACCGGTCCGGACATGTGAAATTAAAGATTCTGAAACCGAGTCTGGCGGGCGAGACGCTGTCTTTTCAGGGAGTTGTAAAGAGAAAAACCAAAGAGGAGGGAAATACAAGGCTTCACCTGCATGTCTGGGGAAGGGATGCAAAAGGCGATATGACAGTCTGTGGCTGGGCGGACGCACTGGCTTGACGGACGTTTATATACTGTTCTTCATAAAATTGTAATAATTTTTGGCGATTATATTCAATATATTATGAAATAATTTGTAAATGCTTTACAATTGACATGAAAACAGATACAATATATATTACAATATATAAACAATTACATACAAAAAGAAAAGGAGAAGCGTATGAAAAAGAGGTTAGCAGCAATTATGGCAGCGGCAATGGTTCTGACCATGGCAGGATGTGGAGACCAGGGAGATTCCGGAGATGCAGGAAACGCGGGAAACGCGGGAAACACGGATACGAACATGGTAGCATCCGAGAAAACGGATGATGCAAACGGAGCGGGCGATACCCAGGAGCCGTCGGCAGGAACAGCTTCAGACTGGGAGCCGTCGGGGAATGTGACGGTGCTTGTCCCCTACAGTGCAGGCGGAACGACCGACCTGTCTGTCCGCGGAGTGACCGGAGCGGTCGATTCCGGAAAGCTTCCGGGCGGCATCAGCGTGGTGGTAGACAATGTGACCGGAGGATCCGGGCTTGTGGGCATCACGCAGTTTATCAATTCTCCGAATGACGGGGAGACAGTCGGTATTATCAACTGCGATTTTATCATGAATATGGCGCTGGGAAACACGGATCTTTCTTATGAACAGTTTACTCCGGTCGGATGCGTGATGATGGACGGTAATCTGGTATTTGTCTCTGCGGACGCACCCTATGATACGTATCAGGAGTTTATCGAGTACGCAAAGGAAAACGGAGGCGTGACGGTTGCCGATGCGGGCGCGGGTTCCGTGCAGGCGGTTGTAACCGCATCGACGGCAGAAGCGCTTGGAGCGCCGCTGACCGCGGTTCACTATGACGATGCGGGCGCGGCAGTGCTCGGGGTTGTATCTGGCGAGGTTGACGCGGTGTGCTGCTCTTCCGTTACTGCAGCGGCCCAGTATGACGCGGGCAATATCAAACCGCTGGCTACCAGCTCTCTGGAGCGCATGTCTACATTTGAGGATGTGCCGACGATGGCGGAGTGCTTCCCGGACGAGCTCGGAGATATGAATGTTCCGGTTTGGGTGTTCCTCGCCGTGCGTAACGACACAGATCCGGCGATTTCAGGCTATCTGCAGGATTTGTTCTACGATGCGATCCGCACCGATGCGTATGCGCAGGTGCGCTCCCAGTTCTATCTGTGTGACAATAATGAGCTGTATCTGGATGAGGAGAAGGCACAGGAATTTTTTAAGAGCCAGTATGAGTACTACGCGGAGGTTGTAAAGCTTCTGGAAAAATAGGCTGTTTGGACTGTGTGAGTGACTTGAGAGAGAGGTGGTAGGATTTGAGAAGGCATGGTGAAATGGTGCTTGCCGGGGGCTTTTTTGCTCTCGGGGTGCTGATGTTTTGGTTTACCCGTCAATTTTCATATGACGGCTTACAGAGCTTTGGCACGGGCTTTTGGCCCCGTGTGATCGCGGCGATTATGATGTTTTGTTCGGTGCTGTTGTTTGTGCAGTCAATGCTTAGCAAGGATCCGGCAAAGGACGAGGTTGTGATCGACTGGAAGTCTGCGGGCATGAAGCGTGTGTATCTGGTTGCGGCGGTTTTGATTGTATTTTGTGTGGCGCTGTATTTCGTCGGATTATGTCCGGCTCTGCTCGTCATGATTTTCGGCATCATGTGGAGTATGCAAGAGCGGCGGATTCCGTTTCTGGTAATCACGCCGGTGGCATGTTCCCTGTTTATTTTCGTTGCATTTCAGGTTCTGCTGAAGGTGAAACTGCCGGCAGGCATCTTGTTTCAGTAAGGGAGGTGAAAAGGAATGTTTGATATATCTGCACTTGGAATTGCGCTTTCCTCGGTGTTTACCGTGGAAAATATTCTGCTGATTTTAATCGGGACGCTGTTCGGGATCCTGTGCGGCGCAATGCCGGGGCTTTCCAGCGTTATGGCGATGACGATTATGGTTCCGTTTACCTTTTCCATGAGCGGCTACGGCGGTATCCTCTGTCTGCTCGGTATCTTCTGCGGCAGTATTTACGGAGGATCCATCACGGCGATTCTGATCAACACGCCGGGAACGTCAAACTCGGCGGCAACCTGTCTCGACGGCTATCCGCTCAGCCAAAAAGGGGAAGCGGGGCGGGCGCTCGGCATTTCCACAATGGCATCCACGTTCGGCGGTGTGTTCAGCGCGCTGGCGCTCTTTATAACCGCGCCGATTCTGGCAAAATTCGCGCTGAATTTCGGCGCGCCGGAGTATTTTGCGCTGGCGATTTTCGGAATCAGCATTGTGACGAGTATCTCTTCTGAAAATATGGTAAAGGGTATTATTTCGATGATGATGGGACTTGCGATCTCGACGATCGGAATGGACGTGCTGACGGCGGAGAATCGTTTTACCGGCGGCACGACCTACCTGCTCGGCGGTCTGCCCTATATTGTGATACTGATCGCAATGTACGCATTTTCACAGGGACTGATCAATGTGCTGGATTATAAAAAGGGCGGGGTGCTGAACCGTGACAGCGCGAAGCTGACGCGGGTGATTCCGACGCTCGACGATGTCAAAAAGACCGCGCCGGTCATTCTGATCAGTTCCGTGATCGGTACGGTGATCGGCGCGATCCCCGGCACCGGCGGAGATATCGCCTGCTGGACCGCTTACTCTCAGATGAAGCGGCTTCGCAAGGAGGACGAGCCGGAGTTCGGAAAGGGAAATATCAAAGGTGTTGCGGCTCCTGAGGCGGCCAACAATGCGATTTCCGGCGGAGCGCTGATTCCGCTTTTGACACTTGGCATCCCGGGGGACGCCGGGTCCGCGATTATGCTTGGCTCGCTGATGATGCTCGGCATCACGCCGGGTCCGCTGCTGTTCAGTAACGAGACGGATAAGGTATACCTGATTATTCTCGGGCTGATGGTTGCAAATATCTGTATGTGCCTGTTAGGCTACTGCGGGATGCGTGGGTTTGCAAAAATCTCTTCGATGCCCCTGCAGATACTGACGCCGATGGTGTTTATGTTCTGTGCGGTCGGAACGTTTGCGTACAATCATAATGTGACGGATATTTTCGTGATGGTGGCGTTCGGATTTCTGGGATTTTTCATGGTGAAGTTCGAGTTCCCGATTCCGCCGATTATTCTTGGTATTATTCTCGGCGATATGATTGAGAAAAACCTGCAGCGCTCGCTGGTGCTGTCGAAGGGAAGTTTCGGGATTTTCTTTACCCGCCCGATCAGCTGCGTGTTGATGGTGATTGCCATATTCAGCATCTGCTCGCCGATCATACTGGCGATTGTCCGCAGCATGAAGAGACAGGAGAAAGAAGCCTGAGTGTAAAAGCGAGTAAGAGTGAATGTGAGAGAATAAGAGTGAACGAGAAAGGGCTGCCTGTCCGTGATGTCGCATCATGGACGGGCAGCTCTTTGCCTTCGGGGATTACGACAGGGATGAGCCGGAAGCCGACAGCAAAGTCATGTGCACTCTGAACTCTGTTTGTGTCTGCGCGGCATCCACAAACTTGACATGCGCAAAAATCCGCGCAGAAATGGGGTTAGAGAGCAGGGAATTATGTAAAGGGAAAGCAAAAACATTTTTTTACATTGACGCGCCGGGAGTTATATAGTGAAGATGAGCCTTGATTATGTTATAATGTCAACAGACATTATACCGGCCGAATGGCCATGGATTGCTTTTGACAAGAATTTCTGTTTATTGGAATCGGAGAAGACGAAAATTATGATGGATTGCAACACTTTCAAAAAGATAATGGATGAAAATGAGGAACGCCTGCCGCTGCTGACCCTGGATGAATTTTTCGAGGAAAATACGGCGGAAGATTCGATTGCACCGAATCAATGCGATTTTGGCCGCCCGTCATTGGCCAGGATATGGGATATGCTGCAGAAAATTGAAGGAATGAGGAATGTGGCATGGGTTCGTGTCGCTTTGCATGATGATACAGAGATCGTGGAGTATGACGGGAAAGAGATGCTGGAACTTTGGGGAGATGAAATCATTATATGCACATCCGTCCAGGCGTCAGAATTGGAAGAATTGGTGGATTGCAAATGGCTGTGTTCCGGCGGGGCAGAGGAATGGGAAGCTTCGGAATTGGATTCTTTCTTTTCCTGCAGGCCGCCTGTCCCGGATGGCTTTCAGTGTTTCGGGATTGTGTGGGATTGATGAAAGCGAGAAGTCTGCTTATTAGCATTTAGAGGAGAGGAAAGGCAATGGAATAATTTTGAGTGAGTAATGCATGGTGTAAATGACGGGGATGCGAAAAAATTGCGGGCATTATATCCTGATATTCCGGACAGTTTACTACATTTGACGATATCCCGGTAGATGAGGGTATTTGCGATGATTTTGGCAAACTGTGCTGGCTGCATTTTGCCGACTGTGTGAACAACGGCGGGACATCACAGCTTTTTATTGACTTTTCGCCCTCGGCAAAGGGAAAACGGGGGCAGGTTCTGCGCTATCTTCACGACCCGGATGAATGGGTGATTGTGGCGGATTCTTTTGACGTATATCTGCAAATGCTTACCCTCAGTGGACAAGGGCACACACGTCCTGAACCATGATATTCGGATGATTTACTGCGTTGTCCTCAATTAGCGTACGTCCAGTACGCCTCAATCGTCCGCCTTGCAAATCACCCGAATATCTATGGTCAGGGTCAGAGAGTCGGAAAGAAGTCAATTTTCGTCCCTGCAAGGCGCTTGAATGACGCGTACAGGGTGTACGCGGAACGAAAGCAACGCGGCAGGGGCAAAAATTGGCTCTTTTCCGACCGTGTGTCCCTTTGTCCACTGAGGGTATGGATAATGGATATGACTTTATAACGGAAGATGGCATAGGGGAATGGGAGTAAGCGGGGAAGCCCGGATGCGTATAAAAATTTTGCGATGCTGATAAGAGAGATAAGGAATATCAGAAAAGGTCATATTTCCTGTTTCAGGCGGTGACAATAGGACTCGAAGAGAGGGGCTTCAGGTTTGTTATATTTAACAGGAAAAAGTTTCTTTCGGATTTGAAACAGCTTATGAGGAAATCGGAAAGAACTTTTTTGGAATAAACGGTGTGAAGGAGATTTTGCCAATATTGGGTTTGATATGGAACGTTTCGCGGATGCTGAGAAATCAGGAGAGCGGAACGTTTTTTTGAGAAGGAGAGTGGACTATTCCGGGGGATATTTAGGGTAGATAATGCAAAGATGGAAAATGTCGAAAAAGGGGATGGTCTTTGCGGGAAACAGGTGGTATAATAATCTAAGATGTTTGTAGTTTGGAGATGGTGTTAGATGGATAATTAAAAGTTATCCGTTAAGTTGGACTGGAGAATAAATTATGAATATAGAAGATTTAAGTATACTTTTCTTAGCCAAATTCGCGCCTGATAATGAGGAATACCCTTTAACGACGGAACATACAGACGGAATTTACGCTCAATATCATTTTGATATTTATAAAATTTTACAAAAATTATGCCCCAAAACGATATGTGCCCGTGACCCGTCAATTTTGCTTAATTCAAAAACACAATTTCATTATGTTTTTTCTTTGCTGAATCGGGCACCATACAGAAATTCAGAGATATTTGTTTCTTCTTTATTAGAATATCTGAGTATTCCCTATTTAGGTTCCAGGCCCAATATGCGGGCAGTCGCAGAAGATAAGCATTTAGCCAAAATTGTAGCACAACATGCCGGACTTCATACGCCTGTATGGATGGTTATAGAAGCCAATGAAATGATTCCGAATATCCCTCTTTTTGAAGGCCCATATTTTGTAAAACCACGTTTTGGAGCATCCTCAGCTTTCATTGACGAATCATCAATTGCGGATAACTGGAATCAGGCCACAGTACAAATAAGAAGGCTGCAGAAAAATAATCTTGATGTAATTGTTGAACAGTTTGCAGATGGAATCTATTATAGCGTTCCCTTATATTTTAAAAATGGACAGTTAATTCACCTTCCTTCTGTGAAGGAAACTTCCAGTTTGAGAGGAAATGTCGTAACTTACCGCCAAAAAAGAAAATTGGATACCGGATTAACAAGACAGGTAAATACAGATTTCAGTTTGGAAAAAGAATTTGTAAAACTGGCAGATTCCTTTTTATTTGAGCTGCAGCCATTGGATTATACTAGACTGGATTTTATCGTAACTTCTAATCAAATTGAATTTATTGAATTTAATTTATGCTGTAATCTCGGAAAACAATCTTCTTTTTGCATTGCTGCAAATAAAATGGGACTATGCCAGGAAGAGCTTGTGACAGATATTTTCTTAAGCAGTATGCACAGGCAAAAAGTCCTCTGAAAGCACATCAATGGAATTAATTGTCCAGTATTCTAAAAGACAGGGTACGAACATAGAAGAAAACATTTTTTCATCATAGAGAATATTATTTCCCATGTTATTTTTTATGAAATTGACTGCTTTATAGACAGTTATATTTTCCGTCTGGGAACAATATTTGCCAGTATTAATGATTGCAGCGTTTGCCTGCATGAAATTTCCATTAACATATTCTTCGAGTGAACATTGCAAGTAATAGTGCGCTTTTAATCTTGCCAGTTTGGATTTACGGATTTCATCAGAAATTATATCGAGATATCCGTGTGCTTTGGCATACTGCTTTTTTTGTAAAAAGATGGCAGAGAGATTAATTGCCGCATAGCCTTTTGGCATAATGCTCTGCGCCTTTTCAAAACAAAGCGATAAATATTTAATGGCATTTAAATAATCCTTTGCATATAAATAGCATACGCCCAGATTATTTGCCGCAAGATGTATTTGATTTGCATTATACTGCTGTAGTTCGTTAAAAGCTTTTTGGATGATACTTATCGTATACTCAACGGACTCGTGATGCAAAAAATAATTGGTCATATTAATTGTGGTAGAATAATATCCAAAAAAATCGTTTGATTCCTTGAAATATTTTAGCGCATTGCTTCTTAATTGATAAGCAGTTAAAGCATCAAAAACTGTTGCGGCATTCCTTAAAAAATACGGATATTTTTTACTTACCTTTAATTCATCTTTATATTTTTCATATAGACTTTTTGCCTGGTTTAGTTTTCTGCTGTGTATACAGTTGCTTATTAAAAATGACACCAGAATAGTTTTTTCATCAATATTGTGAGAGGTTTCAATTAAATTTGACAACTTAGTTTCTGCTAAATCATGATAGCGGCATCTGTTTAACGATATCGCGTGCATAACTTGAAAAGATCTGTGATCATTATCAATCAGAATTTCCTCTAAAAGGTTTTTCGCTGATAAATAATTCGCATTACAGAACAAAAATGTCGCAGTTAAAATTTTGGAATTGAGGTCCTTCTGCTGTTTCGCATATTGTAATATTTCATTGGGTACTCTATAACCCATTCTCAGAGCATACAATAATACTTTGTATGTGAGACATTTATTACGATTCATTAAATTTATAGAAGCGTTAAGATGCCATGCATGACATAGATGTTTATAATCTAAGTTATCACAATGCTCATAATAGTTGCTCAATGCCCGGCTTATGATCATTTTATCAGCAATATCTATGGAGATATCAATATCCGAAACCGGTTTATATTGTATATTACGCGTTTCCAGAACAGTAATTGACTGCAGGAGTCCTTTGTTTGCAATATTTTTAATACAAACGCTGATCTCCTCTTCGCTGATAATACCTTCATATGGTGTATAACTGCAGATTTGAAGAAGCTCCTGCTGTGTAATATAGTCATTATATAAAATAATTATTTTTATTAATTGATCTTCTAACATAAGATTGGAATCCGAATTTTCGGGCTTTCTCATATTGCATAATATTTTCCGTATATTACCTTTATTTTCGGATAATATGGATGCCGCTTCATATTCAGAAAGTGTTTTATGATAAAGAGTTGCAAGCTTTTGCACATAAACGATATCCGGTTCTGGGAAATTTAATTCAACTTCTGAAAATTTATATTTAATTTCATCGTAAAATTTATCAAAAACATGTCCCTCTCCGGATTTAAATAACACCAGCGTTATTGCAGGATTTTGGAGCAAAGCCTGCAATTCATAAAAACTGTCATTATCCATAAATTGTATGTTATCAATAAAAAAAATCACTCTTTGCTGTCTGGTTATAATGTGCACCAAATCAAAAAAGTTATGTTTTAGTCTATCTTGATAAAATCCGGCATAAATCGGAATAGACTCTTGTGGACTAAACAATGCCGCCAGTGTTTCTGAATTGGTTATATCTTTAATGACAGCGGACAAAGTAATTGGAATTTCTTGGCTGCAATTCTGTTCGTCAGAAAAGAACTGTAGACGCTGGTATAATTTTTCTTTTTTAGATACAATATTTTGGGTTACTTTGTGCAAAGGATTCTGTTCTGATGGCGTTAATTCGGCATAGAGAATTTGGTAGTCCGGAGTAGTATGCAGCAAATACATTATCCTTTGAATAAAAGCTGTATTGCCATATCCTTCATGACTATTATATAAAATAATTTGATTTTTTTTGTTTAACAGCAAATTTATTAACTCATTTATTTCTGTCTCATGATTTTTATAAACAACATTTTCCATATATTTCTCCGGAGGTAAATATGTATCCTGATACTTATGACAAAATAATTTACAGTCTCTGCAAAAAACATCAGATTGACATTCAAAAAATAGGAAATGAATCCATATATAAATTAACCCAAAATAACTCTGTTCATTTTATCTGGAGCAGGAGGTTTGATATAAACACAACTATTTCAAGCCGAATTGCCGACAATAAATACGAGGCTTATTTAGTTTTTTGCGCATCCGGGATTCCTACCATTCCATGCATTAAGATTTCCCGCATGGATACAGAAGACTATTCGAAATCCGAAAAAGGTATTTTTGAAATATGTTATGAAACGTTAGTAAAATATAAGTCCATTGTAATAAAACCTAATAATTCATATGAGGGAACAGATGTCTATAAATGTGATAGTCCGAAAGATATAGAAAAAACTCTTTTTCAAATTGAGAAAAAATATAAGTATTTAGTAGTATCACCATTTATAGACGCAATAGCAGAATACCGTTTCTTTTTCTTGAATGACCAAATTTTGCATGCTTATAAAAAAGTTCGGGCCCATATTATATGTGATGGAACATCAACCGTAGGGGAATTGTTAAAAACCAATCATATCAACTCCTCTACGATTATGCCTAATATTTATGCGCAATTGAATAAGGTATATCCCAGTGGCTATAAACTGCAGTTAAATTGGAAATTCAATCTTTCCCAAGGCGCAGAATGTGCTCCTATTGATGATATTGAGCTATATAATGAATTAGCTGATCTTGCAATTTCAGCCGCTAATGCAATAAATATCAACTTTGCTACAATCGATATATTAGTAGACAATCACAATGAAAAACATGTTCTTGAAATAAATGCCGGAGTAGCTATGGATCAATTTATCATAAAGAACCCTAATGGATTAAAAATTGCAACATCCATATATGACCAGGCGTTGATCTCTATGTTTCATGATTGTCACTCATAGGTAACAGATAAGCATTAATTATCATTATGTACAGAATCATGCAGCATACCTGTACGAACAAACATGATATATGAAAACCTGACAGATATTCCCTTAATTGAAATTTAACGGATAACTTTTAATTATCCTTCCCAAATCAATAAAAAGAGCACCCTTCCACGCAGGAATGCTCTTTTCCCCTTCCTCATATCCGAAAATCTTTTCTCGGATGCTTTGTGACCAAAATTTCCCGCTGCTTTGCAACGGCTACATGCGTATATATCTCCGTAACGTTGATGGAACTGTGGCCGAGCATCTCCTGAATAAAGCGTATATCGACGTCGGCTTCCAAAAGACTCGTCGCAAAGGTATGCCGGAACATATGGGGTGTGATATGTTGTTCTATGGACGCTAACGACGTATATTTGTTTATCATCCGACGCACTGCCTGATCCGATAAAGCGCTGCCGGACTGGTTGGTGAAAAAGTGGTTGCAGGCATCGATTTCCGCGCAGAAATTGTCTCTGTATGTTTCTAAAATATCAATTACGGGTTTGCTTCCTATCTGAATCCGCCGCTCTTTGTCTCCTTTTCCGTAAATCAGGATCGTTCCGTCATACAAGTTCACGTCATTGTCCTTTAACGCACAGAGCTCTGAGATTCGGATGCCGGTGGCAAAGAGGAGTTCCGCGACGGCGGCATCGCGCAGGGCATTTCTTCTCTGGTAGACGGTCCCGGCGCATTGATGCTGCTTATAAATCGCGGACAGAAATGTCTCAACCGTACGCAGGGGGATGGTTTTTGGCAGTATAACGGGTTCCCGAAAACGTATTTGAATTTTGTTAAAGGGATTGTAGTCAATATATTCCCTGTATTCAAGATAGCGGAAAAAGGCTTTGAGGGAGGCAATTTTCCGTTTTGCGGTCCTGGGTTTATACTGCGTGTGGAGTCGGGCGATATAATCCTCTAAAACGCCGGAAGTGACGGCTGTAATCTCCGACTCGGTCACTTGCTGCAAAAATTGCCGCAAATCAATTCGATAGGCCTTTAGCGTCTTTTCGTCCAGCCGCTTTTGTGTGCGGCAGTATTCCAGATAGTCCGAAATATAAGATGGCATGCTGTTCATAGTGATTTCTCCTTTGTAAAGTAAGTGTAAAGTTTGTATTAGATATATATCATACACGGATTATGATACTTTTGTGAAAGAAACGGGAGGTCCGGATGGGAACATGCACCATAAACGGTGCGTCCCGTAGAGATATGATTCAGGTGTGAGGGGCGATTTTTGCAAAGAAAAACTCATAATAATCCTCCATTCCTGCAGCAGTCCGCAAACTTTGGGCCGCAGGCACAAAGTTGCAACATGAACTTGTTCATGTTTGAAAAATTTATTTTTCACAGTATCGCCTTGAATCGTTGCAATAAGCGGTTCCCAGAACCGTGAACAACAACCGGTAAATAGCTGCTTCATATTTTATGGGGCAGAATGATTGATATTATTGCGTGAGTTAAGTATAATAAATGTAGCGCAACAGGGATTGGAAGGGTTAAAAAGCCGGCTATTGTAAACAAATACAGAAGAAAGGAAAGAAAATGGCAGATACGAATTTAGCACAGGCAATTGAGGCAGCAGATGTCTCAAGATTCTATGATACAAATATAAAATTCCTGCTTGCAGACAAGCAAATACTGGCACGGGTTTTGAAATATGCCGTTTCGGAATTTAAGGATATTGCGATTCAGGATATTATGGCCAGCATTGGCGAGGATATTGAAATCGAGACGAGGCCGCTGGATGCGGGACTTTCAAATCTGGGACGCGTAAACGCAGCCAACACGGAGGATAATATTCCGGGAGAGGGAAAAATCTTCTTTGATATCCGTTTTACGGCATATCATAAAGAAACGGAAATGAAATTTCTGATAAATTTAGAGGCACAGCGTTCGTCAGATCCCGCTAAATTAGGGTATCATTTGGAGAATAGAATCATATTTTATCTCGCGAGGATGATTTCCGCACAGAAACAGACCGAATTTTTCCACAGTGAGTACGACAATTTGAAGAAAGTTCGGAGCATATGGCTATGTATAAGCAACAGCGAGGACGGTGATTCCATTGAAGAGATTGGCCTTAACAGAAACACTGTTTTTGGAAATAAGGAAAATTTGTATGACATGGACCTGATGCGGGGCATCATTATTAATATAAGAAGCGGGGAAAGCATAAAGGATTCCCAAAACATATTAATCGCAATGCTGGAAAAATTGCTTTCCGAGGCGAGCGTGGAAGAAAAGAAACGTATACTTACAGAAGAATATGGGATGATAATGACAACCGAACTGGAAGGGAGGATGCAGACGATGTGTAATTGGTCGGAAGCTATTATGGAAAGAGCAATGGAAAAAGGCATGGAAAAGGGCATAGAAAAAGGCATAGAAAAAGGCATAGAAAAAGGCATAGAAAAAGAACGGCTTAATGCGATTGAGAGAATGATTCAGGCCGGTGCCACAAAAGAACAGATTATATCTTTTGGGTATACCGAAAAGGAGTTTGCGGAAGTAGAACGTATTTTGTGTGTAAATGTGTAAAAATCTTTGAGTGGATCAGGGATATGCTTTGCATTTATCGGCAATATACCGGTGTGATTGTATTTTTTTAAATAAATACGTTACTTTTTAAGCTGTCATGGTTCCTTCCGTGACAGCCTTTCATATGTACGGTAGTACCTTCTTTGGACAAAAAGACATACGGTTGAAAGATACCCAATTTATAAAATTTTCAGAAAATATTAGCACTCAACTATTGACAGTGCTAACAAACGGTGCTATAACTCAGTTGTAAGCAAAACAAAGAGGCAAAACAGGGAGGTAAACACCTCTGCTCCTGCGTTAGCAGTCGCATTTTGCCTCCGGCAAAACAGGGAGGTGTGATTATGAACATTCAGAAGTTTACACAGAAATCGGTGGAAGCGATCAACGATTGCGAAAAGCTGGCCTACGAGTATGGTAATCAGGAGCTTGAGCAGGAACATCTGCTCGTGGCGCTGCTGCGTCAGGAGGACGGGCTGATTCCGAAGCTGATCGAAAAGATGGAGATACAAAAGGAGCACTTTATTGATAACGCGGAGCGCAAGCTTGGGGCCCGGGTGAAGGTATCCGGAGGACAGATTTATGTGGGGCAGAATCTGAACAATGTTCTGATTCATGCCGAGGACGAGGCGAAGCAGATGGGGGACGAGTATGTGTCCGTGGAGCATCTGTTCCTCGCGCTGTTAAAATATCCCAACGGGGCGATGAAAGAGCTTTTTAAGGAGTACGGAATCACGAGGGAGCGCTTTTTGCAGGCGCTGTCCGCGGTCCGGGGCAATCAGCGCGTGACCTCGGACAACCCGGAGGCGACGTACGATACGCTTGAGAAATACGGATACGATATGGTGGAGCGGGCGAGAGCCCAGAAAATGGATCCGGTCATCGGACGGGATGAGGAGATTCGAAACGTCGTCCGCATCCTTTCGCGCAAGACCAAGAATAATCCGGTTTTAATCGGAGAGCCGGGCGTCGGGAAAACGGCGGTTGTGGAGGGGCTTGCTCAGCGAATCGTAAAAGGCGATGTGCCGGAAGGCTTAAAAGACAAGCGGCTGTTTGCGCTGGATATGGGAGCGCTGATTGCGGGTGCAAAGTACCGCGGCGAGTTTGAGGAACGCTTAAAGGCGGTGCTCGATGAGGTGAAAAGCTCGGAGGGTCAGATTATTTTGTTTATCGATGAGCTGCACACGATTGTGGGAGCCGGAAAAACCGACGGGGCGATGGATGCCGGGCAGCTGTTAAAGCCGATGCTTGCGCGCGGCGAGCTGCACTGTATCGGCGCCACCACGCTCGACGAGTACCGGGAATACATCGAGAAGGATGCGGCGTTGGAGCGCCGTTTCCAGCCGGTGATGGTGGACGAACCGACCGTGGAGGACACGATTTCCATTCTGCGCGGATTAAAGGAGCGCTACGAGGTGTTCCACGGCGTAAAGATTATGGATGCGGCGTTAGTGTCGGCGGCGGTGCTGTCAAACCGGTACATTTCGGACCGGTTCCTGCCGGACAAGGCGATCGATCTGGTTGACGAGGCCTGCGCGCTGATTAAGACGGAGCTCGACTCGATGCCGACGGAGTTAGACGAGTTAAACCGCCGCGTGATGCAGATGGAGATTGAGGAGACGGCGCTCAAAAAGGAGACGGACCGCTTAAGTCAGGATCGTCTGGCGGCACTGCAGAAAGAGCTTGCGGAGTTGCGGGACGAGTTCAGCAGCAAAAAGGCGCAGTGGGAGAACGAGAAAACTTCCGTGGAAAAGGTGCAGAAGCTGCGTGAGGAAATCGAGCGCGTGAAGAGTGAGATTAAGCTGGCACAGCAGAATTATGACCTTGAGAAGGCGGCGGAATTGCAGTACGGCACGCTGCCGTCGCTGGAAAAGCAGCTTGACGTGGAGGAGGCCGCGGTAAAAGAGCGCGATCTGTCGCTCGTGCACGAGAGTGTGAGCGAGGAGGAAATCGCGCGTATCATTTCCCGGTGGACAGGGATTCCGGTCGCGAAGCTGACGGAGAGCGAGCGGAACAAGACGCTGCATCTGGACGCGGAGCTGCATCGGCGCGTGATCGGGCAGGATGAGGGCGTGACGCTGGTGTCGGAGGCGATTATCCGCTCGAAAGCGGGGATCAAGGATCCGAGCAAGCCGATCGGTTCATTCCTGTTTCTGGGGCCGACCGGCGTCGGGAAAACGGAGCTGGCGAAAGCGTTGGCGGAAAGCCTGTTTGACGACGAATCCAACATGGTGCGTCTCGACATGAGCGAGTACATGGAGAAATACTCCGTGTCCCGCCTGATCGGAGCGCCTCCCGGATATGTCGGCTACGACGAGGGCGGCCAGCTGACGGAGGCTGTGCGGCGGAAACCGTATTCCGTCGTTCTCTTCGACGAGGTGGAGAAAGCGCACCCGGATGTCTTTAACGTGCTGCTTCAGGTTCTCGACGACGGGCGCATCACGGACTCTCAGGGAAGAACGGTGGACTTTAAAAATACGATTATCATTATGACATCAAATCTCGGTTCCCAGTATCTGCTTGAGGGAATCGGCGACGACGGAAGCATTCGGCCGGAGTGTGAGGCGGCCGTGATGAATGAATTGCGGGGGAATTTCCGTCCGGAATTTTTAAACCGTCTCGACGAGACGATTTTGTTCAAACCGCTGACAAAGGACAATATCGGAAATATTGTCACGCTGCTGATGCGAGAACTGAACCGGCGTCTTGCGGACCGGGAAGTTGCGGTGGAATTGTCAGAGACGGCGGAGCAGTATGTGATCGATCACGGCTATGATCCGACATACGGCGCGAGACCGCTCAAGCGTTTTTTGCAGAAGCATGTGGAGACGCTGTCCGCGAAACTGATTCTCGCGGACAAGGTGCGGGCCGGTGACACCATCCTTATCGATGTGGAGGGAGACGGGCTGACTGCGCGGGTTAAAAATTGAATAAGCAAGAAGGCTTCCTAAATTCACATGTATGTTGCATGCCTGTAATCGTTTGTGTAAAATGCGGCAGCTCCATGAAACAAAAAAAGCGTTGGAACATGATTCCGGCGCTTTTTTACATGCCAAAAATGGCATTTATATCACACTCAAATATTTTACAGCAGGTCAGAAGAAAGGAAACCGTCGGGTTTTGTGTTCCCTTTTCAATACGATTGTAGGAGAACGTGGAGATATCCACACCGAGGAGTTGAAGTTTCTTTACCATGTCTGTCTGCTTGATCTTCTTTGCCTCACGGAGCTTTCGAATATTGGCTCCGATGCAGATGTCGTTTACCTGGATAATCCGGTCAATGCTGCTGTCGTTTTTCATGCTGTTTCCTCATAATAAATCAGATTAAAAGGTATCGTATGGTTACTTTTCACGGGGCAGGAATGCGCATGAGCTGCGCATTCCGCAGAGATATGATTCAGGTGTGAGGGGCAGTTTTTGCAGGGCAAAACTCATAATATCGCCCCGAATCGTTGCTATGAGCGGCTCCCCGGGCCGTGAACAGTAACATCTTATGAGTAAGAGTAAGATATTTTTTCTAAAAAATATTGCACGAGAGCGCAATAAAATGTATAATGTACTCGACAAAAGAAGTAAGAAAGTGACATCGGAGGAAGATTATGAAGATGCATTTGGCGATTCTCGAGAATGACGAGGCGTATTTAAAACGAATCGTGTCGGTCTTTACGATGAAGTATGCGGATAAATTCGAGATCTATTCATTTACGAGTGAAAGCAATGCGATGCAGGCGCTTGCGGATGCAAAAATAGATGTGTTTCTGGCAAGCGATGTCTTTGAGATTGACACGAAACAGATACCGTCCCGATGCGGATTTGCCTATTTTGTGGATTCGCCGGATGTGGAGCGCATGTACGGTGCAAAGGCCGTGTGCAGATTTCAGAAGGCGGAGCTTATCTATAAGAGGATTCTCAATATCTATTCCGAGACAACCGCCGCGGTGAGGGGAATCGGACTTGAGGAAAACCAGAGGGCAAAGACGATCGCATTTATCTCGGCGGCGGGAGGAACCGGTTGTTCAAGTGCCGCCGCAGCATGTGCCGTCCGCTTTGCGCGAAAAGGGAAAAAGGTGCTGTATCTGAATCTGGAACAATTCGGAAGCGCGGATGTGTTTTTCCAGGGTGAAGGGCAGGGAAAGCTCGAGGATATCATTTATGCGGTGAAAAGCAAAAAAGGAAATCTGTATCTGAAGCTGGAGAGTACGGTAAAGCAGGATGCGGACGGTGTATATTTCTTTCCCGCCGCATCGGTGGCGTTAGACCGGATGGAATTGCGGGAGGAAGAGATAGGGCGGATTCTGACGGAACTGAAAACCTACTGCGGTTATGACTACATCCTGTTTGATTTTGATTTTTCGATGCGGCCCGGACAGCTTGAACTATTAAAGGAGTGCGGGCAGATTGTTTTGGTTGCGGACGGCGCGGCGGCATCAAATGAGAAAACAGTCCGTATGCTTGCGTCGTTTTCCATTTTGGAGCAGCAGAAAGACATGAAACTGATGATGCGTATGGGAATTTTGTATAACCGTTTCGGAAGTTATACGTCGCGGGAGATTGAGGGAATAGAGCTTCGGAAATACGGGAGGATCAAGCGGTTTGAGCACTATCCGGTGCCGCAGCTGCTGCGTGAAATGTCGGAGCTTACGGTATTTGACGCAATCGAACAGGGGGTATCTGATGGAATTTGATGAAGAACAGCAGCTTGTCAGTGAACTGAAAAAATATATTACCGATACGCTGCAGCTGAGCCGTCTTTCGGATGAGGAGTTAGAGGAGCAGATCGGACAGATTGCGGAGGAACATTTGAAAGACAGATATGTCCAGGTCGGACAGAAGGTCTCGATTGTCGAGCAGGTGTACAGCTCTATCCGGGGATTCGGGCTTCTGGATGCAATTCTTGGCGACGACACGATCACGGAGGTGATGATCAACGGGCCGGAACATATTTTTATTGAGCAGAGCGGCAGACTTTTTAAGCTGGATAAGCAGTTTGAAAGCCAGCGCAGGCTTGAGGATATCATTCAGCGGATTGTGGGGCTTGCGGGCAGGGAGGTCAATCAGGCAAATCCGATCTGTGACACGCGTCTGCCGGACGGTTCCCGCGTCAATGTCGTGCTTCCGCCGATCGCGCTGTGCGGGCCGACGATTACTATCCGTAAGTTTTCCAAAACGCCGATGACGATGGAGCGGTTGATCGCGTACGGTTCGATTACGCAGGAGATTGCGGATGTGCTGGCGATGTTCGTGCGGGCAAAATATAACATTTTTATCAGTGGCGGCACCGGTTCCGGTAAGACAACGTTTTTAAACGCACTTTCAAATTTTATCCCGAAAGACGAGCGCGTGATCACGATCGAGGACTCGGCGGAGCTGCAGATTGCAGGGGTAGAAAACCTTGTGAGCCTCGAGACCCGAAATGCGAATTCCTCGGGAGCCGGGCAGATTACGATTCGTGACCTCATCAAGTCGTCGCTTCGTATGCGTCCGGAGCGGATTGTGGTCGGCGAGGTGCGCGGCGGGGAGGCGCTCGATATGCTGCAGGCGATGAATACCGGACACGACGGCTCGCTCTCCACCGGGCACGCGAACTCGACGCAGGATATGTTAAGCCGTCTCGAGACGATGGTGCTGCAGGGGGCCGAGGGGCTTCCGCTCGAAGCGATACGACAGCAGATTGCCTCGGCGGTGGATATTATTATCCATCTGTCGAGACTTCGGGACAAGTCCCGCAGGACGATGGAGATTGCGGAGGTCGTGGGGTATCGGGACGGAAAGATTCTGTTAAATCCGCTGTATGTGTTTCGGGAGGATGAAAACAGCTCCGCAGAGAAAGTATCCGGGGCGCTCGTGCGGACCGAAAACCCGCTGCAGAATGATTTTAAGCTGAAGCTTTCGGGGATTCGGGTGGAGATATAGAAAGAAAAGGCGGAGAGATACGATGAGAGAAAAGAAAGAGAAGGAAACATACAAGCCGGTGCAGGGGCTGCTGGAGGACGCCGCGGATTATCACGTTTATGAGATGAAGCCGCAGGATCGAATCATTGCGGCCGCGCTCGGCTTTGCGGCGTCAATGGTCGTTGTGTATGTGTTTTTTCACAGCATTTTCTTTGGGGCAATCGGGGGGATTCTGCTGCTTGTGCCGGCGCAGCGGTTTTACCGGGGCTATAAAATACAAAAGCGGAGCAAAACGCTTCTTCTGCAGTTTAAAGATCTGCTGGAATCCCTTGCCGCGTCTTACTCGGCGGGACAGAATACGATGGGAGCATTCCGGGATGCCGAGGGAGACATGGTTTCTGTCTACGGGGAGGATGCGGATATCGTCGCGGAGGTCAGGCTGATTCTGGAAGGGATGAAGAACAATCTTCAGGCGGAGGAGCTTTTGTTTAATTTTGCGGCGCGCAGCGGGCTTGCGGACGTGGAAAGCTTTGCGAGCGTGTTCGAGGTGGCAAACAGGCAGGGAAGTAATTTAAAACAGATTATCGCGGACAGCCGGGAGATTATCAACGATAAAATCGAGATTGAGATGGAGATTGAGACGATGCTGCAGGCGAACAAAAACGAACTGAACGTGATGATTCTGATGCCGCTTGTCATTGTCCCGATGCTGGGCGGACTCGGCGAATCGACGGTCGCGGCCAATACATTTTTTAATGTAGCGGTAAAGCTGTTCTGCATTGCCATTTTTGCGGGCGCATATCTGGCCGGAAGAAAACTGACGGACATCACAATCTAGGCGATGGGAGGAACGGTATGATTCAGATAATGATAGCGGTGGCAGCGACCGTGCTGACCGTCGACTGGTTTGTGCTAAACCGCAGATATAAGGATAGCTTTGGGGAAGTGACCGGCAGCATTGACAGGGAAGAATACCGGTATCCGGAGCTGTTTTTTGTGGGTTTTGGGATCATGGATATCATCCGGTATGACATGAATACAAAGCAGGCGAGAAAGCGGATTCATGAGATTGCGGAGGTCAGCGGAAAAAAATATGCGCAGTTCTATTTTTATGTGACGAGAGGAGCGGAGTTTACCTACGCGTATCTTGCGCTGACGCTGATGTTTTTGCTTGCGGCAGCCGCGGACAGCGCGCTGCTCGCAGTGCTCGGGATTGCGCTCGCGATACTTGCGGCGCTGTATATGGAGCAGGAGCTGGACAATAAACTTGCCAACCGCAGGGATGCGCTTTTGGCGGACTTCCCGCAGGTGCTCTCGAAGCTTGCGCTGCTGGTAAACTCCGGCATGGTAATGCGGGAAGCCTGGAATAAGGTTGCGGCAAGCGGCGCGGGAATTTTGTACGACGAGATGAAAGTAACGATGCAGGAATTTCAAAACGGTGTGGCGGAGGTCGAGATCTACCGCAACCTTGCGGAGCGGTGCGGACTGAAAGACATCCGGCGGTTTTCGTCCACGATGGTGCAGAACCTGCAGAAAGGAAATGCGGAGCTCGCCTTTTTCCTGCGCGAGATGGCGGACGAGATGTGGGAGGAGAAAAAGCATCTGGCAAAGCGGAAAGGGGAGGCGGCGGCCTCGAAACTGATGCTGCCGACCGCGTGTATCTTCATCGGGATTTTAATTATGATCATGGTCCCGGCGTTTGTGAGTATGTAGCGGTTATAATTCATGCAAATGATTATAATAAAAAATTTACGGAGGGAAAAACATGAAAAACAAAGCAATGTACTGGTATCTGAGAGGGAAGATGAGATGCACGGACGCGCTCGAACGTTTTCTGGCGGAGGAAAGGGGAGACTCTAATCTGGTGTCGATTATGGTGGTGATCGTCATTGTCCTCGCGGTGGCAGGGGTGTTCCGGACGCAGCTTATGAGTGCGGTAAATACGATTTTTGCAAGATTGACGGAGTTTATAGGGAGCTGATGGTATGAGACAATCCGAACGTGGGGGCGTATTGGTGGAGGCGTCGATCTATTTTCCGCTGGTGATCTGCACCGTGATTGCGATGATTTACCTCGGGCTTTTCTGGATGCAGGAGGCCGCGCTCTCCTATGTGGCGGAGCGCGTGGCTGCAGAGGCGTCGCGCGGGGAAGCATATCTCGGCTACCGGGTGCTCGGAATGAATGCGGGGCGGAACGTTGATTTTGCATGGGACGGTGGCGTGCCCCCGAGAGAGGCCGTGACGTCCTATTACGAGGCGTATCACGCGCGTGTCGGAGACCTCTATCGGGAGGTCGGCACGCTGGCGTCCGTGCTTGCGGGAAGCGGAAACAGGGAGGTAGTTTACGAGGCGAAATATGCGGGTGCGGTCATGGAGGTGACGCTGCTTGCGCTCGGGCATATCACGCCGCCGGAGGTGACGATAGACAGGGGATTTTTTTCTTCTACGGTTACGGTGACGATCACGCACACGCTGCCGATGCCGAAGGTGGTGCGCTATCTGGGAGTCGAAGGCAGCGAATTTGCGATAGAGACGCGGGCGACAAGGAAGATCGTCAATCCCGGGGAATTTGTGAGGAACGTGGATCTGGCTGCGGACCTTTTAGACGGGCTGATGGAAAAGTTTGGCGTGTCGGAGAATTATCACGATTTTTTAAATAAGACAAAAAATATCATGGAAAAGATTCTGGGATAGACAGTTATGCCGCCTGTGGCGGCAGAATGTGAGGAGCTATGAAATTGTTTGATTGCCGCCGGGGCACGATATCCGTTTTCCTGACGCTGATTTTGCTGCCGACCGTGGTGTTTGCGGGGCTGATGACGGATGCGGTGCGGATTTACCAGTCCCAAAGTCTGGTGTCGGAGGCGGGAGAGCTTGCGATGAACGCCGGGCTCTCCTGTTACAATACGGAGTTGAAAGATCACTACGGGATGCTGGTCATGGATCAGACGCCCGAAGAGATGCAGAAAATGTTAGAGCAGTACTTTGTGAATACGATACAGGCCTCCGGTCTGGACGGAGCAGAACATGTGTCCTCTCTGCTGGATTTAAGGAGCGAGAAATTTGAGGCCAAAAGCGTGCCGGGGGCGGAAATCTATCTGCCCGAGGTCGAGAAGCAGCAGATTTTGGAATACATGAAATACCGGGCGCCTGTCTGTATCGGGGAAGAACTGCTTGAGAAGATAGAGCAAATAAAAAATACCCAAAAGCAGGCGGATGCCGTCGAGGCGCAGCTGGATTTCTCGGAGACGATGGAAGATCTGCAGGAGGCGTGCGAAGCCGCGAATAAGGCCATCCGGGAGTACTGCGCGGAGGCGGAGGACAAAACGCCCGAAATTGACGCGGCAAATATAAATCCGGACATCAATAAAGCTGAGGAGCCTCTGACGAAAGCGGTACGCTATTTCTTCATGTTAGATATCATGGAGCGTTATGACGAAAAAGACGACGCGGAAGATTTTATGGAATCCATGCGGCATTACAATGAGTTTGCGGACACGTTGTCGGACTATGTGAGGGCGGACGCGGATGATTTGGAGACATATTTCGAGCCGTATCTGACCTGCCTGTATTACAGGAATCATATACCGGACGAAAATCTGGAGGCGCTTGTGGAGCAGAAAAAGGAGGCGGTATCGGAGGCTGAAGCGAAAAATCTGCAGGAGACATACGACGCTTACAGGCAAAAGCAGGCCGTGTTAAGCGCATATGTGCTTTCGATGTCACAGGCGGCGGAGGAATATCGGAAGGAGGCGTGGAATGGCATCGGAGGCTGGTATGCAAGAATTGTGATCGCGCAGGAACGTATCGACACGGCGATCAAAAAGGTGGGTGCGCTCAAAAAGTCGCTGGGGAGCGCACAAAATGCCCACGGGAGCTGGAAAGGAAAGATTGATTTGCTTTCCGAGGGGGAGCAGAAGACCAATATGAACGCGGAGGCGGCAGAGTATGAACATCTTCTGGACGAAGAAAAGCTGGACGCACTGCTGCAGAAACTGGAGCACAACAAGAACAGCCTGGACGGTATAAGAACGGCGCTGGAGGCGAATACGTTCTGCGGTTTTTCGATGACGATGATTCTGAATGAGGAACAGACAAAGGAAATCCGGGAAAAGATTTCCGGATGGGGCTGCAGAATGCCACGGATCATGGAGGACGGAAGCGCGAAAATCAGACGGGAGCTTGAGGATGATACCCTGCGTTTTGTGTCGGCAAATTATGTGAAAACGGAGGTTTCGGGCGAAAACGGGATGTCTTCGATCCGTTCCGATGATTTTTACAAACAGCTCCAGGAGATCTGCAGGAAAGCCCCGGAGACGCCGCAGGCAAAGGAGGACAAGCAGACGACAGACGACCTGCTGCAGAAGGCGGCGGCTGCGTTTGATTCGATTACAGATTTGGAGGATATCAACTGGAAGGAGGTAGAAGCGACGCTTCCGTCGACGTGCATCCGGGGGCTTGCCTTGGAACCGGAGAATGACGACGGAAAGCGTTATGTGCTGCCAAACGACGCGGATACCGGCAAAAGCGGAAGGAAAAAGGCGATCGCGAGCGCAAAGAATACCGTCAGGGGACTTTCCGGATTTTTGGACGAGCTGAACCGGCTCGCGGAGGAAACGCTGGAGAATCTCTATCTGACGGAGTACGGCATGCAGATGTTTTCCTATTATACCGTCGACAAAGAGGCCGACGGGGAGACAGTCGGCGTCATAAAAGACCCGCGGAGTCTCAGCGGGGATAAGCTGTCGAATAATAAACTTTACCGCTCCGAGGTGGAATATATGCTCTGGGGAGAGCAGAAGGCGCAGAAAAATGTGGAGAATACGAGACTGCTTTTGTACGGCATCCGCATGGTCACGAATCTGATTTACGCGTTTTCGGACAGCGGGCTTCGCGCGGCCATCACGCCGATGGCGATAGCGATGTCCTGCGGGGTCGCCTTTCTGGTGCCGGTATTTTCGGCATTGCTGAAAGTTGCGGTGGCGGGCGCGGAGACCGTGCTCGACGTCGGCGCGCTGATGCGAGGGGAAAATGTTCCGCTGTTTAAAGACGCGCGAAACGGGCAGATTCGTCTGCGCGGCATGCCGGGCCGCCCCGGGACGGACAGAAGCGTCAAGGTGAATTACAGGGAGTACCTGACGATATTTCTGTTTATCCGGACGCTTGGCAGTGCGGAAGCCAAAACGCTCGTGCGGATTGCGGACTGTATCCAGCTGAACACGGAAACGGATCTCACAAAAGGATATACGATGCTGGCTGTTTCCGCCAGGGTAAAGTCGCGGACGACGTTTCTGAAAAAAGCGGCGGAACTGCCCGACGGCGGCGCGGGAAGAAGCGTGAGCGACTGGTATGTAATCTCGTACCAGAGCGTGCTGGGCTATTAGGCGGAAAGCGGGGATGCGGTATGGGAAAAAGGAGAGAAAAAGGTTCACTGACGGTCGAGGCGGCAGTCTTTCTCGTTTTGTTTCTGGCGGCGTTTGTGACGCTCTTTAACTTTGCCAGACTCGCGCGGGCGCAGACGGTGATGCAGCATGCGATCAACGGCACCGCAATGCAGATCTCGCAGTACGGATATCTGCTGACAAAGACGGGGATGGCCGACGCGATGGGGCAGTGTGCGGACGACGCAAAAGAGACGAGGAGCAACATTTCGGAGATCGCGTCGGCGGTGAGCAATCTGTCCGGTGCGGTGCAGAATCTCGGAAACGGAATCAACGAGCAGACCGTTGCGGGGATTGTCACAGGCATACAGGACGCGGGTGCGGCGGCAGACATTGCAAGCGGGTATTTTAAGGACCCGGAAGGGCTTTTGGCAGGGCTTGCGGCAGTCGGGAAATCGGAACTGGAGAATGCGGTCTGTGCGGCCGTCTTTTCAAAGATCGCGGAGGGACAGCTTGAGGCATATCTCGAGGAGCTTGTGGAGGACCCGGATGCGTATCTCGAGGAAATCGGGATTGTGGGCGGAATGAACGGACTCGATTTCGGGGATTCGAAGCTGGTACTTGAGGGCGGCAAAAAAGATATTTCCATCACGGTGCGTTTTCGGGTGAAAAACAAGATGTTTCCGTTTCTTGATTTCGGGGAGCATGAGATGTGCCTGAACGCGTCCACGCGCCTGTGGTGACAGAGGAGAGTGCGATGACGAAGCTGCAAAAAGGAATCATAACGGCGGGGCTCATCCTGTTTTCGGCAGGGTTTGCCTGCGTCTCGTATCTGCTGGAATACGGGGTGGTAAAGATGATCCGATATTTCCTGCTGGGGTATACGCTGGCATATCTCGCGGGTGTGGACGCGGAAAAAAGGATCGTGCCGAATAAAAGTATTCTGATATTGCTTGTCCTGCGGGTTGTTCTGTTTGTACCGGAGGCTCTGCTGTACCCGGGATATCTGGGAAGCTTTCTTTTGTCGTCGTTTGCGGGTGCGGCCTGCGGCATGGCGGTTCTCCTTTTTGGGAATGTTATCTGCCGAAACGGGATGGGCGCCGGGGACATTAAATTGTTTGGGGTGATCGGTTTTTATCTGGGGCCGGATGCAGTGCTTGCCGTGATGCTCGGGGCACTGCTTTTTGCGGCAATTTACAGTGCGGGAAAGCTGGCAGGGAAAAAGATATCCCTGAAGGATGAGATACCGTTTGTGCCGTTTGTGTTTGCCGGATTTATCGCGGCATCATTGCTCGGCGTATGAAATGAGGAAAAGTATGAGGAAGAAAATTTCAATTCTGCTGGCGCTTCTGTTGGCGCTCGGATGGTATCAGACGGTCGGCAGCGTATTCGGGAAATCGGCCGAAGTCGAACGGCACATTGCGGCGGCAGAGGAATATGAGCGGAAAGAAATATATGAGGACGCGCTGGAAGAGTACGAGGCGGCGCTTGCGCTTGAACCCGGGCAGGCCGAAGTCAGCCGTAAAATTGCAGAGATGCATCTGTTGCTTGACGATACGACGGCGTTTATAGCAGCCTGCGAGGCGTTGATTTATCAGGATGAGACTGACAATGCCGCGCTTCGGATGCTTGTGGATTACTACTCTGCAAACGGCAGGAAGAAGGACGCGGTCTTATTGCTTAGGGAGCTGAAAGAAAGCCGGAAGGAAAACGACAATGTGGACGCGCTCTGGAAACAGTATCGCGGGTACTACGAGGAGCTGTATTTTAACTGCGAGGAGCTGTCCCCGTTTTACGGCGGGTACGCGGTGGCAGGAAACGGCGGGAGCTGCGGGATTGTGGATACCGAGGGAAGCGTCGCGGTCGCGCTCGCATACGAGAAGGCCGGATATTTCTGCGCCGGGGAACCGCGGGTCGCGCCTGTTGCGCGTGACGGAGCATGCTATTACATAAATGAAAAAGGGCGAAAGAAACTCGTGCCGGACGAGGCATATGAAGAACTCGGGATTTTGTCCGAAAACCGCATTGCAGTCAAAAAAGGCGGAAAAGCGGGATATATTGACGAAACGATGCATCCGCTGACGGAACTGGAGTGGGAGGACGCCACGGCGTTCCGGGAAGGGGTGGCGGCAGTCAAAAAGGACGGCAAATGGGCGTTGATCGGGGATGATTTCTCACTGTTGACGGAGTACGCGTTTGACGGCGTAGCCGTGGATGCTATGGGATTCTGTTCCGGGGAAAAGAGGATTTTTGTGCAGACGGCGGAGGGCTTTTGCCTGCTGGACGAAAAAGGCGAGCCGGTGGGAGAACAGCTTTTTGAGGCGGCGCGTCCGTTTGAGGAGGAAGTGACTGCCGTGTGTGCGGGCGGCAAATGGGGCTTTATCAATGCGGACGGAGAGTGGGTCATAGAAGCCGCCTATGAGGATGCCTACCCGTTTGCAAACGGACTTGCCCCGGTGAAGTGTGACGGCAGCTGGGGGTATATCGATCTGTCCGGGGAGACGGTGGTCGAGGCGGAATTTGATGTGGCTTATCCGTTTAACGGCGACGGTACGGCTCCGGTGAAGCGGAAAGACAGCTGGACGCTGATACGTCTGTATGCAGTGACATGATTTCGAACTGACAAAAGAAGGTGAATGCAAATGAGAGAATTTGACTATGAAAATCAGGGCACGAGCACCTGGCTGGTCTGTGATCTGTCCGGGGAAAAGATTGACACGATGAGTCTCGGGATGATCACAAACAATCAGATCAGGGGCTTTGTGCAGGCGCTGTACACACAACAGGACAACCGCAGGTATCTCAAATATAATATTTCCGCGCGGGTCTCGCTCAAACAGTACTTTATGGGAACGGTCAGCAAAAGGCGACTGCTCGGAGTGTTTACGAGTGTCGTTTCGGCGCTTATGACCGCGGAGGAGTACATGATAGACATCGGGTCCGTTCTGCTGGATGCGGAATACATCTATGTGGACGTGAGCAGCGGGCGCGCGGAGGTTTTGTGCGTGCCGATTCTGGATGCGGAGCGGGCGCCGGGCGATGTGGGAGCTTTTTTTAAGGGTATTATGTTCTGCACGCAGTTTGACTCCGGGGAGGACTGTGATTATGTGGCGCGGATTATCAATTATCTGAACAGTGCGCCTGCGGTTTCGCTGCCCGCATTCAGGAGTCTTTTGCAGGAACTCCAAAACATGACGATGGTTCTGCCTAATCGGGAGCCGCCGACACCTGTGGAGCCGCCGACACCCGTGGAACCACCGACGCCGGTGGAGCCGCCGGCGCCGATGGGGCCGCCGATGCCGGTGGTACCGCCGGACAATTCCCTGGACGGACAGCCGCGGATTGAGCCGGACACAGACGCCGCCGGAAAAGAGATATCCCTGTTTTATCTGCTGCAGCATTACAGCAAGGAAAATGCGGCGTTATACAGGGCGCAGAAAGATGCGAAAAAAGAGAACAGGAAGCAGAAAGAGAGAAAAACAACGAAGCAGCAGCCGGCGGTACCGCCGCGGATGCAGATTCCCGGGGCAATGCAGATTCCGGCGCCGCCGAAAGAAGAAGCCTCCGGGACGACTGCCGTATGTGAACCGGCCGTATTCCTGCAGGATAGTTCAGACGGCGCACAGAGCGGAATATCCTGCCCGAAACCGCAGAGCGGTAACGGGGCTTCGAAACCGAATGACGGCGATGAGAAGGCAAAGCCGGACGGCAGTGAGAATTTGGATGGGACAACGATTCTCTTATCCGGAGATATGGCAGAGACAACGATTCTCTCATCCGGGGGCGCGGGAGAGACAACGGTGCTGGGAGTTTCGCCGCAGAGCGTCCTGCGGCAGGCGTGTCTCGTGCGGATGAAAACGAATGAGCGGATTCTGCTCAATAAGCCGGTGTTCCGCATCGGCAGGGAAAAAAGTTATGTGGATTATCTTGTCGAGGATAACACGGCGGTGGGCCGCAGCCATGCGAATGTGATTTCATGTGAGGGCGCATATTTTGTGGAGGACACAAATTCAAGGAACGGCACGTTTGTAAACGGGGAGATGCTTTCGAGTAAGTCCAGACAGGAGCTGAAAGAAGGAGACAAAGTCACGCTGGCGGATGAGGAATTTGAATTTCGGATGATATAAAGGAGTATGGGTGTGAATTTTATTGTATCTGCGAGCACGGATGTCGGGACGGTGAAAAAGAGCAATCAGGACAGCCTGCAGGTAAAAGTCCTGACAGTCGGCGGAGAAAAGATGGTATTTGCCGTTCTCTGCGACGGTATGGGAGGACTGGATAAGGGGGAGCTTGCGAGTGCAAGCGTGGTAAAAGCGTTTGACAGATGGGCGACGGAGCGGCTGCCGCTGCTCTGTGGGGCCGGGGTGACGGAGGCAGGCATCCGGGCGGAATGGAACCATGTCCTTGCGGAATATAACGAAAAGATTAAGGATTACGGGAAGATGAGTGCAATCCGGCTCGGAACGACCGCAGTCGCGCTTCTGCTGTGCAAAGAGCGCTACTATATCGTCAATGTCGGGGACAGCCGTGTCTATGAGATTGCAGGGTGCGCGCGCGTTCTGACAAAAGATCAGACCGTTGTGGCGCGGGAAGTGGAGCTCGGACGGCTGACGGAGGAGGAGGCGGAGCGGGATGCGAGGCGCAGCGTGCTGCTGCAGTGCGTCGGGGCGTCGGATGCGCTCTGCCCGGATTTCTTTTTTGGGGATATGAAAAAGGATGCGGTCTATATGCTCTGCAGCGACGGGTTCCGCCACGAGGTGCGCGCGGAGGAAATTTACGCGTATCTGTGTCCGGAGCGCATGCTCTGCGCGGAGGGAATGCAGGAAAACGAGCGGGCGCTGATCGCGCTGAATAAACAGAGAAACGAGCGGGATAACATTTCCGTGATCACGATAAGAACATTTGAAACGTATTGTTAGCGGGTGAGAGAAACATGCTTGAGATAGGGTCCCTTGTGGACGGAAAGTACAAAATATTAAGTGAGATCGGCCATGGCGGGATGAGTGTCGTCTACATGGCGATCAATGAAAAGGCCAATAAAACCTGGGCGATCAAAGAGGTCCGTAAAGACGGCGTGCTCGATTTCGAAGCAGTCCGCCAGGGACTGATTGTGGAGACGGACTTGCTCAAAAAGCTGCGCCATCCGAATCTGCCGAGTATTATCGACGTGATCGAAAACAGCGAGAACTTTTTGATTGTCATGGATTATATTGAGGGAAATTCGCTTGAGACCGCGCTCAAGGAATACGGCGCGCAGCCGCAGGAGGATGTGATCGAGTGGGCGCTGCAGCTGTGCGATGTGCTGGGATATCTTCATTCCAGGGAACCCGCGATTATTTACCGCGATATGAAACCGGCCAATGTGATGTTAAAGCCGGACGGCACGGTGATGCTGATTGATTTCGGGACGGCCAGGGAATACAAGGCGCGCAATGTCGCGGACACGACCTGTCTCGGGACAATCGGCTACGCGGCGCCGGAGCAGTTCGGAGGGCAGGGGCAGACGGATGCGCGGACGGATATCTACTGTCTCGGGACGACACTCTACCATCTTGTGACCGGCTGCAGTCCCGATCCCGGCAGTCCGCCGGATTACGGGCTTCGGCCGATACGGGAGATAAATCCGGCCCTGTCGGCAGGGCTCGAGAACATCATCATAAAATGCGTACAGAAGAAACCGGATGACCGGTACCAGTCCTGCGCCGAGCTGACGTATGCGCTCGAACACTTTGAGGAGATTGACGATAAGTACCGGCGGAAGCAGCGGCGAAAGCTCGGTGCATTTGCAGCCTCCGCAGTGCTTGCGGCAGGCTTTGCGGTTACCGGGGCGGTGCTCGGACATATGGCGGTGCAGCGGGCGACGGACAATTATCAGAGCCTGATGGATGAGGCGGCCAAAACGGCAGACTATGCGGAAAAGATTGCGCTGTATGAGGAGGGCATTGCCGTCCCGAACAAGGCGGGAGACCCGCAGGCCTATCTGCAGCTGATTCAGATATTTAAAGAGGACGGGAGATTTGACACGGAAGAACAGGCGATTCTTATAAAACAGATCAAAAATCATCAGGAAGCGCTGAAAGAGAATCTGACCGGTTACGTTGAAGTGTGTTTCGAGACGGCGAAGCTGTACTGGTATTACTACGATTACGGCGACGGCGGCGACAATCAGGTAACACGGATGAAAAGCGCCATCGAGTGGTTTTCGGATGTGATTGACAATGCACCGGAGGATTATCCGAATCTGGGGATGGCGCAGGTGTATGCGAGCATCGGGGAATTTTACCGCGATATATCGATTCACACCGTCGAGGCCAGCGACAGGGGAATGTATCAGCCCTTTTTTGTGCGCTTGCAGGAGCTTGTCACCGCGGTCTGCGCCGACGATGCGGAGAGCGAGATTGTAAAGCTTGAACTGTTGGAGCTTGCGCGGAGCGCAATGCAGCAGTATGCGACAAAGTTTAAGGCGGACGGCGTCACGCAGGAGGAAATGCTTGCGCTCTATGAGGTTGTGTCGGAGCAGATACGCAGGATAGAAACAACCACGGATCTGACCGCGGAAAAGCAGGCCGTGACGATGGCGCTGCTCGACGATACGAGGCAGGCGGTCACAATGGCCTACGCGACGGGAATGGAACCGGAACTGCCGGAGGATGAGGAGCCGCAGGCAGAGTCGGAAACACAGGAAGGGGAGGAGTAGCGTATGACGGTGGAATTACTGCAGAATCTGTCCCTGGCGGCATATCTTGCGGGCGGTGTGTTTCTCGCCGTGGCAGTGGGCCTGTTTTTCCTGTTTCGTGTGCCGCAGATTGTCGGGGACCTGAGCGGAACGACGGCGCGGCGTGCGATTGAATCAATCGAGCAGCGGAACAGCGGGGAGGGCAGGCGAAAGGACGGTCGGCCGCGGCGGGAAAGAGAGAAGTTTGCGACAGGGCGTCTGCGTCGCAGCAGACAGAAGGAGGGGACGCCGCAGACGTCCGGGCCGGTGCGGGAGTCCGCAGCGCCTGAGACAACCGGACTTATGCAAAGGGCTAAGGCGCCTGAGACAACCGGACTTGTGCGGGAGTCCGCAGCGCCGGAAATGCAAGGGCCAATGCAGGAGTCCGCAGCGCCTGAGACCTCCCAGCTTTGGCGGAATACCCCGATGTCCGGCGGGGAGGCGCCGGATGTGACGGTGGACGTGAACTTCGGGTTCTCGGAGAGCACCGAGACGATAGACTGACGGCAGAGCGGGAAGGGAGCATGGTTATGGAGATGAAACGGCAAAGAAAATACCTGGAATGTCAGATTGCGGCGCTTGCGGTATGGGCGCTTTCCATCATGCTGATGTACGCCACGGACAGGATGTACGGGAAACCGGCATACCGGATTGCGCTCTATGCCAATGCAATTTTGTTTTGGGCCGCATTGCTTGTGTTTCTGGCGCTGACGGTAAAAATCCTGTCTGCCGGGCGGGGCAGCCGCTGCGGGCGGCCCGGGATATTCCGTTTTTTCAGAAACCGTCCGGCGGTTGTTTGCGACAGTGCGCTGCTGCTTTTGTTCGGCGGCAGTGCACTGTACGCGGGGGTCGGCGTCAAACCCGCATCCCAGCTGTTGTCGTTTGCGCAGATAGCGGGATTTGTGTTTTTGGCCGGAATGCACGGTATCTTAAACGGCGGCAGTTATGCCGCCGCTTACGGTGAGGAGAAAGGAGCATGAGGATAAAAATGAACAGGAACAGAAAAACAGGGGAGCGGCTGCTCGCGGCACTGCTTGCGCTGCTGCTGTTTGCCGGAACCCTGCCGGGAAACACGGTGTGGGCGGAGCCAAAAACGCAGAGAGCGGCGGAGGAAACCGCTGAGGCGGCGAGAGAGAACCGGGCGGATTTGGCCGGGGAGAGAGCGGCGGGAGAACCCGCGGAGAATACGACAGAGGAACCCACGGAAGACGGGACCGAAGATGCGATGCAGCAGCAGGCGCCGCTGTCCTTTTCGGATGTGCTTGGGGATGCGGCCGAGGTTGCGGTGAAGTATAACGAGCTTTCGGGCAATCAGCTTGCGCTTGGCGTCACCGGCGGTTCGACGGGCGGTGCGGTCACTTACGAGCTTACAGACCAGCCGGCAGATGAAGCGGAGCAGGCGGCGGCTCTTGACGCCGCGGCGGGAACGCTTACGATACGAAAAGCGGGTGAGGTGACGGTAAAAGCCACGATGGCCGGGGACGAGACTTACCGTCCGGTGAGCGTGGAGCGAAAAATTACGATAGAGAAAGCCGATCAGACAATTGCTTTTGAGATAACGTCCGATGCGCAGAACCCGTATGCGCTGCTTTACGGAACTTCCTTTTCTAACAGGGCAATTGAGGTTGCGGACAGTTCGGCGGGAGACGGACAGGGGTTCGGCAGCGGCGCAGTCATCTATCACTGTGCGAAGGTCAGCGGGGATGACGGTATGGTAGAGGAGATTGACGCGCAGACGGGTGCATTTTCGTTTGCGGAAGGAAAGACGGGCGTCGTCTGTGTGACTGCGTATAAAGAGGAAGACGAGTGTTACAATCGCTCGCCGGATGTCACGTTTTATCTGTCCGTCGACTATGAGGCGGCACCTCAGGGGGCGTACACGCTGTCCGGGGAAAAAGAGGACGGAAGCGAGTGGTATACCGGGGATGTGACGATTGCTCCGGCGGAGGGATACCTCATCAGTACATCCGGGTCGCTTACGGTTGGAGAGGATTGGAAAAACGAGCTTGTCCTTGTGCAGGACGGCGTCTATGACAGCCAGCAAATCTACCTGAAAAGTGAGACGACCGGAGGAATCACAGATGCGATCGCGGTTGCGGAGACGATAAAGCTGGATAAAACGGCGCCCGCAAATCTGAAAATCGATTACACGACGCCGGTGACGGAGAAGATTATCAATCTGATCAGTTTTGGCTTTTATCAGACGAAGGCGGAGGTAACCTTAGAGGCACAGGATGCGGTGTCCGGCATCGAAAGTTTTTCGTATTGCGCGGGAGAGACGGACGATCCCGCACAGCGGACCACCGTGGCAAAAAGCGAACTGACGCCGGAGGCGGACGGAAGATACCGTTACACATTTGAGATACCAGACCCGTTTCGCGGAGACATCTTTTTTACGGCGAAGGATGCGGCCGGAAATGAGGCGGCGGTGTACACGGACGGAAAGACGATCGTGGTAGACAATACGCCTCCGGCACTTGAACCGGTAAAATACGGGGAATGGGTGCGCGCGACGGAACCTGCGGATGCGGCGGACCCGCTCGCGGAGATTCCCGATTACGAGGCGCAGAGCCGGACGGACGTCAATCTGTATTACAGCGATACGGCAAAGCTGACGTTTACCGTTGCGGAGGAAAATTTTGACGCGGCGGATGTCAGGCTGACCGACAATGGCTCCGATATCGCACAAAAAATAAAATGGAATGCCGGATCGACGGCGGGAACCTGGGTCGGGACACTCGCGCTTGAGGAGGGCGCGCATGTCATTGAACTGCACTATCAGGATGCGTCCGGAAATACCGGAGTGGATTACATCTCGGAGCATATTATCGTCGATAAGACCGCTCCGTCCGCCGCATTTACCGTCTCCGGGGAAGCGGCGGAGCCGGGGACTCCTCTCTTTATCCGTAAGGCCGGGGAAGCGGTCATTTCGCTTACCGAGGCGAATTTTCGCCATAAGGATCTGCGGATTTCGGTCAGGGCGCTGGATGCGCAGGGAAATGAGATCGCGCTGACAAAGGACGGCGTGGATTACGACGCATGGCTTTCGGAAGAAGGAAACTGGAGCAAAAGCGGGGATGTTTATTCCGCGGCGCTGCCCTGCGAAATTGAGGCCGCCTATACGTTTTCGCTGTCGGTGAAAGACCTTGCAGATCATCAGGCGGAGTATGTGTGGTATCCTACGCTGGACGGGAGCGCGCCTGTCTTAAGCAGTGCGGATTATTCGGGCGACGTAAAAAGCGTGCGCGATGCGCAGGGAAACGAAGTGACAGAGGATGCGGCGGGCGCACGGTGGATATACGCGGACGCGGTGACGCTTACTGCCGTCATCACGGAGGCGAATTTTCTGGCGCAGGATGTGAATGTGCGCGTATACCGCGACGGCACGGAGCTCGGGAACGGAGACGGATACCGGTATGCGGCGGGAAACTGGCAGCAGGACGGGGCAGACCGGACGAAGCATACGTTAAATCTGACACTCGGCGAGGGAAACAGGGACGGCGTTTATCAGGTTGTGATCACATACCGCGACCGCGCGGGAAATGTGATGGCCGATTTTACGTCGCGCGCAATCGTCATTGACACCACGTCGCCCGAGATTGCGATTGCCTACGACAATGATGCGGCGGTAAATGGGAAGTACTACAGCGAAAAGCGGACGGCGGAAATCACGGTGACCGACCAAAATCTCGGCCCGAACGATCTGGAGCTTCTGGTGAAGACCGTCGATGTGGAGGGAAATCCGGTTTCCTTTGCACTCGATAAAAAGCAGAGCGCATGGAGCAGGAAGGGGGATGTGTGGAGCACGACGCTGCACTGTGATACGGACGCGGATTATACGGTGACGGTAAATGTCTGTGACGCGGCGAAGCATGCGGTATCTGCATCGGATGCGTTTGTCGTCGACACCAAAAAATCAGATACCGATTCGTTCCGCATTGAATACAGCGAGTCCGTGATCGACAAAGTATTAAATAAGATCACGTTCAGCTACTACCGGCCAAAGGTGCGCGTAAGGCTCTATGCGGACGACGTGACCTCCGGCGTGGATTCGATTGAGTGGAAGTATGAGCGTCAGGCAGACGCGGGCGACGCGCATGCGGAGTCGGCGTCGGGAAAAATCGGGCGGCGCGCGCTGACTTACAGCAATCAGGGGCGAACGGCGATGGCGGAATTTACGCTCACGGCGGAGCAGGCCGCGCAGTACCGCGGAAATGTTTCCTTCCGGGTGACGGACCGCGCGGGAAATATCAGCAACCGGAAGACGGATACGGGGAAAATTCTGATCGTCGACACAATCTCACCGACCCGCACCGCAAGCTACAGTCCGGCAAAGCAGGTCGTCGACAAAAAGACACTGCGGACGATTGCGGATTATAATTACAGCAGGGAAAATACAGACGCAGTTCTTTACTATGACGGTGCGATGCAGCTGACGCTTGAGATTACGGAAGCAAATTTTTACGCGGAGGACGTGAAGGCCGCAGTGGACGGTAAGGAGGTATCCGTAAATGATTGGAGCAGGCAGGGCGATACCTGGACGGGCTGTATTGCGGTTTCGGGGGAGGGAGACCATGTCGTGACCGTGGAATACGCGGACCGCTCGTCGAATGAGATGGTTTCCTACACTTCGGAGCAAATTACGATCGATAAGAAAAAGCCGGTGATTGACGTGAGATATACGCCGGATGAGCGCGTGCTCGAAACGGATGAAAAGCGCTATTACGCGCAGGGACAGACGGCGGTTATCACGATTACCGAGCGCAATTTCCGCGCGGAGGATGTGGAGGCCGAAATCACGGCAAAAAATATTGCGGGCGACGATATTGCGGTGCAGGATTATGCGGAATACCTCAAACGACCCGGCAGCTGGGTCAAAGACGGGGACCGACACACAGCGCGGATTACATTTTCATCCGATGCGGATTATACATTTGATATCGGGTATACGGACCTGGCGCTTCGCAGAGCGGACGCGTATGAGAAGAATGCCTTTGTCGTCGATACCGGAAGCCCGGAAAACCTGACCGTGGAGTACAGCGACAATGTTTTCGAGACGATTCTCGGAACCGTGACGTTTGGTTTTTATCAGGCGCAGGTGACGGTGACGATCACGGCGGAGGATGCGATATCCGGAATTTACCGGTTCGTATACAGCTGCAACCGGAGCGAGGGCGTGTCGGATGTCAATGCGGGAACGGAGAAACAGACGGTGGAAGAAAACGAGATCGTCTATTCGAACGGCGACCGCCTTGCGACGGCGACTTTTCAGGTTCCAGGCGGGGAACTCCGCGGCGACCGTCAGTTTGACGGCAGCATATCGTTTGCGGCGGAGGACCGCGCGGGACACAGCATGGAGTTTGAAGACACGAAGCGCCTGATTGTGGACAATATTGCCCCGAATGCACAGATAGAGTGGAGCGAGCCCGTGCAGACGACCGGGGAAATCGCGTACTACAGCGGTGACATTGAAGCGGTGCTGACCGTGACGGAGGCGAATTTTTACGAGGAGGACGTGACCGTGGCGGTGGAGCGTGACGGGCAGAGCGTCCAGACGCCGGAGATACGCTGGACGGACGAGAGCGTGGATGTACATAAGGGGCGCTTTGTGCTGAGCGGGGACGGGGATTATGTCGTGTCCGTCCGCTATGAGGACCGCTCCGGGAATGAGATGGAGGAATATCAGTCGCAGCAGCTGACCATCGACACGGAAAGCCCGCGGATTGCCGTCCGCGGGATCACAAATTATTCGGCGAACAGGGAAGCGCAGATCGGCTTTGAAGTCGTGGCGGAGGATACCAATTTCGACGGGGATGCTTTTGTGCCGAAGCTGACGGCCGAGGTGCGGGAGGAGGACGGCAGCATCCGCACGGTGGACATGACGGCCGAGGGCAGGATTTCGGCGATGGGAGGCGGCTATGTGTATGCGGTTTCCAATCTCGAGCGGGACGCCGTCTACACGCTGACCTGCGAGGCCGCGGATATGGCCGGAAATCAGATATCGGATCTGACGGCCGACGGCGGAGGAAGCCTTTCTGCGGTCATGTTCTCCGTAAACAGGGACGGTTCCACCTACACGGTAAGCGAGGAGACGAGCGCGATAAACGGAAGCTTTTCCAACAAACCGACCGATATCGTGATCACGGAGATTAATGTTGACGCACTTGAGGAGATGCGCGTGACGATGTTTAAAAACGATAAGACGGTCACGCTCGCGGAGGGGAGCGATTACAACGTTTCCACTGAAGGCGGGGACGGAACCTGGTACGCATATACCTACAATGTGTACAAGGAGAATTTTTCCGAGGACGGAATCTACCGTCTGGCCGTCTACTCGGAGGACGCGGCGGGAAATGTCGCGGACAATACGCTGGATAACAAGAATGTGGAGATTTCGTTCGGCATTGACAAGACGGCGCCGAACCTTGTCGTGACAAATCTCGAGAGCGGCATGACCTACCCGGTTGAAAACCTGGATGTGCAGATGCAGGCGAATGACAATATGAAGCTTGTCTCGGTTAAGGCCGTGCTCGACGGAAGCGTGTGCGCGGCGTGGAACGAGCAGGAAATCGACGAGAAGGCAAGAGAATTTTCCGACTATTCGTTCGCGGTTTCCGGCGACGAGACACATGCGCACGATCTGCGGATTGTGCTGACGGATGCGGCGGGAAACGAACATGCGGAGGAAATCAGTGATTTCTATGTAACCACGAATATGTGGGTGCGTTTCTTACATAACCGGCTGCTGTTCTTCGGAAGTATCGGAGGCGTGACAGCCATAGCGGTAGTTCCTGCCGCGGTGCTGCTGCTGCGCAGACGCAGGAAAAGAATGAGTGAGAGTTTGAAATAAAATAGGGGGCTGTCGCAGGTGCGGCAGCCCCTGTTTTCGCAATGTCAGCGTTTCTTTGGTACAAATCCGGTTCACACAATGGATTCCTGCTGTGTTATAATGGATGTGGATAATAAACGGGGAAGCAGCGAGGCCGGACGGGTTTGAGAATCCGTCCAGAAAGATGTATGGAGGAAATTTTTATGATTCACATCGCGATCGTTGACGACGATTTGCACGACAGGCAGATTCTGCGGGAATACTTAAAAACCTACGAAGCAACCTACGGGGAAGCGTTCGAGATATTCGATTTCGATGACGGCGAGACACTCGTAAAAGATTACCGCCCCGTTTTCGACATCATTCTTCTGGATATTGAGATGGAAAAGATGGACGGAATGACGACCGCAGAACATATCCGGGAGACGGACGGCAATGTTATCATTATCTTCCTTACCAATATGCCGCAATATGCGATTCGCGGCTATGCGGTGGAGGCGTTGGATTATGTGTTAAAGCCCGTCTCCTGTTACACGTTAGAGCAGTGCCTTGCCCGCGCCCTCAAACGACGGCAGAACCGCGCCGATTCCTTTTTGCGCATCTCCTCAGGCAAGGGAACGATGCAAAAAATTCGCCTGTCTTCCATTTACTATGTGGAGATCCAGGGGCACACGCTGATCTATTACACGAAAGACGGCGAATTTTCCGCCGCCGGAGCCATCCGCGACGTAGAGCATCGGGTGGACGGCCGTTTTTTCCGCTGCAATAAATGTTATCTCGTCAATATGGAACATGTGGAAAGCCTCAAGGGCAGTATTGCCGTTGTCGGCAAATATGAGGTGCAAATCAGCCGCGCCAAGAAAAAAGCTTTTTTAGACGCGCTGAATAATTATTTAAAAGAGGTGTCAAAATGAGTAACGAGTTGCCCAACATTCCGCCCTTATTTAACGCGCTTTCCATCTGGCTGTGCGGCATGCTTTTTATTCACTTTCTCCCGCGCCGGAATTGTTTTGGGCGCACGGCGCTTGCAGTTGCCGCGTCGGGGTTCCTGATCGCGGATTTCCTCCTGATGCAGGCTGTTATGAGCCTTGACGGCATGACATTCAATCTTGCCATGCTGGCATTTGCCGTATGGACGCTGATTCCGTTTCTGCTTTTCTGCCGGACCAGTCTTGCAAACTGCCTGACGTATTGCGCATACTCTTTCATATTTGGCAGCTTTATCGTCTCCCTCACCTGGCAGCTCTGTGTGTTTTTTGTCCCTCTGAAGATTAAAACGTCTGCGCAGATTCTTATCAGTACGGTGTTTTTCGCCGTTTTCTACACAGCGCTTTATTTGATTGAACGCCAGCATCGCGTGCAGTTAAAGGAAATGCAGGCGTCCTTTATCTCCTGCGCGGAAACCGTTTTCATGGCGTTTCTTATCTACATCGTAAGCAGTTTAAGCTTCGCCTCCGTGGAAATTCCGTTTACCGTTTCCACCTATGCGGATGCGTATACCCTGCGCACGATGGTCTATTTCGGCGGAGTCGGACTTCTTTATAGCCAGCACGCCCTGCAGTGCGAGTCCTTTCTTGGCCTCGAGCGAGACACCCTGCAATCCACGCTCAACCTTCAATATGAGAATTATAAGCTGAGTCAGGAGTACGTTGACATGGTCAATCAGAAATATCATGACTTAAAGCACCAGATTTCCGTCCTGCGAAGTGAATTTGACTCCGATCTGCAGTCTGCGTACCTTGACAAGATGGAACAGGATATCCGCATTTATGAGACGCAAAACAAAACGGGCAACCGGTTTCTGGATACGATTTTGATGACGAAGAGCATACACTGCCAGAAAGCAGGTATTCAGCTGACCTGCGTCGCGGACGGCGCCGCGCTCGACTTCATGGATGTCATGGACTTAAGTTCCCTGTTTGGAAATGCGCTGGATAATGCCATCGAAGCCGCCGGTCAGCTGGAGGATCCAAGACAGCGGTTAATACGCGTCTCAGTTTCCCGGCAGAAAGGGTTCCTCTGCATCTGGATTGAGAACCGCTGCAAGGAGACGCTTACCGTTGCCGGAGGGATTCCGTTCACGTCCCAAAAGGACACGAGATACCACGGCTTCGGGATCAAGAGCATGAAAAAGACTGCAGAAAAATATGGCGGCACCGCCAGCGTACACGCGGAAAACGGGTGGTTTGAGCTGCGCGTGCTTTTCCCCTGCGAAACAGACGCATGAGTATACGGAAAGCGGGGCCGCCGCATTTTTTTTATGCTTCCTTCGTAATGTCAAAGAAGGAGGCCGCGATGCTGATGAGGATGGCAATCAGACAGATCTCAATCCCGGTAATCGCACTGCCCAGGTCAGCCATGGTTTTCGCGCTGTATTCAAACGTGATGATGGCGGCGAAACTGTTGACGCGCGTACTTATGAAATTGACGGTAGCGAGTATCAGCGATACGGAAGTCGCGACCGGCAGAAGATCGGCCCATATCGGCTGTCCCTTCATCCCGACGACGATCAGGACGACCTGAAAAACGATGGCGGCGACGATGCCGCCGGCGATGACCGGATGTACGCCCAGATAGGAAAAACTGTCCGTGCTGCAGTTTTTCAGGTAATAGATGAAGCCGAGGATATCGGCGATAACGGATAGTGCGGTCACAAACAGACCGGCGGATATTTTTCTTTTCATATGAGATTCCTCCATAATTATGAATCTTCCCGGCAAACGTCTGTCTGCCGTCGACGCTTCCTGTCGGAACGCAGATACATAGCGGCGCCGAGAAATACCAGCAATCCGAAGACAATCCGCAGCCCGAGAATAAAATTGTCATACGATGTGCGCACGGATATCACATGCGTGGCGGGCGTATAACCGTCCATCGCATTGGAGTTGGCGAGCGCAAAGGCCTGATATTTCATCGCCTGTTTCAGGGCTGCTAAAAGCGCCGCGTCCCTGCTTACGTTTTTTACCGTCCAGTAGGGATATTTTTCCGAAACGGCTTTCATTGTATTGTCGCCCGTGTTGGCGCTCATCGTCACGCCGTTCATTACGGCTTCCTTGAGGCTGGTATAACTGGGAGACATAATGTAGTCTTCGCTCAGCAGCCCTTCAAATCCCCACTCGCCGCGCAGGATATTGGACAAAAGGCCGGTGTGGGAATTATCGTTTCTTACGCCGACGCGGTTGAAGGACGACATGAGCGCGAGGGCGCCCGCATCCTCGACGGCTGCCTGGGTTCCGCGCAGCTCGTTTTCACGGGCCTGCTGTTCCGTCATAAACACGCTGATTCCGCGCCGGTTAATTTCCGTGTCGTTAAACGCAAAGTGTTTCGGCGCAATCAGGCAGCCGTACGCGAGGCCGCCCCGCACAAGGTTTGCTCCCTGATACGCGGTGAGAACCGGGTCCTCCGAATAATAATCATGGTTGCGCGCATTATACTGGGAACGGTGCAGATTCGTCCCGCATCCCCACCAGATGGTCAGGTTCGACCACAGCGAATAATTGCCCATCACTTCCCCGAATTCTTTTGACAGTTCCTTGTTAAAGGTCTGCCCGACGACCGTCGCATTGCTCATGACGCCGGCGGTGTATTTCAGGTTCGGGTCGTTTGGGTCAATCGCGCACGGGTCGCCGGTGGATGCGTCGGTATTGGCGTACTGACCCAGGGGGTACGAATAAATTCCGTTCAGCCCGTCGTTTTGCACCGCTTCGGGAGAACGAATGGAATCGATCGGCTTTGTGCTGGTACCGCCGAACCCGGTGCGAATCATACATTCTTCCAATGTAATCTGATCGATTAATTTGTCGTAATCCGGATTGCCGATATCGTCCACACCTTTCATGTCGGCCAGCGTCAGCCCATTATCCGCGCCGAAAACCACGCCGGACGGGTCGCCGTTGTCGGCGGAAATCTCATAGGTATCGTTGTCGAGGCATGCCAGCATTTCTTCCGTCGCTGCCAGATTCTCATATGTTTTTGGAAACGTCCCTGCCCAGTCGCTGCGGGACATGTACGTCACCGTGCCCGGCATCCAGTAGTTCAGATCCAGATCTTCCAACTGATTTTCTACCGGCGTGCCGTTTTTGGTCAGGGCAAAACTTGCGGCGTCAAGTGACTCCAGGCTCCACGCCGCAGTCAGGGCTGCATCACCGGCTTCGGTCATGCCGTCCGCAATCCCCTTTCCCTGCGCCGCCAGAACATTGTTCGCCGCCTCGTGGGCACCGTTGCCAAGCGAGAAATAATAGGTCCCGGCGTCTAAAATATAGCACCCCTTCGTACCGGCGGCATTGTCGGAAGAACTGTCCCAGCTTGTCATGTACTGCATATCCGCCTTGATCGTCACGGTCTCGGACGCGCCCGCTTCGAGTGTGCCGGTCTTCGCATAGTCCAGCAGCTGAACGCCGGCTTTTTCGACGCCGTGCTCCCTGTCATAGGCGGTGTACGGGGTGGAGACATACAGCTGCACCACATCTTTGCCGGCAATATCGCCGGTGTTTGTAACGGTCACCTGCGCCGTCACGGTCTTATTGCCCGGGTCTACATCGAGACTGTCAAGCGTTTGTTCAAAGGTTGTGTAGCTTAAGCCGTAGCCGAACGGATAGGAAACTTCATTGTCGTAGTTCCACGCCGCGCCGCCCGTGCTGCCTGCCGCCGCAGAGGCGTTGCCCTGACCGAGGACGCAGTCCATGTAGCGTGTCTCGTAATATTTGTAACCGATGTAAATGTTCTCCGCCTCCACCAGCGTTCCGTTGACGTAGTATACAAGGTTTGCATTGTTATTGGTATATGGATAGTTCCCGTAATTCTGTGCGGACGGCGCGTTTGCGTTAGCCACCGCGTAAGTGTCGGCCAGGTGCCCGGACGGATTTGTCGCGCCGGAGAGGATATCCGCCACGCCGTAGAAGCCGTAACCGCCCGGAAGCCCGATTTGCAGGATCGCGTCAATGTCGTCGTTGTTTTTCAGCTCGTCAATCTCCATTGCGTTCGCGCTGTTCAACAACACAATGACCTTGCCGCCGTTGGCTTTTTTGCTTTCCGTCGCTGCCGCGATCAGACTGCGCTCGTCGTCGGACAATCCCAACGGGTCGGTCTGATTTAAGTCCTGCGACGCGTCCACGCCGTCCGTTCCCGGCAGATAGGAACGGTTTTCGCCTGCCCCGCGCGCCAGCGTCACGAGGATGACATTGGATTCTTTCAGATAATCCGTCCATTCCGCGTCCGCATCGTCCATTTCCTGCCGGGACGGTTCCTTGCTGGAATATGTGCCGTCGATAGCCGGGGGCGTATTTCGCTTATAGAGGGATTTCATGCCGCGGTTGTCAATCTCCGTCGTATACTGCGGCTCCAATGTCCGATATAAATCCTGCAGTCCTTCATTGATTTTAAATCCCTTTGCGGACAATGCCTGCACGAAGTCGACCGTGTCCGCGTCCGTCCCGACATTTTCAGAGAGGTCGGAACTCATTTCCCCGCCCATGACCGGATAATAACTGGAAAATCCGAGCAGAGACACTTTCTGTGTTTCCTCTTTGCTAAGCGGCAGGGCGCCGTTATTTTTCAACAGGACGCTTCCCTCCTCATTCATGCGCTCGCCCAAATCCTCGATGGCGTTCAGAAGTTCCGTCGTGCTCGAATAATCCGACGCATAGGTATACGCACCCGAGAGATCCCCGCCGTCGTCATGCACCAGCTTCGTGCTGGATGTTCCCGCAAACTTGTCAATGTCCGTGCGGAACGAATTAATGATGGGCCCGGCCGCAACCGCAAAGGCCAGAACGGACGCGGAAAAAGTCGTGACGCCGCGCCAACGGCGCATCGACGAACGATAGTTTTTTGTAGCATTCATAATACTCCTCCTTCAAATTCATGTTTTGTAACGCTCCAATCAGACAGATGGAATCGTTCTTATATCCATCGGGGATACCCTCAGTGGACAAGGGGATCGTGTGTCCCCTTGTCCACTGAGGGTATCCCCGGTTGAACCGTTATTTGGGGATTGTCTTTCCCTTCTTTTTGCTTTTCGCAGCGAGTCGTTCGGCTTCTTCCTGCTCGCGCCGCAGGCGTTCTTCGGGGTCGATCCACGCTCCGCCCGCGGCCAGCACTGCGGCTTTCTGATTTTCTAAGATAATCCTGTGGTCCTCGTCGATGTGTTTTTCTACCTTCAGGAAGCTCATCAGCACTACTATGGCTGCGTAACATACAAGTTCGACGGCCAGATAGCACACGACGAGCATTGTTTCCACGCTTTCGGGCTGCGCGGCAAGGCCGGCGTCATAACCGGCGGAAGAAAGCAGCATGTTGATGACGCCGCTTCCCAGCCCCGTCATGCCGACCATGATGGAGCCGTAGACGCTCATCGTAAAGCCGTCCGAGCGGAAGCCGTTTTTCGCCTCCAGATGATCAAGCACATCGGAGAGCAGTGCGAGCGTTACATACATGGCGGGGACGGAGCCGATTCCTTTCAGGATAATGCCGATGCAGACCATAAGGAAGCTGTGGACGTCGAGGAAGCTTGCCAGTCCGCCGACGACGGAAATCGCCAGCCCGATGACCACCGAACGCTGTTTTCCGAGCCTGCCCGCAATCGGCCAGGCCAAAACCATACCGACAGCGGTGGGGATTCCGCCGATTGCGCCCAGCAGCCCCTGTGCCGTACCCGGAGCGATGTCCTCGAACATCCAGGTGCAGTAGTAGGTCATGGAACCGTTTTTTACCAGTCCCCCGAATTGGAACAGCAAAAAGTAAAGAATGATCATCCACCAGTAACCGCTGCCCGTGCAGGCTTTGATTTGTTCGGCCATGGACACCTGCGTTTCCGCGGCTTCCATCTTTATCGTCTCTTCCGTAATGCGCTCGCGGGTGAAATAATATTCGATGAGGATACCGATGAACGTGGCAGCGCACAATACCGTCATGGCGATTTTCCAATTGCCGTAACTGGCCGCCGCGTCAATCCCTCCGTCCGGCCCGGGCACAAAGAGGAAATCGTTTAACAGCACAGGAATCAGGATGCTGGCCCCGATTCCCGCCGCCGCCACGCCAGAGGCGTTGGAGAGTGTTGCCAACAGCCCGCGGTCATTGGAGTTTCTCGTGGAAAGCGCAACCAGCGAACTGTGCGCCGTGTAGTAAAACGGGTATGATACCGCGTAATACAGGTTGTAGGAAACGGCAATCCATACCATCTGCAGTGTCGGCGAGGCGTCTTTTGGCACGACGAACAGGGTGATGATGGCGGTTACAACGAGCGGCGCGGATAATAACAGGTACGGGCGCGCCTTTCCTTGCGAGGTGCGGGTTCTGTCAAGCAGGCGGCCGACAAACAGATTTCCGATGACGACAAACAGGACGGAAATCATTGGCAGCAGGGCAGAAAATGCGCCGAATCGCGCGGAGTCGGTCCAGCCCAGAATATCCGAATAGTAACGATTCAGGTAGGATGCGAACGCGGCGTTGGAAATCAGGGCACAGAACGGACCGAGCAGGTATCCGAGAATCATTTCTGGAGGCTTTACATCTGCCGAAGTGATTTTTGTGTTTACAAGCGGATGGTCAAAAAATTTTCTGAAACTCATAAGCAATTCTCCTGATCTGATTGAAATTGATAGGTTCCGCTGTCGCAGGTTTTCGTCTCCCCGTCTGGCAGTGTCAGGGTGCAGGTACAGCCGACCGGAACCTGAATGTCAATGGTAAAGGTTTTGCCGTCTGCTTTCCAGTCGGAGACGATCTCCCCGTAAGGGGTAATGACGCTTCCCCTTGCGCTTGTCAGCCCGCCCCCGACGAGCGGTTTGATTTGAAATTCCAGGTAGCCGGGTTTCGTGGCCTCGATTCCTGCAATGCGCTGATAGAGGAATGCCCCGACCGCGCCGCTGGCATAATGATTATAGGAGATCATTCGGTCCGTGCCGTCGTCACCGATCGGGCATACGCCGTTTTCATCCAGACCGTCCCAGCGTTCCCAGATCGTCGTCGCCCCGGATTTGATTTCGTAGAGCCAGGAGGGACATTGCGTGTTCAAAAGCATTTGAAACGCGGTGTCCGCATGGCCGTTGTCCGCCAGCGCGAAGAGGATGTAGGGCGTGCCGGGAAATCCCGTGCCGATGCAATAGTTATTTTTCTTTACGAGTTCTGCCAGGTTGGCTGCAGCTTTTTCCCTCACATTGTCCGGGAACATACCAAACTGCAGGGGCAGGACATAGGCCGTCTGGAACTCCTCCTTCATCTTGCCGTTCCCGTCGGTAAACACGGAGCAGTAGGCGTCCGCGACACGGCCGCTTAATTCCCTGTAGTAGGAAGCGTCCGACTCCTCGCCGAGAATCTCGGCAACCCTTGCGGTCAGCGCGCTGGTATTGCAGAGGCTGGCGGTCGCCGTCCATTTACTGCGCTTCTGCCACTGGGACATTTTCGGCACGTCGGGAGCAACCCAGTCGCCAAAATGGAGGACGGAGGGCGTATTCCAAATGTAACGGTTTTTTCCGAAACTGAGGAATCCCGCCCAGAATTTACAGGCGTTGACATACTTTTTCATCGTAGGGTACATGTTTTGCAAAATGCTCACATCGCCCCGCGCCTGATATTCCGCCCAGGGGACCAGGACGCAGGCGTCGCCCCAGAAATCGACGGCCATGGTCGGCATCGTGGCCGGGAAGCCGTATCCCTGTGCGGGGACAGTATTCGGGATGCCGCCGGTCGGAAGCTGTTCCGCAGCCACGTCCAAAAGCCACTTTCCAAGAAAACGGCTCATGTCAAAGTTGTAGCAGGCCGTCGGCGAGAATACCGCGATATCGCCGGTCCACCCCATTCGTTCGTCGCGCTGCGGACAGTCGGTGGGAATGTCCACAAAGTTTGATTTTGCGCTCCAGAGGATATTGCGCTGCAGCCGGTTTAACATTTCATTGGAGCAGGAAAAACTTCCGGTTTCGGCAATGTCGGAATACAGGGCGACGGCGGTAATCCTGAGGTCTTTTGCCCTGATTCCGCTCACGCTGACATAGCGGAAACCCATATAGGTAAACCGTGGCTGGTAGACCTGTGTCCCTTCGCGGCAGGTGTATGTCGCCGTCGCCTTAGCGGTGCGAAGGAAGGAAACGTTTGGGCTTCCGTCGGGGTTTAAAATTTCCGCATGCCGGACAGTGATGATTTGCCCCTTGCGGCCGGTCAGTTCGAGTTTGATGATCCCGGCGAAATTCTGTCCGAAGTCGTAAATCAGTGTGCCGTCCGCCAATTTATGGCACGCAATCGGCGTGAACACTTCGTTTTCCCGCACCGGGCTTCCGTAATCGGCCAGAATTTTCGGGGAAATGCGCAGCGTCTCCTTTGCGGCCTTGCGCCAGGTAACACGATTCAGGTCAACGGTGGCGTCGTACGTCTCCCCGTCGTAAATGTCGGCCATGCGGTAATTGCCGTCCTCAGTCACATCCCATGTGGAATCCGTCCCGATGACTTCTTTTGTGCCGTCCGCATAGGTGATGCGCAGTTCGCACAGGAACGCCTGCCGGTCGCCGTCGTGTCGGTTAAGTCGCGTGAAGACAAAAGAACCGACCGCCCATCCGCCTGATACGACCGCGATCAGCGTGGAATCCCCGGAAAGCATTTCCCCGGAAAGAAATTCCCCGGAAAGCATTTCCGTTATGTCGTAAACCTGGTACTGGAGCTGCGATTTGTAGGAGGTAAAGCCGGGGGCAAAATATTGGTTTCCGACCTTGCGTCCGTTTAAAGTCAGTTCATAAATGCCGAGAGCCGTTGCGTATAATCTGGCCGAGACGACTTTCTTTTTCGGGGAAATTTTTCTGCGGAACGTCATCGGACGCGGCGAGATCTTTTTTTCCGTGAAACGATAGGACGCGTCGCTGATCCACTCCGCCTGCCAGGGCTCATCCATCCGCCCGGTTTCAAAGGAGAGTTCCGCTGTCGCTGTCTCGCCGTTGGAATCGGTGGCGGTCAGGCGGGCCGTGTATGTGGTGAAAGGCGAGAGGACGGGGCCGTCATAAGGGACGGCAATCTGCCGCATCGTCTCCGTCTGCCAACTGCCGACGGACAAAGTCGCGCGCGAAAGGGCGGTATGATTTTGATCGCTTGACAGGGAAAAGGAAAAGCGGGGCCTGGTCACGTCCGTGACACAGCCGTTTTCCCGGTTTTCGACTGCAAATCGTAAAATGGTCAGCATGATGAGAACATTCCTCCTTCTGTCTTTGGAAAATATCGTGAAAACATATCGGTGACGGCTCTGCCGAGATTGTTGAAATTATATAGAGGGAAAAGAAAGAAATCAAGGAACGCTGCACAATCCGTCGGTTTCGAAACGTGAACCGCAGGTCTTTTTCTATTGCAAGAATCTAAACTACATTTGTATGAACAAAATAGGAAATTATGGTAATAATACAAAAAAAGGAGAAAAAAGAGAAAATATTATTTACATTTTGTCGAAAAAGTGCAAAAATAAGATACGGAGCAGCGTGTAAAAGCGGTGTGAGGTGCAGAAGACAAAAAACGGAGAAGGGGGACAGGTATGAAAAGAAGTATTGGTACAAAGGTGCTCTCGGTACTTATCATACTGGGGCTGATCTTTGGTCTTGGAATTGTTGCGAATGTGGCGGCGCTTCAGACCATAGACGGGTATAACAAGCAGCTTGTGAATATCTATCTGCAGATGGAGAGAACCGAGGGAAATCTGGACGCGGAGTTTCAGCAGGTACAGCTGTACGGGAATTTGGTATATATGAAGAAGGGCACGAATCAGCAGGAGTCTATGAAGACGAAGCTTGAGGATGCGCTTACGGCCTTTGACGGGAGCATGAAGCAGCTTACGGAGCTGGCTGCGCAGAGCGGAGATAAGCAGCTTATTGCGTCCTGTGAGAGTTTGGCTTCTGCGGCGGGCTCTTTTTCGGAATATATGGGACTGATTTTGGCTGCGGCGAAATCAGGCGACTATGATACGGTCGGACCGCTTGTGGATAATATCCTTTCTTATAAAGAACCGGTGGTGACTGCATATGATGCGTACAGCGAGTTGTCTCTGGCCGCAGTGACAAGTCTGGGAAATCACAGCACGACAAAGATTGAGGGAACGATTTCATTTGATTTTATCTTTGTCGGACTGTTTGTGATTGTGTTTGTGATCGCGATTGTGGTTGTGCGCAGGACAATTGCGGCGCCGGCGAAGCGTTCGGAGAGGATGTTAAAGGATATTGTCGAAAAGATTGAGCAGAATGAAGGCGACTTAACGGAGCGTATCCCGGTTACGTCGAATGACGAGATCGGCCAGATGTCGGCCGGAATAAACGGTTTTATCGAGCAGCTGCAGACTATTATGCAGAAGCTGCGGGAGGAATCTCTGAATCTGAATGGCTCGGTGGAGGCGGTGATGCGAGAAATCGACGAGTCCAATGAGAGCGCGAGCAATGTATCCGCCGCAATGGAGCAGATGTCTGCGAGCCTCGAAGAGATCTCCGCGACGCTTGGGTCGATTGTCAACGGCACGGCAGAGGTTATGTCCGACATCGAGCGGATGAATGACAGAATGGGCGACGGCGTGGAGCTTGTGCGTCAGATTAAGGACCGTGCGGGCGATATGCATCGGAGTACCGTAGAAAGCAAAGCTTCGGCTGCGCAGGTGATTGTCGATATCCGCGAGAAATTACAGGTTGCACTTGAGGAGAGCCGCAGCGTGGAGAAAATTAACGACCTGACGGGTGATATTTTAAGTATTACAAGCCAGACGAACCTGCTGTCTTTAAATGCTTCTATCGAGGCGGCGCGTGCCGGGGAAGCGGGGCGTGGATTTGCCGTGGTTGCGGATGAAATCCGCGTGCTCGCGGACAACAGTGCGGATACGGCAGGAAACATTCAGAATATCAGCAATCAGGTGACGGGGGCGGTCGAGCGGCTTGCAAAGAATGCAGAGGAGATGCTTCGGTTCATTGATGAGAAGGTGATGAAGGATTACGATGGTTTTGTCGATATCGTAGAGCAATATGAGCACGATGCGGACAGCGTGGACGCAATCTTAGACGAGTTTGCACAGAATACGAATCAGATCAATCATACGATGATGAGCATGAGCGACGGTCTCAACGGAATTGCAACCGCGGTCGACGAGAGCGCGAAGGGAGTCACGAACGTGGCCGAGAGTGCGGTGAGCCTTGTGGATGCGATCACGCAGATTCATCAGGCGACCGAGACGAATCAGCAGATATCCACGAAGCTGAGCGGGGAGGTCGGACGCTTCAGGAACGTATAAATACAGAACTGTTACGGAGCAGAGTTTCTTTTTCTGCGGGGCGGGAATCTTTTTGTTTCCCGCCCCGTTTTCCTGTGCTATAATGAGGCTCTACGGAGGATAAAAGATTGAAAATAAAATTTTCAATCCCAAGTTTGTGCGCACACGCACAAACTTGAAATGCACAGAAAACGTGTGCACACGGAGGTAATTATGGCATTTGCACATCTGCATGTCCACACGGAGTACAGTCTGCTGGACGGTTCGAATAAGATCAAAGAGTATGTAAACAGAGTGAAGGAGCTTGGCATGACGGCGGCGGCGATCACCGATCACGGCGTCATGTTCGGCGTGATTGACTTTTATAGGGCGGCAAAGGCGGCGGGGATTCACCCGGTACTTGGCTGTGAGGTCTATGTGGCGCCGGGTTCCCGTTTTGACAGGGAGACGACCCACGGGGACGACCGCTATTATCACCTGGTGCTTCTGGCCGAGAACAACCAGGGATATCAGAATCTGATGAAGATCGTTTCAAAGGGGTTTGTCGAGGGCTACTATTACCGGCCGCGTGTGGACATGGAGCTGCTTGCGGAATATCATGAGGGGATTATCGCGCTGAGCGCCTGCCTTGCGGGTGAGGTTCAGCGCTATCTGGTGCGGGGGCTTTATGAGGAGGCAAAGGAGGTCGCACTGCGCTACGAGCGGACCTTCGGAAAGGAAAATTATTTTCTGGAGCTGCAGGACCACGGGATTCCCGATCAGAAAACGGTCAATGCGGGATTGCTGCGGCTGTCGCAGGAGACCGGTATCGAGCTGGTGGCGACAAACGATGTGCATTACACCCGCGCGGAGGATTGGGAGGCGCATGACATCCTGCTCTGCATCCAGACGGGAAAAAAGCTGTCCGACGAAAACCGTATGCGCTACGAGGGCGGACAGTATTACGTCAAGTCGGAGGAGGAGATGAGGGAGCTGTTTCCCTATGCGCTGCAGGCGCTTGCGAACACGCAGAAGATCGCGGACCGCTGCCAGGTCGAGATTGAATTCGGCGTGACGAAGCTGCCGCATTTTGCGGTGCCCGAGGGCTATGATTCCTGGGACTATCTGAACAAGCTCTGCCACGAGGGATTAATCCGGCGCTATCCCGACACACATGAAAAGCTGCTGCCGCAGCTCGATTACGAGCTTTCCGTGATCCGGAAGATGGGCTATGTGGATTATTTTCTGATTGTTTGGGATTTTATCAACTATGCGAGAACCCGCGGGATTCCGGTGGGGCCGGGAAGAGGAAGCGCGGCCGGAAGCCTTGTGGCCTACACCACAGGTATCACCAATATCGACCCGATCCGATACAGTCTGCTCTTCGAGCGGTTTTTAAATCCGGAGCGCGTCACGATGCCGGATATCGACATTGACTTCTGCTATGAGAGGCGGAACGAGGTCATTGACTATGTGGTGGAAAAATACGGCAAGGACTGTGTGACGCAGATCGTGACATTCGGTACGCTGGCAGCCCGGGGTGTGATACGGGATGTCGGACGGGTGATGGACCTGCCCTATAACTTTTGCGACACCATCGCGAAAAATATTCCGAACGAACTCAATATCACGATTGAAAAAGCGCTGGTGATGAACCCGGAGCTGCGGAAGATGTACGAGACGGACGAGTCGGTGCACACGTTAATCGATATGGCAAAGCGCCTCGAGGGACTGCCGCGGCACACCTCGATGCACGCGGCGGGCGTCGTGATCTCTGAGAAATCCATGGACGAGTATGTGCCGCTTTCGCGCGCTTCGGACGGTACGATTACCACGCAGTTTGTGATGACGACGATCGAGGAGCTCGGGCTTCTGAAAATGGATTTTCTCGGGCTTCGCACGCTGACGGTGATAAGTGATGCCGTAAAGCTCGTGGAAAAGAGCCGCGGTGTGAAAATAGATGTGGATGCGATTGACTATAACGACAGGCAGGTCTTAGATTCCATCGGAACCGGAAAATGCGACGGCATTTTTCAGCTGGAGAGCGCCGGCATGAAAAATTTCATGAAGGAGTTAAAACCGCAGAGCCTCGAGGACGTGATCGCCGGAATCTCGCTGTACCGTCCGGGGCCGATGGACTTTATCCCGAAATATATCAAGGGGAAGAACGAGCCGGAGAGCGCGAGCTATGAGTGTAAGGAACTGATACCGATCTTAGAGCCGACCTACGGCTGTATCGTCTACCAGGAGCAGGTGATGCAGATCGTGCAGAATCTGGCGGGCTATACGATGGGTCAGGCGGACAACATCCGCCGCGCGATGAGCAAGAAAAAGCAGTATGTCATCGATGCGGAGCGCCAGAATTTTGTTTACGGGAATGAGGAGCAGGGCATCCGGGGATGTATCAAAAACGGGATCAGCGAGCAGTCGGCAAACCGGATTTACGACTCGATGGTGGATTTCGCGAAATACGCGTTTAACAAGTCGCACGCGGCGGCGTACGCGGTGGTGTCATATCAGACGGCCTACCTGAAATACTACTATCCCGTGGAGTTTATGGCGGCGCTGATGACGTCGGTGATCGACAATCCGAGAAAGGTGGCGGAGTACATCTATTCCTGCCGCCAGATGGGGATTAAGGTGCTGTCGCCGGACATCAATGAGGGAGAGGGGCGCTTTACGGCAGCCGAAGGCGGTATTCGCTACGGGCTGTATGCGATTAAGAGTATCGGCCGGCCGGTCGTGGATCTTATTCTCGAGGAGCGGGAACAAAACGGCAGATATAAGACGCTGCAGAATTTTGTGGAGCGCGTGGCGTGCCGGGAGGTCAATAAGCGGATATTGGAAAATTTGATTAAGGCCGGCGCCTGCGACGGGTTAGACGGAAACAGGCAGCAGATGATGCTGACCTACGGCCTTTTGATGGACAATCAGCTGCAGGAGAAAAAGCACAGCCTCACGGGGCAGATGAGCCTGTTTGATTTTGTGTCTGAGGAAGAGAAAAAATCATACGAGATCCAGTATCCGGATGTGCCCGAGTACAGCAAGGAGGTCATGCTGGGCTTTGAGAAGGAGGTTCTCGGCATTTACCTGAGCGGGCATCCGCTTGAGGAATACGAGGCAAAATGGCGCAGAAACGTGTCTGCGGCGACGACGGATTTCCTGCTTGACGAGGAGACAAATGCAGTCAAGGTGAAAGACAACCAGCATGTTGTGGTGGGAGGCATGATCACCGAGAAGACGGTGAAGTACACGAAAACAAACAAGACGATGGCGTTTCTGACCGTGGAGGATATGTTCGGCACCGTCGAGGTGATCGTTTTTCCAAAGGATTACGAGCGGTATCATGCGCTTTTAAATCAGGATGAAAAAGTATTTGTGCGGGGACGCGCCAGCGTGGAGGAGGAGAAGGATGGCAAGCTGATCTGCGAGCGCATCTACTCGTTTGCGGATGCAAAGCGCGAGCTGTGGCTTCAGTTTGAGACTGCGGAGCAGTTTAAAGAACAGGAGCAGCAGATTTACGCGATGCTTCACGATTCGGATGGGGATGACGGTGTCGTCATCTATATTTCGTCGATCAAAGCGATGAAGCGTCTGGGGAGCAGCCAAAACATCCGCATTGGCGATGATATTGTGAACAGTTTAACTAACTTTTTGGGGAAAAATAACGTAAAAGTTGTAGAAAAGAGCATTGAAAAGAATGCCTAAAGAGATTAAAATAGTAAAGAATTGGAAGAAAAGCGGGTATCTTATTTAGGAGGGACGTTATACGATGGCGAAAGAGATTAACACAATAGGTGTGCTGACCAGCGGCGGTGATGCTCCGGGCATGAACGCTGCGATTCGTGCGGTAGTTCGTGAAGCGATTGTCAAAGGGAAAAAGGTAAAAGGAATTAAGCGGGGGTATGCAGGTCTCCTGCAGGAAGAAATAATAGATATGGAAGCAAAAAATGTGTCCGACATCATCCAGCGGGGCGGAACGATTCTTCAGACGGCGCGCTGCCTTGAGTTTACGACGGCGGAGGGACAGGAGAAGGGCGCTGCGGTCTGCAGAAAGCACGGGATCGACGGCATAATCGTGATCGGCGGAGACGGCTCTTTCCGGGGAGCCCAGAAGCTGGCTGCGCTCGGCATCAATACCGTGGGAATCCCCGGGACCATTGATCTGGATATCTCCTGTACCGAGTACACGATCGGGTTTGACACGGCGGTCAACACGGCGATGGAGGCGATTGACAAAGTGCGCGATACCTCCACTTCGCACGAGCGCTGCAGTATCATTGAGGTCATGGGCCGCGGAGCGGGCTATATCGCGCTGTGGTGCGGGATCGCAAACGGCGCAGAGGATATTCTGCTTCCGGAGCGGTATGACTACGACGAGCAGAAGATTGTCAATCACATTATCGAGAACCGCAAGCGCGGCAAGCAGCATCATATCATTATCAACGCGGAAGGAATCGGGCACTCTTCGAGTATGGCAAAGAGAATCGAGGCCGCGACCGGAGTTGAGACGCGCGCGACAATTCTGGGTCATATGCAGCGCGGCGGCAGCCCGACCTGTAAGGATCGCGTCTATGCGTCGACAATGGGAGCGCTGGCCGTGGATCTGCTCTGCGAGGGAAAGAGCAACCGCGTAGTCGGATATCGTCACGGCGATTTCACCGATTACGACATTGACGAGGCGCTGTCGATGGACAAAAATATTTCCGAGTATCAGGTCGAGATCAGCAGGAATCTCTCCAGATAAGAATCGGAACAGAAAATGAAAGCGGGGACTGTGACGTTCGTTCACAGCCCCTTTTTCTGCGTGCGCCCGGCGGCGCACGTTGCCAGGGGATTTTTCTGCCGCGCCGGCGCCGCAGGAAACATTTCCGGTATGGAGGAACGGGATGATTACGAGCAGCAGCAATCAGCAGATAAAAAATATCGCCGCGCTGATCAGGCGCGCAAAGGAGCGCAAAACACAGGGCCTGTTTGTCGCAGAGGGCAGAAAGATGTTCGAGGAGGCGCCGCGGGAGTGGGTGGAGCGCATCTATGTGGCCGAGAGCTTTCTCGCGGAGGCGGAATCGGAGCGCCTTTTGGGCAACCGGGCGTATGAGGTGGTGTCCGATACGGTTTTTTGCGGCGTCTGTGACACGCAGACCCCGCAGGGAATTCTCTGTCTGGTGCGCATGCCGCACTATGAGCGGGAGGCGCTTCTTGCGGGAGCGCGGACAAGGCTTTTGATTCTGGAGAGCATTCAGGACCCGGGCAATCTCGGAACGATGCTGCGCACCGGGGAGGGGGCGGGGATCACCGGGATTCTGATGAATCAGACGACCGTCGATCTGTTTAATCCGAAGACCATCCGCGCTACGATGGGCAGTATTTACCGGGTGCCTTTTTGTGTGACGGAGCATCTCGCGGAGGATATCGCGGAGCTAAAGGCACGGGGAGTCCGCACCTATGCGGCGCATCTGCGCGGAACGCGCCGCTATGACGAGGAAGACTACAGAGGGGCCACGGCTTTTCTGATTGGAAATGAGGGAAACGGTCTTTCGGACGGGATTGCGGGACTGGCGGACACATACATCCGGATTCCGATGGAGGGGCAGGTAGAGTCTCTCAATGCGGCGATATCGGCGACGATTTTGATGTATGAGGCGAAGCGTCAATGCACATAATCGTGAAATACACGGATAAAATGTGTACATGGAGGTACCTATGAGAATATGGTTTAAGATTATGAAAGACAACCGCCTGCTGCGGGATTTTACCGTGGAGGATGTATCCGAAGAGACCAGAACCCATAAGATATTTGCGGCGCTCACGGCGGCCTGCTATGAGTTTGATCTTGCGGAGCCGATCTGGCTCGACGGCAATGTGAATGAGTTTAAGGCGCATGCAAAGACGCGGTTTCGGGCGGACAGCTTTATCGAAGAAATCGTGTTTGATTTTCTGGAAATTCAAGTCGTAGAGGAGGATTAAATGGACTTTTTAAGGCGGAAAAATATCGAGATTTCGATGAAGCGGTATCTGATTGACGCGATGGGGGCGATGGCGCAGGGGCTGTTTGCGTCGCTTCTGATCGGGACGATTATCGGTACGCTGGGGACGCAGCTCGGAATCGAGCTTTTCGTGACGATCGGGAATTATGCGAAGGCGGCGGTCGGGCCGGCGATGGCGGTTTCCATCGGCTACGCACTGCAGGCACCTCCGCTCGTGCTGTTTTCGCTCGCGGCGGCAGGCGCAGCGGCAAATGAATGCGGAGGGGCGGGAGGCCCGTTGGCCGTGCTTGTGGTGTCAATCTTTGCGGCGGAATGCGGAAAGGCGGTCTCGAAGGAGACAAAGGTAGATATCCTCGTGACGCCGTTTGTCACAGTCTTCGTGGGAGTCGGCCTCTCGCTGTGGTGGGCGCCGGTGATCGGCGCAGCGTCGTCCGCGGTGGGGGACGTGATTATGTGGGCGACGGAACTGCAGCCGTTTTTTATGGGGATTCTGGTGTCGGTGCTCGTGGGAATTGCACTGACGCTGCCCATCAGCAGTGCGGCAATCTGCGCGGCGCTTGGGCTCACGGGGCTCGCCGGCGGTGCAGCGCTCGCGGGCTGCTCGGCGCAGATGATAGGTTTTGCCGTTTTAAGCTTTCGGGAGAACGGCTGGGGCGGCTTTTTTGCGCAGGGGATCGGAACGTCCATGCTTCAGATGGGAAATATTGTAAGGAACCCGCGTATCTGGCTGCCTGCGATTCTGGCATCCGCCGTCACGGGGCCGATTGCGACCTGCGTGTTTCGGCTGGAAATGAACGGTGCGGCGATTTCTTCCGGGATGGGAACCTGCGGTCTGGTGGGACAGATCGGGGCGGTTACCGGCTGGCTTACGGATATCGAGGCAGGCGTGCGCGCGCAGGTCACACCGTTTGACTGGGCCGGCCTTTTACTTGTCAGTTTTGTGCTTCCGGCCGTGCTTGCCGTTCTGTTTGGAGAAGTTTTCCGCCGAATCGGCTGGATTGGTGAGGACGACCTGAAACTGGATTTATAAAAACTGCGAAAAATTGCGAAAAAATATCAAAAAATTCCCAAAGAATTGAGAAAATATGCTATACTGGAAGTACGAAAAAGGATGTATTTTATCCTTGTGGTGGAGGCTCGTATGGACAAAGTAATTGCATTGGGGGACGTTACATTAGGTGAAGGGGTTGATACCTGGAATACCATTATTTTTTTGTATAATTCGGCATTGAAGGAAGTGCAGACCAAGGTTGAGATTTTGAACGACGAATTTCAGCAGGTGCACCAGTATAATCCGATCGAATACATAAAGTCCCGGATTAAGTCATCGGAGAGCATTGTCAAAAAATTAAAACGATGCGGCCATGACACATCCATCAACAATATGGTAAATTATGTCAACGATATTGCGGGAATCCGAATTGTCTGTTCTTTCACTTCGGATATTTACCGGCTTGCGGAGATGATCGGGCGGCAGAATGATCTGACGGTCATTTCGGTAAAGGATTATATCAAGCATCCGAAGGACAGCGGTTATAAAAGCTATCATATGCTGGTGACGGTGCCGATCTTTCTCTCGGACCGCACGATTGACACGAAGGTTGAGATTCAGATACGCACGATGGCAATGGATTTCTGGGCAAGCTTAGAGCATAAGATTTATTATAAATTTGAGGGAAATGCGCCGAAGTATATCAGTCAGGATCTGCGGGAGTGCTCCGGGATCGTATCAATGCTGGATGCGAAGATGCTGCAGCTCAATGAGGCGATATTAGAGGCGAAGGCGGCACAGGAGGAAGAGGCAGGTGCAGTATAATTATGATTTTGAAATAGCGTCATGGATGGTGATGACGGTTATTTTATTGCATTTTATGTTTATCCGTCAATTCCCGAGCAGTAAGGCACGGATATTCGGAGGACTTCTACTGGCATGTATGGCAGAATCGGTGTTCAATATTTTGTCGTGCGTCGGATTGGCAAATACGGCTCTTGTTCCGGATTGGGGGAACGAGATGCTTGCGTTTGCCTTTTTTGCGTTTGAGGGGTTGACGTCTTATCTGATCTTCCGCTATTTTATGGAGGTCTGTGAGCTCGGCAGAGAGGGAACGCAGATTGTGCGGTGGATTGGCGGACTTCCGTACGCGCTTTTTTCCGTGCTGCTGATCGCGACGCCGTTTATCGGGTTTTTTTATTATTTTGAGAACGGAATTTATTATCAGGGGTTCGGCGCAGCATTCGGCTATTTTTATGTCGGGTTTTACTTTTTCCTGGACGGTGTGCTGCTGTTTGCGCGTCGGAGCGTTGTCGATCTGCGCACAAAGATTATCATGATTATGTACGCGGCGGTTGCAATCGGAATGATCGTGATACAGTATCATGTGCGCGGGCTGCTTCTGACGAGTGTGAGCAATGCGCTGATTGTCCTTATGATTTATCTGTCGATGCAGAACCCGAGGGAGATGATTGATTCCGCCAGCGGAATCGGCAATGAGAGCGCGTTTCAAATGCAGCTTGCGCATGTGCTGAGTCGAAAAGATGCGGTTCATGTGATCACGGTGCGGTTTGCTAAGACCGAGCGGATTCATGCGGCACTCGGAATCGGTAGCAGCAATGAGCTGCTGCGGCAGGTGGGGCTGTTTCTGCTGCATCTGTGCGGGACAAGCCATGTATTCCGCATTGAAAACGATACGTTTTCGGTGCTGGTACCGGCGCCGGCAGGAAGAGAGGTACAGGAGAAAATCAGAGAACGGTTCAGGCAGGACTGGCGGGTGCAGGAGAATCGCGTGATGCTGTATATGGATATGGTGATTCAGCATTATCCGGAAGATTTCGGTACGGTTCCGGATTTTTTCGGGATGAAGCAGTTTTTGTTTGAGCAGGCACAGACGAAGGGCAGCAGCGCGGTTGTTGAGATGGATGAGGCGTTGGCAAAGCAGTATAGCAGGCGCACAAAAGTGGAGGCGGCGATGCTCGGTGCAATCCGCGACAGGAATTTTAAAGTATTTTATCAGCCGATTTACTCGATGCGCGAGAAGCGTATCGTATCGCTGGAAGCGCTGGTGCGGCTGAATGATGCGGAGCTTGGATTTATCCCGCCGGACGAGTTTATCGCGTTAGCGGAGCGGGACGGGAATATCGTGCATATCGGGGAGCAGGTGTTGGAGGAAGCATGCCGGTTTCTCGCAAAGCATGTACTCTCGAATGCGTCGCTCGGAATCCGGACGATTCAGGTGAATGTATCAATGGTGCAGTGCTTAAGACAAAGCCTGACGGAGACGATTCTGCCGGTGCTCGAACGGTATCATATCCCGCCTTCGATGATAACGCTGGAAATTACGGAGAATGTTGCCGTGAGCACGCCGGAGCTGCTGCAGCGCCATATGGGGGAACTCGCAGAGCGGGGTATCACGTTTGCGATGGATGATTACGGGAGTGGCAATGCAAACTGTTCGTGTCTGATTCAGTTTCCGTTTAAGGAGATTAAGATTGACAAGGAGATTGTATGGGCCTCGTTTGAGAATCCGACGGCGCGGATGGTTCTCGAAAATGAAATCCGCATTATACACGGACTCGGGCTGCCGCTGGTGGTCGAGGGGATTGAGACTGCGGAGCAGAGCGCCGCGATGGAGCAGCTCGGCGTAGAGTATATACAGGGATACTATTACGGAAGGCCGATGTCGGAGACGGAATGCCTGCGCCATATCAGGCAGTGCAATGTTGTGCCGGAAAATTATGCAAGATAACAGGAAGGATTTTAGTTGTTTTGAATATTATTAACGTAGAAAATATCACAAAATCATACACGGAGAGGAAGCTTTTTTCAGAAGCTTCCTTTTATCTGCAGGAGGGAGAGAAAGTAGGGATTATCGGCGTCAACGGCACCGGCAAATCCACGCTGCTCAAGATCATCGCGGGCGTTGAGGAGCCTGACGAGGGAAGCGTTACGAGAGCAGGTCAGCTTGTGGTGCGCTATCTGCCCCAGAATCCGGCATTTGACCAGGGACTGTCGGTACTCGAGAGTGTGCTTGCGGGCGCGGTGCAGCATTCGGCTGGGAATGAGGCGCATTGGGAGTTAGAGAGCGATGCAAAGGCAATGATGATGCGTCTGGGAATCCGTGATTTTGAAGAGAAAACAGGCGTACTTTCCGGCGGACAGAGAAAACGGCTCGCGCTCGTGTCGGCGCTTTTGGTGCCCTGCGACGTGCTGGTGCTCGACGAGCCGACGAATCATCTGGATCTGGCGATGGCGGACTGGCTGGAGGGATATCTGAAAAAGCGGCGCGGTGCGCTCGTGATGGTGACGCATGACCGCTATTTCCTCGACAGTGTGTGCGGCAGGATTGCGGAGGTGGATCAGGGGAAGATTTACAGCTATGATACGAATTATTCGGGTTACCTTCAGCGGAAAGCACAGCGGGAGCAGAGCGCGGCGGCGAGTGAGCGGAAACGGCAGGCGATTCTGAAAAAGGAGCTCGCGTGGGTGATGCGCGGCGCAAGGGCCCGGACGACAAAGCAGAAGGGACGGCTGCAGCGCTATGAGGAACTTAAGAATCAGGCCGCACTGGAGGTGGACGGCGCGGTGGAGATCGGCGCCGTGTACACGCGCATGGGGAAAACGACGGTGGAATTGGACCATATCGGCAAGCGCTACGGGGACAGGGAGCTGATCCGAGACTTCTCATATATTTTTCTGAAAGGGGACAGGGTCGGATTTGTCGGTCCAAACGGCAGCGGAAAGACGACGCTTATGAAGCTGATCGCGGGAAGAATCGAACCGGATGCCGGATGCGTCACGGTGGGACAGACGATTCGAATCGGCTATTACACGCAGGAGTTTGAGGCAGAAAAGGAAGCCGGGATCGCCTTTATGGACCCCGGGGAGCGGGTGATTGATTACATCAAAAATACGGCGGAATATGTGCGGACGACCGAGGGACTTGTGTCGGCGTCGAATATGCTGGAGCGCTTTTTATTTCCCTCCTCCCAGCAGTACAGCCCGATCGGGAAGCTGTCCGGCGGGGAGAAACGCCGTCTGAATCTGCTGCGGGTGCTGATGGAGGCGCCGAACGTGCTGATTTTAGACGAGCCCACGAACGACCTTGACACGACGACACTCGCGATTCTCGAGGATTATCTGGACAGCTATGAGGGGATTGTGATTGCGGTGTCGCATGACCGCTATTTTCTGGACCGGGTGGCGCGGCGGATTTTCGCGTTTGAGGCGGACGGCTGCCTGCGCCAGTACGAGGGCGGATACACTGATTATGTAAACCGTTTGGCAGAGCGGGGACTGACACCCGCGGAAGTATGGAGCGGGGCGTCTGCCGGGAGTACAGCAGCAGCTGGCGCCGGTGGGCGCGATGCGGCCGGGCCGGGCGGGCGTGATGCGGCAGCGCAAAATGGCGGAATCGCCGCGCCGGGAATACAGGAGGGAAAGCAGGATGCGCGGGCGACCTGGAAGCATGAGAAAAAGCTGAAGTTCACATATGGCGAACAGCGGGAATACGAGACGATTGAGGACGAGATCGCCGCGCTCGAGGATAAGATTGCGGCGCTTGACGGGCAGATGGCGGAGTATGCCAGAGATTTTGTGAAGCTGGGCGAGCTGGCGCGGGAGAAGGAGGATGCGGAAGCGCTCCTCGCAGAAAAGCTTGAGCGGTGGGAATACTTAGAGGAGCTCGCGGCAAAGATCGCGGAGCAGACGTCGTAAGAAGTATTTATCGGATCCCTTACCGTTTCCCCCGCAGCCTTCCCAGCGCATTAAACCAGCTCTGCGGAATCGCGGAGCCGAAGATGATACCGAGCACGAGAGCGCCTGCAGTCTTTAAGGTGGAGATTCCGTTTGCGGAAAAGTCTGCCATATTGTTCATGATCAGACTGTAGGAGGTGTAGTAGATTCCGGCGCCCGGGACAAGCGGGAAAATGCCGGAAATCAGGTACACGGTCGCAGGATTTCTGCGGACGGCCGCGAGCAGTCTTGCGGTGACAGTCAGGAAGAAGCAGGCCGCCATATTGGAAACGGGCGAGGTGGCGCCGAGCGCGAGAAGGCCAAGATAGACGACCCAGGCGCCGGCACCGGCCAGGCCGCAGTAAATCAGCTCGGATTTCGGCGCCGCGAAGAGCACCGCAAAAGAAATTGACGCAAACACACAGACAAAAAACTGTAAAAGCATTATAGCAGAACACCTCCTGACAGGATGCGGCATACGGTGATGACGCTGCCGACGCCGACTGCGATGCAGAAAGAGGTCAGAAGCGCGTCAATCATACGGATGGTGCCGCACAGATAATCGCCGTTAAAAAAATCCCGGATAGAAGTTGTCAGCGCAATCCCGGGAACCAGCGGCATGATACAGCCGACGATGATTTTGTCGTAGAGGACCGGCGCGCCAAGCCAGGGCAGGAGCACGGCGGCAGAGGTGACGAACGCACTGCCTAAGATATTTACGACAAATTTTGAAGTCTTATAGTTCCGCAGCAAATCACAGAACAGCTGAAGTGCCAGGCCGATAAAAAAGCCGGAGACGGCATCCAAACGGGAGCCGCCGAACAAAAACGCATAGCAGCCGCAGCCGAGGCCGCAGAAAAAGACCTGTGAGACGCGTTTTGCGAAGGGAAGGTTTTTGCATTCCTCGAGGCGTTCCATGGCTGCATCCACCGGATAATCCTGCGTACAGATATCTCTGGTGAGCTGGTTTAGGGCCGCGACGCGTCCGAGGTGCGTCGTTCCCAGCGGAACGTGGCGGACAATGCTGACGGCGTCCGGTTTTGTCTCGTTTGCGGTCGCAAAAATGCAGTTTGTCAGCACATAGATATCATAGCTTTCAATATGGTAGGCATCGATAATGCGGAGCACGGTATCCTCGACACGATAGATTTCCGCACCGTTTTTCAGCATGGCTTCGCCGATTCCGACGGCCAGCATCAATACATCTTTTGTTTCCGCCATAGGTTTTGGACCTTTCTGATTTTTCGTCTATTCCCAAAATACCATTTTTTCTTTAAAAATGCAATTTGATACATAATATTTATCGATTTCGGCACAATAATACATCATAAATCAGGGAAAGGATGGCGACTTTTATGAATGAACGGAGATATCGTGCCGCATTGATCGGGATTCTTGCGGTGGTGCTGCTCTGCGGCGCGCTGATGTTTCTCAGATACGGGAGAGAACAGAAAATACCCGCGGAGGGGACGCTGGTAAAAAACGAAATTGACGGAGAGAATGCAGACAAAAACCATGAGTGCGTGAAGGACGTGGCGGCATGAGCGCGAAAAACGAGACGCTGTATTTAAAAATCGACCAGAATATCGTGGTGACGGACAAGCATGTAAAGCTGTCCGACATCGCGAAAATGGAGTGCGCGGATGCGGCCATCTTACGTCAGCTTAAACAGAAAAAAATCTATACCTTTACGGATGCAATCGACGTAAAGAAGCAGAAAGATGAGAGACGGGTATTTTCGGTTTTAAAGATCATAGAACAGATTCACGAGGAATATCCCAATCTTGATATCTCCAATGAGGGGGAGGCGGACTTCATTGTGGAGTATGTGCCGAACCCCAACAAGCCGAAATGGGTGGAGGCGGTAAAGACGATTCTTATCTGGATTATCATTTTCTTTGGAGCAGCATTTACGATCATGGCGTTTAACAACGATGTGTCTGTCGGGGACGTCTTTTCAAAATTTTATGAGCAGATGATGGGCGTGCCCTCCGACGGGGTGACGGAGCTCGAGATCTGCTACAGCATCGGGCTTGCCGTCGGCATCATCGTCTTTTTTAATCATGTCGGCAGGAAAAAGATTACGCCGGACCCGACGCCGATTCAGGTTCAGATGCGCAAATACGAGCAGGATATCGATATGACATTTATCGAAAATGCGGAGAGAAAGGGGCATGGCATTGATGTGGATTAGACATCTGTTTTTGGGTTTCTGCGGGCTTGCGGCCGGGGTCGGCGTGTCGGCGGGGACCTTCGCATTTCTGCTTGTCATCGGCATTATCCCGCGGCTGGTCGGAAAGTGCAACCGTGCGGCGGATGCGCTGCATTTTGAGAATGCGGTGATTCTGGGCGGAATCTGTGGGAACCTGCTCTCGGTGTTCCCGCAGATTTCACTCCCGCTCGGAGTTCCGGTGCTGTATTTTTACGGGATATCGGCAGGGATTTTTGTCGGCTGCATGGCGGTGGCTCTCGCGGAGATATTAAATACATTCCCGATTATGTTCCGGCGGACGGGACTGAAAGTGGGACTGCAATGGATTATGCTTGCGATGGCGTTCGGAAAAATGACCGGTTCGCTGTATTACTTTTTCGGAGGTTTTCAGTAGGAATCGGAGGAGATTTGACAGATAACGCAGGGTAGGGTAAAATAACGGATAAGTTTGATAAAGGGAACCGGCAGCTGTCGGTTCCTTATTTCTGGGAGGAAATCCGTTATGGTACCGTCAATCGCACGTCAGAGTGTCATCATCAAATGCAATATGCAAAAATCCGTCCTGACAGGAAATTATGAGTATTACTATGCGGCGGGGCTCTGCGGGAAGCTCTGCGGCGTTGACATCCCGGAGGGGCTTGCGCCCGCAGCGCTGCAGGAGCTGCTTGCGGACGTGCTTGAAACCGCCGCGGCAAAAGATGAAAAAGAGGCCTGGCTTGTCGGAATGTTAAAGGATTATGTGCCGGATGCGACCTGCGACGGGCAGACGGCGGAACTGTTTCGTATGGGAAAAGAGGAGAAAAACATATGGCAGATACAGGTGTGAAAGGACAGAAGACGGAAAGGGGAAATCCCCTGTGGACAAAAAATTTTACGATTATCACGGCGGGAACCGTCGTCTCGAGGCTGGGGAGCGCGATTTCCGGGTTTGCAACGGGGCTTCTGGTGCTCGATTACACGCAGTCCACGTTTTATTATGCGCTCTATATGGTGCTCTACACACTGCCGCAGATTGTGATGCCGACGCTCGCGGGGCCGTTTATCGATAAGTTTTCGCGGCGGAAGACGATCTATACGCTGGATTTCTGCTCGGCAGCGCTCTACGCGCTGTTTGCGGCGGTCATCCTGACGGACCGTCTGAATTACGGCCTGCTGGTGGGTGGATGCGTGCTGCTCGGGGCGATCAGCAGCGTGTATATGGTGGCCTATGACAGTTTTTATCCGATGCTGATTTCGGAGGGGAATTATACAAAGGCCTACTCGATTTCGAGCACATTAGATTCCATGACGATGCTGATGGTTCCGGTGTCCGTGTTCCTCTATAATCTCGTCGGAATCGGGCCGCTGTTTCTGATTGACATGGTCAGTTTTCTGCTTGCGGCCGTTTTCGAGACGCAGATCAAAGTCGAGGAAACGTATGTAAAAAGGGAGGGCGAAGCGTTTGGGTTCCGGCAGTACCGACAGACGTTTGAGGAGGGGATCCGCTATCTGAAATCGGAGCGCGGGCTTGCGATCATCACGCTTTATTTTGCGGTGACCATGTTTGCGGACGGGGCGAACAGTGTGATCGGGCTCCCGTGGTTCCGCGAGACTTACACAAACGGAGAGTACATATATCTGCTGGTGATGGGCTGCACGCTGCTGGGGCGGCTGATCGGCGGGGCCGTGCATTATAAGTTCAAGTTCCCGACGGAGAAAAAATTTGTGATCGCGCTGTTTGTGTATGCGTCGATCAGCATTTTCGACGGGATTTATCTGTTTGTGCCGGTGCCCGTCATGATGGCGCTACGCTTTCTCTGCGGAATCCTCGGCGTGACGTCCTACAATATCCGCATTTCCGCGACACAGAGCTATGTGCCGGACGAGCGGAAGGGACGATTTAACGGCATTTTCGGTATGGCGATGACATTCGGAATGCTGCTCGGGGAATTTTTCTCGGGCGTGCTCGCGGAGGTTATGGACAAACGGATGGTAATCCCGCTGTTTATGGCGATTAATTTTGCGGCCGTGTGGCTTGTGATGTACCGCGGAAGGCGGCATGTGAAAGTCATTTATAACAGAGAGGCGTAGCTGCGGAAACGGTGTCGGAAGGAGGAGATATGGAGGGACGCGTGATAAAACCGATTGCGGTCATACGGACGGATTTTCCCGCAAAGTTCGGGATTCCGCGTCAGAGCGGCCTTGTGGAGGAACTGACCGGGAAGATTGTCTTTACCCCGGAGTACCGGCAGGCGGAGGCGCTGCGCGGGATTGAGGAATATTCACATCTGTGGCTGTTGTGGGATTTTTCGGAGGCGAGGCAGGAGCATTTTGTGCCGACGGTATTTCCGCCGCGCCTCGGCGGGCGCAAGAAACGGGGCGTCTTTGCCACGCGCTCCCCGTTCCGTCCGAACTCGATCGGCCTGTCGTGCGTGAAGCTCGACGGGGTCTGCCCCGACGGGGAGGAGGGGCCGATGCTTTCTGTCTCCGGTGTGGATTTGCTCGACGGGACGCCGATTTATGACATCAAGCCGTATCTGCCCTATGCGGACGCGCACCCCGAGGCGCGGGGCGGTTTCGGACAGGCGCACAGCGCGGATGCAATCGCTGTGACTTTTCCGGAGGAGCTTCTCTGCCGTCTGCCCGAGGAGAAGAGAAGAGCGGCGCTCGGGGTGCTTGCACAGGACCCGCGCGCGGCTTACAACAAGCGGCCGGATTATGTGTACGGGATGGAATTTGCGGGGTATGACATCCGGTTTACGGTGGCGGACGGGAAACTTACGGTCTGCGGCGTGGTGGATAAAAACAGGGAGAACTGGGAAAAAGTCAAATGAACTGGCATAATTTTTGTGTTGTCTATTTTCAACATAAAAATTATGCTAGTTTTCATGAAGATTATCTATAGAAACCCCAAAGGGGGCATGTTATACTGAGGAAAAAGGAGAAGGGAGATTTTGGATATGGTAGATTTGAAGGCACAGCCGTTTTGTCTGGATGACGCACAGATCAAATGGGTGGAGGATACGATTTCTTCTATGACCTTAGACGAGAAGGTAGGCCAGCTTTTTGTGCTGATGCGTAAGAGTCTCGACCCGGAGGAGATCAAGCGGACCGTGGAGACTTACCATCAGGGCGGACTCCGCTGGCAGGGCGGCGACAGGGAGCAGGTGTACGCGCAGAACCGCTGCTATCAGGAACATTCAAAGATTCCGATGTTTGTGGCCTGCAATTGCGACAACGGCGGTGACGGCGTGTTAAAGGATGGGACCTTTATCGCGACCGCAGCGGGAGCCGGCGCGTCAAAGGATACGACCGCGGCGTATTATCAGGGGCTGGTCGCCGGAAGAGAGGCGTCGGCGCTGGGGTGCAACTGGTCGTTTAACCCGGTTGCGGATATTTTTATGAACTGGAGAAATACGATCGTCAATACCCGCAGCTTCGGGGAAAATGTGGACACGGTCATCGCAAACGCAAAGGCTTATATCAAAGGGATGCACGAGAGCAATATGGCATGCTGCTGCAAGCACTTCCCGGGGGACGGCGTGGAGGAGCGTGATCAGCATCTGGTGCTTGGCGTCAATGATTTATCGGCCGAAGAGTGGGAGAAGACGTTTGGGAAAGTGTATCAGGCGATGATCGACGACGGCCTTGAGAGCATTATGGTCGGTCACATTGCGCTGCCGGAGATGACAAGAAAGCTTCGCCCGGGCATTGCGGATTCCGACATTATGCCGGCGACGCTCGCACCGGAACTTCTGACCGATCTGCTCCGGGATAAGATGGGCTTTAACGGCGTGGTTATCACGGATGCCTCCCACATGGCGGGAATCGCCTGCATGGAGAAACGCGAGGTCGCGGTTCCGAAGGCGATTGCCAGCGGCTGTGACATGTTCCTGTTTGCAAATGACCTGGAGGAAGATTTCGCCTACATGAAACAGGGCGTTGAGAACGGCGTGATTACGGAGGAGCGTCTCTCGGATGCGCTGCACCGGATTCTCGGCCTTAAGGCAAAGCTGAAATTATACGAAAAAGAAAATGCGATTCCGGACCCGGAGCGCAAGAATACGGTGATCGGCTGCGAGGAGCATCTGCGATATCAGGCCGAGGCGGCGGACGCCTGTGTGACGCTCGTGAAGGATACGCAGAAGAATCTCCCGATTAATCCCGAGAAGCAGAAGCGGGCGCGTCTTGTCTATATCCAGTCCACGCCGACGTCAAAGGCTTACAGCGGCGATCCGGTCAAAAAGGTCGTGATCGAGGAGCTCGAGCGCGCCGGTTTTACCGTGGATGTGGCGCCGAATTTCCATGACCTTGAGGTGGAGGAAGGGCCGAATCCGATGCATATGCTCACGATGATGCACTGCGGTAAGATGGAGGAGTTTCGCGCGAAATACGATGTCGTATTTCTTGTGATTAATGTGCACGGCTATGCGCAGGAGAATGAGGTGCGTCTGCGGTGGAGCTGCAATCACTCCAGCGAGCTTCCGTGGTACGCGACCGAGGTGCCGACGGTCGGCATCAGCTTAAATTATACGACCCATCTGATTGACGTTCCGCAGGTACACACGTTTGTCAACGCGAATGGTGAGACGAGAACTTACATCCGCACCGCCATCGAGAAGATCTGCGGTAAGAGCGAATTTACCGCGACGCCGGGCGAGACGGTATTCTGCGGCAAGTGGGATACAAGATTATAGGAGGAATGACATGAGCGTATTTGACGATTTTCGAAAATCGAAAGACTATTTGATCTGTATTGATTCCGACGGCTGTGCGATGGATACGATGGATATCAAGCATTTTGAGAGCTTCGGTCCCTGCATGGTGCGGGAGTGGCATTTGGAGGAGTGGCAGGACGCCATTTTAACGCGCTGGAACGAAATCAACCTGTATACGATGACGCGCGGAATCAACCGCTTTAAAGGGCTGGTGACGGCACTCGAGGAGATTGACGGCACCTACCGCAAAATCGAGGATTTAGACAGCCTGATTCATTGGGTGGATACGACGAAGGAGCTCTCGAACGCGGCGGTAGAGCGCGCAATTGCAGAGACGGACAGCCTGATCCTCAAAAAGGCGCTTGCGTGGTCGGTGGCGGTCAACGAGACGACCAAAAAGATTCCCGAGGAGAAGCTGCTGCCTTTCGAAGGGGTAAAGGAGGGGATCGCGTTTGCGCATACAAAGGCGGACATCGCGATTGTATCCTCGGCAAACCCGGAGGCGGTCTACGACGAGTGGGAGCGCCACGGCCTGATGGAGCATGTGGATATCGTGCTCGCGCAGAACGCGGGGACGAAGGCGTTCTGTATCGGCGAGCTGTTAAAGAAAGGATATGACGCGCATCATGTGCTGATGGTCGGCGACGCGCCGGGCGACAGAGACGCGGCGGATAAGAACGGTGTGTTGTATTATCCGATTCTGGTGAAACGCGAGGCACAGTCCTGGAAGCAGTTTAAGGACGAGGCCGTGGGAAAGTTCCTTGCGGGGACTTATGAGGGCGCATATCAGGAACGGCTGAAAAAAGAATTTGTGGAAAATCTCTCGTAGAGCACGGCGGCAGGGCATGCAGATGTCCTGCCGTTTATCATGGGAAGAGGCAGTGTAACAGGAGGGCTTTTGACTGTCGATTCAATGCAGTTTTGCGCCGATTCATGCCGGTGTTCTATTTTGGGCAATGCGGGTGTGGTATACTGTCGGTGCAGTGGTTTTCGTGTGCGGTTTTACAGGCGGCCAATGCCGCTTTCTATTGGTTATGCGGCGGTATTTGGAGTATAATAGAAGAAATGAAAGAATAGAAGGAGGAACCCGGATGGCGGCAACACAAGAATACAAATGTCCGTGCTGCGGCGGCGGAATTGCTTTTGACAGCTCAATACAAAAGATGAAGTGCCCTTACTGCGGCACGGAGTTTGAGATGGAAACGCTGGCAGGCTATGACAGTGAGTTGAGAAATGACCAGTCGGACGATATGAGATGGGAGACGAATGCCGGAACACAGTGGCAGGAAGGCGAGACGGGAGGACTGCGTGCTTATGTGTGTAATTCCTGCGGCGGCGAGATTGCCTGCGACGAAAATACGGCGGCGACATCCTGCCCGTTCTGCGGGAGCCCCGTTGTGCTGACGGGACAGTTTTCGGGCGCGTTAAAACCGGATTATGTGATTCCGTTTCAGCTCGATAAAAAAGATGCAAAAGAGGCTCTTATCAAACATTACGAAGGGAAGAGGCTGCTTCCGAAAGTATTTAAAAATCAGAATCACATTGACGAAGTGAAAGGCGTTTATGTCCCGTTCTGGCTGTTTGATGCCGAGGCAGATGTCAATATGCGCTACAGGGCGACGAGAGTCCGCGCGTGGAGCGACAGCAGATACGATTATACCGAAACCAGTTTCTATGCGGTGAGGAGAGGCGGAACGATCGGTTTTGAGAGAGTGCCTGTCGACGGTTCCACAAAAATGCCGGATGACCTGATGGAATCTGTGGAACCGTTTGACTTTTCAAAGGCGGTAGATTTCCGGACCGCATATCTGGCCGGTTATCTGGCGGATAAATATGACGTGGATGCCGATCAGAGTGTCGCGCGTGCCAACGAGCGTATAAGGAGGAGCACGGAGGAAGCTTTTGCGGCGACGGTGAACGGTTACACAACGGTTGTGAGGGAGGCAGGCAGTATCCGACTGGAAAACGGCAGGGTAAAATATGCGCTTCTTCCTGTGTGGCTTTTGAGCACGACTTGGAACGGTCAGAATTATCTGTTTGCAATGAACGGTCAGACCGGAAAAATGGTGGGGAATCTGCCGGTGGATAAAGCGGCATATACAAAATGGCTGTTTGGACTGACGGGTATCATTGGTGCGATATTGTTTGCGGGGAGTTACCTGTTGTGGCTGCTGTAAAAATGCACGGAAAGCGTGTGCATATGGAGGGAATTATGAAAAAAGGATTATTTGCGGTATTTTTTGCACTGTTATTGGCGGCGCTCCCCTTGCTTCCCGTGTACGCCGCGGATCTGCCAAGACTTGTGGATGATGCCGGTCTGCTTTCGGACGACGAGGAGACGGCGCTGCTTGGCACACTCGACGAGATCAGCGAAAGGCAGCAGGTGGACGTCGTGGTGGTCACGGTCGATTCGCTGGAAGGATGCTCCGCCATGGAATACGCCGACGATTTCTATGATTATTACGGATACGGTTTCGGGGAGCAGAAGGACGGAATTTTGTTTCTCATAAGTATGGAGGAAAGAGACTGGTACATATCGACAACCGGATACGGGATTACCGCGGTCACGGATGCGGGGCTTTCGTATATGTCCGAGCGGTTTATCGACGACTTAAGCGACGGCGATTATGCGGCGGCTTTTACAACCTATGCAAAATTGTGCGACGATTATATCACGCAGGCGAACACGGGTGAGCCGTATGACGTCGACAACCTTCCGAAGGAGCCGTTCGGGTTTGCCGGGAATCTCGTGATCACGTTCGGGTTTGGCTTTTTGATCGCGCTGATCGCAACGGGAATCATGAGGGGGAAACTTAAGACCGTGTACAGCCGGCCCGAGGCGGACAGCTATGTGAAGAGCGGCAGTATGCATATAACGAGACAGAACGATCTGTTTTTATACAGGCATATCGACCGCAGAGAGAAGCCGGAAGAGAGCAGCTCCGACGGCTCTTCGGGCGGTTCGAGCACCCATACATCGTCGTCCGGCACGACGCACGGCGGCGGAGGAGGAAAGTTTTAAACGGATAAAATGTCTTGACATACCGACCGACAGTATGATAATGTAAATCCATACCAAGGGTATGGATAAGAGGTGAGGAGACAATGGCACGGAATAAGCACCCGGAAGAAACGGTTCAACTGATACTGGATGTCGCGTTTCGCCTGTTTATGGAAAAGGGATATGAGCATACCTCCATTCAGGATATCATAGATAACCTGGGCGGCCTCAGCAAGGGGGCAATTTATCATCATTTCAAATCAAAGGAAGATATTCTGGTTGCCGTTACCGACAGGATGACGGAGGAATCAAATCGGATGCTTGCAGCCATCCGCGACCGCTCTGACCTGAATGGAAGAGAGAAGCTGAAAACAATCTTTAAGGAATCCATTTGTCGGCCCGTGCAGAATGATATTTTTACGGTAGCTCCGGATTTTCATAATAACCCGAAGCTTCTTTTCAGTCTTTTGCATGATACGATAGAAAATGTGGCGCCGAATTATATTTTACCGATTATCCGGCAGGGGATTTCTGACGGCTCGATTGAGACGGAGTATCCGGGGGAGTTGTCGGAACTGATTTTACTTGCGGCAAATGTCTGGATGAATCCAATGATATTTGACAGTTCCGAGGAAGAATCCCGCCGTAAGTTTATCGTATTCGGTCAGATGCTGCAGGGCTTCGGGCTGGATATTGTTGACGGTGAAATGTTAGAGAGACTGCAGGAGTTGACCGCTATCTATCAGAAAAGCAAATAATACAATTTTGATTTAATTTATGTATGGTAGACGGTGTGCTTTTATTCACGGAAAGGGATCGCAGTCACCCATCCACATCTGCCCTGAAAATGGGCAGATATTTTTTCAGCTTAATACATACCGATAGCCGGTATTATAATTTGGAAACCGGATCGGAAAAAGGAGGATCAGTAAATGAATCAAAAACTGTTTTCAAAGGATTTTACGTTAGTTGTCATCGGCCAGATTATCTCGCTGTTTGGAAATGCAGCGATACGGTTTGCACTGCCGCTGTATTTATTAAATCTGACCGGTTCGTCGGCACTTTACGGAACAGTAACGGCATGCGCCTTTATTCCGGCGATTTTGTTGTCTCCCGTTGGAGGTATCGTTGCAGACAGAGTAAATAAGAGGAATGTGATGGTGATATTGGATTTTGTTACGGCGGCAGTCATCTTAACGTTTTCCCTGCTTAAGAATGAAGAGAATCTGGTTCCGCTTCTGACGGTTACGCTGATGCTTCTTTACGGGATTGCGGGTGCCTATCAACCGACCGTACAGGCAAGTATCCCTGCGCTTTTGGGGCAGGAACATTTTATCGCGGCAAATTCCGTTATTAATATCGTCAGTTCTTTTGCATCTTTGGCAGGTCCCGTACTTGGGGGCATTTTATACAGCGCCTGTGGTTTGGAACCTGTATTGCGGGTCTGTATGGTATGCTTTACGCTGTCGGCAGTAATGGAAATTTTTATTCGGATACCGTTTCGCAGTCAGACGTTGGACGGCGGGATTTTAAAGACAGCCGGAAGCGATTTTGCGGAGAGCATTCGTTTTATCCGGAAGGAAAAACCTGTGATCGGAAAAGTCCTTTTGGCAATCTGCGGAATGAATCTGTTCCTGTCCGCAATGATTATGGTTGCACTGCCGTATCTGATTACGGAAGTATTGAATTTAGAAGCGGCGCAGACGAATCGTCTGTATGGTTTTGCGGAGGGAGCGCTGGCCGCAGGGGGACTGGCAGGAGGGATTGGCGCAGGCATGTCTGCAGACAGACTGGCAATTCAAAAAGCGGGCAATTCGGTCATCGCGTGTGCGGCATGTGTGTTTCCTGCCGGTGTCTCATTGCTGTTGTTTTCATCCGGAATGCTCAATTATATAGTGCTGACCGTGTGCTGCTTTTTTGTTATGGTATGTTCAACGCTTTTTGCCGTGCAGATGATGTCCTTTATTCAGACGGAAACGCCGCAGCATTTAATCGGAAAGGTGATGGCGGTCATTTTTACCGTTTCCATGTGCGCGCAGCCGCTGGGGACTGCATTTTACGGCGCGCTGTTTGAAATCTGTAAAGGGGTTGAGTATGCGGTCGTTTTGTTTTCGGGTGTTGTGTCAGTTCTGATTGCGGCCGGCACAAAAAATATTTTCAAAAGATTTTAAAGATAAAAAACACGACTTTTTTTGCAAAACCTGCACATACTGTAAAAAACAGCGGAGGTAGGTACGAATGGATGTAAAAAAAGAACAGCAGCAGAAAAAATATAACGATTATGTCAAGCAGGTAACACCGACCCACAATCTGTGGCTCAATATGCTCAAAGCCTTTGTGACGGGCGGGATTATCTGCTGCATCGGGCAGTTTATCCTGAATACGGCCGCGTCCTACGGACTTGACAAGGATGCGGCAGGCAGCTGGTGCTCGATGCTTCTGATATTGCTTTCAATTATTCTAACAGGACTTAATATTTATCCGTCAATTGCAAACTGGGGCGGTGCGGGCGCGCTGGTGCCGATTACAGGTTTTGCTAACGGTGTCGCGGCTCCGGCGATTGAGTTTCAGAAAGAAGGGCAGGTGTTCGGCATCGGCTGTAAAATTTTTACGATTGCCGGGCCGGTGATCTTATACGGGATCTTTTCAAGCTGGGTTGTGGGAGTGATTTACTGGATCCTGCATCTGTATGGAATGATGTAAAAAAACGGGCTGACGCTTTGCGGACAGCCCGTTTTTTCCAATATCAGGATGTGCATGTCATAGAAATCAGAAGAGTTTTTTAAGAAAAAGATGCCCTCAGTGGAAAGGCCAGACGAATATATTGAAATCTACAAAATGTATTTGACGATGAACAGATATGTCAATATACTAAAAGTAAGCGGGGAGAAGATAAAGGGGGAATTAGAGAAGATATTGGAAAAGTTGTTGCCAGAATGAATCAGGATTTATAACGGTAATTAGATCATACAAATAGATATCGTATGCAGTAAAAGGAATGAGAGACATGAGTGAAAACTTAATTTATCACGGAAGTAATGCGGTTGTAGAAAATCCTCGTATTATAATAAACGGTTATTATAAAGATTTCGGATATGGATTTTACTGCACAAAATTAGAGAAACAGGCAAAGCGGTGGGCGTTGACAAAACGGGGTGGGTCTGTTGTCAACAGTTATTTTTATGTCGAAAATAATGCTTTGAATATTTGTACTTTTGAAAAAATGACAGAAGAGTGGCTGCAATTTGTTGTCAATTGCAGAAGAGGGATTGAGCATTTATATGATATTGTGGAAGGACCGATGGCCGATGATCAGATATGGGATTATGTGGAAGATTATATAAATGGCAATATATCCAGAGCAGCGTTTTGGGAATTGGTAAAATTTAAATATCCGACACATCAAATTGCCTTTTGCACTGAGTCGTCATTGGAAACATTATGTTATAAGGGAAGTGCCAAAGTATGAAAAATCTATATTTTGAAGAGGAAGATATCAGGGATGATGACTTGTTTTTTATGTGTTATATGATTGAACGTGTTGCAAGGAAATTGCATCAGAGGAATCAATATATTGTGAATGCCATCAGCAAAGAAAAGCTGTATCACCTGATCAGTGTTGCGAATGTACTTCATGCGCAAAATCCTTTGGATGTAGAGGACGAATGGATTCGGGAGTACTGTCTTGAAAACGGAACATTTGATATTACAAATGTGGACAAAGAACTGGTTTCCAGCATTCCCACGGCCATACAAATGGGAAAAGTTTATCAGAGACTGATTTGTGACACGCTTTTGCCGAATGAAGATTTTGTGGAAGGAATCATCCGGGTTTATAACCATGAAATATGCGATGTAATCGATAATTATAATGGCAGTGCATATTATGAACCCTCTTATGTAATTGCACGGGCCTATTACGAAGGAGGATTTTAACGATATGTTTTCACGCGGTATTTCCACAGTGCGAAAAGGGAATACCTGGTGATTCTCCCGGCAGCAATCGCATGAGGCCGCGAAAGCGGCCTCATATAAATTATAAGCGCATAAACGGTGCAAGTATGTTTTACGGTTACAGTGACAGCCAGTTTTTTAAATCCTCGTCACAGGAATCGACCGTGCTGCCTTTCAGGGAAAGGCCGTCCTTTACATCCGCGGTGGGACAGAGCTTCCTGATATCCCCGACACTGCGGGCCATACCGCTTCCCTCATTGGTGCAAAACGGGAGGATTTTCTTTCCCGTAAAATCAAAATGCTCTAAAAACGTAAATACCGGCATCGGAATCGTACCGCAGTAATTGGGATATCCCAGAAAAATTTGTTCATATTCGTCAATGCTGTCCGGGAATGAGACGAGGCCGGGCCTCGCGTTCTCGTCAAAATGCCGTTTGGCCTCTTTGACGCACTCTTTGTAATTGTCTGAGTACGGTGTCTCCATCTGAATCTCAAATAAGTCGGCTCCGGTAAGCGCCTGCAGTTTTTCGGCTGCGATTTTTGTGTTTCCGATATCGACGAAACGAAACTGCCCGCCGAAATAATTTTCACCTGCTCTTGAAAAAAATGCGATCAATGATTTTGCCATTCGACATCCTCCTGTGTGCTGTTGGTTTGCCTGCTGCGGTACAGATAAATTATAAGACAACAGCCCATAAAAGGCAACCCGGAAAGCCAGGCGGCGCGGGAGGCGGCAAAAGACATTTCAAACAGCCGGAAGAACCTGGGCGGACGAATTGAAAACCAGTCAGGAGTATGTTATTGTTAAATCATCATTCAGGGAGCTTGTTTCCCCGTTCACCGGGGGACAAAAACGTGAAAGAGAGGTGTGTTCGGATGGTAAAACGCAGAAATTCCTTCTAAAACGATAGAAGGAAAATTTTTTCATCCTTCTATCGCCGTAAACGATTGGCATAGGAGGTTCGTATGAAAACATATTTTATGAAAAATCGTGCCTGTTTTGCAGGCGCTTTGGTTTCCGTACTGATCAGTACGGTATTTGCAGTCACGTTGCAGTTTTTTAAGGGGGATGTGCTTGACTGTGCGGTGGTGGGGGACACCGGAAACACGGTAAAATACGCGCTGTTTTTGATCGTATTTATCCTCTGTGAGACTGGATTTTATAATTGCTATCGGCGCTTTGGCGCAGTGTTTGAGACGCGGTGCACAGGCGGATTGAAGGAGGATATTTTCCAAAGCATTCTGCGGCGCAGTTATGTCGCTTACAGGGAGCAGCCGCAGGGAGCGTATATAGCGAAATATACGAGTGCGGCCGACGCCGTCAAAAGCCGGTATTTTCATCTTCTGCCGATATTTTTTGAAATTCTTTTCAAAATTATTCTTGTCGGCACGGCGCTTTTCCTGCTGGATTGCAGGATTGCGGTTGTCACAATTTTATTGCTGACGACGCCGCTATATGTTCCCAAGCTGATTGAAAAGAAGCTGCAGGATGCACAATCCGACTATATCGAGGCGGCGGAGCGCGCTCTCTCAAAGGTGAATGACTGGCTTGCAGGCTTTGAGATGATCAAGAATTATTCCGTTGAGGCCAAAATCATGGACCGGTTCCGTCAGGTCAATGACGATGAGCGGGAAAAGCTTCTGCGGGATATGCGGCTTGGAGCCGCATCACAGCTGCTGACCACACTGATTTCGTATCTGTCTTATTTTATTGTACTTGTCTGTGCAGCGTGGCTGGTAGTCCAAAAAGAGTTCACCGCCGGTGATTTTTTTATCGCAATCGGCATGATTGACCAGCTTTCCTATCCGCTGATTTCCCTTGCGGGGGTTGCGCGGGAACTGATTGCGGTTCGGCCCGTCTGCGAGGAACTGGAACAGTTTCTTGCGGTTCCCGGGGAGGAGCGGACACGGACAAAGCTGCGGTCTGTTGCGCGGGACATCCGCTTTTGCAATGTGACGTTCGCGTATGAAGATCAGATGCCGGTTCTTCGCGATTTTAATCTGAATATCCGAAAAGGAAAGCGATATCTGTTCAAAGGGCAAAGCGGCAGTGGAAAAACGACTGCGGTAAATCTGCTGCTCCGTTATTACGATGTGAAGAACGGCAGCATCCGTGTCGACGATGTGCCGATTGAGGCGTATGGGAGTACATACGAAAGCATGACAGTCGTGCGCCAGGAGGCCGTGCTGTTTCATGATACGTTGCGGAATAATCTGACGATGTATGAGGATATTCCGGATGAAAAGCTGATAGGGGCGCTGGAAAGTCTCGGTCTGACGAAGTACGCGAACACCGGGGCGCTTGACCGTATCATAGCGGAGAACGGCGGAAATCTCTCGGGCGGTGAGAAAAAACGCATCTGTCTGGCCCGCGCGTTGCTGCGGGATACGGATGTGCTGATCTTTGACGAACCGCTGGCAAATCTCGACAGCGAGAATGCAAAGCGGATTGAGGATTTGCTGTTGCGGATTGAGGAGAAAACGATACTGATTGTTTCACATCAGTTCAGTGAGGAGAAGCTGGAACGGTTTGAGCAGGTGGTCGATTTTGCTTTTAAAGAAGTGAAAAGGTTTTAAAATGCGGCGGTGCGGGCGTGTGATTGGACAGACACGCCCGCCGGCCGTATTTTATTTCAGAAATCCGTTTACGATCTGTTCCTCGGCTTCCTGCTCGGTGAGTCCTAAAGTCATCAGCTTGATCAGCTGTTCCCCGGCAATCTTGCCGATGGCCGCCTCGTGAATCAGACTTGCCTCCGTGCAGGAGGCGGACAGCTGAGGACTGGCGAGCACCTTCGCATCGTCCATAATGATCGAATCGCACTCGCTGTGACCCGCACAGGCAGCATTTCCGTTTAGCACGCTGATAAATTCCTGACGGCTTTGGTCCTTTGCCACGGTGCGGCTGATGATATTACAGCTACAGCCCTCGCCGTTTAAGTCGGCGGTAAAATCCGAAACCGCGGACTGGGTTCCGGTGGTCATGACCTTCTCGTGGATGACGAGACTCGAGTGAGCCGCGAGTACCGCCGTGGTCTTTCGGATGGTATCGTCGATGCCGGAAATCTGTGTCGCTTCCATTTCAAGGGACGCCCCCTCCTCCAAAAAGACTTCGGTGGTGGGATTCATCACGCGCTTGCCGCGGTCGGCGGTCTCGTCGCCCTCCCCGTAATGTTTCTCAATGTAGCGGACCTTCGCATTTTTTCCGACATGGAAACTGTGAATCCCCGAATGTTCGCTGTCGCCGCCCCCGCAGCTGTGAATGCCGCAGCCCGCGATGATCACGATATCACAGTCCTCGCCGATAAAGAAATCGTTGTACACCATCTCTTTTAAGCCGGCCTCGGATAAAACGACGGGGATGTGAACGCTTTCCTTTTTCGTGCCCGGTTTGATGATGATATCGATGCCAGGCTTGTCCGTTTTTGTCACAATATCAATATTGGCCGTAGTATTGCGCGCGGCGCTCTCCCCGTTTGCGCGGATATTGTAGGCGCCGACCGGAAGCGCGTCGAGTTCCGCGACTTCTTTTAAAAGACTCATCTGTATTGCGTCGATTGCCATTTATTTCACCTCCACCTTCTCGTTTAACACCTGACAGGTCGTGGCGGTAGCGGTATTCGCGAGAAGTTCCGGAAGGATGTCTTCCCGCCTGCCGTATCGCTCGATATGCCCGTCTTTGACATACACGATTTTGTCCGCAATGTTTAAAATCCGTTCCTGATGGCTGATAATCAGGATACTTCCCCTGGTCTGCTGATACATTTTTTCGAAAACCCGGATTAGATTCTGGAAGCTCCACAAATCGATTCCGGCTTCGGGTTCGTCGAAAACGCTTAAGCTTGTCCCGCGGGCGAGTATCATCGCGATCTCGATGCGTTTCATCTCGCCGCCCGACAGGCTGTCGTTTAATTCCCTGTCCATGTAATCCCTCGCGCAGAGGCCCACCTCGGAGAGAATCTCACAGCTGTCGTTTAAGCCGGAATCCCGTCCGGATGCCAGGGCGAGCAGATCTTTTACGCGCAGCCCCTTAAAGCGCACCGGCTGTTGAAACGCGTAGCTGATTCCCCGATTTGCCCGCTCCGTGACAGACAGGTCGGTGATATCTTCCCCGTCTAAAAAAATCCGGCCGGCAGAAGGTCTGTTGATTCCCGCAATGATTTTTGCGAGTGTAGACTTCCCGCCGCCGTTTGGACCGGTAATCGCGACAAACCGGTCGTCAATTTTTAAGCTGATGTCCTGCAGGATTTCCTTTCCGTCCTCCGCATCGTACGATATATTTTTAAGTTCGAGCATAGCAATATCCTCCTTTGTCATCCGCAAAAAATTATAGCGTAGAATTCGTTTGCTGTAAAGAAGCGGTTCACAGAAAGCCGAAATGCGAGAGTGCCTGTAAAATCCCGTCCGCGCCGGCATTCGCGGTCACATAGGAAACCTGTTCCTTCAGGGATTCCGGCTTTGCGTTTCCCATGGCGATACTGTTTTGCACACAGGAGAGCATCGGCAGATCGTTGTTGCTGTCCCCGAAGGCATAGGCGTCTGCAAGAGGAATGCCATAGTAATCGAGCACATGGTGCAAACCGGTTGCTTTCGAGTAACCGTGCGGCACGAATTCCCGGAAATTTCCGCCGCGGTCAATACAGGTAAAATACCGGTCGCTGACCTTTCGGAAAGCGGCAAGCTGCTCCGGCGCAAGAAACCACAGGACAAATTTGTCCATGCGAAAACCCGGGGCCAAAAGGTTCCGCGGCATTGTGTAGCCTCTGTCTAAAAAAGCCTGATACTGGCGGCGTGCGTCGGGATGGGAGAGCGGCCGCGAGAGGTCAAAGGCCACCGCGTCCCGGGATTCCGTCAAAAGGTCCACGCCGGTTTTGCGCGCGCACGCCACGATTTCCGCAATCACGGAAGGCGGCTGTGATACGGAGAGGATTTCCTTCCCGCCGCAGTAGATATTTGTTCCGCAGCCGCAGACGTAACCGTCAAAACCGACCTCGCGGAAGCGCTGTTCCACGTTCTGAAAGCAGCGTCCGGTATTGATAAACATCAGATTTCCGTTTTCTCTTGCCGCGCGGATGGCGCGCGCGGCGCTCTTTGGAACCGTGCCGTCCACTTCGGAAGTCAGGGTTCCGTCTATATCAAAAAATGCAATTTTTCTCATATCAGAAAGCTCCGTTTTAAGTCAGTGGCAGCTGTCCCTGGCCACTGAGGGTATTGTAGGACAAACCGTTCCCCTTGTCAATTGAGGGCAGGGCTGTCAAAGCAAATATGCCTGTGCGGGATCGTTTTCGGTGTATGTCGGAAGCGAAGGCGGCGTTTGGACTTGCCTTTTTCGAAAAAGCGCGGCAAAATAGAGACAGGCCGGGAATGCTGCGTTCAAATCATTGTCCGCATAAACCAATCCGGCACGGAGGATTCAAATGACAAACGAAGAAATTCGGGATTTTTTGCTGAAACACGCGGAGCGGGAATACCGGGAATTCAGTTCGGGGCTGATCCCGCAGGGGCAGCAAATGCTCGGCGTGCGGATTCCGGTGATACGCAGTTTGGCAAAAGAGCTTGTAAAGGGAGATTGGAGAGGTTATCTTCGCATGGCGGAGAACGATTTCTTTGAGGAGGTGATGCTGCAGGGGCTGGTAATCGGATATGCGAGAGCGGATATCGAAGAAATCCTGTCGTTTGCGGCAGAATTTATCCCGAAAATCGCGGACTGGTCCGTCAATGACACCTTTTGCAGTACCTTTAAAATTGCGCAGAGGCACCGCGGAAGGGTCTGGGATTTTCTGATGCAGTACAGGGACGTCCCGGAGGAGTTCCCGCAGCGGGTGGTGGCCGTGATGCTGATGGACCATTTTCTCGTGGAAGATTACATTGATCGCGTGCTCGCCGTCTGGGATTCGTTAAAGCATGAAGGGTATTACCGGAAAATGGGCGTGGCGTGGGGTATGGCGACTGCCTATGCCAAATTTCCGGAGCAGACGCATGCCTTTCTGACAGACAATCATCTGGATGATTTCACATACAATAAATCGATTCAAAAAATGATAGAATCTTACCGGATTACGCCGGAACAGAAAGAGCTCCTGCGCACAATGAAAAGGCTGTCGCGTTAACACGCGTGTTAACGCGACGGCTCCGGTGTGCCGACATGTTCCTGATTTTGTGTGCCGAAGGTATCGGTCCATCAGGTATCAGGCGCCGGATTTGCGGAGGAAGCGGGCTTCTTGCGGACCGCGTTTAAGTCCAGAAGTTTGTTGATGGCGCTCTGGAGCTCCGGATGGCTGCGGTAAGATTCAATCAATGCGCGTTCCGACGACGTGACATGAAAACAGGAATCATCCCCGGAATATCCAAATACGGAGAGAACATCTGTGATATTATACATTTCGCAGAGCGTCAGAAGCATATCCGCACTTGGATTTGCCTGCCCGCTTTCCCAGCCGTAAATGGTCTTCGGCGCGACTTCAAGAGAGCGCTCGCGCAGCATAAGGGAAACGTCGTTTACCGTGAAATGGTTACGTTTGCGATATTCTTTTAAAACCCGTGGAATATATTCGTTTCGCATTGCTATTACCTCGTAAGGGAATCATATATTACCGTTATTTACCCAGTCAAATAATTCTGTTTTCGAAAGAAAGCAGCGCAAAAAATTCTTGCCCATTAAGTAGTATGGATAAAAGAAAAGGGTCTTATTCATACTAATGGAAAAGAATTTTTAAAGCGAAACGGAGGAAATTATGGAGATACGGGTGGGAAAACAGAGCCTTCAGTTTGCGGAGGCGCCCTACATTATAAGCAGTGCGAGCATAGTCGGAAAAAAGGAAGGGGAAGGCCCGCTGGGAAGCTGCTTTGACGTGGTGGGAGAAGATGATAAATTCGGGCAGAATACCTGGGAAGAGGCGGAGAGCACATTGCAGAAAGAGGCATTTACGATGGCGGTCGGAAAGGCCGGGTTAAAGCCGGAGGATATCCGCTATCTGTTCTCCGGGGACCTGCTCGGACAGAATATCGCGACGTCCTTCGGACTGATGGATTGTCAGGTGCCGCTGTTCGGACTGTACGGTGCCTGCAGTACCTGCGGGGAGGCGCTGTCTCTCGGGGCAATGTGCGTGGCGGCAGGCTATGCGGAGTATGTGGTGGCGATGACGTCGAGCCATTTTGCGAGTGCGGAGAAACAGTTTCGATTTCCGCTGGAGTATGCAAATCAGAGACCGCTGTCGGCTACCTGGACGGTTACCGGAAGCGGTGCCTATGTACTTGGAAAGCAGCGGAGTAAGGCGCGGATCACGGGGATCACAACCGGTAAAATCGTGGATTACGGGGTCAAGGATTCGATGAATATGGGAGCGGCGATGGCACCGGCCGCGGCAGACACGATCTGTCAGCATTTTGAGGATTTCGCGCGGGGCGCAAACGAGTATGACAGGATTATCACCGGAGATCTGGGGACGGTGGGACAGGAGATTCTGCAGGATCTGTGCAGGCAGAAGGGCCATGACATCGCCGGGCTGCACGAGGACTGTGGGATAGAGATCTATGATGCCGAAAAGCAGGGGACAGGAGCCGGCGGTTCCGGCTGCGGCTGCTCCGCGGTGACGATGGCGGGACATTATCTGAAAAAAGTCAAGTCGGGCAAATGGAAGCGCATCCTGTTTGTGCCGACCGGGGCGCTTCTGTCTACGGTGTCTTTCAATGAGGGTAAGACGGTGCCGGGGATTGCGCACGCGGTTGTGATTGAACATGCATAGGAGAGGGGGATTCATATGGATTATTTGACGGCGTTTGTTATCGGCGGTGCAATCTGTGCGCTGGTCCAGATTCTGATGGAAAAGACAAAACTGCTGCCGGGCAGAATCATGGTACTTCTGGTGTGCCTCGGCGTGGTACTTGGAGCATTGCAGATTTACCAGCCTTTTGTGGAATTCGCGGGAGCGGGCGCGAGTGTGCCGCTGCTCGGATTCGGAAACGTGCTCTGGAAAGGCGTTAAGGAAGCGGTAGACGAGTACGGATTTCTCGGTATTTTTATGGGAGGCTTTAAGGCGAGCGCAGTGGGGATTTCTTCGGCGCTGATCTTCGGATATATCGCCAGCATCATTTTTCAGCCTCAGATGAAAAAGTAAACAGGCGGTGTTGTTTTTAAAACCCGTGCGCCGGAAGACCGGATTGAAAACCGTCTCTTCTGGTGGACGGGTTTTGTGAAATTTTCCGCCGGTTTAGAATTCCGCCCGCTGGGAGACCGGCTTAAAGTATTCGGGATGGCTGTAAACAATGTCCGTACTGGAGTTAAAACCGTCATAGATGTGATGGGATATCAAATTGGAGAGGGCGTCATAAGTCTGGCAGGAAATTGCATCCCATATGGCAAGGTGCTCATTATACAGACACATCAGATTATCCCGGCCGCGGAGATTTAAGAAGGTGCGGAAGCGTTCGTACTGCGAACTGATCGTGCGGAAAAACAACATCACGTTTGTTTTTCCGGCCATCTCGTAGAGCATGTTGTGAAACTCGTTGTCCGAGACGATAAATGCGCGGCTCAGTTCCTCGAGGGTGAGCCCGGATTCAATCAGTTCTCTCTGTCGCTGCAGAATCAGCCGGATACGGAATTCCTGAGACTTGTCATGGTTCTGGGCCAGATCGCGGAGGACAGCCTGCTCAAGAACTTCGCGCATATAGAGAATATCGGAAATCATATCAAGATCAATCAGAGAGACAAAGGTTCCGATATGAGGGCGGATTTCTAAGAGACCTTCGGCAGACAGTGTTTTAAAAGCATCCCGGATAGGAGTCCTTGACACCTCATAGCGCGTGGCCGTGTCGATCTCGCTGATGGCGGAACCGGGCGGCAGTTCCAGATGCAGGATCTGTTCTTTGAGCCTGTGGTATACAGCCTCGGAAGTACCGGGTTGTCTCTTGGGATTCATAGTGTCCTCCTTTTGCGGATTGCATTTCGGATATATTTAAACTATAAAGCCATCGGGTGAAAAACACAATACATATTTTAAGGAAGAAAGGGAAAAATAGTACTGGAGTTGTGCAAGTGTGACCAAAAAATGGAAGCGATACTGTGCATAATGTAAAATTTAAAACGGGCCTCGAAATAGACATTGACACTTGTATACAAGAATGGTATATTTGAAGTATAAATGTGCGAAAAATGCTTGAAAACACAGCATTTTGCGGTTGTATGCAAGTGCGCGGAAAATTGCGCGCGTGTATGATGTGGCGCGGGAGACGCCGGATTGGAGGAAAACATGAAATTATCATTTCGTTGGTACGGGGAGGATGACAAGGTAACCCTGGAGAACATCAGACAGATTCCCGGAATGCATTCCATTGTGACGGCAGTGTATGACGTACCTGTCGGTGAAGTCTGGAGTGAGGAGAGCATTGCAAAGTTAAAAGCCCAGGTGGAGGAAGCAGGGATACATTTTGAGGTGATCGAGAGTATTCCGGTTCATGAGGATATCAAACTGGGTAAGCCGAGTCGCGATAAGTATATCGAGAACTACTGTGAGAATATCCGCAGAGTTGCGAAAGCCGGAATCAAATGTATCTGCTATAATTTTATGCCGGTATTTGACTGGACCAGAACCCAGCTGGATCATGAGCTTCCGGACGGCTCCACATCTCTTGTCTATTATCAGGAGCAGGTGGATGCGGTGAATCCGCTGCAGAGCGAGAGTGACCTGACGCTTCCGGGCTGGGATGCAAGCTATTCCAGAGAGGAATTAAAAAATGTCGTTGCGGAATACAATGCGATGTCCGAGGACGATCTGTGGAACAATCTGCAGTATTTCCTTCAGAAAGTGATTCCCGTGGCGGCAGAGTGTGACGTCAATATGGCAATCCATGAGGACGATCCCTGCTGGAGTATCTTCGGACTTCCGCGCATCATTACATGCGAGAAAAATATCGACCGCTTCTTAAAGCTCGTAGACGATCCGCACAACGGAATTACCCTTTGCACCGGTTCGCTCGGCTGCTCCAACAAGAACGATGTGGTACAGATGGCGGCGAAGTATGCGGCGATGGGCAGAATCCATTTTGCACATCTGCGCAACGTGGCGGTGCTTGACAACGGATTCGAGGAGCGGGCGCATCTGTCCTGCTGCGGTTCGCTTGACATGTATGAGATTGTAAAGGCGCTTCACGAGAACGGTTTCGACGGATATGTAAGACCGGATCACGGACGCATGATCTGGGGAGAGACGGGAAGACCGGGATACGGACTTTACGACCGTGCGCTCGGAGCGACTTATATCAACGGGTTATTCGAGGCAGTCGAAAAAGCATTTCCGCGGGCATAGATCTGCGGCGACAATATAAAATTTGAAATAGGAGGAACAGGAAAATGAAATTACCAATGCAGGTTGATCTGACAGGAAAGGTTGCGGTTGTGACGGGAGCGGGCGGTGTGATCTGCTCCGTGATGGCAGAGGCTCTCGCAGCCAGCGGCGCGAAAGTTGCACTGCTTGATCTCAATGAGGAGGCGGCACAGAAGAGTGCGGACGCGATTGTGGCGCAGGGCTTTACCGCAAAAGGGTACAAGTGCAACGTGCTTGAGAAAGCAAGTATCGAGGCGGCGAGAGAAGCGATTACGGCTGATTTCGGAACCTGCGATATCCTGGTAAACGGAGCGGGCGGAAACAATCCGAAGGCGACGACCGATGACGAGTACTTTAAGGCGGAAGACATGGGAGAGATGAAGACGTTTTTTGATCTGGACCCGGACGGCGTTTCCTTTGTATTCAGCTTAAATTTCATGGGAACACTGCTTCCGACGCAGGTATTTGCGCAGGATATGGTTAAGAAAGAGGGTGCGAATATCATCAATATCGCATCGATGAACGCGTACACACCGCTCACGAAGATTCCGGCATACTCGGGTGCAAAGGCTGCTATCGTGAATTTCACCGAGTGGCTTGCGGTACATTTCTCGAAGGTCGGCGTTCGCTGCAACGCGATTGCACCGGGCTTTTTGTCAACGGCACAGAACCGTGCGCTGCTGTTTAACGAGGACGGCACACCGACGGCGAGAACCGGTAAGATTCTGGCGGGCACGCCGATGGAGCGTTTCGGTGAGCCGGAGGAGCTTGTGGGAGCACTTTTATTCCTCGCATGCACCGAGGCAAGCGCTTTCGTAAACGGCGTATGTATTCCGGTCGACGGGGCGTTCGCTGCGTACTCGGGAGTATAGAATGGAGCAGGCTCCATTCATTAGAAGAACGCCCTTTGGGGCGTTCTTCGCGTATATAAAGAAGCAGCGGAATCTATTCACACAGAAGAACGCCCTTTGGGCGTTCTTCGCGCGTGTATAAAAATGCAGTGGAAGTCCGGTGAAGTAAAAAAGAGTGTCGGTGAACCGACACTCTTTTTTAAATCCGTAGTTTGCAATATCTTAATCAAGAAATAAAAGACTAGCTCTATTTAAAGAAAAAGGTACATGAAACGAGATTAAAGCGTTGATGGTAAAATTATTTTACCACAGTTACGTTTGTTGCCTGAGGTCCTTTGGAGCCTTCTACGACATCGAACTCTACTGCAGCGCCTTCCTCGAGGGATTTGAAGCCTTCCATGTTAAGCCCTGAGTAGTGTACGAATACGTCATTTCCCTGCTCGTCGGAAATGAATCCGTAACCCTTTTGGTTGTTAAACCATTTTACTGTACCTTTCATCAAAAAGTACCTCCAAAAATAATACTGACCATAGTTACCTACAGCTATAAGTACTATAACACAATGATTTAGAATTGTAAAGCGAGAAATTAAAGTTCTGAGAAACTGATTTCATGGCCTTTTAAAAATCGTTTCACCAGGGAATCCCATTCCTGCTCCAGGCTTTTGTCAGTCGAAAAAATGCGGTAAGACACGCCTGTCGTGAGGAGCAGCGTCCCGTTCTGATACCGGAGATTGATAAAAAGGCCGGCGATATCTGCGGGGGAATAGGAGCTGTGGGTCTGTGCCAGAGTCCGGGCGAGATTGGGCGGGGACAGCAGGAAGACAAATTTAAAACAGGAAGGTGTCCGCTTGCCCCGGATTAATGCAAAGCACTGCGGGCGCAGCATGGAGAAGGGCAGATAGTCAAGACCCGCAAGCCCTTCCTGCGCGAGCTCGTCCTCGGAATAAAAATCGCGGTTTAAAGTGCCGTCTAAGCTCCATGCGGCGCTGCCGGTGACGGCGGCCTCCCGCAGCAGGAAATTGTCAAACGTTTCCTGACAGAGCAGTTTATTCATAAAATCTTTGATTTCGAGTATGTTAAGTGCAATCATAATTCTCCGTCGTCCAGCGCCGTTTGCGGCGCATTTCCGCCTGATAAACAGTGACAGTCTTTTACTAATTATATGTAACAGTTCGGCCTGCAGCTTTCCGATACCATTATATATGAGTATCCTGTGAAATACAATGACAAATCCCCGGCAAATATGATATAATATAAAAGATATTGTACCGGCCGAAGGCAAAGCGGTTAAAGACAGCCCGCGCGGCGGCAGGTACGGAAATCAGGCGGCATCAGGGAGGAGAACAGAATGAGTGAGACCGATATTTTATTTGAATTGCTGAGGGAGGGCGTATCTCCGGTACAGGCGGTTTCCTGCTGCGCGGGACGTCTGGAGGAGGGCGGCTTTCAGGCGCTTTCTTACGGGGATGCCTGGGAACTTCAAAAGGGCGGAAAATATTACATCAAACACCATGACACGACGCTTTTTGCATTTGTGCTGGGGAAGGACTGGGAGGATACCGATACGCCGCAGATCCGCATCGCGGCAGCGCACACCGATTTCCCGTGTCTGCGCATCAAGCCTTCTGCGGATGTTGTGACGAACGGATATGCGCAGGTCAACGTGGAAGTGTACGGAGGGGCGATTTTAAATACCTGGCTGGACCGGCCGCTCGGACTTGCGGGGCGTGTTGCGGTGCGCGGGGAAACGCCGTTTGCGCCGGTGATCAAGGCGTTTGTCTCAAAGAGAAACCTGTTCACGATTCCCAACCTTGCGATACACATGAACCGGGAAGTCAATAAGGGTGTGGAGCTGAACCGGCAGACGGACATGCTGCCGATTCTGGGGATGGTTTCGGAGGAGGAGAAGACGGCGGATTGTTTCCTGACATTTCTGGCCGGAGAACTCGGCGTGAAAAAGGAAGATATCCTCGATTTTGAACTTACGGTATTCTGCAATGAGGAGCCGGCGTTTGTCGGGATGAACGAGGATTTTATCTCGGCGCCGCGGCTGGATAATCTGACGTCCTGTGCGGCTTTAACATCCGGGATCCTGAACGCGGAGCGCGGGCAGGGCGTGAATCTGATCGCGCTGTTTGACCACGAGGAAATCGGGTGCCGGAGCAAGCAGGGCGCGGCTTCCATTTTACTGCACGACATGGTGCTGCGGATTTTAAAAAGCTGCGGCAGAGAGGAGACGGCGGAGCGCGATTTATACCGGGGCATGATGCTGTCGGTGGATGTGGCGCACGGCCTGCACCCGAATCAGGTGGGGAAGATGGATATCACCAACAAGCCGGTGCTCGGCGCGGGACTCTGCATCAAGGAGGCGAGCGCGCAGTCCTATGCGACGGACTGCGAATCGGTGGCCATTGTCCAGCAGTTGTGTGAGTCCGGCAAGATTCCGTATCAGAAGTTTGTGAACCGTTCCGATATGGTCGGAGGAGGAACCTTAGGAGCGATCGCTTCGGCGCTGCTGCCGGTGAAAACGGTCGATATCGGCGTGCCGCTTCTGGCGATGCATTCTGCCAGAGAACTGATGGGGAGCAGCGATCAGCAGGCGCTGTGCGCACTTGTAAAACAGTACTTTTCATGACGATTGCTTTGGAGGGAGAAGAACCGTGAGAAAAGGCAGAATCATTTGGGGAATTGCCGGCATTCTGTTGCTTGGCATGCTGGCAGACCTGAAATATAATCCGGACGGGAGCCTGTCAAAATGGTTTGGCGATACGGCGGCTGTACTGGTGGGAGAGGCGGATTCGGAAAACCGGACCAAAGGACCTGCGTTTGGCCGGGTTGCCCGGTCGGGCGGCGTGTCCGTGGCGGAGCCGATGGCGGACCTTGTGGTGGAGCCGGGGGAATTTGAGATGTCTGCGGCTCCGGCTCCGGCGGGCGGATATGTGTACGGAACGCTTGATGACGCGGCACGTCAGGTTTACGACGAGATCTATGAGGTACTCATGAAGCATGAGGAGAAAACCGCGATGAGTACGTTAGACAGCGAGCTGCTTGACCGGGCATACAAGGCGGTCTGTGCGGATTACGGCGGCATTTTCTGGGCCTCAGGATATGTGTACACACAGTATACGAGAGGGGATGAACTGATCGAGCTGGAGTTTGCTCCGCAGTACACGATGACAAAAGAGGAGCGGGACGTCTGGCAGGAGCAGATTGATGCCAAGGTGGATCGAATCATAGAGGAAATCTCCGGCGAAATTTCCGCAGAGATTTCGGCGGAAACTGCGGCCGGAGAGACGGCGGTGCCGGATGATTACCGGAAAGCCCGCAAAGTGTTTGATTATCTTTCCTCCCATGTGGACTATGTGGTCGGTTCACCGGACAATCAGAATATTATCAGCGTATTTCTAAACGGGGAGACGGTGTGTCAGGGGTACGCGTGTGCGACGCAGTATCTTTTGGCGGAGCTCGGAATTGAATGCGCCGTTATCACCGGGGAGGCCGAGGGAGAGGCGCATGCCTGGAATCTCGCAAAGCTGGACGGGGAATACTACTACATAGATACCACCTGGGGGAATTCCACCTACACGAACAAAGAGAGCGGTGTATCGCGGTTTATCAATTACAATTATTTCGGCGTTACGACCTGGGATCTGATGCAGACGCATCACCCGAACGATTATTTCGTGCTGCCGGAATGTACGGCTGTGGATGATAATTACTATATCAGAGAAGGAAAATATTTTTCGGAATGGAATCCCGATGCGGTGGGAAATCTGTATAGGGAGGCCTATGAGACAGGAAATTCTGCGGTGTCCGTGCGGTTTGCGACAAAGGAGCTGTATGAGCGGTACCGTGCGTGGTTTATTTCGGAAAAGCACATTGCGGATTACTGCAGCGGTATATCCACGCTCTACTATGTGGAGGACCGGACACAGAACGTTTTGACCTTCAGTTTTTCGTGACGGAGATTCCTGCCTTATAAAAATATATATTTATGCAAAAGACCTCTATACAAATAGAGGTTTTTATGCTACCATGACGTAGTAATAAATACTATGTTTGATGGAAGAAAAAATCGAATTATGTAATTTCAGATAACGCATCTGATGATTTTTGAGATGGTATGGAAAGGTTTGGTGGGCGTATGTACAAAATTATTGTGGACAGCTGCGGAGAATTGCCGGAGGAGTTAAAAAGAGACGGACATTTTATGACGGTATCTCTGGAGCTGGAGGTGGGCGGAGTCCGCATCCGGGACGATGAGACCTTTGACCAGCTTGATTTCCTGCGGAGGGTGAAAGAGAGCCCCGACTGTCCGAAGTCGTCCTGTCCGGCGCCGGAGGAATATATGCGCGCATATGAGGGGGAGGCGGAGCATGTGTATGCCGTGACGCTTTCCGATAAGCTTAGCGGATCGTACAACAGCGCGGTTCTCGGCAGGAATCTCTATGAGGAAGAGCACACGGACGGAAAGCGGATTTATGTGTTTAATTCCAGGTCGGCGTCGGTCGGAGAGACGCTGATCGGCATGAAAGTGCAGGAGTATGAGGAGGCCGGACTGCCCTTTGACGAGATCGTCGCAAAAACGGAGGCGTATATCGATGAAATGAACACCTATTTTGTCCTGGAGACGTTAGAGACGCTGCGGAAAAACGGAAGGCTTACCAATTTAAAGGCATTTATCGCGAACACGCTGAATATCAAACCTGTCATGGGTTCCACCGACGAGGGGAGTATCTGCCAGCTTGATCAGGCCAGAGGCATGAACCGCGCGCTGGAGAAAATGGTGGCGAACATGATATCCCGGACGAAGGACTGCGAGAAAAAAATTCTTGCCATCGCGCACTGCAATTGTCCGGAACGGGCCGTGCTTGTCAGGGAAGCTCGGATTGAGAACATAAGAAGATTTGGAAACCGTACGGGCAGGGAAATTACCGCGGTGATGCTTGAGCAGCTCGGGCATCCGGAGGCGGGAATGCCCGTCATACACATAGCAGGGACGAACGGCAAGGGTTCTGTCTCTGCTTTTTTGTGCGAAATTCTGCGCGCGGCAGGACTTCGCACGGGCTGCTTTACGTCGCCGCACCTGGTCGATTTTGCGGAGCGCATCTGTGTGGACGGAGCGCAGATTCCGCGGGAAGACGTCGTGCGGCTCGGCGGAATGCTTCTGGAACAGGAGTTTTATGACGGCGGGGAGCGTGTCTTTCCGACGATGTTTGACATCTGTCTTGCGATGGCGCTGCTTTACTTTAAGGAGCAGGGCTGTGATGCGGTGATTCTTGAGACAGGGCTTGGCGGGCGATTTGATTCCACGAGCGCGGTCGGGGTGCCCGCGGTGTCGGTCATCACGAAAATCGGATACGATCACACGGCGATTCTCGGGGATACGCTGCCCGCGATCGCGGCGGAAAAGGCCGGGATTTTAAAGGCGGGGACCCGTTTTATCGCGGAGAGCCAGACCGCGGAAGTTACGGCGGTTTTTGCCGAAGCCGCCGCGCGGGCGGGTGTAAAATCCTGCCGCTTCCTAAAGCCGGAGGAACTGTGCGACTGCAGCTATGAGGACGGGATGCAGAGGTTTTCTTTTGGACCATACAAAACGCTCCGTATGCAGATGCTCGGACTGCATCAGTATGAGAACGCCGCGGCCGCGATTCTGGCTGCGGAGGCGTTTTTTGAAGCGCGTGGCATGGATTTGTCGGGAGAGCAGGAGGGCCGGGAAAAATTGTCCGCTGCGGTTCGGGAGGGAATTCGACGCACCAGGTGGAAAGGCCGCATGGAAATCCTCTCGCAAAAGCCGTTTCTTTTGGTGGACGGAGCGCACAACAGTAGCGGGGCAAAGGCGCTTGGAGAGAGTCTGGCGCGCCTGTTTCCGGGAGAGAAATTTCATTTTGTCATGGGGGTTATGGCGGATAAAGATTACGCGCGGATGGTGGATATTCTGCTGCCTTTGGCGCTTGATTTTCGCACCGTGACCGTGGAGAGTGCGCGCGCCGTGCAGGCGGCGCAGCTCGCGGAGATGATACGAAAAAAGGGCGCCGCTGCGGAGCGTATAGCAGACTGCGAAGCGTTTTTCCGGGATTTCGCGGCGGAGTCTGGCGCGGAGAAAAGAGCCGGCAAAACGGTCGCTTTCGGGTCGTTATATTTTATCGGGGAGATTGAGCGAATCCTCGCGAAATGACAGATGTAATTATTTACAGAAACGTTACAGATTCCATAAAATATGATAGAAATAATACATTTTCATGAACTTTTCTTAATAGTTGGTTATTTCGATATTTTTCGACTATACTGTTATAGAGAGAAAAGAATTATGTGATATGTGTGCGTATCTGGAAAGAGACCTGGGATGGTATTTAGCAGTTTTGAATTTTTATTCCGGTTTTTGCCGGTTTTTTTATTGATTTATTTTATTGTACCGCAGATATTTTACAGCATTGTCCTGTCGGCAGAGCGTGTCAGCAGACAGAAGGCCGCTGACTGGAAGATAAGGTTCCGCAATGTGATCCTGTTTGCGGGGAGCCTCATTTTTTATGCGGTGGGAGAGGAGGAATATGTGCTCCTGCTGTTCGGCTGTGTTCTGATTAACTATCTGCTGGGTCGCATGATGTACCGCAGCGCGGCGGAGGGGCGCGGATTCCGCCAGAAGCTGTTGCTGTTTCTCGCACTCGGATATGACTTCGGGGCTTTATTTTTCTTCAAATACAGCGGCCTTGCCGACCGGCTGCCGCTCGGTATCAGCTTTTATACGTTTCAGATTGCGGCGTATATTATTGACGTGTACAGAGGGCGGGTTCCGGCGGAGAAATCCCTTGTCAGGCTGGGGACGTATCTGACGATGTTTCCGCAGCTGGTGGCCGGACCGATTATCAATTATTCCGATGTGAGGATGCAGCTTTCCGTGCGGCGCACGACGCCGGAGCAATTTGAGGAGGGTCTGAAACTCCTGATTATCGGGCTCGGCTCGAAAGTGATTCTTGCGGATCGCATCGGGACTTTGTGGAACAGTATTCTGTCCATTGGAGTTTCCGGCATTTCCACGCCGCTCGCATGGATGGGGGCCGCGGCATATTCGATGCAGCTGTATTTTGACTTTGCCGGATACTCGATGATGGCGATGGGACTCGGCGGGATGCTCGGCTTTCGGATTCCGGTGAATTTCCGACTCCCCTACATGTCAAAGTCGGTTTCGGAATTTTGGCGCAGGTGGCATATCACACTCGGAAAATGGTTTCGGGAGTATGTTTACATACCGCTCGGGGGAAACCGTAAGGGAAAGGCGCGCACATTTCTGAATCTGTTTGTGGTCTGGAGCCTGACGGCGCTGTGGCACGGCGCGGCCTGCAATTTTCTGATCTGGGGCGGTATGCTTTTGGTGTTGCTTGGAATCGAAAAAGGGGATGTCGGGCAGCTGGGGATTTATTTTACAAGGCTGTTTCCGTTTGTGAGGGGGAGCGCGGAAGTGCTCGACGCGTATGATTTTGTGCGCTATCTCCGGGATTACTGGTATCTGCTCGCTGCGGGGATTCTGTTTGCGACGCCGCTGCCGCAGATGTGCTACCGGGCAATCCGAAAGCGTTTCCTCGGAAATGTGATCGTTTTTGGAATTTTGGGACTCAGCATCTATTTTCTGGCGGTTTCCCGGAATAATCCGTTTATGTATTTTAATTTTTAGAGTGTGGTGAGAAGATTGAAGAAGCTATGGAAATATAAAGTTACGATTACAATACTGTTCGGATGGGTGTTTTTGTCGGTGATCGGCTATCTGGGAAAAGATACCGCATACGAGAGATACGAGACTGATATCGGAAAAACACCCTATTTTGCACTGGTATTTCAGGGAGTGCATGACGGGATTTATCCGTGGGATATCGGCAGGGAAAAACAGGATTTCGGACCGCAGGGGGAACGTGTCTGGGCAGGGGCGTCGCGCGGCGTGGGAGCGGCCACGGAGCTTGTCATGGAGGCGGAGACAGAGACTACGGGGACGGAAGCGGCCGGGGCGGAGACAGCGGGGACGGAAATGGCCGGAACGGAGACTGCGGAGCAGGAGGCCACGGAGGAACAGGAGAAAGAATTTACCGATGTGGACGAGAGCTATTTTGACGATGCGGTCTTTATCGGGGATTCCCGCACGGTGGGACTGCACGATTACGGCGGGCTCGATCAGGCGGATTTCTTTGCGACCGTGGGACTCAATGTCTACGATATGTGGGACGAGAAATTCTGTGAGACGGATGCCGGGAAGGTGACGCTTGCGGAGGCTCTTTCCGCAAAGAAGTACGGAAAGATTTATTTTCAGATTGGTATCAACGAGATGGGGCGCGGGACGCTGGACACTTTTATGGAGGCGTATGCGTGGTCGGTTCAGGTATTTCGGGATCTGCAGCCGGATGCGATCATCTATGTACAGGGAATCATGCATGTGACAAAAGAAAAGTCGGACGCGGACCCGATTTTTAACAACAGGGGACTCGTCGAGCGCAACATGCGGATTGCGGAACTTGCCGATAACAAAACGATTTTTTACATAGATGTGAATGAGGTCGTGTGTGACGGGGAGGGCAATCTGAATCCCGATCTGACGTTTGACAATCTGCATCTGTACGGTTCGAAATACAATATCTGGGTTGATTTCCTGAAGACGAAAGGGATCATAAAATAAAATACGGGCGCTCCTGTATAGGAAAAGCGGCATTCGGATATACTTTCAGAAAACAGATGATTCGGAAAGGGGAAAGGAATGTCGCTTTTTATTGCTATTACAGATGTTTGCGCGAGAGAAATTTTGGATTCAAGGGGAAATCCCACGGTGGAGGTTACCGTCACCGCGAAAACAGAGACGACGGGAAGGGAGATCAGCGCGCGGGAATCCGTGCCCTCCGGGGCGAGCACCGGGCGGTTTGAGGCGATTGAGCTTCGGGACGGAAACCATGAATATTTCGGGCTCGGGGTACAGAAGGTCGTGGATCATGTCAACACAAAAATCAGGGAGGCGCTTCTGGGGATGAATGTGCTCGAGCAGGCGCTTCTCGACAGGCGCATGGTGGAGCTCGACGGCACGGATAACAAGGGGAGCCTCGGGGCAAATGCGATTCTCGGCGTTTCCCTGGCCTGTGCAAAGACTGCCGCGAAGGCGCTTTCGATGCCGCTGTACCGCTATATCGGGGGTATCAACGCAAAGGAACTTCCGGTGCCGATGATGAATGTGATAAACGGCGGTGCTCACGCGAAGAATTCACTGGATTTCCAGGAATTTATGATACTGCCGATCGGGGCGGCAAACTACCGGGACGCGCTGCGGATGGGCGCCGAGGTCTATCATTTCCTGCGCCAGATTTTAAACGAGGACGGGCTTTCCACCGCGGTGGGGGATGAGGGCGGTTTCGCGCCGGATTTTGCCGACAACCGCGAGGTGTTCCGCTATCTCGGGCGCGCTGTGGAGAAGGCCGGCTATGCGGTCGGCGAGGATGTGGTGTACGCGATGGATGCGGCCGCGAGCGAGCTCTATGACGAGGAGACGGGGATGTATATTTTCCCGGGCGAGACGAGAAGCTGCGGCTGCGGCGAAGACTGCGACTGCGAAAAGGACGGGGAGGCGTCCGCAAAGGACGATGTGTCCGGCAGTGTGAAGCGCAGTTCGGCGGAAATGATCGCCCTCTATGAGGAGCTCGTGGATGAGTTCCCGATTGTGTCCATCGAGGACGGCCTCTGGGAGGATGACTGGGAAGGCTGGCAGGAGCTGACAAAGCGTCTCGGGGACAAAGTGAATCTGGTCGGCGACGATCTGTTCGTCACAAACCCGAAGCGCATCAAGTGCGGAATCGATCTCGGGGCGGCGAATGCCGTGCTGGTAAAGGTAAATCAGATCGGGACGCTGACGGAGGCGTTAGACGCGATTGAACTGGCGAAGTTCGCGGGGTACCGCACGATTATTTCCCACCGTTCCGGGGAGACCGAGGACGCGTTTATCGCGGATCTGGCTGTGGCGGTCAATGCGGGCCTGATTAAGACCGGCGCACCGTGCCGCGCCGAGCGCACCGCAAAGTACAATCAGCTGCTGCGCATTGAGGACGAGCTCGGGGATACGGCAAAGTTTGTGAGCAAAATACCGGTAAAAAATTGTTGAAATAGCGATGTGGATATGCTATAATATTCAAAGTTATGAGTAAGAGGTTATAGGAGGGAATCGTCTTGCAGGTTTTACAGACAATTTTAACCGTTGTTTTTATTATAATCAGTATTGCATTGACCGTGATCATTCTGATGCAGGAGGGAAAATCTGCAGGGCTTGGAGCGGTTGCGGGCGCGGCCGACACCTATTGGGGCAAGAATAAGGGGCGTTCCATGGAGGGACTGCTGGTGAAGGGCACGAAGTTGCTCGTCACATTGTTTATTCTTATTGCGATTGTGCTGAACATGGGTATTTTTTAGAGAGGGAAGGCTGCCACATCCGTGGCGGCCTTTTTACCTTATAGGAGACTGCGTCGTAAGACGCATCAAATTTGTGTCGCGCAGCGACACTTTTAGAGGGAAATGATGGAGAGAGAGCTTTTACAGGAGAGAAAAGAAACCATTTATGCGTTTATCTGCAGCGAGCTTTATGTGCCGATGAAGGCAAAGGAGATCGCGGCGGTCTTAAATGTGCCCAAAAGCCTGCGGGGGGAGCTTCTTGCGGTTTTAGACGCGCTTGTGGCGGAGGGGAAGATCGAGGTCTCCTCCAAAGGGAAATATGCGAAATCCGCGCATGCGGGGCTTGTGGGGATTTATACGGCCCACCCGCGCGGGTTTGGCTTTGTCGTGGTCGAAGGGGAGGATACGGATATTTTTATCTCCGAGGCAAACACGGGAGGCGCGCTTCATCTCGACAAGGTACTGGTGTCTGTGATACGGGAGCAGGAGCACGGGCGCAGGCGCGAGGGGCGCATCACAAAGGTGCTCGAGCGGGGCATGAGACGCGTGGTCTGCACCTATGAGCAGAGGAAAACATATGGGTTTGCAATACCGGACAATCCGAAGTTTACAAGCGATATTTTTATTCCGGCGGAGCACTCGATGGGGGCTGTAGGCGGCCACAAGGTCGTCGTGGAGATCACGGATTTCGGCGGCGAGGGGAAAAATCCCGAAGGACACATCGTCGAGATTCTCGGGCATATCAATGACCCGGGGACGGATATTCTCTCGATTGTGCGCGCCTATGATCTGCCTGTGGAATTTTCCGAAAAGATTATGAATCAGGTGGAGCGCGTCGCAAAAGAAGTGACGGAGGCGGATATGGCGGGGAGGATGGACCTGCGCGACTGGCAGACGGTCACGATCGACGGGGAGGACGCAAAGGACTTAGACGATGCCGTCACGCTGACCGAGGAGGACGGTGTGTATCGGCTCGGCGTGCATATCGCCGATGTCACGAATTATGTCCAGGAGCACAGTGCGCTCGATGCGGAGGCAAAAAACCGCGGTACGTCGGTCTATCTGGTGGACCGCGTGATCCCGATGCTGCCGCATGCGCTCTCGAACGGTATCTGTTCGCTCAACGCCGGCGAAAACCGGCTTGCGCTTAGCTGTATTATGACGATTGACGGGAAGGGAAACGTTACGGACCATGTGATCGCGGAGACGGTCATCCGGGTCGACCGGCGCATGAGTTACACAAGCGTGAAAAAGATTCTCGAGGACGGGGATGCGGCGGAGCGAAAAGAGTACGGGGAATTCGTGCCGATGTTTGAGCGCATGGAAAAGCTGGCCGCGCTTCTGCGGAAACGGCGCATGAAGCGCGGTTCGATTGATTTTGATTTTCCGGAGACGAAAATCATTCTCGACGCGCAGGGGGTACCTGTGGAGATCAAGCCCTACGAGCGCAATGTCGCGACAAAAATCATCGAGGACTTTATGCTGATCGCCAATGAGACCGTGGCCGAGGATTATTTCTGGCAGGAGCTGCCGTTTGTCTACCGCTCTCATGATAATCCGGATTCCGAGAAGATCAAAAAGCTTGCGACATTTATCAATAATTTCGGGTATTCCATTCATCTAGGGCAGGACGAAATTCATCCGAAGGAATTGCAGAAGCTGCTGGAAAAGATTGAGGGGACGCCGGAGGAGGCGCTCATCAGCCGTCTGACGCTGCGGTCCATGAAGCAGGCGAAATACACGACGGCAAGCGCGGGCCACTTTGGCCTTGCGACAAATTATTACTGTCATTTTACATCGCCGATCCGCAGGTATCCGGATTTGCAGATACATCGCATCATAAAGGACAATCTGCGCGGCAGGATGAATGAGAAGAGAATCGCGCATTACGAAAAGATTTTGCCGGAGGTGGCCGAGCATTCAAGCAAAACGGAGCGGCGGGCCGACGAGGCGGAGCGGGAGACCGAAAAGCTCAAAAAAGTCGCGTATATGGAGCGACGCATCGGGGAGGTATACGAGGGTGTGATCTCGGGCGTCACGGAATGGGGCTTTTATGTGGAGCTGCCGAATACCGTGGAGGGGCTTGTGCATGTGACGACGCTTGCGGACGATTACTATCATTATAACGAGAGTACCTATGAGCTGGTCGGCGAAGCCGCGGGGAAGCGGTATAAGCTCGGACAGAAAGTGCGCGTGGTCGTCGCGGGCTGCGATAAGATTCTTCGGACCGTAGATTTTTGCATTGCGGGGGATGAGGAAGAATAAAATATAAGGGTAATTTTTTATGACAAACGAGATTGAAATCGTCAGGGCAGAAATCAGTGATCTTGACGCGGTGGAAGCACTGTACGATGAGGTGTGCGATTATTTAGCGGATAAACCGTATAACCCGGGCTGGAGGAAGGGCTGTTTTCCAGCCCGTGAAAATGCGCTTTACTTTATAGAGAATCAGGCCATGTATGTGGCGAAAACGAACGGAGAGATCGTTGGCTCCGTCTCTCTGACATACAATCCGAGTGCGGACGTCGATCAGCAATCCGGGGACAGGGAAGCGGAACAGAGAGACATTCTTTATCTTCATATATTTGCGGTTCATCCGAACCGGCACCGCAGCGGGATCGGTTCAAAATTACTGGAATTTGCCGATGCATACGCCGGGAGGGCGCATGCGAAATGTCTGCGCCTGTATGTGTGGGAGCATAATTCCGTTGCGATCAGGGCATATGAGAAAAACGGATATCGCCGTATCGGCAGAGCGGACATCGGACTCGGCGAATTCGGGCTGGACTGGTTCTACCTGTATGAACGCCGTGTGGGCGATAAAACCACTTGCATACCGTCGGTAGATCGTTTATAATGTGCATATTGGCAAGGAGCCGTGCCGTGCATCCCGGAGAGAAACACCCGTGCTTGCACGAGCGTGTTTCTCTCCGGGATGCACGATAGGGCGAACGCCCGTGAGCGGCCGAAGCGAAGGTTCGGTCGCTGTGCACGGCGGAGTAGAAAAAAGCCACCGATAGGGCGAACGCCCGTGAGCGGCCGAAGCGAAGGTTCGGTCGCTGTGCACGGCGGAGTAGAAAAAAGCCACCGATAGGGCGAACGCCCGTGAGCGACCGAAGCGAAGGTTCGGTCGCTGTGCACGGCGGAGTAGAGAACGGGCAAGCCCGAAAGAAAGGAGACAATCATGGCAAAGCCGGAGAAAAAGTTGATAGCGAACAACAAGAAGGCTTACCATGAGTATTTCCTCGAGGAGCGCTATGAGGCCGGAATCGAGCTGCACGGTACGGAGGTGAAATCCCTGCGCACGGGCAAATGCAGCATCAAGGAAGCTTTTGTCCGGGTGGAAAACGGCGAGGTGTTTATCTATGGGATGCACATCAGCCCCTACGAGAAGGGCAATATTTTCAACCGGGACCCGCTGCGGCCGAAAAAGCTTTTGATGCACAAAGCGGAAATCCGCAAGCTTGTCGGGAAACAGGCGGAGCAGGGCTATACGCTGGTGCCGGTGGAGGTCTACTTTAAGGGCAGTCTCGTGAAAGTGGAGATTGCGCTTGCCAGAGGAAAGAAGCTCTATGACAAACGCCACGATATCGCAAAGAAGGATATGCGGCGCGAGGCGGAGCGGGAATTTAAGATCAGGAATCTGTAATACAAATTAATCCGGGCTTGTAATGGTTTCGACAGGGATCAGGAAGCTGGAGAAGCGAGCCGCACGGGATGCGTTAAATTCCAAAATTAAAATTAAACGCTGAAGACAATTTAGCATACGCTGCCTAAGGGCAGCAGTCTGACCTAGGGCACTCACACTTTAGGACCCAGGCTTCGACGATGTGAGAAACGATGCGGGCAAAGCTTTGAGCCCGCAGGCGTAAAATGAAGCTACTAAAACCGGAATTTCGCTTACGAAAGTCCGGCGGAGGGAATGTCAAAACGTAAGCTACGCTCGTAGAAGGACAGGGGATTGGTTTCTGGACAGGGGTTCGACTCCCCTCAGGTCCACTCTATGGAATGTCTGAAAATGCGATGTTTTCGGGCATTCTTTTTTTATAAAATACAGGATTTCCGAAAAATAAAATCGAAAGGGGAAAGGAAAAATGGGAGATTACACGCTGGATCAGGAGCGATATGCGGCGCTGGCGCGCCGGGCGGCCGCGGAGGGCTGCGTGCTGGTGAAGAACGACAATGCGGCGCTGCCGCTTAAGAAGGGGGAGCGCGTCGCGGTATTCGGGCGTATTGCGCTTGACTATTATAAGAGCGGGCTCGGCTCCGGCGGGCTTGTGAACACCCGCTATGTGACGGGAATCCTCGATGCGCTGCAAAAGCAGCCGGGGCTGACCGTGGACGAGGAGCTGCTCGGCGTCTACGAGGCGTGGTGCAAAACGCATCCGTTTGACGTGGGAAGCGGTTGGGGACAGGTGCCGTGGTCGCAGGAGGAGATGCCGCTCGCACAGGCGGATATTGACGGAGCGGCGGCCCGTGACGATGCGGCGCTGGTTGTCATCGGGCGCACGGCCGGGGAGGACCAGGATAACAAAAACGAAGCGGGCAGCTATCTTCTGACGGAGACGGAGCGGGATATGATCGAAAGGGTCAGCAGGGCCTTTGCGCGTACCATAGTGCTCTTGAACGTCGGAAATATCATCGATATGAAATGGGTGGAGGAGCTTTCTCCCGCCGCGGTGATGTATGTGTGGCAGGGCGGACAGGAGGGCGGAAACGGCGTCTGCGATGTCTTGACGGGGCGCGTGAATCCCTGCGGAAAACTGGCCGATACGATAGCGGCGGATATCTCGGACTATCCGTCGAACGACTGCTTCGGCGATGCGAAGAGCAATTCCTACAGAGAGGATATCTATGTGGGATACCGCTATTTCGAGACCTTTGCGCGGGACAGGGTTCTATATCCGTTTGGCTTCGGACTTTCGTACACCACATTTTCCGTGGCGGCGGAAGCGGCGGCGGATGGGACAGGCATTGCGGTGACTGCCCATGTGAAAAATACCGGGGACGTTCCCGGAAAAGAAGTCGTGCAGGTTTACATAAAAGCACCGCAGGGGAAACTCGGAAAGCCGGAACGCGCTCTGGCGGCCTTTGCGAAGACAGAGGAACTGCAGCCGGGCCAGACCGCGGATATTCCGCTTGCCGTTTCCGCATATGCGATGGCATCCTATGACGATTCCGGCATCACGGGGCACAAATCCTGCTATGTCTTAGAGGCGGGCGTCTACGAGATATACGTCGGGACGGACGTGCGAAACGCCGTTTTGGCGGGCAGCTTCGCGCGGGATTTTGCGGTGGTCGAGCAGCTTCGGGAGGCGTGTGCGCCGGTGGAGCGCTTTGACCGGATGAGACCGCTCTCGGCTTCGGAAAACGGCTATACGGCGGGCTGGGAGGCCGTCCCTCTGCGCACGGAAAATCCTTATGAGCGGTTGCGCGCGGAGCGCATGGCAGAGCTTTCTGGTTCAGGAGACCAGGGCTTTCGGCTCGGGGATGTCGTTGACGGCAAAACGTCGCTGGAGGCATTTACGGCGCAGCTTTCCGATGAGGATCTGGTCTGTCTGTTCCGCGGTGAGGGGATGTGCAGCCCGAAGGTGACGCCGGGGACCGGGGCGGCGTTCGGCGGCCTGACGGAATCGCTGCGCGCGTTCGGGATTCCTGCGGTCTGCTGTACGGACGGCCCGTCGGGACTTCGGTTTGACTGCGGTACAAAGGCGTTTTCCCTGCCGAACGGTACGCTGCTCGGCTGTACATTCAATCTTCCGCTTGTGGAGGAGCTGTATCGGATGCTGGGACTTGAGATGCGGAAAAACCGGGTGGACGCACTGCTCGGACCGGGGATGAACATCCACAGGCATCCGCTGAATGGCCGTAACTTTGAATATGTGTCCGAGGACCCGCTGCTGACTGGAAAGATGGGAGCGGCCCAGATTGCGGGCATGGAGAAAGTCGGCGTCTGGGGCACGGCAAAGCATTTCTGTGCAAACAATCAGGAATCAAACCGTCGCAAGGTAAATGCGGCAGTCTCCGAGCGCGCGTTGCGGGAGATTTATCTGAAGGGCTTTGAGATTGCGGTGAAGGAGGGTGGCTGCCGTGCGGTGATGACGACCTACGGCCCGCTAAACGGTATCTGGACGGCCGGAAACTATGATCTGATTGAGGGCATCCTCCGCGGCGAGTGGGGCTTTGACGGATTTGTCATGACCGACTGGTGGGCAGAGTCGAATGTGGAGGGAGAGGATTCCTCCATGAAGACCCATGCACCGATGGTAGCGGCCGGAAACGACGTCTATATGGTGACAAACGACGGGGCGGACATGGCGCAGGACGACGTCTGGGAGAAACTGCAGGCCGGGGAGATTACCAGAGGAGACTTGCAGCGCAACGCGATGCACATTCTGAACTTTGTCATGAAGACGCCGGCGATGCTCTATGAGCTTGGGCGCATCAGTGAGGAGGAACTTGCGGCACAGCGGGCCGGAGACGATGACGATTTTCATCCGGAAGAGCTGAAAACCTACACGGCGGACGAACAGACCGGGGAGATTGTCATCGACGCGTCGGAGTGGGATACCGCCGCGGGAAAATCCGTGGTGGTCGGAATCTGCGCGCCGAAATTCGGGCGTTATGACATCGAGTTGAAGATGAAAGCGGACCTTGACTCGCTCGCACAGCTGCCGGTGACGATCTTCTATGACAATGCGGTGAAGTTTACGGTCAGCATCCGGGGAACCGAGGGCGCGTGGGTGACCGAGACCAGGGATCTGGGCGTGATTTTCGGTCCGAACCATTATCTGAAATTCTATTTCGGGGCAAACGGCCTTTTGGTGGATAAGATTGTGGTCCGGTTTGCGGAAGCGGTGGAAGCGCGGTTTTAAGCAGAGCGCAAAACCGGGGTGGATGCCGGGAACGAAAAGCGGTTTTTGATTCGGGAACAAAATAATTTGGCGGAGGCCGCAGGGCCTCCGCTTTTTAACAATTCGGAAACAAACCAAAAACAATGGGAAAACAATGGTGTGTTATACATAGAAGAAAAGAAACCGGAGGCGTGTGACATGGTGCGCATTTTAGTTGTGGAAGATGATGAAAAACTGAACCGCGTGGTATGCAGCTATTTAAGCAGCAGCGGTTTTGAGGCGGTGGGATGTCGGGATGCACAGTCTGCTTATGAGGAAATGTACCATGCATTTTTTGACCTGATTATTTCGGATATTATGATGCCGGGGACGGATGGCTTTGAATTTGCCGAAAACGTCCGCAGGGTAAATAAACATATCCCGATTCTGTTTATGTCCGCAAAGGATGACCTTCCCTCCAAACAGCGGGGGTTTATGCTTGGGATTGACGATTATATGGTAAAGCCCGTTGAGTTTGAGGAAATGCTGCTTCGGGTGAGGGCGTTGCTCCGGCGGGCCAATATCGAGACGGAGAGAAAGGTGACCGCAGGGAACCTGACGCTGGATGCCGACGCCGTGAGCGCAGTGGTAAACGGCCGGGAAATCCCCGTGACCGCAAGGGAATTTAATATTTTGTATAAGCTGCTCTCCTACCCGAATAAGATTTTTACCCGCGCGCAGCTGATGGACGAATTCTGGGAGACGGATACGGGGGCAGGCCTGCGGGCCGTCGACGTTTATATCACGAAACTGCGGGATAAATTTTCTTCCTGTGACGGATTTGAGATTCGGACGGTGCGGGGGCTCGGATATAAGGCGGTGCTGCAATGAAAAAAGCAGATGCGGAGAGGAAATACAGTATAGGGGCGGTGAAGTTTTCCGCCTCTCTGCTGTGGGTATATTTTATTGTTCTGCTGATTATGTCGGGCGTGCATACGGGCCTGATTGTATTTGTGAATACCGTCCGGATACCGGATACAGTGCAGATATTGATTCCGCTTGGCTACTGGCTGCTCGTGGCGGTGGGGCTTACGCTGTTTACCAGGCGAAGGGTGAAGGCTACCTATGTGGTTCCCATGCAGAATCTGGCGAGGGCGGCAAGGCAGGTGGCGGACGGGGATTTTTCCGTTTTCGTACCGCCGGCCCATGCGGTGGGAGAAAAGGATTATCTGGATCTGATGATCACGGACTTTAACCGGATGGTGGAGGAACTTGGAAGCGTGGAGACCTTAAAGACGGATTTCGTGTCCAATGTTTCTCATGAATTGAAAACGCCGATTGCCGTGATACAGAGCAATGCGGAAATGCTCAGGCTGGAGCATCTGACGAAGGAGCAGCGAAAGGAGTGTACGGAACATATCCTGCAGTCTACCAGACGGCTTTCCGGCCTGATTACGAATATCCTGAAACTGAACAAACTGGATAAACAGGCCATCACGCCGCTGCCCGAAATTTATAACCTCAGCGAACAGCTCTGTGAGTGTGCGATACAGTTTGAAACCGTGTGGGAGACAAAAGGGATCACGTTTCTTGCAGATATAGAAGAGTCTGCGGAAGTGGAGGCGGATCAGGAGCTGCTGGCGCTTGTCTGGAATAATCTGTTGTCCAATGCATTTAAATTTACGCCGCCAGGGGGAACGGTCACGCTGCGCCAGACGTCGGAGTCTGATTCGGTTGAGGTTTCCGTTTCCGACACCGGATGCGGTATGGATGAGGAGACCCAAAAACGTATTTTTTCCCGCTTTTATCAGGGCGATACCTCCCATGCCGCGGAGGGAAACGGGCTTGGGCTCGCTTTGGTAAAGCGGGTTTTGGAGCTGGAAGGGGGAACAATCCGTGTGGAAAGTACGCCCGGCGGGGGGAGTGTCTTTCGGGTTTCTCTTCCCGGGGTGCGCCAAAGGATTCGGGCAGGGGAACATGATTTTTACGCATACCCGGGAAAGGTGGCGGAAAGCGGACAGGAGGTTGAGGATTTATGACGGCGGCGAAAAGCAGACAGGCTTATAGGGCTTATGAATACAAAGAAATACAGACGGAAAGGGAAACCGTTTCTTTTTTTCTTGACAGCTATGAATGCTTCGGGTGGGAAAAAGACGAGAACCTGTCCGAGCGTACCGCGGCGGGCAGGGTTACATTGGGGTTAAAGCGCAGCAGGAATATCGTCAATAAAACGGAACTCACCCGACTGCAGCGCAATTTTGAGGTGTGTGTGGATGAAATCCGTATGATGAAAAGGTCTGTTACGGACAAACCGGGGATGTACGCGCTTAGCGTGGGAATCATCGGGACGGCGTTTATGGCGGGTTCTGTTTTTGCGGTAACGGCGGAGCCGCCCCGCGTTCCGTTGTGTATTCTGCTGGCCATACCCGGATTTCTCGGATGGATTCTGCCGGTTTTTGTATACCGGGTGTTTAAGAGGAAACAGGCGGAAAAAATGACGCCTTTTATCGACCAGAAATATGAAGAAATTTATAAGATATGTGAAAAAGGATATTCCCTGTTATAGTGCGGAACGGGAAACGGCCGATATCAGTCAGTCTGGTATCGACCGTTTTTTATATTAACAAAACGCAAACATTTCTCAAAAGAAGCGCAAACAAAAAGTCGTTATAATCGGTTCATAAACAGAAAACGGAGGTAATTGTTATGAACCAAAACGATCAGGAATTTCTTGTGCAGAAAATCCGCACACAGTACACCGAAAAAGAGCATACCCGGCTGGATGCCTTAAAGGAACTGGACGCAAAGGTGAAACGGCCGGCGAATGTGTTTGCTTATGTTTTTGGCGGTATGAGCGCCATTGTTATGGGGAGCGGCATGAGTCTGGTTATGAGCGATATCGGCGATACGCTCGGGATGGAAAATCCGATGACTCCAGGCATTGCGATCGGGGTGATCGGGATACTGATGGCAGTCATCAACTATCCGGTTTACAAGAGGATTTTGACTTCCCGCAGAAAGAAGTATGCGGATCAGATTATGAAACTCAGCGACAAAATTATGGCGTACGCGAAATAGAGGAGAGGCAAACAAAAATGGCAAATTCAAAACCGGAAGAGACGGGGAAGAAGATCGAGGAGGGCGTCGTCGGAGGATATAAGAAGATCGAGGAGAGCGTCGTCGGAGGATATAAGAAGATTGAGGAGAGCGTCGTCGGAGGATATAAGAAGATTGAGGACGGTGTCGTCGGCGGATTTACAAAAATATCAGACAAGTTTGTGGATTCTTTTCTCACCCGTGACGGCGAAACCGTAGACGAGGCAAAAGCCCGACTGGCGAAGGAACAGGCAGAGAGGGAGAAGGCCGGAAAAAATGAGGCGGAAAAACAGGTGTAAGGATCAAGGGTACCGCCGGAGGCGCGTACAGGCGTCTCCGGCACGAATAGGAGGCTTCAGCGGTTCATCTCCGACTGAAACTCCGAGGTGTCTTGATGCTGGGCGATAATGCCGTCGATTTCTTCGATGTCAGTGGAGATCATATCCCCGATGACACTGTGCTTGATGGCGGCCATCGCGTTGCCGTATTCTAACATTTTCTGGCAGTCACGATGCTTTAAGTAGCCGTAGAGTGCGCCGGAGACGTAGGCGTCGCCGCTTCCGATGCGGTCCACGACGTCGATGCTGCGGTAGGGCTCTTCTCTGTAATACCGGTCGGTTCTTGAGGAATAGATAATGGAGGTAAAATCATGCTTTTTCGGGGTGATGACCGTGCGCTCGGTGGAGGCGACAACGGAAATCGGGTACTCCTTACAGAAAGACTTTTGGATTTCCTCGATTGTCCCGGTCTTGCCGAAAGTCAGGCGGGCGGTATCCGCGGAACAGAAGAAAATATCCACATAGGGGAGGATGGACTCAATGCAGGCGCGCGCCTCCTCGCCGCTCCAGAGATTTGCGCGATAATTGACGTCAAAAGAAATCAGCGTGCCCTGCTCTTTAAACTTTCGGATGCAGTCGATGGCAAAGGACTGCGCATTGCCGCCGAGCCCTAATGTGATTCCGCTGGTATGAAACAGGCGCGTATTGTAAAACATAGTCTCAGGGACATCCCCGATGCCGATGCTGTTGATGGAAGAATGCTTTCTGTCGTAGACGACCCTCGGTTTCCGCGGGTAGGAACCGTACTCATAATAGTAAATACCGATGCGGCTGTCGGCGCCGGTATCGGAAATCAGATAGTTCTCGCTGACGCGGGAGGAATTGAGCTGGTTTCGGATGAAGGCGGACAGAAGATTGTCCGGAATTTTGGAGATAATCGCGGTCTTAAGCCCGAGCTGCCCGATTTCGGATGCGATATTTAACTCGGCGCCTCCGAGGTGCCGCATGAGGGTATCGCCCTCGGCCAGGCGGCCGTTAATCGGCGTGGAGAGCCGAAGCAGGATTTCTCCGAGTGTGATGACATCATATTTTCGTTCCATAAAAACCTCCTTGATGTTTCATATACTGAAACATAATTCTACATTGTGAAACTCTATGGAATCATTATAGCTTATTTGGGACAAATAGAAAAGTATAAAATGAAAATATTTTGGAATTGACATTCTGCCGTTCGGTGGTATAATTTAAGTATGAAAAATGAAACACGGTTTCATAATGTGAAACGCCAAAAATTCTAGGAGGATTGTAAAATGGCAAAAAAAGTCGTTACATTTGGAGAAATTATGCTTCGCCTTGCACCGGAAGGATATTATCGCTTTGTTCAGGCGACAACCTACGGCGCGACCTACGGCGGCGGTGAGGCAAACGTAGCCGTTTCCCTTGCAAATTACGGCATGGACGCAAGCTTTGTGACAAAGCTTCCGAAGCATGAGATCGGACAGGCCGGCGTAAACGCGCTGAGACAGTACGGCGTTGACACGTCCGATATTGTCCGCGGCGGAGACAGAGTCGGTATCTATTTCCTGGAGAAGGGTGCAAGCCAGAGACCGTCGAAGGTGGTTTATGACCGCGCAGGTTCCTCCATCGCGACAGCGACAACGGCTGATTTTGACTGGGATAAAATTTTTGACGGAGCGGACTGGTTCCATTTCACCGGAATCACCCCGGCGCTCGGCGACAATGTGGCGGCTATCTGCTTAGAGGCCTGCAAGGCGGCAAAGGCAAAGGGCATCACGGTCAGCTGTGACTTGAATTACCGCAATAAGCTGTGGTCGAAAGAGAAAGCGGGCCAGGTGATGGGCGAGCTCTGCCAGTATGTGGATGTATGCATCTCCAACGAGGAGGATGCAAACGATGTATTCGGAATCAAATCCGAGGGCACCGAGGTAACCGCAGGCGAGCTGAACAAAGAAGGCTACAGAGAGGTTGCACAGAAACTGACCGACCGTTTCGGTTTCAAGAAAGTGGCGATCACGCTGAGAACCTCCATTTCCGCAAACGACAACCGCTGGGCTGCAATGCTCTATGAGGACGGACAGAGCTACTTCTCCAAAGAGTATCTGATGCACATTGTCGACCGTGTCGGCGGCGGCGATTCTTTCGGCGGCGGACTGATTTACGCGTGCTTAAGCGACTATGCGCCGCAGGAGACCATTGAGTTTGCGGTGGCTGCAAGCTGCCTGAAGCACTCCATCGAGGGAGACTTCAATATGGTAGGCGTAGACGAGGTAAAGAAACTGGCCGGCGGAGACGCGTCCGGACGTGTTCAGAGATAAGCTGTATACAACAATTCTACGCATTTGAGTTGTGTACAAAAAGAGGCTGTCATGCGAAGAAATTCGTGTGCAGCCTCTCTTTTTCGTGCAGGGATTGAGAGGAAAAAGCCGAATTGCAAGATACAAGAAAGCTGGGGCGTTTTTGAAATTTTTGGGATGGAATGCCCGAATGAAATGTGACGAAATTATCTGCCAAAAATACAATTTGCTGGATTTTTTTTGGAAAAAGGTGGTATCATAATAGAGTAGGAGAACGGACAGGAAAGGAGAATCGGGGAAAATGTTTGGAATTGGTGAATATGTGGTTTATGGTGTAAAGGGCGTGTGCCGGATTGAAGATATTACCCGCCTTGACATTTCAGGTGCTGACAAAGATCGGCTGTACTATGTACTGACCCCGATGGGAAGCGGCTCCGGAAAAATTTATGCGCCGACGGATAATCAGAAAATCATTATGCGCAGGGTGATCTCGAAAGAGGAGGCAAGTCAGCTGATCAACGATCTGCCGGATATCGAACTGCTGTGGGTTCCGGATGACAGACAGCGGGAGGCAAAGTATAAGGAAGCCTTAAAGAGCTGTGATTACCGGGCGTGGGCAAGCATCGTGAAAACGCTGTATCAGCGGAGCAGGGAGCGCACCAGGCAGGGAAAGAAGATTACCGCGTTGGACGAGCGTTATATGCGGAGTGCGGAGAATGAACTTTACAGCGAGCTGTCTCTGACGCTCGGGGTTCCGAAAGAATCCATGGAGAATTATATCAGAGAACGCATCGGGAATATGTGATGCGATTGTGCGTAACAAAAGCAGCCGTATCCGAAATGCGGCTGCTTTTCCAGGTGTTAAAGGGGCTGTTTGGGACTAAATCGTGGTATTGACGCCGTTGACTGCTGCGTGTTCATCGTCATCCATGGGGATCACGAGACATTTTCTGCCGTCGATAATCTGCGAGTGAATCTGTTCTACCTTTTCCGGCTTCACGCGTAGAATGACGTCATAGGTCTTTGCCGCGGGGGCTTCCTCGTCGTCGGTCTCGTCTGTGGGCAGGGCGCGGGTGTCCGCAAGCTGCTGTCTGAGATTTTCGACTTCATGGATCAGGTCTAGCTTCTCTCTGCGTCTGCCGTTCGCCTCGACTAATTTGGGGTCCACGAGCTGCTCCGCCTCAGGCAGCTCATCTGCGAATACGTCCTCGTAGGTCTTGCCAATGACCGCGGCCTGTTCCTCGGAGACACCGCTCTCGGACAGCACGTCGGCGATGGCGGTCGTGGTGACAATCACCGGTTCCGGCTCCGGTTCGTCCTCGGCCACAACGGGAATCAGGCTGTTTAAGTTGTCCTGAATGTCCATAAAGATGGCGTCGCTCTTCTCATCCTCCTCCCCGATGACCTCCCGGACGATATTCTGAAAGGTCAGTTTTTTCTCGGTGGCGGTAAATTTTGCACCGCAGCCGAGGCCGCCTTCCATAAATTCGGCGTGCGGGCTTTTGGTGTCCCGCGTATAAAACATCACGGAGTGAATGTCGCTGCTGCGGTCCGTGAACACCGGGAATACAAAACCGGTGTCGGGAACGCCGACAACCCAGTCGCGGATGCGGGGAGCGATGCGGTTTTCATCCTCCCGGTAGCCGAGACCCGGCTTTGTGAGTGTTACCGGGCAGATGGCGCAGAGCAGGTATTCGTATACTTCCTCCGACTCGTCGAGCTTGTTGTTGTCGGAGGTTTTGGTCATGACATCGTAGGCATCGTGGAACACGAGAATCAGGTAGTTGCCGACATAGCTGTAGTTTTCGATCACGAGGTCGTAGAAAGTGTCCATCAGCTCGTCGCTTTTTAACGCGCTCTCCCGAAGCCCCATGAAAAACTGCTGTCTGCCGCCGGGCGCTTCCTCCGCTGCCGGAAATTCCAGCTCTAAAATGTTGTTTCCGACGGTGCCGGAGAGCACTTTTTTGGCGATTTCCAGATATTTGTAAAACTCTTCGTCCTCAAGATTTAAAAATGTCTCTCCGATCGTAGTGACTTTGTTGCGGTCAGCGTCGACGTAACAGCCGCACATTCTTGTGAACGTGCATGCGTCCTTTTTTAAGCGGCGTTTTAATTCGAGAATTTCTTTTTTGTTCATATTATGTAAACTCCGTTTCCGTAAATTTTGTTCACTGAGGGTATTATAGTCGGATTTTCGGGGCGGCGCAATATGCTTTTTGACATATCACAAAAAGATGTTATGATAGTGTTTGAGAAAGGGGTATGGGGGTAAAGATGAAATATCTGAAAGCAGGGCTGCTTGCGGCGGCCGGTGCGACGGCGGCGGTTTCCGGCGCGATGCTGCACATTGTGACGAAGCCGAGGCGGGCGACGATGGAGCAGAGTGTTGCCAGAGAGAGGGAAAACGGCTGTTACGGGGATTATGACACTTATGACAGGGAGCCGCTGGAGCTTGTGATGGAGGACGGTTATATTTTGCACGGTGAGCTGCTGAAGCGCCCCGGCAGGAAATATGTGATTATCACGCACGGATATTCGGATACGAGGCTGGGAAGCTTAAAGTATGCGCATATCTATTATCGGCTTGGGTACAATGTCTGTATTTATGACTTGCGCCATCATGGGGAAAATGTCGATACCTACTGTTCTATGGGGTATCGGGAGAGCCGGGATATCGTGACGATCGCAGAATATTTAAAGAAACGATTCGGGTCGGATATCATGCTCGGCCTGCACGGGGAAAGCCTCGGGTCGGCGAGCAGTATTCTTGCGCTCGGTCGGTACCCGGATTTCGATTTCTGCGTTTCCGACTGCGGGTTCGCGGATCTGGGAAAGCTGCTGGAATACCTTTGCAGAGTCCGCATCCGCCTGCCGGGAAAACTGTCGCATCTGGCCTCATTTGCAAGCCGTGTGCGCTACCGGTACCGTCTGGATGGAATACGCCCGGTGGACGTATTTTCGGGGGAAATCCGGACGCCTGTTTTGTTTATTCACGGGGAGGCGGATGATTTTATTCCGCCGGAGCACTGCAGGATGATGTATGAGGCTGCGGGCGGGAAGAAGGAGCTTGCGCTGTTTCCGGGAGCGGGACATGCACAGTCCTATTTCAGCGACAGCGCGCGTTATGAGCGTGTTGTGGAGGAATTTTTACAAAAATACATGTGAAGACGGAGTTATTATGGCAAAATTATATTTCTACTACGGTGCAATGGGCAGTTCAAAGACAGCAAATGCGCTGATGACACATTTTAATTATGAGGAAGCAGGGCAGAGGGCGCTATTGTGTAAGCCGCGGATTGATACCCGTGACGGCGCGGGAATCGTGCATTCGAGAATCGGGCTGTCGCATGAATGCATCACACTTGAAGAGCTCGTGCGGCTGCCGGAGGAGGAGATACGAAGCTACGACTGCATCATCGTGGACGAGGTGCAGTTTGCGGCAAAAGAGCAGGTGGATTACCTTTCGGATATTGTGGATTACATGGAAGTGCCGGTAGTCTGTTACGGGCTGCGGGCAGACTTTCAGAATAAACTGTTTCCAGGCAGCGAGAGGCTGATTGCGATCGCGGACGTGATTCAGGAGCTGAAAACGGTCTGCTGGTGCGGCAGGAAGGCAACCTGCAACCTGCGCTACAACGAAAACGGCGTGGTGCGGGAGGGGCCGCAGGTGATGATGGGCGCAAACGACAGTTATGTGGCGGTGTGCAGAAAGCATTTTAAGCTGGGCGAGCTCGGCCCGTATGTAGAGAAGCGGCGTTAAAATGGTTTGGGCGGGTTTTGTATGGTTGGAAAAGGGGAATAGTATGGCTCTGAAAAAAATTGATATAAAAAATGTTACCGTTTTTGAAAATATAAATATGGAATTTAGTGACGGTATCAATATTTTCATCGGCGAAAATGGAATGGGAAAAACGCACATAATGAAATTGTTATATGCTGCATGTAAAGCTGCGAAAGCAGATGTTTCTTTTCCGCAAAAGGTAGTCCGAGTATTTCGACCGGATGGCTCTAATATTCGCAGACTGGTCAGCCGAAAACGTGCAGGAGAAACAGCCAGTGTGAAAATATACTCTGATGATGCAAATATAGGAATGAAATTTACAACCAAAACAAATAAGTGGGCAGCGCAGGTAACAAATGAAGCGACATGGGAAAAACAGCTTGCAGATCTGTCATGTACTTTTATTCCCGCGAAGGAGATTTTGTCAAATTCGTGGAATCTTGAAGCGGCAGTTGGAAGTAATAATGTCGAGTTTGATGATACGTATGTTGATATTGTGATGGCAGCTAAAATTGATATATCTGCGGGAAGAGATACGCATGACAGAAAGCGTTATCTTGAAATATTGCAGGGAATCACAGCCGGAAAAGTCACAGTTGAACAGGAGCGGTTTTATTTAAAACCGGGAACACAGGCCAAAATAGAATTTAATCTGGTGGCAGAGGGAATCAGGAAAATAGCGCTTCTCTGGCAATTAATAAAAAACGGGACGTTGGAGAATGGGGCAATATTGTTTTGGGATGAACCAGAGGCAAATATTAATCCAAAACATATACCCACAATCGTGGATATGTTGTTGGAATTACAGAGAAACGGGGTGCAGATTTTTGTTTCGACGCATGATTATTTCCTTGCAAAATATTTTGAGGTAAAGAAAAAAGATACGGATAAGGTAAGGTATTGTTCGTTGTATGACAATAAGGGTGCGGTGGAATATGAACAGAGTGCCAATTTCCGTGAACTGCAAAATAACGAAATTATGGAAACATTCTTAGCTTTGTATGAGTCGGAAATTGATAAGGTGATGTAGATATGTACAAAACAATAGAATCGAATATGATATTTGGACCTTTCGAGGAAACTGATATCTTTGAAATAGAAAAATCTAACGTAAATCAGATGATAGGGCAGCATATAAGAACAGTTGAGTTTATTATGCGTAGAGAAGGGAAGCAACAAGAGGAACAAATATTATTTATTGAAGCCAAGTCGAGTACACCGCGGCAACAAACCAGTAAAATTCGGTATGATGAGTTTATTACCGAGATTTCGGAAAAGTTTATACAGTCATTTGAGATATACCATGCATTAAAATATAACCGATATCGTACGGATGTAACTATGGGTGAACATTTAATGAAACAGGAGTGGGATAAGGTTCATATTAAATTTGTACTGATTATACATGGACATAAGATGGAATGGCTGCCTCCGCTAAGAGAGGCATTGATGAAAAATATGAATATTTATTTAAAGATATGGAAAAGTACCATTGTTGTTTTGAATGATGAAATGGCGAAAAGCTATAAGTTGATTTCGGAGACCATATAAAGTTACATATTCGGCCTGTCCCTGCGGGAGTAGTTCTCCCGCAGGGATTGTAAAGTACTTCAGCTTTCCGCTCCTCTTAACCGTTCCACCAGCGCTTCCCTCGAAAAGGTGTGCAGGAATGTGAACGTGATGAGCAGCGGTACGGCAGTCAGCACGCATGTGTAAACAAGCGCGGATGCGGCAGGGAACTGAAACGCCATATAAAATGCACCGTTATCATACAGTACGTTGCTGAGTATATAACCGCACAGCGTGCCGACAGTCATCGTCACGCCGACGGTGGTGAGCACCAGAAGCAGGCTTTCTCCGAGAAGCATTTTTCGGATCTGTCCCTTGGCCATTCCGATGGATTCCAGCACGGCAAGCTCCTGCTTGCGGGTGACGATATTCGTGATCAGTGTATTCATCATACTCAGGATACTGAATGCCATAATAAAGACCGCAAGACCGCCGATTGCGCCGAACATCCGGTTTGCATTCTGCTCATAAGCCACTCTTTGGTCCGCAAGGGTTTCAAGGCGCAACGCAGGCCTTTCCGCCACCAGCTCTGCGAGCGCATCTCCGATGGCTGCTTCTTTCTCCGGTTCGGTCGACACGAGCAGACTGGTATTCAGGTTGTCATAAGACAGCCACGTTAAGACTGCCTGTTCGGGCATCAGAAAAAATCCCTCGAGTCCTTTGTGGTCGAGAACATATTTGTCATTCAGAATACCGAGTATCGTCACTTCCTTTTCTGCCATCTTGCTGCCGTCGTAGTAGTGGAGTGTCAGCCGATCGCCCACGGCAAACTCCCAGCCGTATATTTCTGCCGTTGTACTATTGGTAGCAAGGATATAGCCGCCGCTCATCAGCTTGTCGCGGTCGGCGGAGCCGTCCGCAAGATAGCGGTCGATCTCCGTCAGCTCTTCTTTGGTCAAAGGATAGACGGCGTCGCCGTTGTTGTATTCATCGTTTTTCGGATAGTCAAAAGACATGCCGAAGCCCTTGATTTCCGTTACCTTTTTTACGCCGTCCATGGCAGTGATTTCCTGTATCAGTTTGCCGTTTAACGGTGCATCCGCCTGTATCCCGCTCATCCCGTTTTCGTTCAGCTCTGTCGCGGACTGCGAATATCCGATCACAAACTCTGCGTCTGTAAAATAGCCCTGTCTGGCAAAATTTTCCTTCTGAAAAGAAGACAGATAAGTTGCCGCCGTCATAAAAAGGATACCGCCAAGCGAAAGAGAGGCAAAGGTGACCAGCGTCTTTTTTCGGTTTTTCGAAAAGTTCATCAACCCCAGCCCCATCGGCGTCAGGCTGCGGCACATCTTTTTATTTGCGGCGTTTTTCATCCCGTCCTGCGGCACATAGCGAAGCGCTTCCATCGGGGAGACAGCCGCCGCAAGCCGCGCGGGCTTTCGTATCGAAATCATTGTGACGAGACAGACAGACGCAGAAACGAGAATGATAATCAGGAGAGTGTTTTGGATATGGAAACCGTCCGGAATCATCCAATATCCTGAAATCCCGCCGATCGCAATCCCGACAGGCGCGGAGCGAAGATACAAAACGCCGCCCTCGCGGGATACGAATGTTTTTATCTGCTTCTTTGTCATGCCGATGGTGCGAAGCTGTCCGAATTGATGGATTCTGCCGATGACCGACAGGTAAAATACACCGTAAATCACGAGAATGCAGGCGAGCAGAATGACGGCTCCCAATATGCCGTAGAGCATGACCAACTGTGTATCCGGGGACAGCGATTCGAGAAATGCCCGGGACGGGCTGACATCTTTCCGCGCGATGCCCGCGTCGCTTCCGATCAGATAAATCCGTTCTTTGCAGCCCTCCGCGCCGAGGCTTTCGGCGTCATACAGCCTGACATACACCTCGTACGGCATATCCTTTAACTGACTGCCGTATGTGGCGTAGCGTTCGGAGAAGAACACGGGAAACTGCTTTGCCGCGTCGCTGCCGTCTAAGATACCAGACACCGCAAACGTTTCGGCGTTGCCGTCATAAAAGCGCAGGGTCACACGGCTGCCGACCGCGGGTGTGATGCCCATTTTTTTCAGCATTGCGGCCTGCACCGCGATCTCGTTTTCCTTTTCGGGCAGTGTCCCGCTCAACAGCTCGCCGATTCGGATTTGATCGGACAGCTCGCTCGCATAGCAGGGCATCACATCGAAACCGTCCATCTCGGAAAGAATCCCTGTTTTTATCTGTACCTGGAAGGCGATGCGCGCATCCTGCCTGAGGATGTCTGCCTGCTCCCCGGTCAGGTTATAGTAAACCGCCTGCTGTCTGTGGGAAAGCTCGTTTTTGACCCGCCGGTTCTGGCCTGCCGCAAACATAAGGATTGCCGTCAGAAGGGCCGACGCCAAGACGATGGTGATCATCACAAAGACGTTGCGCATGCGGCTGAATCTAAGGCTCTGCTTTGACATCAGCGAAATGATTTCTTTTGTTATCTTTTTATCACTCATTCCGACAGCCTCCTTTTGCGTGGATTTTTCCGTCTTCGATGCGTATCCGCACATCCGCCTTTTTTGCGATTTCGGGATTGTGGGTAATCATCACAATCGTCTGGCTGAATTTCCGGCTTGTCAGTTTCAGGAGGTCGATCACTTTTTCACCGGTGCGGCTGTCAAGGTTCCCGGTCGGCTCGTCGGCCAGAATAATGGCGGGCTTTGACACGAGCGCGCGGGCGATCGCCACCCGCTGCTGCTGTCCGCCCGAAAGATGGCTCGGATAATTGGAGAGCTTTCCGTCAAGCTCCAGGAAATGCACGATTTCCTCCAGAAAAATTTTATCCTCGGACCTGCCGTCCAGACGGACCGGCAATACAATATTTTCGTACGCCGTGAGATACGGAATAAGGTTGTAATTCTGAAAGATAAAGCCGATACGCCGGCGGCGGAATACCGTGAGCTGTTCCCCGGTCAGTGTTTCAAGGTTTTTGTCTTCCACCTGGACATTGCCCGAAGTCGGGGTGTCCAATCCGCCTAACAGATTCAGCAGCGTGGATTTACCGCTGCCCGACGTGCCGATGATCGCCGCAAACTGTCCGCTTTCCACGGACACACTCACGTCATCCAACGCTTTCACAAGACTCTCGCCGCTGCCGTAGTATTTTTTCAGATGAGACGCGTTCAGTATGCTCATAATAATTCCTCCCCGGTACCGTTTGATATGCATATCATATTCCGTCTGAAAAAAGATGCAAGCAGGAGCGCAATTTCTAATATCTACGCCGCAAAATCTAATATCGGGACAGGAAAATACAGCGGCTCCTAAAAGCCGTCATCGACTATGGAATCGGGATTAAGATTTTTAGGGTAAATCTTCCGTTTTCACATTTGGTCGTCAACTGACCGCCGTACGTTTCGACCGCCTGTTTCATATTGGGGATGCCGAAGCCGTGAAGGAAATCATCCTGCTTTGCGGTGCGGTTCTTTGCGTTTACATATTCCTGCGCGCAGTTATTTTCGATCAATACGGAAAAGAAATCCCGCAGCTTTCCTGCCTTCACAAGGATGACCCGCCTGTCTGTGGATAACTTTTCGCTCGCTTCAATCGCATTGTCAAGCCCGTTGCCGAAAATGGTGCTGATGTCAAGCGGCTGTATAAAGTCTATACCGCCGAGGTCGGCGGTCACAGACAGGGCAATCTGCTTTTCTCTGGCAAGTTCTGCCTTTTCTTTCAGAATGATGTCGAGAATATCGCTGCCCGTATGTACATAATCTTCATACATTTCGATCTGCGACAGCAGGTTTTTCACCATTTTTTCCGTCTCCCTGGAGTCGATCTGCCGCTGCAGTACAAGCAGATGATTTTTCATATCGTGGTAGACGGAACGCACGCGTTCCTCGTCTTTGAGTTTTTCCCGGTAGTAGGTGAACTGCCGGTTCATCTGGTCAATGGTGATCTGTTTCTGCCGTGCCTGCTCACGGAGATACGAGACATTTTTGGAATACAGAAAGAGGATAAAAAACGCAACGGAAAATCCGCTGCTGCCAATCTCTATCATCAGGTTCGAATTTTTTGACAGATTCAGGTAATTAAAAGTGGAGATCCAGTAAAAGGACATTGTAATCAGGAAAAGAAACGTCAGAACCAGACTGTCTTCCCGTTTGATTTTATATTGAAAATTTTTCACTGCCATATAGGCAAACCAGACTGTAAAGATGCGGAAAAAAAGCGTCATGACATAAATTTCCCAGCGCCCGATACTGTTTCCTTCCACCAAAATAATTATGGTGTCGCCGTATAACCCTGTTGCAAGAATTGTGGCTATATTTTCCGGCAAGACAACGAGTGCTGTATAGAAAAGCTCTACGGCAGTAACTGCCTGATATACACAATCGCGATAGCATATTTTATAAAGAAACACATAAAACGCGAAAAGAAGCGGCATTTTATATGCTCCCATTTCCGAGAACCAGGTAAGTCCCCAGGCGATCAGCAAACTGGAAATTGAAATGATACAATCACATACTTTTAAAGAAAATCGAGGTGTTTTCAAAAAACAGCGTCCTAAAACGGCCAGACCGATTCCATCGGTAAGCGTTATGATAAAATCCAGGCAATAATACAATCCCATTACAGCATATCCCCCCAGTAGTCTGTCAGTTTCCTCATAAAATCCTTACGCTTCGGCTGACTGACAGGAATACGTTCCCCCGTAGTCAGAACGAGTTCCAGACCTTCCACACCTTTTACATAGGACATATTGACGATAAAACTCTGGTGCGGGCAGGCGAACTGCGGCTGCTTTAAAAGCAGGGCGGATACTTCTTTCATGGTCCGGTAGACGACCTGTTCCTGTCCCTCAAAGTGCAGCGTGACATTTCGCCGGTTTGTCTCGACATAGCAGAGATTTCTGTATGGTACCTTATACTTTCCGCTGTTATTCTGAAAGCTCAGATACGGCTCGTCTTTTCCCTGATAGCGGGCAAAATAGCGGTCCAGTTCCATTTTCAGGACGCCGTATTCAACCGGTTTCAGAAGATAATTGACCGCACCGTACGCATAACCTTTCCAGACATACTGCTTTAGAGAGGTCAGGAAAATAAGGCCCACCGTGCTGTCTGTTCTGCGGATTTCTTCCGCGGTTCTTAAACCGTTTAGCTTTTCCATTTTTATGTCCATAAAAATCAGGTCATAGTCAGACCTGTATTTCTGCAGCAGATCGCTGCCGTCGTGATAGGCAAAAAAACAAAATTCTCTACCTGTCTCGGCGGCATATTGCCTGAGTTTCTCTTCCAGAATGCGGATGAAAGCCTCCTCGTCATCACAAATCGCGATATTGAACATCTCCGTAATCTCCCCGTCGTGAAAATCAATTTTATTATATGAAATGTTCTTTTAGAAATCAAGGCGGGGGTATTTCGGAATGGAAAAGCGCGAGACGGCGCATGATGTCCGGTGGACATCGGTATTGCGCGGACCGGAACGGAGTGAAGACCTCGAACCGGTCGAGTCCGGCAGGACTCGTCTATGAAAAAGGAGATATCCGATCGGATATCTCCTTTTTCATAAAGAGAGCGCGAGACGGGACTCGAACCCGCGGCCCCGACCTTGGCAAGGTCGTGCTCCACCAACTGAGCCACTCGCGCATATCTGATACACATGGTATCGTTCCATATTTAGTTTGGTAAAAGATATCCATTCGGATATTTTTTTTAAAAGAGAAGCGCGAGACGGGACTCGAACCCGCGGCCCCGACCTTGGCAAGGTCGTGCTCCACCAACTGAGCCACTCGCGCATATTTCGCTGCATCTGCTGTATTGCTACCAGACACATTTAGCATAATACTACGAGGTAAGGAATTTGTCAACCGGTTTTATAATATTTTTTTAAAAATTGGAAAAATTTTGGCATCTTATATGCGTGTTGTCATAGAATATAATAATCAGTACGGGGAGGATGGGATGAGCGCAAAGACAAAAATTGTGGTTCTTCATATGAAGGAACTCATTTATACACTGATATTTGTGGGACTGGGGATTCTTCTGGCGGTACTCCTTCTTTTTATGTTTCTGCCCAGAGGGGGAAAGGAGGAGGCGGTTCCGACGATGAACTATGTGGCCGGTGTCTACACGTCTTCGGTAATGCTCGGCGGCAAAACGGTGGATGTGCAGGTGATCGTCGACGAAAGCCGGATACAGTCCATATCCATGGTAAATCTGGATGAGACGGTGACAACGATGTATCCGCTGATGGAGCCTGCGCTTTCGAGCATTGCGGAACAGGTGGTAAAGAACCAGTCAACGGAAGGGATTACATACCAGGCCGAAAATCAGTATACGTCGGTAGTACTTCTGAATGCGATTGAGAATGCCCTCGCCAAGGCGAAGATTGTGGAGGGAGAAGTTGATGAGTGAAATCGGGTAGGGAAGCGTTCTTCCTCTGCTCGCTGCGCGCCCCATACGCTGTCCTGGCGGCATACCTCCGCTGCAGAGGGCTGCGCATAAAAAAGTCCCGGAAATCCGGGACTTTTTTGTGATAGGTTCACTCTCCTGCGTAAAGTGCGCTCATGTAGTCGTTGAGCGGGTCAAGATTTACATAGACGGTCTCAACAGGTCTGCTGTTCTCGTAAATGTTGTATGCGGAATAACCGGCCCAGCAGACGATGGCGGCGGCCACAAGCCATCCGCAGACAACGGCGGCGATATGTTTGCGCTTTTCCTGTGCCATGATTTTTTTGCGGTTTGCCTTTTGCTCTTTGTAGCGGTCAACTTTTGCCTGACTCATAAAAATCTCCTTCTATCTTGAACTGAAATTTTTTCGAATACACAAAAATACTATACTCTATCCGGGAGAAAAATGCAAGCGGACATGCCGCCGATTTTGCCGGAACGGGTAGCGGTTTGGCCTATGGATTTCAGGCAATAGGATCATGTTCATGCAGAATCGTCTGCACCAAAGCAAAAGTTTTTTGCCACATCAAAAAAGACATCTGCCATGCATAAAGGAGAGTAGATGTCCGTTTTGCCGGCCTGCCATATATATGGCAGGCCCTTTATCTTTTGTATTGAGAAAAGCATAACACAGAAGTGTCGAAAAATCCAGTAAAATATCAGATTTTCTGAAATTTCAGGTAATCCGGATAGAATGATAGAGGAGTTGTTATTAACCCGCGGCGATGTAAAGAGGCGGGAGGCGATTGCAGACCGGATATCTGCGGGAAACCGGAGCGTGGCGAAAGCCTGGCTGGCAAAGGCGGCCGCGGCCTTTTCGCGCGGGGAGGCGGAGAATATGATCCGCTGGCAGCGGGAGGCGATACGGCTGGACAGATATTCGCCTGTGGAGTATGAGCAGTATTTTGACTGGCTGTACCTGTACATACAGTTGTATCTGCAGGACGGAATGACGGAGAGCGCGGCGTACTGCAGGGAGCTTTTGCTGGAAATTCCCGCGCTGCTTGCGGAGACGGAAGCGGGAACCTCGGAGCCTGGCCGGCGGATATACGATAAGCCGGAGCTGGAATTGTCGGAGGAATACAGGGAGATCGTGGAGGCGCTGCAAGACGGGCAGTAACGGCCCGGTGCAGTGCTGTAGAGCGCTTTTCACACCAATATTACTCATTTTTATAAGAGCCTTGAAGTCATGCTATATATAGCAAATTTGTTATAATCCTTTTGAGAAGAGGGAATAGTACGTACGAAATTGAATTTTATGAAGATAAAAATGGAAAGTCCGAAATAGCTGACTATATAAAAGAATTAAATGCCAAAGCTGCTACAAGTAAAGAGTGCCGAATCAATTTCAACAAAATTATAGCGTATATGGATATGCTTGGAGAATTGGGAACAAGGGTTGGTGAGCCGGTAACAAAACATTTGGAAGGTGAAATTTGGGAGTTGCGACCATTGAAAAACAGGTTCCTGTATGCGTATTATAAAGATAATAAGTTCATTATACTTCACTACCCTCAGTGGACAAGGGGACACACGGTCGGAAAAGAGCCAATTTTTGCCCCTGCCGCGTTGCTTTCGTTCCGCGTACGTCCAGTACGCGTCAGTCAAGCGCCTTGCAGGGACG
>JAETRD010000093.1 GCA_021770345.1 Lachnospiraceae bacterium | reverse complement strand
GGCGGTAGTGGCGGTGCTTCTGTTGGGGGTGTCGGTCATAGGCTCTCCTTTCTGTTCAGCAGCATTTTAAGGCGTTCCATTTTCGCCTGTGCTTTGGCTTTCCTGAAATTCTCCCCCATAATGCAGACGGGGCAGCACATTTCTGTTAGTCGGTCATAAATGCGGGCGTGGGCGGTGTCCTCCGGGTTCTGCAATTCTTCCAGCGTGAGATTCGTTGTCACGATTAAGGGCTTGCCGCTGCGGTATCGGCTGTCAACCACGTTGTAAACCTGTTCAAGCCCGTATTCCGTGTCACGCTCCATGCCGAAATCGTCAAGGATAAGCAAAGGGAAGCTGCAAAGGCGGGATATGTATTCGTTCCTGTCCTTGTAGCTGGCGGCAAGGTCATTAAGGATAAGGGCAAAGTTCGTCATGCAGACGGAAACCTCTTTCTCCATGAGGGCGTTGGCGATACACCCGGCAAAATAGCTTTTCCCTGTGCCGACACTTCCCCACAAAATTCTTTTCAGCCGTTCCACTTCCTCCCGGTGCTTCTGCTCCCGGTCTGCGGCTTCCAGCATTTCCCGGCGTTTCCGCTGGCAGTCACATTCTTTGGGGTGGCGGTCACGTCCGAAAAGCGTCTTGCCCTCCGGGAAGTAGGCTTCTTTGGGTTTATGGCAGCTCCCGCAATATAAAAGCCCGTCCTCCCCGGTATAGTCCTCCGGCTCTGCTTCCTGTGCCGTGGCAAGCCGGAAAATAGCGTTATCGTAATCACTCATAAAATCGTCCTCCTTGTTCATGGTCTTTTCTACGCCCTGTTTACGGGGCGTTGTATCTATGCTGTCAAAGGCTCTCGCCCTCCTTGTAGGTATAGCTGGGGATTCCCTTTTTCGGCTTCTCCTTTGCCTTGTCATCAGCCGCCCAACGCCGGATAGTGGCGGCATGGTTCTTGTATTTCTTCCCGGTGGAAGCGATATAGCCGGATAGACGGTCAATGTAATATTCCCATTTGCCGGGAAGCTCCTTTTTAAGCTCCGCAAGCTCTTTTTCTGACAGGAATACGTTTCCGTATCTCCCGAAAGGGGCGGGGGCGGTCTGTCCTGTCTTTATCTCTCCCTCTCTCTTTATCTCTATCTCTTTCTCTATCTCTATCTCTAACTCTCTCTCTGGTGGACA
>JAETRD010000037.1 GCA_021770345.1 Lachnospiraceae bacterium | reverse complement strand
TGACCGGGGCAGGATGAGCCGCTACTGCCGCACGGTGGACCCGCGCTTCCTGGAGCAGCTCAACAAAAAGAAGCCGCAGACCATGGCAGCCCTCGCGGACATCTGGTACGCAAGCCACGGCGCGGGCTACAACCGCAGCGCCCACTACAACGACAGCCGGTACTATATGCTCAACTACCACGCGACCTTCACGAAGGCCACGGTCGAGTTCCGGCTCTTCCAGTTCGACGCCCCGGCAGACGGGAAGCGGAACGGCCTCCACGCCGGGCAGCTCAAGGGGTACATCCAGTTCTGCCTCCTCCTCAGCCAGATGGCGAAGGAATTAAAGAGCGCAAGCCCGAAGCCGCAGCAGCACGAGAACCCGAAATACGCCATGAGGACCTGGCTCCTCCGGCTCGGCTTCATCGGGGACGAATTCAAGACCGCGAGGGAGGTCCTGACCCGCCGCTTAAGCGGGGACGCATCCTTCCGCAACGGGAGATAAACCGCAGGGCCCAGCCTCCTGCCGCCTTACCCAAGCCGCAAAAAAGTGGCCTTAAGGCAGTAGAAGGGTAGGCCCTTCGGAAAGGAAGGAAAACACTATGGAAAAAAGATACTACATCGCATACGGCTCCAATTTAAACATCCCCCAGATGCGGATGCGCTGCCCTGGGGCGAGGATCATCGGCACTTCGGTGATTGAAGGCTACCGGCTGCTGTTCAAAGGCAGCAGGACCGGCTCCTACCTCACCATCGAGCCGCAGGAGGGCGCACGTGTCCCCGTGGCGGCCTGGGAGGTGAGCGCGGAGAACGAGGCGGCCCTGGACCGCTACGAGGGCTTCCCCACGTTCTACTACAAAAAGGAGATGGAGCTGCCGCTCAAGGGGATTAAGACCGACAAGGTCCGCAGGCGCAGGGTATTCGTCTACATCATGCACGAGGACCGCCCGCTTGGGGTTCCGAGCGGACTCTACATGGAGACCTGCAGGCAGGGCTACCGCAGCTTCGGGTTTGACGAGACATTCCTGGAACGTGCGTATGCCGACAGCGAGGCGGGGGAGGCGCGGGAATTTCCGGACGGGTGGAAAGCGGGGGACGCCTGCTTCCTGGTGACGAACCGGGAGAACGGCTGCACCGGCGCATACACCGTGCGGGGGTTTGACGGGAGGTATTTCTGCCTGGAGAACAGGAAAGGGAGCAGATGCCGCGCGTCCGCGGGGCGGATGTTCCGCAGCAGGGAGGCGGCGCTCGGAAAGGAGGCGGATGAGGAATGAAACACACGGATAGGAAAAAGAGGGTATGCCCCAAGTGCGGGCAGGCTTACCACGGCAGGCCGGCAGTCTCACGGGCGGATGGCAGGACGCAGCTCTGCCCGGACTGCGGCACCAGGGAGGCGCTGGAGAGCATCGGTGTGGATGAAAAGGAGCAGGATGCCATCCTTGCAGCCATCCACAGATGCGCGGAAGGGGGCAGCGAAGGATGAAGGCATATGGCAGGAACCTCCGGTGGATCGAGGATCACCAGTACGGGGATGAGATGCACACCGGGATCGCCATGCCCGCGTCCGGGAAAAGGCGCGGGCAGAGGCGGAGGCGCTACAAGCGGCCGTTCAAGAAATCGGAACGGCAGCATTCCAAACACATGATCCGCAGGGAGGTTGGCGGGGATCAGGCGCCATAAACTACACAATTCCCGGCGCAGATATTTGTACAGTTTATGCCCGGAATTGACTTGCTATTATCCGCAATCAGAGCGAATATGTGTACTACCGAAAGGGAAAAAAACAAAACGGAGGTACACACCATGAAGAGAATCGAACTTTTTGAAAAGGCCATCGCGGAGAAGGCGGCAAGCCTTAAGGATTGGGGGATAAACCCGACACTGTTCTGGGCATACCGTAACAGCATCACGGCGGGCAACGACAGGATAGACTTCGGCGAGGCCATCTGGGACAGCGAGGTCGGGGAGATCACGGAAACGCTGAAGGAGAACGGCATCACCGAGTTCACCATCAGCAGCACCTTTTCCAGCCTGATCCCGACGCTTGCGGAATTTGCAAAGCATGGCTTCCAGATGGCGGGGCTGACCGAAGTGAAGGCGAACTACACGGACTTCCAGACCCAGGAGCGGGCGGTCATCCCGGCGATCCAGATGGCGGCGGAAGAAGCGTAAGGCACGGGGCGGCCTGCCGGGAAGGAAAACCGGCAGGCCGGAAGCCCCGGAAAAAACTGGAAGGCAAAAAATACATCCGCAGGGCAGTGCGGGGCGAAGGAGGATTTTTTTATGGCAGGGATGAAATGGTATAAAGTATGGCTGGTGGTTCCGGGTACGGATTTTAATGCGGAAGGCTGGCCCTGCGAGCCGGAATGGTGGAACGACATGGAGCAGGCCCCCGATGAGGAGACGGCGATCCGGCAGGCAAATGAAAAGGCCCGGAGGCAGTGGGAGGAGCCGAACCAGTATGAGCCTGGGGCGGAGGCGCCGTCGGACAGGGAGCTTGGACAGGAATGCCCGGTCTGCACCGGGGCGGCGGAAGTCACCGACGAGGAATATGCGGAGTGGAAAAGAGAGATGGAAGAGTCGGTGGAGCTTCCGTTCCAATAGCATCCAGGCGGGTTTTCCGCAGGGCAACCGGGCCGGAAGGCTCTTTTGCCCGTGGCAGATATACACAGTTTCCCCAGCAGATATTTGTGTACTTTATGCTCCGGATTTGCTTGCAATTATCGGCATTTAGAGCGAATATGTGTACTACCGAAAGGGAAAACAAAAAAAGAAAACGGAGGACACAGACCATGAAGATCAACGATGCAATGAGGATTTACAGACTGCCGAACCCCACCACGCCGGAAGATTTGGAGTGCAGATGGAGCAAGCTGCTGACCTTTGGCGACAGGGTGGTCATCGCCGGGTACTTTTTCAACGGCCCGAACAAGCCCTGCTACTTCGGGGCGGCTTACGAATTCCTGGGCGACGACCACACCTGCGAAGGAGCCATCGGACTCCGGGCGGCAAGCGGAGCCGAGTTCGAGGATGACGGCCACGCAATCGCCTGGGCGATGCAGCAGTAAACGAAAAACAGAGCATTACAAGAACGGAGCCGGAAGGCTCTGTATCTTGTACCGATAGATTGGGGCTTGCCATAGGCAGGCCAATTTTTATGCCATCTTCTGGAGGTGATGCCGATGGCGATGCGGAAGCTGAAAAAATACAGGCCAACAAAATTTAAGGCGAAGGACAGCCGCTATGATAAGGACGCCGCCGATTTTGCCGTGATGTTCATCGAGAGCCTCTGCCACACCAAGGGGACATGGGCAGGGAAGCCCTTTGAGCTGATTGACTGGCAGGAGCAGATCATCCGTGACATTTTCGGCACTCTGAAACCGAACGGCTACCGCCAGTTCAACACAGCATATGTTGAGATCCCGAAGAAGCAGGGCAAGTCGGAGCTTGCCGCCGCTGTGGCGCTGCTCCTTACCTGCGGGGACGGGGAGGAGCGGGCGGAGGTGTACGGGTGCGCCGCCGACCGGCAGCAGGCCACCATCGTCTTTGACGTGGCGGCGGACATGGTGCGGATGTGCCCTGCGCTGAATAAGCGGGTGAAGATACTCGCCTCGCAGAAGCGGAT
>JAETRD010000024.1 GCA_021770345.1 Lachnospiraceae bacterium | reverse complement strand
GGCAGAGGTGGAAGTACAGCAATGTATGGAGCTGACTGTTACTAATCGGTCGAAGGCTTGACCAAAAGCGGAGAAAGCGGCTGGATGATGACCGCTTTCGGTGTAGTTTGTTTGACGATTATTTTTCGGAAATCTGTATGAAGTTTTGAAGGTACAACCTTTCAGGCCCAATGGCTCAGTTGGTTAGAGCGCCGCCCTGTCACGGCGGAGGTCGCGGGTTCGAGTCCCGCTTGGGTCGTTTGTAGTGAGTAAGAGTATGTGAGATATTGTGAGTGTGTGTCGGTTCTCTGAACTGCCGTCCCGCACTAACGCTTGGATAAATAGATACTCGTGCAATGGCACTCGTATCATTAGAAGTTGCTTCGCAACTTCACACAGATTACAACATTTGAGTCTTAGCCAGGCAAGCCTGCCACAACTCGGATATTATGATTTTAACATTCACTACAAGTAACGCGAGGGATCTTAGCTCAGCTGGGAGAGCATCTGCCTTACAAGCAGAGGGTCATAGGTTCGAGCCCTATAGGTCCCATTTCTGATTCGCCGATGTGGCTCAATTGGCAGAGCAGCTGATTTGTAATCAGCAGGTTATCGGTTCGAGTCCGATCATCGGCTTCACAATCATATAATATTGTGTTTATAAAATGGGCAGATTCCCGAGTGGCCAAAGGGGACAGACTGTAAATCTGCTGCAAATTGCTTCGGTGGTTCGAATCCACCTCTGCCCATTCTTTTGTACAAGCTGCAAAAGTTAATTAAATATCGCGGGATGGAGCAGTCTGGAAGCTCGTCGGGCTCATAACCCGAAGGTCATAGGTTCAAATCCTATTCCCGCAACTCAGTACAATGTACTGTATGATGTGCCCAGTTAGCTCAGTTGGTAGAGCAGAGGACTGAAAATCCTCGTGTCTCTGGTTCGATTCCGGAACTGGGCACTGTATTATATTAATGAGGGATATTAGCTCAGTTGGTAGAGCACTTGACTTTTAATCAAGTTGTCCGGGGTTCGAATCCCCGATGTCTCATTAAGAAAAGGAAGACACCGCTCTCTCAAGCGGTGTCTTTCTTTTCTTTAGGAACAGCGAGGGATTCGAAGACCGTGGGTTCAGAATCCCCGATGTCTTATCTTATATAAAAGACAAGCCCGGCGATACCGCTTATCAGTAGAATCAAAATCGGATGGATGTTCCATTTGCGCAGCATAAACAGCATTGATAAAAATATAAATAACGCAGCCCAATTAAGCGATGAGAAATTAAATCCCGGCGCGCTGTTGCCGTACAATGCCAGCAGTATGATTGTGAATGCGGCTGAAAGAATCAGCCCCAGCGAAGCCGATTTTAGTCCGTTTAATATTTCCAGCACATAAGTGGAGTTTTGGTGCGCCTGAACGAAACGATACAGAGCCAGAGAAATAAAAATCCCGCACAATATACAGCCGACTGTTGCCGCCAGCGCTCCCGGAATGCCTCCGATTTGTAGTCCGACAAACGTTGAGGTATTAACAGCTAACGGTCCCGGTGTCATTTGCGAAATAGTAATAATATCTGTAAACATTTTCTGGCTTATCCAACCGGTCTTTTCTACGACTTGTTCCCGAATTAACGGGATGACCGCATAACCGCCGCCAATACTCAATAAGCCGATTTTAAGAAACACAAGAAACAATATCCATATAGTGTTCATATTTATCCCCATTTCTGCGCGGCTTTTTGCGCATCTCAAGTTTGTGGATGCCGCGCAGACACAAACTTGAGATTGAAAATTTTTAATTTTCAATCTTCCCTCCTCTTTTTATAAAATACCTGCAGGATACACAAAAAGCAGCAGACGAAGAGTATCATAGCCGCATTGATACCTAATACGAAATTCGCAGCAAATGACAGGGGTATCATGACAGATAAAAAGAAAGACTTTTTCTTTAAAATCAGAGCGCACATAGCCGTGATTAAATCAACCATTAAAGCTGCAACGCCCGCCTCCATTCCCTTTAAGACAGCGGTGATTATCATATTAGAAACAAATGTTTTATAGAATGCCGAGACAAACGTAAGGATGGCGAGCGGGGGAACAACAGCGGCAGAACAACTTATCAACACACCCGCAATACCGGCTATCCTGTATCCCGCCAAAGCGGAGAGATTGATTGCGATCGCTCCAGGGGATGACTGTGCAATGGCTGCCATATCGATTAAATCTTCTTCTGTAAAATACTGTTTTTTCACAACAAAAAAGCGGCGGACCATCGGGACGACGATATAGCCGCCGCCAAAGGTAAAGGCACTTATAAAGAGATTGGCTGCAAAAAGCCATACATATTTTTTTATATTCTGCTTCAAAATGATCTCCCTCCTATTAAGGCATATTATATCTCTTGTTGTGAAATCTTTAAAATGATATAATTTAATAGAACCCATCTATTTTACTCATGCTTGGAGAGGAGAAACATGGTTATACGATACTTGGAGATTTTAGAGGCGATTGCAGAAACCGGAACTTTTACAGGTGCCGCAAAAAAGCTGTATATTACGCAATCCGCTGTTTCCCATGCAGTTGCCGAGCTTGAAAAACAGACGGGAACGGCTCTTTTCGAGCGTCTGCCGAAAGGCGCTACCTTAACCCGCTGCGGCGTTTCTCTCCTGGAAGAGTCCCGCAGTATTTTAACGGCCTGCAGAAATTTAGACAGAAGAATCAATCACCTGGAAGAAAATACTCCCGTCAATATCGTATCAAGCATTACGATTGCCTCTTTCCTGCTCCCTGAAATACTCAGTGAATGGAACACATCCTTTCCCAAGATTCAGCTTTCGGTTCGTGTTGCAAGTGCAGATGCCGCGCTTGATCGTTTGCAGCGTGGAAAAGCGGATATTGCCTTTTGGGAAGGCGCTGCTCCAAAGGGTAATTTTCATACAATTCTTCTGGGGTCGTACCGGTTATGTGCAGCCTGTGCGCCCGATTTCGAATTACCCGGACACAGTATTACGCCGGATTGCCTGTGCGGCTATCCGTTATTGCTCCGTGAGCCGGGAAGCGCAATCCGTGATACGCTGGACAATGTGCTTGCGCTTGCCAATTTAAAAGCGGAACCCGTCTGGGAAAGCGTGAATTCTCTCGCCCTTATCAAGGCTGCGGAGGCGGGGCTGGGTATCACTGTTTTGCCGGAAAAATTATTGGAGGATTCTTTGCACTTAAAGAAACTGCGTTTGATTGATCTGGATAAAATGAAAATGGAAAATCAAATGTTAGCGTTATTCCACAAGGACAAATATATTACAAAATCTCTTCAGATTCTGATAGACTGCCTGAATAACAAGAATGATGTTTATTCGTTGTAATGTGCCTTCCTCAGCGACAGTTTGCGCTTAGTCGCCTGGCGGTTGATTTTATTAATCAAAGTAAAACAGAAGTCGCTTGTATGTTGACTTTATCAACCTGTATAATACAAACAGAGCCTAAGAAATGTAGAACCTGAAAGATATGGAACCTGAGAAATATGGAATCGCAGCGAGCAGTTTCCTGCTCTTTGGAATCGGAGGAGGGGGTTGTCTGTGAAAGAAATTCATATCGCACAAGTGATTCAGGCAAAGCGAAAAGAGCGTCGTCTGACACAGGATGATATTGCCGAATATATCGGGGTGTCCAAAGCATCCGTGTCGAAATGGGAAACAGGACAGAGTTATCCCGACATCACGTTTTTGCCCGCACTTGCAGCGTTTTTTAATATCAGCATTGATGAGCTGATGGGGTATCGGCCACAGATGAGCCGGGAGGAGATTCGGGATCTTTACCGGCGCCTGGCGGAGAATTTTGCATCAAAGCCTTTTGATGAGGTATACGGGGAATGCAGGAATATTATCCGGAAATACTATTCCTGTTTTCCGCTGTTGTTGCAGATGGGCAGTCTGCTTGTCAATCACAGCATGTTTGCGGGCAGCGTAAATCAGACGCAGGAGGTTTTGGAGGAGGCAAGAGCGCTGGCAATCCGCGTCAGAACGGAGAGTGATGACAGTGAACTGATCAAGCAGGCCGAAAATATGGAGGCAGTGTGTCTGCTGTCGCTGGGACGGCCGGAGGAAGTGCTGGCAGCGCTGGATATGTCGGATATGCTTGTGATGCCGCGGGAGATACTGCTTGCGACGGCATATCAGATGGTCGGACGGGCAAAGGACGCAAAAGCAGTCTGCCAGGTTGGGATTTACCAGTATATGCTTGTGCTGGTAAACCTTCTGAGCACCTATCAGGCATTGTGTGCAGATGAACGCTCCGCGTTTGAGGAAACCGGTCGGAGGGTTGCTGCTCTGGAAGACGCTTTTGGGCTTCGGGAACTGCATCCGGCGATTTTACTGAGCTATTATCTGTCTGCGGCGCAGGCATACATGACGTTCGGCGATACCGGCGGGGCATATGAATATCTCGGGAAATACACGGAGTTGGCGCTTTCTGTTGACTGGCCGCTGAAACTTCACGGGGATGCATATTTTCATTTGCTGGATGACTGGCTCGAAAATACGCTGATTTTAGGAAGAGACATGCCGCGGGACGAGCGGACCGTGAGTAAGAGTCTGGTGGAAGCGGTCGCTGCAAATCCGGTGTTTGCGGCGCTCGCGGGGGAAACGCGGTTTCAGGGAATCTTAGAGCGGCTGACGGGGAAAATCAGACAGGAGGATTGACATGAATGCAGTAGTTATGAATCATTTATCGAAAAAATATTCCGGGGGAAAGGCAGCGATAGCGGACATGAGTCTTACGCTGGAGCCGGGAGAGGTGTTCGGATTTCTGGGGCCGAACGGCGCAGGCAAGACGACGACGGTTAAAGTGCTCAACGGGATGCTGCAGCCAACGGGGGGAGAGTGCCTGATATTTGGTGAGAATCCGTCGAACCGTCCGGAAAAGGTACACGCCATTTCCGGGGTTATGACGGAGCACGCACAGATGTACAATCACCTGACGGGGCTTGAGAATCTGATATTTTACGGCGCCGTGTTTGGAATCGGTGAGGAGGAAAGCAGGAAGCGGGCGCAGGAACTGCTGTGGCAGCTGGAACTTTCGGATGCGTGGGAACAGAAGCTGTCGGCCTATTCCACGGGTATGCGGCAGCGCCTTTCCATTGCCCGGGCACTGATGCACCGGCCGAAAATACTTTTTTTGGATGAACCGACATCCGGTCTGGATCCCGAGAGTGCACACAATGTCAATCAGATGATACGGAATCTTGCGAAAGATAAGGGAATGACAATCTTTCTGTGCACGCATCAGCTGCGGTATGCGCAGGAGATCTGTACGAGATACGGCCTGATCGACGAGGGAAGGCTGCTGGTCGAAGGGACATTAGAACAGCTGCGCGCAGGTATGGGATCAGGCATGAAGCTGCGCATTCGAACAGACCGTCTGCCGGATTCGATTGCCGGGTATACGGACGCTGATAAAAACGAAAAGAACCGGGGAGAAGCATCCGGATCGAGGGAGCGGCAGGGCGCGTATGACATTGAGCTTGCAATCAAATCGGAGGAAGAGATTCCACGCATTGTGAGTCGGATTGTGCAGGGAGGTGGAAACATTTACCATGTGTCGGCGAAGCGGCCTTCGCTGGAAGACATCTATTTTTCACTGACTGCGGAACGGAGGTAGCGGAAGATTGAAAATTAAAATTTTCAATCCCAAGTTTGTGCGCACACGCACAAACTTGAGAGCCATATATGGCTTTGCACAAAAAAAGCGTGTGCGCATGGAGGTAACTATGAACAGAGCGATAAGTGCGATTGTGAAAAAGGATATGAGGGAAATTACCGCAAACAGGCAATTGTTATTCACGATAGTGATCGTGCCGGTTGTCCTGACGCTCGTGGTACCGTCTGTTTTTCTGCTGACGGCTCACTTTGCGCCGGAGGATGCAAACGACCTGCAGGAGCTTATGAAGCTGATGCCGGGGAACGTGCAGAATATCGGGATGGAGGAGCTTATGGTCGGCCTTCTGTTTGACAATATACTGCCGTTGTTTTTCCTGATCATTCCGATCATGGCGGCTTCCGTGATGGCGGCCAGCTCTTTTGTCGGAGAGAGGGAACAGAGTACGTTAGAGACACTTCTGTACAGTCCGTTGACGGTAAAACAGCTGTTTTATGCGAAGGTGCTGGCAGCTTTTCTGATGAGCATGCTGGTGTCATGGATTTCGTTTCTTGTGATGCTGTTGGGGGTGGGGCTTGAGAGCTATGTGCTGACCGGTGCCGTGCTGCATCCGGGAATCAGCTGGCTTCCGGTGATGTTGCTTTTGTCTCCGGCGGTTTCGCTGATTGCGATTACATTGATCGTGCGCGGTTCGGCAAAGGCGCAGAACGTGATGGAGGCGCAGCAGAAAGCAGCGTTTCTTGTGCTGCCGGTCGTGCTTCTGCTTGCCGGTCAGTTTGTGGGACTGATGCTGATTAATGCATGGATGCTCGTCGGACTCTCCGTGGTGCTCGGGCTGCTGGCATGGTTCCTGCTGCGGAGCTCGCTGGGGAAATTCTGCGGGGAGATGCTCCTTTCGGGGCGTTAGAGTTGTTGCGCCGCAAAGCGTATTTGGAGCGGGTGTCTGGGCACTCGCTTTTTTTGCTTGCAGACGATCGGCAAAGCGTGTAATATCTTATTATACAAATGTGTATCTATACATAGGGAGTGCTATGGAGATCATTGATATCAGTACCTGGGAGAGAAGAGAAGCGTTTGAACTGTTTTCACGGAAGGATTACCCGTTTTATTCGGTGACGGTTCCGATTGACGTGACGAACGTCAAGGCGGTGTCGAAAAGTCGGGGACTGTCCTTTTATTATCTGATGGTATGGCTCTGCACAAAGGCCGTCAATTCTGTCGCGGAGTTCCGCGTTCGAATCCACGGGGACGAGGTGGTCCGGCTGGAGCGGACGGAGCCGAGTTTTACGGATATGCAAAAGGGTGCGGAGCAGTTTCATATTGTGACGACATCCTGGGAGGAGGATGCCGTGGCGTTCTGCCTGAAAGCGAAAAAGAAGAGCGAAGAACAGAAATGTTTTATTGATATGGGCACGGAGACGGACGCACTGATTTATTTTTCCTGTACGCCGTGGTTTGATTTTACGGCGCTTACAAACGAGCACGATCTCGACAGGGATGATGCGGTTCCGCGGCTGGCGTGGGGACGCTACTATGAGGAAGGCGGCCGCTTGCTGGTGCATCTGTCGATCGAGGTGAATCACCGCACGATAGACGGGTTTCACATCGGGAAACTGGTGCGGGCAATTGAGGCCGGGATTGCGGGACTATCTCGGGGCGATTGACATAAAATTGAGGAGGAAAAAACATGGACACAACAACAGAAGTGCATGAAGAGAATGATTGATTTGATATTACTTAGGGAAGCTGTCAGAGGAACGGCTTCCCTTTTTTTATGCAAACGGGCACCCGGAGCAAATATGCCAGCAAAAGCTGGCAGGTGCCTCGCGCGGCAGGATGTAGCTGAGGGAGGAAGCAGTGACACATCTTCGCGGAACGGAATATGATATCATATAAAAGGCTGCCGGGAGATTTTAAGTATGGAAGATCATGTAAAAACTGTGACAAATACCTGTAGTTTTGCAGGTATCAAACCGATCATGGTGGATTTGCCCTATCCGCCGACACAGGTAAAGGATAAAAATCCGGTGTACGCGAATCTGCTGAGTATGGATTACTGCGGCAGCGTCTCCGAGATGTCCGCGATTACCCAGTATATCAATAATGAAAATCGTCTGTTTTGTGCGGATTGTCCGGTGTCTAAGACAATTCTGGGGATTGCGATGGCAGAGATGATGCATTTGCAGAAGCTGGGGGAACTGATCACGCTGCTGGGAGGCAGTGTTGATTTTGTCGCAAAGAGGCCGGACGGAAAGCGTAAAATGTGGACGCCGGAATATCTGACCATCCCGGAGCATCCGAAAAAAATGCTGGCCGCGGATATCGAATCCGAGCGTGCTGCGATCAATCAGTACAGAAGCCATATTCATATGATAAAGGATGCGGGTGTGTGCGCAGTGCTCTCAAGAATCATTCAGGATGAAGAGTACCATATTTTTATCCTGCAGTCGCTGTCAAAGGAAATGGAAGGATAGGAGAGCAGACGGTTCCGTGATTTCATGATAAAAATGCAGAATGGTTTTGCTTGCGTTTTTGCGAAAAATATTTTATAATAATATCCGACATATAACGGAAACGGAGGAGTCAGATGCCAAGACCGAGCCGATGCAGAAGGATATGCAGGGAACCGGAATATGAGAGCTTTATCCCTTCCGGGATAGCCGGCAAAGATGCCGTGTTCCTTACGGTGGATGAATACGAGGTGATCCGGCTGGTGGATTTTGAAAAGAAGACCCACCAGCAATGCGCCGGGCAGATGGATATTTCGCGTACGACCGTCACGGAGATCTATGAGAGTGCCCGGTTTAAGATAGCGGATTGTATTGTCAACGGGAAGACGCTGCGGATCGCAGGGGGAAATTACAGGCTCTGCGAGGGGACGGCAGACCGGTGCTGCGGCACGGACTGCCGAAGGGCGGCGGCAGGGACGGGTATGACGACAGTTACAGAAAAAGGAGAGAATGAGATGAGAGTTGCAGTAACCTATGAAAACGGAACCGTTTTTCAGCATTTCGGACATACGGAGCAGTTTAAGATTTACGATATTGAGGACGGGAAGATTGTAAAGACACAGATGATCGATACGATGGGAAGCGGGCATGGCGCACTGGCAGGGCTTCTCGGCGAGGGACAGGTGGACACTTTAATCTGCGGAGGAATCGGCGGAGGGGCGCAGATGGCGCTTGCGGATGCAGGAATTAGACTTTACGGAGGTGTTGCGGGAGATGCCGACGAGGCCGTTGCGGCGCTTCTGGCGGGAACACTGGATTTCAACCCGGATGTGCACTGCAATCATCACGGGCAGGAACATTCCTGCGGGGAGCACCATTGCGGCGAGGACAAGCACGGATGTGCGGGGAATCATTGAGCCGGAAGGCTGATTACAGAAACAGACGCTGTAAAACGAAAAACGGAGGTTGCAATGGATTCAAGAAAGGAATTGGCGGTAGAGCGCAAGCGAAGCGGCTTTAACTGCGCGCAGGCGGTGGCCTGCACCTACTGTGACTTTGCAGGGGTGGACGCGGAGACGATGGCGGCGATCACTCAGACGCTTGGAACCGGTATCGGAGGAACGCTCGAGGGAACGTGCGGAGCGGTGTCGGGTGCCTGCGTTCTGCTCGGCATGGCAAATAAAGGCATTGGCCGTCCGGCTGCGATGAAAGAGGCGAAGACGATCGTAAAGCGGTTTAAGGAGCGGAATCAGACGGTCACATGCAAGACGCTCAAAGGGATTGAGACCGGAAATGTTCTGCGCAGCTGTGAGGACTGCGTGCGGGATGCCGCGGAATTTCTCGAGGAGATACTCGGGGAAAAGGCGTAAGAGGAGAGGGGTTCCCGAAAAGATTTTATATGTGATAACGCGAAACACCGGTTTCGCAGAGTATATAACTCTGCGAAACCGGTGTTTTTAATTGCTAAAATAAATATACGTCGTATGACATGGATTGTCAAGAATTCGCAGTCAAAATTTTAGTCGGGAGGAATACGGAAATGGCAGAAAAAGGTGAGAATATTTTTCAGAGAGAAGACGAACGCGCGGATGTGCGCTGCATCAAAAACAAAAAAAGCGGAAGAACTCATTCTCCGGAAAGACCATTGCAGCCAACTATGCTGGAGGTGGGAACGTGGTGGCTTGGCGAACTGAGTTTCATCCGTAAAAAATCTACGCTGGTGAAATATAGCAGCCAGTTTGAAAACCATCTGGTCCCGGTATTTGGCGATAAACGGATTGATGAGATATCGAACGAGGATATGATCGCTTTTTGCAACGGATTGCTTACAGGAACGGGAAACGGCGGAGAAAAACTTTCTCCGAAAACCGTTTCGGATATTCTTTCCCGGATGAAGTCCATCCGCAAGTTTGCGCTGATACACGGATATGAGGTCGGGTTTATAGCAGATTGCGTAAGTCTGCCTCAGGCAGAGGAAGAGATTCGCGTGCTGAGCCTTTCGGAAGAGAAAAAACTGCTCGGCTATCTGAAAACGCATACGGATTTAACGAATCTCGGCATTATCCTTTGCCTGTTTACCGGTATTCGTATCGGGGAACTCTGCGCCCTGACGTGGAATGACATCTCCCTTGCGGAGCGGGAACTCTATATCCGGCGTACGATGCAGAGACTCAGAAATCTCAATGACAACGCCGAGAAAAGGACATACATCGACATTGACAGGCCCAAAAGCAGGCGCTCGGTCAGGGCGATTCCGATTCCCGACAATATTTTTGAGGATCTGCGCGTGGCATACGTCACAGATGCCTTTGTGCTTACGGGAGAAAAAAAGCGTTTCGTGGAACCGAGGACAATGGAAAACCGCTTTAAGACGATTTTAAGGGAATGCAACATTGAGGATGCGAATTTTCATGCGCTCCGGCATACGTTTGCCACCAGATGTGTGGAGGTGGGATTTGATATTAAAAGTCTGAGCGAGATTCTCGGACATGCAAACGTAAACATTACGCTGAATCGTTATGTGCATCCGACGATGCAGCTGAAACGTGACAATATGAACAGGCTTTCCGATTTATATACGGTCAGATAAAGCGTCAAAGCACAGGAAAACCGCATAAAGAGAGAAGCCGCACAATTACAGGGAAACCGCATAATTACAGGAAAACCGCATAAAGAGGGAAACCGCACCGGTTTCGCAGAGTTATATACTCTGCGAAATTACGGAAAATTATTCACTGTTCATTGATATTGAAAAATATAGATCGATTTTATATCAATTATAACTAAGGAAGAAAAAAGATGTACGCGATTGTGATAGGAGCAAGTGCGGAAACCGTTTATGCCATAAGGCAGGCGCAGAGAGCGGGGCTGACCGTTCTGGCTTTCGACGGCAATGACAGGGCGGAGGGACTGCGATATGCCGACGAGGCTTATGCGGTAGATATCAGAAATCCGCAGAAAATATATGAAATCATTGACAGAAAGAAAATTTCCACGGATGACATGTTTGTGCTGCCGGTTCCGATCGGCCGGTACCTGATCAGCGCGGGGGCCTTGAATGAACATTATCGTTTAGTGGGTCCCCAAAGGGATACGACGGAGATCTGTACCGACAAATGGCTGTTCCACCGGACATTGAATCGAAAAGGCTTAAGAGCGATTGGCTGCGCGCTGCTGAAGGCCGGGGAGGCTGCGAAGGTTCCGGATAAGTTTCCGGTGATCGTAAAACCGAGATACGGTGCGGGAAGCAGGCAGGTTCTTAAGATATCAAATGAACCGGAGTGGAAGCTTTTTGCCGACGGAATGCCGTATGAAGAGGACTTTATCATTGAAGACGCGGTGGAAGGACAGGAGTACGGGATTGACGGTATGGTCACAGACGGGAAGTTTCACCTGATTCTCATGCGGAAAAAAGTACTCACAATGCCGCCGTACAGACAGTGTGTCGGCTACATATCGGTAAATGCCGGGCATGACAGCGAATTATATGCAAAAATCGAAGCGTTTTTGTCCGAATTAACGGCGGCAGTCAAACTGGACAACGGAATCATCCATGCGGATATCATGTATGACGGCGCGGCGCCGTTTGTCATTGAGATGGCACCGCGGCCTTCGGGGCACAGACTGCATGATCTGTTTACGCCGATGGTGACAGGCGTGGACATGATTTCCGAATATATTCATTTCGTCCAGAACAAACCGGTGGAAATGAACGTAAAGAATGCGGATAAAGTTTATATGATCAGATATTTTGATCTGGAATCCGAAATAAGAAAAATTTCACCGCGGGATTATATACTGGAAAAATACCCGCTTTCCAAGTATGAGTGCAATCTCACACAGGGGGAAGTCAGAAAAATAAAAGACGGTCATTCCCTGATGGACAGAGGCTTTTTTGTATGCGAGGGGGCGTCGGAAGAACATGTGTGCAAAGCGGCAAATGATGTTTTGCATGAATTCGTATGAGGGTGAATCGCGATGGAACATTATCTGATACCTGTGATCCCTTTTCAGAAACAGTTGATCGTGCGGGGAGAGGGCTCTTATATTTATGACGACAAAGGCGAGAGATATCTGGATTTGAATTCCGGACAGTTCTGCACCGTATTAGGTCATGCGAATCCGGAACTTGCCGCGTGCGTAAAAGAAATTTCGGAGACGATTGCGCACACGAGTTCGGGTATTCTTTCCGAGGTTGTACTGAAAGCCGCAAAAAGGATAAACGAGATCAGCGGGGAACTGGACGCGCGGTGTATTTTGCTGAGCACCGGTGCGGAGGCGGTAGAGTTTGCGGTCAGATATGCAAAGCATATAACGGGAAAAGACGGATTGGTGTGCTTTGAAAAAGGGTATCACGGCCTGACGCTGGGAACCCAGAGCATCACGTTTGGCGGAAAATATGCAGCGCCCGCGATAAATGATATATTCTCCGTGCCGATTCCGGGTGAAAATGACACTGCAGAATGTATCGAGGCATTTGCGGAGGTAACAGAGAGAAATAAAAACAGAATTGCGGCGGTTGTCATGGAGCCGATCGTCTCTGTGGGAGGAATGATTTATCCGGGCAGGGAGTACTTTCGCGAAGTGCGAAGGATCTGTGATAAAAATGATCTGCTGCTGATATTCGACGAGAGCCAGACCGGATTCGGCAGGACGGGCGCATGGTTCTGTTATCAGGAATTTGATGTGATTCCCGACATGGTGGTCTGCTCCAAAGGGATAGGGATGGGGTATCCGGTTTCGGCAGTTCTTTTTCGCGGGGAATTGTGCGAAAGAAAACTAACGATGACGCATTACAGTTCCCATCAAAACGACCCGTTTGCGGCCGGGATTGTCGCGTTCGGAATCGATTACATGGAAAAAAATGAGCTGCTGCGCTCAAACCGGGAGAAGGGGGCTTATTTCCTGGAGAAGCTGAAAGAGGTGACGGAGAGAAACCGCCTGTTTGTAAGAGCCAGAGGATGCGGCATGATGCTTGGCATGGATATCAGCATTCCCGGCGTGGAGAATTACAGACCTATCTATGAAAAGGTAAGCAATCTGGCCGCGGAAAAGAAAGTGCTGCTGCAGGGGACGGACGGGGGAAGAGTCCTTCGGTTTTTGCTGGACTACTTAATTTCCGGCAGCAATATCGATTTTTGTGCGGACGTACTTGGCGGCATACGGCTGTGACGCCGGATATTTAACGAAAAAATGATTCAGGAAAGGAAGGATATCATATGGAAATCAGAACGTGCAGAGAGTGCGGTTTTATTTTGGGAACGAGGCCGAATTCGAAGGATGTGGACGGTGTGTGTCTGGCTTGTTTAAATAAGGACCGGAAGAAACACATCAACTGGAAGGAGCGGCAGGACTGGCTGACGCAGTATATAAAAGAAACGAAAAACGAAAACGGAAGATGGGACGCCATGATTGCCGTTTCGGGCGGCAAGGATTCCTGTTCTATCGTCAAACGCCTGATCGAAAATCATCATATGCCGCATGACAGACTCCTGCTTGTGCATATCTGCGATGAATTTACGCAGTCGGAGGCAGGCAAATATAATCTGGATAATTTAGTGAAGACATATAATCTGGATATCATGGACTTCCGCTTTTCACCGGAAACATTTATCGAGGAGACCAAAAAGGATTTTCTCGAAACGCTGCATCCGTTAAAGTTTATTGAGCGGCAGATTTATAACATGCCTTTGGAGATTGCGGAGGCATTTCATATTCCGATGGTGTTTATCGGAGAAAATCCGTTTTTCGAGTATGGGGAAACGGAGGAATGTGAGATCTTTTACCCGACGAGTACGGATAAAGTTAAGATTATCTGCATGGGGGCGATCTGGCCGTACTCCAATATTGATTCCCTGAATGTCGCAAAGGAGATGGGCTTTAAGACGCTGGATGATTTTGACGACTGGATGCGGCAGGGAAGCGCAGACAGTTATACGCAGATAGACAGCAAGGGGTACATGGTACATCACTGGACCAAATTCATCAAATTCGGTTTTCAGAGGGTTTCCGATCTGGCCTGCAGATTTGTCAGGGAAGGAACCCTGTCAAAAGAGCAGGCCGAACAGATGATACGGGACTCAGACTGGATCTGCGATCCGCTGGCCAAAAAGGATTTCTGCAGAACGATCGGCATTACGGAAAAACAATTCGATGAGACGATCGACAAATTTGCAAACCGGGACATTCTGGTTAAGGATGTCAACGGTCACTGGAGAAGAAAAGACCTGCTTTTCCCGCAGTGATCAAATGGTCCGTTCCAGCGTTTTTCGGACTGCGCCCGCGCCGGCAATCATCTCGCCAAAGTACCGGCATACGGCATCGGCGAGACCGGCCTCATAGAGGCTGACCCCGAAAACGGCTTCGTTTTCGAGAATCGGGCGCAGGTGCGCGTGGATATCGACGGTTTCCCCGAGCCGGATTCCTTCGACATGGGGGCGAAGGGATTCTAAAAGCGGGTCCGGACTTAAGGAAAATGGCGTTCCGTTGTCGTCAACGGCCATCAGGTAGCGCAGCCATCCGGCAAAGACAAGCGGAATTGCGGTCAGGTCCGATACGCGAAGGGTGGGAGAGCGCAGGTAGGCTTTGACGGTCTCGCCGAAGCGGATGGCCAGCTTCTGGGAGGTGTCGGTGGCGATGCGCTGCGGGGTGTCCGGCATAAACGGGTTCGGGATGCGGACATTGACGACGGTGTCGATGAATTCCTTCGGATTTAAAATCCCGGGGTCCGTGACAACGGGCAGTCCCTCCCGGTACCCGACGGTCTCCACAAGCCGTTTTAAACACGGGTCTTTCATTTCTTTTGAGATCAGGTCGTAGCCGAGTAGGCAGCCGAACACCGCAAGCGTGGTGTGAAGCGGATTTAAGCAGGTGCAGACCTTCATCTTTTCCACCCGATCGACGGTCTCCTTATCGGTAAAAATAAATCCGCATGATTCAAGTTCGGGCCGGCCGTTCGGGAAGGCATCCTCAATCACGAGATACTCGCATTCTTCCGCGTTTACAAACGGCGCAACATAGGTATGTTTGCCGGTGACGACGGGCGTAAGGCCCTCGACGCCGTCCTGCTTTAAAATTTCCTCGACGGAAGCGTCCGGGCGGGGCGTGATCTTATCAATCATCGTCCACGGGAAGGACACCCTGTTCGGGTTTGTCACATACGCGAGAAAGCCGGGACGCGCGGCGCCGTTTTTCTCCCACGCGTTTGCGAACGCGGTGACGGCGTCAAAGAGTTTGTCTCCGTTGTGCGAACAGTTGTCCATGCTGACCATCGCGATCGGTTTTTCGCCTGCGAGGAAGCGGGCATAGACAAGAGCGGCAACCTTTCCGATATAGCTTTCGGGTTTTTCCGGTCCGTTTTTCATATCCGATGATACGGCGGGGAGCATTTCACCGCTTCCGTTTACCAGAGAGTAGCCTTTTTCCGTGATGGTGAAGGTAGCCATCTGCAGGGAATCCTTTTGGAATATTTCTTTCAGCCGCACAAAGTCCCGGGCGTTTTCGGAGTCTAAGGCAAGGGATTCGACAACGCTTCCGACGACGGTCTTTTCGACGGAACCGTCGGCTTTCAGTGTCACGAGGATGCTGTAATCGTCGTGCGGGTGATTCATTTTCTCAATAATCTCATAATCATACCCCTCCGCGACGATGAGCCCGCGGTCGAGCGAGCCCTGATTCAGAAGCGTCTGCACGGCGTTTGCCTGAAAGGCGCGGAAAATGTTGCCGGCCCCGAAATGAATCCAGAAGGGGTTTTCTTTTGTGGCGTCCATTACGGCCTGCCGGTCAAAGTCCGGCAGACGGTAGCCGTGTGATGTCCATGCCGTTCTGTCTTTTAATCCTGCTTCGCTTAACTGCATCATTGCTTTGCTCCTTTCTCGATTGCTTCCCATAAACCGTTCAGATATGCGGCGCCGAGCGCGCGGTCATACAGGCCGTACCCGGGCATCGCGACTTCATCCCATATCATGCGGCCGTGGTCGGGGCGGATGGGGCCGGTAAAACCGATGTCATAGAGCGCTTTCATGATCGCGTACATGTCAAAGGAGCCGTCGGAGGACAGATGCGCGGCCTCCTCGAAATCGGTCGGCGTGTTGAATTTCAGATTGCGCACATGGGCGAAATGAATCCTTCCCTTTAAGGAGCGAATCATATCGGGCAGGTCGTTTTCCCGGTTTGTCCCGTAGGAGCCGGAACAGAAAGTGACGCCGTTGTGCGGATCGTCCACCATTTGCATCATGCGGAGGATGTTTTGCTTGTTAATGATGATGCGGGGCAGCCCGAAGACGCTCCAGGCCGGGTCGTCCGGGTGGATTGCCATATTGATGTCGTATTTGCCGCACACCGGCATGATGCGCTCCAGAAAATATCTGAGATTCTCAAAGAGCGCCTCATCGTCGATGTCTTTATACATCGCGAAGAGTTCCCTGATTTTTGCCATGCGCTCCGGCTCCCAGCCCGGCATAACGGAACCGTTCGAATCCTTTGCGATCAGAGAAAACATGTCCTCCGGGTTGATGGCATCCACGGCCGCCTGATTGTAGGCGAGGACCGTCGAGCCATCCGGCCTTACGCGGGCGAGCTCGGTTCTCGTCCAGTCAAAGACCGGCATAAAGTTGTAGCAGACAAGGTGAATGTCCTCTTTTCCGAGATTTTCCAGCGTCTCGATATAATTGTCAATATACCGGTCGCGGTCGGATGCGCCCGTCTTGATCGCGTCGTGGATATTGACGCTCTCAATGCCGGCAATGTGGAGACCTGCCGCTTCCACCTCCTCTTTCAGGGCGCGGATGCGCGCGGGCGCCCACACTTCGCCGGGGGCGGTGTCATAGAGCGTTGTGATGACGCCGGTGACGCCGGGAATCTGCCGGATTTGTTTCAGGGTTACGGTGTCAAAGTCATGTCCGTACCATCTTAAGGTCATTTCCATAAGCCGTTTTACCTTCCTTTCTCATATTCCAAGCGGACAGGCGAACGCGCGTCCTCTGTCCGCTGCGGGTATGGCTGTAACAAATTGGTGTATGATTTATTATAGGAGCAGACCGGGTGGAAATGCGATTGGCACAATTGCTGTCAACATTGCAAAAATTGCGGTATGCTGTTATGATGAAAAAAAGGAGGGGCAGTGTGCGGGATGGAAAAAAATTTACAGACAAAATTCAGCACGAGGCAGTATATGCTGTCAAAGGATTTTGAAATCTATTATTACAAAGAGCATTACCGCACGAAGGCGCGGGACCATGCGCACGATTATTATGAGTTTTATTTTTTTCTCGAGGGGCATATGTCGATCGCGATAGACGGGACGGTTTACGCGCTGCGCAGCGGGGATGTGGTGCTGATTCCGCCGGGGGTGAAGCATCGGGCGGTGATTCACGATGAGGAGGTTCCCTACCGGCGGTTTGTATTCTGGATTGGCAGGGACTATTACCGGATGCTGACGGAGCTGTCTGCATCCTATGGGTATCTGATGCGGTGCATGCAGAAGGAACCGGAACATTATATCTTTCACAACGATGCGGTCACGTTTAACACGATTCAGTCGAAAGTGTTTCAGCTAATCGCCGAAACCCGCGGGAACCGTTTCGGGAGGGAGGCACAGATTCCGCTGTATGTGAATGAGCTGGTGCTGCTGCTGAACCGGATTGCTTATGAAAACAGCAATTTGGGGCGCTGGGGGGAGCAGCAGAGCCTCTACGACAATCTGACGGATTACATTGACAGGCATCTGGATGAAAGACTGTCGTTAGAGCAGCTCGCCGGGGAGTTTTACGTCAGCAAGTACTATATCGCGCACCTCTTTAAGGAGAACATCGGGATGCCGATTCACCGGTACATCACGAAGAAGCGGGTTGCGGCCTGCCGGGATGCGATTCTCGCCGGGGAAAAAATAACGGAGGTCGCCCCGAGGTACGGTTTCCGGGATTACTCAAGTTTTTTCCGGGCATTTAAAAAGGAGTACGGGATGTCGCCGAAAGAATATTTCATTTATTGCGGCGGCGAAACGATGTGAAAGGAAGGATGATAATCTAGTATTTAGCATAGAATAAAAGTATAGACGATGCGCATAATGTGTATTATAATATAGTCAAATAAACAGAAAGGGGAGATGCCATGAATGAATGAGGAGGTGTTCAATGAGATTTAGAGAAATTGAAAATGTGATATTAAAAGATGGCTGGTATCAAGTAAAGCAAAAAGGTTCACATCACCAATACAAACACCCAATTAAGCCTGGAAAAGTTACAATCCCAGAACATGGAGGGGATTTGAATTCCGATACAGTAAAATCAATTATGAAACAAGCGGGACTTTAAGCCCCATTTATTCAATTTATATAAACGGAGGTGAATATATTGAAATTAATTTATCCGGCTATATTTAAGCCTTTTACAGATCAAAGCGGTGGATATGTGGTAGAATTTCCAGATTTGCCCGGTTGTGTAACAGAGGGAAAGAACCTGGAACAGGCTATTGAAATGGGGATTGACGCAGCTAGCGGCTGGATATTGGGAGAACTTGAAGATGGGGAGCAAATCCCACGGGCTTCCGATTATTCTGAAATAACTGCTGAAAAAGGGTGCATGATAAATATGTTATTATTAGATATTGGTGCCTATGAAGAAAAATATGGTGAAAAAGCCATAAGAAAAAACTTAACGATTCCTGCATGGCTGAATACTTTTGCTGAAAAAAATAATATCAATTTTTCTAAACTTTTACAGGAAACATTATTCTCAATGGCACAGGTAAAATAAATACAAGGGGCTGTCCACAGGGCGGCCCCTTTTTGAACGTTCCATCGTGCCATTACCGGAGGAAAATAATATATGAAGGTGTTGAAAAATTTTTACAACACTTTTGCGTTCCCATTCGTTATCTAAGTGAAAGCAGTTAAGAAGGGGAGGAAAAAGCCATGGTTGAGGAACTATACCGGCGATATCGCGAAGAACTGCTGCGGTTTGCAAAAAATATGACGCAGGAGACCGCGAGGGCGGAAGACCTGGTACAGGAAACCTTTTACCGGGCGTTAAAGAACAGAGAGATGCTTGAGGAACTCGATGAGAGCCAGGGCCGGGCGTGGCTGTACCGCACGCTGAAGAATCATTACCGGGATCTGCTGCGGCACCAAAAATACGAGACGGTGGCCGAGCCGGACAGTGAGGCGGGCAGCGAGGCCGAGGGGTACGGAGAAGTCGGCACGGAAGCACTTCTTGCGGCGCTGCCGCCGGAGGAGCGCAGGCTGTTTCGGATGCGCTATCTCGAGGGCTATAACTCCTCGGAACTCGGAGAGCTGTTTGGGATTCCTCCCGCGACGGTGCGGATGAGGCTGTCTGCAGCCAGAAAGAAGCTGCAAAGAGAGTGGGAGGGGGATTAACGATGGAGGAGACAAGGATTTTTTTACTGAATGAGGCGCTTTTGGCGGCACGGCCGCAGAATGGAGGAAATGAATGGAAGAGAAGAGAAGCTTTGTATTGGAATGTGAGATCTGCGATGCGAGAAAAATCCGGGAAAACCGGTTCGACGATTACGGGAAAATCTGTATTAACGCGGAATTTCTGCTGCTTGACGAGCGCAGTAAGGCGATTCTGGACACCTATCCGATTAAGCTGCATGTGGAAAACACGATAATGACCGAGGAGGATGTGGACTTTCAGGTGCAGAACGGGTCGTTTACGATCGCAAAGGGGACGGCGCTGTCAAGACCGACCTATCTCTGTGTAAACGGACGCATGGAGATTGAGCCGGGGACAGAGGAGATTCTGAAAAGCTATATCGGAATCATTGTAAACGGCAAGGTTATCTGCCCGAAGAGTCTGGTGCCGTACCTTACCGGACTGTCGGTAAACGGGGCGATGCAGGTGTATTCGGACGGCTGTATCCGTCTGAAGAATACCGCCGTGCTGGATCGGTATTTCGGGCTGCGGATAAAGCCCGGGGCGCGGTACTATGCGGCGAGGAAAGTCGTGATGCTGGATGCTTCTCTGGATGTGGAAGCGCTTGCGGCCGCAAAAATTTCGTTTGAGACGAAAAAGGCAGTTGTGGCGGAAGGACTTGTGAGAGCGGCGCTTCCGATGTTTGACGAGTCGACGGAGCTTGAGGTGATAGCGGACGGCTGCAGCTATGTGTCCGATGATGCCGTGCTGGATAAAGCATTCATAAAAAAGAACGGCAGCAGGATTTACATGGACGGAAACCTGCGTTTAGAAGAGGAGAGCACTTCTTTGCTGCCGCAGATTGAAAAGCTGTATGTGAACGGAGATGTAGTGCTGGCCGAGGAACAGAAGGATGCATTTCTGGAGGTGGATGCGGTATATGAGAAGCTGCAGGTACAAAAGGGGGATCTGATTGTGGGACAGCTTGAGTTAATCGTGGATCAGGCAATGTTCGCAGAACATCCGAACGGTATTTACCTGAACGATTGTGTCAGTGTGAAAATAGATGAGGCGGTGACACCGGAACAGATTCTTGATCGGTTTTGCGCAGTCGATTGTGTGGAAATAGTATGCAGCGAAGCACAGCGGAGCGCAGTCATAGCCGTCAGCAAAGATGTGAATCAGATTCATACGGGAAAGGAAGAAGATAAGGGAACATCTGATCACAGGAACAAATCCCGCATTCATGCGGAGAAATACATTCTGTAAAGGAAAGGGAAAAAGCGTATTGACGAAACCTGTAAAAAGAGGTATGATAATCCGTGAATCAACACTGTGACGCATTGCAGTGCGAAATAAATTACAGAGGAGGGGCGGCTGGTACAGGATATCGGCCGTCCCTGTGAGAGGGTTGTCATGGAGATGGAAATGGAATTTTTGCGGCAGCTGCCGACTCCGCAGGAATTGAAAGAGGAGTATCCCGTAAGCAATCAGATTGCGGAGATAAAGGCAGAGCGCGACGGGCAGATTCGCGCGATTTTTGACGGAAGGGACGACAGGCTGCTGCTGGTCATCGGCCCGTGCTCGGCGGACAGTGAGGACGCGGTTATTGACTATATCCTGCGGCTTAGGAACGTGCAGGAGAAGGTGAAAGATAAAATTTTTATCATTCCCCGCATTTATACCAATAAGCCGAGAACGATCGGCGTGGGCTATAAGGGCATGCTGCATCAGCCGGACCCGGAGAAGGAATCCGATATGCTAAAAGGCATTATCGCAATCCGCCAGCTGCACAAGCGGGCCGTGGAGGAGACGGGCTTTACCTGTGCGGACGAGATGCTCTATCCGGAGAATCACAGGTATCTCTCGGATCTGCTGTCGTATGTGGCGGTGGGGGCGCGCTCCGTCGAAAATCAGCAGCACCGGCTGACCGCCAGCGGCGTTGGAATCCCGGTTGGCATGAAGAACCCCACCGGCGGGGACCTGGCGGTAATGATGAATTCGATTATTGCAGCCCACAACGCGCATACGTTTCTGTACCGCGGCTGGGAGGTGCGCACGGAGGGTAACCCGTACACGCATGCGATTCTGCGGGGATATGTGGATAAGTTCGGGCGGAATATGCCGAATTATCACTATGAGGATCTGCAGAATCTTTTAGAGCACTACGAGGAGGCGAACGCTTCCCAGAAAAACATGCTGGCGCATCCGGCGGTGATTATCGACGCAAATCACTCAAATTCCGGCAAACAATATCTGGAGCAGATACGCATCAGCAAAGACGTGATGCACAGCTGCAAGGTTTCTTCCGATGTGAGAAAACTGGTAAAGGGACTGATGATTGAGAGTTATATTGAGGACGGCGCGCAGAAAGTCAGCGAACACTGCTACGGAAAATCCATCACCGACCCGTGTCTGGGGTGGGAGAAGAGCGAAAAGCTGATTTATGAGCTGGCGGAGCTGTGGTAGAAAATTTAATACAATGGTAAATGGCATGTGCCGTATCATCCGGGCCTGGTTTTCGGTTCGGGTGTTACGGCACTGTTTCGATTTTACATTAATTTTACAATGCCGCGATTTTGGAATTGATATTTCTTTAATATGATATGCGTGTAAACAGCAAAGCGTCTAAAAAAGACGGATGATTGAAAAAGAAGGAGGAAAATTACGAAATGAAAGCATTAAAAAAGTACCTGCCGTTTGCCCTTGCCGGAGCGCTGGCGCTGTCTGTAATAACAGGATGCGGCGGAGGCGGTGAGGATGGTTCCACAGGATTTGACGAAACAAGGGAAATCAATGTGCTCACCCGCGAAGATGGTTCGGGTACCCGCGGCGCGTTCACGGAGTTGTTTGGAATCGAGCAGAAAAATGAAGCGGGAGAAAAAGTTGACTATACCACAGATACCGCCGCGGTCACAAATTCTACGTCTGTTATGATGACAAGCGTTGCCGGAGATTTGTATGCTGTCGGATATATTTCGCTCGGTTCCATGAACGATACCGTAAAAGCGATTCAGATTGACGGTACGGATGCAACGATTGAGAACATTAAAAACGGTACATACAAGATTGCCCGCCCCTTTAACATTGTAACAAAAGATGAGCTGAGTGACGAGGCGCAGGATTTTATTGATTTCATTATGAGTACGGACGGACAGACGGTAATTGAAGAGAACGGATATATTTCTGTATCGGATGCGGAAGCCTACAGCGGGAAAACGGAATCGGGGAAAATTGTCATAGCAGGTTCGAGTTCTGTCACTCCCGTAATGGAAAAGCTAAAGGAGGCTTATCTTGAAAAGAATCCTGGTGTGACGATTGAGATACAGCAAAGCGATTCATCTACCGGTATATCTGACACAATAGACGGCAGCTGTGATATCGGTATGGCTTCGCGTGAACTGGCGGATTCGGAAAGTGAAAAAGGACTGGCCGCTACCGTAATCGCGATGGACGGAATTGCGGTAATCGTAAATACCGATTGTCCTGTAAACGGGCTTACAAGCGAACAGGTGGCGGATGTTTTTATGGGGAATGCGGTTAATTGGAGTGAACTGTCACAGTAGGAGTATGACTATGAAGTATAGAAAAGAAAAGGCGATGAAACTGCTTTTTTTTCTGGCGGCCTGCGTGTCCGCTGCGGCTGTAATCCTGATTTGTATATTCCTGTTTGCAAGCGGCATTCCGGCGATAAGAGAGATCGGTGTTTTCCGGTTTCTTCTGGGCACAAAATGGAAGCCTGCAAACAACCTTTACGGAATTTTCCCTATGATTGTCGGTTCCCTGTATGTAACCGGCGGCGCGCTGCTTATCGGCGTGCCGGTCGGAATATTGACGGCGGTATTTATGGCGCGTTTCTGTCCAAAATATATTTACAAAGGTTTGAAAACAGCGGTTAATCTGATGGCCGGGATTCCGTCGGTGGTGTATGGGTTTTTCGGTCTGGTAGTCATAGTTCCTTTTGTGCGGGAAAACTTTGGCGGACGGGGTATGAGTGTTCTGACCGCTTCCGTCTTATTGGGACTGATGATTCTACCGACTGTCATCAGTGTTTCGGAGACCTCGATTGGGGCAGTTCCGGAGAACTACTATGAGGGCGGGCTTGCACTTGGGGCTTCCCACGAAAGAAGCGTTTTTTATACGGTCCTCCCAGCGGCGAAAAGCGGTATTTTCGCAGGCGTTGTACTGGGGATTGGACGGGCGGTCGGCGAGACAATGGCGGTTATGATGGTTGCAGGAAATCAGGCGGTCATTCCGGACGGAATTCTTTCCGGCGTTCGTACGCTGACGACGAACATTGTACTGGAAATGGGATATTCGGCGGATTTGCACCGCGAGGCGTTAATCGGCACCGCGGTTGTGCTGTTTGTCTTTATTCTCGTGGTTAATCTGGCGCTTTCCCTGTTCAAAAGGAGAGTGAAGTAAATGGTCAGGAATTTAAAACGAAAATGGCTGGCATACGAACGCGACCCGAAATCCTTTTTCCTGCTTTTTTCCGTATGGTTTGCAGCTTTTCTTACAATGTTTGCGCTGCTTTTTATTATTGCATATATACTGATAAAGGGTATTCCCAATTTATCGCCGGAGTTATTTGACGTCAGATATACAACGGAAAATGTGTCCTTACTCCCGGCGCTGATTAATACGCTGCTGATAACGCTGCTCTCTCTGCTGTTTGCGGTTCCTGTCGGAATCGGCGCGGCAATTTACCTGACAGAATATGCCGGACGTGGAAATAAGCTGGTCCGTATTGCAGGTATTACCGCGGAAACATTGTCCGGGATTCCGTCCATCGTATACGGACTGTTTGGTTCCCTGTTCTTTGTGAAATACCTCGGCCTGGGTTTGTCTCTGCTATCCGGAGCACTGACGTTAAGTATTATGATTCTGCCGCTTATCATGCGGACAACAGAGGAATCGTTAAGAAGCGTGCCGGACAGTTATCGTGAGGGAAGCTTCGGACTGGGGGCGGGAAAACTTCGTACCGTATTTTCAATTGTCCTGCCCTGCGCAGTTCCGGGTATTTTATCCGGCGTCATTCTCGGCATCGGGCGTATTGTCGGCGAATCGGCAGCACTGATCTTTACTGCCGGAACCGTTGCGGAAATAGCAACAAGTATTTTTTCTTCAGCGCGCACCCTGTCCGTCCATATGTATTCTATTTCGGGCGAGGGCCTGTACATCGATCAGACTTATGCGACTGCGGTCGTATTGCTGGCGGTTGTTATTTTAATCAATTGGCTGTCCGCCCTTGCGGTAAAGAAGACAGGAGGTAAAAAGACAGATGGATAAAATTACAGTTGAGAATCTGGATTTGTTTTATGGCGATTTTCAGGCTTTAAAAGGAATAAACGTGACATTCAGGGAGCGTGAAATCACAGCGATGATCGGTCCGTCGGGCTGCGGAAAATCGACATTGTTAAAAAGCTTGAATCGAATGAATGATTTGGCGGAAGGCTGCCGTATCAGCGGGAATATTCGATTGGACGGTGAAGATATTTACGAAAATATGGACGTTAACCTGCTGCGTAAGCGTGTAGGAATGGTGTTTCAGAAACCGAATCCGTTCCCGATGAGCATTTATGATAATATCGCGTTCGGGCCGAGAACCCACGGTGTTCGTTCTAAGGCGGCTCTGGATGAAATCGTGGAAATTTCCCTAAAGAGGGCGGCAATTTGGGACGAAGTAAAAGACAGGCTGAAAAAATCCGCGCTTGGTATGTCCGGCGGCCAGCAGCAGAGGCTTTGTATTGCCCGCGCTTTAGCGGTGGAACCGGAGGTTCTGCTGATGGATGAACCGACCAGCGCTCTTGATCCGATATCCACCGCGAAAGTAGAAGAGCTTGCAGCAGAATTAAAGGAGGATTACACTATTGTCATAGTGACACATAATATGCAGCAGGCGCTCCGGATTTCCGACAGGACGGCGTTTTTCCTGCTTGGGGAGATGGTCGAATTCGGCGAGACGGAAAAATTATTTTCCATGCCGCAGAAGAAGGAGACAGAGGACTATATTACGGGGAGGTTTGGATAATGCGCCACAAATTTGATGAACAGCTGGATCTGTTAAACAAAGAATTAATCACAATGGGTGCGCTTTGCGAAAAGGCGATTGCAATGTCCGCAAAGGCTCTGACAGAGGGAAATCCTGCACTTGCAAAAGAGGTTCCAGACCTTTCTGTACAAATAGAACATAAAGAACGTGAAATTGAGACTATGTGCCTGAAGCTGCTGTTACAGCAGCAGCCCGTGGCAACGGATTTAAGGGTGGTTTCGTCTGCGCTGAAAATGGTGACTGATATGGAGAGAATCGGGGATCAGTCTGCGGATATCGCTGAAATTATCACATTAGCCAATATCTGCGCCACCGCCGACACGCAGATCATTCATGATATGTCGGTAGCGGTTATTAAGATGGTGACAGACAGCATTGATGCTTTTGTGAAAAAGGATACACAGATGGCGAAGGCAGTGATCGACTATGATGACGTCGTGGATTCTTTTTTTGACGACGTTAAGAAAATGCTGATCGATCTTTTCGGTAAGCCTGAAACAGACGGTGAATATGCGATCGACCTTTTGATGATCGCAAAATATTTTGAGCGTATCGGAGATCATGCGGTCAATATTGCAGAATGGGTATTATTTTCCATTACCGGGACACGGATGTAGAAAGGAGCAGATATGATTTTTTGTGTCGAGGATGATAACTCGATTCGTGACTTGATGATATACACGTTAAATTCCGCCGGGTTTGAAGCAAAGGGCTTTACCTGCGGCAGCGGTCTTTTTGATATGCTGCAGACAGAAAAGCCCAGGCTTATTATGCTTGATATCATGCTTCCCGATGAAGACGGAATATTCATACTGAAAAAGCTGCGCCGGCAGCCTGCGACAAAAGATATACCCGTGATTATGGCAACTGCCAAAGGAACTGAGTATGACAAAGTGATCGGGCTTGATTCGGGAGCCGACGATTACCTTGCAAAACCGTTTGGTATGATGGAGATGGTTTCCCGCATCAGAGCGGTACTGCGTCGGACAAGTCCGGCGGAAGCGGAAAAGCAGATAAAAATCGGTAAATTAGAATTAAATTTGGAAACATATGCAGTAATTGAAAATGGGAACCGTGTTTCGCTTACGCTAAAGGAATATAAGCTGCTCCGCACCTTTATGGAAAATCCGGAACGTGTATTTACCCGCGATCAGCTTCTTGAAATCGTATGGGGAATAGACTATGCGGGTGAAACGAGGACAGTGGATGTTCACATCGGCACGCTTCGGACGAAGCTTGGTGCGTGCGGCAGCTATATTGAAACAGTGCGGGGAGTTGGATATCGAATGGAGGCGACGCAATGATAAAACGTATTTTTCGCTCTATCTGTCTGGTTGCTCTTTCCGTTTTTTTCGCATCTGTCATTTTGATTATGGGTGCGTTGTATGAATATTTTTCGAATGTGCAGCAGGCGCAGCTTAAAATGCAGACCAGCCTTGCCGCGCAGGGGGTCGCGAACGAGGGGATGGAATATTTCTGCGATTTTGAGCCCGTAAATTACCGCATTACATGGATCGATGCAGACGGAAAGGTACTTTATGACAGCGCGTCTGACAGCGCAGAGATGGAAAATCATCTGGAGAGAGAAGAGGTGAGGGAAGCCCTTTCCAATGGATACGGAGAGAGCAGACGGTATTCCGTGACGTTGTTTGAGCGCTCGCTGTATTCCGCGCAGGCGCTCGGAGACGGCACGGTACTGCGGCTCTCCATTCCCCAGAATACCGTTCTGACACTCCTTTTGGGCATGGCGCAGCCCGTCTGCATTGTTTTTGCGGCGGCGGTTGTCTTGTCGATTGTGTTGGCGGTGCGGGTTTCAAAAAGGATTGTGAAGCCAATCAATGAGATTGACCTTGACAATCCGCTGTCGAATGAGGGATATGACGAACTCTCGCCGTTTCTGCGGCGCATTGACAGTCAGCAGAGACAGCTGCGCGGACAAAGAGCGGAGCTGATCCAGAAAGAGGATGAATTAAATACCATTATAGGAAGCATGAATGAGGGCATGATTCTTCTGAATCCTAAGGGGAAGATTATCAGCATCAATCCTGCCGCGGAAAAGCTTTTGGATGCCGGGGAAGACTGTATCGGCGCGGACATGCTGTCCGTGAGCCGAAATCTTGAGTTGCAGGAAATTCTCTCAAATGCTCTGCGGGGGGAACGGGGAGAAAGGATTATTCCGCTGCAGGGGGCAAGTTATCAGGTTGACGCCAATCCGATTACTTCCGAAAATGCCGTGAAAGGAGTTGCGCTGTTCTTTTTCAATGTGACGGAAAAAGAAAAAGCGGAACAGATACGCCGCGAATTTACCGCGAATGTCTCCCATGAACTGAAAACGCCGCTGCATGCTATTTCAGGTTACGCGGAGCTTCTGAAAAATGATATGGTGAAAGAAAGCGACAAGCTGCCCTTTGCCGGAAAGATTTATGACGAGGCGCAGCGCATGATACGGCTTGTGGAGGACATTATCAGCCTTTCCCACCTCGATGAGGGCGGAGGGGATATGGAGTGTGAAGCGGTTGACATTTATGAGCTGGCAGAAAAAGCGATGCAGAGTTTAGAGACGGAGGCAGAAGCAGCCGGCGTTGCGTTAGAGCTTACCGGCGACCACGCGGCCTGTAACGGCATATCCCGGCTTCTATACAGTATGATTTATAACCTTTGCGACAATGCGATCAAATATAATCGCGAAAACGGAAAGGTAGTCGTTTGTATACAGGATAAAAGTACCGCAATTGTACTTTCTGTCCGGGACACGGGGATAGGGATTGCCCCCGAGCATCAGGAGCGCATTTTTGAGCGTTTCTACCGGGTAGATAAAAGCCATTCGAGGGCGGTAGGAGGAACAGGGCTTGGCCTTTCCATTGTAAAACACGCTGCGAAAATTCATAATGCGGGAATTGAGATAAAAAGTATTGTCGGGAAAGGCACAGATATGACTGTCACATTTCCCGGATAAGAAAACAGCACGCTGGATTTTGGCGTGCTGTTTTGGCGTATTAGTTTTTTGTATAATTTGGATTGCGGAGCGACAAAAAAGTGCGGTATACTTAAGTTATATCATTCGGATAATTTCGGATTATCGTTCCGTACAAAGGAGAGCGGCGTTATGTCATATATCGAGTTTAATCACATTACGAAAGAATATATCACGGGCGAGACATCTATCAAAGCGTTAGACGATGCGTGTTTTGTGGTGGAGAAGGGTGAGCTTGCGGTGATTCTCGGCTCCTCCGGCGCCGGCAAGACCACGGCGCTGAATATTTTAGGCGGGATGGATGTGGCTACCGGCGGGCAGATACGCGTGGACGGAAAGGACATCACGGCCTATAACAGGAAACAGCTGGTGGGGTACCGGCGCACGGATATCGGGTTTGTGTTCCAGTTTTATAATCTGGTGCCGAACCTGACGGCGCTTGAGAACGTGGAGCTGGCGGCACAGGTGTGTAAGGATTCTCTGGATGCGGGCGAGACGCTCGATAAAGTTGGGCTCGGAGCGCGCAAGAATAATTTTCCGGCGCAGCTCTCCGGGGGTGAACAGCAGCGCGTATCGATTGCGAGAGCGCTTGCGAAGAATCCGAAGCTGCTGCTGTGCGACGAGCCGACGGGAGCGCTCGATTACAATACGGGAAAACAGATTTTACAGCTGTTGCAGGACACCTGCCGGAAGGAGAAAATCACAGTGCTGCTGATTACGCACAATTCGGCGATTGCGCCGATGGCAGACCGGCTGATTCGCTTTAAGAGCGGGAAAGTGACGGAGATGACCTGCAATGCGCATCCTGTTCCGATTGCTGAGATTGAGTGGTAGACCGGGAGGAAGGCAGATGAGGAACGCATACAACAAAGATATACGGCGCTCTATCTGGATGGGAAAGAAGCGCTTTTTTGCGATTATGCTGATTACGGCGCTGGGCGTGACGATGCTGACCGGACTTAAGGCCGGCTGCGTGGATCTGCGCTATTCGGCGGATTGCTTTTTGGATACCCAGAGGTTGTTTGACATTCAGGTGGTGTCTACGCTTGGGCTGACGGAGGAGGATATTGAGACGCTTGCGCAGCTTTCGGAGGTGGAGGATGCGGAGGGAGCGTACAGTGCGAAGGTATCCGCCGTCGTCCACGACAAAAGCTACGGTGCCTCCGTCTCTACATTTCGGGAGCAGGGAATGAACCGGCCTGCCCTTATCGAGGGAAGGATGCCGGAAGAGACGGACGAGATTGCCGTGACGGAGGTATTCACCGCGGACGCGGGATGCGGAATCGGCGATGTGATCACGATCTCAGAGGATTTGGATGATGAGGAGGACCCGGTCTTTGTGAATACAAAGTATCGGATTACCGCGGTTGTACTTGACCCGAGGGATATTAACAATGCCGAGGGGGCGGTGGTATTCCGCACATCCTCGACGGATGAGTATGCGTTTTTTGTCGTGCCGGAAGCGGTGGACAGTGAGATTTATACCTCGGTTTATCTGACGCTCGCGGGGGCGCGCAAGATGCACTGTTATTCGGACGAGTATGAGGAACTGACAGGCCGGGTGACCGATCTGATTGAGGCGGAGATTAAGGAACAGCGGGAGCGTGCCAGGTACGACGAGTTGACGGGCGAAGCCTGGGAGGAGCTTGCGGACGCCGAAGCGGAGGTGGAGGAGGAGCTTGCGGATGCGAGGCGGGAGCTTGCGGACGCCGAGACCGAGCTTGCGGACGGCAGAGAGGCGCTTGCGGACGGGGAAGCGGAGCTCGCGGACGCCGAGCGTGAGGCCAGAGAGGGACTTGCGGATGCGAGGCGGCAGATTGCGGACGGATATGCGGAGCTGAACAAAGGGAAAAACGAACTTGAGGCATCGTGCAGAAAGTTAGAAGAGGGAGAAGGGCAGATTCGGACGGCAAGAGAGGAGCTCGCGCAGGGGGAACAGACGGCGCGGGAGGAGCTCGCGAGAGCCAGACAGGAGCTGAACGGCGGAAACGAACAGCTTGCGGAGAATCACAGACAGCTGAACGCACAGGCACAGCAGCTTGCGGGAGCCTTCGGGGAATACTGGCCCACCGTGCAGTGGGATATGTATGTGCAGGCGCTGGCTAATCAGCAGGGGGAAGCGGAGGCGCGGGATGCGTTTGTCGCGATGCTGCCGCCGGGGACGGACATGACCCAGATCGATATGCTGGCCGCAGGGCTTGCACAGGTAATCGGTGCGGAGCGGGATATTGAGCGCCAGAGAGCCGAGCTGGATGCGCAGGAAGCGGCAGCGGAGGCACAGTTTGCCGCTGCATGGCAGCAGATCGCGGACAGCGAGGCGGAGATTTCCTACGGAAAACGGCAGTTAGAAGAAGGGGAGGGTGCAATCCGCTATAATGAGGAAAAGCTTAAGGAAGCGGAGGAGGAACTCGCGAAGCAGGAGGCGGATATCAGACGGGAACTTGCGGATGCGAGAGCCGAGATAGCGAAAAACCGGAAAAAGCTTGCGGACGGGGAGGAGGAGCTCGCCGAGGGACGTAAGGATTATGAGGAGGGAAAAGCGGAAGCCTACGAGGAGCTTGCGGACGCCAGAAAGGAAATCGAGGATATCGATATGACCCAGTGGTATGTGCAGGACCGGACCTCCTTAAGCGGTTACGCGAATGTGGAGAGCGACGCGAAATCCATCGAGGCGCTCGGGACGGTGTTTCCGATTGTGTTTTTTATCGTCGCCATCTTAATCAGCCTTACAACCATCACCCGAATGGTGGAGGAGGACCGGGGGCTGATCGGAACCTATAAGGCGCTTGGCTTTACGGATCACGAAATACGCAGAAAGTATATGGTATATGCGCTTATGGCGAGTCTGGCGGGGAGTCTGCTCGGGGATGTGGGTGGATTTATCGTGCTGCCGAGAATTCTGTTTGTCATTTTCGACACGATGTATCTGATTCCCGAATATGCGCTGCAGTTTGACGCCGTGTACGGAATCGGCGGAGCGGTTCTCTTTGTCGGGGGGATTGCGGCGGCGACGGCGGCTGCCTGTGAGGCGGAGCTCTCGCACATGCCGGCGGTGCTGATGCGGCCGAAGGCGCCCCGGGCGGGTTCCCGTGTGCTTCTCGAGCGCATCACGTTTTTGTGGAATCGGATGTCCTTCCTGAATAAAGTGACGGCCCGCAATCTATTCCGCTATAAAAAGAGACTTCTGATGACGATTTTCGGCATTATGGGATGTATGGCGCTGCTGCTGTTCGGGTTTGCGGTCAAAGATTCCGTGACGGACCTGATGCCGCGGCAGTATGAGCAGGTATACCGCTATGACGTGATGGCGGTCGGCGCGGCGACGGACAATGAGAAGCTGTTGTCTTATCTGTCCGGTGATGTGAACGTGTTCGATTACCTGAACGTGCAGGTCGAATCCGTGAAGCTGAAAAATGCGGCGGACGAGGAGGAGAAAGTGCAGCTTTTTGTGGTTCCCGACGAGGCGGATTTCTCCGGGTATGTGCGGCTTTATAACCTGGATTACACCGAAGCAGAACTTCTTCCGGGGGAGGTGATCGTCACCCAGAATGCGGCGAATATTTTAGACTTGCAGGAGGGAACCGCAATTTCCCTGCAGAGGCTGAACTTAGAGCAGGCGGATACCGCGATCACGCGCGTGGTAAAAAATTATCTCGGGAACAATATTTATATGACGCAGACGACATACGAAACGCTGTTTGAGGAGTATGAGCCGAACGGGGCACTGATAAATCTTTCGGATGCGTGTGCCGACCAGATTGCCTATGCGGATGCGCTCGGCGAGAGGGAGGAGATACTCTCGTGCGTCAGCACGGAAAAGCTCAGGGAGGAGTTCTCTGGCGCGTTTGCGCTTATCAATATGGTCGTGTATATTGTGATCGTGATGGCGGCCTGCCTGGCCGCGGTCGTGCTGTTTACGCTGGCGACGACGAATATATCGGAGCGGGGCAGGGAGCTTGCAACGATTAAGGTACTCGGATTTTTCGACAGGGAAGTACATCTGTATGTCAACAAGGAGACGCTGATTCTGACGGCGATCGGTATCCTGTTCGGAAATCCGCTGGGGTATCTCTTCGCGCAGACACTGACTTATGTGCTCAATATGCCGGCGATGTATCTGGAAGTGTCGCTCTATCCGAAGAGCTATCTGCTGGCCTCCCTGATGTCGTTTGGCTTTGCGCTGCTGGTAAATATCATCACAGACCGCTCGCTCGATGCGATTGATCCGGTGGAGGCGTTAAAGAGCGTGGAGTAAAGCGTGCGGAGGCCGTGCGCGCAAATGTAAGAAAGGTCAAAAACAATGTTGAATGCAGGGACAGAGAGAACATGTATCGTATTTTGATTGTGGAAGATGACGAGATTATTGCAAGGAGTGTCAGACGGCATCTGGAAGGCTGGGATTATGAGGTCCGCTGTGCGGAAGATTTCTCGAACGTGCTTGGCACGTTTCTGGAATTTTCGCCGCAGCTGGTGCTGATGGATGTGAAACTGCCGTTTTTTAACGGCTACCACTGGTGCAGCGAGATTCGGAAGGTGTCTAAGGTGCCTGTCATTTTTGTGTCCTCGGCTTCGGACAATATGAATATCGTGCTGGCGGTCAATATGGGCGGGGATGATTTTATCGCGAAGCCGTTTGACCTCGATGTGCTGACGGTAAAGATTCAGGCGATGCTGCGCAGAACGTATGATTTTACCGGACAGAGCGCCGTGGCGGAGCACCGGGGAGCGATTTTAAATCTTACGGAGGCCACGCTGCTTTATCGGGAAGAGAAGGTGGAGCTGACGAAAAACGAGCTTCGGATTCTGCAGGTTTTAATGGAAAATAAAGAGCGGGTCGTGACGCGTGACACGCTGATGACAAAGTTGTGGGAGAGTGACAGCTTTGTGGACGAGAATACGCTGTCGGTCAATGTGGGGCGTCTGCGGAAGAAGCTGGAGCGTATCGGCCTGTCGGACTTTATCGTTACAAAGAAGGGAATCGGGTATCGGCTGGGATGAACGGATTTGCTGCATATATGAGAAAACGGCGCGCGGAGGCGGCGGTCTTTGTCTGCCTGCTCGCGGTTATGACTGCGGTGCTGGCATTAAACGCGGTGCCGGCACGGGAAATTATTTACGGGATATCGCTGCTGGTATTTGTTGCGCTGGTATTTCTGACCGCGGATGCGTGGCGCTGGTGCGCGCGTTACCGGAAGCTGCAGAAGATTCATACGGCGGAGCCGGAACTGGCCTGCCAGGAATTACTCCGGGATCCGGGGATGTACGGCGGGGACGGGATGGAGCTTTTGTATCAGGAGTTGCTGCGCAGCCTGCTTCGTGCGGAACGGAATCGGCGGAATGAGGAACTGAAACGGCGGCGGGAAATGCAGGAATACTACGGCATGTGGGTGCATCAGATCAAGACGCCGATTTCTGCGCTGCGGCTTCTGCTTCAGGCGCGGAATGACGAGGGGGCGACGGACGAGGAGCTTGCGGAGCTGTTTTGCATTGAGCAGTATGTCGCGGTCCACAAATATGCGAGGCAGTTTATTCATAAGAAGATCAGCCTTGACTTTGAGGCGACGGACGCGGTTGTGCTGTCGGATGAAAAATGGCTGATGTTTGTGGTCGAGCAGATTTTGTCCAATGCGATTAAATACACGCCGGGCGGGAGCATTTCGATTCGGGTGGAGAACAAATCTGTGCCGGACGGTGGGGACGGAGCGTGGCGTCTTGTGATTGCGGACACGGGAATCGGTATCCGCGCGGAGGATTTGCCGCGCATCTGCGAGAAGGGATACACCGGCTATAACGGGCATGCAAACAAGAGTTCGACCGGAATCGGCCTGTATCTGTGCAGCCGGATTTTAAAGAAACTGGGCCATGCGCTGTCGATTGCCTCGGAGGAGGGGAAGGGGACGCAGGTATCGATTTTGTTTGAGAAGAACGGTAATCTTACAAAAGTGTAAGAAAACGAGGGGAAATGTAAGCCGGATGCATGGCTTGGATTTCCCCTGTTTGTTATACTACCCTCAGAACAAGAAAAAAACAGGGAGGTATCGACGATGGCAATTCTGGAAGTCAATAATCTGAAAAAAATATACACGACGCGTTTTGGCGGCGCGCAGGTACAGGCGCTCTCGAATCTGAATTTCTCGGTGGAAAAAGGGGAATATGTGGCGATCATGGGGGAATCCGGCTCGGGTAAGACGACACTGCTGAATATTCTTGCGGCGCTTGACAAGCCGACGGCCGGGGAGGTGCTCTTAGACGGCAAGAATATCGTGACGATTCGGGAGAAAGAGATTTCGGCGTTCCGCAGGGATCACCTGGGATTTGTGTTTCAGGATTTTAATCTGCTGGATAATTTCTCGCTTAAGGACAATATTTTGCTGCCGCTGGTGCTGCAGCAGAAAAAGCCGGCCGAGATGGAACGGCGTCTTTTGCCGGTGGCGCGCAGGCTCGGCATCGAGGAGCTTCTGCCGAAATTCCCGTATGAGGTGTCGGGAGGGCAGAAGCAGCGCGCGGCGGCGGCCAGGGCGCTGATCACGGAGCCGGAGCTGATTCTGGCGGATGAGCCGACCGGGGCGCTTGACTCGAAAGCCGCCGAGGGGTTGCTGCGGCTGTTTCACGCGATTAACGAGGAGGGGCAGACGATTCTGATGGTCACGCACAGCACAAAAGCCGCAAGCCATGCGAAACGGGTGCTCTTTATCAAGGACGGCGAGGTATTTCACCAGCTGTACCGCGGGAATATGAGCAACGAGGAGCTGTATGCGAAGATTTCCGACACGCTGACCGTGCTTGCTGCAGGCGGGAAACAGGCGGAAATCGCGTGAGAGGGGGGATGAATGATGGGACATTTATATCGAAAGCTTGCGTGGACGAATATCCGAAATAATAAACAGTTTTATCTGCCGTATCTGCTCACCGGAATTTTGTCTGCGATGATGTTTTACTGTATGCGGGCGATGCAGGGCAACGAAGGAATCCAGGCGATGCGGGGCGCGGGCTATATTCAGTTTCTTCTGACAATGGGTGTGGTTGTGATCGGAATATTTGTCTGTATTTTCCTGTTTTACACGAACAGCTTTATCATGAAACGGCGGAAAAAGGAACTCGGGATCTACAATATTCTCGGTATGGAAAAGAAACATATCGCGGGTGTGATGTTTTTGGAGACGCTGTTTACGTTTGCGGTGTCCGTGGGCGGGGGACTTGTGACGGGAATCCTGTTTAACAAGCTTTTACAGATGCTGTTATACCGCTTAATCGGTTCGAAGTCGAGCATTCCGTTTTATATTTCCGGCTGGGGCTGCCTGCAGACGGTGCAGCTGTTTGGAGCGATTTACGCCGCGACGTTTCTCTATGATTTCATGCAGATACAGACCGCGAATCCGGCGGAACTACTGCGGGGCGGCAGCGTCGGAGAGCGGGAGCCGAAGACGAAAGTTTTTATGACGGCTGTGGGAATCGCGTGTCTCGCCGGGGGATATACAATTGCCGCAGTGGCGAGAAATGCCGGCGAGGCGATTGTGATGTTTTTCCCGGCGGTGGTGCTGGTGATTATCGGGACGTACAGCCTGTTTACGACCGGAAGCATCGCGTTTTTAAAAGCGCTGCGGAAGAACAAAAACTATTATTATCAGACGAGGCACTTTACGACCGTTTCCGGTATGCTTTACCGGATGAAGCAGAATGCGGTGGGGCTGGCAAATATCTGTATTCTCTCCACGATGGTGCTGGTTATGATTTCGACGACGGTCAGCCTGTATGCAGGGGTGAAGGATGAATTGCAGGAGCGCTATCCGGCCGAGATCAATGTGACGCTTTATTATGACAGCCTTCCGGCTAGGGAGAACCTTGACAGTGCGTATGAGGAACTGAAAAAATGTGTGACGGACAGCGGCAGGATGATTACGGCGCAGACGAGGGAATTTGGGCTTACATTTACCGTGAGCCGGGACGGAGCTGTGATGGAAACCAAATTTGGCGGTGAGGTGAACATGAGTGAGCTGGCGCTTGTGAAAGTTATGACGCGGGAGGATTATGAGAGAGATACCGCAGAGCAGCTGCCGGAACTTGCCGACGGCGAGGTTGTTCTTATCTCAAACAATGCGTTTGACGGGGCATCTGTCTGGGTGGACCAGACCGAATACCGGGTAAAAGAGGTGCGCGAGCTGGAAGCGGATCTGGGAATGATGAAGGATATGGTCGCCGGTTATCTGTATCTGATCGTAAAAGACGGGGCGGCGATGGAGCCAATCTACGAAAATCTAAAGGCGGTTTATGCGGCAGCGGGAAGGACGCAGCCCTCTTATCGCCTGGAAATGGGACTTGAGATTGACGGCACGCCGGAGGAAAAAGTCGCATGCGCCGCTTTCGTGCGGGAACAGGTGGACGGTTGGAAAGAGAACCGCACGGCGGATATCGGCGGATTTGAGTCGCGCTATTTCGAGTCGAGGCAGGAAAGCTATGAGGATTTCCTTTCGCTGAACGGAGGGCTGTTTTTCCTCGGACTGTTTCTCGGGGCGATGTTTCTGATGGTGACGGTGTTGATTATCTATTATAAACAGATTTCGGAAGGCTATGACGATAAGGAGCGCTATGCAATTATGGAGCGGGTCGGAATGAGCAGCGAGGAGGTCAAAGCATCTATTAACGCACAGGTGCGGACGGTATTTTTCCTGCCGCTTGCGGCTGCGGTGATTCACCTTGCAGCGGCGTTTCCAATGTTAAGACTCCTGCTTGGCGGGCTGCAGCTGACAAATGTGCCGCTGTTTGTCGGGTGCCTCTGCGGAACGGTGCTGGTGTTTGGGTTTATGTATCTGCTGGTATTTCGGATGACATCCCGAAGCTATTACCGGATTGTGGGGGAGCAGGTGTAAAAGGACAAAAGGTTACGGTTGGGCCTGCGTGTCAAACCGTAACCAGAAAAAAGCTCCGAATCAGAAACTGATTTGGAGCATTTACCGTAGACTTATGAAATTGTTGTGAAAGGGCCCAGGCTTAGCGATTTCTCAGAAGATAATCATAATCGCCGTTAAATGCTGCCAAAGCCATTGCGATTTCGTCAAGGTTCTCTTTGTAGTAGTTTACGAATTTCTGGAACATAATTGTTACCTCCCTGTCATCATTGATTTTTAAACTTGTGTTGTTTTCGTTTACAAGTATGATAATACAGGAATTACAGAAGAAAAAACAGATGCTATATTAGCAAAAAATACGGCGATATTGACTTTTTTAAATGATAAAAAAGAGGGATGCGGGTTAGGAAGATATACCGCGTCCCTCTTTTGCGAGTTCCCGGATCAGCTCTTTTGCTCGGGGAGAAAGCTGTCGGTAATATTCTAAGACGCGCAGTTCGCTCCCGGAGATCGCGTTTTCGGGGGATATTTCATACCGCTCCATGACATCGGTATATCCGAGCAGGTAATCTACCGATGTGTCAAAAAAATCGGCCAGATGAAGAATGACGTCCAGATCCGGTTCCGCAAGCTCATGTTCGTATTTGTGAATGGACTGCTGTGTGACGTGGACAACCTCGGCAAGCGCCTGCTGGCTCATGTTTTTGCGTTCTTAAAGTTGTAATTTGGGAAATGAGTGCGAAAGGGGAAAGCATTAGCATAAACCTTGCAGAGGTTCATTTCCCGAACAGACTGGAAAATCTGCCGCAGAGCACCTTCTACAACTGTAAAAGGCTGCCGGCGGTAAATTTTCCGTCTACCTTAACGGAGATTGAGCGCTATGCCTTCTACGGCTGTACGTCGATTGCTTCCGTTGTGATTCCCTATTATGTGGCCGCGATCGGAGACAGTGCGTTTGTGAACTGCACGTCACTGACACGGGTTACGATTCCGCGGAACACGGCGACGATCGCCTCAAACGCGTTTTCCTATCCGAAAAAGCTGACCGTCTACGGTCCGACCGGCTCCTACGCGCAACAGTATGCATTGCAGAAGGGAATCAAATTCGTAGCGCAGGATATACGGGCAACATCGCTCAGACTGAATGTCACGGGCAAAACGCTGGAAAGATGGGATGACTTTCAGTTAATTACAACGGTTTCGCCGCAAAATTTTACGGATGAAATCGTCTGGACAAGCTCTGACGAGAATGTCGCCTTTCGGTAACGGTTTCCCCGGAAAATGCGACCGTTAAGAGGCTGGAGTACAGTTCGTCGAATCCGGCAGTTGCAGCCGTTTCCGCTTCCGGGATTGTGACGGCAAAAAAGGAGGGGCGTGTGACGATTGCGGCCAGAGCGAAGGATGAAAGCGGAGAATATGACAGCTGCAATATCACGGTGACAGGGGCGGCAAAGGTGACAGGAATTTCTTTGAATCAGACGTCTGCGGTTGTAAAAAGAGGAAAAACCGTAACACTGCAGGCAAAGATAGCGCCGGATTACGCCGCAAACAAAAAGGTGACTTGGAAATCCTCAAATACAAAGGTTGCGACCGTGGACGGCAACGGGAAGGTCACGGGAAAATCCGTCGGAAGAGTGACCATCACGGCGGTTTCGGCTGAAAACGGCGACTGTAAGGCCAGTTGCACGGTTTACAAAGTAGATTCGACCGGAAAGAAAGTTTACGGGAAGTATTCGTCAGTGAAAAAGATAAAAATCACGAAATAAATGGAGGGCAGGAGGATGCCGCACGGAATAGTCCGTGCGGCAGTTCCGCCGATTTTGCATATGGGCTATAGGGGGACAAATATTTCGAAAAAAAAAGTGAGGACTGAAATCCTGCGCTTTCAATCCTCACACGTCGTCCCAGTCGGTGAGACGTTTGTAATTTGATGCATTTATAGAATAACAGAAAAATATCTAAAAGTCAAGCGATTATGGAAAAAGTCATTGGCAAATCAGACATATATAAAAAGACATTTATACCCTCAGTGAACAAGGGAATATGTGTTCCTTTGTTTGCTGAAGGTATAAATGAGCAAAAAAATAGCACCTATGCGTTTGGGGTGAGACAGGTGCTATTTAAGAAAATATATGAGTAGTTCAATATCATATTAGCAGAATATGACGGAGGATGCAAGCAAAATGTGCATATTTCCGGCAAAAGTTGATGATTTATTTGCTATCATTTCGATAATATGTCTATCAGGGGATGATGTTTTTGGTTTCCAATAATCAGGGAGGGGTATCTGCAAAGTTTTCCTTGCATTTGGTAACCAATTATCTTATGATACAGGTAACCAATAATTAGGAGGACACGGATGGTAGAGAGGAATATAATCATGGGGAAAGCCGGCGGAACTGCCGGGAAAAATTCGGTCAACTACAAAATCAGCCTTCCGGCGGAAATGATAAAAGGGTTGGGGGTAACACAGGAAGATAAAACGGTATTGGTTTTTTTTGATAATGGAAAAATAATTATAGAAAAGAAATTAAATAGCTGATATTGGCAACCAATACTATCTAATAATATCATCAGATGGGTGGAAGTAAATGTGGTGAACGGAAAGGAGATTGGAAGATGGAGGTATTAAAAGCAATGACAGCGAGAGAGGTTTTAAATCTTATTGAGTGGTTAAAATCCAAAAATTTCACAAGTGACGATATTGTTGATTGTATCGAATCGGTTGAAGGAAAAAAGAAGAAAGACAAAGAGGAAAAGGAAAATTAGGAAAGAAAGAGCGGAACCTGCGCCGCTCTTTCTTAGTATTCTCGGCGTTTTGTGTAGCACTTTTGACGCAAAATCGATGCACTCTACGCAGAAACAGATAAACAAAACCCCGGTAAAATCAAGGCATCCTTGAAATTACCGGGGTTTTTCCGTAAGCGGACAACGGGAATCGAACCCGCCTCCTCAGCTTGGGAAGCTGATATACTACCGATGTACTATGTCCGCGTACATATTATTATAAAAGGAAACGGAAAAGATTGCAAGCAAAAATTTGCAAATTTTTAAAAAATGATATAAGGTAGAGAAATAACGGAGAAAATAACAGGAGGAGAAAGGGATGAGGTATCCGAAGTTTCTGCCTGAAAGGGGCACGATCGGGTTTGTGGCGCCGTCCTTTGGGTGTAAGATCGAACCGTACCGGACGGCGTTTGACAACGCGAAAAAAAAGTTTGAGGAGATGGGGCATCGGCTGGACCTGGGGCCGAACTGCTATGCGGGGGAAGGAATCGGCATCAGCAACACGCCGGGGGCCTGCGGAGCAGAGCTGACGGAATATTACTGCAGCAAAAAAAATGACGTGCTGATCTCCTGCGGGGGCGGTGAACTGATGTGCGAAACGATAGATTATACGGACTTTGCGCGTATCAGAGAGGCGGAACCGAAATGGTATCTGGGCTTTTCGGACAACACAAACATGACGTTCCTTTTGGCGACGCTGTGTGATACCGCATCTGTGTACGGGCCGTGTGCGGCCGCATTCGGGATGGAGCCCTGGCACGAGAGTCTTGCGGATGCGTATCGGCTGCTCCGGGGGCAGCAGGATACCGTGCACGGATATGAACTGTGGGAAAAAGAGGGGAAAAAGGACGAGGAACACCCCTTGGAGCCGTATAATGTGACCGAGAAGCGAAGAGTGCGCGTATGTCTGCCGTCGGAAGGGCTGCAGGTGAAAGTTGCGGAGCCTTCCACACAGGTTCATATGGAGGGAAGACTTCTCGGCGGCTGCATGGACTGCCTTGTGAATCTGCTCGGAACCAGATATGATAAAACAGCGGAGTTTGCGGAACGCTATAAAAAAGACGGGATTCTCTGGTTTTTGGAGGCATGTGATCTGAATGTAATGGCAATCCGCAGAGCGGTCTGGCAGATGAAAAATGCAGGATGGTTTTCGCATGTGAAGGGATTTCTGATCGGGCGGCCGTTGGTGCATGGCCAGGAATTGATGGGACTCGATCAGTACCATGCAGTCTGCGATTTGCTGGCAGAGTACAGGGTACCGATCGTTATGGATGTGGATCTCGGGCATCTGCCGCCGATGATGCCGATGATCTGCGGCAGTTATGCGAAAGCAGACATTGCCGGAAATGATATTACAATCCGGATGCTGCAGTGCTGAGGATGCGGTTACAATGAAATGTCGAGCGCGCCTCCGATGCCGGTCATGGCCGTGGCATCCGTCTGCGGAATCTCGAATGCGAGCAGAGCAGCGTTTGTACCGGTCATACCGGCCTGAGTATCCGCGGACTTTTGGGCTTCAAGTTTCTTCCTCTTTTCGGAAAAGTCCACGTCCTGGCTGCGCTGTGAAATGCGCTTTGCAAGCGTGGAGGTGCGCTGCATGAAATCGGAATCCCGCGAAAAGAGGGCTTTGAATTTCGTTAAAGATGCCGACTTAAAGAGAGAATCGCGGCTGGTCATGCTGCCGTCCGCGTTTACGGTGATGCCAATTTTATCGAGTTCATCGGAATGCGTCTTTGTGAGGTTTTTTAACTGTTTTGCATAGCGCTTTAAAGACGAATCCTCGGAATCCGATGCGGAGGACAGCGCATGGTTGTAGGTCTGTATAAAGGCGAGCGCGCTGTTGCGGATATCGGTATCCTTTTCCTCGCTGTAGTCGAAAGACTCCAGCTTTTTTACGGCGCGCCGCAAGGCGATGCCGTCGGCGAGCGAAAGTTCGGTGGTGCTAAGCTCCGAGCGTGTGCCGGCGTTTCGGGCGTTTTGGTTCTTGATGTAAAAGTTGCGCATATAAAAATTGGTACTCAGTGTCGTTCCAAGACCGATGAAAGATGCGTTTGCCATAATTTCCTCTCATTCTGCCGCCGCAGGCGGCCGTTTGGCCGGAAAGGTGCTTCGTGCCCGGCATAAATTCCATAATCGAAATATTCCGATATATGTTTCGGCAGGATAAATGTTATAATTAACCAGATAAGTGTAATTGGTTGATTTTTTTCGGTGGATGACGTATGCTATAACAACAGAAAGGGGGATTTGTATGACGGAATTTATGTGGGCGGTCTGGCTTGTCCTGACACTTGTTTTTATTATAGGAGAGATTGCCACCGTGGGACTCACCTGTATCTGGTTTGCGGGAGGAACATTGGCGGCGCTGCTCTGCGGGATGCTCGGAATGCATCCACTGTGGCAGTTTCTTGTATTTGTTGCGGTGACGGTACTGCTCCTGTGCTTCACAAGGCCGTGGGCATTAAAGTATTTTAAGCCGCGTCTGGTTAAGACGAATTATGAGGAAGCAATCGGACGGAACGTATGTCTGACAGAGCGCGTCGATAATCTGCGGGGAACGGGTACCGCAGTGTATAAAGGACAGGAATGGTCCGCCCGTGCCTTTGAGGAGGGCAGGGTTTTTGAGGCCGGTATGATCGTGACGGTAAAGGAAATCCGTGGCGTCACAATGTATGTGGTTTCAAGTGAGATTATGCCGGAGTATGTGACAGAGGAGAATTAATGTAACATGAAGCTTGGAATTGTATGTGAAGGAGGGGCGAACCGCACGATTTTCTCCTGCGGTGTTCTGGATGTATTCCTGGAGGAAGGTCTGATGCCCGATTATTTTGTCGGCGTGTCGGCGGGAATTGCATACGGAATTTCCTATCTGTCAAAGCAGAAGGGGAGAAACCTCGAACTGATGGAAAAATATATGGCGGATAAGCGCTATATGGGAATGCGGCATCTGATAGACCGCAGGGAACGCGCGTATTACAACACAAAGTTTGTGTTCGACGAGGTTCCCAATACGCTTCTGCCGATCGATTACGAAGCGTTTGCGGCTTATCCGGGTGAGGTGGAAGCGGTCGTTACCAACATCCACACCGGCCGGGCGGAATATTTTGAGGTGCCGAGAGATCAGGAGATGCGGGATATTCTGGTGGCGAGCTGTGCGCTTCCGGTCCTGTTTCAGCCGGTAAAGATCGGAGGGCATTATTATCTGGACGGAGGTCTCTCGGACTCGATTCCGTATGAGCATGCGTGGGCAAAGGGCTGCGACAGGCTGATTGTGATTTTGACCAGAGAGCGCGGTTATGTGAAAGCGAGGGAGCGGGGCGCCGTTACGATTACGAACCGGCTGTATAAGCGGTATCCGAAAATTGTGGAAGATTTGGAGTTGCGGCCGGAGCGCTACAACGAATGTGCGGATCGTCTGGCAGCATTTGAACAACAGGGAAAGGTATTTGTGATCAGGCCGAACACAACCTACGGTGTCGGGAGAACGGAGACCGACGCCGCAAAGCTTGGACAGCTCTATGACGAGGGCGTGGGGATTGCCAGGGCACAGATGGCGCCGCTGCGGAGGTATTTAGAGGAAAAAGAGTGAACGCAGATTGGAGGAAAGATTGAAAATTAAAATTTTCAATCCCAAGTTTGTGCGCACACGCACAAACTTGAAATGCACGAAAAGCGTGTGCACATGGAGGAAATTATGAAAATAGTATTTCTGGATGCGAAAACCATCGGTGACGATATTGATCTGTCCGGGTTTGAAAAGCTGGGTGAGGTAACCAAATACAGCTTTTCCACGCCCAAACAGGCGGCGGAGCGCACACAGGAAGCGGACGTGCTCGTCGTGAACAAGACGCCGATCAACGCGGGGACGATCGGCGAGGCGGAGCATTTGAAGCTTGTATGCGTGACGGCTACCGGTGTCAATAATCTGGACCGGGAATATCTCGCAGAGCGCGGGATCGCATGGAGAAACGTTGCGGGTTACTCGACCGAGACTGTGGCACAGCACACGTTTGCAATGCTGTTTTACCTGCTCGAAAAGCTCAATTATTACGATAATTATGTAAAATCGGAAAAATATGTGGATGATACGGTTTTTACGCACTTCGAGCGGCATTTTCACGAGCTGGATAAAATGACATGGGGGATTGTCGGTCTGGGCGCCATCGGCCGCCGCGTCTATGAGATCGCGGAAAAGTTCGGCTGTCACGCCGTATATTATTCGACGTCGGGGCGGAATCAGCAGGACGGCTATGAGCGGGTCGATTTTGACACCTTACTTGCGGAGTCGGATATCATTTCCGTGCACGCGCCGCTGGACGAGAACACGGAGGGGCTGATGAATGCCGCCGCGTTTGCCAAAATGAAAAAGAGTGCGATTTTTCTGAATCTCGGCCGCGGCCCGATTGTCGTGGAGCAGGATTTGGCGGAAGCGCTGGAGAGGCATGTGATTGCCGCCGCCGGACTTGACGTGCTCAGTGCGGAGCCGATGCGGGCCGATAATCCGCTGCGCCGGATTAAGGACAGCGAGCGGCTTATCATTACTCCCCATATTGCATGGGCGAGCGTGGAGGCGCGGACAAGGCTGATGAAAACGATTGAAGGGCAGATCGCGGAGTTCTTTGAAAACCAGGCTTGTTAAAAAATAAACAAAATATGCAAAATGTAGTCATGGAAATGACAGTGCTTTGACATTGAATCTTCCGCGGAGCATCTTTTTCGTGCATACTTTCAGGTAAGAAGTATCATACGGAAGCGGAGGGATCAGGATGGCACATTTTGAAAAAACATTGGAACGGAAAGCGTTCCGTATTGCGATTGACGGAGTGCAGAGGTATGCAAAGCGGGGGGATCGGGAAAAGAATCTGCTGCAGCTGGTGGATTTGACACAGGCATTTATGGGAGACCATTTTACGCAGGAGGCTTATGACGGGACGCGGGCAATGATTCAGGATCCCGACAGCAAGTGGATGCGTTATGTGAATCGCCTTTTGGACGAGACGGATCCGCATGTAGCGAAAATGACAGCCTTAAACCTGGGATTCCAGGCAGCCTTTCTCGGGACAAAGACGATTCGCCGCATGAGGGAGGTTCACAGCTGCAATATTCCGTGGCTGATTCTGATGGACCCGACCAGTGCCTGCAATCTTCACTGTACCGGCTGCTGGGCTGCGGAATACGGAAATAAGCTGAATCTTTCTTTTGAGGAAATGGACGGTATCGTAACCCAGGGAAAGGAGCTTGGCATCTATTTTTATATGATGACGGGCGGGGAACCGCTGGTGCGGAAGGCGGATATCATCAGGCTGTGCGAGAAGCATCAGGAGTGTGCGTTTCATTGTTATACCAACGGGACGTTGGTGAATCAGGCGTTTTGCGACGAGATGAAGCGCGTCGGGAATCTGTCGCTGTCCATCAGTCTTGAGGGATTCGAGGAGGCAAATGATTTTCGCCGCGGCGGGGGCGTCTATGAAAAGGTGCTTTGTGCAATGGATCTGCTTCATGAGAACGGCCTGCTTTTCGGGAACAGCGTCTGCTATACCGCTAAGAATATGGAGGCCGTGACCTCGGACGAGTTTTTTGACCTTCTGATTGCGCACGGAAGCCGCTTTGCATGGTATTTCCACCTGATGCCGGTGGGTATGAAAGCCGTGCCCGATCTGATGCCGACGGCGGAACAGCGGGAATATATCTACCATCGAATCCGCGAGGTGCGGGCGAAAGAAGGCGGTAAAGAAATCTTTGTCATGGATTTCCAGAATGACGGAGAGTTTGTGGGTGGCTGTATCGCAGGGGGAAGGAATTACTGTCATATCAATCCCAAAGGGGATGTTGAGCCCTGTGTATTTATTCATTATTCCGGAGCCAATATCCGGGAGAAATCTTTGCTGGAATGTCTAAAGCAGCCGTTGTTTATGGCGTACCGGGATAACCAGCCTTTTAACAAAAATATGCTGCGGCCATGTCCGATGCTGGAGAATCCCGAATTTTTACAGCGGATGGTAAACGAGAGCGGCGCACATTCCACAGATGTAGAGGAGACGGAGCCCGTCGAGCATTTGTGCGGGAAATGCATGGGGTATGCGGCAGAGTGGCAAAAGACAGCCGACCGGCTCTGGGAGGAGCATCCGTATGAGCAGAGGGGCTATACGAATTTCAAGAAGAAATAGAGGCGATGGATATCAGTAAAAGACAAAAGCAGATAGGGAAATTCGTATTTGCGGCGGTTATCGTGGCGGTTATCATATATACGTTCCGGGATTTGGCAGGTCCGATTGCCCGGCAGCTTGCAGAGACGACACCGGCTGTCATTGCCGGGATTTGTGTGCTGACGATGGTCTACCATGTGATTGAAGGCGGGATTACGACGATTCTTGCCCGGCAGTACAATACCGGATTTACGTTCAGGACGGGAATCGTCAATGCGCTTTTTTGCTCCTTTTACCGGGTGGCGACACTCGGAAGCGGCTCCGGTGTCGCCGCGATTGTCTATCTGGGGGAGCACGGTGTGGAGTATTCGAAAAGCTTTGGTCTGTACACGCTGCAGTATGCATTCCATAAAATCAGCATTGCCGTTTTTTCCATGATTTTATTGCTGCTGAACTGGGGATATATGTACACCCGATTTGAGGGCTATATCGAAATCCTGATTGCGGGCTATCTGCTTACCCTTGTCATAACGGCAGGGCTGGTGCTGGTATGCTGCTCGGAGAAACTGCACCGCATTCTGTTTCGGATGGCGGGGGTTGTCAATGAGAAACTGGCAGGAAGATTCGACGAGCCGCTCGCGATGCTGCGGGAACAGTGCCGGATGCTGGAGGTTTCCGCAAGAGAAATCCTGCGCAGGAAATTATTGGTGGCTGTGGTCATCGCACTGAATCTGTTGAAATTTTGTATGTGGTATGCGATTCCGTATCTGGCGTTTCGGGCGCACAGTGACATTACGATATCGCAGACGATGGCGGTGACGTCCCTGGCGGTGATGCTGGCAGCCGTTCTTCCGTCTCCGGCGGGAATCGGTTCGACGGAATTTGTATTTACGACACTTTTTTCCGGCATTGTCGGAACTGCGCTTGCCGGCTCGGCCTCCCTGCTGTACCGGTTCGGAACGTTCGTTTTCCCGTTTCTGGTGGGAGGGGTGATTGTGGCCGCACGCAGGGTACGGTTAAGGAAGGTACCCTGAAAAAGAAGATTGAGATAACGTGAATACGGTTCACCGTAATTTTCTCTCTGCAATTGACAAATTCGGCGGAATTGGTACAATTCTAAGTGGTGATAAAGATGAGTATCAAGTTCGAATTTCAGAAAGAAAATCTCGGCCGCCTGTGTATCGCGATGGTACTTGCGGCAGTTTTATACGGGAAAGTCCGCTATGCATTCTGGGTGCTCCCGCTGTTCGGTGCGCTCTATTTTGTGATAAAAAGTTTTTGCGTGGAAATCGGGAGGCGTGCAGCCGTCGCCGTGACAGGCGTTGTTCTTGCCGCGAGTGCGGTCTTTACGGCATATCTGGTGCAGTATCTGTTGCTGGACGCGGAGCTTCGGGCAAAGATTACGCACGAGAAAATGTGGCTTAACGTTGTCTGCTGTCTCGTGGTGTTTCTTGTCGTGCAGCCGCTTACGAACAATACCGGACTGACCTGTATGATCTCCCATCTGTTTCTGATGTGTCTGGCAGGCGTCAACTATTTTGTCTATCTGTTCCGGGCAAACGAATTTATTTTCAGCGATTTAAAGTCGATTCAGACCGGGCTTTCCGTGGCGGGTAATTATGAGTTTACGCTGGATGTGCGGGCGGCTTATGTGCTGCTTGGCGTGACGCTGTACATTGCGTTTGTGCGCAAAATCCATATTTCCTTTTCCCATCGGATTCCGATGACGGCGATCTGTCTGTCCCTTGCGGTGCTCGGCGCGGTGTATGTGGGGGAGCGGAGCCGGAATGTGGTGACCGAGACCTGGGAGCAGAAGGGAAGCTACCGCAACGGATATATTCTGAATTTTGTTTTGAGTGTGCGGGACTGCTTTGTGAGCGCGCCGGAGGGGTATGCGGCGGATACGGTGAGAGCGCTTGAGGAGCAGTACGGCGGCGGGGAAGTGGAAACGGGAGCTGCGGCGGGAACGGGAGAAAACACCGCGGAAAAAAATCCGACCATCATTGTGATTATGAGCGAGTCTTACGCGGACCTCGGTGTCGTGGGAAATTTCTCAACAAACACGGAACTGACGCCCTTTTATGATTCCCTGACTGAAAATACGATGAAAGGCTATGCACTGTCGTCAGTGTTCGGAGCCAAAACGCCGAATTCCGAGTGGGAGTTTATGACAGGAAATTCGATGGCGTTTCTTCCGGGCGGCTCGGTCGTTTACCAGCAATACATGACAAGGGAACCGACATCTGTTGTCTCTCACTTAAAGAATCTCGGCTATACCTGTGTGGCGATGCACCCCTACTATGAGACCGGCTGGAGCAGGAATACGGTCTATCCGCGGCTGGGGTTCGACGAATCTTACTTTATTGAAGATTTTGATGAGACAAAGCTGCTGCGGGAGTATGTGACGGATCGGGAATTTTATGAGAAAATCATAGACCGTTACGAACGCAAGCGGCCGAATGAAGCGATGTTTGTCATGGGAATTTCGATGCAGAACCACGGCGGCTATACGGAACGGTATGATAATTTCACCGAGCGGGTGCGTATGCTCGGGATAAATTATCCGGATGTCAACCAGTATCTCTCGCTGCTGCATGAGAGTGATGCGGCGCTGGAGTATCTGATCTCCTATTTTGAACAGGTTGACGAGCCGGTAGAGATTGTATTTTTCGGCGATCACCAACCCAGCCTGTCCTCGAGCTTTTACCCGTATCTGAACGGAAAGGGGCTTTCCGGCCTCACACTTGATGAACTGGAAAATCTGTACACGGTTCCGTTTTTTATCTGGACGAATTTTGAAAGCGAGGAAAGCGAAGTGGAGATGACAAGCCTGAACTACCTTGCAACGATGGCACTGGAGCGGGCAGATATCCCTCTCCCGGCGTATCACCGCTTTCTCTCAAAAATGCGTGAAGCGGTACCCGCGATTAACAGCAGAGGGTATTACTCAAAGAGCGCGGGACGGTTTCTTCATGTGGAGGACGCTGCCGGCGAGGAGGCACGGTGGATATCGGATTACCAGATGCTGCAGTATAATAATATGTTTGACAGGAAAGGGAAGAGTGAAGTATTCTTTCCTTATATAAAGGAGTAGCATGCCAGCAGAGTGACAAAGGAGGGAATGCGGATGCAGACAGTGACATTGGGAAAGACCGGGATTACCGTAAACAAAAACGGATTCGGCGCGCTTCCGATTCAGAGAATCGGGACCGAAGAGGCGGTAAGACTGGTGCGGAAAGCCTATGATGCCGGAATCACATTTTTTGATACGGCGCGGTTTTATACGGACAGCGAGGAAAAGCTGGGTGAGGCCTTTGACGGAATGCGGGAGAAGGTATACCTTGCGACAAAGACCGCGGCGGCCAATGCGGACGAATTTTGGGAGCAGCTTGAGACGTCTCTGAACAATCTGAGAACGGATTATATCGATATTTACCAGTTCCACAATCCGTCGTTTTGTCCGAAGCCGGGGGACGGAAGCGGGCTGTATGAGGCGATGGAGGAGGCGAAGGCCCAGGGAAAAGTGCGCCATATCGGAATCACGAACCACAGGCTGGCGGTGGCCGAGGAGGCGGTCGCGTCCGGGCTGTACGAGACGCTGCAGTTTCCGTTCTGCTATCTTGCGGACGAGAAAGATATTGCGCTGGTGAAAAAGTGTGAGGAGGCCGGGATGGGATTTATTGCGATGAAGGCGTTGTCCGGCGGCCTTATCACTAATTCCGAGGCGGCCTATGCGTTTGAAGCGCAGTATGACAATGTGCTTCCGATCTGGGGCGTACAGCGGGAGAGCGAGCTGGACGAGTTTCTCTCGTACATAGAACATCCGCCGGTCATGACGGAGGAGCTTGCGGCTTTTATCGCCCGTGACAGGGAGGAGCTGCGCGGGGAGTTCTGCCGCGGCTGCGGCTACTGTATGCCGTGCCCGGTCGGAATCGAGATTAACAACTGTGCGCGGATGTCGCTGCTCTTGCGCCGTTCCCCGTCGGAATTGCAGCTGACGCCGGAGGTTCAGGAAAAGATGAAAAAGATTGAGAATTGTCTGCACTGCAACCAGTGCAAAAGCAAATGCCCTTACGGGCTGGATACGCCGGGGCTTCTTGCGAGAAATTATGAAGATTACAAGCGTGTGCTGGCCGGGGAGGTCAGTGTAAAATAGACGGGCAGAGCAGGCCGCAGGGAGTTTCTCTGCGGCCTGCCTGACGCAGACAGAAAGGGAATGACATGGGAGAGATCACAGGAAAAAGATATGACACGGTTGTCTTTGATATGGACGGAACGCTGCTCGATACGCTGGAAGATTTGCGGGATGCGGTAAACGATGCATTGAGGACATATGGGATGCCGGAGCGGACGACGGAGGAGATTCGAAGGTTCGTGGGAAACGGCGTGCGCAATCTGCTGGTGCGCAGCGTGCCGGAGGGAGACGGCAACCCGGAGTTTGAGGCGGTATTTCAGACGTTTCGGGAATACTATGCCGTGCACAGCAACGACAAAACCCACGCCTATAAAGGGGTAACGGAATTGCTGAAAAGGCTGAGGGACGCAGGCTATTCGGTTGCCATCGTGTCAAATAAGCTGGATGCCGCCGTGAAGAATCTGAACCGGATCTACTTTGACGGGATTGTGGAAACCGCGATCGGAGAGCGGGAGGGCATGGACAAAAAGCCGGCGCCGGATATGGTGTGGAAAGCGATAGACGAGCTGGGGAAGACAAAGGAGACAGCCGTCTATGTGGGGGATTCGGAGGTGGATATCGAGACGGCGCGTAATGCGGGGCTGCCCTGCATTTCCGTGCTCTGGGGATTCCGGGAGCAGGATTTTCTTGCGGCGCGCGGCGCGCAGGTGTTTGCGGAGACACCGGAGGAGGTGTGGACGCTGCTGAAAGCGGGGAAATTGCCGTAAAATGGCTGCCGGACACAGATGTCGGGTCCCGAAAACGAAAATTCCCGCACTGCGTCGTGTTTCATTTTTCCGTAATATGCTATTCTCACTGTGAAAGGAGGGTACGGCCGGTATGGACCAGAAGAAAATGGGGCGGTTTCTGAAAGAACTCCGCAGAGAAAAGGGAGTGACGCAGGAACAGCTCTCGGAGATACTCGGCGTGACAAGCCGAAGTATTTCACGGTGGGAAAACGGCGTAAATATGCCGGATTTTGATTTGATCATCGAAATCGCGAATTATTATGATGTGAGCATCGACGAATTGCTCGATGCGGAAAGGAAAAATGAGATGGTAGATAAAAAGACGGAAGAAACGATTTTGAAAGTGGCGGATTATAAGAACGATGAAAAGATGATTCTCTCAAAGAGGATGAGGGTCCTGTTTCTGCTTGCAGTCGGCGCGCTTGCGGTATATATGGTAATAGAGCAGATGGGGCTTTCCGGAACGGGTGTATATGAGGATATCGCGTCGGCCGCGCTGGGATTGGTGCTTGGAATATTGCTTGCCGGGGTGCTGTATACGACTCCTTATATCTGGAAGGTGAAAGCTTTTAAGCAGAGGGTATTCGGAAGACGGGGCGAGTAGGAGACAAAGAGACGCCTTCACACCATGTGGTTACAGGCTGGTAATTCTGCAGTGCAAAGTGGGAATTATCGACCCGTAACCATATATATAGTGTGAAGGCGGTTTTTTAGTAGCCGTCCCCGGCCCGGAAGCCGGTATTCGTGATAATCTGTGAGCTGTTATTTACCACAGTCGAGGAGGGCGTGTAGCCGGTATCTCCGTACAAAAGTTCGTGCAGCTTTGTCACATTCGTGGACAAATCGCAGGGCACAACGACATCCCCGGCGCCGGAGAGTGTAATCGTGTTCTTCTCAAACGGGAAGCCGGTGCTCTCCCCGATATCGTAGCTGAAGATGGCAGCCGCGAGCGTCAAAAGCTCCGTGCTCGAAAAGCTGGTCTGGATATCGGAAAATATCGTGTTAATCAGTTTATTTAGCGTTAAAATATTCGACTGCTTTGCCTTTGCGACCATTGCGGAGATTACGGTCCGCTGGCGCTCGGTCCGGCGGTAGTCGTCGCCGCCGCCGTAGCGGATGCGCGAGTAAGCGCAGGCCTGCACGCCGTCTAACGTGTAAGTGCCGCCGGACGGCAGGTACTCGGAGGAGTGGGACGTCAGCGTGTTGAGCTCGTCCATATAGCCCCGCATCAGATTTGCCTCATCGTCGGTGACGGTTACTTCCACGCCGCCGAGCAGGTCCACACACTCGATAATCGCGTTGAAATCCACGGTCAGGTAATCCGAGATATTGAGGTCCAGGTTCTTGTTCAGCATCGTGATGGCATTGGCCGGATTTTTGGCGTAACCTTCATTGCATTTGCGGAAGCTTCCGCCTCCGACGTCGAGATAGGTGTCGCGGTAGACGGAAACCAGGTCAACAGTGCGGGCTTTCTGATTGATATTGGCGAGAATGATAACGTCGCTCCGCCCGGAGGAGAGGTTCCCGTTGGAGCGGTTGTCAAGGCCGAACAGCGCGACGGTCTTATAATCATCCATCAGAGCCTGGGATTCCGCCGAGATGTCCTCATTATATTCCACATCTTTCATGCTGGTGTGGTCCCGTTTTATTTTGCCGAGCTTTATCGTGACAAACAGTGCGACAGACAGCAGGAGCAGCACAATCACTTCTACTACAAGGATAAAAACTTTATTTTTTTTCTTTGATTTTATTTTTGCCATTCTTAAACACTCCGTTTCCGCAAAAAATGTATTTTTAAATGTTTAAACCGTATCCTGTCGGAGGGACAAACGGGTGTACCCGTCTGTCCGCCGAGAGTACGCTATTATATTATATGGAAAAGGAGACAGATTCAATTAAAGATTTCTTAAGAAAAGAAAAGATTTCATTAATTTTATAGTTTTAAATCCGTTATTTTACATATGGAATGATAATATGTACGGTAAAAAGATGATCGGCGGCAGATACATCGAGACTGCCATCGTATTTATTGACGACGTATAAAATGCTTTTAAGCCCGTAACCGTAAATCACCGGGGCATTATCCGATTCGCAATAGTTTTCAACGGAAACGGATAACAGGTTTCCGGTCGAGGATACGCGCACGGACACAATTCTCTTTTCAAAATCATCTAACCGGAGTACATATGTGATCGCATTGTCAATGGCGCTGTTGAAGATGGTATAAATATCCGCCGTATCCATGAAGTCGAGCCTCGAACCGTCGGCAACGCATTTGAAAGAGATATGTTGGTTTTTACAGTACAGATTTTTCTCGGTTAATATAGTGTCAAGCGCTTTGTTCCCGGTTTGCAGGAAGGCATCGTATAAAACAAAGGAGTAGGAGAGCGAATCCAGATACTCCCGGCGCTCCTGTTCGTCGTTCATATTGTATAATCTGGACAGTTTGTGCATCATATCGTGAACCGTCCGATTGATGTGCTCCAGATTCGAACTCGATATTTCATATTGCAGATGCGATTGCTGCCAGAGCTGCTCCACGACGGAGAGCTCGTTGGACAGAGAAGCCTGCAGGGTTAAAATCCGCTGCAGATAGAGCGCAAACAGACAGCAGCCGTAGGCGAAGACGGTGCTGAAAATCAGCATGGAATTGCTGACGTCAAAGTTGTTGCGAACAAACATTATATGGTTAAAAAGATTCACGGGGGATGTGGTTAAAAAGGTAATTAAAAATTGTTTTCCGTTGATATTCAAAATGCCGTCCGTAGTGAGGCGTTTTGAAATCAACACGGCAAAAAGCGTATAAAACAGCAGGTAAACGGGCAGGGAAGCAAATATATTGATGGAACTGGTAGGATCGCCGTTTTCCGTCAGGAGCGCGACAGAGAATACAAACTGATAGAATGTCAAGGTCCAGTTGGAGAGATATAAATTGCCCCATAAGCCGCATGTTACTATGGTGCCGATGAACAGGGACATAAAGAGAATAGAAAGTAGTTCTGTCAGCAGCCATAAGCCAAGAGAAGTGTTTTGAAGCACGAATCTGTTGCATAAGACGGAAAACAGTGTATAGCAAACGAAAGCCGCTGCGGCACAGCTGCGGCAACGCCTTCTTTGAATGGAACATGTGATAACCAGTGCGGCGGACAGCTTTGTGCACGCCAGAAATATTGCATTGATCCAAAAGGACATTATGTCACCTTCTTTCCCAGATAGCGGTTCAGCGTTTCCAAAAAGGGAAGATAGGACCTGCGGCTGACCGGCAGGGTGTACGGTCCGATCTGAACGTATTCTTTATTTACAAATTTCACATGTTTCAGGTTGACGAGATAGCAGCTGTTGCACCTGGCAAATTGTTCCGACAATTCTTTTTCCGCAGAGGAGAAGGTTCCGCGGACAGTAAAATCGCCGTCAATCGTATGCCAGGTCAGATAGTGTTTCAGCACTTCCACATAATAGACGGAATTCAGACTGATTTTCCGGATGCCGTTTTTTAATTTCAGATTGATAAATTTCTCCGTGACGTTTTCGTAATGCCATACGACTTTATTTAGCGTCATACAAAAAGACGTATAGTTGATCGGCTTTAGAATATAGTCCATGGCGTTTACCGCATAGCCTTTGATTGCATAATGGGTCAGATTTGTCACAAAGATAAGGACAACGCCGGAATCGCTGCGGCGGATGTCTTCGGCCACGGACATTCCGTCGATTCCGGGCATCTCAATATCAAGAAAGATGACGTCCCAGCATGGGGTGTAGTTTTCAAGAAACTGTATGCCGCTGACAAATGAATCAATTTCAAAAGTCTGTGTTTTTTCTTTTTCATAACGCTTTAAATGATCTGTCAACTGCTGACGATGCGAGGCGTCGTCCTCGACAATGGCGATTCGCAACATGTGATCCCCTCGTTCCTCTTTTCGTATTCTGAAAGTATCTCTCAGCAGACAAGAGAATATACGCCTTTGTCCGCTTAAGGTATAATCCCCCGATAATCAGTATCGCATAAAAATATACACGGAGCAACACCACTTGTGCCAGCGCAAAATCCACTTGTGCCCGGGCTATAGACCCTGCGGAACTTAGGAATTATAGTTGACTTTAACCAAATGATTTGTGGTAAAAATGCGTAAAGGAGAAGACTATGAAAAAGAGATGGAAACAAATTGTGGTGTTGGGCCTCTCTGCAAGTATGCTGGCGGGAGCGACCGCATGTGCATCTGACACAGGTGCAGGAGTGACTTCAACGGAAAGCGGAAACGAAAATGCAGGCGGAAGAGGAGACGCGGCTCCGGCCGCAAGCGCCGAGGTCGAGGAGCTTGGCAGCGGAGATGTGAAGTGGAGTGAGGAGACGACGGCGGACGGCTGGGTTAAGGTAACGAATGAGGGAGGCGCGACGTTAGGCTATTCTTCCGATTCAGGTGTGAAGCTGCTTCAATCAGACGGATACGCGTTCAAGGATCTGAACCAGAACGGCGAACTGGACGTGTATGAGGACTGGAGATTGGACCCGAAGGTCCGTGCGGAGGATCTGGCGTCAAAATTAGAGGCGGATGACATGGCCGGGTTATTGACCCACGGCGGATGGATGTCTTTTGGCACAGAGCTGGGGGACGACGAGGAGTATCTGGAGGCCGGAGGCCGGGCAGGCGTGACCCGCTCCGCATCGAATGAGGGAAACACGGAGATGGCCATTACCTGGACAAATATGCTTCAGGAATATGCGGAGACAAACGGCGGTTTCGGTATTCCGGTCACAATCAGTGTGGACCCGTGTAATATTTCGGAAACCGTGGATCAAAACGGACTTGGCGCAACCATGAATCCCGATCTCGCATACGAAATCGGAAAAGAGAATGCAAAGGATTATCGCTCGGTCGGAATCACGATGTTATTGGGACCGCAGATTGACGTCGCGTCCAATTCATCCTGGGATCGCGCGTCGGGAACTTATTCGGAAGACCCGGCATTAAACAGAGATCTTGCAAAAGCGTATATATCCGGTTTGCAGTCAACCTTCAGCGAGTCAGGAGAGGATGAAGGCTGGGGAGACGAATCGGTGATTGCGATCGCAAAACATTTCGTGGGAGCCGGCGCATCGGAGGGCGGAAGAAATGATCACAATGATACGGGTAAATTTACCGTATTCCCGGGAAATAACTTTGAGGCGCACCTGATTCCTTATTTTGACGGCGCATTTAAGCTTGACACCAAGACGGAAGCGGCAGCCGGCGTAATGCCGAACTACGCGATCTCCTATTCGGACGACGGGTCTCTCGGCGACTTGGTAGGCGGCGGATACAGCGAGTTTAAGATCAATCTTCTTCGCGATAACGGCTATGAAGGATTTATTTTAACCGACTGGGGAATCACGGAGGATGACGGACGTGATTTCGGTATGAATGACGTGACGGAAGCGGAGCGATTCGCAGCGCTGATTGAAGCGGGCGTCGATCAGGTCGGCGGAACCACAAGCGTTGACGCATGCCGTGAGGGAATTGATATCGTGCTTGAGAATATGGGGGAAGAGGAAGGAATGGCACAGGTTCGAAGCGCGGTGGCACGTTTCTTTATCACTCAGATAAACACCGGCCTTTTTGAAAATCCGTATGTTTCACTGGAAACCGCAAAGGCCACCGTGTGGGACGAGGCCAGTGTGGCATATGGCGCATCCACGCAGCTGCAGGGTGCGGTTATGATCAAAAATAAAGATAACACGATTCATCAGTATGATGCCGGCGCAGAGAAACAGACGGTTTACATTCCGTATGTGTTCACCGCTGCGGAGACAAGCTGGATGGGCACGACGCCTGCATCCTGGGCGCCTGCGATGGATCTCGAAATCGCATCCCAGTATTACAATGTTGTGACTGACACATTGAAAGAACCGTCAGGAACCGACGAAGAGGGAAATCCGGCGTATACGGAAGAGGATATCACGCGGGCAAGCGCTTCCGACCTGGCGGCGTGTGAGCTTGCAATCGTATCCATGAGAAATGCGTATACGGACGGAACCAAGAATGAGGAGGGCAATTACTTACCGGCATCCCTGCAGTATGAAGCATATACGGCAGATACCGCGCATGAGGCGATCGCGAACGGAACAACCGTGATTGAGAAAAACGACGGTTACTATGGAACCGTTACCGAGACCGTGCCGGAGAGCCGCACTTACACGGGACAGTCCACAGGCCGCGCGACTACCTACGGCGGACTGGAAACGCTTCATTATGTCAGAAGCGCGGTGCCCGCAGACTGCAAAGTGATTGCCACGGTCGGATTCAGTTCGGCGCTCTGTATGGTATGGTCTGAAGTGGAACCGCTTGCGGATGCAATTCTTGTATATTATGGCGGAGTATCCGTGTTCGGATCTTCCACCTATACCGATGATATTCTGATTCAGCTGGTAGCGGGAGCGGCGGAGCCGTCCGGATTATTGCCGATGCAGCAGCCGGCAAGTATGGAAGCAGTTGAGGCGCAGATGGAAGACGTGCCGCGTGATGCGGAATGTTATGTTGACTCGGAAGGCAATACCTATGATTTCGCATTTGGTATGAACTGGTCCGGCGTGATTTCGGATGAGCGCGTAACTACCTACTCCGCGGAGCCGCTGACAAAATGTGAATCAATTAGTTTTTCTTATGCAAAATAACAGACGGTAAGTCCCAGGGGGCGGAGGATTCCTCCGTTCCCTTTTTTCGCAGGGGCGCACAGAGACGATTGCTGCATATGCAGTGCGCGCTCCGCGCGGCGGGCAGGGGGAAAAGCGTTTCCCTGCTCGATTTCAGGAAGTGACAGGAGAGAGAAAATGGTTGATTTTTTAGTGAAAATTTATGGTGAATTTAGATTATCTCTTTAGAAGTTCTTATATGTCGGTATAGCCCGTATTTTCGGGCTTTCCCGGCATTTTAGATATGGGGAGAAGTTCTTATATACCCTCAT
>JAETRD010000012.1 GCA_021770345.1 Lachnospiraceae bacterium | reverse complement strand
ACCCTGACCATAGATATTCGGGTGATTTGCAAGGCGGACGATTGAGGCGTACTGGACGTACGCTGATTGAGGACAACGCAGAAAATCACCCGAATATCATGGTTCAGGGCGTGTGTACCCTTGTTCACTGAGGGTACTTTATCAAAAGGACACAAAAAACATCAAGGCGTGAAATAGAACAGGCGAAAAGAAATATGAAAGATTATTTGGAAAGGAATGAGTAATATGACTACATGGAAGGATTTGAAAAAGGATTTAACTATCAGCCAGGAAGATCAAAATGCTATTGCACTGGAAAAAGACCTGATTCGTACAATGGTAGCTATTCGTGAAGAAAAGGGGCTTACACAGTCTCAATTAGCTGAAATATGCAATGTCAAACAGCCTGTCATTGCACGGATGGAATCATCGGTACATTCTCCACAGATTGACAGCCTTTTAAAGATTTTAACTCCTCTGGGATATACTTTGCAGATTGTACCTATGGGTAAAAAGCAATAATTATCTTGGGGAAGTTATAGGATGCAAGTATATTTTATAAGGAGAATTATAAGTGATACAGATATTCGCTTGTGGAGTATGAGCAGCATTTTGACTGGCTGTACCTGTACATGCAGTTGTATCTGCAGGACGGAATGACAGAGAGCGCGGCGTACTGCAGGGAGATCGTGGAGGCGCTGCAAGACGGGCAGTAACGGTCTGGTAGTCTGTCATTGATAATAAAAGTGCAAACTGATTTTTCTTTTCCCTGAGGAAATTTCCTGTTATAATTAGGGTAAAGGAGATATTTATGGGAAATGATAATACAATATTTGACGATGTGTTCCGCACGATGCTGGAACGAATGCCGCAGCTCGTCATTCCGGTCATAAACGAAATTTTTCATACTTCCTATTCCGAGGACGAACCAATCGAGCAGTACCGCAATGAACACCACACCAAATCGGGTGAGCTTATCACGGACTCCTATCTCGGCATCTGCGATAAGCTGTATCATCTCGAATGTGAAAGCCGTCCAACGGGCAATATGAGTATTCGCATGATTGAATATGATTTTGCAATCGCTCTGGAAAATGCAGAGCAGACGGATGATATCTACGAGATCAATTTTCCGCATTCCTGTGTGCTTTATCTGCGCCATACCATGTGGACACCGGATGCGCTTACCGTAAAGGTTAATCTGCCTGACGGTCGGCATTTTCTCTACCACACGCCGACGGTTAAGCTGCAGGAATATACGAAAGAGGAGATTTTCCAAAAACGGCTTCTCTTCTTCCTGCCGTTTTATATCATGCGGTACGAAAAAGATTTACCGGAGATCGCACGGGATCCCGAACAGGTCTCCCGGCTGCTCGCGGAATACGAGGAGATTCGCGTACGGTTAAAGATGGAATTACCAAAAGATGAGGAGGCGGCCATTTTGACCCGCCTCGCCGAACTGACAGAGCGGATTTCCGATTACATTTTAAGGTCAGAACAGATATTAAGAGAAAGGATTGGTGATATTATGGGCGGTAAAGTTCTGGAATTGGAAACGGATAAGATTCTGGCGCAGGCTCATGAAAGAGGACTTGAGCAGGGGATTGCGGAAGGACTTGAGCAGGGGATTGCGGAAGGACTTGAGCAGGGGATTGCGGAAGGACTTGAGCAGGGGATTGCGGAAGGACTTGAGCAGGGGATTGAAAAAGCCACGGTACGTTTCGTCAAAAATATGCTTACAGAAAACGAGTCTCTTGAAAAAATCTGTATGTACACCGGATGCCCGATGGATCAGGTACTTCAAATCAAAGAGCATATGGCTTCCGAATGATCTTTTGCAGGAACCGTCCGCATTTCGTTGGCCGGGCGGCTCCCGCTGATTCTTTTTTTTTTTTTTCAATGGAACAGGGGAGATGGCTTTCTTATCATCTTCCCTGTTTCTGTTATCATTTCTTATTTCGTTTTGTTTATCTTCGCAAAATCCACAGACTGCGATTGTAACCGGAAATTGTCTTGTCATTTGAATCAAAATTGAGTACAATTAATTTTAACAGCGCCCGCTGCGGCGCAAACGGGCAAAACGGAAAGGGCATGGAGAGATGAGTCTGGCAGATAAGATATTTGTTGCAATGTGTAAGGATATTCTGGAGAACGGGACCAGTACCGAGGGAGAGAAGGTAAGGCCGCACTGGGAGGACGGGAGCAGCGCCTACACGGTCAAAAAATTCGGCGTGGTGAACCGCTACGATCTGTCAAAGGAGTTTCCGGCGATCACGCTGCGGAAGACGGCGATTAAAACCTGTACCGAGGAAATGCTCTGGATCTGGCAGAGAAAATCCAACAACATCCATGATTTAAACAGTACCGTCTGGGATGAGTGGGCAGATGCGGACGGTTCCATCGGCAAGGCCTACGGCTATCAGCTGGGGGTAAAGCACATCTACAAAGAGGGGATGATGGACCAGGTGGACCGCGTGATCTATGACCTGAAAAACAACCCGTTCAGCCGCCGCATCCTGACAAATATCTATGTGCATCAGGATCTGCACGAGATGAATCTGTATCCCTGCGCGTACAGCATGACATTTAACGTGACACAGAAGCCGGGGGATGAAAAGCTGACGCTCAATGCCGTCTTAAATCAGCGCTCACAGGACGTGCTGACGGCAAACAACTGGAATGTCTGCCAGTATGCGGTGTTGATGCACATGTTAGCGCAGGTCTGCGGGATGCAGGTCGGGGAGCTGGTGCATGTGATTGCGGACGCGCACATTTATGACCGGCATATTCCGATTGTGCGGGAGCTGATCGGGCGGGAACAGTTTGCCGCTCCGAAATTTACGCTGAATCCGGAGATTTCGGACTTTTATCAGTTTACGACAAAGGATATCACGATAGAGGACTATGTGACCGGGCCGCAGGTGAAAAATATTCCGGTTGCGGTGTAAGTCATTGAAACGACACGAAAAATGCGTACGGAAATGAGGGGAATATGAATTTAATTGCAGCTGTGGATAAAAACTGGGCGATCGGAAATAAAAATCAGCTTTTGGTGCGTATTCCGGCGGACCAGAAGTTTTTCCGGGAGACGACGACCGGGAAAGTAGTGGTGATGGGCAGAAAGACGTTGGAGAGCTTTCCGAACGGGTTGCCGCTCAAAAATAGGACAAACATTGTGCTGACCCGCAATCCGGATTATAAAGTGCCGGGCGCGCGGATTGTGCACGATATGGAGGAGCTTCACCGGGTATTGGAGCGCTATGCAAACGAGGATATCTATGTGATCGGCGGAGAGACCGTTTACCGCGCGCTCTTAGACGAGTGCGACGTCGCGTATATCACGAAGATCGATTTTGCGTATGAGGCGGACGCCTATTTCCCGAATCTCGACGAGCGGCCGGAATGGAAGCGCACGGCCGACAGCGAGGAACAGACCTATTTTGATTTGGAATATTATTTTTACCGGTATGAGAGAGTGAACTAATCCCGGATGTATGATTCCGGATGCATCAGATAGAGGAGGACGACATGGATATAACAGGCAGAAAGCTGTTTGTGAAAGCGCTGCAGGAAGAGCATGTCACGACGGTGTTTGGCTATCCCGGAGGGACGGTGACGGATCTTTTTGACGAATTGTATAAGCAGGAGGGGATCGAGGTTGTCCTGCCGCGGCATGAGCAGGGATTGATTCATGAGGCGGAGGGCTACGCGCGCTCGACCGGGAAGGTCGGGGTATGCCTTGTGACGAGCGGTCCCGGGGCGACGAATATCATGACCGGGCTTGCGGACGCGCACTATGACAATATCCCGCTGGTCTGCTTTACAGGGCAGGTACCGCTTTCACTGATCGGAAATGATGCGTTTCAGGAGGTTGATATCGTCGGAATGACGCGCAGCATCACCAAGTACGGGGTGACGGTGCAGCGCAGGGAAGATCTGGGGCGCATCATCAAGATGGCGTTTCACATCGCGTCCACGGGGAAGCCGGGGCCGGTACTTATCGATTTGCCAAAGGATATTCAGACTGCATCGGGGCCGGCGGAGTACCCCTCAAGCGTGCAGATACGCGGGTACAAGCCGAACGAGAGCGTCCATGTCGGACAGCTCAAAAAGGCGTATAAGCTGCTGCGCGCGGCGAAAAAACCATTGCTTTTAGCCGGCGGCGGTATCAATATCGCGGGGGCGAATGACAGGCTGGTTTCTTTTGTGGAAAAGATGCGGATTCCGGTGGTCACGACCGTGATGGGCAAGGGTGCGATTCCCTCGAGCCATCCGCTCTATGTGGGAAACTGCGGCATGCACGGCAGATATGCGGCCAATCTGGCGGTCAGCGAATGCGATGTGCTCTTTTCGATCGGAACCCGCTTTAACGACAGGATTACCGGGGACTTAAATGAGTTTGCGCCGAAGGCAAAGATCGTGCACATCGATGTGGACACGGCCTCGATTTCCCGGAATGTCGTGGTGGACGTTCCTGTGGTGTCGGATGCCAATCTGGCGCTCGAGAAGCTGTCAGAATGGGCGGAGTCGAAGGACACGGAAGCGTGGCGCAGGCAGATTGCGCAGTGGGATGAGGAGAATCCGCTGGAGATGCGCAGGGATCACGGCATGACGCCGCAGATGATTTTCGAGCATGTGAACCGGACATTCGGGGACGCGATTTATGTGACGGACGTGGGGCAGCATCAGATGTGGGCGACGCAGTATCTGGAGCTGGATTCGTGGCATCAGCTGATTACTTCCGGCGGGCTCGGGACAATGGGCTTCGGGCTTCCGGCCGCGATCGGTGCAAAAATCGGAAACCGCGACCGCGAGGTGGTCTGCTTTTGCGGCGATGGCGGGCTGCAGATGAATATTCAGGAGATGGCGACCGCAGTTGTGCAGGAGGCGCCGGTAATTATTTGTCTGTTCAACAACCATTATCTGGGGATGGTGCGGCAGATGCAGCAGCTGTTCTACGGCAAACGGTATGAGGCGACCTGCCTGCGAAGGAGAAGGACCTGCCCTGCGAACTGTAAGGGGACAAACGCGGCATGCCCGCCGTATACACCCGATTTTGTGGCGCTCGCAGAGAGCTACGGCGCGCACGGCATCCGCGTGGAGCGGGAAGAGGAGATTCAGGCGGCGCTCGATAAGGCACGCGCCTGCACCGATGCTCCGACCATCATCGAATTTATGATATCCGCGGACGAACTGGTGCTCCCGATGGTAAAAGGCGGGAACCCGATGAGCGAGATGATCTTGAAATAAATGAGCCGTGCGCAGAAGCGAAGGGAAATAAATTATGAAAAACAGATGGATTGCATTGTATGTGGAAAATCAGGTCGGTGTCTTAGCGAAGGTGTCGGGGCTTTTTTCGGGAAAGGCTTACAATCTTCAGAGCCTTACCGTGGGGACGACGGAGGATGAGACGGTCTCGCGCATGACGATCTGCGTCACCAGCGACGATATCACCTTTGAGCAGATCAAAAAACAGCTGAACCGCATGGTGGAGGTCATCAAGGTCATTGATCTGACCGAGGTGCCGATTCACATGAAGGAGATTTTGTTCGCGAAGGTTTTAAGCGTCGATGCGGCGGAAAAGTTAGAGGTGTTCCAGATTGCGCAGGTATTTCATGTGGAGGTGTCCGACGTCGGAAACGACAGCGTGCTCCTGGAGTGCAAGCTGACGGAACGGCGCAACAACGAGCTGATCGCGCTGCTCAAGTCAAAGTTCCGCCGTATCGAAGTGGTGCGGGGAGGGGCGGTGGCGATTGAGGCCATCAGCACCTCATGCAGGTAAAAGGATGAAAAGAAAATCTTTTATTCAGAAAATAACGGTATTGATGCGGATACAGCTGGCAGCATTGTCTTTAATCGTGATATTTTTTGCGGCGGTCACGATCAAAACCGCGGAAAACGAGATGAACGTCACGACGGAAAATTTTCTGAATATCTATGCCGGCCAGCTTTCTAACCGGATTACCGGGATGGATCACAACCTGTCAGAAATAATCTACAACGGTACCGATTTAAGGCTGTTAGAGAGCGATAAGGCCGGGGAACGTGTGCGCGCATCGATCCGGCTGGCCCAGTCGCTCAATAATATTATGCATATCGACGACAGCGCGGATATGTTTGTGATCGCGGAGGCTTCCAACGATATCTGCGTGGATGCGAAGAGCGGCAGGATTGCCTATGCGCAGAAGAATGCCGTCCGGGAATTTGTCATGGAATATGCAAAAGGCGGCACGCAGACCGGAACGTGGGAGTTTAAAGAGATTGACGGTACGGTTTATCTGTACAAGTGTCTGGTAAAAAACCAGTGCGCGGCGGCAGTGTTTCTGGCGGTTCCCGAGCTCATGGCTACCGTCCCCGATATCTGGTCCGGCGGAAATCGGTTTGTGCTGACCGACGGTGCGGATATCGTATGGGGAGATGTGCGCGGCGGCGGTTTTGCGGAAACGGCGGGCATACCTGTCGGGGAACTTTCCGCGGCCCGCATGACGGAGCATTACAGAGTGCTTGCAGACGGACAGTTGAAGCTCTACTCTTTTGAGAGCAGGATGGACATTTTCCGGCAGTTCCGCGGCAGTACGATCCTGTTGTCCGCGGTAATCCTGTTTTTGCTGTTGTTTGACATCTACTTTGTACATGTTGTCCGGGAACAGATGGTTCTCCCGATGAATGAGATGACAAAAAGCATGGAGGATATGATACAGGGGAATTACGAATTTCGTATCGGGCAGACCGGGGACAGCCAGGAGTTTTATATGCTGGCGCAGACCTTCAACAAACTCATGGACGAGATCATGAATCTGAAGATACGGTTCTATGAGAAAAAGCTTGAACTGCAGGACGCGGAACAGAAATATATCCGGCTTCAGATAAGACCGCACTTCTTTTTAAATGCACTGACTTCGATTTCAAGTCTGAGTGCCAGATCAAAAAATAAAGAGATTGAAATTTATATCGGCGCACTCTCAAAAAATATCCGCTATATGTTCAGTTCGGGACTGCACACAGTACCGGTAAAAGAGGAAATCCGCCATGTCGAAAATTATCTCGAAATGCAGGAATTAAAATACCCGGGCTGCCTGTTCAGCTATATCGATCTGCCGGATGAGTCTGGGGAGTGGAGGATTCCGCAGATGCTGCTACATACAGTCGTGGAAAACGAATATAAGTATGCGGTTTCCCCGGAACGGACACTGATGCTTTTGATAAAGGTAAGCAGAGCGTTTTTTGACGGGGAAGAAATGCTTGTGATAGAGATTGAGGATGACGGGCAGGGGTATCCGCAGGAAGTACTTGTGATGATGGGGCAGGAGGGTATCCGGAGGGAGAATGACGGGACACGGGTAGGACTGTGGAGTCTTAAACGCCTGCTGGAATTGATGTATGACAAAAGAGACCTGATGCAGCTGTCAAATGTTGAGCCGCACGGGGCAAAGACCAGATTTTGCATACCAAAAGAGCCGGTTCACGAGACGGGAGAAGAGAGCTGGAATGAAAGCGGGATTCGGTGAGCGGATGTAAGGGGGAGATGTACGGTGCGCATACTGATTGTAGATGACGATATGGCGATCGTCGAGGCAATTCGCGATACGGTAAACTGGGATAAGCTTGGAATTGCAGAGGTTGAGACGGCATACGGTGCCGGGCGCGCAAAAAAGATTCTGGAGGAGAAACCGGTCGACATCGTGATCAGCGACATAGAGATGCCGAAGGAGACGGGGCTTGAACTGCTGCGCTGGTATCGGGAGGAAAATATGGACGGGGAATTTCTGCTTCTGACCTGTCACGAAAACTTTCACTATGCGACAGAGGCACTCAAACTGCAGGCGGCGGAATATCTTGTAAAACCGTTTAATGTGGAGATTATGGAGCTGGTCCTGCAGAAAATCATCCGAAAGAGAAAGCGGGAGCTGGAGGCTGCAAGAGACAGCGAATACGGTAAGTGGATCCGTGATAACCCGGGTGAGGTGAGGCTGCTGTTTTGGTCAAACCTTTTTGGAGGCAGGCTTGTGCATGCGCGCGCGGAGCTTGTGCGGGAGCTGCAGAGGCGGAAACTGGAGCTGGATATGGAAAAGCAGTACCGTCTTGTGATATCGAAAAGTACAAATATGGAGCAGGATATCGACATGTACGGGCGCTCCATGCTTCTGTTTATTTTCGAAAATCTTCACTCGGAGCTGCTGTGCGGAAAGCCGGAGAATGACAGTGTTGTCTGCTATGAGCACAGGGATTCCTGTGTGTTTATCACGGTCTGTGAGGACGGGCCCGAGGGAGAGCGAAAGGAGAAATGCAGAGAACTGATCCAAAAATGCGGCAGACTGCTGTCATCGACGCTGACCTGCTATATCAGCAATCCATGCACAATCCCGGAGTTTTATGATGTATTTCACAAAAGCGAGGAAATACTGGCAAAAAATATCATGTTTTACGGGGAGGCATTTGCGGAAATCGAAACGACTTGCAGCGAACCGGAGAATCAGCCGGTACTCCAGTTAAAGCAGCTGCAGAAGCTGCTGGAGGAAAAGGACGAGAACGGTTTTTTGAACTATCTGAAAAAAGAACTGGACGGCAAGACAAAACAAAAGCTTCTGGATGAGGAAATGTTAAAGAGAATCCGCGCGGAGGTGCAGCAGGCGGTCTATGCCTATCTTGCGCAGCGGGGAATCCAGATTTCGCTTCTGCTCGGGGACGCGGCGTTTGCACAGCTTGCGGAGAAAGCGGGGCAGTCGGTGATCGATATGCTGCGGTGGGAGAAATATCTTCTGGAGCGCGTATTTGCGTACGAGGAGGAAGTCCAGAAATCCCAGACACTGATTGAGAAGATCAATGCGTATATCAGGGAACATTACAGCGAAAACATCGGAAGAAACGAAATCGGCGCAGCGTTTTTTCTGGTGCCGGAATATCTCGCAAAGATGTATAAAAAGAAGACCGGACAAAATCTGAAGGATTTTATTAATGAATATCGGCTGAGTCAGGCGAAGCGTTTGCTTAAGAACAGTGACATGAAAGTCAGCGATGTTGCGATGGAGGTCGGTTTTGATAATTTTTCCTATTTTTCAACGCTGTTTAAGCAGCATACGGGAATGACGCCAAATGAATACCGCAAAAACTAAAAGCAGGGCAGCCTGCTTTTTTGTTTTTCTGATTGAACATAAGGGCTGTTCGCGAAGCGTACGGCCCGTTGTTTTGACGCCCGAATCTTATTTTTGAAAAAATACGTCTTGTTTTTAGAAGCGTGAAAAAAGAGGGGTATGCTATATTGGTAACATCAAACAGGAGGGGATAACTATGAAGAAGAAAAAATTACTTTGCGGCATTCTTGCCGCGGCAATGGCAGTCAGCCTCGGCGCCTGTGGCCAGGGAGGCGGTGATGCGGATAATGGCGGGAGCGGAAGCGGGACCGAAGCGCAGGGAGCATCGGGCGGAAGCTACGACCAGGTGACTTACGCGTATGCGACGTTTAACAATATTCCGACCGAGGAGGACCTTGATACGGTCGAGGAGGCAATCAACGTGATCACGCGGGAGAAAATCGGCGTGGAGGTAACCTTAAAGCCGATTTCCATCGGGGATTATTCGAGCACAGTCAGTCTGGGATTGCAGGCGGCCGAGAAAATAGATATCTTTGAATCGCTCGGGGATTTCAATAACTGTGTGAGCACCGGGATGGCGGCCGATATCACGGAGCTGGCAGAGACATACGCATCGGATACAAAGAACCTGATCGGACAGGAGTGGCTTGACGCATGTACCTCCGAGGGCAAATTGTACGGATTTCCTACTTATAAGCCGATCGCGCTGACGCCGATGGTCATTTACCGGCAGGATATCGCGGATGAACTTGGCATCGATATGGGGCAGGTGACGAGTGTGGAGGAGCTTACTCCCGTGTTAAAACAGGTGAAGGAGGCGCATCCGGATATGATACCGATGGCTCCGGTACAGGCCGGAGACCTCGGTCTGAACAGAACCTTCGGGCAGTACGATACGCTCACGGACGACATGTACACACCGGCAGGCGTACTGCTCGGTGGAGACATGACCGTTGTGGATCTGTTTTCCTCCGATGTGTTTGCAGAGAAGTGCCGGATTGCCAGGGAGTGGTACAATGAAGGACTTGTGATGAAAGATGCGGCGACAACGACAAGTATGGCGGCAGAACTGATGAGTTCCGGCAATTATTTCTGCTACATGGCGGCTTACAGCTATCCGGAGGAGGACACGGCGGCATCCCTTTCCGTACAGAGCGGCGGTCTGCCGACAGGTGCGCGCATGATCGGAGACGCGTATCTTACAACCGGGGATATCAACGCGTTGACCTGGATGGTGGCGTCAAATACGGACGTGCCGGAAGCGGCGATGAAATTTTTAAATCTGACTTACACCGATGCCGATGTGATCAATCTTCTGATCAACGGCGTGGAGGGAAGGGACTATGTGTTGCAGGACGGATATGTGTCGTATCCGGAGGGACAGGATGCTTCCACCGTGCCCTACACGGCACAGTTAAGCTGCGGGACACTCGGTAATTTCTTCCTGATGTATCCGAATGTCGGAACAAATAAGGAATCTTTAGACTGGGAGCTTGAACAGAATAAGACGGCGGCAACCTCGCCGGCGATGGGATTTACGTTTGATTCCTCGAGCTTAAAGACGCAGTACACGGCGGTCAATAACGTGATTAACCAGTATCTGCCCGGTCTGATGTGCGGGAGCTTAGACCCGGAGACCGAGATACCAAAATTTGTGGAGGCGCTGAATGACGCGGGATATCAGGAAATCATCAGCGCAAAACAGGAGCAGTTAGACAGCTGGAAGGAAGCAAATTAGTAGGTTTTGTATAACTGCCAGGCGCCGTTGCTGCCTGGCAGTTATTTTTGTGATACGGGAAAAGCGGAAGCAATGCATTTTTCCGTATCTTAAAAAAGGAGAAGGATGATGAAAACGGCGAAGAGAAAGAAAAAAAATGATTTTCAAAAGTCACTGCCGCTGCTGCTCATTGCACTGCCTGGGATCGTTTATCTGATTATCAACAACTATGTGCCGATGATGGGATTGTTTCTGGCATTTAAAGATTACAACTTTATGAAAGGGATCTTTAAAAGCGACTGGTGCGGCTTGCAGAATTTCCGATTTTTGTTTGCGACAAAAGATGCATGGACGATGACGCGCAACACAGTGCTGTATAATGTCGCATTTATTGTCATCGGCACGGTCATTGCCATTTTTATCGCAATCCTGATGTGCGAATTGGGTGAGCGCGTCCGCGTAAAGTTTTATCAGGCATCAATGCTGCTGCCGAATATGCTCTCATGGGTGGTCATCGGATTTGTCGCGTATGCGTTTTTAAATGCGGACACAGGTTTTATCAACAACACGATTTTGGCCGGAATGGGAAAAGAATCGGTTTCGTGGTATACTTATCAGGCGGCATGGCCCTTTATCTTGATTCTTGTATTTATCTGGAAAAATGCCGGCTATCAGTCCATCGTCTACATGTCGAGCGTCTCGGGAATCGATAAATCCCTGTATGAGGCGGCGGCGTTAGACGGCGCGACAAAGATGCAGCAGATTTTTCAGATTACGCTGCCGATGCTCAAACCGACGGTGATCACGCTGACTTTGATGTCGATCGGCCGCATGTTTTATTCCGACTTCGGGCTGTTTTATCAGGTGCCCCAGAATTCCGGCGCACTGTATGATGTGACACAGACAATCGATACCTATGTGTACCGCGGACTGATGGAGCTAAACGACGTCGGCATGTCTGCGGCGGCAGGCTTTTACCAGTCGGTAGTCGGTTTTATTCTGGTGCTCGCGGCGAATGCGCTGGTGCGTAAATTAGATTCCGACAATGCATTATTCTAGGGAGGGGAAGGAAAATGATAGAGAGTAAAACTTTTAATCGTGCCGCAACAGTGATTCTGACCCTCCTGGTGGTGCTTACATTGCTGCCGATCCTTCTGATCGTGGTCGCATCGTTTACCGCGGAGACGGCGCTGATCCGGAACGGCTATAGCTTTTTCCCGGAGGAGTTCAGCCTGGATGCCTATTACTATATCGTAAAACAGGGAGCAGTGATCACACGCGCTTACGGGGTATCATTTTTCGTGACGATCGCGGGCACGGCGGCGAGTGTTTTAATCACGACGATGCTGGCGTATCCGATGTCGAGAAAATCGTTTAAGTACCGCAATGCGCTTGCGTTTTTTGTGTTTTTCACGATGCTGTTTAACGGGGGAATCGTTCCGTCCTATATTATGTGGACGCGGTTTTTCCACATCAAAAACACAATCTGGGCGCTTTTGATACCGAATTATCTGGTGACGGCATTTAATGTCATTCTGGTAAAGAACTTTTACGCAAACAATGTCCCGGATGCCCTGGTTGAGGCGGCGCAGATAGACGGAGCGGGCGAGCTGACGATTTTCTATAAGATTATGATTCCGCTGGCGCGGCCGGTTGTGGCGACCGTCGGACTGTTTACGGGACTGTGCTACTGGAACGACTGGACAAACGGCCTGTACTATGTGGACAATGAAAAGCTGTACAGCATACAGCTGTTGCTGATTAAGATTATGAATAACATTCAGGGGCTGAAAGCAAATTCCAACGCGGCGATGCTCGGAACCGGAGCGGTAGACCTGCCGAGCACTTCGGTGCGGATGGCGATGGCGCTGATCGGTATTCTGCCGATTCTCGCGGTTTATCCGTTTATTCAGAAACATCTGATACGCGGAATCGTCGTTGGGGCAGTCAAGGGATAAAGTCTGAAAATCGAATACATATGGAGGGAAAAATGACAGTTCAGGAATTAATTGATCGAATCAAAGAAAAGACGGGCGCGTGCATTCCGGACGAGGCGACCTGCGACCAGCTGATGGCAGGGAACCCCGACATGGAGGTAAAAAAGATTGGCTGTACCTTTATGGCGACCGTGGATGTGATCAGGGAGGCGGCTGCACAGGGTGTAAATATGATCATCACACACGAGCCTACCTGGTTTACGGGTAAGGACGACACGGACTGGGTGTCGGGCGATGCGGTCTATCTGGAGAAAAAAAAGCTGATCGAGGATGCGCAGATTGCGATCTGGAGATTTCACGACCATATGCATATTGGGAAAACGGATGAAATCTATACCGGATTTGACCGGGAATTCGGTTGGGAGACCTGCCGCGTCGCGCAGGGAGAAGGGGTGCACGGTGAACCGGGAGATCAGGAAGACGAGATGATGAAACATTTCGGGGCCATTTACCGGATTCCGAAGACGACGCTCGAAGCGCTGTGCCGTTTCTTTAAAGAGAAGGCGGGCATGGACGTGATACAGATTGTCGGAAATCCCGAGATGCAGGTTGAGCGGGTGTCCGTGCTGGTAGGAGGCGGAAGCCTCGGACTCGGCAGGGAGGAGCGCCCGATGATTCAGATGTTCCGGGAGAATATCGACGTCGTGATCTGCGGGGACATCACCGAGTGGACGCTGCCGGCGTATGTGCGCGACGCTTCGATGCTCGGAATGAACAAGGGAATGCTCGTTCTCGGCCATGAGAGGAGCGAGGAGTGGGGAATGAAATATCTCGTGGACTGGCTTAAACCCGTCACCGAAGGAATCCCGGCGGTCTTTCTCGACGCGGGAGAGCCCTTTACCTATCTGTAATCTCAAGAACTTCCTGTCAGGTGTCGCCAGGAAGTTCTTTTTATTGTGTCTTTCGTCTGTCGGATACGCCGGGCGGTCTGCCGCATTACACTCTGCGGTTTAAAAAATCAAGCAGCCGGTTCAGCCGCATCGGCGAACCCTGAATCTTCTGTACCTTGAGGCGGTTCTGCTCGGAGAAGCCGACGAGAATGTCGTGATTTGCCTCGGCGAGATAATCGATGATACCGTCGATGTCGGATTTCATGTTTTTCGGGCACTGGATGTAGAGGTGCCTGTTTGCGCTGATGTGCAGCGTGTAGGAGATGCTGAAGTGGTACCAGAAAAACTTGTGCAGCGTCGAATACTTGTAAATCCAGATAATCTGGTCAATCGGGATGACGGCGTTGCCGTAGGGGGATGTCTCGATGAAAAAATGTTCGGTGATAAACATATCTTCGGTCGCTAACTGCGGCAACGTCGCAAGCTCGTCCTCGGCCTGCTCTAAAAGCTTTCGCGGATTGCCGAAGAGTGCAAGATTCTGGCAGGGCGGCGAGAACACGGGGAAGCAGATATAAATCACAAACAGAATCAGGGAGACGAGCGCATAGCCTCCGGTGACAAAAACGACGGAATACAGGAGGAAGTTCGGGACGATGCCGTAGTCCGGCTCGCTTAAAAGACAGCCCGAAACCTTGCTGCGGATACCGTGCTCGGTCCAGTTCAGATCTTTGGACAGATTGGACAGCAGTTCGTCAAATGCGTCGTCACCCGGCAATATTTTTCCGTGAATGGAAGTCTTTGGCACGAGAGAAAGACCCTCCTCGCAGGTTTTCGGGGAGAGCAGTACGATGATACACTCTTCGCCGTGCATAGTGTAGTAATAATAGCCGACGGTACGACTCAGATATTTCTGTGTGTAACCGGTAAACTTTAAGTCGGTGAGCGTGGCGGTGACGTAGTTTGTCCCGCTGCGGCGCATGTCTTCGAGCGAGGCATCGGACGCGAGGGAAGACGGAAACAGAGGCGCCGACAGGGAAAGGCCAAACCACAGGATCAGCAGCAGAAGCAGATAGAGGATTGGCGCAAACAGTCGTCTCTGATAGGACGCTTTTATGTTTTTAGTGATATAATGCTCGTAGTTTTCAGGCATGATATAAATGTCTCTCCTAAAATAAACAATAGATAAATCAAGTATACGTTTTTGACGGGAAATAATCAAGTTGCTTTTCCCGCGGGAACTTGATAGTATAGTAACAGTTCGTAACAGTTTTTAACGGTTTGCGGCGGGCTGTCTGCGCGGGACAAAGACGGCGGCGCAGAAATGGAGCAGAGATGGAAGCATATCGCAGTTTTGCACGGGTGTATGATCTTTTTATGGACAATGTGCCCTATGAGGAGTGGAGCGGATATCTGATTAGGTTGCTGAAAGGATATGGCATTGCAGACGGGCTTGTGCTCGATCTCGGCTGCGGTACCGGGAAGCTGACAAGGCTGCTGCATGCGGCGGGGTATGACATGATCGGCATCGACGGCTCGGCGGACATGCTCGAGATTGCAAGGGAGGCCGAGTGGGACGCGCCGGAGGATGACGGGGAGGAGCGCCGGATTCTTTACCTGCTGCAGGATATGCGGGAGCTCGAGCTCTACGGCACCGTCCGGGCTGTTGTCAGCGTGTGCGACTGCATCAACTATATCACCGACGCGTCCGAGCTCCTTGCGGTTTTTCGGCTTGTAAACAATTATCTTGACCCGGGCGGCATCTTTATTTTTGACATTAATACCTGTTATAAATATCGGGAGGTGCTCGGGGAGACGGCAATCTGTGAAAACCGCAGGGAAGGCAGCTTTATCTGGGAGAATTATTTTGACGAGGAATCCTGCATCAACGAGTATGATCTGACGCTTTTTATTCAGGAAGAGGGAGATTTATACCGGAAATACGAGGAGACGCATTACCAGCGGGCGTACGGGCTTGACGAGATAAAGCGGCTGCTTGCCCAGGCGGGGCTTATGTTTCTCGCGGCGGGCGAAGCCTACACGGGGGAGCCGGTGCGCGCGGATTCCGAGCGTATCTATGTGATTGCAAAGGAGTGCCGGAAAATGTGCGGCGCGGATACATGTTGCGGCGCAATTCGGAAAGAATAGTCATAGGAGGAAACGGATTTTATATGAGAGATTACATTGTCAGAGCAACGGCGGCGGACGGTCAGATCAGGGCATTTGCGATTACTTCACGGGGGATTGCGGAGGCGGCAAGGACGGCGCACGGCACGAGCCCGGTCGTCACGGCGGCGCTTGGGCGTCTGCTTTCGGGCGCGGCCATGATGGGAACGATGATGAAGGGCGAAAAGGATCTGCTGACGGTGCAGATTCAGTGCAGCGGGCCGGTAGGGGGACTTACGGTGACTGCGGATGCAAACGGCCATGTAAAGGGCTTTCCGCGAGAGGCCGTCGTGGATCTGCCATTGAATGCGCAGGGCAAGCTGGATGTGGGCGGCGCGGTCGGGCCCGGTGTCATGCGCGTGGTTAAAGATATGGGGCTAAAGGAGCCGTATGTGGGACAGATCGCGCTGCAGACCGGAGAGATTGCCGAGGACCTGACCTATTACTTTGCGGCTTCCGAGCAGGTGCCGTCCGCGGTCGGGCTTGGCGTTCTGGTGGATACCGATTACTCCGTGAAGCAGGCCGGCGGGTTTATTCTTCAGGTGATGCCCTATACCCCGGATGAGGTGATCGAAGGGCTCGAGCAGAAAATCAGGGAGATTCCGTCGGTGACAAAGATGCTTGAGGCGGGACGGACGCCGGAGGAGATGTTGGATTTGATTCTCGGCGATATGGGACTTCGGATCACGGACGAAACAGACGCGGCGTTTCTGTGCGACTGTTCCAAAGAGCGGGTGTCGCGTGCGATCGCGACGCTCGGCGAAAAGGATCTGGACGATATCATCAACGACGGGGAGGCCATTGAGGTAAAATGTCAGTTTTGCAATAAAGCGTACCGTTTTGAGGTTGACGAGTTAAAGGAAATCAGAAAATGAGACATGGATTTGTAAAAGCAGCGGCGGTGACGCCGAAAATAAAAGTGGCCGATACGGCTTACAATGCGGATATCATCTGTGACGCGATCGCGGAAGCGGCGGCGGGCGGGGCAAAGATCATTGTGCTGCCGGAGCTCTGCCTGACCGGCTATTCCTGCGAGGATCTCTTCTGGCAGGAGCGTCTTCTTTCCGGGGCGAGAGAGGGGCTGGCGAAAATCGCGGCGTTTACCGCGTACATGGATGCAATTATATTTGTCGGGATGCCGCTTGCATATAACGGGAAATTATATAACGTGGCGGCGGTCTTAAATTACGGGGAAATTTTGGGTTTTGTCCCGAAAACTTATATTCCGAATTACAACGAGTTTTACGAGGGCAGACATTTTACGGCGGCGCCGGACGAGCCGGTGGAGCTTGAATTTAACGGACGGCCGGTGTGCATGGCAACGCGCATGCTCTTCTGCTGTGAGCAGATGCCGGATCTCGTGCTTGCGGCGGAGATCTGCGAGGATCTCTGGACACCGGAGCCGCCCGGAATCCGCCACGCGCGAAACGGAGCGACCGTGCTTGTCAATCTGTCGGCGTCCAACGAGGTCACAGGCAAGGATGTCTACCGCAGAGACCTGGTGAAGGGGCAGTCCGCGCGGCTTGTGTGCGGCTACATCTATGCGAGCGCGGGGGAGGGCGAGTCGACGCAGGACCTCGTGTATTCCGGCCACAATCTGATCGCGGAGAACGGTCATCTTCTGAAGGAGTCCGCGCGGTTTGCGAGCGGCATCATCTGCTCGGAGCTTGACGTGAGCCGTCTGATCTGCGACCGCAGGCGGATGTCGACCTACAAAATGCGGGAGGACGGATATCTGCGGGTGGAGTTTTCCCTGCATGTGGAGGAGACAAAGCTGACGCGCTACATCGACCCGATGCCGTTTGTGCCGTCGGATAAGGGCAGCCGCGACAAGCGCTGCGATGAGATTTTGTGTATGCAGGCGGTGGGTTTGAAAAAGCGCCTCGAACACACGGGTTGTACCGCGGCGGTTGTGGGAATTTCCGGCGGGCTGGATTCCACACTTGCGCTGCTGGTTGCGGTGCGCGCCTTTGACATGCTGGGGCTTGCGCATGAGGATATTAAGGCGGTGACGATGCCGGGATTCGGCACGACGGACCGCACCTATGACAATGCGGTCGGCCTTGTAAAATCGCTTGGCGCAGAGCTTATCGAGGTGAATATCACGGAGGCGGTCGGCGTCCATTTCCGGGATATCGGACAGGATGCGTCGGTGCATGACGTGACCTATGAGAACAGCCAGGCGAGAGAGCGGACACAGATCCTGATGGATATCGCGAACCGGCTCGGGGGCCTTGTCGTCGGCACCGGAGATCTCTCGGAGCTCGCACTCGGCTGGGCGACCTACAACGGCGACCACATGTCGATGTACGGTGTGAATTCCTCGGTGCCAAAGACGCTGGTGCGTCATCTGGTCCGCTTTTATGCGGACGGCTGTGCCGACGAAGTATTAAAAAAGGTACTTTATGATGTGCTTGACACGCCGGTGTCGCCGGAGCTTCTGCCGCCGGAGGACGGGAAGATATCCCAGAAGACGGAGGATATCGTGGGCCCCTACGAGCTGCATGACTTCTACCTGTACAATATGTTAAGGCAGGGGTTTGCGCCGGACAAGGTGTACCGGCTGGCAAAACTGGCATTTGCGGGCACTTACGGCGACGCGGTGATTTTGAAATGGCTAAAGATTTTTTACCGGAGATTTTTTGCGCAGCAGTTTAAGCGTTCCTGTCTGCCGGACGGCCCGAAGGTGGGAAGCGTCGCGGTATCGCCGCGCGGGGACCTGCGCATGCCGTCGGATGCGTGCGCCGCAATCTGGCTTGCGGAATTAGAAACTTTGTAACCGGGAATTTTTTGAAACGGGGACTGTGATGCAATATCGGAAAGATAAAAAAGGAAATGAAATATCGGTGTTGGGCTACGGATGCATGCGCTTTACGAAAAAGGGCGGCAGCGTGGACCTTGACAAAGCGGAACGGGAAGTGATGGCGGCAATCCGGGCAGGTGTAAACTACCTGGATACCGCCTATGTCTATGCGGGCAATGAGGCGGCGGTGGGCGAAATCCTTGCCCGCAACGGCTGCCGCGAAAAGATTTATCTGGCGACAAAGCTGCCCCACTATCTGATCAGGTCCGCAGACGGCGCGGAGCGGATGTTTCAGGAGGAGTTAAAGCGTCTTCGCACCGATTACATAGATTACTATCTGATGCATATGCTAAACGATGTGACGACCTGGGAAACGCTAAAGAACCTCGGCATCGAGGAGTGGATTGAAAAGAAGCTTGCCTCGGGGCAGATACGGAATATCGGCTTTTCATATCACGGCAATTCCGAGATGTTTCTGCGTCTGGTGGATGCGTATGACTGGGATTTCTGCCAGATTCAGTACAATTATCTCGACGAGTATTCGCAGGCGGGGGTCGAAGGATTGCGCTATGCGGCGTCAAAGGGGCTTCCGGTTATAATTATGGAGCCCCTGCGCGGCGGAAGGCTGGTGGATTTGCTGCCGGAATCCGCAAAAGCGCTGTTTGCGGCGTCGGGCGAAAAAGGGCGGGCCGGCGCCGCGGTGCAGGACGTGCCTGCCGGCATGACGCCTGCGCGGCAGGAAGGGCAAACCGACGAAGATATGACCCCGGCAAAGCTGGCGTTTCGGTGGCTTTACAGCCAGCCGGAGGTCACTTGCGTGCTCTCGGGCATGAACTCCATGCAGATGGTGGAGGAGAATATAAGGACGGCCTGCGAGTCAGAGCCGGGCTGTATGACGGCTGTGGAAATGCGGCTCGTGGAGCGGGTGAAAGAGGAGATCGCGCGCCATGTGAAGGTGGGCTGTACGGGCTGTGGTTACTGTGTGCCCTGCCCGAAGGGCGTGGATATCCCGGGGACATTCCGCTGCTACAATGCGATGTACTCGGAGGGAAAGCGCTCCGGCAGGCGGGATTATCTGCAGTGTACGGCGTTCCGCAAGGACACTGCGAGCGCGTCGCAGTGCGTGGGCTGCGGAAAATGCGAGAGCCACTGCCCGCAGCAGATCGAAATCCGAAAGGAATTAAAACAGGCGGCCGCAGAGCTTGAGACCGTCGGCTACAAGTCGGTAAAAAAACTGATACGGCTGTTTCGGCTCTGGTGAGATTTGGCGGCCGTCGGCACGCACGGGTACGGTGTGGTATGAGGAGAAGGATTGTTTTGGGGGAGTATGGATGCAGAGGAAGGATTGTTTTGTCTTAAAGGGGAATATCATATATGCCAGAGAGGATCGGACGCTTGCGGAGCAGTCGGAGGGGTATGTGGTCTGCGAGGACGGAATCTGTGCGGGCGTATTTGACGGGATTCCGGAGCAATATAAGAATTTTCCGGTGACGGATTACGGGGATGCGCTGATTGTGCCCGGCATGACAGATCTGCACGTCCATGCGCCGCAGTATACGTTCCGCGGGCTGGGGATGGATCTGGAGCTTCTGGACTGGCTTGCGGCGCACACGTTTCCGGAGGAGGCGCGCTACGGCGAACTCTCCTACGCAAAGCAGGCATATCCTTATTTTGTGGAGGAGCTCCGGACAAGCTGTACGACGCGTGCGTGCGTCTTTGCGACGCTGCACGGGGAGGCGACGGTCGAGCTGATGGACGAGCTCGAGGCAAGCGGCCTTGTGAGCTATGTGGGAAAGGTGAATATGGACCGCAACGGCGGGGTGAATCTGTGTGAGGAGAGCGCAGAGGCGTCCGCGGCGGCGACGAGGGACTGGCTGTCCGCTGTAAAGGGGCGCTATGCGCACACGACGCCGATTCTGACGCCGCGCTTTACGCCCTGCTGCTCGGACGAACTGATGCGGCTTTTGGCCGGGGTGCAGCGGGAGACGGGACTGCGGGTGCAGTCGCATCTGTCGGAGAATCCCTCGGAGATCGCGTGGGTGAAAGAGCTGGTGCCGGAGGCATCCTGCTACGGCGACGCCTACGCCCTGTTCGATATGCTTGGAAGCCCCGATACGCCGGCTGTGATGGCGCACTGCGTCTACAGCGATGATGCGGAGCTTGCCCTGTTAAAGGCGCACGGAACGTATATCGCCCACTGTCCGGAGTCGAATCTGAACGTCTCCTCCGGCATTGCGCCGGTCGGGAAATTTCTCGCAAAGGGGCTTCATGTGGGGCTCGGCAGCGATGTGGCCGGAGGCTCGACACTGTCGATGCTGCGCGCGATGACGCTGGCGGTTCAGGTGTCGAAGATGTACTGGAGGCTCGTGGACAATACGGTGCGGCCGCTCACCTTTGCGGATGCGTTTTATCTCGCAACCTTAGGCGGCGGCCGCTACTTCGGCAAAGTCGGGAGCTTTCTGCCGGGCTATGAATTTGATGCGCTGGCGGTAGATGACAGCAGCGTAAAGAGCATGCGCCGCCTTTCGGTCACGGAGCGCGCGGAGCGCATGGCGTACCAGGAATGCGCGTGCAGACTTGTCGGGAAATATGTGCGCGGCAGAAAATTGGTGTGAAAGGGCCTGCCGCATTTTTCATAAATGCGACAGGCCCTGTTACATTAACTTTCGGCGAGGTTTCCGGTGTAGAGCTGATAGTATTTCCCGCGCTCCGCGATCAGCTGGTCGTGGTTTCCGCGCTCGATCACATGTCCTTGCTCGAGAACCATGATACAGTCGCTGTTGCGCACGGTGGAAAGGCGGTGGGCAATGACAAAAGTGGTGCGTCCCGCCATCAGCTTATCCATGCCGTCCTGCACGATTTTCTCGGTGCGGGTGTCGATGGAGCTTGTGGCCTCGTCGAGAATCAGCACCGGCGGGTCCGCGATCGCGGCTCTCGCGATGGCCAGAAGCTGGCGCTGGCCCTGACTTAAATTGGCGCCGTCCCCGGTCAGCATCGTCTGATAGCCGTCCGGCAGCTGCTGGATAAAGGTGTCCGCATTGGCGAGTTTTGCTGCGGCCATAACCTCCTCGTCGGTCGCGTCGAGCTTTCCGTAGCGGATGTTGTCCGCCACGGTGGCTGTGAACAGGTGGGTGTCCTGGAGCACGATTCCGAGGGAGTGGCGCAGATCGTCTTTTTTGATCTTGTTGATATTGATGCCGTCGTAGCGGATTTTTCCGTCCTGAATGTCATAGAAACGGTTGATCAGGTTGGTGATTGTCGTCTTTCCGGCACCGGTGCTTCCCACAAAGGCGATTTTCTGCCCCGGGGTGGCGAAAAGGTTGACGTCGTGGAGTACCATCTTATCTTCATTATAGCCGAAATCCACATGGTCGAATACGACGTCTCCGGTCAGCTCGATGTAGTCCACGCTGCCGTCTGCCTGATGCACATGCTTCCATGCCCAGGTGCCGGTGCGCTCAGGAGTTTCCACAAGCTGCCCGTTTTCTTTTCTGGCGCGGACTAAAGTCACATAACCCTCATCGGTCTCGGGTGTCTCGTCTAACAGCCGGAAGATACGGTCCATGCCGGCAAGTGCCATGACGATATTGTTCAGCTGCATACTCAGCTGGCTGATGGGCTGATTAAAACTTTTATTAAAGGAAAGAAAGCTTGCAAGCCCTCCGAGCGTAAAACCGAAGGAGCCGGAGAGCGCGAGCGCGCCGCCGACAATCGCGCAGAGCACATAGCTGATATTTCCGATCTGTGCGTTGATCGGCATCAGGATATTGCCGAATTTGTTGGCATTGTTGGCGCTCTCAAAAAGCCGGTCGTTTAATTCGTTGAATTTCTTTATGCTCTCCTCCTCGTGGGTAAAGACTTTTACCACTTTCTGCCCGTTCATCATCTCCTCTATATAACCGTTGACGACACCGAGGTCTTTCTGCTGTGCGGTAAAGTATTTCGCGCTCTGTCCGCCGATTTTTTTGGTGGAGACAAGTGTCAGGCCGACCATCACAAGCGTTAGGGCGGTCAGCGGAACACTCAGCATCAGCATGCTTGCAAAGACGCTGACAATCGTGATCGCGCTGTTTAAAAACTGCGGGATACTCTGGCTGATTAACATGCGCAGCGTGTCGATGTCGTTGGTGTAGCAGGACATGATATCCCCGTGGGCGTGTGTGTCAAAGTATTTGATCGGGAGTTCTTCCATATGTGTGAACATGTCGTTGCGCAGATTCCGCATCGTACCCTGCGAGACGTTTACCATCAGCCGCGTGTTGGCGTAGGAAGCGATGATCCCGCACAGATAGAAACAGGAAACCCGCAGGATGGCATGCGCGAGCCCGGAAAAGTCTGGGGAGGCCTGCTTTGTCAGCGGTAGGATGTAATCGTCGATCAGCGTCTGCATAAACAGTGTTCCCTGTACGTTTGCAAAGACGGCGATCAGAATACATGCGACTACGACGGCGCAGTGTACGGCATAGTTTTTCAGTACATAGCGGGCGAGACGCGCAAACAGTCTGCCCGGATTTTTTACTTTCGGTCTTGGACCCTGCATCATTCTCGGCATTATGCGGCACCTCCTTCATCGAAATCTCCGCTGCCGCCGGTCTGTGACTGGTAGACGTCGCGGTAAATCTCATTTGTCTCCAATAATGCGGCGTGTGTGTCAAAACCGTCCACCACGCCGTTGTTTAAGACGATAATGCGGTCCGCATCCTGCACCGAAGAAATCCTCTGGGCGATGATAAGCTTGGTGGTGTCCGGAATTTCCTCTAAAAAGGCCCTGCGGATTTTTGCGTCGGTAGCGGTGTCCACGGCGCTGGTGCTGTCGTCTAAAATCAGTATTTTCGGTTTCTTTAAGAGCGCGCGGGCAATGCACAGACGCTGCTTCTGCCCGCCGGAGACATTGGCGCCTCCCTGCTCGATATAGGTGTTGTAACCGTCCGGGAAGCGCTCGATAAATTCGTCAGCGCAGGCCAGCTTACAGGCGCGCCTGCACTCCTCGTCGGAGGCGTCCTTATTGCCCCAGCGCAGATTTTCGTAGATGGTGCCGGAAAACAGCACGTTATTCTGGAGCACGACGGCAACCTCATTGCGCAGCGTATCCAGGTCATAGGAGCGCACATCCTTGCCGCCCACGAGAATGGCCCCGTCGGAGACGTCGTAGAGACGGCTGATCAGGTTGACCAGTGAGGATTTGGAGCTTCCGGTCCCGCCGATGATGCCGATGGTCTCGCCGGAGCGGATGGACAGACTGATGTCGTCGAGTACCGGTTTGGCCGAGGTGGCGTTGTAGCGGAAGGTCACATGGCGAAATTCGATGCCGCCGTCTGTGACACAGGTGTCCGGCTGTTCGGGATTTTTGATGTCGCTGGTCTCGTTTAATACTTCGCAGATACGCTCGGCGCTTGCGATACTCATCGTCATCATCACAAAGATCATCGAGAGCATCATCAGGCTCATCATGATATTCATACAGTAGGTCAGAAGGCTCATGAGATTTCCGGTCGTCAGGGTGTCGCTGACGATCATCTGCGCGCCGAGCCAGCTGATGACGATGATACATGCGTAGACCGTGAACATCAGAAGCGGGTTGTTTAAGCTGATAATGCTCTCGGCCTTTACAAACATATTGTAAATATTCTGGCTGGCAGTCTTAAATTTTTCCTTTTCATGGTCTTCGCGCACGCAGGCTTTTACGACGCGGATCGCCGAGACGTTTTCCTGCACGGAAGCGTTTAAGTCGTCATATTTCGGAAAGACTGCAAGAAAGTAGCCGTGTGCCCTGCGCACAATGATTCCGAGAAAAAATCCCAGAATGATGACGGCGATTAAGTATACGCTCGCGAGGCGCGGGCTGATAAAAAACGCCATGAACATTGCGCAGACCATGCTGATCGGCGCGCGCACGCACATGCGCAGCAGCATCTGATAAGCGTTCTGCAGATTCGTGACGTCCGTGGTCAGACGCGTCACAAGGCCTGCGGTACTGAACTTGTCGATGTTCGAGAAAGAAAAGGTCTGGATATTTTCGTACATGGCTTTCCGCAGATTTCTTGCAAAGCCGGTCGACGCCCTCGCCCCGTACTTTCCTCCCATCATCCCCGCGAACAGGGAGACGCAGGCCGCGAGCACCATCAGAACGCCGATAAAATAAATGTGGCCGAGATCCCCGGCTTCCACACCGTCGTCGATAATGGAGGCCATCAGCAGCGGAATAATCGTTTCCATGAGAACCTCGAGAATCATAAAGACCGGTGTGAGAAAGGAATCTCTTTTGAATTCTTTGATTTGAGCACCTAAAGTTTTTAGCATCAAGTCACTTCCTTTTTCATTTATTTTGCAAAAATCATTTGCAATTTAATTGTTAGTGTGCTAACAATATAAGTATACGGACAGAAAAAAATAATGTCAAGACATTGATTTCAAAAATCGGTGTTACTGCCGGAACGGAGCGGTCTATGGAATTACAGAATGCGGTGGGCGGAAAGATACGCCTGATTCACAATCAGATAAAGAAGGTCATGGAGCCGAAGCGTGAGGCCAACGAGGGAAATCTGACGGCGATGCAGCGGTGGATGCTCGGATTTCTCGAGGCGCATGCGGATGAGGAAATCTATCAGCGGGATATCGAGGCGGCTTTTTCGATATCGAGGGCTACCGCATCGAATATGTTAAAGACGATGGAGGGCCGGGGGCTCATTGCGCGTGTTCCGGTGGCGCATGACGCCCGGCTCAAACGGGTGGTTCTGACGGAAAAGGCATGCAAGATAAAGCTGCAGACGAGACAGGATGTGCGGGAGATGGAAGAACAGCTGATGCGGGGGATTTCTGAGGAGGAGCTTGTGGTGTTTCACCGATGTCTTGATCGTATGCTGATAAACCTTGGGGTGGAACAGGGCGGGAACACCAGATGTTGTGGTCCGGGATGCGTCGGACACAAACAGAAAAAAAACACAAAGAAAACGGAAAAAATTTAGGCATATTGAATAAGAGGCGCATGGCTACAGGCTTTCGACGCCTCTTTTTTTTCGGAGGTGTCGCAAAAGGGACACAAAATCTAGTTTGACAGTATTGACAATAACACAATATGTTGTGTATACTACTGACTAGTAAATGAGACGCACCCTGGTGCGGCTTTTACAATGTCAGAAAGGATTTTTGGTATGAAGATTATTAAACGAAGCGGCAGCGAGGATGTGTTTGACATCGATAAGATTGAAGCTGCGATACGAAAGGCAAACGACAGCGTGATTGATTACGAAAAGCTCAGCGACGAACGGATTCAGCTGATTATCACAAATGTGGAGAAGGCCTGCGAAAATATGAAGCATTCGCCGGGGGTGGAGGAGATTCAGGATATGGTGGAGAACCAGATCATGAGTCAGAAGGCGTTCAACGTGGCCCGCAATTATATCACCTATCGTTATAAGAGGGAGCTTGTGCGCAAGTCCAATTCCACGGACGAGCAGATCTTAAGTCTGCTGGAGTGCAATAACGAGGAGGTCAAGCAGGAGAATTCCAATAAAAATCCGACCGTCAACAGCGTGCAGCGGGACTATATGGCGGGGGAGGTCAGCAAGGACATCACAAGACGTTTCCTGCTTCCGCCGGATATCGTGGAGGCGCATGAGAAGGGACTGATTCATTTTCACGATGCGGACTATTTTGCGCAGCATATGCACAACTGCTGTCTCGTCAATTTGGAGGATATGCTTCAGAACGGCACGGTCATCAGCGAGACGATGATCGACCGGCCGAAGAGCTTTTCCACCGCCTGCAATATCGCGACGCAGGCGATTGCGCAAATTGCGAGTTCCCAGTACGGCGGACAGAGCATTTCGCTCTCTCATCTGGCTCCGTTTGTGCAGGTGAGCCGCGAGAAATTCCGCAGGCAGGTGCGCATTGAACTTGAGGAGACAGGGGTTGACTACACGGAGGAGACGGTAAATAAAATCGCCGAACTCCGGGTCAAAGAGGAGATCAACCGCGGCGTGCAGATGATTCAGTACCAGGTCATCACGCTGATGACGACAAACGGACAGGCGCCGTTTATCACGGTGTTTATGTACCTGAACGAGGTGCCCGAGGGACAGCTCCGCGAGGATCTGGCGTCGGTGATTGAGGAGATGCTGCACCAGCGGATTCTGGGCGTGAAAAACGAGCAGGGGGTCTATATTACCCCGGCTTTCCCGAAGTTGATTTATGTGCTTGAGGAGGACAATATCCATGAGGACTCCAAGTACTGGTATCTGACAAAGCTTGCGGCGGAGTGCACCGCGAAACGGATGGTGCCGGACTATATTTCCGAGAAGATGATGAAGAAATTAAAGCAGGGCAACTGTTATACCTGCATGGGCTGCCGCTCGTTTTTGACCGTATATAAGGACGAGAATGACAAATTCAAATTCTACGGACGGTTTAACCAGGGGGTTGTGACGATAAATCTGGTGGATGTGGCATGCTCGTCCGACGGCGACGAGAAAAAGTTCTGGGAGCTGATGGACGAACGGCTTGAACTGTGTTACCGGGCCCTGCTGGCAAGGCATGACAGGCTTAAGGGTACGCCGTCGGATGTGGCTCCGATTCTGTGGCAGAACGGCGCGCTGGCGCGCTTGAAGAAGGGGGAGACGATCGATAAGCTGCTGTACAACGGTTATTCGACGATATCCCTCGGCTACGCGGGACTCTGTGAGTGTACCAGATATATGAAGGGGGTATCCCACACGGACCCGGAGGGGACCGAGTTTGCCCTTAAGGTGATGCATTATCTGAACGATGCATGCGCGGAATGGAAGCGCAGGCACAACATTGATTTCAGCCTGTACGGCACTCCGCTCGAGTCCACGACCTACAAATTTGCAAAATGCCTTCAGAAGCGTTTCGGGGTAATCCCGGGCGTGACGGACAAGAATTATATCACGAACAGCTACCATGTACATGTGACCGAGGAAATGAACGCGTTTGACAAGCTGAAATTCGAGGCGCAGTTCCAGGAGCTGTCGCCGGGCGGAGCCATCAGCTATGTGGAGGTTCCGAACATGCAGAACAACCTCGAGGCGGTGATTTCCGTGATGCAGTATATCTACGATAATATCATGTATGCGGAGCTGAATACCAAGAGCGATTACTGTATGGACTGCGGCTATTCGGGAGAGATCGCGATTGTCAACGACAGGGACGGCAAGCTGGTGTGGGAGTGCCCGAACTGCGGAAACAGGGACCAGAATAAGATGAGCGTTGCGAGGCGCACCTGCGGTTACATCGGCACACAGTTCTGGAATCAGGGCAGAACGCAGGAGATCAAAGAGCGGGTGCTGCACCTGTAAAGTAAAGGAAGTTATTTATGAATTATTCGGCAATCAAGTATTGCGATATCGCAAACGGCACCGGGGTACGCACGGTGCTGTTTGTGTCGGGATGCAGAAATCACTGCGAGGGATGTTTTCAGCCGGAAACCTGGTCGTTTGCGCACGGAAAACCGTTTACCGGGGAGACGGAGGAGGCGATCATCGCGTCGCTGCAGCCGGACTATATCAGAGGGTTGACGCTGCTCGGAGGAGATCCGTTTGAGCCGGAAAACCAGCAGGCACTGTATCCCTTTTTGCGCAGAGTGCGGGAGGCGCGCCCCGGAAAGGATATCTGGGCGTATACGGGGTACCTGCTGGAGCGGGACCTCGCGGAAGGCGGAAAATGCCATACACAGGACACGGACGGGATGCTCGCGCTGATCGACGTGCTCGTGGACGGCCCCTTTGTGCTGGCCGAAAAGGATATCAGTCTGGCGTTTAAGGGTTCCGCAAATCAGCGGATTATCGATATGGCACACTACAGACAGACGGGGGAAATAGCGGAGCTCATGTGACCCGGCGGCGATCAGGAAAAAAACGACAGGCTTTGCATCTGCCTTTCAATTGTGCTATACTGATATCGAAGCTTAATGTTGTGTCGGGGAGAATCTGAAATGAAAATTACATGGAAAACGCTGGCGGCTTTGATCTGCTACGGGCTTGGAATCGCAGGCTGGTGCTATGTGGGCGGCTGGATGATTCTGACAAAGCCGGTAAAAGGGCTGATTGTTGCACATATGGCGGGCACGCTTTCTGTCGGAAAGCTGGTTGTGGCGTTCGTGCAGGGATTCTGGTATCTGTCCCTGGCCGGAGGTGTCTGGTGTATCGGCTATATGCTCAGCAATTATTTTCACGATAAAAATTAAAGGCTGTCAACTGACAGCCTTTTTCGTATTCCCTGCTCATTGAGCGTATCTCCCGGTGATGAAACGCAGGAAAGTGACCGGAGTCTTTCCCTGAGCTTTGGTTTCTCTGATGTATTTGTCATAGAAGAGAACTGCCTCGGCAAAGCTCATGGAAGGGTCAATCGTATAACGCATATGGAGTCCTCCTTTCTTTTCTGTTTTGTAATGCTGAGTATATCACTCGTGATGTCCAAAAACAAGAAGAAATATGTAAAAATACACCAAAGTTGAGAGATGAAAATTGTGCAAAATGTGAAATATAAAGAAGAAATCCGAATTGAAGAAGAGAACAGAAGACGCTGCGAACGACGCAGGGAGCTGCGCAGACGGCGCAGACGCCGGCAGCGCCTGATACATATCGCGCTCCTCATTGTTGTGCCCGCGGCGCTTCTTGGTGCGGCGGCGTTCGGCGTGTATCTGTACCGCCAGCAGATGAAGACGGAGGAGGTTGTGCAGCCGTATGAGATAAAATATATCGCGGATGCACCGGATTACCGGGTGGAACTTCTGACGGTCAATGAATACTCAAGACCGGGAACCGAGTTGTCCGAGGTGAACGGCATCGTGATTCACTACACGGCAAACCCCGGGACGACGGCGGAGCAGAACCGCAATTATTTTGAGGGATTGAAAGACTCAAAGGAAACACACGCGAGCAGTCATTTTGTCGTCGGTGTTGCGGGGGAGATCGTGCAGTGCATTCCGTGCAACGAGATCGCGTATGCGTCCAACGAGCGCAACGCGGATACGATTTCGGTGGAGTGCTGTATTCCCGATGAGACCGGAAAGTTCACGGACGAGACCCGCGAGTCGCTGATCAAACTCGTGACATGGCTGATGGGGCGCTATGATCTTGCCGTGGACGATATTATCCGGCATTACGACGTGACGGGGAAAAACTGTCCGAAATACTATGTGGAAAACGAGGGGGAATGGACGCGTTTCAAGGAAGATCTGCTGGCATATATTGACATGTACGGTATTGCAAAAACAGAAGAAATAAAGTAGAATACCAGTATCATAAGCGGCCGGGGAAACAATATGTTGGAGAAATATTACAGAGAAATAGAGCAGAACAAAAATGTGCGGGAGAACTTAAGCCTGATTCGCGGAGAAATCAAAGCGCAGGATGAGCTTGCGCATTTTTTTCTGCTTGCAGGAGACGGAGCACTTCTTATTAAATTGCTGCGCGGGGAGGACCCAAAGACCCGCAAGAACGCGGCGCTCCTTCTGGGGGACATGGGGCTTGCGGGCGCGGCGGAGGCGCTGTGGGACGCCTACTGCAGGGAGGAGACGCTGTTTGTGAGAAGCGCATATCTGACGGCGCTCGGAAAGCTTGAAGTATCTGAATATACAGAACGGTACGAGAAACGTCTTGCAGAGCTTGCGGGCGCAGAACCGTCGGATGAGGAGCGCAAACATGTCACGGAGGAAATCCGCGCGCTGGAGAAAAATATCACGGCGCTTCGCGGAATCCGGCATCACACGTTTACGGGCTTTCGGGAGAAACGCAGACTGCTGCTTTCGGTAAGCCGTGAACAGCGGGAGGCGGTGTTCGCGGAGCTGTCGGAGAAGCTGCATTGCGAGGGAAGTGCGCATCCGCTTGGGGTTCTGGTGCAGGCGCGGGACATAAAGCCTTTCGCCAAACTGCGCACTTACCGGGAACTGCTGTTTCCGATACGGTCTGCGGGGGAAAAGAGCGAGGCGTTTGCGCATACCGGGGAGATCGGCGGAACGCCCGCGCAGCTCGCGGAAGCACTCTGGGAATCGGACCTGCCGCAGGCGCTTTCGGAGAGTCACAGGGAGACGGAGCCGTTTTGTTTTCGGCTGGAGATCAGGGGCAGGCTTACACCGGACGAAAAGGGGAAGCTTGCAAGGAAGATTTGTGTCTGTCTCGAGCGCATTTCCGGGCGGAGCCTTGTCAATTCGGTCGGCGACTACGAGCTGGAAATCCGGCTGGTGCAGACAAAGGACGGCGGTTATCTGCCGTTTTATAAGCTGTTTACATGGAAGACGCAGCGTTTTTCATACCGGAAACATGCGATTGCATCGTCGGTGCACCCGGCGACGGCGGCGGCCATGATGCAGCTCGCAAAGCCCTATTTAAAAGAGCGGGCGCAGATTTTAGACCCTTTCTGCGGCGTCGGGACGATGCTCATAGAGCGGGATCTGTGTGTGCCTGCAGGGGATAAATACGGCATCGATCTGTTCGGGGATGCTGTTTTGATGGCGCGGGAAAATGCCTCTGCGGCGGGGGAGCAGATTCATTTTATCAACCGGGATTATTTTGATTTCAGGCATGCGTATCTCTTTGACGAGATCGTCACAAATATGCCGGTCCGCGGGAAGAAGACAAAAGAGGAGATGGATGTATTATACGGGAGATTCTTTGAAAAGTCGGAAGAGATTCTGCGGCGGGGCGCAATGCTCGTCCTCTTTTCCGGGGAGGAGGGCTTTATCAAAAAACAGCTGAGACTCCGCGGGGAGTATCGCCTGCTGCAAGAGCACTGCATTCGGAAAAAGGATCATTTCTGCTTATATATCATTCAGTATCAGGGGAAATAAAGAGGTAGGGGTATGGCATTTTCAATCAGAGAAAAGGAAGACAGGAGGAAAAATACGGATCAGGGGCTTCTCGATGCGGCTCTGATGCAGAGCTTACAGGACCGTTTCTGTGATGCCAATAATGTGTATCTCGTGTGCTTAAGCAAGCGGCGGGGCGTTGTCACAAAGGCATACGGTTCGCGGGAGGAACTCGAATATCTGCACGGGCAGGTCAATATGGACAAGCATGTGCTGCTGATGAATAAGCTTCTCGACAGCGGAATCGAGAGTGTGATCGAGGAACCGTGCGGTGTGCCGTGGATTAAGATGTGCGGTGTGTCGATCAGGGTCGGCGGCGAGACGGCAGCTACCTGGATTGTCATCGGAATCATGGAGTGTGAGGATGCGGACGCGCCGGAATGTGTGATGCGGACGACGCCGGAGCGCTATTACAAATCCCTCGAATTTTTAGAGACGCTGTCAAAGCAGATGTTTGCGGTAAAGCTGGAGGAGATGATCGCCCAGGAGGCGTTCCAGAAGAGCAGGGAATCGGAGTCTCAGATGGAGGCGGAGCTGCATCGCAACGAGGCGATGACATCCATTGTCAAGATGCTGGAGTCCGAGAAGAGCTTTGACGTGATTGTCAATGCAATTTTGCGGGATGTGTGCCGGTACATGGATATCTCCGGCGGGGCGCTGCTCCAGGCGGACAAATCGGAACGGTTCGTGGATATGATATGCGAGTACACCGAACCAGGAATTGTACCTGCGGCGGAGCGCTGGAAACAGGTTCCAATGGGGCAGGTTCCTTTTTTTAACGGAAAGCCTTATATGATTTCCGCGGAATCCATGATGCCGGACGATTTTCGGGAATTTTTTGAGCGGGAAAAGATGCAGGCGGGTATCTTTTTGCCGATTGAAGTGAACGGGCAGATGAGCATGTATCTGTGCTTTTTTGAGAAGCTGCGGGCGCGTATCTGGGACGTGGCGGACATCAAATTTGTCAATGACGTAAAGCGCATTATCCAGAGTATTCTGCTCAAGCGTATCGCGAAAAGCTCGCTGGCAAGCTCGTATGCGTCGCTCGAGGCAATTCTCGAGAATGTGGGCTGCGGCATCTATGTGAAGGACCCGCGGACCGAGACGATTTTATACACAAATCAGCGTTTCCGGGATTCCTTTTTGGGCAGTGTGGAGGGGAGCGCCTTAGAGCGGTATCTGACCGATGCGCTTAACGAGCAGGGCAGTGCGTATTTTCAGGAAATCTACGACGAAAAAGGGGATCGGTGGTTCGATTTTCAGCGCACGAAAATCGCCTGGGTGGACGGGAGGATTGTCGTGCTCGGCATGCTCTATGACGTGACGGACAAGAAGCTGTACCAGCAGAGAATCGAGCGTCAGGCCAACAACGATTTTCTCACGGGACTGTACAACCGTATGCGCTGCGAGCAGGATCTCGCGCGCTGCATCGCACACGCGAAGAAGACGGACGGCGAGGGGGCGCTGCTCTATCTGGATCTGGACGACTTTAAGCATATCAATGACGGCCTCGGGCACTCTTACGGGGATGCGCTCTTAAAGACGATCGCCGAGAGCCTGCAGAAAATTCCGGGTGTGAAAAATAACTGTTACCGCATGGGAGGGGATGAGTTTATCATCATACTGCCGCACGGGCAGCATTCGCTTCTGAAGAGGGTTTTGTCGGAGATTCAGGCGCTGTTTACAAAGCCCTGGCCGATTCGGGATACCGAGTATTACTGCACGATGAGTATGGGGGTCGTACAGTTTCCGTCCGACGGTGATACGGTGGAAGATTTGATTCAGAAGGCTGATATCGCGATGTACGAGGCGAAGTGTGAGGGGAAGAACCGCGTCGCTTACTATAATGGCAAGGGGGAATCCGGTTCTTTCCGGCGACTTGATCTGGAGAAAAACATGCGCAATGCCACGAGACAGTCCTGCGAGGAGTTTGAGGTTGTCTATCAGCCGATCGTGGATGTGACAAAGCCGGGGAGCCCCTGCGTGGGCGCGGAGGCGCTTTTGCGCTGGAATTCAAAAGAACTCGGGCTGATTTCCCCGTCGGATTTCGTGCCGCTCGCCGAATACCTTGGGCTGATTAATCCGATCGGTGATTTTGTGCTGCGCAGAGCCTGCGAAAGCTGTAAATACTGGAATGATATGGGACATCCCGATTACAAGGTAAACGTCAACCTGTCCGTGGTGCAGCTGTTGCAGAATGATATTGTGGAAAAGATTCGGGCAGCGGTTGTAGAGAGCGGGATATTCCCCTCCAATCTGACAGTGGAGGTGACGGAGAGTCTGGCGATCCATGATATGGACCGGATGAAACAGATTTTAGGGGATATCCGAAGCCTTGGGGTGAAGGTGGCGCTGGATGATTTCGGGACCGGGTACTCTTCGTTAAAGCATATCCGGGAGATGCCGATTGACGTGATCAAGATTGATCAGTGTTTTATTGCGGATATCGGGGCGGACGAGTTTTCCGACGCGTTTGTGAAGATGGTCGCGGAGCTTGCGAGCGCGATCGGGGTCAGAGTCTGCGTGGAGGGCGTGGAGACGGAGGAACAGTACCGGGCGGCTGCGAAGACAAAGATTCAGCTGGTGCAGGGGTTCTATTTCGGGAAGCCGATGCATCGGGAGGAGTTTGAGGAGACGTATCTGTAAAACCTGGGACGGTGCAGGCAAATGAGAAAGAACAGGGAAACAGGATAATTTCTTGACTATATACATATAAATATGATATATTCTTTTTAGAAGAATAGCTCATAGAACGTGAGGATAAAGAAAGTTCAATAGAAGATTTGGTCATAGGGCGTGACCAAGTAAAACAAAAGAAAAGCTCACTGAGAAGACAACTCCTGGAAACAGGAGTTGTTTTCCGTCAGGAGAAGAAAATGGCAAAAGAAAAACGGTTTATTTTTCTGTCAGAGGAATTTTATCAGGCTTATCCTTCTGAACGGTATCCGGAAATCGAACAGAAGAAAGCTCGTCCATATGTGCAGGTTATTGTGGAAATCAACGAGGTTAAGTTCGCGATTCCCCTGCGTTCTGATATTCATCATCCGCATGTGTTGTGGACGGATAAGAAGAATCATTGTGGTGTGGATTTTTCGAAGGCAGTTGTTCTTATCGATGAAAAATATGTGGATACAGGAAGAGTTCCACATTTGAGACAGAATGAATTTGATGTTCTGCGTGGAAAAGATTTTAAAATCAGACAAAAGATGGAAAAATATATAAAAAGATACAAGCAGGCAAAACAGAATCCCGAGGATTCGATTAACAGGATTTTACTGAAATATTCAACACTTCAATATTTTGAAGAATATTTATAGAAAAAGAGTTCGCGCTCTCAGCAGACAAAGGAATACACGGTCGGGTCATGAGTCTGCATGCTGAACTGTTACAAATTTTTGAATTTTTTTGTAAATAACCATTGACAATTTGGAAACGTTTTGTTATTATTAACAAGTCGTCACGAAAAGTGATTGAAATGCGGAAGTGTCGGAACTGGCAGACGAGCAAGACTAAGGATCTTGTGATGGTTACATCGTGTGGGTTCAAGTCCCATCTTCCGCATTCAGAAGCAAGAGTGACGGAATATGCAGGAGTGGCGGAATTGGCAGACGCGCAGGCTTCAGGTGCCTGTGGCAGCAATGTCGTGTGGGTTCAAGTCCCATCTCCTGCATTTTTTATTTATTTGATAGTTGTAAAGCTTATGAGCAGCCGGAACGGGCTGCTTTTTGTGATTTGCTGAAGATACCCTCAGCGGACAAGGGTATCTTCAGAGCCGGTATTTTGAGTACGGAACATGCAGCCGACCGATCCGGTATGCACCGGAAAAACGAAAAAAATGCAGGAAAAATCAAAAAAATAAAGGAAATAGAAAAAGAACGCCGAATTATAGAAATGAGATATTATTTTTTATGATTACACGTTGAACCGATAAAAGCACACGGTCAGGACAGAGACGAGGAGAAGACAGATGTCAATACGGGAAGAAATGGAAGCGATGGAGCAGGAGACGCTGAGCCCTCATGCCACGCTGAGCGTCAACTCGCGGGGAAGAGACCGGGCGGAGGAAGAGTGCGATATCCGTCCGATGTTTCAGAGAGATCGGGACCGCATTCTGCACTGCAAGGCATTTCGCCGTCTGAAGAACAAAACGCAGGTGTTCCTCACGCCGAAGGGAGACCATTACCGCACGAGACTTTCGCATACACTTGAAGTGTCGCAGAATGCGCGGACCATTGCAAAAGCGCTGCGGCTGAATGAAGATCTCGTCGAGGCGATTGCGCTCGGGCACGACATGGGGCATACGCCGTTTGGACATGCGGGGGAGTTTGTGTTAAATGAGGTGTCGTCCGTCGGGTTCCGGCACAACGAGCAGAGTGTCCGTATTGTGGAAAAGCTCGAGAAAGACGGAAAGGGCCTGAACCTGACCTGGGAGGTGCGGGACGGCATTTTAAACCATCAGTCGCGCTCGGTGCCTCACACGCTCGAGGGAAAGATCGTACGGCTTTCCGACAAGATTGCCTATATCAATCACGACATCGACGACGCGATCCGTGCGCAGGTTTTGCGGGAGGAGGATATTCCGAAGGAACTGCGCGATACGCTCGGGTATAATACCAGGCAGCGGCTGAATACCCTGATACATAATATTATCAGAAACAGCAGGGACAGGGATGACATTGTAATGTCAAGAGAGGTGGAGGAAGCCATGATCGACCTGCGGAAGTTCATGTTCGATAACGTCTATCAGAACCCGACAGCCAAGGGCGAGGAAGTCAAGGCAAAGGCCATGCTAAAACAGCTCTTTTATTTTTACATGGACCACACGGGGTACCTGCCGGAGAAATTTCTGCGCATGATGGAGGAAGGAGAGAGCGAGGAGCGGGTCGTCTGCGATTATATTGCGGGCATGACGGACCAGTACGCCATCACAAAATTCAGCGAGTACTTTATGCCGCAAGCCTGGCAGGTGGACGGATATTGAGAGAAAGGCAGGGTGCGATAGAGGATGCCGTATTTTTCAGATGAAATCATAGAGGAGGTGCGTTCCCGCAGCGATATCGTGGATGTGATCTCACAGTATGTGCGTCTTACGAGGAAGGGGAGCACCTATTTTGGCCTGTGTCCGTTCCACAACGAGAAGACGGGGTCGTTTTCCGTATCGCCGAATAAGCAGATGTATTACTGCTTTGGGTGCGGAGCCGGCGGAAATGTGTTTACGTTTCTGATGCAGTATGAAAATTTTACGTTTGGGGAAGCGATGGAGACGCTCGCGGAGCGCGCCGGCGTACAGCTTCCAAAGCAGGAGCAAAATGCCGCGCAGCGGGCGGAGGCGGACAGGCGTGCAAGACTGCTTGAGATTCAAAAGGAGGCGGCGAAATATTTTTATATGCTGCTGCGCAGCGAGCGCGGGCAGCAGGCGCTCGCCTATTTTCGGAAGCGCGGACTGTCGGACGAGACCATCCGAAAATTCGGGCTTGGCTATTCGGATCAGTACAGCGATGATCTGTACCGCTATCTGCGGCAGAAGGGATATGAGGACGAGATTTTAAAAGATTCGGGACTTGTTGCGATCGACGAGCGGCGCGGAGGTCATGACAAGTTCTGGAACCGGGCGATGTTCCCGATTATGGACGTGCGGGGGAAGGTCATCGGTTTCGGCGGCCGCGTGATGGGCGAGGGGGAACCGAAGTATCTGAACTCTCCGGAGACAAAAATTTTTGACAAGAGCCGCAATCTGTACGGGCTGAATCTGGCGAGGAGCACGAAAAAGCAGCAGTTGCTGCTGTGCGAGGGCTACATGGATGTCATAGCGCTGCATCAGGCCGGCTTTGACAATGCGGTTGCATCCCTCGGAACGTCGCTCACAAGCGGCCATGCGAACCTGCTCAAACGCTATACGAAAGAGGTTTATCTGACTTATGACAGCGATGGCGCCGGCGTCAAAGCTGCGCTGCGTGCGATTCCCATTTTGAAGGAAGCCGGGATTGCCGCAAAGATCATAAATATGCAGCCGTATAAGGATCCGGACGAATTTATCAAAGCGCTCGGAGCCGAGGCATATCAGGAGCGTATCGACAATGCGGAAAACAGCTTTATGTTTGAGATACGCATTCTCGAAAAGCAGTACAATATGCAGGATCCGGAAGGAAAAACGGCTTTTTACAACGAGGCCGCAAAAAAGTTATGCGGGTTTTCCGAGAAGCTCGAGCGGGATAACTATATTGATGCGGTGGCCAGAAAATATATGCTTGGCGCGGAGGATCTGCGCAGGCTGGTAAATCAGACGGGAATGAAAATGGGGCTTGCGAAAGATGCGCGCGGGAGTGCGCGGGGCAGCGGGGCAGCTGCGGCGGATGGCGGCGCGCGGCCGGGGAACGGCGGCGCGGGCAGAGGACGAAAGCGTGAGGACGGCATGCGGCAGTCACAGAAACTGCTGCTCACATGGCTGATCGAAGCGCCCGGCCTGTTTGATAAAATCGGCACATATATCACGCCGAAAGATTTTACGGAGGAGTTGTACGGCAAAGCGGCGGAGCAGCTTTTTGCACAGTATGAAAAGACCGGTGAAGTCAATCCGGCGAGAATTGTCAGTATGTTTGAAAACGAGGAAGAACAGCGCGAAATCGCAGAGCTTTTTAACGCCAGGATTCATGAAGTGGAGACAAAAGAAGACAGGGAAAAGGCGCTGCGCGAAACGATTATCCGCGTGAAGGAAAACAGCATCAAGTGCCGCGGAGATGCCTTAGATCCTGCGGATATGGAAGGACTGATGGAGCTTGTAAGCGAAAAGAAGGCGTTAGAGAAGCTTGGAAAACTGCATATTGCGATGGATGAAATACCAGGTTTAGGGACAAAATAGTAACGAACTATGAGAGGATGAAATAAAATGGCAAAAAAGAAAGAAAACAGCGCAGAAAATTTAGAGAATATAAAGGGGAAAACCGGAGAAAATGTCGATATGACGGATCAGGCGGCAGACAATAATTCCATGGAAAAATTTCAGGAAAAATTAAAAGAGCTCCTTTCCATGGCAAAAAAGAAAAAAAATATGCTCGAGTATCAGGAAATCAGCGATTTTTTCTCGGACATGAATCTTGACGCGGAGCGTTTTGACCGGATCCTTGAATTTCTTGAGACGAACAATATCGATGTTCTGCGCATTACCGATGACGACGTGGATGACGAGATGCTTCTTGAGGTGGAGGAGGAAGAGGAGATCGAGGTGGAGAAAATCGACCTCTCCGTTCCTGACGGCGTTTCCATCGAGGATCCCGTGCGCATGTATTTAAAGGAGATCGGTAAGGTTCCGCTGCTTTCCGCAGAAGAGGAGATTGAGCTTGCAAAGCGTATGGAGCTGGGCGACCAGGAGGCAAAGAAGCGCCTTGCGGAGGCGAATCTCCGTCTTGTCGTGAGCATTGCAAAGCGTTATGTGGGGCGCGGTATGCTGTTTTTGGATCTGATTCAGGAGGGAAACCTCGGATTGATTAAGGCGGTGGAAAAGTTTGATTATCGCAAGGGATATAAGTTTTCCACCTATGCAACCTGGTGGATCCGTCAGGCGATCACGAGAGCGATTGCCGATCAGGCGCGCACGATCCGCATTCCGGTGCATATGGTCGAGACGATCAATAAGCTGATCCGCGTCAGCAGACAGCTGCTGCAGGAACTCGGACGGGAGCCGAGCCCGGAGGAGATCGCCGCGGAGATGAATATGCCGGTGGAGCGCGTGCGCGAAATCTTAAAGATATCCCAGGAGCCTGTTTCGCTCGAGACGCCGATCGGCGAGGAGGAGGACAGCCATCTCGGGGATTTCATTCAGGATGACAATGTGCCGGTTCCGGCGGATGCGGCTGCATTTACGCTGTTAAAGGAGCAGCTCGAGGAGGTGCTCGGCACGCTGACCGAGCGGGAGCAGAAGGTGCTGACGCTCCGCTTCGGATTAGAGGACGGACGGGCGCGCACGTTAGAGGAAGTGGGGAAGGAATTTAACGTGACCCGTGAGCGCATCCGTCAGATCGAGGCGAAGGCGCTGCGCAAGCTTCGTCACCCGAGCCGGAGCCGTAAGCTTAAGGATTATCTGGAGTAGGATATGATAAAGCTGTCAAAGCGGCTGGAGGCGGTGGCTTCCCTGGTGTCTTCCGGCGGTATTCTCGCGGATGTGGGAACAGACCACGGTTATATCCCGATCGCCCTTATGGAGCGGGGGCGGATTTTGCGGGCGATCGCGACGGATATCGGCAGAGGGCCTCTTGCGCGGGCCGCGGAACATATTGCGCAGTGCGGGATGCAGGAGTACATAGAGACAAGGCTTTCGGACGGTGTGGCGGCACTTGCGCCGGGGGAGGCCGATTCTGTTGTGATCGCCGGTATGGGCGGCGGCCTGGTGATTCATATCTTAACGGAGGGTGAGACCGTGTGCAGAGCGGCGCGCGAGCTGATACTCCAGCCGCAGTCCGAGCTTGAGCGGGTGCGTATCTTTCTGCGCGAACAGGGCTATGTGACGGATGCGGAGGAACTGGTGGCGGAGGACGGGAAATATTATCCGATGATGCGTGTGCACAGCGCAGGGCTGCCTGCCGCGGGCAAAGACTCCTCCGAATGCGCGGCGGGGGAGCCGCATAAAGCCGGGATATCACAGGAGGATGTGCGGCGCCGCAGGCTGTGGGACCGTTACGGCAGACAGCTGCTCGAGGAGGGGCATCCCGTTCTCCGGGCGTATCTGCAGAAAGAACGCATGATTTCGGAGGGGATATTGCAAAATTTGCGGCGTCAGGAGCCGACGGAGCAGATTGCGGAAAGAATCCGCGAATTGGAGGAGGACTTAAGACAAAACGGGGAGGCAATGGCATACGATAGAATGGAGAAGGCGGATTGCAAAACCCCGTAAAAGGAGGTTTTTATGAGCGATAAGATGATAACGCTGGAGATTCTGGGTGAGAAAAAGCAGTATCAGAAGGGAACGAGCTTTCTCTCGATCGCGCAGGAATACCAGGGGCTGTACCCGGATGACATCGTGCTTGTAGTGTATAACCACAGGCTGCGCGAGCTGGGAAAAACCGTAAAAAATGACGGTGTGCTGGAATTTGTGACGACTGCGGATAAGACCGGGAGAAAAACGTACCGCAGGAGTGTCACGCTGCTGATGCAAAAAGCGGTCTGCAATCTCTGGGACGCACAGAATATCGTGGTGCGCGTGATGTATTCCATCGGGCAGGGCTATTACTGTGAGTTGTGGGAGAAAAACGAGAGCGGGCAGCGGCGCATTGCGGTGGACGCGGAAAAGATTGCGGCGCTAAAGAGCGAGATGTACCGTCTGGTGATGGCCGATATTGAGATTGAAAAGCGCAGCATTAACACGGACGAGGCGACCGCGCTGTTTCATGAACTCGGAATGACGGACAAGGAAAAGCTGTTCCGCTACCGCCGCAGTTCCCGGGTAAATATCTATGTGCTGGACCACTATAAGGATTATTTTTACGGGTTTATGGTACCGTCCACCGGGTATCTGAGATACTACGATCTCCTTACATACGAGGACGGTTTTATGCTGTTGTTTCCGGGGCATAACACGAGAGAAGTCGAGGAATTCCGGCCGTCTGTCAAACTTTTCAGTACGTTAAAGCACTCGAGAGAGTGGGGGAAAATGTTAGAGATCGATACGATCGGAGCGCTAAATGACGCGATTGCCGCAGGGCGGATGCAGCAGATTATTCTGACGCAGGAGGCGCTTTTTGAGGAGCGCATCGGTCAGCTCGCGGATACGATCGTAAATTCCGGCGACAAAAAATTCATTATGGTTGCCGGGCCCTCGTCCTCCGGCAAGACGACATTTTCCCACCGGCTGTCGATACAGCTTGCGGCAAAGGGCATGAAGCCGCACCCCTTTCCGCTGGATGATTACTATATCGACCGCAGTCTGTGCCCGCGAGACGAAAACGGGGAGCTGGATCTGGAATGCTTAGAGGCTCTGGACGTGGAACTCTTTAACCACGATATGAATGAGCTTTTGGAAGGAAAGCGCGTGGATCTGCCGATCTTTAACTTTAAGACCGGAAAGCGTGAATACAGGGACAAAATCATGCAGCTCGGAAAGGATGACGTGCTGGTGATTGAGGGAATCCACGGGCTGAACGATAAGCTGTCCTATTCCCTTCCTGCGGAGAGCAAGTATAAAATATATATCAGCGCACTGACCCAGCTGAATATCGACGAGCACAACTGCCTGCCGACGACGGACGGGCGAATGCTGCGCCGTATTGTGCGGGACGCGAGAACACGCGGCACTTCGGCGAAGGACACGATCGCGATGTGGGATTCGGTCCGCCGGGGGGAGGAGCGCTATATCTTCCCGTTCCAGGAGGCCGCGGACGTGATGTTTAACTCCGCGCTGATCTATGAACTTGCGGTGTTAAAGCTGTATGCGGAGCCGCTTTTGTTTGCCATCGACAGGGACAGTGCGGAATATCTTGAGGCAAAGCGACTGTTAAAATTCCTCGACTATTTTCTGCCGATGCCGGGGGACGGCATTTCGCAGAACTCGATTATCCGGGAATTTATCGGCGGGTCGTGCTTCAACGTGTAGCGCGCAGGCGCATTCCTTCACACAGTGAGAATTACGGGAAGGAAATGTAGCGTGAAAGCGACAAAGGTTCAAAAATAAGACTTTACAGGATGACGGATACCGCTTATAATAACAGTCTGATATAAGTAGAATAAATGGTCGCGGCTCTCCCGGCGTGCCGGGAGAGGTGAGGAAAGTCCGGGCTTCACAGGGCAGGATGCCGGATAACGTCCGGTGGAGGCGACTCCAAGGATAGTGCAACAGAAATATACCGCCGTGCTCTACAGAGCGGGAAGAAGCCTTATGGCTTTTTCAGAGTTTGGCAACGCCAAACTTTGGTAAGGGTGGAAGGGCAGTGTAAGAGACTACCGCCCGTCTGGCAACAGGCGGGGCATATGTAAACCCCATCCGAAGCAAGACCGAATCAAAGCGTTTACGCGGCCCGCCAGCTTTAGGTAGGTTGCTTGAGGTGGCTGGCGACAGTCATCCTAGACAGATGACCATTCCCCGTCTTTCGGACGGGCGACATAACCCGGCTTATCGTTCTGCTTATATTCCGTAAAAAAGATGGAAAAATCTGCGGATTTTTCCATCTTTTTTTGCTGGTACAATGATAACGGACATGCTATTTTTTTAAATAAAAATGTTATTTTTGTTAAAAAACGTGTCAAATTTGATGTCTGTGTTTTTGCGTGATTTTTTGTGCTATTATAGTGTTTAACAAAACGGGCATAGAAAATTTGAAAAAAAGTCGGATGTGTTGTAAAATAGAGTTATTATGTCATATTTACGGCAAAAATACCGCATAGTGCGGCGGAGAGGCGGAAAAGGGCTATGAGTGGAGAAAACGGCTTAAAGAAAATTGCAGAGATGCTTCGGACGGCAAGGGAGCGCGGGGCGTCGGATGTCCATCTTGCGGCGGGGTATCCGATGATGTTCCGAATTGACGGTGCGCTGGTGCAGATGCCCGGCGGCGATATGGAGCCGGACGAAATGGAAATGCTGACTAAGCTGTTAGTCGGCGCGCCGCAAAGGGAAGTGCTTGCGCAGAGCGGGGAGGTGGAGTTTTCCTGTTCGGTTCCCGACAGCGGCCGGATTCGTGTCAGTGTATTTCGTGAGCGGGAGGCGTACGCGATGACGCTGCGCCTGCTGCCGTCGGAAATTCCCACGCCGGAGAGTCTCGGGCTGCCGAAATCGGTGGCGGAGCTCACCCGCCGGAGGCGGGGGCTTGTGCTTGTGACCGGAGGCGCGGGAAGCGGGAAGACCGCAACGCTCGCCGCTCTGCTCGGCGTGATCGCGAAGAACGAGGCGAAGACGGTGATCACGCTCGAGCACCCGATCGAATATCTGTATCCGCAGGGCAGGGGTATGGTGCTGCAACGGGAAATCGGCCGTGACACCGCAGGCTATGCAAATGCATTGCGCGCGGCGCTGCGGCAGGATTCGGACGTGATACTGGTGGGGGAACTGCGGGATGCCGAGACGATCGCGCTGGCCATCGAGGCGGCGGAGTCCGGGCATCTCGTGTTTTCCGCACTGCACATGGACAGTGCCGCGGCAGCCGTCGAGTACATAACGGGCAGCTTTGCGCCGGAACTGCAGGAGCAGATGCGGAGGCGCTTTGCGGGCGTTTTGGAGGGGATAGTGGCACAGCAGCTGCTGCCCGTGCAAAACGGCGGACGTATCGCGGCGTTTGAGGTACTGTCTGTCAGCCGGACGGTGCAAAGCCTGATTCGGGAAGGCAGGTTTCTGCATTCCGCTTCGATTCCGCAGAGCGTCGGAAAAGAAGACATGCAGACGATGGACGATGCGATTTATGAATTATATATGAGGAGCTATATTTCCTCAGAGACTGCAATCTCTTATGCACAGGTCCCGGAGGAAATGAGACAGAAGGTACAGATATTTTAAAAAGTGTCAGGGACGGGCGTATGAAAAAAAGTGCGAAAAGGAAAAACAGCGGATTTACAATGACGGAGCTGGTTGTGGTTCTGGTGATTATCGGGATTCTGGCGGCCGTGTTAATCCCATCGGCGTTGCACTACATACGTCTTGCAAAATTCCGCGAAAACGAAGAAAACGCAAAGACCGTTTATATGGGTGCGGAATCAATGCTGACATACTACCGCACTTCGGGTCAGTGGGATTTGTTCCGTGAGACTGTCCGCACCAAAGGAGTTCCAAACGAGGACTTTGCGGACGGTGACAGCAGAAAAGGCCGGATTTATGCGATTACGCTTGACGGCAGGTCTTACCGGACCGACGCGGGAAATAATCCGGTATTTCGGTTGTTAGAGTCGTTGGATTACAGCGGGGATCTGATGGCCGGGGCCATCGGCATCGAGATTGACATTGAGTCGGGCGAGGTTTATTCTGCATTTTATGCCAATGACTGTCCGGGGCTTATCTATGGGACGGAGACCGGCGACGGGCATCTGTCAATGTCGTCCCGGGGTTACGACAGCAGAAGGGAGCGGGGGCTTGGATACTATTCGGTGGAGGACGTCACGAATGTCGTGGAGTTAGAGCCGGTGCGCCTGAAGGTGACCTCCGTGAATCTTGTAAACAGTGAAACACTGTCTTTAAACTGGTCAAGCAACTCGAGACATCAGAATCTGGATGTGGAGTTTCAGATCATATTCTATGACAAGTCCGACGATACGGAGCTTTTTCGGACGACGGTGAATCTGGCGGATATTGCGATGGGAGCAGGGCAGACGAGCGGAATGTTCCGGCTCGCGGTCAAAGCCCCGGACGGCACGGAGTCGGGCTATTATTTTCCGGTCACAAACAACGGGGGAAGACTGACTCTGACCCTGGACGGGATGGTGTCGGCGGATGTGCTGTATGCCATAGAACATGCGGGGAGCCCGGCGGAGTCGGCCGCGCTCGCGCAGACTTCCAGCACAGGCATTACCAGGCTTGGAGCGATTGCGCCGAGACTCCTTCGGGAGCAGAATATCTATGCGGCGATCAATGCGGTATCCATTTACCGGAATATGGGAGATGACACAAGAGAGTACCGCGCGAGTAACACGGTGACTTCCAACACCGCAAACACGCTGTTTGCAGATCAGTCGTCACGGGCGTCGGACGGAACACTCCGGGCGGGGATCGGCACGTTCCGTCACCTGTCGAACATACGCTATAGCGGCGGGGTACCGGCGGAATTTACGCTCACAAAACACAATATGGACTGGAAGTCCGTCGGGACGGGGTTGTATGATTTCGGCGCCGCACAGGGCGGTGTGCGCCCGTTAGTCTGGAAAGAGGGCAGCGAGGGACCGGATTTTCCGTCGATTCCCCTTCTTAGTGCCGGTCAGACGTTAGAGGGCGGCGGAAGCAGTACCACCATATTAAATCTGTATCTGGGCAGCCGTTCGGTTGCGGGCGGGGAGGTGCATTACCTGGGATTGTTCTGCGAGTCCGAAGGACGGATTGCGGGACTGACGTTAAAGGATCCGAAGGTTTCCGTATCGGCGGACGATGCGGGAACGGCCGGTCGGCGCGCTGCGTCTCTGTGGGGTGTGGGGATCTTAGCGGGCCGCAGTGCGGGCGACATAAGAGATATCACCGTGGAAGCGTCTGCGGGCGATATGATTCTGGAAGCGGACTTATCTGCGCGGATAGAATCTGCGGCAGCGGATACGCCTGCGGCGGTCGGAGGCGTAGTCGGCGTGTTTGCGAAGGCGACGGATGACGGCACGCTTGTGCCGACGGACGCGGTGCTTAAAAATATCACGACGAACGGGAAGATTTCCGCGGTCCTTCCGGCGCGCAGATGGCAGGAAGAGGAGAGCGGGAGCGAGCCGCAGTTTGGCGTCGGCGGTATCTGCGGGTATGCAAAAGTCACGGAAAAACGTCATATTGCCATGTGTACAAACCGTATATCGGTCACGGGCAGCAGCTTTGCGGGGGGAATCGCAGGGCAGCTTGCGGGACCGTATGAGACGGCGGAGGAACTCGAGCGGCTGTTTGACGGAAATCCTGCGGAAGCGGCCAGTCTGTATCAATGCGGCAATGACGGGCTCATTTTGTGCGGCAGCAGTGACGGGCGCTATTTTGGAGGAATCGTCGGCTATGCCGCCAATGCGCTGATCATGGAAGCCGAGAGCGCCGGCGGCAGGGCGGAAAACTTTACCTACGATATCACAAAGAGCGGTCTGCTCAAGGGGGATTATGTGGGCGGTATCGCCGGCTGCGGAAGACAGAGCGTGCTCTATGATTGTTTTACCAGAAAAAACGGCTATGTGCTCGGGCAGAATTATGTCGGCGGCATTGTGGGCGGCATGTGGGGCGACAACACCCGGCGCATCGGCGGGACGAGTGTGACTGTCAATGCCGGCTATGTGATCGGAAACAGCTATGTCGGCGGTATTATCGGGGAAAATATCAACAATAAAATAGAAGACTGCATCAACAACGGAATTGCGGCCGGGTACGGTTCCTATATCGGCGGTATTGTGGGTTACAACGATGCCGACGCCGGAAAATCGGCGGAGATTCTTGACTGTGCGAGCTACCTGTCCGACTATAACGATGCGATTTACCGGATGATCGTAGATTCGTGGCAGACAAAGGGCAGCTATGTGGGTGGCCTTGCAGGCTACAATAACAGCCGGATTATTTTCACCTCCGCGAGTGCCGCGGTTTCCGTCAAGGCGGTTTCCGGCATTGTGGTGGGCGAAGACTATGTGGGCGGTATGGTCGGATTTAATGACGTAAACGGTGTGATTGATACAGACTACACGTTAATCGGTGGCAGGATTTACGGCTATGGGGACTGTGTCGGCGGCTGTATCGGATTTAACGCGTCGAGAGAGTTGATGGGGAAAGCCGTTACCATAAAGCCGTACAGCGTGACGGGGCGCTACTGCGTCGGCGGGGTCATCGGCGCGAATGTCATCAATCTGTCTGACGGAACGAAGGACATGGATCTGACGGCGGATGCGCTCTATGCGGACAATCCGCTCGGGCTGATTACCGGGGAGGCATTCTGCGGAGGGATCATCGGTTATCAGAAGAATTACAGTGACGCGTCAGGCAGGGTGCTGCGCTCCTTTTTAAAAGACTATAAGGCGGATGTGATTCCGTCGCTGTCACCCGCCACGGGCGTTCCGGTGTACGCGCAGACGGCGCCGGAGGCGGAGCGGCTTGAGGCGTCGCGGGGGACGTTTACACTCACGTCAAAAGAGAACGACGACGTACATATCGTCCGAGCCGGAAACAACATTCCCATACGGGCGAATCTCTATACCGGAGGCATTGTCGGATACGGTGCCGCGGGCAGTTTTTTGTGTGTCGAAAATTGCAGGAACGCGGGAAATATTACCAAGGCCGGAAATTCCTCGGTGGTGGTTGCGGAGTATCTTGACGCAGAGCTGAAGCCGGAGCAAAAGGAGCGTCTGGGAAGTCTCTCCGTCGATATGATCGGCGGTATGATTGGGGTGAACCAGCGAGGTCAGACGATACGGCACTGTGAGAATGCGGCTGCAATGTACGGCTTTATCGGCAACGGCGGAATTGTGGGACTGAACGCAGGCAGCGTTTACGGGTGTGCGCTCACGGACCATTTCGGAAGCCTGACTTTGGATTATGTGGGCGGGATCGCCGGGATAAATAACGGTACGATCGAAAACTGCGGGACCGTGGCCGGGAAAACCGTTTCCGGAAACAATTATGTGGGCGGAATCACAGGGTTTAACCTGTTTGACGGTGTGCTGCGGAAAAATACCTGTTATGCCGGCATCAATGCCGCCGGAAACTATGCGGGCGGGATTGCAGGGCAAAATGCCGGGCTGATTGAAGCGGGCGCAGACGGCGGCCGGACGGCGCGGAGCGTTTCGGGCAGAAGCGGTGAGGCGATCGGCGGGCTTGTCGGCTTTAACGACGAAGCGGGCGTGATTCGATGCGCAGGCGCCGGGGACATCACGGTGGTCAATGACACGGTGACAGTCATCGGAAAACAGATCGTGGGCGGCATGGTGGGCGCCAACGAGGGAACCATTGCGTCTGACGGCGGAACCATGACGGTGAAAGCGCAGCTGGTGCAGGCACTGCAGGGAGATGCCGGGGGAATCGCGGGGAAATCCGATACCGCGATCCGCAATATGAACAATGCGTCGGAGCGTGTGACCGCAAACCGCGGAAATGCCGGAGGAATTGTGGCAGTCAATGTCGGAGTTATCGAGCGCTGCACCAACAACGGTAACGTGTCGAGCAGTCAGGGGAACGCCGGAGGGATTGCGGCCGAAAACGAGCGCGCGGGCATGATCCGGGACTGTGCGGTTGCCGACGGGAGCGCAGTGACCCTGCGGGGCGTCGGAGCCGAGGCGGCAGGCGCCGTGTGCACGGTGAACAGCGGTCTGATCGAGAATAGTGCGGCAGCGGGAAGAGTGACGCTCGGAGGAAGCGCCGGGGTATACGGCGGCGTTGCGGGAATCAACCGCGGAACGATACAGGGGACGGGACAGTCCCGGTTTGCCGTGAAAGTGATGCCCCAAATCTCCCCGTCGGAGACGGGCAGGTTGACGGTCGGAGGCATAGTCGGCGTCAACGAGGACGGAGCGGCGATACAGAATCTTGCGGTGGAAGTTGATTTTGTGAATTTCAGTAACTATCAGTATCTCGGCGGTGTGACCGGCATCAATGCGCAGGGTGCAGCCGTGTCGGGATGCACCTATGCGGGGACTGTGACGGAGATGGCAAGCCTGGCCGGAAACTGCTACGGAGGAATTGCGGGGAATAACAGCGGGGCTCTCCGGGACTGTGCGGTGAACCGTCTGGCTATGACGGTCAAAGGGGTCTATACCGCGACCGCAGGCAGCACGGCGGCACAAAAGGAAGCCCTTTCAAGCCATGTGGGCGGCATTGCCGGGAAAAACGAAGAGACCGGCGCGCTCGTCCGCTGCTATCTTGTCAATTCCGCGGACAGTAAGATTATCGCGGACAGCGGAATGGCCGGCGGTGTTGTGGGCTATAACAAGGGGCTGATTCAAAATTCGGGGGATGCCGTCACCGCGCAGGTGATGGCGCAGATCACGGATGCCTCCACGGCGGAGGAGCTGTGTAAGGCGGCTGCAGGCTGCGGCATTGCCGCGGTTTCCGACTATGTGAACACGCAGGATAACAGAGAGATCGAAGCGCTGCGCTACAGCAGGCAGGGATCGGTTTCTGCGGGGAAAATGCAGCTGCGCATGGAGCAGAACGGAAATGTAGGCGGAATCACCGCGTACAATGCACCGACCGGCGCGCTCGAATACTGCGTGAGCGGAACCTGGTTTATCAATAACAAGTCAAACGCGATCGGTGTCGGGACCGGCGGAATGATCGGGATGAACGAATCGGAGAAGGATTTGAAATATCTCGTGAACGGAGCCTTTGTGGGCAGACAGCTCGGCACGGGTGCGACAAACCGCTTTGCAGGAGGCATTATCGGCAATCAGAGCAATTCCACGAAGAGCGGATGGACAATAAAAAACTGCGTAAATTACGGGACGGTCTACTGCTATAACGCCCACTATTCCGGCGGAATCATGGGACAGTGGACGGGAACCGGCGGAAATATCGAAAACTGCAGAAACTATGCGACACTGCAGACCAGCCATCAGGCGGGGTGGACCGGCGCGGCTGCGGGAATTGTCGCGCAGCTGTATCACGCCGATTCCGGGGACACGTTTAATATCATAAGCTGCGGAAACTACGGGAGCATCTACGGCAGAAACGGAGCCTTTACCGGGGAGGGGAAAGCGGCAAATGACAGCGCGGGGATACTCGGAAATGTGACGACGTACAAGACATCGAACAATACGGGCGATTATCAAAAGGGACAGCAGTTTACGATTCAGGTGTTAGACTGTGTCAACGCGGCGGGCGTCTCGATTTATTCAAGTTCGATGGCATCCGGTATCGTAGGGTTTTTCTCGTGTGACAATCCGACCGACAGTGCGATCGTGGCGTCGACGCAGAACGTAATCCTGCGCATTGAGCGCTGCCGCAATTTTGCGGAAAATCTGTACGGCTACCGGTATGTGGGCGGTATTTTCGGTGACCGCTACGGCAGACTTGGTGCGGAGAATACCCATATCGTGAACTGTTTTTCGGTGAGTTCCGGCAATTACAGGAGTAACGGTGCCTCCAAATGGTACAATCCCGTGGTTTCGATGGAAAAAGAAAACAATGCAAACGGCGTGCAGGGGAGCGCAAATTATTTCTTCGGCAACGGCGTGGGGTATACAAACCTGACGCTGTATAGCAGCAGGAACGGAAGCGGCAGCAGTTATACCTACAACGGAAATTCGGTGAACAGCCTTACAAACCTGCGGCGCGGAGGGGGCAATCTGATTTACATCGTGTACGACGGAACAAGAGGTCAGTATGCCGCGGTGGCGCTTTCGGACGGCGCGCAGCTGAACAGAAACTGCAGGATTGACGGGATGCGTGTCACAAACGGCGGCAGGGAGGCAGGGCGGGTGCTGTGCTATCTGGGCACCGCAAAATACGACTCCGCCGCAGCGATTACAAAGACATCCTGCGATTACTTTGAGCTGGTGCGGGGAAGTTACCGCCATCAAAATATTGAGGGAATGTATACGGTGACGACGGAGGACGGAAAGACGGCCGACAAGCTGATTGCGCCGGCGTCGGTGACGGCGTCCGCAGAGGACGGCAGAGTTCGGTTTTCGGTGAAACCGGCATCGGACGGGGGAAAAGACTTTGACCCGTTCTGCTATGAAGTGCGGATTACGGTGGGGGATGCGGTGTATGAGGGATATTATTTTTACACGGAATCCGGAAGCCTTGAACTGCCGGAGGCGGTGGCGGGCGGAGCCGTGAGAGTGGCCGTCCGCGCGGTCAGCATGTACGGGGATGTGCTCCCTTCGGATTACAGGGAGGCCGGTGATGTGGCGGCGGATATCATGCCGACGCCGGATATCCGGGCGGAACTCGTATGGGCGGAATCCGCAGGGGATTACCGCTATCGGTTTACGTTAAATAACCTGGATACATACCGTCAGAATTATCCGGGCTGGCAGGTTTCCGTCACGTTTTCCGACGGAACCGCGGCAGTGCTCAACGAGAATCAGACCAGCGCGCTCGCAGCCGGAAAGGGTACGGATGTACAGCAGCTGATTGTGCAGGCAATGATGCAGAATGGAGGAACAGGTGCAGGATATCTGCCATCGGCGAGGGTGTCGGTGTCGGCATATCTGCCGTCCTATGCGCCGTCGGTGGCGCTGCAGGGCGGCGGGATAAAGGCGGTGCCGCATGTCGAGACGGACGGGACAACGCTGTCCGACCTGCGCGTTGCCGTCACACTCGACGGAACGGGTACCGGAAATATTGACGTTCCGCCGGTATACCGCGCAGAGCTGACAGGCACATGGAGAGCGGGCACGGACGAGGAAAAGAAAGACGTCGTTTTTGCCTCGGCGGATATTCTTGTGGCCGCAGACGGAACGGCCACGGCAAACTTTACGGACTTTTCCGGGGAGCTGCGCGAGGCGTCGGAGTTTCGGGTTCGCCTGTGGTATGCGGAGCCGGGACTCGGGCCGGTTTACAGCTGGTTTGCGTTAGACGGATCGGATGCACAGGGGCTCGGGGAGCTGATTGCGGCTTTTGAGGGACTCGATGAGGCGGGCCGTGCGGTATATCGCTACAGTGCAAGCCCCGTATTGTTCGGCGACAGGAAAGAGTTTGACAATTATAAGTGGAATTCGGGGAGCCTGTTTGCATTTCTTCCGGCTCCGGAGCTGATGGAGATACCGACCGACGCGGCCGGAAACGAGGCGAGCCTTACGCCGGAGTTCGGACCGGACGGGACATTGCGCTATACGTTCCGCTGGGATACCGGAAAAGGCGGAAGCGAATACCGGAATGCGAAATACCGGGTGGAACTTGCCGGAATCAATGACGCGGGAGAACGGGTCCTGATCGACACTTCATCCGCCTATGACGAAGACGGCGGAGAGGGTTCGTTGACGGTGGATGCCGAGAGCTGGGATTACGGGCGTGTGGAGCTTTCCGTGACGCGGCTCGGAGGCACTTCGGATGCGTCCGGACGCAGAATCGGGTTAAATTCCGCAGGTGTTTACCGGATAAAACGCAGACTGAGCCAGCCGGGGCAGCCGGTCGTTTCCCTGACGGGCAGCAATGACTTGAACTATATGATCTCGTGGGCGGCTCCGGACAGCGAGGCGGGCTGTGACGCTTACCGCATCTATGTGAAATATACGGACGATGCGGGGGACGAGGTGACCGAACAGCTTGATGCGGACGTGGAGGCTTCCGGCGCCGCAAATTACGAGAAAGAGGTGGATCTCGAGGCGTTTGCCGGAAAGAGTATTGCGATTTATCTGGTGGCGGTCGCAGGCGGGGATTCGGCGGAGTACGTCGACAGCCAGCCGGGCGACAGCTACACACTGCAGGTTCCGTCGAGAATTCCGACACCGCAGGTACAGTGGAAGTGGAACTGGACATACGACAGGGCAGCGCCGGTGGAAAAGGCGGCATTTGAGGCGGGTGACGAGACGAACGGGCTTACGGTCGGCTTTACGGCGGACACGGGAAGCATTCCGCCGGGCGGAAGCACCTATCTGCTCCGGGCAAAAGTGTATGACAGCGCAGAGCCGGACGCGGAGCCGGTGGCATATTATCCGGCCGCAGACGACGCGGAGGCCGTGGTTGAGATGACGGCTGCTTCGAGCGCGGAATATCTGCATACGCTGGCGGGACTGTCCGCGGCATATGCGGGGGATTATATCTCCTTCGATATCCGGATAACGTCCGGTAACGGGCAGATCAGTTCCAATTGGAAAGAGTCGGAACGGATCCGCCTGCCGTATGTACGGTTAGAGCAGCCCGGCGTCCAGTCGCTGATCGACAGGCAGCCATTTTTCATGGGTGTGACGGACAATCCGGATTTACCGCCGGAACAGAGGGAATGGCTGGCAGACAGGCAGACGATCGTATGGAGTGACGTCGCGTATGCCGATGCGGTTTACCTGACGCTGACCGGAAGGGGAGCGGATGCCGCATCCGTAAATTACCGCATACTTAAGACCGAGGATGCGGCGATGGCTGTCGGATACCGCATCGAGGTACAGGAGAAGGCAGTCTTAGACGACGGCACGGAGCGCTGGTTTGCGCTCGCGGGCACGACCGGAGAGGAAGAGCAGCAGCTGGGGACGTATCGTTTCCCGCTCGGGCAGACTGCGGCAGAGCCGCTGCCGGAACATGTGTCGCTGCAGGGCTATGGATATGAGCTGTCCGGCGAATACATGAGGGACGGCATCTGGTACGGTTATCGGACGATGCTCTATGCGGAGCTTAAGGTATACTGGCAGGACGACGGTTTCTCTTATGTGCTGGCACTGCCGGACAATTACGAGATCCTTGACGAAACCGGATATGATGTGGAGGCGCAGAAAGAGTACCACCTGACCGGAACCGTGAGTTTCACGGCCGACCGGCAGGAGAATGCACAGGATACGGCAAGTGACGCCTATGTGGGATCCGAGGAATATGTGATGGTGATAAACCAGTAAGAGAAAAGAGCGGGAGGAGGGAGAGCCGTGAAAAAGAGAATCGAATATCTGCGGGAAAACGGACGCGGCGGCGCCTCCCTCGCCTATGTGGCGTGTATTTCGGCGCTGCTGATCGCGTTTGCACTCGCGATCACCTACACGGCCGGAATGATGCTTTCCGGCGCCAACAAACGGATGGCTGAGGAGCGCTGCTACCAGCTCGCGAGAAGCTACGCCGAAGTGCTTGACGCCGAGCTTTTGGATGAGACCTCGTCCTTTTACCGGTATGCCTGCAAATTTATGAGCAGCAGCTATGTTTCCTACAGCCCGGATAATAAGGAGAATACGACTTATCGGTACGGGACGGATGAGAGCAGCGAGGGTTACGGGACCATCGGGATTACGCTGTACAAGGTGGTCAATGAGGAGGGCGGAGGAGTCCGGGAAACACTTGCATACGCGGAGGACGGAAATTATACGACTTTGACGGAGAGTTTAAAGGGAGCGAAGCACCTGCGCTATGTGTTTGTCGTGACTGTGACGGCCGCATATGAAGATCTTGTGTATCAGTACACGACGGAATATGACTGTGAGGAACAGCTGATGCCGCGATTTTACCATGGCGGCAAAGTGATCTGCTGGGATGCCGTAAATCTGATCTGGCGGGAAGGCGAGGATGCCGTAAACGGAGTCGGGTACGACCCTGGAAGAACACTGATTACGGAAGAAAACCCGGTCCAGTATGAGATGCGGACGGACGACGACGGAGTGATACACAGGAATTTCCGGAATGTGTATGAGGAGGCAGCCGTACCGGGGGAAGGAGGCGCGCCATGAAACGTATGTCAGGGAAACGGACCGAATCCGGGGAGACGATTGTCGAGGTGACGGCCAGTATTGTGATTTTCCTGCTTGTTGTGGCCTTGCTGCAGGGAGCGGTAAGCTTTTGCGGCAGGGCGCAGCAGAAGAGCAGGCAGATACGGTATGATGCGGCCGAAGTCGCAAAGGCGCTGCGGCGGCAGAGCTGGCCGGAATATGACGCGGGAACCGAAAGCTTTGCGTTTTACGCGGTGGGAGCGGACGGTACAAAAGGCTATCAGGTTTTTTCGGTCGATGCGCTCTTAAAGGAAGAAACCGTAAATTATGAGAGTATGGACGGTACGGACAGGGATATGACGTTTCGGATTTACCGGCCGCTGCCGAAAGGAGGTGGCGGACCATGAGACGAAGGGTGCAGCGCGCGCGGGACCCATCCGTTTGCGCCGGACGGCGCAGGATGATGCGGGGCAGCAGGGGCACTACGCTGGTGGAGCTGCTTGTGAGCATTTTGATGGTCAGTATTCTGATGGTCATGGTTGTCGGGATTGTGGCCCCGTCGTTTAAAATTTTTATGCGGATGCAGAAAACGCAGTTTGCCCAGATGATACTGGACAATACCCTGCAGGAATTAAAGGGACAGACGAGGGAGGCGGTCGGCTATGTGAAAATTTACGGTACGGCCGCGGCGGACGGAAGCGGCGTGCTTGCGGCGGACGGAAGCGATACGGGCGGTGCGCTCGAGTATATGAATACGGACGGTTATGTGGTGCTGCTCTCTGCGGGCGGCTGCCCCGAGACTGCCGTTTACCGCGGTACGATACAGACGGGGACGGCCGATGCGGCAGAGAGCGGGCAGATGCTGCTGCGGTATTACTGGCAGCGCGGCACGGCGGGAGCCGCCGATTCGGAATATTTCTACAAAACGGACGGGGCCTACAGCGCAAGAGCGGTGACAACCTCATTTGCCAGGGGCTATTATATGGGAAATTATCTGTCGCTGCAATTTGCGTTTCCGTCCGGGACGTCCGAGGGAGACGCAGTGTCTTATCTGGAGGTGACGGCGCGGCTTTATGAGGAGCCGGAGTGCATAAACCTTGTGGCGGAGGATTCCGCGGTGCTCGATTTCCGCTATCTTCTGACGCGCAAGGACGGGGTGACCGCAAAGGAGGGCAGCGTATCGGGCGGCGCAGCGCCGCCGTGAGCGCGGACGGATTTGCGGGATAAAAATACCGAAAGGAATATAGATGCAGCGCACCCTGCATTTATAGATAGATTTAGGAACAAAAGAAGAGGAATAAGCAATGTTAAGCAAGTTAAACAAAGCAAAAAGCAGTGAGGAAGGTTTTACACTGGTAGAGCTGATTGTCGTTCTGGTCATTTTGGCAATTCTGGCGGCGTTGTTGATTCCGGCACTGACCGGTTATATTGACAAGGCCAGAGAGAAACAGATCATTGCGGAGACACGTCAGGTTGTACAGGCCGCGCAGACGATTTTTGACGAGGAGTATGCGAAATCGTATATTACAGAGCTTGAAGCGGCAAGGTATCCGGACATTTTGAAGCTGGCGGAGGTTGGCGGGTCAATCGAGGATGCAAAGCTGGTATTTGTAGACGGGAAGGTTTCGGATCTGACCTACAAGAACGGCGGCAGGATGTGCAGGTATGTGGCGGAGCCGGATACGGCTGACGCAGACCTGAACAATGACGAGATGTATAATATCCTTCCGTAGGGAAAAAGAGAGGAGAGACAATGTTAAAAAAATTAAGACATATGAGAAATGACGAGAAAGGATTTACACTTGTAGAATTGATTGTAGTGCTGGTGATTCTGGCAATTTTAGCGGCGCTGCTGATTCCGGCGCTGACCGGCTACATCGATAAGGCGAAAGAGAAACAGGTTGTTGCGGAGACGCGCCAGGTCGTGATGGCGGCGCAGACGCTGGCGGATGAAAAGTATGCGGCAGGGGTAAGTTCGATTAATTTTGCAGTGGCTGCAGATGAGAACGAGCCTGGATCGAGGGATGATGCAAAAATATATGGATATGATGTCAGAAAACTTTCAGAGGTTCCGAAGGCAACAAACATAACTGACATTGTATTTAATGGTGAAGGTAAGGTGACAAAAGTAGTATATGCATCAGGCGGAAAAACCTGTACCTATAACGGAACGGAGTATACGGTTACGGTAACTCCGTAATCGTATAGCGGAAATAAATAAATTCAAAATCCCGTCATGTTTCCATCCCCGCAGAGCAGAACGGTGCGGTCTGCTCTGCGGACATGGAGGCGGGATGCGGGAAAACGATGATTGCAGAGAAGTGCACGCTAAGATGCGCAAGGCCGGATGGCTTTGCGCCAAAGGCATGCACACAGAGGGAACGATGATTGTTTTTTTGGAAGGGCTTCTTTGGACGCTCCGGTTTCTGACCGGCGCGAGCATATTCAGTTTTATCAATGTGGTGATTTATCGTCTCCCGGAGGGGGAGAGTCTTGTGAGAGGGCGCAGCCATTGCAGGAGCTGCGGTCATGTATTGTCGGCGGGGGAACTGATTCCCTGCATCAGTTATCTGCTGTTGCGCGGTCGCTGCAGCGCGTGCGGCGAGCGGATAGCGGCGCGTTATTTTTGGATAGAATGTGCAGGCGGTGCGGCATTTTGCTGCTGTGCCGCAGCGTTTACATACGGTACGGCCAGTCTGATTTCCGTACAGGGGCTGACTGTGTTTGCATATCTTGCAGTGCTTGCGGCAGCCGCGGGAATTGACCGGGACACACAGATCATCTGCGATTGCTTTCAGTGGATGATCCTGGCACTGGGCGTATGCGCGGTCTGGCTGTTCCCCGAGACCGGGCTTTTGGAGCGGGGAATCGGGGCAGTTGTGATTTCGGTTCCGATGCTCCTTTTGACGCTTCTGATACCGGGGGCGTTCGGCGGCGGAGATATCAAGCTCGCCGCGGTATCCGGCTGGTTTCTCGGGGCAAAGGCCGTCGTTGTGGGAACCTTTTTCGCGTTTCTGCTCGGCGGCGGCTATGCGATTTGGATGCTGGCGGGAAAAAAGCTGGGGAGAAAGGACCGGTTTGCCTTCGGGCCGTTTCTGGCGGCGGGGTATACGGCCGCCGTGTTTGCCGGCGAGCGGATTGCAGACTGGTACATCGGATTGTTGTAAGTTTGAAAGGAGTATGGCGGAATGGCACGGTTTCGATATGTGGCAAAAAATATGGAAGGCAAGACCAGCCGGGGGACTGCGGAGGCATCGAACGAAAAACAGCTGGCGCAGAACCTGCGCGAATCCGGGCTTTATCTGGTGACGGCAAAAGATTTGAACGAGGCGGGCAAAGCGCACAGGCTTTCCGCAAAAGAGCTGTCGGAGTTCTGCAGAGAGCTGTCAAATCTGATGGCGTCCGGCGTGACACTGGTGCGGGCGCTCGATATCGTGGCGGGGGAGGAAGGGCAGCCCGCCTACGCAAAAGAGATTTATGAGGCGGTCATGGCGGAGGTAAAAAAGGGCGTCAGCCTGTCCGAGGCGATGGAGGAGAGAAATTGTTTTCCGGATTTAATGCTCGGCATGATACGTTCGGGAGAAGGAAACGGAAATATCGATGTGGTGATGGGGCGCCTGGCTCATCACTACGACAGAGAGTATCGGCTGAGCCAGCAGGTGCGATCGGCGATGACTTATCCGGCGATTTTGGTCGTGCTGATGATAGCGGTCGTTGCGATTATCGTATCCTTTGTGATGCCGGAGTTTGAGGAATTATTTGAGGAGATGGAAACCCTGCCGCTTATCACGGAGATTTTGCTGGCGGTGTCGGGATTTCTGACGAGATGGTGGTACATGGTGATTTTGTTTGTGTTCGTGGTATTTGTGGTGCTTCGGGCCTGTCTGCGCATCCGCGCGGTGCGCAGAGCGGTTGATTACTGTAAGCTGCATATGCCGGTGGCGGGTAAACTCAACAAGATCATTTACACGGCCCGGTTTTCGCGCACCTTAAGCAGCCTGTATTCGAGCGGTATGCCTATCGCGTCGGCAATCCGGACAGCGGGGGATACGATCGGCAACGCTTATGTCGAGGAGCAGTTTGACGAGGTGACGGTCAGGGTGCGCAGCGGTGTGCCGCTGTCTTCGGCGTTAAAAGAGGTGGACGGCCTTATGAAAAAGCTGTCGAGCACGATTTTAATCGGGGAGGAGAGCGGCCGGCTTGACTATATGCTCGGCGCGATCGCGGATACGATGGAAGAGGAGGCCAACCAGGCGACCAAACGTCTTGTGACGCTGCTTGAGCCTCTTATGATTATCATAATGGCATTGATGATAGGGTTTGTCGTGGCGGCGGTGATGCTGCCGATTTATCAGTCCTACGGGGCGATCGAGGGAATGTAAGAGGAGGAGAGGAATGAGCCGGACAGTGCTTGTGTTTGAGGAAGAGGCGATATTGGCGGCGGCCGGACAGGAGGGAAGGATGCCGCACATACGGCAGGCGGAGCGGATTTTGCTCACGGGCTATGGCGATTCTTTTTCCCGGTGGAAGGAGGCGCTTGCCGGCCTGCGGGGCAAAATGGATCTGAGCCAGGTGCGGCTGATCCTGCCGTCGACGATGTGCTCGACGAAAATGATACAGATTCCGTTTGCCAAGGGAAAGCAGCTTGATACAATGGCCAGGCGGGAGATGGAGGAGACGTTTCGAAGTGAGATCATGGATTACGCCGTGGTGGAGGCGGAAAAGACGGGGATGTCCCTGTGTTGCGGCAGTGTCGAGGAGACGGTGTTAAAGCAGTTTTCGGATATGCTGGGCGGTCTTGGAATCGGGGTGGCCGGGGTGTCGGTCCCGATGGAGGGCTATCTTCGCGTGCTCACGAATCTGGGAGCTTACAGGGAAAAGACGGCAATCTTTCTGTTCTTTGAGGAGGGCGGAATGACCAGTGTGCTGACACAGGAGGGGCAGTACCGCTATTCGACCAAAAGCCGTCTGTTCAGTGAGCGCGGGACGCTGGATTTCGGAACGGAGATTATCCGCAATATCTCTGGAATTTTACAGTTCCAAATGGCCAGCAAGAGCGGCGCGCCGATTACCGACGTCTATTATGCGGGCTGCTCCGATGCGGATTTTGAGGTCAGTCTCGAGGGGATTTCCGGGATGAATCTCGCGGCGCACCGCCTCGAGCCGGAGCGCGGCATCACGCTTCCGGACGGAGCGCATGCATCCGACTGGATGGCCTGTGTGGGAGCCATGATGACCGGGGTGCGCGGCCAGCGTGACATGAATTTAAAACCGGTGGAAAAAGAGACGGATACCGTTGTCTTTGCGCGTCAATTCGGCAGACAGATGCTGTTCCCCGCCGCGGTTTTTGCGGTCGGTCTTGCGGTCACGGGAGTTCTTTTCGGAATCCGGGTCTATCGGGAGAACCGGACAGAGGACATCCGGGAGTGGATGCAGTCGGAGGAAGTGCAGAGCGGCTATCAGAAGGTGCGCGCGCTGGAAGACGCGGAAGAACGCATGGCAAACGCGGTATCTTCACTGCGGTATACGGAGCAAAATCTTGCGACATATCCGACGGTGGACACGGAGGTGACGGATAAAATCGAGCTGGCGGGCGGAAGGGATATTGCAGTCACGCTTCAGTCTTACGACAGGGAGAAAGGAATCCTGAATTTCGAGGCCACCAGCGAGGAGGTAATCAACATTCCCGACTATGTACAAAAGCTGCAGAATACGGGATTGTTTCACTCCGTGGACTACACGGGGTATGTGTATGATGACAGTTATTACCGGCTGACGCTTTCGTGTACGGTGGAGGGCGTTTCCGTGGGAGGTGAGGCAGAATGAAATTAGAGATGACACCGAGGGATATCCTGCTGATAAGGATTTCCGTTACCGCACTGATGCTGGTGCTTGCAGTTCGCTTTCTGATTCTGCCCGAGGCGGAAAAGATGCGGGAGGCGGAAGATGCACTTGTGCGTGCGGAGGCCGCCGCAAAATCCATGCAGAGCCGGATAGACGGGATTCCGGAGCTGGAGAAGCGCTTGGAGAAATATGACGGGGAGCTTCGCGCGCTGGAAGCGCCCTACTATAAGACACTCGAAAACCATGAGTTAGACGAGCTGGTGACGGGAATGATCCTGCGCCATCGGCTGTTTCCGCTCTCCCTTGCCATCGGCGAGGGGGAGAGCCGCATTCCGGATCCGTATCTGTATTCCGAGGGCGGCGTGTGGGACGCGGAGGCTGCGAGAGTCGAGGAGGAAGCAGAGCCTTCGGATGAGGGAGAGATAAATCCGGAGGAAGCCGCCGCCGCAGAGGCGGAAGCGCTCGCGGAGGCGGCCGCAGCGGGAACGGAAGCCGTGGAGACGGACGAGACGGCGGAGGAGATCACGGGGTATGTCCGCCAGGTGGAGGTCGCTGTTTCCCTGCGCGGGGACGAGGCCGACGTCATGGCATTCCTGGATGATATCTGGAATAACTGTCCGTCGATTCAGATAAAAACCGCACAGCTGGAAGAAGAAACCTATGCCGGCGAGAATTTAGAAGCGGTGGGACAGACAAATTTAAAATGTGTGCTGACGGTCTATATGTGCAGTGAACTTGAGCAGAAGTGAGGAAGGAGAGAAGAGGGATTGGCAGGGAATCTTAGAATCGGCGACGTGCTGACAGAGATGGGGTATGTGACTGCGGCCCAGATGGCAAAGGCGCTTGATTATCAGAAGGAACACCGCGACAAGCGGGTGGGACAGATTCTGATGGAGCTTGGGTTTGTCGAGGAAAATCAGGTGCTGGAGGCTCTGGCGAACCGCCTGGGGCTGGAAATCGTGGATGTGGCGCAGCTGCAGATCGAGATTGAGGCGGTGAGCAAAGTGGATAAGGAACTGGCGGAAAAAAATCTGTTTCTGCCGGTGAGCATACAAAACGGGACGATGCTCCTTGTCACCAACGACCCGCTGAATTATTTTGCGCTGGAGGAGGTGCGGCAGCAGACCGGCTGCTACCTGCAGATTCAGCTTGGCGAGGAGGCGGCGCTGCGGCAGGCAATTTCCTACTATTTTACGGAGGCAAGCGCCCGGATGGCGGCGACGCAGGCGAACGCCGGCTTTGCGGAGGAAGAGCTCGAGAGCATGAATTTGGACCAGCTGGATGCGGAGGGGGACGACGAGGCCCCGATCATTCATCTGCTCAATACGCTGGTGGAGCGCGCGATAAGGCGGAATGCCAGCGATATCCATATCGAGCCGTTCGACTCCGACACAAAGGTGAGGATGCGCATTGACGGTGTGATTATGGAGTATGTGACACTCCAGAGGAGCGTGCACCAGCCGCTGATTGCCCGCATTAAGATTATGGCAAATCTCGATATCGCGGAGAAACGCCTCCCGCAGGACGGCCATTTCCGCGTGCGCATCGAGGACAATTATATCAATATCCGTGTTTCGGTGCTGCCGACGGTATTCGGAGAAAAAGCGGTGCTGCGCGTGCTCTCTTCATCCGGGGAGCTCGACTATTCCGGACAGTTCGGAATGGACGATGCGACATACCGGCGGTTTGCGCCGATGCTCAATGTGCCGAACGGAATCATTTACATCACGGGACCGACCGGAAGCGGGAAATCGACGACACTGTACATGATACTTGAGTATCTGTCCAGGCGGATGGTCAATATTTCGACGGTCGAAGACCCGGTCGAAAAAAACGTGCCGGGAATCAACCAGACCCAGGTCAACAATGTGGCGGGACTGACGTTTGAGGTGGGGCTTCGGGCGCTGCTCCGCCAGGATCCGGATATCATTATGGTCGGGGAGACCAGAGACGGGGAGACGGCGGGGATCTCGGTCCGCGCCGCGATCACAGGGCATATGGTGCTCTCCACACTGCACACGAACGACGCTGCGTCAAGTGTGGTACGGCTCGAGGATATGGGCGTTGAAAATTATCTGATTGCCAATTCCCTCGTGGGCGTCGTGGCACAGCGGCTGATGCGAAAAATTTGTCCGAATTGTGCGAAGGAGGTTGAGACGACCGAGGAAGAGCGAAGGCTTTTGGGAGCGGAGGTACGCACGGTAAAGCGCGGGCTGGGGTGCCCGCAGTGCAATCACACCGGTTACCGCGGAAGAATCGCCGTCCATGAGGTACTGGCCGTGGACGCCGAGGTGCGCCGGATGATCGCGGGTCACGCGACGACGGAGGAACTTGTCGCGTATGGCAAAAAACATCAGAATATGCGGACGCTTCGGGAGAGCGGAGCCCGGATGGTGTTAGACGGGATCACGACAACGGAGGAATTGCTGAAGATTACATACGAGTAATGCAGCATTTTGCACGGAAATGTAAGAAGTCTGGGACAGGAGGAAAACGGTATGATTACAATGGATGAGATCATGCGGGATGCGAGGGCAAAGGAGGCCTCCGACATTCACATCACGGAGGGAATGCCGATGCGCTACCGCATCCACGGGTCGCTGCGGGAGGCACAGGTGCAGACGGACCCGGAGGAGACGCGCGCGCTGCTGTGCGGGATGCTGGACGAGGCGCAGCTGGCCGCACTCGACGGGGGCGCGGACATTGACTTTGCGGTCACGGCTTCGGACGGTCACAGGCAGAGGGTAAATGTGTTTCGGCAGCAGGGAAAGCTCGCGGCGACGATACGTCTGCTGAACGGCCATATTCCGACTGTGGAGGAACTGCAGCTGCCGCGTGTGATCACGGAGCTGGCGCAGGAGCCGCGCGGTCTGATTCTTGTGACGGGGCCGACCGGAAGCGGGAAATCGACGACGCTCGCGGCGATGGTGGAGCATATCAACCGGACAAGGAGCGCGCATATCGTCACGATCGAGGACCCGATCGAGTATGTCTACGAGGGAAAACAGGCGCTGATCCATCAGCGGGAAGTCGGCAGGGATACCGCAGATTTCGCCTCGGCGCTGCGCAGTGCGCTGCGGGAGGACCCGGATATCATTCTGGTCGGGGAAATGCGTGATTTCGAGACGATTTCGGCTGCGCTGACCGCGGCGGAGACCGGGCATCTGGTGCTCTCCACACTGCACACCACGGGCGCCGCACAGACGGTTGACCGCATCATAGACGCCTGCCCCGGTGAGCGGGAAAATCAGGTGCGCGCCCAGCTTGCCGGCGTGTTAAAAGGCATCGTGACGCAGTGCCTTGTCCCGCGTGTGGACGGGTGCTCGCGGATGGCGGCGACGGAGATTCTGCTCGGCGTTGACGCGGCATTGAATCTGATGCGGGAGGGTAAGACCTATCAGCTGCCGAACGTTATGCAGACGGCGGGAGGCAGCATGCACACGCTCAATATGGATCTGCAGCGGCTGATGCAGCTGGGGTATATCACGCGGGAGACGGCCCTTAAGTACACGAATAACCGGAAAGAGTTCGAGCAGTTTCTGTGACGGACGATATGTGTGCGCATCGAATTCCAAATGAAATCTAAAATGTTTCTTAAAAGACAATAGATGTGTTGACAGCTTATTTTACAGGGCTTAACATGGGTTCATGGAGGGATTGTGATGAGAGACAGATTTCAGAAATTTATGACGGGGAGATACGGGGCGGATGAGCTGTCAAAGCTTTTGAGCGGTGTTGCGGTGGGCTGTCTTGTGATAGCGATGTTTGCGGGCGCGCTGCCGCCGCTTTGGATCTTTTACTGGGTCGGACTGGGATTGATCATATATAGCTGGTACCGGATGTTCTCGCGGAACACGGCAAAGCGCTACGGGGAGAATCAGAAGTTTTTGAACTGGCGCTACCGCATGGCGGTGCGGCGTGACGCGTCAAAGAAACGGTTCGCACAGCGCGGAGAGTATCGGTTTTATAAGTGTCCGGGTTGTAAGCAGCGGGTGCGCGTGCCGAGGGGCAGAGGCAGGATCTGCATCACCTGCCCGAAATGCCGCAGGGAGTTTATCAGGAAAAGTTGAGCATGCGCAAAGGAGACGGTTCTGATGTTTGGTTATATCAACATTAATCAGAAGATAATGACAGAGGAAAACAGGCAGATCTACCAGGCATATTACTGCGGACTGTGCCGCAGACTAAAGTCGAGCTGCGGGACAAAGGGGCAGATGCTTCTCAACTATGACATGACTTTTCTGGTGGTGCTTTTGACCGGACTCTACGAGCTTGAGGACGAGACGGCGATGATTACCTGTGCACTGCATCCGACGAAAAAGCGTCCGGTGCGGATCAATGCGGCGACGGACTACGCGGCCGACATGAATGTGATTCTGGCCTATCACAATCTGATTGATGACTGGAAAGATGACAGGGCATATACAAAGCGTGCGCTTGCGAAGATGCTTGACGGGGACTATGCCCGCATCATGGGAAAATATCCCAGACAGGTGCGGGCCGTCGAGGAATTTATGCGGCGCACGGAGGAGGCGGAACAAAACCGGGAGACCAATCTTGACGCCGTGGCGGGGCTGACCGGCGAGATGCTCGGCGAGGTATTCTGCTGGCGTGAGGACGAGTGGCGTGAGGAATTAAAGAATCTTGGTTTTTATATGGGAAAATTTATCTACATCATGGATGCTTACGAGGATTATGATGCGGATCTGAAAAAGAACGAATACAATCCTCTGACCCGTCTTGTAAAGGAGAGCGCAGAGGATTTTGACACGCTTTGCCGGCTTTTGCTCACGAGCATGATGTCGGAATGCGCGAAGTCTTTTGAGCGTCTGCCGATTCTGCTGCATGCGGATATCCTGCGCAACGTGCTGTATTCGGGTGTGTGGTCGAAATTTGAATACCTTCTGCTCCGCAAAAAGAAATTGGAGGAGAAGGCGAAGAAGGTAAAAAAGACGAAGACGGCAGAGCGGAAAAGAGACAGAAAATCACGGAAACTGACTGAGAAAGAGTGAAAACTATGACGGATCCATATCGGGTGCTCGGCATATCGCCGGGCGCCTCTGACGAAGAAATAAAAAAGGCATACCGGAATCTGAGCAGAAAATATCATCCGGACGCCAATATCAATAACCCGAACCGCGCACAGGCGGAGGAGCGTTTCAAGGAAGTGCAGCAGGCCTACGACCAGATCATGCGCGAGAAGCAGCAGGGCTACGGCGGCGCGTACGGGCAGAGCGGCGGGTTCGGCGGTTACGGCGGGTTCGCCGGGAACAGAGGCTATTACCAGAGCGGAAACGATTCACCGAAGCTGCAGGCGGCTGCAAACTACATTGCGAACCGCCATTATGCGGAGGCGCTGCATGTCTTAAACGATATTCCGTTCGGAGAGCGCCGGGCGCGCTGGTACTATTACAGTGCGATCGCGAATCAGGGAACCGGAAACAATATCGTGGCCAAAGAGCATGCCGCCCGCGCGGTGGAGATGGAGCCGAGCAATATGGAATACCGGCAGTTTGCACAGCATCTCGAGTACGGCGGGACCTGGTACAGCAATATGGGCAGCAATTACGACAGACCTTATGCGGGGGCGGGAAACTGGTGCTTAAGTATGCTGTTGCTGAATATGTTCTGTAATTGTTGTTGCTGCGGACGTCCGTTCTGAACCCGGTTTTCGGGCTGTACGCCTGCAAGGTTGTGTGTTATACTATAAAAAACAGGCAGATGTCATAAGTACGGGTTGTACATGGGATATCGGCGTGCAGGATAACGGCCGGACGGCCGCAGAGTGCGGCGCGCAGCATATCTGCCTTGCGGATATGATAGATCAGGGGTATATGGAGGCGGTTACATGGAGGAGAGAAGACGCAGTGTAAGGACGGAGCTTTCCGCAGAGCTGGTGGTGAAACGCATTGACGGGCAGAGCGGAGAGCGGGTGACGATTTCGGTCAGTGATCTGTCGAAGACGGGAATCGGATTCACCTGCGACCGTGAATTGGAATTGGACGCAGTGTACGACTGTAATCTCACGATCTGGACGAAAGAGGTGATTCGGGTCTTTGTCCGGGTCGTAAGGGTGGAAAAGGGTGCGGATACTATTCGCTACGGCGGTATTTTTGTCGGGATGCTTGAGCATGACGCATGCCGCATCGGGGTGTATCAGACATTCGAGGAATACAGGAATAAGGATGCGACATCATAAAAGTAAATCAGGTTATTTAAGTATGGGCGGTACGGGGTTTACCCGTACCGCCTTTAACAAGGTAACTTTGACTTTTATTTGAATAGAACAATTATTGGAGGGTAGGATATGATTTTATATCATGGCAGTAATATTATCGTTTCCAAACCGAGATTGATGGAACAGAATCGTTTTCTTGATTTTGGCTTTGGATTTTACACGACGACAAACAAAATACAGGCAATAGGTTTTGCGGATAAGGTATTAAAGCGTCGTAAAGAAGGTGAAAAAGCTGTCAGCGTTTACGAGATTGATGAGATCAGTGCATTTGCAGAATGTTCCGTTTTGCATTTTGACAGTGCAAACGAGATGTGGTTGGATTTCGTATCGGAAAACCGTTCTGGCAAATACACGGGGAAAGCTTACGACTTCATTTTCGGTCCCGTTGCGGATGATGATGTCTATACGACATTCACGCTCTATTCGGCCGGTGTGCTTACAAAGGAACAGACTTTGGAAGCGCTGAAAATCAAAAAACTGTATAATCAGTTGGTGTTGTCGTCTGAAAAAGCGCTTTCCTATCTTAAATTTATCGGGACAGTCCCGCAGGAGGAGTTGTAATGGGAACAGAGAAATTTAGTGCGGTTATGGGCGTGTTGGTTGAACAGATTGTTCATCTGATTACTGAAAACTATGCGTATGATGAAATGAGCGCTTCAAACGAGTTTTACGGTTCAAAGGTCTATGCTCTTTTGGAGCAGGAAGAAACGAAACTGTGGCATTTCAGTCCGCTTACCCTTTATAACCTGTTTGATGAAGAAAAAAAGACAGGCGGTTTTGAATTGCCGGAGGAGGCTTGAGTATGAGCAGACAGGGGAAATTTATGATTTTCTGTGCCGAGCAATATAAGCTGGCAAAGCACCTGACAGGCAAACAGCTTGCAGAATTGTTTAGCCGTTACAGGATTTGGGAATATCTTTACTCCTGCTATGAAGCTCTGCACACGACAGGCACAAATTATATCATTGCGGACATTGATCTGTATATCGAAGCATGCGTGCAGGCTATGGCCTGAGGCCGGTACACTGTAAATCAGGTTATTTAAGTATGGGCGGTACGGGGTTTACCCGTACCGTTCGTCATTCTGCCGGAGCGGCCCGATGCCGCCGGCAGGCAGCGTTTTATTTCCGCGAGCAACGAGCCAAGCGGACATGCTTGCATGTCCATTTGGCGACTGCCGCGAGGGTCAGATACCCCGCCCCTTGAGGCGATTCAAGTTTGATGCCCCGCTGCTTGCGGCGGGGTATTTGACTTCCGCCGGTTCGGGTTCCGGTACTTCTCCTCACAGTATTTGCAACGATAGATTTCACGTTTCTCGTCGGTCAGAAGGAAAATCTGGTCAAGCTCCTGCTCGATCGAGGTGATACAGCGCGGATTTTTGCAGGAGATGATATTTTTTACCTGAGCGGGCAGGTGCAGCTTGCGCTTTTCTACGATTTTGTCGTCCTTGATGACATTGACCGTGATGTCATGGTCGATAAAGCCGAGGATCTCAAGGTCTAAGGCATCCACCGGGCATTCCACTTTGACGATATCTTTTTTTCCCATTTTGTTGCTGCGCGCATTCTTGATGATAGCGACCGGGCAGTCGAGTGCATCGAGCTTTAAATCATGATAAATCTGCAGACTCATTCCGGCCTGGATATGGTCCAATACAAATCCCTCTCGGATTCCACTGATATTTAACATCGCAAATTCCTTTCTGTTTACGGTTCGTTGACATCGATTTCAAGGAGTGTGAGGATTAAAGCCATCCGCACATAGACGCCGTACTGTGCCTGGCGGAAATAGGCGGCCCTCGGGTCGTCGTCGACCTCGACGGAGATTTCGTTTACCCGCGGCAGGGGATGGAGTACGAGCATGTCCTTTTTCGCGAGTTCCATCATAGACTTTGTCAGGATATAGTAATTTTTCAGCCGGACATAATCCTCCTCGTTGAAGAAACGCTCCTTCTGAACGCGGGTCATATAGAGGATGTCAAGCTGCGGCATGGCTTCGTCGAGGCGCTCGACTTCGGTGAAAGGCACGTTGTTTGCGGTGAGGACATCCTCTCTGATATAGCTTGGGATTCGAAGCTCTTCCGGGGAAATCAGCACGAAGCGGATATCCGGATAGCGGATCAGGGCGTTGATCAGGGAGTGGACGGTGCGCCCGAACTTCAGATCGCCGCACAGCCCGATGGTCAGACCGCCGAGCGTCCCCTTTAAAGAGCGGATAGTGAGCAAATCGGTTAATGTCTGCGTTGGATGTTGATGACCGCCGTCTCCGGCATTGATAACGGGAATCAGAGATTTCTGGGAGGCTACAAGAGGTGCGCCTTCTTTTGGATGCCGCATGGCACAGATATCTGCATAACAGGAGATCACTCGAATTGTATCGGAAACGCTTTCTCCTTTGGCGGCCGAACTCGAATCGGCACTGGAGAAACCTAAAACAGAACCGCCGAGGTTTAACATGGCAGCTTCGAAACTGAGTCTGGTCCGTGTGCTTGGTTCATAGAAACATGTGGCAAGCTTTTTGCCGTCACAGGTGTGGGCGTATTTGGCCGGGTTCTTCTCGATGTCGTCGGCGAGGTCTAACAGCCTGTCCAGCTCATCGACGGAGAAGTCCAGCGGACTCATTAAATGACGCATAACAATCCTCCCTATAAGTATTTTTACCCTTGGCAGACAGGGGACACACTGCGTGCTCCTTGTCCACTGAGGGTATCATATACTAACGGGAAGACAATTTCAAGAGCGAATAAATTTACATATTACAGGGTGGAAAAGTCATTGTTTTCAGATAGTTTGGCCTGCTTTTTCCGCCGCTTCCTGCCGCCTGTCGGAGGCCAGGAGAATTCGCTCAAACAGAAGACCGGCGGCCATCCAGAAGGGGGCATAGTCGAGGCGGATCAGGCCGTCAATGCTGGTCTTTGCGCCGCTGTAATCCCAGGGGCAGAGCTGATGCCGTTTGAGGATGGAGCCGCTTAAGTACTCAAAAGAAAAAATACCGATGCTGTAGAGCGCGCCGCGCAGAAGCGCCGGGATATGTTTGATTTTCCCGTAGACCGGATATATGAAAGCCGCCATGCCGTAGATGGGGAACATCCAGACCGATGTCTGCCCGATGAGACGGCCGTCTTTTTTTAACAGAGAACCGGCGGAGGTAAAGAGGATTTCCATACACCAGCCGGTAAGACCGCAGATTAAAAAGTTTTGTCCTTTCATCTGTTCTCTCCTTTGTTTTATATTCTGATGCTAGTCTGCGCCCATTTTTCTGAAAAAATTCTGAAAAAAAATGGGATAACTTGTAAAACATAAGCATCTGACATATAATAAAAAAAATGTATTCGGCAGAGGCAGAATGCAGTTAGAGGAACTATTACAGGACATTACATATGAGTGTTTGCAGGGAAACCCCAAGTGCGGGATAAAAGATATCTGCTATGATTCCAACCGTGTCCGGGAGGGTTCCCTGTTTGTCTGCATAAAAGGCCAGCGGGCCGACGGACATGATTATCTGCTCTCCGCAGTCAGACAGGGCGCCACAGCCGTGGCGGTCGAAGTCTCCGAAATCATCTGTCTTGGGACAAAGCGTGTGCTCTATTCCGGAGGGGAGAAGGTCGTCATCGAACAGTGTGAGAGGGAATACGGGGTGGCGTTTGTCATTGTGCAGGATACGAGGCTTGCGCTGGCACAGCTTTCGGCTGCGTGGTTCGGGCATCCGGCAAAAAAGCTGCGCATGGTCGGCATCACTGGGACAAAAGGGAAGACGACTACGGCGTTTATGGCGGCATCCGTCCTTGCGGAAGCGGGATATCATGTCGGTATGATCGGAACGGTTTTTATCTGGGACGGCAAAACGCGCATCCCCTCCTCGCACACGACGCCGGAATCCTGCGATTTGCAGCGGTATCTGGCGCAGATGGTGAAAAACGGCTGCGACTGCTGCGTGATGGAAGTGTCTTCCCAGGGACTGAAGATGCATCGGGTGGCAGGTATTTTTTTTGACATCGGCGTATTTTTGAATATTGAGCCGGATCACATCGGAGCGGGGGAACACGCCTCGTTCTCGGAATACCTGTGCTGCAAGGCAAAGCTGTTTTCCCAGTGTGCGGTCGGCATCGTGAATGCGGACGATCCGCACACCGGGCGCATCTTAAGGGGGCATACCTGCGTCGTGAAAGCGTTTTCGATGCATTATCCGGCACATGTGACGGCGGAGCCGCCGGAATTTTTCATGGAGGGCGGGAGTCTCGGCAGCCGTTTTACGGTCTGGTGCGGTACCGGCAGGCTTTGCGTGAGCCTTCGGATGCCGGGGGATTTTAACGTGTACAACGCGCTGGCGGCAATCGCGATCGCGGAACATTTCTTTGTGACACCCCGGGGAATCTGCCGGGGACTCGCGCGCACCGTTGTTCCGGGGCGCTGCGAGAACACCGGTATTTCCCCGGATTATGTGTTTTTGATTGACTATGCCCACAATGAGATGAGCCTGAAAAATCTGCTGGAGACGCTGCGGGCGTTTTCCCCGGCGCGTCTGGTGGTGATTTTCGGATGCGGCGGAAACCGCTCGCTTCTGCGGCGTACCCGGATGGGAGAGATGGCGGGCCATCTGGCGGACTTTTCCATCCTCACCTCGGATAATCCGAGGTGGGAGGAGCCTGACCGGATTATCGACGATATCGAGTCCGGCATCCGCGGCACCGGAGGCGCTTATGTGAGGATTCCGGACCGGGCCGAGGCGGTGCGGTATGCCGTGGAGCAGGCCGCCGAGGGTGATATCATTGTGCTGGCCGGAAAGGGACATGAGGATTATCAGGAGATTCGCGGGGTAAAATATCCGATGCAGGATAAAACGCTTGTGGAAGAGGCGGCAAAACGCCTGACCCGAAAGCGGGCCGTGCGGCCGGGGGAATGCGGCGCAGATAAAGGGAAGTGAAAGGGACGATGGCAGAATACGCAAGAGTGATTGTGGATATATCACTGGATAAATTAGACAAAACATTTGAATACCATATTCCCGTGTATCTGCAGGAACAGATTGCGGTGGGAACACAGGTCAATATCCCGTTCGGAAAGCGCAGGCTGACCGGGTATGTCGTGGAGCTTACGGACGAGACGGAATATGACGCGGACAAAATCAAAGACCTGATCGGTGTGGTGCAGAAAAGTCTGCCGATCGAATCGCAGCTGATCGCGCTGGCCGCATGGATGCGCAGAAATTACGGCGGCACGATGAATCAGGCGCTTAAGACGGTCATCCCGGTCAGGGAAAGGAAAAAGGCAGTTGAGCACAAAACCGTGCGTCTGGCGCTTCACCCGGTGGAGGCACAAAACCAGCTCGGCGCATATCAGAGGAAGCACAGCACGGCGCGCGCGCGACTTCTGGAGGCGCTGCTTGCCGAAGGAGAGCTGGAGTGGAATTTTATCACGGGAAAGCTCGGCGTTTCCGGGAGTGTGATAAAGGCGCTCGAGGAGCAGGGAGTCGTGCGTATCGTGCGGGAGACCGAATACCGCAATCCGGTGGGAAGGCTGTCGGCCGGCACATATGAGTGCACGTTAAACGGGGAGCAGCGGCGGGCGGCGGACGCCGTCTGTGCGGACTATGACGCCGGAGTGCGGGCGACTTATCTGCTGCGGGGAGTGACCGGGAGCGGCAAGACCGAGGTCTATATGGAGATGATTGCCCATGTGTGCGCGGCGGGAAGGCAGGCGATCGTGCTGATTCCCGAGATTGCGCTGACTTATCAGACGGTGCTGCGCTTTTACCGGCGGTTTGGAGACCGGGTATCCATTCTCAATTCCCGCATGTCGGCGGGGGAGCGCTACGACCAGTTCCTTCGGGCAAAAAACGGTGAGGTCGACATTATGATCGGCCCGCGTTCGGCGCTGTTTACGCCGTTTCCGCGGCTGGGGCTTATCATCATCGACGAGGAGCATGAGCCCTCTTACAAGAGCGAAGCGGTGCCGCGCTACCACGCGCGCGAGACGGCGATCGCGCGTGCCAAAATGGCGGACGCCAGTGTGGTCTTAGGCTCCGCGACCCCCTCGATGGAGAGCTATTACCGGGCAGAGCGCGGGGAATACCGCCTGTTGGAGCTCCCGACGCGCGTGGGGGGAAAGGTGCTGCCTGCGTGTGAGATCATAGACCTGCGGAGAGAGCTAAGAGAGGGGAACCGTTCCATCTTAAGCAGGCGTCTCACAGAGGAGATGGAGGAGCGTCTGCGCCGGGGCGAGCAGACGATGCTGTTTTTGAACCGCAGAGGGCTGGCGGGCTTTGTGTCTTGCAGAGCATGCGGACATGTGATAAAATGTCCGCATTGCGATGTCTCTTTAAGCCAGCACGGCGGCGGCAGGATGGTGTGCCATTACTGCGGGTATGAGGAGCCGCAGCCTGCCGTATGCCCGTCCTGCGGCTCCAAATATATCAGCGGCTTTAAAGCGGGGACGCAGAAGATCGAGCAGGTCGTGCGGGAGCGGTTCCCGGGTGCGGGAGTTTTGCGCATGGACTTTGACACCACGCGGAACAAAGAGGGATACGAACAGATTTTATCCGCATTTTCCAACGGGGAGGCGGATATCCTGATCGGAACGCAGATGATTGTCAAGGGGCATGATTTTCCGAATGTGACGCTGATGGGGATTCTCGCGGCGGACCTGTCGCTGCATGTGGGAGACTACCGGGCGTCGGAGCGCACGTTTGCACTTCTCGCGCAGGCGGCAGGGCGGGCCGGCAGAGGAGATCGGCCGGGGCTTGCACTGATTCAGACCTATGACCCCGAACATTACAGCATCGCCGCGGCAAAGGCGCAGGATTATGAGGCGTTTTACCGCGAGGAGCTTATCTACCGGGAAATGCTCTGTTATCCGCCCGTGTGGAATATGTTAGTGATTCTGTGTACGGCAAAGCAGGAGGAGACGGCGGAGCGCGCGGCGTCGGAGCTGGCCGGAGCGCTTGCGGCGTATGCGGACCTCCCCGGCAGGGAACGCGTCAGTCTGATCGGCCCGGCGGATGCGGTGGTCGCAAAGGTGAATGACATATACAGGAAGGTAATTTATCTTAAGAGTGCGGACTACGATTCTTTGGTGGAAATAAAAGACAGGACAGAGTGTCTGATCAGGGATAACGGCGGGTACCGGGATGTGACGGTACAGTTTGACTTTAATCCGGTAAACGGATTTTAGCGTGAGAGGAATAAAGGAGGAAGAAATGGCGCTTCGGACAATTCGTGTGCAGGGAGATCCTGTGCTGAACAAGACATGCAGGGAGATTAAGGAGATTACACCGAAGATTCGGGAACTGGTTGAGGATATGCTGGAGACGATGTACGAGGCGAACGGTGTCGGACTGGCCGGCCCGCAGGTGGGCGTGCTTCGCAGAGTCGTGGTGATTGACGTGGGGGAAGGACCCATCGTCATGATTAATCCGGTGATCCTGGAAACTTCGGGAGAGCAGACCGGAGACGAGGGGTGCTTAAGCGTGCCGGGCAAAGCGGGGACGGTGACAAGGCCAGACTATGTAAAGGCGCGGGCGTTTAACGAAAATATGGAGGAGTACGAGATCGAGGGAACGGAGCTTTTGGCCCGGGCGATCTGTCACGAGCTGGACCATCTCGACGGACATCTGTATGTGGAACTGGCAGAAGGGCCGTTGCGCGAGGTCACCTATGAATCGGACGAAGAATAAGCCGCTCTTGCGCTCAAATGGATGGATGGAGGGATTGCTATGAGAGTCATTTTTATGGGCACGCCGGATTTTGCGGTGATGACACTGGAGGAGATCATAAAGGCGGGACATGAGGTTGTGCTGGTGGTATCGCAGCCGGACAAGGCGGTGGGGCGCAGCAAAGCGCTCAGATATACGCCGGTGAAGGCATGTGCGCTTGCCCACGGTCTCGAAGTGTATCAGCCGAAACGCGTGCGGGAGGAGGAGAGCATCCGTCATCTGCGGGAATTTCAGCCGGATATCATAATTGTCGAGGCTTTTGGGCAGATTATACCGAAGGAACTGCTTGAGATGCCCCGTTACGGCTGTGTGAATGTGCATGCCTCCCTGCTTCCGAAGTACCGGGGCGCGTCACCGATTCAGTGGGCCGTGATTAACGGGGATGCGGTGACCGGAGTGACTACGATGCGCATGGATGAGGGAGTGGACACCGGCGATATGATCATGAAAGAGGAGATTATCGTCCGGGAGGACGAGACCGGCGGCAGTCTGTTTGAGCGTCTCGGGAGAGCGGGCGCACGCCTCTGTGTGAAGACGATGGCTGCGATCGAGGACGGGACGGCGGTTTATACGCCGCAGGACGATGCGAAGGCGACGCATACGGCGAAGATCCATAAGGAGCTCGGCTGTATTGACTGGAGCAGGGATGCCAAATCCATCGAGTGCCTAATCCGCGGGCTGGACCCGTGGCCGAGCGCCTATACCTGCCTTGACGGAAAGACGCTTAAGATCTGGAAAGCCGGGGTAAGGAGCGGAGAGAAAAAGGCGGCGCCGGGCTGTATCACGGCGGTGGAAAAGGACGGGATTTTTGTGCAGACCGGGGACGGGATCCTGGTTTTAAAAGAGGTGCAGCTGGAAGGGAAAAAACGGATGTCCGCGGAGGCATTTCTGAACGGCTATACCGTGGAACCGGGAACTTATTTCAAGCGCGGCTGAAACGTCAGCCGCGGCTGAACGTCAGGCGCACCTGACGGGAAAGGACGGAGAGTTGTTATGCCATATTATTTTTGGGGATTTGACCCGACATATTTTCTGGTGCTAATCGGTGCGGTGATCTGTCTGATCGCTTCTGCGCGGGTGAAGACCACGTTTCAGAAGTACTCGCAGTACCGCAGCATGTCCGGGATGACAGGAGCGCAGGCGGCGGAGCGCATTCTGCGGTCCGCCGGGATCAATGATGTGACGATCCATCATGTGTCCGGCAGTCTGACGGATCACTACAATCCGGCGAAAAAGACGCTGAACCTGTCGGATTCGGTGTACGGTTCGGCCTCGGTGGCCGCCGTCGGCGTGGCGGCGCATGAGTGCGGACATGCCATACAGCATCAGCAGGGTTATGCGCCGCTTGCGCTTCGCTCCGCGATCGTTCCGGTGGCGAATATCGGTTCGACGCTCGCGTGGCCGCTGATTTTAATCGGCCTGTTGTTTACGCAGAGGACCGGCTCGACACTGATCAATATCGGGATTTTCTGCTTTTCGTTTGCGGTGCTGTTTCAGCTGGTGACGCTGCCGGTGGAGTTTAACGCTTCGTCGCGGGCGCTTGCGATTCTCGGGCAGCAGGGGATTCTGAGCGAAAGCGAGATTCCGTACACGAAAAAGGTGCTTGGCGCCGCGGCCCTTACCTATGTGGCCAGTGCGGCAGCCGCGATTTTACAGCTGCTGCGGCTTGTGCTGCTGTTCGGAGGAAGACGAAGCGATGACTGATTCCGTGAACACAAGAGAGCTGATACTTGGGATTCTGATGGAGGCGGCGGAGGGGAAGAACTACAGCCATCTTGTCATCCGCGCCGTGCTGGAAAAGTATCAGTATCTCGACAAGCGTGACCGCGCGTTTATCACCCGGGTTTCCGAGGGAACGATTCAGCGCATGATCGAGCTTGACTATATCATCGACCGTTTTTCCAACGTAAAGACGGCAAAGATGAAGCCTGTGATCCGCAATATCCTGCGGATGGGCGTTTATCAGTTAAAATATATGGATGCGGTTCCGGCCTCCGCGGCCTGCAACGAGGCGGTAAAACTTGCCAGAAAGAAGGGGTTTTCCTCTCTTTCCGGTTTTGTCAACGGCGTGCTGCGGAATATCAGCCGGAACCTTTTTGACGTTACATATCCGGATGTGGAAACGGAGCCCGCCGCGTCGCTTTCCGTGCGCTACTCCATGCCGGAGTGGATTGTGCGGGAGTGGCTTGCGGCTTATGGCAGGGAGCGCACCGAGGAGCTGCTTTCCGTGCTGCTGACCGAAGAGCCGCTTACGGTGCGCACAAATCTCGGGCGGATCACGCCGGGGGAACTGCGTGAGCGGCTTGCGGCGGAGGGCGTTTTGGCGGAGCCGCTCGACGCGCAAAGATATCCCGGGCTATCGTATGCCCTTACGCTTCGGGACTTTGACTATCTGAATGGATTGCAGTCGTTTCGGGAAGGATTATTTTATGTGCAGGATGTCAGCTCGATGATGGTCGCGGAGTATGCGGCTCCGAAGGCGGGCGATGTCTGCATTGACGTCTGTGCGGCCCCGGGGGGAAAGAGCCTGCATCTCGCGGAGAAGCTCGCGGGAACCGGAAGCGTTTCTGCCAGAGATCTGACGGACTATAAGGTGTCCCTGATCCGGGAAAATATAAAACGGCAGGGACTTACCAATATCACAGCGGTAAAACAGGACGCAGCCGTTTTTGACGCGTCGTCGAGGGACGCGGCCGATATCGTCATCGCGGATCTGCCCTGCTCGGGGCTGGGCGTGCTGCGCAGGAAGGTCGATATCAAGTACCGGATGAGTAAAGAGCAGCAGGGGGAGCTTGCGGCGCTGCAGCGGCAGATCTTAGACGTGGTGTGCGCCTATGTAAAGTGCGGCGGAACGCTGATTTATTCCACCTGCACGATAAATCCGGCGGAGAACGAGGAAAATGTGCGGTATTTTTTGTCCGGACATCCGGAATTTTCGCTGGTTAAGATGGAGCAGCTGTTTCCGGACGAACAGCTCGGGGACGGTTTTTTTATCTCCAAAATGGTGAAAAAGAATGGATAAGACAGATATTAAGGCGTTGAATTTACAGGAACTGACGTCGTTTCTCACAGAGCTCGGAGAAAAAGGATTCCGGGCGAAACAAATATATCAATGGCTTCACGTCAGACAGGTACAGAGTTTTTGCGAGATGACAAACATTCCGAAAGCACTGATACAAAAACTGGAAGAACAGTGTGTGCTCACCGCGCTCAAAATCGAGGCGGTACAGGTCTCAAAGCAGGACGGTACAAGGAAATATCTCTTTGCTCTCGCGGACGGAAACGTGATCGAGAGCGTGCTGATGCGCTATAAACACGGCAATTCCGTCTGCATTTCCTCGCAGGTGGGGTGCCGTATGGGGTGCCGCTTCTGCGCGTCGACGCTGGACGGGCTGGTGCGGGGACTGACGCCATCTGAGATGCTTGACCAGATCTATCGCATCGGCTGCGATATCGGCGAACGCATCTCAAATGTGGTGGTCATGGGAACCGGCGAACCGCTTGACAATTTCGACAATCTGCTTCGGTTTATCGAGCTTTTGTGCGACGAAAACGGCCTCCATATCAGCCAGCGGAACGTGACGGTCTCGACCTGCGGCATTGTGCCGAGGATGCGGGAGCTTGCCGACAGAAAGCTTCAGATTACGCTGGCGCTGTCGCTGCACGCCGCGAGCCAGGAAAAGCGGCAGGGGCTGATGCCGGTGGCGAACCGCTATGCGCTCCCGGAAGTCATGGAAGCCTGCCGCTACTACTTTGCGCAGACGGGAAGGCGGGTTACGTTCGAGTACAGCCTTGTGGCCGGAGTCAACGATACCGCGGAGGATGCCGAGGGGCTGTCTGCGCTTGTGGCCGGCATGAACTGCCATATCAATCTGATTCCGGTCAATCCGATTTCGGAGCGCAAATACCGGCAGCCGGACGGCAGAGCCGTTGTCGAATTCAAAAATAAACTTGAAAAAAACGGGAGAAATGTTACTATTAGAAGGGAAATGGGCAGGGATATTGACGGTGCCTGCGGACAGCTGCGCAAGCGGTATGTCCGGAATTTACAGGAAAGGGAGGAAGGATAGATGAAGACGTTTTCCATGACGGATACCGGACAGCGGCGCGATACAAATCAGGACTATATGTATACGTCAGAGACAGCAGTCGGGAATCTGCCGAATCTTTTTCTTGTGGCGGACGGTATGGGAGGTCATGCGGCGGGGGACTATGCGTCCCGCTGTACGATTGAGCAGACGGTGGACAGTATTTCACATTCCGGTCTGACAGAGCCGGTCGCGCTGATGCAGGAGGCGGTGAGCCGCGCGAATCTTCTGTTGCTTTCTGCAGCGCAGAATGATCCGGGGAAGGCGGGTATGGGCACGACGCTGGTCGCGGCGACCTGCATAGACCATCAGCTGTATGCGGCAAATGTGGGAGACAGCCGTCTTTATATTATTAATCAGGAGACAATTACGCAGATTACCAGAGACCATTCTCTTGTGGAGGAGATGGTGCGTCTGGGGGAGATGAACGAAGCGGATGCAAAGTTTCATCCCGATAAAAATATTATTACGAGAGCCGTCGGCGTGTTTGAGGAGGTTGCGGTGGACTTTTTCGAGACGCGGATTGAGGAGGGCGATATCATTCTGATGTGTTCGGACGGGCTGACCAACGAGGTCTCCGATGCGGACATCAGGCGCATCGTGCTCGGGCAGAGAGATATCGTGGAGAAAGCAGAGAAGCTGGTTGAGACTGCGAACAGAAACGGCGGACACGACAATATCACGGTGGTATTAATCGAACCGTTTGTGGAGTAATTGGAGGATAGATGTATGTTGACAGAGGGAATGTATATAGCGGACCGCTATGAGGTGATAGGGAAAATCGGCGCCGGCGGAATGTCGGATGTATATAAGGCGAAGGACCTGACACTGGGACGTTTTGTAGCGATTAAGGTGCTGAAGGCGGAGTTTTCGGAGGATATGAATTTTGTGACGAAGTTCCGCACGGAGGCCCAGTCGGCCGCGGGATTAGAGCACCCGAATATCGTGAATATTTATGATGTCGGGAGCGAGAAGGGAATGCACTACATCGTGATGGAGTATGTGGAGGGCATTACCTTAAAGACCTACATCGAGAAAAAGGGGCAGCTTTCCTTCAAGGAGGCCGTCAGCATTGCGATTCAGGTGGGCAGAGGGATCGAGGCGGCCCACGGCAAAGGGATTATACACCGGGATATCAAGCCGCAGAATATCATGATCTCGACCGAGGGAAAGGTCAAGGTGACGGATTTCGGAATTGCCAGAGCGGCAAGCGGGAATACGATCAGCTCCGACGTGATGGGGTCGGTACACTATTCCTCCCCGGAGCAGGCGAGAAATGGGTTTGTGGACGGCAAGAGCGATATCTATTCGCTGGGAATCGTGATGTATGAGATGGTGACCGGTCGCGTTCCCTTTGACGGTGATACCACGGTGGCCGTGGCAATTCAGCATCTGCAGGAGGAGATGGTGACGCCGAGCGCTTACGCGCCGAATCTGCCGATCAGCATGGAAAAAATTATTCTCAAATGTACGCAGAAGAATGCGGACCGCAGATATGAGTCTATGACGGCGCTTTTGACGGATCTGAGAAAATCGCTCGTAAGCCCGAACGAGGATTTCGTCGTGATGGTTCCGGCTGTAAGCCAGGATAAGACCCGGATTATCGCAGCCGAGGAAATCCGGCAGATCAAAAAGGAGACGGGAAGCATCCATATTCCGGTGCCGGAGCGCGTGGAGCCGGACGACGACGAGGAGGACGGCGACGATTTCGAGGGCGGCGACGAGGGGGAATTAAATCCCAGAATGGAGAAGGCAATCACGATCATGGGAATCGTGGCGGCGGTTGTCATTGTCGGGATTATCGTTGCGCTTGTGATCAATCTGTTCGGCGGCTTCGGAGGCAGCGGGAAAAAGGATAAGGACAGTCAGTCTTCGCAGTCCTCTCAGTCTACCGAATCCACTCAGACCACCGGCAATACGCAGGCGGGGGAGACGGAGAGCGCCGCAAAAGAGCAGGTTCCGGTGCCGGAGCTGCGCGGCAAAACCTTCGAGGAGGCGAAGGCACAGCTTGAGGGGCTCGGTCTTGGCATTGAGAATAAAGGCGAGATTTCCTCGAACGATTACGAGGAGGGGAAGGTGGCAAACCAGGATCCGCTTGCCGGAGGCACGGTCGAGAAGGGGAAGGCGGTCGCGGTCGTCATCAGCAGCGGCAAGGGAACGATTGACGTGCCCGGTGTGACCGGAGAAAAGGACACCGACGCGATTGCAAAACTGACGGAACCGGGATTTGTGGTCGAGAAAAAATATTCCTACAGTTCCACGGTACAGGAAAACTATGTCATCAACCAGTCGCCGGCAGCCGGCGCACAGGGAAAGCCGGGAGATACCATTATCATCGAAATCAGTCAGGGGCCGGAGCTTGTGACCGTGCCGGACGTGCAGACGACTTACAAGTCCGAGGAACAGGCGAGAGGGGAGCTTTCTGATTTTGCGGTGACGGTGACGCAGGCTTACAGCGATATGATTCCGGCAGGCATCGTGATGCAGCAGAGCCTTGCGCCCTATTCGAAAGCGGAGAAGGGGGCCGCGATCACGATCACGGTCAGCCTCGGGCCGGAGCCGTCCCAGGTGGTGACGGCGACGACGTACAAGTTTAAGATTACGATCAGGCAGCCGGCGGATATCTCCAATGTGTCGGGCGCGGATATCGTGCTCTATGACACCGCAGGGAATATTCTTGAGCAGTGGAATGATCAGGATATTTCCAAATTCGGTGACGACGGTCTGACGCTGACGAAATCGGGGCTTATGGTAAACAGTGGAAAACTTGTCATTACCTGGCTGGATCTCGACGGAGACGAGCTGAACGATCAGACGGTAGACGACCTGTCAAAGGCATTTACCAAAGAATCGTAGAGTCGGAAAATATGCAGGGAAAGATCGTAAAGGGGATTTCCGGGTTCTACTATGTTCACATAGCGGAATTCGGAATTTATGAATGTAAGGCCAGAGGCGTATTCCGCAATCAGAAAATCAGGCCCCTTGTGGGAGACAATGTGGAGATTGCCGTTTTGGATGAGAGGGAGAAAAAGGGGAATATCGAGCGGATGCTTCCCCGGAAAAACGAGCTGATCCGGCCGGCGGTGGCCAATATCGATATGGCGCTGGTGATTTTTGCAGCGGCAAAGCCCGCGCCGAGCTTTAACCTTCTCGACCGTTTTCTGGTGATGATGGAATACCAGAAGGTGCCGGTTACAATCTGCTTTAACAAGACGGATCTGGTGACCGAGGAGGAACTCCATGTGTTCGGGGATATCTATGAGGCATGCGGATATTCGGTACTCTATACGAGCACGAAGGAAGAGCGGGGCATTGAGGAGCTGCTTGCGGTGCTGGAAGGAAAGACAACGGCGGTGGCAGGGCCTTCGGGTGTGGGAAAGTCATCGCTGATTAACTGCCTTCAGCCGGAGCATCGGATGGAGACCGGTGCGGTCAGCAGGAAGATTTCCAGAGGACGACATACGACGCGCCACTCGGAGATCATACCGGTGGAGAGCGATACCTATATTATGGATACGCCGGGCTTTTCCACGCTGTATGTTCCGGGGCTTGCGAAAGAGGAACTCGGGCGGTACTACCGGGAATTTGCACAGTTTGAGCCGGAGTGCAGATTTCGCGGTTGCAGTCATATCGGCGAGCCGGACTGCGGCGTCAAGGCTGCTTTGGGCGGGAAGGTAAGCCGGCTGCGCTATGAGAATTACCGGTTGCTGTATGAGGAACTGAAAGCGGCGGAAAAGTATTAGCGCCGAAACATAGGCGGAGAAAGGAACGGAATCGGATATGAATTGCTTGTCACCCTCGATTTTGGCGGCGGATTTTGGACGGCTGGGAGAACAGATCGCAGAGCTTGATGCGGCCGGAGCCCAGTATCTGCATATTGACGTGATGGACGGAGCTTTTGTTCCGAGTATCTCGTTCGGTATGCCTGTGATCCGTGCAATACGCCCCTGCACCGACAGAATTTTTGACGTGCATCTGATGATCGAGGAGCCGGTGCGCTATATTGATGCGTTCGTGGACGCCGGTGCGGATCTGATCACGGTGCATGCGGAGAGCTGCAGACATCTTGACCGAACGATTGATGCGGTCAAGGAGCGGGGGCTTTTGGCCGGTGTGGCGTTAAATCCTGCGACGCCGCTATCCGCGGTCTCGTATGTGCTTGAGAAGGTTGATATGGTGCTGATCATGACAGTAAATCCAGGGTTTGGCGGACAGAAACTGATTCCGTATACCGTGCAGAAAATCCGCGATTTAAAACAGCTTGTGGACGAGCGCGGGATAAAGCTTGACATCGAGGTTGACGGCGGTATCAATCTTTATAACGTGAAAGAGGTGATGGCGGCCGGCGCCAATGTGATCGTGGCGGGGAGTGCCGTATTTGACGGCAATATCACGGAAAATGTGGAGAATTTTCTGAGCATTTTAAATTCCCGCAGATAAAAAAAGGCCCGGGCCGCTTTCCCGCAGGCCGGAGAAGGATTGTGATATGAGACATTTTTTTGTGATTTCCGGCGGAAACGTGGAGGAGGCTTTCGTGCGGGGAATTCTGGAAAAGCAGCCGTCCGTGCTGATCGCGGCGGATTCGGGAATGGATTTCTGTTACCGGAACGGCATAAGGCCCGATGTGATCGTAGGGGATTTTGATTCGGCGGACAGTGCGGCCCTTGCCGCGTTTCGAAAACAGCCGGACATTCGGATGATCCGGCTGAATCCGGTCAAAGACGACACGGACACGGAGTCGGCGATACGGCTCGCGATCGAGATGGGAGCGGAGGAGATTACGCTGCTCGGCGCCACGGGGAGCCGGCTTGACCATGTGCTCGGGAATATTGAACTGCTGGGCATCGGCCTTCGGGCGGGGGTTCCGATTATGCTTGTGGATGCGCACAACCGCGTGCGCATGATTGAGACGGGAATCACACTGGAACGTGCGGAGCAGTTCGGGGATTATGTGTCGCTGATTCCCTATACCGGGCAGGTGGAGCATCTGTATCTGAAAGGATTTAAGTATCCGTTGACGGATTACTGCCTGCAGGGATTTTGTTCCCTCGGCGTCAGCAATGAGATTATTGCGGAGCGTGCGGAGATTTCGTTTGACGGGGGAATCCTGCTTGTGATCGAGTCCCGGGATGATGCGTGAGGGACGGCCATTGTCGAAAAGGAGAAACGGCATGAGGTATGTATCGTTGAAAGAGGCGACCGCCGGTATGGTATTGGCGAACGAGCTCTATGATTCTTATGGGCGCACGCTGATCGGGGCGAACCATAAGCTGACAGATTCCTACATCGAGAAGCTGCAGAAATACGGATTTTGGGGTGTCTATATTTCGGATGAGCTGTCGGAGGGGATTGAGGTGGAGAGCGTGATCTCCCCGCAGCTGAAAGCGCGGGGCATGGAGAGTGTCCGCGCGTGTAATATCGATGAGTGCAAGAAAGTGGCCAGGCAGATTGTGGAGGAGATATTGGACAGTGGGAAGGTGTCTCTGGATCTGGCGGATCTGCGCAGCTACGACGATTATACCTATGCGCATTCCGTGAATGTGGGCGTCATCTGCGGCGTGATCGGAATGGGGATGTGTATGAGTGAGCAGGATATGATTCATCTCGTGACCGCGGCGCTTCTGCACGATCTGGGCAAGCTGTTTATTCCGTCGGAGATTCTGAACAAGCCGGAGAGACTGACGCCCGAGGAGTACGCGGTTATGAAAACCCACGCGGAGAAATCCTATGATCTGATTCGCGAGCGCTGGGATATCTCGGCGAAGGTGAAGACGGCCGTATTGTTTCATCACGAAAATGTGGACGGGAGCGGTTATCCGAACGGGATCGACGGAAGCAGTCAGACGTTGTTCACCAAAATCCTGCATGTGGCGGATGTCTACGATGCGCTGGTGTCAAAGCGCCCGTATAAGAATCCCTACTCTCCGTACGAGGCATCGGAATACCTGATGGGCGTCTGCGGGAGTATGTTTGACGGGCAGGTGGTGGACGCGCTGCTGCGCTTTGTGCCGCTGTATCCGAAGGGGACGACCGTGCGATTGTCAAACGGGCGGACCGGCATTATATACGAAAACGCCGGAATCCACAATCTGCGCCCGATTCTTCGGATGATGGACGGCACGATGATGGATATGACGGATTCCGGGTGTCTTAACTTATCGCTGGCTCCGGCCGACGATTTTTATGAGGAGATAGAAACGGCAGAAAAAAGCCGCCATGAAATGTTAGAGCTTATATAAAGACGGGGGAAGGAATATGAGCAGACAAATCGCGGTACTGATGTGTACGATTAATGCGGATAATCAGCGCAGGATGCTGGAGGGGATGATTGACGCTGCGAAAGAGACGGACAGCAATCTGTATGTCTTTACGAATTATATCAGTTACAGGGAAAAGGAAGAAAATCTCAGGGGAGCTTATCAGATTCTGGGGCTGCCGGATTATAAAGAGTTTGATGGTATCGTCATCGCAAGAAACACGATTACATACCCGCCGGCGGCAGAGGGAGTCACGCGGGCGATACAGGAGAGCGGACGCCCGGCTGTCAGCATTGATGTGGAGATAGACGGCATGAGTCACATCAGTTTTTCAAGTTATGAGGCGGAATATGCGATGACGGAGCATTTGATCCGGGTACATCAGTGCAGCGACATCTACTATATCAGCGGACCGCTGTTTCATAAGGAGGGGGAGAAGCGGTACCGCGCGTTCCGGGATGCGATGGAAAATAACGGTCTTGTGGTCAGGGAAGACCATGTATTTCAGGGCTTTTTTACGACGGACAGCGGGGCGCAGGCAGTTGAGACATTTATGAAGGACGGAGCCTGTCCGAAAGCGATTATCTGCGGGAATGACGCGATGGCGGTGGGGGCGCAGGAGGTGCTCAGGCAGCACGGCCTGCGGGTTCCGGAGGATGTCATTCTGGCGGGATTTGACAATTCGGAGATTTCGGAACTGAGTTATCCGCCGTTGACGACGGTGGATAAAAACCAGCATGAGGTGGGGTATCGGGCGGTTTACGAGCTGATGGCCCGCATGAAGGGCAATCCGCCGTGCGGAACGATTGTTTCAGGGGAGCCGGTTATCCGGACAAGCTGTGGCTGTTCGTTTGAGGAGGAACAGAATGCGCGGAGACTCAGGGAGGCTTATGTGCACAACCAGGTGTCCACACAGAACGGTGCGGATATCCTGCGCAACATGATCACGGAATTCTCCGGCCTCGGGACGCCGGGGGATGTCGTCGAGGCGCTCAAAAAATATATTGAGCAGATGGAGTTTGAGAGCTTTTATCTGTGTTTCTGTGAGAAGGACCGTCTGTTTGCAATACAGGACGAGACGCTCACGGGCGCGCTTGATATTCTCCACGGAAATACGGAGTATACGGATATGATACACATTCCGCTTGCCTACGAAAACGGGGTGTTTGGTTCCTATGAGAATTTTCCGAGGGGAAAGGTGCTCCCGGAGGAGTGCAGGAGGCGGAGCGGCGGCAATTATTATGTGGCGGTTCCCGTTTTTTATCAGCACTGCTGTTACGGATACTGTATCAGCGGCAATACATATCTGCCGCTGGAGCATAATTTCTTTTATGCGTGGATCATGAATATCGGAATCGGATTTGAAAATATCCGCAAACGCGTGCTCCTCGAGGACACCGTGAAGCGTTTGAACAGCATGTGGGCGTATGATATGCTGACACGACTTTATAACCGCGCGGGATTTTTTCACTATGCGGAGCGGATGCTGAAAGATTTGCAGGAGCGGGATGAATATATCTGTCTCGTCTTTCTGGATTTGGACGGGCTAAAGCAGGTGAATGACACGATCGGACACGAGGCCGGGGACGAGCTGATCTGCAGTATGGCGGAGATTATCCGGCAGAATGTGGAGGAGGGCAGTCTCGCGATGCGCTACGGAGGAGACGAGTTTGTGATTCTGGGCCGCTGTGCAGGGGAAGGGATCACGGAACGTTTCGTCGCGTCGCTCAGGGAGGGGATGCAGCGCAGAAACAGGCGGAGTAACACGCCCTATGAACTTCGCGCAAGCATCGGAGTATCGAGATACCGCGCGCGGGACATTGAAAATCTTGACCTTCTGATTGGCCAGGCGGATCAGAGAATGTATGAGGAAAAACGGATGAAGCGCAGGATGCGGGAGTGCGAACGGCGGGAGGAGTAGGAGCTGAAAGGAATTTGAGACGCAGAATGCGTGCGTTATCTTCCCTCAGTGGACCAAGGGCGTGTGTACCCTTGTTCACTGATGGGAATAAACAGGGATGATTATATGAGGAAACACAGGAAAACTCAAAGGGAACTTAATGAAATAGGGGAAAGGTGGTACGATTTCGATTTTCGATTACAAAGGAATATATATTATTATTTATGCTGTGTGAAAATAAAAAAGAAGGATTTCAGGAAACTGGATTTAAAATTTGAATCATACCAACAATGGAAACAATATGTTAGAGACAAATATGATAAATATGACAAAGATATGTTAAATCAATTTAGCAGGTATCTGAATCAAAGAATAAGGAATATTAAGACAAATGGTCAATATGGAAACATATTAGGTGGCGTTATATTAACTCTGGGCTTGACATTAATAGTTGATATGTTTCTTGATTCATATTTTCAAATAGATTTTAAAAGGATATCAGTAATTTCACTATTAATATTAATGCAAATAGTATTTACAACGGTTATTGTGTATTATACTTCAAAACCCGTAATTGATAATAGTATGGATGAGAACTTTTTAAAAGATTATAAAGAGATCATTGATGAAATTATCATAGAAAAATCGAATATTTGAACAAACATCATCTATACAAAACGAATATGGCGGATGGTGTTTTTCTATATATTACAGGGACAACGATATTTGCGACGAAGGTCATTCAAGAGCAGCGGATACCGTTTGAAATCGTGGCACAGGACAGACAAAGATCAACTATGCTATTGAGGCATAAAAATTTTGTTACAAAAGCGATTGTAAAACCGTACTATGTAGATAGGAAAGTATGTAGATTGTAAAAAGAGCCATACTGATAAGGGGGGGGGTATGGCAACTTCAAACATTACAAAGAATTTCGTTATATTTGGTCAGAAGCAGGTGGAGATGCTTGTCGATGCGATTGAAGCATCTGCCAACGACAGGACACCTCGTGTCCCGATCAATGTGACTTACCTGCAGGGAGCGGATGAAATAATAAAATTCATGGAGAAAAGGAAGAAAACGGATGCAGCAGGCGAATAATTTTATTGTGCTAAACATTCGTGAGAATTTGGAGAATGATGACGGACGGTTCGGAGAGGATAAGTTATTACAGCTACTTTCCGAGTTTTCCTGTTCGTTAAATCCGGATGTTGAGTTTTTTGAAGCAGCAGTCAGTTGAATTTGCAAAGAAACATCAGGCAGTTACATATTTAGTGTTATCGTTGGAAGACGCAGAACTGTTGGGATATTTTTCTATCACGATAAAGCCGCTTGTGGTAAGGGCGGAGCCGTTCAGCAACACGGTAAAGCGCAAACTTGTAAGGTTTAGTGAGATAGACAGTCAGGCAGATACAGGTTTTGCAGTATCAGGCAAGCGGCATGGTGGCATTTGTAGAAGCGGAAAATAGTGTAAAGCTGCGTGCGGAAACTCAAGGGAACAAAATATGGACATTAGAGCCTGAGTATGGTACAATATATATTGCTGTATTGGGCTTTTTTCTAGCAATAGAAGGTATAAAGATCGATTTGAACGGAATATTAAAGAGCATATCGGCAGAATGCTTCTTTTGGAAGTGAAACCTATACATTGTCAGGATATTTTGAATAAACTGACACCAGAATATGCAGAGAGTACGGTGTATCAGTGCAGGATTACCCTGTACGTTTTATTTGAGGCGGCAGTGGAGAATGATATACTAGGTCGAAATCCGGTAAAGAAATCAGTAAAAGTTCCACCGGGGAAAAGGCAAAAGAAAAAAGGGTTTTGTCAGTTGAGGAACAAAAAATCTTTTTGGATGCTGTCTACGGTATGAGCAATTATAATCAGTTTGCATTTTTATTGCAGACAGGGCTGCGTACCTGGGAGATGATAGGGCTTCGTTGGAGCGATGTTGATTTTGAGGAAGGAGTTATCCATATAACAAGAAGCATGGAGTACCGTCATTCAACAGGAGAGTGGCAGATCGGCCCCCTAAAAGCAAAAGCGGATACAGAGATATTCCTATAACGCAGGAATGCAGAAGAATTTTATTGGCGCAGAAAGAAAAAGTGAAAGCCATGAAAATAATAAGCAAGGATTTTGCAGATTGCGTATTTTTGTGCCGGAAAGGAGAGCCAACGAAGAACTCAACTTATGACGATTCTTTATTCAAGTTGGCTGATAAGGCGGGAATTAAGCGTTTTTCAATGCACACCCTCAGACATACCTATGCGACACGCTGTATTGAAGCGGGTATGCGCCCTAAAACCTTACAAATGCTTCTTGGACATTCCAGCATCAACATCACAATGAATCTGTATGTTCATGTAACAGATGACGAGAAGAAAAAAGAAGTCGAGAAAATCGAAAAAATGCTAAATGTAGTATAACTAAGTGATTGGCGTAGTTGAACACTGGCAACAACGCCGAAACCTAAGAAATCAAGGACTTTGAGATAAAGGAGATAATAAAATGAAACTGGGCATCGTCGGTTTGCCGAATGTGGGAAAGAGCACATTGTTTAATTCACTGACCAAAGCGGGAGCGGAATCCGCGAACTATCCGTTCTGCACGATTGACCCGAATGTCGGAATCGTGGCGGTGCCGGACGTGCGGATCAAAAAGCTCGGGGAACTGTATCAGACGAAAAAGGTGACCCCGGCCGTGATCGAATTTGTGGATATCGCCGGTCTCGTAAAGGGAGCGAGCAAGGGGGAAGGACTCGGGAACCAATTCCTCGCAAATATCAGGGAAGTAGACGCCATCGTGCATGTGGTGCGCTGCTTTGAGGACACCAATGTGATACATGTGGACGGGAGCGTGGACCCGGCGCGGGATATCGAGACGATTAACCTGGAGCTGATTTTCTCGGATATCGAGATTTTGGAGCGCCGGATCGCAAAGGTGGCGAAACAGGCCCGTATGGACAAGACGCTAGCGAAAGAGATGGAGCTTTTGGATGCGGTAAAGGGACATCTGGAGAGCGGGGCGTTAGCGAAGACGTTTGCGGTGCCGGAAGACGAGGATGCGCAGAAATGGTTTGCATCCTACAATCTTCTGACGGCGAAACCGGTGATTTACGCGGCAAACGTGGCCGAGGACGATTTGGCGGACGACGGAGCGGGCAATTCGCATGTCGCGGCTGTGAGGAAGCTTGCAAAGGAGAGCGGCAGTGAGGTGTTTGTGATCTGCGCGCAGATCGAGCAGGAGATCGCGGAGCTTGACGACGACGAGAAAGCCATGTTTTTGGAAGATTTGGGTCTGAAAGAGTCCGGGCTTGAAAAGCTGATTAAGGCAAGCTATAGCCTGCTCGGCCTGATTAGTTTTCTGACGGCCGGGGAGGACGAGTGCCGTGCGTGGACGATTCGGAAGGGGACGAAAGCGCCGCAGGCGGCCGGAAAGATTCACACGGACTTTGAGCGGGGATTTATCAAGGCGGAGGTAGTCAATTATCAGGATCTGCTTGACAACGGAAGTCTTGCCGCGGCGCGGGAAAAGGGAATTGTCGGGATGGAAGGAAAAGAGTACGTTGTAAAAGACGGAGACGTGATTTTGTTCCGGTTTAATGTTTAATTCATAATATGATAAAGCAGGATGAATCTGTTGCCGTACGCAAAAGCGTACGGCATAATACGATTGGAAGGGGGATGATGCGATGACTGCAATTAGTGTGACAAAAGCGAGAGAAAATATATATCAGATCCTGTCTGATGTCAACAGCAGTGGTCGCCCGATTACAATAACAAACAATCGCGGAAAAAATGGTGTCCTTATCTCGGAAGACGACTGGAATGCAATTCAGGAAACGCTGTATCTAAACTCTATACCGGGGATGTCGGAAAGTATTATAAAAGCGGGAGCAGAATCATTGGAAGAGTGCTCTGTCTATGACCCGGATGAGGAATGGTAAATGTATGTAGTCAGATTCAGTAAACAGGCCGAAAAAGACAAAAAGTTGTTAAAAGGGGCCGGGCTTGATTTGAAGGCCAAAAATATGCTGGCGATGATAGCGCAGAATCCTTTTCAAAATCCGCCTCCATATGAGGAATTGGTGGGAAATCTCAGCGGTTATTATTCCAGAAGGATTAATATACAGCACAGAATGGTTTATCGGGTATATCATGAACCGGTTGTCATTGACGGGGCAGCGTATGAGGGAACAATAAAGATTGTCCGCATGTGGTCTCATTATGATTCCGTGCGGTAAAGAAAAATTTTAAGACGCGAATTCGTCTAAACAGGAAAAAAGCGCATATAATTTTTTAAGGAAACAGCTGGGAAATGATATGCGTTTTTGTGAATTAGAGCAGAAAGAAGTCATCAATGTCAAAGACGGCAGATGCCTTGGAAATGTCAAGGATCTGGAGTTTGACGAGTGCGACGGGTGCATCCGGACACTGATTGTTCCGGGACCGGGGAAATGGTTAGGCTGTGTGGGACGTGAGTTTGAACTGTTTATTCCGTGGTGTAGAATCGTAAAAATCGGGCCGGATATCGTTCTGGTGGATATCGACGAGAAGGAATGCAGACACAAAATCAAATAGCGGCGTTATGATTGTTATTTGATTGACAATTACAGGAAAAATGGCTATACTGCAATATATAGATACGAATGCCACACGGAGGTAGCATTATGAAGTGTCCATTTTGCAGCAGTGAGAATACGAGAGTCATTGATTCAAGACCGGCCGATGACAATAATTCCATTCGGCGCAGAAGACTTTGCGACGAGTGCGGAAAGCGCTTTACGACTTACGAGAAGGTGGAGACGATTCCGCTGATTGTCATTAAGAAGGATAACACCCGGGAGCAGTATGACCGTTCCAAGATAGAGGGCGGCGTGCTCCGCGCGTGCCACAAGCGTCCGGTTTCCGTCAATCAGATCGATCAGCTGGTGGATGCGGTGGAGACTGAGATTTTTAATCTCGAGGAGAAGGAGATACCGAGTACTCTGATCGGAGAGATCGTGATGGATAAGTTAAAAGACCTTGAGGCGGTAGCCTATGTGCGTTTCGCATCGGTGTACCGGGAGTTCAAGGATGTGAATACATTTATGAGCGAGCTCAAGAAGATGCTCGATAAATAAAAATCGGTGCGGCTGCACCGGTCGGAGTTTTCTGACCGGTACAGCCGTTTTTCCATGTAGGATGCAGTCTGAAATGCCGCTTTCCGGCACTTTTTAGAATCAGTACCTGCGATCAGATTAAATTTGGAACGCAAAGCACAAAATAAGGCAATCACGAATAGGACTTTACAGATATAATGAACGTGTTCCATAAAATGTCGATGGGAGAGGAATTACATGGAAAAGGATATTTTATTTCTTATTTCGGATCAGCATTCTTATAAGGTTTTGGGGTATGCGGGAAATCGCATTGTGAAAACACCTGCTCTTGATGGACTGGCTGCCCGCGGAACGGTTATGAGGGATTGCTATGCGGCCTGTCCGCTGTGTGTTCCGTCGAGACTTGGCATGCTGACAGGACAGTATGCAAGTTCCGTCAGGGCATTGACGAATACGGTCTCTCTGGATTCGAATATTGCGACCTTTGTGCACTCCCTGAACGCAAAGGGCTATGATACTACGCTGTGCGGGAGAATGCATTTTATAGGTCCGGATCAGCGGCACGGATTTGCGAAACGTCTGGTCGGAGATATTACGCCGACTTCATACGGACGGAAAATGCATACGGGAGTGGATGCGTTGCCGTGGAACAGAGGCCGCATTGAGCATCTGGCGATTCAGTGTATGGGCGGCGGGGAATCCACGGTTCTCGCATATGACTGTGATGTTGTGGATGCGGCGGAAAAATATCTGAGCGGATCTTTTGACAGGCCGCAGTTTTTATGTGTCGGAATATATGCGCCACATTTTCCGTATATCGCGCCCCCGGAATTGTTTGACTATTATTATGACAGGGTCATCATTCCGGAGGATTCTTTTGAAGGCGACGAACATCCTGTTTTCAGAAAAAAGCTGAGAGATATGGACCCGCAAACCGTGCGTGCGGCCATGGCCGCTTATTATGGTATGGTTGAATTTATGGACCGGAATATCGGAAGGATTCTGAAAGCGTGGGATAAATATCTGCTTCGGTCAGGCCGGGAAGGTGTTGTCATTTATGTTTCTGACCACGGCGATTCGAATGGAGAACATGGGTTTTACGGGAAAAATACATTTTTTGATGCGTCTGTCCATGTCCCGATGATCTTTGCCGGGGCCGGGATTCCAGAAGGAAAAGAGATAGGTTCCCCGGTGAGTCTCCTCGATTTGAGTCCTACAATCTGTGAGATGACCGGAGCGCCATGCCCGCCCAGGCAGGACGGAAAAAGCATGTTAGATATGATCTGCGGTGATGCGATTGATGAGGAGCGGATTGTTGTCTCGGAACTGATAAACAGGTTTGGCGCGAAGTCAATGGGACGCATGGCAAAGTGGAGACAGTACAAATATGTGACGTTTTCGGGGTTTGACGGAGAAGATCAGTTATTTGATATGAATGAGGACCCGTTTGAGACACGGAATCTGATTTCGGAATATCCTCATATTGCCCAAAAGCTTTCCGATGTGTTAAAACAGATGAAAACACCCGAGACGGTGATGGCGGAGATGGAGGAACAGGCGGCAAATCTCGCCATAGTTTCCGGGTGCGGCGAGGACGGACGGGAGCAGTGGACATGCCGCAAAGGACTTGCGGAAAAAGTGCCGGTTCCCGTGATTTCTACAAAGAAGGAGATCTCATTTTAAAGCGATGTCGGAACAACTGGACGCATACATGGAATATCTCAGACAATTAAATATACTCAGCAGACTGGATATGATTCTGGTGCGGCAGGATGGGGGTGTTGTGGCGGAGTTTGCGCATTATACAAGACACAAACTGATTCAAAACCGCAGAAAGAACGCAAAAAAGAAGTTTTTGGATCAGATGTGTCTACAGTCCCGCAGCATGCCGGGGTACGCGGGGAGTGAGACGCCCGCGGCGGTGGACGGCTATAATTTTTTCGGATTTCCGGTAACGGTGTCCGGCAGCCGATTATTCTTGTGTTTGGGACCGTTTTATATCGATGGGCTTATCACGGATATGATTGAGGAAGATCTGCCGCACTATGGAATCAATGACATTCCGGGGGTTGTGACGTTGTTTCGGCGGCTGCCGGAGGTGTCTGCAGAAGGGGTGGCGGGAGATACCGGGACGGGCAAAGAGGGATGTGTCCGGGATACGCAGGGAAAAGAACTTGAGGCCATGGAATTGATTCGTCTGAATTCGCCTACGCAGATCAAATATAACGCGAGAATAGAAAAAGCAATGCGCACGGCAATTATGAACGGCGACGAGGAACGCATGGAACGGTTGAATAAAGAGTTTTATTTTATGGAGGCCGGACATTATCTGGCAGATGTAAACAGCCTGAAGCGCATGAAACATATTGCGATGATCGGAAATACGGTTGGCTGTCGGGCGGCGGAGGACGGAGGCGCGCCGTCTGTGCTGGTCAGAAGTATCTGCGCTGATTTTGCAGACAAGATTGAAGCGCTTGACGATATTCCGGGACTGAATGGACTGATGAGAGAATTGAGTACCGTCTATTGCAAAAAAGTGCGGGAGACAAAGCTGGAAGGGTACAGTCTGCATGTGCGGCAATGCATAAAGTGGATGTATGCGCACCTGGACAGGGAACCCACACTGAAAGAAGCGGCCGAAAACAGCAGGGTTTCTTATGAGTACATGTCCCGCCTGATCAATAAGGAGTGCGGATGTAATTTTTCGGAATTGCTTCACCGGATTCGGTGCGAGGCGGCGACGGGTTACCTGCAGTGCGGGGAGGGAATCCGCGAGACGGCCGAAAAATGCGGATATAAAAACAGTTCGCAGTTTTGCAGAGCATTTCAGAAGATTTACGGGATGTCTCCGGGAAAGTGGAGACAGGAACACATGTTATAAAAAGAAGGGCATAAAACCGGAATTTTCGGTTTTATGCCCTTCTTTTTCAGAAAGGTCAAAATCAGAACGGATACCACAAAAACAGGCAAGGGATTCGAAAGACTTTTTATTATAATGGATTCAGCAAAAGGAAGGAGGAAGACATGAGACCGAATATTATTATCTTTAATCCAGATGAGATGAGAGCCGATTCTCTTGGACATCTCGGAAATCCCGCTGCACACACACCATTTTTAGATAAAATTGCGGAGACGGATGCCGTGTCGTTTCGAAATGCATTCTGCCAGAATCCGGTCTGCGTGCCGAGCCGTTGCAGCTTTACGACAGGCTTATATCCGCATGTAAAAGGGCACAGGACGATGGCGCATCTGCTGCAGGAAGGGGAGGAAACTATTTTCAGCGAATTGAAAGACAGTGGATATTATGTCTGGATGAACGCAAGAAATGATTTGATCGCGGCGCAGTGCGACGGGGCATTGGAGCGGCACGCCAGCGAAATATTTTACGGCGGAAACGTTCCGAAGGCAAAGGGACCGGTCGATGGGGAACGTAAGCCCGGCAGCGTTGATTTTCGTGCAATGTACGGTGGAAAGCTCGGACTCGATGAGCAGGGGAAAAATTATTCCGGCGATGACGAGGATTTGGACGCAGCGATAACAATGATACGGAATAAGCCGAACGATCGGCCGCTGTGCCTGTTTCTCGGGATGTGTTACCCGCATCCGCCGTATCAGGTTGAGGAACCTTATTTTTCCATGATTGACAGAAAGAACATGAGAAAGAGAATACTTGCTGACGCGTCCGAGGGGAAGGCGGATATCATGGAAGGAATACGAAAAAATCAGCGGCTGCAGGAATATACGGAAGAGGAATGGACCGAGCTTCGGGCAGTGTATCTCGGCATGGTGGCAAAGATTGACGAACAGTTTGGGCGCCTATGTGACGCGTTAAAAGAAGCGGGGGAATATGACCGCTCCGCAATCTTCTTTTTCTCGGATCACGGAGATTTCACCGGGGATTACGGGATTGCGGAAAAGGCACAGAATACGTTTGAGGACTGCCTTACGAATGTGCCGTTTCTGATAAAGCCGCCAAAGGGATATGAGGTGGATCCCGGTGTCAGCGACAGTCTTGTGGAACTGGTCGATTTCTATGCGACGGCGATGGATATGGCGAAAGTTACGCCCTGTCACACACAGTACGGAAAGACGTTGAAGGAAGTCTTAAAAGATCGAACGTGTCAGGTCAGAGAGTTTGTCACATGCGAAGGCGGGCGGAATGCGGATGAAATTCACTGCGATGAATTTCATGCAAACGGACCACAGGGAACGAGTCCGTATAGTCCGTACTATGCGAGACATGTTTCGCAGACGGATGCGGATGCGCATGCCAAAGGATTTATGGTTCGCACAAAACGGCACAAACTGGTTTTGAGAGTCAACGGGAAGGATGAATTTTATGATCTTGTCCGGGATCCGGACGAATTGCACAATGCAATTGCCGATGCCGCATATGCCGCGGATATAAGGGATTTAGAGAGAAAATTCCGCATGTGGCTGATGCGGACGGCGGATATTGTTCCGTATCGGTATGATAAACGTTTTTCGGAAAAAATGGTCTGGTCGCGAGTGAAACTTCTCGTGCCTCCGGAATATGAGGAGGAGATACGGGAACGGATCAGAGCCGGTGAAAATATGTTTTTGCTGATACAGGAATGTCAGCAAAGGTTTGGCGGCAATCAGAAAACAGGTAAATAATCATTTTACATAAAGAGAATATACTGTGAAAAATAAATTTTTCACAGGCAACCATGCAGGTATGCGGCCTTCGTTCGACACCGCAGGTGTGTATCAGAGACGGAAAGATGCGTGCCACCTATGGCATGGTGAACGGTATTTATGTCACTGTCTACTATACGGTGGCGAATGTATATATTTATTCCCGTCTGCTGCCGTCTTCGCAGGGATTTAATTTGCAGTTCTTTCAGAAGCTAATCACTGTCTTTACGGGTGTCGGTCTGATTGCGACATTGATTTATCTGATTTTTTATAACAAGTATGACAGAAATGCGGTTATGACGGAACCGGAAAAGGCGCAGGAAAAGGTGCGTTTAAAAGACGCCGTGCATCTGTTTAAAAATAATCGCCCGTTTCTGATGCTGATTCTTTCGGCGGGCACGGACAAACTTGCGACGGTACTGCAGGGAAATGCAACGGTCGTTCTGATTGTATATGGGATTGCCGTTGGAAATACGAAATTAAATTCCGCGACGAACAGCTATACCATGATTCCGAGTATTCTGATGATTCTTCTCGGTTTGGGGGCGATCGGGCGAAAATACGGCACCAAAAAGGTGATGGTCATTTCAAGCTGGGGCGGCGCAGTGACTTGTCTTCTCAGTATTCTGCTCTGGGTATTCGGCAATTATAAGACATTAAATTTCCCGGGCTACGAGGGATTTGAGGGCTGGAATTCGTTTACGCTTATTTTCCTGGTGCTTTTTGTGGCAATGAAGGGATTTAATCTGATCGGCGGACAGTGCCTGAATCCGATGTTGGCCGATGTGATTGACTATGAATATTATATTTCCGGCAAATACTGCCCGGGGACAATCGGAGCTCTTTTTAACCTTGCGGATAAGATCATATCGTCGCTCGGACCGACGTTCGTTGCAATTCTCTGCGCGATGATCGGTTTCCGGGATTCGCTTCCGACCGCGGAAGACGCGTTTTCCGTACCGCTGTTTGCAATCGGGATTCTCGGTATGTACGGGTTTGCTCTGGCGGGGTTGATTGTCAATCTCATCTGTATGAAGTATTATAAGCTGACGCCGGAGTATATGCAGGAAATCAGGGCAAAACTGGATCAGAGAGCTTAGTGGCGGGGAGTGAGAAGTGATGTATCTGTTGTGTCTGCTAGTCACGGTTTGTGCCTGCATCATCGGAAAAATATGCGGAATGGGCGGAGGGGTGATAATCAAGCCGGTTTTGGATGATTGCTTCGCCCGCGCAGATTAATTTCCTGTCCGGATGTACGGTAATCGGAATGAGCGGCTGGTCTGTGGGAAAATCCATGTTAAAGGAGAAATCCGGGATAGACCTTAAGGTTTCTACGCCGCTTGCCGTCGGAGCCGCAATCGGGGGAATCCTCGGAAAGTCTTTTTATTCCATGGCGGCGGGAATGTTTGCGAATCCTGACCAAGCAGGAGGAATTCAGGCAGCGTTACTTTTTGCGTTGACTGCAGGGACACTTGGTTATACCGTGAATAAAGCAAAAATTATTTCTTATCGGATGACAAATCCGGCCGTGTGCATGATAATCGGTCTTGGTCTTGGAATTATGGGATCTTTTCTTGGGATCGGCGGCGGGCCGTTTAACATGGCTGTTTTCTGTCTTTTCTTTTCGATGAATACGAAAAAAGCGGCTTTGAACAGTCTGTATGTAATTCTGATCAGCCAGATTGCAGGGCTGCTGAACAATGTCGTCTCCGGCAGCCTGCCGCAGATTTCGCTTTCGCTGCTTGCCGCGATGATTTTTTGCGGGATTGCGGGAAGCGAAATCGGAAACAAGGTGAATCGCCGTCTCGACGAAAAGCAGGTTACCCGGCTGTTTGAAGCGGCTATGCTGCTGGTAATGGGAATCTGTATTTATAATGCGTATGTGTTTTTGACTGTCAGGGAGTGAACCGTGCTCCCGACAGGATTTGCGCAAAGAGGTGTTCCACGGTGTCTGTTCTGGCGCGTGCAATCGCCCGGATTTCGGGCTTTGCCGTGCTCATGGCGACCGGAAAACCGACCAGACGCAGCATTTCGGCATCATTGTCATTATCCCCGATCGCCATACACTCCTTTGGCTCAATGTCGAGCAGGGAGAGAATGTGTGTCAGAGCGGAAGCCTTGTTGACATGCGGCGGCATCATATCCAGCCAGTCGTTTCCGCCGGTGACTACGGTACAGCGGTCGCCGAAGCGGTTCTTCCAGTATGTTTCGTCTTTTATGCCGCCCTCCTCATAGGCGGAAATCTTCATATAGTCTTCGGCAGTGTCTAAAATATCAGGCACAATCGTGACATCGTTTCTGACAACATCCCGCATATGATAGTAAAAGCGCATATCTTTCGGTTGAATATAGCTCTCCATGACGCCGGAGACAAGGACCTCGCAGCCTTCTTTCTGCCGGATTGCATGAATCAGTTCGCGGCCCAAACTGCGGTCCATATGTTCCTGATGCAGTTTTCGACCCTGATAAAAGCTGACGCAGCCGTTTTCACACAGGTATCCGATTCGCTCCTGCACAGGCGAAAACAGCCGTCGGAGATTTGTATACTGGCGGCCGCTGGCGGCGAAAAACAGGACGCCGGCATCGAGCAGCCGCCCGATCAGCGTACAGGTATCCAGGCCGAGGGACTGCGCTCCGTCTAAGAGCAGGGTGCCGTCCAAATCGCAGGCAATTAATTTTGGCATCTGCATGGCAATGTAATCTTCCTTTCATCCGCACTGTAAGATCCCGTCCAGGCGGACAGGGTCCAGGGTACAGACAGATTATAACATGAAGCCGGGCAGGTGAAAACAACAATCACCGGACCGTTCAAAATCCTCCGGAAAAAATGCTGGATATTTTGCGCGAAATGTAGTAACCTATCTAGGAATATAGGCGCACAGAGCAGGAATGCTGCGCCGTCTATGTGAAAGAGGAACGCAATGCTGGAGAGATTTTATCCGGGGGAGCTTCTTGACTCCACCGATCAGATTGAATTTGAACGTCTGTATGACGAGGGATACCGGGGGATTATTTTTGACATTGACAATACGCTTGTACCCCACGGAGCGCCGGCGGACGAGAGAGCCTGCGCGCTGTTTGCCCGTCTTGGGAAGATGGGATTTTCGTGTGTACTGCTGTCGAATAATAAGGAACCGCGGGTAAAGCTGTTTGCCGATACCGTCGGTGCGTGCTACATTCACAAGGCCGGGAAACCAAAGGGCGCAGGGTACGAACGGGCGATGACGCTGATGGGAACGGACCGCAGGAATACGCTGTTTGTGGGAGACCAGATTTTCACGGATGTCTACGGCGCGAACCGGGCGGGGATCCGGACGATTCTGGTGCGGCCGATTCACCCGAAGGAAGAGATACAGATTGTGTTAAAGCGTTATCTTGAGCGGATCGTGCTGTATTTTTACCGGCGCAGTCAAAAGAAAGAAAAAAGAAGAGAGGAAGACAGGAAAAGATGAAAATTGCGGTTGGAAATGACCATGCGGCCACCGAATTAAAATTTGAGATCGTTGATTATTTAAAGAAACTCGGCCATGAGGTGATAAATTTTGGGACGGACAGTACGGAAAGCTGCGACTACCCGGAGTACGGCGCGCGGGTGGGACAGGCAGTCGCCGCGGGGGAAGCCGACTGCGGCGTGCTGATCTGCGGTACCGGTGTGGGCATCTCGATTGCGGCCAACAAAGTGCCGGGCGTGCGCGCTGCGGTGTGCTCCGACACGGCGACCGCAAGGCTTGTCAGGGAGCACAACAATGCGAATATCATCGCATTCGGCGCGCGGATTGTCGGGAGCGAGCTGGCGAAGGATATCGTGAAGGCGTACCTTGACGCCAGGTTTCAGGGAGGAAGGCATCAGACGCGCATCGATATGATTCACGAGATCGAGTGTCGGCGCTGAAGGCAAAAAAAGCTTGAAATATAGCGGCTTTTATTATAAAATAGAAAAATCAGAGAGTCAAAAACTCGAGCGCATTTTTAAGGAGGAAATTTTACATGATTTCAGCAGGTGATTTCAGAAATGGTATTACCATTGAGTTAGAGGGTAATATTTATCAGATTATCGAATTTCAGCACGTGAAACCGGGGAAAGGCGCAGCGTTTGTTAGAACAAAATTAAAAAATATCAAGAGTGGCGGTGTGGTTGAGAAGACGTTCCGGCCGACAGAGAAATGCCCGCAGGCGCGTATCGACAGAAAGGATCATCAGTATCTGTATGCAGACGGGGATCTGTTCTACTTTATGGACGTTGAGACCTATGACCAGATCGCACTGTCCGCTGACGATATCGGAGATGCGCTGAAGTTTGTGAAAGAGAACGAGATGGTCAAGCTCTGCTCACACAACGGAAGTGTGTTTGCCGTGGAGCCGCCGCTGTTTGTGGAGCTGCAGATTACGGAGACAGAGCCGGGCTTTAAGGGTGATACCGCGACAGGCGCGACGAAGCCGGCGGTTGTCGAGACGGGTGCAACCGTGTATGTACCGCTGTTTGTGGAACAGGGAGACGTGATCAAGATTGACACGCGTACCGGAGAGTATCTTTCCAGAGTTTAGGACATTGCCGAGTTTGTACATGCCGACAGCAGCAATGCCGTTGTCGACATAAAAAGATGGCGATACGGGTACTGCAATTACTTGCGGTACCCGTATTTTTTATTTATAATAGAAGCAGGATCACAGGGGTCGCGGAGCGGTACCCGTGACGGAGAGAAGCCGACGGGAAAGTGCGGGCATAAAAGAAAAGGGGGACTGTCGGATGGCGAAAAGAATCCTGGTCGTAGACGATGACGCGATGAATCGCAAGCTGGCGGAAGTTATGCTGAATAAGGAAGATTATGAGGTATTGACCGCAGATTCCGGTCCCGCGGCCCTTGAAATACTCGCGGGGGAGCAGGTGGATTTGGTTCTGCTCGATATCAGAATGCCCGGGATGGACGGGATTGAGACGCTTCGACGCATACGGATGAGCCCGGAGGGGAATCGCGCAAAGGTATTGTTTCTCTCGGCGTGTGAGGATTCGGAGGAACCGAAAGGCGCGGACGGACTGTGCGCGCTCGGATGTATAAAGAAACCGTTTCTGCCGAAAGACCTGCTTGCGGCTGTAGATGCAGCGGTACGGCAGGGAGAAGGAGGAAAGATTGAAAATTAAAATTTTCAATCCCAGGTTTGTGCGCACACGCACAAACCTGAAATGCACCAAAACCGTGTGCGCATGGAGGAAAGGATGGAGCTGAAATATAATATCAGTCTGGAAGTTGCCGCGATATTTTTTACGGCGATCGTATATATATTTTTGTGCCTGCAATATAAGCATGGCTCCAGGGTGAATCAGAAGTTTCGAATACTGACGTTTTCGGTGCTGGCCGCGAATATTCTTGACGTCGCGACAGCGGTCACGATCAGTTACGGACCGGTCGTGCCGCCGCTGTTTAACCTTTTGCTGAACACGGTATATCTCGTGACGGATGCGCTTGTGGGCTATTTTTTCCTGAGCTATGTGTATGCGTATGTCTCCCCTGAGGGGGAGGAGGCGGCAGGGCACAAAGCGGTCCGGGTTCTGGTAGGACTCTACATAGTGTCGTTTCTTGTCAATCTGATTACAAAACATTATATTTACTTTGACGGACAGGGAAATTATCAGCATGGCCCGCTGTATCCGGTGTTGTTTCTGATGCCGGTGTTCTGTATCGCGATCGCGGCGTTTGTGATGTGGAGAAACAGAGCTCATTTTCAGCGGAAGCAGCAGATCTGTATTGCGATATTTATCGGCGTGGTGTTCTGCGGGAATGTGGGGCAGGCGCTGCTGTTCCCGGATGTCCTTCTGGGGCTGTTTGCCGTGTCGCTCGGGATTTTGATCGACACATTCTCTCTTGAGACGCCGGATTACGAGAAGCTGACGGAGACGCTTGCGGTGCTTGAGCAGACGAAGGAGGAGGCGGAGCGTGAGAAAGAAAACGCGCTGGCTGCGGACAAGGCAAAAGGCGAGTTCCTCGCGAATATGTCCCATGAGCTTCGGACGCCGCTCAATGCGGTTTTGGGTTATAACGGTCTGATACTTTCCGGCACGAAGGAGCACCACACGGCGGAGTACGCGGCAAAAGTACAGGCGGCCGGTCGGACATTGCTCTCCATTATCAGTGATATTCTGGATTTTTCCGTGCTGGATGAGGGGAAGCTGAAGCTTCATCTGGCGCCGTATTCCACGAATTCCATGCTGCAGGACGTGACTGCTTATGCGGAATACTATACCGAAAAAAAGGGTCTGCGCCTGCGGGTTGCCGTCGATGAGAATATCCCGCAGCAGCTGCTCGGGGATGTTGCACGTCTGACGCAGATGATCAATAATCTGATTTCGAACGCCGCAAAGTACACAAAACAGGGATATGTGGAGCTCGGTGTGGCATGGGAGCCCGCGGATGCCTCGACCGGAAAGCTGTCCGTGGCGGTCAAAGACAGCGGAATCGGCATGCACAGGGAAGATATCCGCCGTATCTCCGAGTGCTTTACCCGGCTCGAAAACAAAGACAACAACAGTATTCAGGGGCTTGGCCTCGGCCTGTCTATTGTGACAAGACTGCTGCATCTGATGGGAGGAGAGCTCGAAGTCGAGAGCGAATACGAGCAGGGAAGTACGTTTTCCTTTTCGATCGAACAAAAAATCATGGTTGCCGAGCCGATGGGATGTTTTGTTCGTGCAAAAGACAGTGAGCCGGAGGATATGGGAGAGGAGGAGACATTTCTCGCACCCGAGGCAAAAATTCTTGCCGTGGATGACAATCTGATGAATCAGGACCTGTTTGTGAGCCTTCTGAGGGAAACCGGGGTGCAGGTCGATACGGCAGGTGATGGCAGGGAGGCATTAGAGCTTCTGGAAAAGAAACGGTATAATCTGATTTTTATGGATCATATGATGCCGGTGATGGACGGGATCACCGCGCTGCATGAGATGCGCAGACGCGGCCTCGCGAAGGATGTGCCGGTGATCGCGCTGACGGCAAACGCCGTGGCGGGAGCGCGGGAAGAATACCGCAGGGAAGGTTTTGACGAATATCTGTCGAAGCCGATTATCGGGAAACAGCTGGTGCGTACCGTCAGAAAGTATCTGCCCGGCTATCTGATCGTGAAAGAGAGTGAGGCGGAACAAAAGACGCAGAATGCTTCCGTGCGCCAGCGATTCTCTTTTCTGGATATCGACATGGCGATGCGTTATCTCGGAGACAGCGAGGATTTTTACGAGGAGATGCTGCGCTCTTATCTGGACAATAACCGAAAAGACGAGATTCAGGAATTTTATGAGAAGCGGCAGTGGGATGACTACTGCAATGCAGTGCACGCGTTAAAGAGCACGTCTCTGACCGTCGGCGCGGTAGCGCTGTCGGGTGCCGCAAAGGAGATGGAGATCGCCGGAAAGGACGGAGATCTTGTTTTCATCGAGGAAAATCATGACAGCATGATACACGATTACGAACAGCTCCTCGCACAGATACGCAGGGCGCTTGCGATCGGAAAGATCAGCCGGAGTGCGGAGGGCATGTCTGCTCCGGCACATATCCTGGTGGTGGATGACGACCCGATGAACCTGCGGATCGCCCAGAAAATGTTGGAGGAATTGTACAGTGTCGACTGTGTAAATTCCGGTATGGAGGCGCTCAAGTATCTGAAGCGAAAACGGCCGGATCTGATTCTTCTCGATCTGCATATGCCGGAGATGGACGGCTTTGAAGTGATGAACCAGCTGCGCGCGGATGAGAGTCTGTGTGAGATACCGGTTATTTTCCTGACGGCGGACGAGGACAAGGTGACGGAAGTCCGCGGCTTTCGGGCCGGAGCCATGGACTTCATCACAAAGCCGTTTGTGGCGGACCTTATGGTCGCCAGAGTCAAACGTATCTTAGAACTCAGCTATCTCAGAAAAAAGCGCTGACAGAAGAGAACCGGCCGGTCGTGTATCATCCGGCGAACACCGGGTACAGATGGCCGGTCATGCATCATCTGCCGGAGGACGGAGGAAGACGGCGGCTGCAGATGACGTAGAGCGTGATCAGAGAGAGGAGTGCGGCAGCAATCTGACTTACAAGGATTCCCCAGAGGTAGCTCCTGATCCCGAAGCGCGGTACGAGGAACAGCACAAACAGAATGCGTATGCCGCAGGCGGACATGTTGAGCAGAAAGGTGAGGCCGGGGAAACCAAGGCCGTGAAGGATACTGCCCAGTGTCGCCCCGAGATAGAGGAAGGGGCAGATCCAGCCCAAAGTCACGATAAAGGTGCCTGCGAGCGCGTTATCAAAAAGCAGGTTTCCAGCATAATCGCCCAGATACAGGAAACCCACGGTGCAGAGGAAGCCGAGAGAGAGGCAGGTCGCGACGGTCGTTTTGATGGTGCGCCGGATCAGCGAGATATCCCCGGATGCCTCTGCCTCGGAGATCGTCGGGAGCAGGAGCACGGAAATCGAATTTGTGATCACCGACGGAAACATAACGACTGACATGGACATTCCGGTGAGGATTCCATAGACGCTCAGTGCTTCTGAGTTTGAATAACCGAAGCTTCGGAGGGATTTCGGAATCATGGTATTTTCGAGACTGGCAAACAGATTTAACGCGACGCGGTTGGCAGTCAGCGGGAGCGCCATACAGATTAAATTTTTGGTGTAAGAAAAAAGCGGGACTGCCTGCTTTTTTTTTGTATAAATACAGGAATGGCCAGCGGGGCACACCGACGGCTGTTTGTCATTCGGAAACCGGGTGACGGAGAGCGAGACGAGTGTGCTCGCAATCTCCCCGATCACGACACCCCACATCGTGGCGTCGAGGGAGAGCGGATGGTTTTCTCTGACGCTGATACAGTAGAATAAGTAGACGCTGCCGACTCTTGCAATCTGTTCTGTCAGCTGGCAGACGGCCGGAACGGCCGTCTTTTTCAGTCCGTAGTAATAGCCGTTGATACAGGCGTGAATACAGCTCGGCACAAAAGACAGGGAGAGGACGCGGAGCATGGAAGCGCAGCGCGCATCCCCGAGCCAGACCGTGGCCAGCGCGTCGGCGCTGCCCCAGATAAGCATACCGGTTCCGGTTGAGAGCAGCAGGGAGATCGCAAGGCCGATAAACAGATACTGCTTTGCACCGGCGGAGTTTTTGCGTCCCATTTCCATTGAGACAAAACGGGAAATGGAGGTCTGGATGCCGGCGGCGGTGACGGCAAAGCCAAGGGCGGTCACCGGGGCCATCAGCTGATAGATGCCCAGGCCCTCTGCACCAATCAGGCGCGAAAGGAATATTCTATAAAAGAAGCCAATGACTCTTGTGAGTACGCCGGCGAGTGTCAGAAACAGTGCGCCGGTGATAAATGTGGTTTTCAGAGAAGAGGTTTTTTTTTGCAATAGAAACTCCAAATATTCTATCTTTTTAATATATGAGGAAAGTGTGGAAAAATGAGTATGATTTATCTGGATCATGCGGCGACGACGCAGATGGCAGAGGAAGTGGAGCGGGCGATGGAGCCCTATCTGCGGGAGAAATTTGGCAATGCATCGACAGAATATTGCTATGGGGAGGACGCCAGCCGGGCGCTGGAGCATTGCCGGGCCGTTATCGCGGAGACGCTTGAGGCAAAGCCCGGAGAGATTTATTTTACATCGGGAGGTTCGGAGTCGGACAACTGGGCGGTGAAGGGAATTGCTGGCGCCTATAAAAAACAGGGAACACATATCATCACCAGTAAAATTGAGCACCACGCAATTTTAAATTCGTGCGAATATCTCGAACGGCTCGGATACAGCGTTACCTATCTGGATGTGGACGAAAACGGAGTGGTTTCTTTGGAGGAGCTTGTGCGGGCCATCCGGCCCGACACGACGCTGATCTCCGTGATGTACGGGAACAATGAAGTCGGAACGATAGAGCCGATTGCCCAGATTGGACAGATTGCGAGGGAACATGGGATTTTGTTTCACACCGATGCCGTACAGGCGTATGCACAGGTCCCGATTTCGGTGCGTATGCTGCCGATCGACCTGCTGTCCGCGAGCGCGCACAAATTTTACGGTCCGAAAGGAGTCGGATTTCTGTATGTCAGAGAGGGCGTGAAGATGCCCTCCTTTATTCACGGCGGAGGACAGGAGCGCGGGAAACGCGCGGGAACGGAAAATGTACCGGGAATCGTCGGAATGGGAAAAGCGGCGGAGATTGCGCACCGCGGAATGCGGATGTACAAACAGCGCGAGACGATGCTGCGGAATTACCTGATGGAAAAGGTAAAACGGGAGATCCCGGACGTGCGCATCAACGGGCATCGGTATCACCGCCTGCCCGGAAACGTAAGCTTCAGTTTCCGCGGCGTAGACGGAGCCTCTCTGCTGATTCTCATGGAGGAGGACGGCATCTGTGCATCGGGCGGTTCCGCCTGCAATACGGGACAGAGCAGAGTTTCCTATGTGATAGAAGCGCTGGGCGTTCCCGAAGCGTATGCACCGGGGACGGTGCGTATCACGCTCGGCAGAGATACCACCCGCGACGAGGTCGACGCTGCGGTGGAATCACTCAAGCGTAATGTCCGTGCCCTGCGGTGTGATTAATCGAGCACGGCTACCCGGTTGCGGCCGTCGGTCTTTGCGAGATAAAGCGCTTTGTCCGCCGCTTCAAACAGGCTTTTGTAGGTGCGGCATTGTTCCGAGGAGAGGGCAATGCCGATGCTTACCTGGGTTTTGGTGTCGATATTCTGCCGGGAGGCATCGCTCGAAATCTCCTGCCGCAGGATTTCCGCCTGTAAAATCAACAGGGAGCGGTCGGGCACATCGTTGAAGTACACGAGAAATTCATCTCCGCCGATACGGCCGCAGAGCGCGCTGTCCTTGAAAAAGTTCCGGATGACGGAAGCAGTCTGCTGAATGACGGAGTCACCGATCAGATGGCCCAGAGTATCGTTTATCTGTTTAAAGTGGTCTAAGTCCAGCAATAGCATCGCAGAGCGGCGCTCCGGCGTCAGTTTGGTCAGATTTTCTTCCACAAGGAATTGGATTGTATATTTATTCAACAGGCCGGTCAGCGGGTCCAGACGGCTTTTTTCAAGGTACATTTTCGAATCGGACTTTGTCCGATGCAGATGTTCCATGTAGTCAAGGCTGTAGAGCTTGGCCCGGTGCTGCTCGAGAGCGTAGCGGGGATGCAGCGCCATAATGGCATCGCACACGTCCAGGTACTCGTCCTCGGAGGAAAACAGCCTTGCATAAGTGGCGCGGCTGATCAGTTGGCGGTAGGTCAGGCAGCAGATGGGCAACCTGGCGGCGGAAGCTTCGATCAGGTCGAGGATGGCTTTGCTCTCCGCCTGCATCCGGTGTTCCAGGAAAAAGCGGCAGATATTAAAATAAAAATGCGAGACTTCTAAAAATGTGGAGGCCCTGGCGTCACACATAAGCAGATTCTGCAGGTTTTCCTGCAAAAGTGCGTGGTCTTTGAGAAGATATGCAATCCGGATGTAGAAATTAGAGACAGCCGGTTCGTAAAAATCCGCATGCGTTTCCTGCTGCATGGCGCGGGTGGTGCGGTATGCAGCGAGCGCGGAGCTTTTGTCGCCCATTTTACAGTACAGCGAGCCGCGGCAGGCGTGGAAGATAAGCCGGAGGTTGTAATCCGACTCCCTGCTGTCCGGCGCGCAGCAGATGGCTTTGTCGAGAAGCTCGACGGCGATATCGTAGGAGTCTAACTCGCTGTAAATAAGGCTGAGGTTGGCATTGCAGATGGCGGTCTCCCGTGCGATCTGCAGTTCGCTGCATATGGATTTATAGCGCAGCAGATAGCTCAGAGAAATATGATGCAGCTCCAAAAGGCTGTAGATAAGACCGATAATATTGTAGGACAGCGCGTCTAAATATCGGAACGAATCCTGTTTGGGGGCGGAGAGGCAACGGGTCAGATGATTGAGTGCAAGCTCAAAATTTCCGATGCGGAAGTAATATTCGCCCCTGTGAAAAAGCAGGAAGGAAAGCTCGTCGGGATTGTGGGCATCAATCAGTGTGTAGTATTGTTCGTATAAGGAATCGGTTCGGTCGGTTATCGGAAGAAAACGCTGTTTCTGAATCTGTTCCATCAGTGCAAACTTGTCATTTGTCATCGTGTGTCCCCCTGCTCTGTGATACTGCTATTATAGGATTATTTGATGGTTTAGGCAAGAAGCAGGCAGGGATTTTGGGGCAAAAAATTGTGAAAAACAGAAAAATAAAATTGTGAAAAACGGGAAAAATAGAAGTTGTGCACAAGAATAAATATGCAAATGTAAACAAAGTGTGAAATGCGCGTCAGGGAAACGGAATTTTGACAAAAAAATATACGGGTTTTCTGTTATTTTGCAGGAAATGCGGCAATGGCGGGCGCCATACCGGCATTTGACAAGTTTTACGAAATGTGCCATAATGCGCAGCAATAGAAATTTAGTTTTGCATTTTTTAGAAGGGAATGATGAACATGATGGAGAGAAAAATCAAATTATCAGACACAGAGCAAGTAAAAGAATTTGTGCAGGCTGCCGGAAGATGTGACTTTGATATTGATGCTTCTTATAACCGTGCAGTGATTGATGCAAAGTCATTTCTGGGGATGCTGTACCTTGGAATCAGCAAGGAACTGACAATCCGATACGGGGAGACGGATCCCTGTTTTGAGAATGTCGTGAAGAAATACGCGGTCTGTTAAGAATGTCCGCAGGAAAAAGAACCGTTGCAAAATTGTAATGGTTCTTTTTTTGTGTTAAAATGCCGGTATGAGCAGGCAGATAACGGAGAAGGAAAAGGGAAAAATTAAAATATCGGTGCGCAATCTTGTGGAATTTATTTTGCGGGAAGGGGACATCGACAACCGCCGGGGCAGAGGATATTCTCCGGAGGCGATGCAGGAGGGCAGCCGCATACACCGGAAAATTCAGCGCAGCATGGGACCCTGTTATCACGCGGAGGTGCCTCTTTCCATTGCAATCGACGAGGGGGACTATGTGCTGGTCGTGGAGGGGCGGGCGGACGGTATCTGCATCGAGGATACGGAGGGATTACAGGAGATTACGCATGCGGACAATTTTAACCACATTGAGATCACGGATTCGATGCGGGTTACGATTGACGAGATCAAGGGCGTGTACATGAACCTGGACATGCTCGACGCGCCGGTCGGGGTGCATCTCGCCCAGGCGAAGTGTTATGCGTACATTTATGCGTTGCAGCATGCGCTTTGCACGATTGACGTGCAGATGACCTACTGCAATCTGGATACCGAGGAACGCAAATATTTCAGGGAGAGCTGTCCGTTTGACGAACTGTCGGAATGGTTCGGCCGGGTGATCCTGGAATACAAAAAATGGGCGGATTTTCAGTTTGCGTGGAGAGAGTTAAGACAGGCGTCGATCAAAAAGCTGCAGTTTCCCTACGCGTACCGGAAGGGGCAGAAAGAGCTGGCCGCCGGCGTATACCGTACGATCTGCCGCGGGAAAAATCTGTTTATCCAGGCGCCCACCGGAGCGGGAAAGACGATCTCGACGGTGTTTCCCGCGGTGAAGGCCGTCGGGGAGGGGCTGGCGGATAAAATCTTTTATCTCACGGCCAAGACCGTCACGGGAACCGTGGCGCGGGAGGCATTTGAACTGCTGCGCAAGGAAGGCTGTCAGGCAAAAGTCATCCAGATCACGGCGAAGGAGAAGCTCTGCAAATGCGAGGAGACGGACTGCAATCCGGTGTACTGCCCCTATGCGAAGGGGCACTACGACCGGGTCAATGACGCGGTGTTTTCGCTTCTGCAGAAGGAGGATATTTTTACGAGGGAGGTGCTCTTAGAACAGGCCGAGGAATACAGGGTGTGCCCGTTTGAGCTGTGTCTTGACGTGGCGACCTGGGTGGACGACATCATCTGCGATTATAACTATGTGTTTGATCCGAATGTGTACCTCAAGCGTTTTTTTGCGGAGGGAGTGAAGGGAGACTATATTTTTCTCGTGGACGAGGCGCACAATCTCGTGGAGCGCAGCCGCGAGATGTACAGCGCTTCTATATATAAAGAAGACTTTCTTGCGGTAAAGAAGCTGATCAGGCAGTATGACGCGAAGCTGGCCGCGGATTTTGACAAGTGTAACCGGATTCTGCTTGACTACAAGCGGGAGTGTGAGCGGTATGTGATCTACGAGAATATCGGCACACTGGTTTTTGCTCTGATGCGTCTTGCCTCCCGTCTCGACGAATTTTTACAGAAGAGGCCGGAATTTCCGGAGCAAAAGGAGGTTACGGAATTTTACCTGAATCTGCGGAATTTTATGAATATTCACGAGCTTGTCGACGAGCGCTATGTGATTTATGCGGAGCACACGACGGAGCAGGGCGCGGCCCGGGGAGGCAGGGAGCGCTTCCGGCTGAAGCTCTACTGCGTGGACCCTTCCCACAATCTGCAGGAGCGGCTTGACAGGGGAAATGCGACGATTTTCTTTTCGGCGACACTGCTCCCGATTCAGTATTACAAAAATCTGCTCTCGACGAAAAGGGATAATTACGCGGTGTACGCGGAGACGGCGTTTTCGGAAGAACAGCGGTTGCTTCTGTTTGCGCGGGATGTGAGCAGCCGCTACACGCGGCGTAACCGGACGGAGTATGCGCGGATCGCGGATTATGTGGGAGCCGTCGCCGGCGGGAAAAAGGGAAACTATATGATATTTTTTCCCTCTTATAAAATGATGGAGGAGGTCTGCGAGGTCTTTCTCGAGAAATACGGGGATGCGTTTGCGTGCGCCGTGCAGCAGTCCGGTATGAGAGAGGAGCAGCGGGAAGAGTTTCTCGCGCTGTTTTCGGCCGAAGCTTCGGCCGGACGGGAGGAATCGCTTATCGCGTTCTGCGTGCTGGGAGGCATTTTCGGGGAGGGCATCGACCTGAAGAACGAACAGCTGATCGGGGCCGTTATCGTGGGGACCGGACTGCCGCAGGTCGGAAACGAGCGTGAGATCCTGCAGAATTATTACGAGGCGCGTCTTGGGCAGGGCTTTGACTATGCATACCGCTATCCGGGTATGAACAAGGTGCTGCAGGCCGCGGGGCGTGTCATCCGCACGACGGAGGACGTGGGAGTCATCGCGCTTTTGGACGAGCGTTTTTTGCAGAGCGATTACAGAGGGCTGTTTCCGCGGGAGTGGGAGCAGAGAGAGATTTGCACTGTGGACACCGCGGGGGAGCTGGTGAAACGATTCTGGGAGAGGTAGGGCCGGGTTTTTATATTTTATGCGATTGTCTTTTGATTGTAGTGACAGAGAAAATGTGCTATTATAAATGAGAGGAAAACAAGAATGTATGTTCTGGAAATTCAGGTAAACATTGATAATGGACGAAAAGCACATGATACGTTGGCGTTGCTATCCGAAAAGCTAAACAAGCATAAGGGAGAATCGGTTGCAGTAGATTTTAAGAAAGTAACGTTTATTGCAGCGAATCAACTGGCAGTATTTAGTGCGCTGTTTGATTCGTTTTGTGCAAACGAAAATTCACATATAGTAATCCGGAATTTATCTGAAAAACTGTCAAATGTTATGAGAAAAAATGGGTTTGGCAAAATGTTGGGTATGGAGCCAAAAGAGGATAGCTTTCATACGACAATACCGCATCGGCGCTTTTTTATCAGTGAAATAGATGAGTTTGAAAAATATTTATTACTCAATATTTTTCAACGGGATGATATCCCGTTCATGACACCGGAGGCAAAGAATGCAATCATTGATAATGTTTTAGAGATATTCAACAATGTAAAGGAGCATACTACTACTAAAAATATTTATTCTTGCGGTCAATTTTTTCCCATGAGTTCCATTTTGTATTTTACGGTTGTAGATATAGGGGAGACGATAAAATACAATGTTGACAGATACGGTGAGCTGGACGCGGAGGTTTGTAATCGTATTCAATGGGCAATGCAGGAGGGAAATTCGACGAGGAAAAACGGAACACCGGGAGGTCTTGGATTCAGTGTGCTCAGTAAATTTGTACGATTAAATCGGGGACAGTTATATATCGTCTCAGATAATGAATGCTATGAGTATTGTGAGGAAAAGGAACGCTATGGCAATTTAAAATATCCATTTCAGGGGACCATAGTTACTATGGCTATAAACATGAATGATAATTTTTCTTATTTGTCAGTTGAAAAAGATATTGAATCAATCATATTTTAGGAGGCATTTTGATGAGTAAAGTTTTAAATGTAATGGAGTGTATCGGCACACCGTCTGCAATCACACAAGAATTAGGGGATATCCTATACCGGGAGATCGTTAAGTCAATAGAGGCGAAAGAAGTAATTGAATTGGATTTTTCGGATGTTGAGAGCATGATTTCGCCGTTTCTTAATAATTCAATAGGAAAATTATACGGGAAATATAATGGGGAGACGTTGACGCAATATTTAAAAATCAGTAACCTGCCAAAGGAAAAAATTGCAACGGTAAATATGGTTATACAAAATGCAAAAAGATTTTATTCGAATCAGAAGGAATTTGAAAAAATAGTTAAGGATGTGGTTAACTGATGAAAAAAGGGATATCGATGTCGAGTTGTCAACCAAAATCAAATGATGTGTTTATATTCGACACAAATATTTTAATAGATTTGTTTTACCCAATGTGTCCGGGAAAAGATGTATCTGACACGACTGCTTTGTATGCGCGTATAGTAAGGCATCATGCTGCAATCATATTAACATCTGTTCAGGTTTCCGAGTTTATTAATAGATGTATAAGATTTCAATACGAATTATATAAGAGCGAGCATTCGCAGTGTCGGGATTATAAAAGAGATTACAGGACAACAGAAGATTATCAGCAATGTATGGAAGTGATTTTGGACATAATAAAAAATGAGTGGCAAAGACGCTTTATTTTTGTGGATGATAAATTTAATGAATTAGAAAAGGAAAATTTATTTGAGCATGAGTTTGCATATGATTTTAATGATGCAATGATTGTGGAAATTGCAAAGAAATATAAAGCTATTTTAGTTACAAACGATAAAGATTACATAAGTTATGATTTGCCTGGCATTATTGTATCGAGCAATAGATTTATTTTAAGCATGAGATAAAATACAAACTATATAACTTGATATTACTCTCAGTGGACAAAGGGAGCGTACGCCCCCGAACCATGATATTCCCTATGTACATTGAGGGTACATAGGGTTATTTTATTTTTGAGATCGATTTGTTACACTTCCGGCAGCAGATTTAAAAATTCCTCCGTGGACGGTGTGACGGGCAGCGTCGGATTGACGGAGGCCACGAGCTGGCGGGAGGGCAGCGTTTCCTTTGTCTTTACGATAAAAAGGTCCCCGGATTCATGCGTCAGGCAGTAGTCCGGGATAAAGGCGATGCCGAGTCCGATGCGCGCTAAGTCGATCAGCAGGTCATTGCTGCTCAGCTCCACCTGGGGGACGAGCTCGAGCTGGTGCTGCAGGAAAAGATTGTGCAGAAATTCGCTGGTCGTGCTCTTGCGGTCGAGCATCAGAATCGGATACTGTCGAAGCTTTGCAAACGAAACCTCCTGCTGCATCAGATGAAAGTAAGCGGGATTGGCGATGAATACGTCGGTAAAGCCGCAGACAACTTTTCGGATGTAGGAGTGGTTCAGACCGGAGTTCGGGAAGTTCGTGACAATCAGATCCACCTTTCCCTGTGTGAGCAGCTCGACGCAGCCGGGGGAGGTCGCATTTGTGACCTTTATCGGTACATCCGGGAACTTTTTGTGGAACTGCCTTAAGTAGGGCACAAGAAAATAGCGGCAGATCGTATCGCTCGCGCCGATGTGCAGCTGGCCGAACCCGAGACTGCCGGAGTCTAAAAGCTGGCTTTCGCCGCGGCGGATTAAGTTCATCGCGGGTTCGATATGCTTTAGGAGAACCGCACCTGCGGGTGTGAGCTGTACCCGCTTTGTGCTGCGGATAAACAGTGGCTGCTCTAACTTTTTTTCGAGCGTTTTGATGGACTGGCTTACGGCAGACTGGGAGATGTACAGTTGCTTGCTGGCCTCCGAAAAGCTTAAGGAGGTGGCGACATGATAAAAGACCTTGTATAATTCGTAATTGATATCCATAAAAATCTCCATTCTGAGAGCGTTCCCGTGTCTGATATGGCAACAATTATAAGAGATACTTATAATTGTGTCAAATAAAACGGCAGAGTCATCACGGATATATCTATTAATTGTACTGATAAATGGGATTAAATCTATTAATTTTGCTAATTTGATAGGACATGCTATACTATGAAAAGTGAGATAAATTTGAGTGTATGACAACGGAAGTCTGGATGCCGCAGGTTTTCCGTTCCGAAAAAGTTGAGATTGTGGAGGAGATGCTATGAGTAAGGTTCGCAGAGTGTATGTGGAAAAAAAGCCCGAATTTGCAGTGAAGGCAAAGGAGCTTTTTGCGGAGATTAAAAATTATCTCGGAATCCGCGGCGTGACGGGAGTGCGCGTGCTGGTTCGCTATGACATTGAGAATATTTCGGAGGAGGTTTACGGAAAGGCGCTGAATACGGTGTTTTCCGAGCCTCCGGTGGACAATCTCTACGAGGAGGCCTTTGCGTCGGGCGACGGAAAGGTATTTTCGGTGGAGTTTTTGCCGGGGCAGTTTGACCAGAGAGCGGATTCCGCCGAACAGTGCATCAAGCTCTTAAACGAGGAGGAAGAGCCGGTCATCCGCACGGCCGTGACCTATGTGATCGAGGGAACGTGCACCGGGGAGGAGCTTGCGGCGATTAAAAAGCACTGTATCAATCCGGTGGACTCGCGGGAAACCGGCACGGAAAAGCCGCAGACGCTGGTACAGGAGTTTGACGATCCGGCAGATATCATGATTTTTGAGCATATGGAAGGGCACAACGATTTTATTGCGATGCCGGCAGACGAGTTAAAGGAGCTCTACGATTCTTTGAACCTGGCGATGACCTTCCAGGACTTTTTGCATATTCAGAATTATTTCAGGGAGGAAGAAAAACGGAATCCGTCGATGACGGAAGTGCGCGTCCTCGATACTTACTGGTCCGATCACTGCCGTCACACGACGTTTTCCACCGAGTTAAAGGACGTGACGTTCGAGGATGGGTATTACCGTCCGATGATGGAGGATACCTATCAGGATTATCTTAAGACGCACAGGAATTTATATGCCGGCCGCGGTGATAAGTTCGTCTGCCTGATGGATATTGCGCTGATGGCGATGAAGCGTCTGAAAAAGGAAGGAAAATTAGACGACCAGGAGGAGTCCGACGAGATCAATGCGTGCTCGATCGTCGTCCCGATTGAGGTTGACGGCGTGACGGAGGAGTGGCTTGTCAATTTTAAGAACGAGACGCACAATCATCCGACGGAGATCGAACCCTTCGGCGGGGCTGCGACCTGTCTCGGCGGAGCCATCCGTGACCCGCTTTCGGGACGTACCTATGTATATCAGGCGATGCGCGTGACGGGTGCGGCCGACCCGACGGTTCCGGTGCAGGATACGCTTGCGGGAAAGCTTCCGCAGAAAAAACTGGTGCGTGAGGCTGCCCACGGTTACAGTTCCTACGGCAATCAGATCGGCCTTGCGACCGGCTATGTCAGGGAAATCTATCATCCGGACTACGCGGCGAAGCGCATGGAGATCGGCGCCGTGCTGGGCGCAGCTCCGCGGCGCGCCGTGCAGCGGCTGACCTCGGATCCGGGAGATATCATTATCTTGCTCGGCGGGCGTACCGGCCGCGACGGAATCGGCGGCGCGACCGGCTCCTCGAAAGCGCACAACACCGAGTCGACCGCGGTCTGCGGCGCAGAGGTGCAGAAGGGAAATCCGCCGACGGAGCGCAAAATACAGCGCCTGTTCCGCCGCGAGGAAGTGACGCACCTGATTAAGAAATGCAACGATTTCGGCGCGGGCGGCGTGTCGGTTGCAATCGGGGAGCTGGCGGACGGGCTTCGCGTGAATCTCGACGCAGTGCCGAAAAAGTATGCGGGACTCGACGGGACCGAGCTTGCGATATCCGAGTCGCAGGAGCGCATGGCGGTGGTGGTTGCTCCAGGGGACGTACAGAGATTTCTCGCGTATGCGGGGGAGGAAAACCTTGAGGCAGTGGAAGTCGCGGTGGTGACGGAAGAACCGAGACTGGTGCTGGAGTGGAGAGGGAAAGAGATCGTAAATATTTCCCGGGCATTCTTAGACACCAACGGCGCGCATCAGGAGACGTCCGTTGCGGTCGAGATGCCGAAACCCGAGGAGAATTACCTGAACAAAATCGCCGTTCCGGCAGCGGCGAAAGCCGTCAGGGAGGGAGATATGCGGCGGGCATGGCTCGCGGAGCTTGCGGATTTAAACGTCTGCTCCCAGAAAGGGCTTGTGGAGATGTTTGACGGGTCCATCGGCGCGGGAAGCGTGTATATGCCGTACGGCGGCAGATACCAGCTGACGGAGACGCAGTCCATGGTCGCGAAGATTCCGGTCGCGTCGGGGCAGTCCGATGCGGTCACGATGATGGCATACGGGTTTGACCCGTATCTGTCGAGCTGGAGTCCGTACCACGGAGCCGTTTACGCGGTGCTCGAATCCCTGTCCCGCATTGTGGCCGCGGGCGGCGATTACAGCAAAGTGCGGTTTACATTCCAGGAGTACTTCCGCAGGATGAGTGAGGATCCGAAGCGGTGGAGTCAGCCGTTTGCGGCGCTTTTGGGCGCGTACAGCGCGCAGATCGGCTTCGGTCTGCCCTCCATCGGCGGAAAAGATTCGATGTCGGGCACCTTCAACGACATCGATGTGCCGCCGACGCTGGTGTCGTTTGCCGTGCACGTGGCGAAGGAGCAGGAGATCATCACACCTGAGCTCAAGGAGGTCGGAAATCAGCTGATGCTCTTTGCCGTGGAGAAGGATTCGTATGACCTGCCGGTGTACGCGCAGGTGATGAAGCTGTACGGGGCGATTCATGTGCTGATCGGCAGCGGAGCCATTGTCTCCGCGTACGCGCTCGACGGAAAAGGCCTTTCGGCTGCTCTCTCGAAGATGGCGTTCGGAAATAAGCTGGGCGTGACTGTCGAGGCGGATGTGAGTCCGGAGATTCTTTTTGCGCCGGGCTTCGGAAATATCGTGGCCGAGGTTGCGCCGGAGAGGGCGGCACAGGTAAAAGAAGTGCTCGCCCAGGCGGGACTTTCCGACAGCGGACGGCTTGTGGGGCAGGTCAATGAAAGGCAGGCATTTGTCTTTGCGGGAAGCGGCGGGAAAGAGGCGGTCATTTCCATGGAGGAGGCAGTTTCGGCCTGGACGGGCACGCTTGAGAAGGTATTCCCGACCCGTGTGACGGAGGAGAAGGAGACGGTTTCGACCGGCATTTATAAGGCGGACAGCATCTATATCTGCCGGCATAAGGTGGCGAAACCGACCGTATTTATCCCGGTGTTCCCGGGCACGAACTGCGAGTATGACAGCGCGGCGGCGTTTCGCAGAGCCGGTGCGGATGTGCTCGTCCGGGTGTTTAAGAATCTGACGGCGGAGGATATCCGCTCGTCCGTGGATGCGTTTACGGCGGCGATCGAACAGGCGCAGATCGTGATGTTCCCGGGAGGATTTTCGGCCGGAGACGAGCCGGAGGGTTCCGCGAAATTCTTTGCGGCGGCGTTCCGCAACGCGAAGATGAGCGAGGCAGTCATGAAGCTGCTAAACGAGCGCGACGGCCTGATGCTCGGCATCTGCAACGGCTTCCAGGCGCTGATGAAGCTCGGTCTTCTGCCGTACGGTGAAATCCGTCCGCAGGCAGCCGACTCGCCGACGCTGACCTACAACACGATCGGACGTCATGTCAGCAGGATGGTATACACAAAGGTTGTCACCGACAAGTCCCCGTGGCTTGCGAAAGCCCGTGCGGGGGAGGTTTACTGCAATCCGGTATCGCACGGGGAGGGGCGCTTTGTGGCGCCGAAGGAGTGGCTCGATAAACTGTTTGCAGACGGCCAGGTGGCGACGCAGTATGTGGACGAGAGCGGCAACCCGACGATGGACGGGGAATGGAATGTCAACGGCTCCTACATGGCGGTCGAGGGAATCACAAGCCCGGACGGCCGGATACTCGGAAAGATGGCGCATTCCGAGCGCCGCGGCAGAAGTGTTGCCGTCAACGTGTACGGGGAGCAGGACTTAAAGCTGTTTGAATCAGGGGTAGCGTATTTTAAATAGACAGAGGTATAGACGGTTACTGCCATATTTGATACAACTTTCTGTATTTTATATGGCAGTTTTCCGTTTTTTTTGATATACTTAGAGGTAGTACTTTGGTTTAAAATACCGATGGGGGAGTGCTTATGCAGTACAAAATCTTAATTGTCGATGATGACCTGGTCATTATCGAGGCAGCGCGGCGAATTTTACAGGACGAATACAAGGTTGCGAGCGCGATTTCCGGGGAAACCGCATTTCAGATATTGGATCAGATGACGCCCGATTTGATTCTTCTGGATATCAATATGCCGGATATGGACGGGTTTGAGGTGCTTGCGCAGCTCAAAAAGAGGAAGGATACCAAGGGGATACCGGTTATTTTTCTGACGGGAGTGCAGGGGCCGGAGACGGAGACAAGGGCGCTTGAAGCAGGTGCCGAGGATTTTGTCTCGAAGCCGTTTACGGCATCTGTCTTAAAGCGGAGGATTATGCACTGCATTCAGATTCGCAGTTACCAGAAATACCTTGAGACGATGGTGTCCGCGCAGACAGAGGCGATCATCAACCGGGAAAAGCAGGTCGGAATGATTCAGGAGGAGATGATAAAGGCGATGGCCAATATCATCGAGAGCAGGGACGGCAGCACGGGCGGCCATGTAAAGCGCACGAGCAAATATGTGGAGCTTCTGGTCAATGTCCTTCGAAAAGAAGGCTATGCGCCGATGGAGCTGACCGAATATTATGCGGAAATGCTCTGCCGCGCGGCCTATATGCACGATGTCGGAAAGATCAATGTGGATGACGAGATTTTGCGCAAGCCGGGCAGATTTACGCCGGAAGAATACCAGAAAATGAAGTCTCATGCGGCAAAAGGCGGCGATATCATCCGCAAGACGATGAGTGAGATTGACGATCAGGGGTATGTGAGCATTGCGGCGGATGTGGCGACCCACCACCATGAGCGCTGGGACGGGACGGGGTATCCGGCCGGACTGTCCGGCGGGCAGATACCGCTCGGAGCCAGGATTATGGCGCTTGCGGATGTCTTCGACGCGCTGACGAGCGTGCGGTGCTACAAGAAGGGCATGACGGAGGACGAGGCGTTTTCTCTTATGGAAAAGGAGGCGGGGAAGCAGTTTGACCCTGAGCTGATCGCGATCATGATGGCAAATAAAAACGTTTTTTCCGAGCAGCTGCATGAGTTTATGCGCGAGTGGGAGAACAGTGGAAGCAGGACAGAAGAAGAGCAGAGAAAAGAGATGATATCATGAAACAGAAAGTACGCAAACTAAGCATTCGAACCAAAATATTGGTTCCGTCAATGATACTGGTGACGGCAATCTGCCTGATACTCGGCCTCAATGCATACCGGCATGTGTATTTCGGTATGATGGAGATGGGAATTGAGGAGGCCGAGATGGCGGCAAATGTTGCGCTTTCCGCGGTGAAAGGGGATGCGCTGACGGGGGTATCGGAAGGTTTCGAGAAGGCCGGAGTCTACCATATCATGCTCGCGGACATGCGGGATATCCAGAAGACATGCGGAATCGCCTATCTGTATACGCTGTATGAGCAGGACGGAAAGGTGTATTACAGTATGGACACGGACGAGACGGAGCAGCAGAATCTGCCGGGGACCTTGTTTGAGGCATCCTACGAGGAACTGGCGGGTGTGTTTGCCGGTGAACCGCAGGCGCAGGATTATATCGACAACACGGAATACGGAAACCTGATTTCGGTGTATCTGCCGATTCGAAACGGTGCAGGCGAGGTTGTCGGAGTGCTGGGAAGCGACTACGATGCGTCAACGATTCAGGATCGTTTAGAGCGCGTGCGGACGAGTATCATTCAGCTGGGAGCCGTCTGCCTTCTGGCCGCAATCGCGATGCTGGTTCTGATTGTCAACGGCATATTAAAAGGACTGAAATCCATTAACGGCAAGGTCTATGATCTGGTTCATAACGAGGGGGACCTGACGCAGAAGCTTCGGGTGACCTCCGGCGATGAGCTGGAGCTGATTGCCGGCAACGTAAATGCGCTTCTTGAGTATATCCGCGGAATCATTCTCGAGATTACGCAGAATTCCACGCAGCTTGACAGCTCGTCGAGACTCGTGGCGGACCATCTGACAAACGCGAAAGACCATGTCTCGAATGTCTCGGCGTCCGTGGAGGAGATGAGCGCCGCAATGGAGGAGACGAGCGCGTCCCTGGTGGAGATCAACGACTCGATGAAGCAGATTTACGGCACGACGCAGGAGATCGCAGGAAAAGCCGAGAGCGAGAGCGAGACCGCGGCGGAGGTTATGCAGAAGGCACGGGGGATTTACACGAGTGCACAGGCGGAGCAGCAGACGGTCAGACGGCGCGCCGGTGAGATGGCGGACGCCCTGCATGAAAAAATCGAGAAATCAAAAGCGGTCGAGCGGATCAATGACCTTACGGCCGATATTATCAAAATCACGGATCAGACCAGTCTGCTATCGTTAAACGCCAGCATCGAGGCGGCCAGAGCGGGCGAATCGGGAAGAGGCTTTGCGGTCGTGGCCGGTGAGATCGGTGCGCTTGCGGCAAACTCGGCGAACACGGCCAAGGAAATCAATCAGGTCAGCAGCCTGGTGATTGAGGCAGTCACGGAGCTTGCGGCGGAGGCGGACCGGATGATTCGGTTCTTAGAGGAGGAGACGGTTGCCGGGTATGACAAACTCCTCGAGAACAGTCAAAGTTACCAGAATGATATGGAGCGGCTGAATCAGATTTTGCAGGAGTTTGCAAGGGAGAGCGGAAGCCTGAAAGAAAATATGGACCGCATCAATGCGTCGGTTGATTCGGTGCGTGTGGCTGTCGAGGAGAGCGCGGAGGGCATCACAAACGTGGCGCAGATTTCGGTCGAGCTGAACCAGGGCATGGAGGATATCGAATCCGAGGCGGACGGCAATCTCGACATCGCGGGACAGCTCCAGAGCGAGGTGCACAAATTTAAAGTCTGACCGGGAAATTGACATTGCGCGTTTGCTGTGATATTGTGATGGTGTTATGAAAATGCAGCAAAATGAGGAGGATGATACAAAATGGAAGTGTTTGCATTGTTGACGGCTATGTCGATGGGCGTACTGCTGGTATGCCTTGCGATCGCGGTGGCGCTGTATGTTGTGGAAGCGCTGGCGATTATGAGAGTTCTCACGATTCTGGGATATGCGAATTCCTGGATGGCGTGGATTCCGCTTTTGAACTACTTCGCACTGGCGAGGGTGACGGCGGATGAAAACGGGAATACGAGAATATTCGGATTTGAGCTGCCGAATATGGTGTTCAGTTTTTGGTGGATCGCGTGGCTCGCGGTAGGCTACATACCGAATGTCGGCAATTTTCTCGGTCTGGTTGTGCGTGTGATCTGTCTGGGAACCTGCTTTATCTATATCTATTCCCGCGTGGAGAATAAGCCGGAGAGCGAGGTACAGGCGCTCGGCTATGTGTCGGGCCTGATCCCGATCGTGGCGATCGTGAAGTTCCTTTCCTACGACAAGAATCTCCGTGTTTCGGGACAGCAGTTCTACAATTAAACAGGGGCATGAGAATTTTAACCGGGATGTCTTCCGAACGAAGACACCCGGTTTTTTCGTGTGCGGGAGCGGCGGAGGCGTCAGATACCGTATTGTTATCTGCGGCGCACGAAAGTCAGCGCCATTGCGGTCGCCGCAGCCGGCAGCACACACAGACTCGCCAGGGAAATGAGTGTGCGGCAGGCGAAAAAAGAGCCTGCGGCGCCGATGTGGTAGCAGAGCAGCGAGAGTCCGAAAAATTTTGCCTTGTCAAGCTGCGCGTCGGTCTTATCGAGCAGATATCCGCCGGCGGAGAGCGTGAACTGCTTTAAGTTATTTGTGGAAAAAATCGTGGAACAGTTGTACTTCTCATTTCCGTGGAAGACGGTCCACTGGGTTGCCATCATGAAAAAGAGAGGCAGGATTCCCGCGAGGACATCCGCTTCCCGGGGAATCAGGCAGAGGAGAAACGCGCCGGCAATGTCGACGGAGATCGCGTAGCGCCGGACATTGACGGAAGTTCTCTTTTCGAGCACAAGGCACAGAAAAATCGCCGCAGCGTACAGGAACAAGCCGAGCAGGCGAAGGAGAACCTGCGGATAATTGCGGCCGAGCAGCGTCAGCACAATCTCGATCATGTTGCAGGTCTGGGCATTCCCGAAATTCCCGCCGCGGGACAGAAGCGCGTAGCCGCCGAAAAATCCTCCGATCAGGCACATCAGACTGTGCAGATAAAATTCTATTTTTTCTTCATTCATTTGCTTCACCATGATATCATGCGGCCGGCTCTTTTCCGACCGTGTGTTCTTTTGTCTGTTGAGAGTAAGAGCCCTGCGGTTAAGGCAGCCGGACAAATTCCGGCTTTCTGTCTCTGTATACGGTAAAACGGGAAAATCCTGCCGCCTTTAAGATGCCGGAAACCTGATCAAAGGCAAAAGCCACATGCGCCGGGTCGTGTGCGTCGGAGCCGACGGTGACAATCTCGCCGCCGAGCGCGCGGTAGCGCGCGAGAATCTCCTCGGTCGGGTTCGGGTGGCCGAGGCCGTATTTAAAGCCGCCGGTGTTGAGTTCGAGGCCTTTTCCGCGCGAAATCAGCTCCGTGAGGACGGCGTCGATGAGATCGGCGTAGTTTTTCCAGTCGTAAAAGCGGTTCCGGTTCGGACCGTAGCGCACGATATAATCGAGATGCCCGTAGACGTCAAAGCCGTCAAATGCCCGAATGTTATCGAGAATCGACGAGAAATAGAGAATCCATCCCTCCTCCTCGCTCCGGTTTTCCCAGAAGGCGGGGTAATAGGGGTCGGCGCCGCACACGAGATGGGAGGAGCCGATGACAAAGTCAAACGGATACTCTTTTAAAAGCTCGGCGTGCGCCGCGGCAAGATGCGGCTGGAGGCCGAGCTCGATGCCGAGGCGGACCGGGAAGTCGGGATGGGCCTGTTGTGCGGCGCGCACTGCGGCCGTATAGTCCGGCAGATTCAGAAGAAAAAAATCCGGGTCGTCCGGGTAGTCGAGATCGAGATGGTCGGTAAAACAGATGCCGGAAAGATGTCTGCTTTTTGCGGCCTGTATCATTTCCTCCTGCGGCGCGTCACTGTCGCCGGAGTAGAGGCTGTGCATGTGCGTATCCCATAGCATGGCGAGGTCTCCCTTCACGAAATATTCCGTTTTATTATAATCGAAATCCCGGCAAAAGGAAGCGTCTGTGTGCGGATTTGTAGAAATTAGCCGAAAACGGATAGGAAAATATTAAATTAGTGAAAAAATTAACAAACTCGAAATAAAGTGGACAAAAAGGCTTGAACTTTGCAGGGAAATTAGTTAAAATATAAAAAGCACGGGGCCGGCGGAGCGTTAACCCGCTGACTCAGGGGATTTATCCCGTATCATTTATCAATTCTAGGAGGAATTAAGGATGGCAGTAAGAGTAGCAATTAATGGTTTTGGCCGTATCGGTCGTCTTGCTTTCAGACAGATGTTTGGAGCAGAAGGATATGAAGTAGTGGCAATCAATGATTTGACAAGCCCGAAGATGTTGGCACACCTGTTAAAATACGATTCTTCTCAGGGAAAATACGCGCTGGCGGACAAGGTTACCGCAGGCGAGGATTCCATCACCGTTGACGGAAAAGAAATCAAAATCTACGCATTCCCGGATGCAAACAACTGCCCGTGGGGTGAGTTAAAGGTTGACGTAGTGCTCGAGTGCTCCGGTTTCTACACCAGCAAGGACAAAGCACAGGCTCACATCAATGCAGGCGCAAGAAAAGTTGTGATCTCTGCTCCGGCCGGAAATGACCTTCCTACTATCGTATACAATGTAAACCATGAGACCTTAAAGCCGGAGGACACCATTATTTCCGCAGCTTCCTGTACCACGAACTGCCTTGCTCCGATGGCAAAAGCATTAAACGACTTCGCAGGAATCAAATCCGGTATCATGAGCACCATTCACTCCTACACCGGTGACCAGATGACGCTTGACGGCCCGCAGAGAAAGGGCGATCTCAGAAGATCCCGCGCGGCTGCAGTGAACATCGTTCCGAACAGCACAGGCGCTGCAAAGGCAATCGGCCTTGTTATCCCGGAACTGAACGGCAAGCTGATCGGTTCCGCACAGCGCGTTCCGTGCCCGACCGGTTCCACCACAATCCTTGTGGCAACCGTTGAGAAGTCCGTGACAAAGGATGAGATCAACGCAGCGATGAAAGCAGCGGCTACCGAGTCCTTCGCATACAACGAGGATGAGATCGTATCCTCCGATATCATCGGAAGCACCGCAGGTTCCATCTTCGACGCAACCCAGACCATGGTTGGCGAGGACAATCTGGTACAGGTTGTATCCTGGTATGACAACGAGAACAGCTACACCTCTCAGATGGTGCGCACCATTAAGTATTTCAGCGAGCTGTCATAAGCTTCGCCGACAAGATATAACTGCACGGCAGACTGCCTTTTTAGGCGAGAGGCTGCCAGAGTGCAGAGTAGACTCAGAGGAAGGGGTCCGGTCTGTTTGGACCGGGCCTCTTCCTATTACATGACAGGTTTTCAGATTTCACAGAACAGAGCCGACAGGGCAGAATGGAGATTCATATGGGATTAAATAAAAAATCAGTGGATGATGTGAATGTAAAAGGCAAGAGGGTGCTTGTGAGATGCGACTTTAACGTGCCGCTGAAAGAGGGCGTGATCACTGACGAGACGCGTATCGTCGCAGCGCTTCCGACAATTCAGAAATTAATCAACGACGGCGGCAAGGTAATTCTCTGCTCCCATCTCGGCAAAGTAAAGAACGGCCCGAACGAGGGCGAGTCTCTGGCTCCGGTGGCAAAGCGGCTTTCCGAGAAGCTCGGCAAAGAGGTTGTATTTGTGTCGGATTACAATGTGACGGGCGAGGCTGCGACAAAGGCCGTAAACGAGATGAGCGAGGGCGACGTGGTACTTCTTCAGAATACGCGTTTCCGCGGCAAAGAGGAGACAAAGAACGGTGAGGAGTTCAGCAAAGAGCTCGCAGAGCTCGCAGACATCTATGTGTGTGATGCGTTCGGTTCCTCCCACAGGGCACATGCATCCGTTGCGGGCGTGACAGAGGCCATCCGCGCAAAAGGCGGGGAGAATGTGGTCGGCTATCTGATGCAGAAGGAAATCGAGTTCCTCGGCAATGCGGTTGAGAATCCGGTGCGTCCGTTTGTGGCAATCCTCGGCGGCGCAAAGGTTGCGGATAAGTTAAACGTGATCAACAACCTGCTGGAGAAATGCGATACCTTAATCATCGGCGGCGGTATGGCATACACCTTCTTAAAGGCACAGGGCTATGAGATCGGTACCTCCCTCGTCGACAACGAGAAGCTTGACTACTGTAAGGAGATGATGGCTAAGGCGGAGAAGCTCGGCAAGAAGCTGCTGCTTCCGGTTGATGCGGTTACGATCAAAGAGTTCCCGAACCCGATTGACGCTCCGGTTGAGACAATTGTGTGTGATTCCGAGAATATGCCGGCAGACAGAGAGGGCTGCGATATCGGACCGAAGAGCGCGGAGCTGTTCGCGGAGGCAGTGAAGAGTGCGAAGACCGTTGTATGGAACGGACCGATGGGCGTCTTCGAGAACCCGACGCTTGCGGCAGGTACGCTTGCGGTTGCAAAGGCGCTTGCGGAGACCGACGCGACGACGATCATCGGCGGCGGCGATTCCGCTGCAGCCGTGAATCAGATGGGCTACGGCGACAAGATGAGCCATATCTCCACCGGCGGCGGCGCTTCCCTGGAGTTCTTAGAGGGCAAGGAGCTTCCGGGCGTTATGGCGGCGGATGACAAATAAGACACAGATATTTGGAACGAGTGTAAAAAGCGCGGATACGGGGGACGGACAAAATCCTCGTCCGCAGGAAACCGCGCGGAAATGAGGAGAAGATGGCAAGAAAGAAAATTGTGGCCGGCAACTGGAAAATGAACATGACGCCGAGTGAGGCCGTGAAATTAGTCGAAGAGTTAAAACCGCTTGTCGCAAGCGACGAGGTGGAAGTTGTCTACTGCGTGCCGGCGATTGATATCGTACCGGTTGTGGAGGCAGTGAAAGGCACAAACGTGACGGTCGGCGCCGAGAATATGTATTATGAGGAGAAAGGGGCGTACACCGGTGAGATTTCCCCGGAGATGCTCGTGGATGCGGGTGTAAAATATGTGATTATCGGCCATTCCGAGAGACGCGATTACTTTAAGGAGTGCGACTGCATGCTCAACAAGAAGGTGAAAAAGGCCCTCGAGCACAATCTGACACCGATTCTCTGCTGCGGCGAGTCGTTAGAGCAGAGAGAGATGGGAGTGACGTTAGACTGGATTCGTCTCCAGATCAAATCCGACTTAAAGGACGTCACCGCGGAGCAGGCAGCGTCCATGGTCATCGCTTACGAGCCGATCTGGGCGATCGGAACCGGCAAGACGGCGACGACGGAGCAGGCGCAGGAAGTGTGCAAGGCGATCCGCGCGTGCATCGCTGAGATCTATGACGATGCGACCGCAGAGCAGGTGCGTATCCAGTACGGCGGTTCCGTCAATGCGTCAAATGCGGCCGAGCTGTTTGCGCAGCCGGATATCGACGGCGGACTGGTGGGCGGAGCGTCCTTAAAGGCGGACTTCGGAAAGATTGTAAACTATAAGTAATCGGAGAAATCAGACAGGGAACCGCCGATTTTTTGAATCGGCCGACAAAGATTCCATCGGCGGCAGCTGCCGCCGGTGGGATAGCTTTTTATATGTGAATCAACAACTTAATTGAGGTACGAATGGGAAAGAAGTGCACAAAACATGCACTGTTCGTGTTGGCTTTTGCCGTGATTCTCTGCGGATTCGGCCGCAGGGCCGCCGCGGGAAATCCGCAGGAGGAGACGGTGAACTCCGAATTTGCGTGGGAGGAAGCGACAGAGTGGGCGGAACCATCCGTAACACAGACGACAGGCAGACCGAGAGAGATAAAAGACCTTACGGAAGCATTTGGAGTGATTCTGAAAGGTGCGACAAAAGAATATATTGCCGGCTATGCAATCGATGAGGCATTCCTGATATGGCTGGCGTCAGAGTATGGGGACGATGCGGTGATCCGTGCGGCGTACTGCGTGCTCGACGGGAGCATGGACACAGAATGCTGGTATGAGAATACCGGGGATTCAATCCATGTGCTCTGGCTGCGTTTCTGCGCGGCGATTGCCCCGGGGAAAAGTGTGGCGGTGAATGCGGGAAAAGCTTATTCGGAAACGGTTTACTGGCAGGAGACGGCGGACAAAGAGCAGGCGGTATTCGCGTTTACCGGGGACCTTAACCTGGCGGAGGACTGGTGTACGACCGATTTTATGAAGACGACAGAAAACGGGATCCGGGACTGTTTTTCCGAGGAGCTTTTGACGAAGATGAAACAGGCGGACGTGCTCCTGCTGAATAACGAGTTTACCTATATCGAAGAGGGGCGCGGAGTGCCGACGGAAGGCAAGGCATATACGTTTGGGGCGGATCCCGAAACGGTGGACATGCTGTCCGTGTTCGGCACCGATCTCGTGAGTCTGGCAAACAATCATACCTACGACTACGGGGAGACGGGGCTGCTCGATACGCTGCGGTATTTAGACGAGGCCGGAATGCCGTATGTGGGAGCCGGGGAGAACCTCGGCGAAGCGTCCCGGGTTGCCTCCTATATCGTAAACGGCCGGAAAGTCGCGATTGTTTCCGCGACGCAGATCGAGCGCTCGAAGCAGTATACAAAGGCGGCTACGGAGCATGAGGCAGGAGTTTTTAAAGCGCTTGATCCGGAAAGGCTGATCGAGGTGATTGAGGCCGCGAAACTTCGGAACGATTATGTGATTGCCGTTCTCCACTGGGGATCCGAGGGTACGCTGATGCCGGATGCATCGGAAATCCGTCTGGCGGAACAGGTGGCGAATGCCGGTGCGGACGTGGTCATCGGCGGACATCCGCACCGCCTTCAGGGTGCGACGTTTGCAGGCGATGTGCCGATTGCATACAGTCTCGGGAATTTCTGGTTCTCGGACGGCACACTGTACACTTCGGTTGCGCAGGTGGTGATTGATGCGGACGGTGTGCTGCGTTTGCAGTATCTGCCGTGCGAACAAAAAAATATGGTTACGCGGCTTCTTACGGAGCCGGAGGAAATCGACGAATTTTATCATTATCTGGCGGCAATCTCCATCCATGTGGGGATAGATGCCGAGGGGAATGTTTATGATAAAAGAGCGGAGGATTACCCCGCCAAACATATCCTTTACGATTCCGATACCAGTGAGACGGAACTATACGGAATGATAGATAATGAGGGATATGCCATTGACATTATCGGAAATCGAAAATAAAAATAGAAAAGAGAGGGAAGATTATGAGTAAAAAACCTACCGTGCTTATGATTTTAGACGGATTCGGATTGAATGACGAGACAGAGGGAAATGCCATAGCGCAGGCAGATACGCCGGTCATTGACGGACTGATGAGAGACTGCCCCTATGTGAAAGGCTATGCCAGCGGTCTGGCGGTGGGCCTTCCGGACGGACAGATGGGAAATTCCGAGGTTGGCCACTTAAACATGGGTGCCGGACGGATTGTCTATCAGGAGCTGACAAGAATCACGAAAGAGATTGAGGACGGCGATTTCTTCAAGAACGAGGCGCTGCTTCGCGCGATCGCAAATGTGAAGGAGCACGGTTCTGACCTGCATCTGTACGGATTGCTCTCCGACGGCGGTGTGCACAGTCATAACACGCATCTGTACGGGCTGTTGGAGCTCGCAAAGCGCGAGGGTGTAAAAAATGTGTATGTACACTGCTTTTTGGACGGCCGCGACACGGCGCCGACCTCCGGAAAGGGCTTTGTGGAGGCACTCGAGGCAAAGATGGCGGAAATCGGCGTTGGGAAGATCGCATCCATTTCCGGGCGCTATTATGTGATGGACCGCGATAACAGATGGGATCGCGTGGAAAAGGCTTACCGGGTGCTGACCCGGGGCGAGGGCGAGACCGCAGACAGTGCGGTGGCTGCGATGGAGGCGTCCTATGCAAAGGATGTCACGGACGAGTTTTTCGTGCCGACTGCGATTACGGAGAACGGGGCGCCCGTTGCGACGATTAAGGATAACGACAGCGTGATTTTCTTTAACTTCCGCCCGGACCGTGCGAGAGAGATTACGCGAACATTCTGTGCCGACGAATTTGACGGATTTGACCGCGGTGCGAGAAAGAATCTGACATATGTCTGCTTTACCGAGTATGATGTGACCATTCCGAACAAAATCGTCGCATTTAAAAAGGTGGAGCTGAAGAATACGTTCGGCGAGTATCTTGCGGCGCACGGGAAGACACAGGCGAGAATCGCGGAGACCGAGAAATACGCGCATGTGACGTTTTTCTTTAACGGCGGCGTGGAGGAGCCGAATGAGGGGGAGGATCGTATCCTTGTGAAGTCCCCGAAGGTTGCGACCTACGACCTGCAGCCGGAAATGAGCGCGCCGGAGGTCTGCGAGAAGCTCTGCGAGGCGATTCGTTCCGGAAAATACGACGTGATCATCATCAATTTTGCAAACCCGGATATGGTGGGACATACCGGAATCTTAGAGGCGGCAAAGAAGGCCGTGGAGACCGTGGACACATGCGTCGGGCGCGCCGTGGAGGCGTTAAAGGAAGTGGATGGACAGATGTTCCTCTGTGCGGATCACGGAAACGCGGAGCAGCTGGTCGATTACGAGACAAAGGCGCCGTTTACCGCGCACACCACGAACCCGGTACCGTTTATTCTGATCAATGCGGACCCCGCATACGGGCTGCGCGAGAACGGGTGTCTGGCAGATATCATTCCCACGATGATTGAGCTGATGGGGATGGAGCAGCCGGCGGAGATGACGGGAAAGTCGCTGCTTGTCAGAAAATAAAAGATAAGTCATACCTTCGATTGACCGTGTATACCTTTGTCAATCGAAGGTATTTTTAATCGAGCAGGGAAGATTTTTCTTCCCTGCTCGCCGCGCGGGGCATGTGCAGCAAAGCTGCTAATCTTCTTACCTGCCTCTGTGCATAAAATAAAAAGCAGTTCCGGGGGAGGAACTGCTTTTTTGGTGAGATATTAATCACACCGGTTGGTTTCAGGAAACCGCAATGGTTTCCCGGGGGAATCTGCCATATGGCAGATAAAAGAGGAGTTATATTTCGGCTATTGGTACTTATTTCCTAAGCCTGAATCTATTATACAACCGGTACTTTCGTACGTCAAGTGTTGTTTGAAATAAAAAACCACTTTTGTCGAATAAGAGCGCATAAACAAATATATAAGTAATATTAATGAAACAAATAAAATGTACAAATTTACTAATAAAATATCTGTAATTTTCTATGCCGGCGAAAAGAGGGGATGAGGGGAAAGTCATTGACTTTGAGAAAGACGCTGTATTATAATTTTGACGTAATAGTGTGAAACAGGAAGGGCATGTCTGTGGGAGATCAGATATTTTCCGCAGATGCCGGAAAAGAGGATAAGAGGATGCAGGAATACAGGCCGATCAAAGAGGGGAAAGTGCGCGAGGTTTATGACAACGGCGAGAGCCTTATTATTGTCGCGACAGACCGGATTTCCGCCTTTGATCATATTTTGAAGAATCAGATTACCAAAAAGGGCGCTATTTTGACACAGATGTCGAAATTCTGGTTTGATTTTACGAAAGATATCGTGCCGAACCATATGATTTCCGTCGATGTGCAGGATATGCCCGAATTTTTCCGAAATCAGCGGTTTGACGGAAACAGTATGATGTGCAGAAAACTGGAGATGCTGCCGATTGAGTGTATTGTGCGCGGGTATATCACGGGGAGCGGCTGGGCGAGCTATCAGGAGAACGGCACGGTCTGCGGCATCCGGCTTGCCGACGGGCTTGTGGAGTCGGACATGCTGCCGGAACCGATCTATACGCCGAGCACGAAGGCGGAGATCGGTCTGCACGACGAGAATATCTCTTTTGAAAAGAGTGTGGAGATACTTGAGAAACTTTATCCGGGACGCGGTGCGCATTATGCGGCTGAACTGCGGGACAAGACGATTGCCCTCTACAAAAAGTGTGCGGAGTATGCGCGCGGCAGGGGAATTATCATTGCGGATACCAAGTTTGAGTTCGGTCTTGACGAGAGCGGAAACGTAGTGCTCGGCGACGAGATGCTCCAACAGCAGAATGAGGAGTATATGAGCGAGAATAACAGAGTGAGAGATGATTCGCATGCAGGGGAAAAACTGCATGAGGAATGCGGTGTCTTTGGCATGTATGATTTTGATGGGGGCGATGTGGCCTCCACTATTTATTACGGATTGTTTGCATTGCAGCACAGAGGGCAGGAGAGCTGCGGGATCGCGGTGAGCGAGACGGACGGCCCGAAAGGAAAAGTGACCTCGTACAAAGGGATGGGACTTGTCAACGAGGTTTTTACCGAGAAGAATTTAGAGCCGATGCACGGAGATATCGGCGTCGGCCATGTGCGCTATTCCACGGCGGGTTCCTCGACGCGGGAGAATGCACAGCCGCTTGTTCTGAATTATGTGAAGGGCACGCTGGCGCTGGCTCACAACGGCAATCTGATCAATGCGACGGAACTGCGCAGAGATTTGGAATATACAGGCGCCATTTTTCAGACCACGATTGACTCGGAGGTAATCGCTTATCACATTGCGCGGGAGCGGCTGAACGCGCGGACGGTCGAGGAGGCGGTGACCCGCGCCTGCAAAAAGATCAGGGGCGCATATTCGCTGGTCGTGATGAGCCCGCGCAAGCTGATCGGTGCGCGGGATCCGTACGGATTTAAGCCGCTCTGCATCGGAAAGCGCGACAATGCGTATATCATCGCATCGGAGACCTGTGCGCTGGACACGGTCGGAGCGGAGTATGTCCGGGATGTGCTGCCGGGTGAGACGGTCACGATCACGCCGGAGAACGGGATCGTATCGGACATGTCGCGCGCGCTGCCGAAGGAACAGGAAGCGCGGTGTATCTTTGAATATATCTACTTTGCGAGACCGGACAGCCATATTGACGGCGTCAGCATCTACGCCTCGCGAATCAAAGCGGGCCGTTTTCTCGCGATGGACTCGCCGGTGGAGGCCGATCTGGTCGTGGGCGTCCCGGAATCGGGCAATGCGGCTGCGCTCGGCTATTCCCTGGAGTCCGGGATTCCCTACGGAACCGCGTTTGTGAAAAACAGTTATGTGGGGCGTACCTTTATCAAGCCCAAGCAGAGCAGCCGTGAGTCGAGTGTGCGGGTGAAGCTGAATGTGTTAAAGGAGGCCGTGGACGGAAAGCGGGTTATCATGATTGACGATTCGATTGTGCGCGGGACAACCTCCGACCGCATCGTAAAAATGCTGCGGGATGCCGGAGCGACCGAGGTGCATGTGCGCATCAGCTCGCCGCCGTTTCTGTGGCCCTGTTACTTCGGAACCGATATCCCGGAGCGCGAGCAGCTGATCGCATACAACCGTTCCGTCGAGGAGATCTGTGCGGTGATCGGCGCCGATACGCTTGGATATCTCGATATCGACCGTCTCGCGGAGATGGCCGAGGGACTGCCGATCTGTAAGGGATGTTTTACCGGAACCTATCCGATGAAGCCGCCGACGGAGGATATCCGGGGTGATTTTGAGCGATGAGCACTGAACTATAAGGAGGACGATTATGAGTACGGACAGATATATAAGCCCGCTGTCAGAGCGCTATGCCAGCAGAGAGATGCAGTATATTTTTTCTCAGGATATGAAGTTTCGGACGTGGAGAAGGCTGTGGATTGCATTGGCCGAGACGGAGATGGAGCTCGGGCTTTCCGAGAACGGGAAACCGGTCATTACCCCGGAGCAGATCGACGAGCTTCGGGAGCACGCGGAGGATATCAATTACGAGGTGGCGAGAGAGCGTGAAAAACTGGTGCGTCATGACGTGATGAGCCATGTCTACGCGTATGGGCAGCAGTGCCCGAAGGCGGCCGGCATCATCCATCTGGGAGCGACCTCCTGCTATGTGGGGGATAACACCGATATTATCGTGATGAGTGAGGCGTTAAAGCTCGTGCACACCAAACTGGTCAATGTGATCGCAGAGCTTGCGAAGTTTGCGGACAAATACAAGGGGCTGCCGACTCTGGCGTTCACGCATTTTCAGCCTGCTCAGCCGACGACGGTGGGAAAGCGTGCGACACTCTGGGCGCAGGAATTTCTGATGGACTTAGAGGACCTGGAGTATGTGGCGGGAAGTTTAAAGCTGCTCGGCTCCAAGGGCACGACGGGCACGCAGGCGAGCTTTTTGGAGCTGTTTGACGGCGACCAGGAGACGATCGATAAGATTGACCCGATGATTGCCGAAAAGATGGGCTTTAAAGAGTGCTATGCGGTGTCGGGGCAGACCTATTCGAGAAAGGTGGATACGAGAGTTGCAAATGTTCTTGCAGGGATTGCGGCGAGCGCGCACAAGATGTCAAACGATATCCGTCTGCTGCAGCATTTAAAGGAGGTGGAGGAGCCGTTCGAGAAAAATCAGATCGGGTCCTCGGCGATGGCATATAAGCGGAACCCGATGCGCTCCGAGCGGATTGCATCTCTTTCGCGCTATGTGATGATTGACGCGTTGAATCCGGCGGTGACATCCGCGACGCAGTGGTTTGAGCGCACGCTGGACGATTCTGCGAACAAGCGCCTGTCGATTCCGGAGGGGTTTCTGGCTGTCGACGGAATCCTGGACCTGTGCTTAAACGTCGTGGACGGTCTTGTGGTGTATGATAAGGTGATCACCAAACATATGATGGCGGAGCTTCCGTTTATGGCGACGGAGAATATCATGATGGATGCGGTGAAAAACGGCGGAAACCGTCAGGAGCTGCACGAGAGAATCCGCACGCTGTCCATGCAGGCCGGCAGAACGGTCAAGGAGGAGGGGAAGGACAACAATCTGCTTGAGCTGATCGCGGCGGACCCGGAGTTCAACCTCACACTCGAAGAACTTTCGGCGGCGATGGAGCCGTCAAAGTATGTGGGACGCGCGCCGCTGCAGGTGGAGAAGTTCCTGAAAAATGTGGTGGAGCCGGTATTGGAGGCGAATCGGGACGTGCTCGGCGTGAAAGCGGAGATTTCTGTATAAAAAGTGCTGTACCGCGATATTCTGCGGTGCGTTGGATCTAAAAACCCCGGCATGGCGATCCGCCATGCCGGGGTTTTCTGATGCCCCAAAAGAACCTTTCGTTATCGGTAATCGCCCATGTAAAACAGGGTGACGACTCCGGGGCCGGTGTGTGCGCCGATCGTGGGTCCGACGTAGTTGATCAGGAACGTCTCGTAGCCCATGCGCTCTTTTACCAGGTCGGCCACAAACCGGGCATCTTCCTCGCAGTCGCCGTGGCTGATGAAGATAATGTCGTTTTTGTCCCGCCAGGACCCGACCTGCTGTTCCATCGCATCTACTAAGGCGATCAGGGATTTCTTCCTGCCGCGCACCTTCCGCTGCGGAATCAGATGTCCTTCGTTGTCCACATGGAGAACCGGTTTAATCTGAATCATCGTGCCGACAAAGGCCGCCGCTTTTGAGAGACGTCCGCCGCGGTAGAGATGGAATAAGTCGTTTACAGTAAAATTGTGCACGATATGAAGTTTGTTTTCCTCAAGCCAGGAGACGATTTCGTCTAAGGACTTGCCGGCTTCTTTCATTGTGACTGCCTTGTGCACAAAAAGCCCCTCCCCCATGGAGGCGCACAGGGAATCCACAATGACAACGCGGTTATCGGGATATTTTTCGGCGAGTTCTTCCGCGGCAATGCGGCAGCTGTTGCAGCTTCCGCTTAAGCCGGATGAGAAGGAGATATGGAGGATATCCGCATCCTGCTCCGCAATCAGTCGTTCGAACATTGCAAAAACTTCCTGCGGATTTGCCTGGGAGGTCGTCGGAAGGGAACCGCCGCGCATACTGTCGTAGAACTCTCTGACGGGAAGCGGGTGCTCCCAGGTGTAGGTAACTCCCTCGAGCGTGCAGGGAAGTGACAGAATACCGAGCCCGTGCTCTGCCACATAGCTCTCCGGCAGGTCTGCGGTGGTGTCCGTGGTAATGATAAAGTCTTTCATTCAGCCTCCTAATTTTGTTCCGGATGCAGGACATCCAGTGTCTGTCGAATCATTGCGCCCTTCAGAAGATATTCGCGGGCCGGTTTCTCCGGATTGCGGACCAGATAGAGCATCTGCTGGACCGCGAGGTCTACCAGTTCCTGTAACGGCTGGGCAATCCGGTCATAGCCCAGAGACGTCTGGCTTTCGGTGTCTTTGTTTGAAAAGCCGATCAAACCGACCGAATCCGGTGTGTTGCGGTTGTAGACCAGCAGATAATCCCAGAGACATTTCGTTATCGTCTGGGTGGATGCGAGAATCGTGTTGCATCCCTTTCTGACAATGTCATCCAAAACGGAAACCACGTCAAACTGCATACGGTTGTCCGTGTAGTAAATCCAGTCCTCATGGAATCCGGCGGAAGTGGACTCCATCGCGCTCCGGTATGCGTTGAGAATTTCTTTTGTGGTGGAAAAATCATGGTTGGTGCATATCAGGGCAATTTTTTCGTTTCCTTTTGCATGGGAAGACAGAACTGCCTGATAGACTGCCGTATAGTCGTTTTCGATAATACAGGTATGAGGACAGCCCTCCGGTCTGCGGTTGAGAAAAATAACGGGAATATTCGTCGGGACGTCATCCTTTAACTGTCCGTAATCAACGCTGTCGGAGATAATGAGTATGCCGTCTGTCATGCCGCCGAACATGCGGAGCATCTCCCGCTCTTTGTCAATGCTGTGATGGGTGACGGTTACGATCAGCCGGTAGCCGTGCACTGCGAATGCGTCGCTCATCTGCTCGATCAGGTGTCCGGAAAAATCGTTTGTAACGTTGGAAAGAATCAGACCGATGGTATAACCCGGTTCCTTTTGTACCATGAAATCACCTCATTTTTTATAATTTTTTATCACCTGGCTTTTATTATAAATGAATTGTCCGCAAAAGAAAATAATAAAATAAAAAAAGTATTTACAAATATAGAAAAACGAAGTATGATAAATATATCTTTTATCAAATATGTGGAGCGGACTGTATCATGCGCTTATTTCATCCGGTGGAATAAGGAGGTATTTTGACGAAACAACAGACCGTCCACAGTCACGGCAAGAATCTTTTTACAAATTCCGATTACACGAAAAACAGAACAGCGGGTAAAAGCCTATGAACCTTGTCTTTTGGGGGACACAGGCGCATTGCGGTACCAGCGCGAACATGCGTGCCGTTGCCGGAATGCTGGAGATGATGTGCGCCGATCGGCAGACGCTGCGCGGAGCGGACAATAAACCGGTGCATTTTCGGCTCCGGGATGCCGGAAGCGGCGGTTCGCCCGGGAGGGCGGACATATGGAAGCAGGCGGACCTCCTTGTCATAAACGTAAGCCGGGAGAGAGAATGCATGGAGCGTTTTTTTGACGAGCATCTGATGCTTGCACGCCGGAGCTTTGTTCTTTTAAGCAGCTTTCCGGGAGAGGGGACGGGGAGCGTCGACGAGCTGGTGCACAGGTACCGTCTCGGCGAGGAAGCCTGCGGGATGATCGGCGAGAACGCGGCGTATTATCTGGCGGCAGGGCGCGGCAGGAGCAAAGCGTTCGTGAGGCAGGAATACAAAATGCCGAAAAGCCTGCGCAATGAACAGTTTCTGCGGGAATTAAAGAAGACGACGGAGCGCATTGTACGGCTTGCCGAATGCCGGACGGCGGAGTGCCGCACAGCGCAATCCGCGACGCTTTCGCTGCCGGAAATCAGGCAAACCGGGAAATCGGACAAATCAGCAAACCGGAAAATCGGACAAATCAGGTAAATTAGCAAATCAGGTAAATCAGCAAATCAGGTAAATCAGTAAATCAGGCAATTTGGCCAAATCAGGCAATTTGACCAAATCAGACAATTCAAAAAGGAGAAATGAATATGGAACAGGTAATGAAACACTACGGAAATGCAATTCTGGCGGTTATCGTACTTTTGGCGCTCGGGGCAATCCTTGTTGCGGCGCTCACATCGGACGGATATGTGGCAAACGCATTTAAGGAAGCGGTGACTACGTTTTTTTCGAAGATGAATGCGCTCGGTTAGGAGGATACGGTGGAACGGACAATGACATTTGAACCGACGCCCGAACAGTTCGGTGTGTTGTGGAAATATATTCGGATTCCCACGGTGACAGACGTGGATTATAACGGAAAAGAGCTTTGGATTACCGATATACGGCAGGGGCGTTACATTGCGCCGGACAGACTGTCGGAGCAGTTTATCAGCGTCTTTACACACAATATGTCAAACAGCGTAAACCGTCAGTTTAACCAGGCAAACAATGTACTTGAGGCAGACACAAAGGAACTGCGCATCAGCATTATTCATCCTTCCGTGGCGGCTACCGGGACAAGTATCTGTATCCGCAAGGCACCCTGCATTGCGAGGAGCAATATCACGGGTATGCTGCGGGATGCGTACTGTCCGGAGCCCGTACTCAAATTGCTGGTTAACTGCGTGCTCTCCGGAATGAATTTTGTGTTCGGAGGAGAGCCGGGAGCGGGAAAAACGGAATGCGCAAAGTTTTTTATGAAGTTTATCCCGAAGGAGGAACGGGTCATCACGATAGAGGACTCGCTCGAATTACACTATGCGGAGATCAATCCCGGAGCGGACACGGTGGAATTGCGGGTTGGCGCGGGGTTTTCCTACACGGATGCCATCAAGGCGAGCCTGCGGCAGAATCCCAAGTGGCTGATGCTGTCGGAGGTCCGCTCGGTGGAGGTGACCTCCCTGTTGGAGCAGTGGAGTACCGGGGTGAACGGGTTTACGACGATTCATCTCGACGACGTGCGAAAGCTCCCGGATCGGATTCTCAATATGATGAAGGATCACAACGATGCGGCGCGCATGGAAAACAGAATTTACCGCTATGTGAATGTGGGGCTTTTAATCCGCCGTGTGAGGGCGGAGGACGGCACGATCCGGCGTTATCTGGATCAACTGTGCTTTTACAGCAGGGAGCAGACCGAAAACCGGATTTATATGCTTGTGGAGGACGGAGAGCTTCTGTCGCGCGAGCTGCCGCCGGAGATTGTAAAACAGTTTCGTCGGCGGGGAATCCGGGATCCGTTTTGCTGTGCGGCCTGGGAAAAATATATCAGAGAGGGGAAATAAATGCGGAAGAAAAAAATCTGGGAGAACTGGCGTCTGCTAAACCCGAAGAACCTGCAGAAGGAGGTGGATGCCTACGGATATCACTTTTCCTGGAAATCCCATGCGGCGCTGTTGTTTGGCGCGCTGGCGGGAATCGGGGCGGTGGGCATGCTGTTCCAGCTGCAGCGGCTCTACTTTGCGGCGGTGGTGCTCGCGGTTGTCGTCGCGCTGCCGGTGCTGGTTTTGGATATGTACAAAGGGATGTATGAGCAGAGGCGTTTTGCGGATGTGACTGCCTATATGGAGCAGATGCTATATGCGTTTCAGAAGAGCGGCAAGGTGGTCGGCGCTCTCCGGGAATGCCGCGAGATTTTTCCCGACGGGCAGATGAACCGGCTGATCGGACAGGCGGTAACCCATATGGAGCAGGGGGTGCCGGATTCCGAAGTCGGAGTGCTGCGGGAAAGCCTTGAACTGATCGAACGGCAGTATGCCTGTGAAAAAATTTCGATGGTTCATCGGCTCTTAGCGAGCGCGGAGGAGCACGGCGGAGAGGTTTCGGACGGGGTGCTGTTCGCGCTTGAGGATATCGAGAGCTGGAAAAAGCGGGGATATCGTCTGCATGCGGAAAAGAAAAAATGTCACGCGGACAATGTGGTTTCGATTGTGGTGGCGGTGATTTTGTGTGCGGCCGCACTTGCGGTTTTAGACGGGATGAGGGGAATGTTCGCGGTGGAAACGGAGGTATCCGTTTTTCGGATTCCGGTCATACAGGTGTCGTCGGTACTTTTTATCCTGGCGCTGCTCTGGGTTTTTGCGAAGAGTACGAGAAGCCTGACCGACGATTGGCTTCAATGCGGGAGCGCTGCGGAGGAATCGTATCTTTTGGACTGTTATGAAAAAGTGAGGCAGGGACCGGGAGAACAAAGCCGCAGGTTTAAGATTGCCGGCACCGTGCTGTGCGTGCTCATACTGCTCGCTGTGCTGTGCAGATTTAAGGTTGTCGTCATTGTGTGCACCGCACTGCTTTTGTTTCTGCTCACGGAAAAGCGGATCGGACTTCAGATCGCAAAAAAGGACGTGACGAGGCAGCTTTATCTGAGCATTCCGCAGTGGCTGATGGAGCTGGCGCTTCTGCTTCAGACAAATAACGTGCAGGTGGCGATTGCGAGGTCGTCGCAGGAGGCGGGCGCCGTGCTGCGCGAGGAACTTGACGGGCTGATACGGCGCATGGAGAGAGCGCCGGAACGCCTGGATACATACACGGATTTCTGCAGCAGTTTTGATATTCCGGAGGCGGCAAGCTGTATGAAAATGCTGCACGCGTTTTCGGAGAGCGGAAGCGGTAATATGCAGGTGCAGATCGGCAGGCTTGTGGAGCGGGTGGGTCAGATGCAGGATGTCGCCGGGGAGATTCAAAACGAGAGCGTTGCCTTCCGCATGAAATTAATTTTTTCCTACCCTGTGATGGCGGCTACGGTTAAGCTGTTGGTGGATTTAAGTGTCGGGATGGCAGTGATGATGCAGTTTTTGGGCAGCATAGGAGGAATGTGATATGAGACATGTGATAGAAGCATTTTCGGTTTTGTTTGTGGTGCTCCTGAATCTGTTTTTGTGCATGACCGTGCTTGCGGCGAGCGCGGATGCGGCTGCCGCAAAGCGGTTTACGGCGGATGTGGTCGCGGAGATAGAGAACAGTGATTTTAATTCGGAAGTGATCGAGGGCTGCCGTCTGCGCGCGCAGGAGAGCGGATACGAGCTTGAGGTGATACCCGGAAATTACGCGGAGCATAAGATTGCCCGTGTGCGTCTGACCTATCCGTATCGACTGCCGTTTCTGGCGGTTTCGTCGCACAAGACGACAGAGGCGGTCGCAAGGTAACAGAGGCCGCAGGGGAACGGATACGTCCGGGATGCGGTTGATGACACGAAAAGGAGGAGACATATATGGAAGAAATTATTGCGGAATACGGCACGGCACTGCTTGGAGTGATAGCGGGAAGCGGAATGATTGCGATTCTGTGGCAGCTGGTATACGGAGGAAATACGATGGGAGCATTCCTTGTACAGTTTATGCAGGGGATCTGCGGCTGAGCCGGTAAATGAGGCAGAATGGGAGGAAAAATTGGAACAGATCATACGAAATTACGGCAGGCTTTTTGTCTGCGGTATGGCTTTTGCGGCGGCCCTCTGGCTGTTTTTCGGAAGAGAGGGGCAGGCGGATGCGCATTGGAGTGTGCGACAGGCAGCCGCCGCGGAATTTATGCCTGCGGTAAATGAGGCGGGCGACGAAGATTTTCTGACATTGAATACGGAGGGGGCGCGTCCGGCGCCCCGGATTATCTGGAAATATGCCGGTGCACTGGATACGGGAAGTTATGCAGTCGGGGAACTGACGGAGGCAAGTGATTATGCGGGAGCGCCCGTTGCCGTGCAGGTTTGCGGGATTGAGGGAGAGGAAGCCGGGAGTGGTGTCCTGATAGAGGACGAAGGGCGCGTCCTGCGATTTCTGCGGAAGGGAATCTATCTTTTACGGCTGTCTGCTGCGGATGCACAGGGGCGCAGAAGCATCTGTGAAGTGCAGGTAGCGGTAAACGGGAGGTGAGATAAAGTGAAGAATATGGTTTTGCTGCTGATGAGCGGATTTGCGGGAGTGCTGCTCGCCGTTCTCGTGCTGGTCTTTGGCGGGAAACTGTACCGCGGGGAGGAAGCGGCCGCAGCTCTTCCAGGTGCGGTGGAAAAGAGTGTGGAGCAGACCGGAATCAATGGAGAGAATTACGGCGGACATCAGCTGCGGGCGTTCTGTGCGGAAAGTCTGGCGCTTTCGATGGATTCGGATTCCGGTCTGCGAATGCAGGTGATGAAGGCAGACAGGGAAAAGGGGGTGTTATCGATACGGCTGCAGGAGATATTTACGCATCCGAACGGAGGAAGCGATACCGCATGGGAAGTGCGCACGGCGCTGCTCGATCAATGCGTGCAGGAAGTGCCCGTGCGGCATGTGGTTCGCTTTTATCGGAACAGGGAAGCGTTGGAGAGCCGTGCCGCGGCATATAAGATATGCACGGTGGAGGAAGGAAACTGTATGGTGCCTCCTGCCGCGCCGAAAGAGGAGGGGGCCGCATTTGCGGAGTGGAGAGATAGTAATGAGTACATTGCGGATTTTTCGGTACCGGTGACGGAAGACAGAGTTTACTACGCGGTGTGGGAAGATGTGCCGTCGAACACGCAATAAAAAGAAGTTCGAGCTGCCGCATTTGTGAAAATAATTACAGGCAGGTAATATCAGTGCAAATGCGGCAGCCCCGGCTTTTTAAAATAAGTGCCTGCGCACATAAGTACACAGGCACTCGGGTTATTTCGTCTGGTCCTCGTCGGCATCGTCTGTCCGTACCGCGGGCTTTTTGATATAGATTTTTTCGATGCGGTTTTTGTCCATCTGGTCAACGCGCAACAGAACATCGTCGTCGGTGATGATAATCTCGTTCTTTTCCGGAAGATGATCTAAAAGGCCGATGAGATAGCCGCCGATGGTGTCATAATCCTCGGAGGTAAAGTTCAGGTCAAGTTCTTCACATAAATCCTCAAGATTTGTGGAGCCGAGCACCTCGAACTCGCGGTCACTCAGCGGTACGATGGGATCTTCCTCGTCGGTGTCATACTCGTCGCGGATTTCACCCACAATCTCTTCAAGCAAATCTTCCAGGGTGATGAGTCCGGCGGTGGCACCGTATTCGTCCAGTACGATCGCGAGTGAGAACGAGGATTTCTTTAAGTCCATCAAAAGCTCAGAAACATGTTTGTGTTCATAGGTGAAATAGGGCTTCCGCATAATATCACGCAGGGAAAAATTCGTCCTGTCTTCACAGAGAAGCAAATCCTTCACATTGAGGATGCCGACAACGTTATCTGTGGTCTCCTCGTAAATCGGAAGGCGGGTAAATTTGTCTTCCTTAAAAATTCCGATCAGCTCGTCGTAGGAGCTGTTCACGTCGGCAAAGGTCATGTCGATTCTCGGAACCATGACCTCTTTGGCCTGTGCGTCGCCGAAGTCAAAGAGATTGTTGATCATCTCGTGCTCCTCATCCTCGATGACGCCCGATTCTTTGCTGACATCCACGATCGTGCGGAGTTCCTCCTCGGTCATCTGTGCGGCTCCGGCGTTCGGATCTACCCGAAGCAGCATCAGAAAGCCGAGAGACAGCTTGTTGACGACGACGATCACCGGGGTCAATACGCGCATCAGAAAAGCGATGATAGCGCCGTATGCCAGAGCGATTTTCTCCGCATGTATGGTTGCAAGGGTTTTTGGTGAGATTTCGCCGAATATTAAAATCAATAAGGTAAGGACACCCGTTGCGATACCGGCTCCGACACTGCCCCAGAGCTTTGTGGCCAGGGATGTGACAAGCGAGGATGCATAGAGGTTTACGATATTGTTTCCGATCAGAATGGCGCTTAACATTTTGCCGGAATCGTCCGTGACGGAGAGAACCGTTGCGGCGCGTTTGTCGCCGTCCTCAGCCATCGAGCGGAGGCGAATCCGGTTTACCGTGGTAAGGGCGGTTTCAGCCGAAGAAAAGAATGCAGATAAAAAAAGTAACAGAACTAAGAAAATTAGTTGAAATATGTCACCTGAGTCCAAATAAAATCACCTCATATAAATATAAATAGTTTGAATTGTAAGAACGGGGGGCGGTTACCAGACACCGCCCCGGCCGCTTTATCAAAAGTTAATTATTTGCTGTCTATTATATAAAGAAAAGGACTATTCGTCAATACTGTAATTTGGAGCTTCCTTTGTGATGTGGATATCATGCGGATGGCTCTCACGAAGGGCCGCCGCGGAAATCTTTACAAATTTGCTTTTGGTCTTTAAGTCTTCGATGGTAGGACAGCCGCAGTAGCCCATGCCGGAACGGATGCCGCCCACAAGCTGGAATACGGTATCTTCGACATTTCCCTTGTATGCGACACGGCCCTCAACACCTTCCGGGACAAGCTTTTTCGCGCCTTCCTGGAAATAGCGGTCCTTGCTTCCGTTTTCCATCGCCGCAAGCGAGCCCATGCCGCGGTATACCTTATACTTTCTGCCCTGGTATAACTCAAAGGTTCCGGGGGCTTCGTCGCAGCCGGCAAAGATGCTTCCCATCATGCAGACATTCGCGCCGGCTGCGAGCGCTTTTGTCATGTCGCCGGAGTACTTGATACCGCCGTCGGCGATGATGGGGATACCGGATTCCTTTGCCACGTCGTAGCACTCCATAATGGCGGTGATCTGCGGAACGCCGATACCTGCCACAATACGGGTGGTGCAGATCGAGCCGGGGCCGATGCCGACCTTGACGGCGTCCGCGCCTGCGCTGATCAGATCACGCGTCGCGTCGCCGGTAGCCACATTTCCCGCGATAACCTGCAGCTGTGGATAAGCGGTCTTGATTTTGCTGACAGCCTCTAAGATGTTCTTGGAATGGCCGTGTGCCGAGTCCACGACGACGACGTCTACATGTGCGGCGATAAGCGCATCCACGCGTTCCATCATATTGCCGGTAATGCCGACTCCGGCGCCGCAGAGAAGGCGCCCCTGTGAATCCTTTGCGGAAAGCGGATATTTAATCTGTTTTTCGATGTCCTTGATGGTGATGAGTCCTTTGAGGTGGAAGTCCTTGTCCACGATCGGAAGCTTTTCTTTTCTGGCTTTTGCGAGAATCTGCTTTGCGTCGTCTAAAGTGATGCCTTCCTGTGCGGTGATGAGACCTTCGGAGGTCATGCTCTCGCTGATCTTTTTGGAGAAATCAGTCTCGAACTTCAGATCACGGTTCGTGATGATACCCACAAGTTTGTCATTTTGGCAGATGGGAACACCGGAAATGCGGAATTTGCGCATCAATGCTTCGGCATCCTGTAATGTATGATCGGGAGAGAGGAAAAACGGGTCCGTGATGACGCCGTTTTCAGAGCGCTTTACCTTGTCGACTTCGTCGGCCTGCGCCTGAACAGACATGTTTTTGTGAATAATGCCGATACCGCCCTGTCTTGCCATTGCAATGGCCATTCGATGTTCTGTGACCGTATCCATCGCGGCACTCATCATGGGGATATTTAAGACAACGCTTTTGGTAAGATTTGTTGACAGATGAATCATGTTCGGAGTTACTTCAGAATACTGCGGAACTAAAAGCACATCATCAAACGTAATTCCCTCACCGATAATTGTTCCCATTTTGTTTTTCCTCACTTTCTTTTGGTTAATAAATTTGCACTATAATAGCAAAAAAAAACTCCGGTGTCAATGCGGAAGAAGCGCGTATTCAAAAAACAGGCTGCAGTTTGGCCGGCCGCTTTCTGATCACAAAAATAACCGGCGCTTTTGAAATACAAATGGAAAAATTACTGCGGATGTGTTATGATGTCATTGGGCAACGGCGTCTGACAAAGGGATCTCGTTGCCTTTTCATATAACAAAGGACGGAGGATGCCATGGAATTTCGACCTTGTATCGACATACACAACGGCAAAGTAAAGCAGATCGTGGGCAAAAGCCTGCGGGATGCCGGGGATGCGGCAGAGGAAAATTTTGTCGCCGCGCAGGATGCGGCCTGGTTTGCGCACTTATATAAGGAAGAGGGGATTTGCGGCGGGCATATCATTATGCTGAATGCGAAGGACAGCGTTTACTATGAGGCCACGAAGACACAGGCGCTTGCGGCGCTTGCAGAGTATCCGGGAGGGCTTCAGATCGGAGGCGGCATCACGCCGGAAACTGCCGGGGAATTCCTGGCGGCAGGGGCAAGCCATGTGATCGTCACCTCCTATGTGTTTTCCGACGGCAGGATAAATTACGAAAATCTTGCCCGGATGACGGAGGCGGTCGGAAAAGACCGGCTGGTCCTGGATATCAGCTGCAGAAAGCGCGGGGAGTTCTACTATATTGTGACGGACCGCTGGCAGAAGTTTACGGATGAGAAGGTGAGCGTTCCACTGTTGAACCGGCTGGCAGAGTACTGCAGCGAATTTCTGATACATGCGGTGGATGTGGAGGGGCAGTCCCGCGGGATTGAAAAAGAGCTTGCCACGCTGCTCGGAAGCTGGGGCAGACTGCCGGTTACCTATGCCGGCGGAGTGGGAAGCTTTTCGGATTTGGAGCAGTTAAAGACACTCGGGAAAAACCGGCTGCATGTGACAATCGGAAGCGCGCTGGATTTATTCGGCGGACCGCTGGCATATGACAGGGTTATGGAGTATATTAATCAGTAAAGGAGAGAACGGATATGAGCAAATACACAAAACAGGATATTGTCCGTATCGTGGAGGAGGAGGACGTGGAGTTTATCCGTCTTCAGTTTACGGATATGTTCGGAATACTGAAAAACGTTGCGATCACGGCAAGCCAGCTGGATAAGGCGCTGAATAACGAGTGCATGTTTGACGGCTCCTCCATCGAGGGATTTGTGCGTATTGAGGAGTCGGATATGTATTTGTATCCGGATCTGGATACGTTTGTTATTTTTCCGTGGCGGCCGCAGCAGGGGAAAGTGGCGCGGATTATCTGCGATGTATATACTGCGGAGAAAAAGCCTTTTGAGGGGGATCCGCGCCATGTGCTAAGGAGAGCGCTCGCGGATGCGGCCCGGATGGGATACTCGTTTGATGTGGGGCCGGAGTGTGAGTTTTTTCTCTTCAATCAGGATGAGGACGGACAGCCCACGACGATCACGACCGAGCGGGCGGGATATTTTGATCTGGGACCGGTTGACTTCGGGGAGAATGCGAGACGCGATATGGTGCTGACGCTGGAGGATATGGGTTTCGAGATTGAGGGTTCCCATCATGAGGTGGCTCCGGCGCAGCACGAGATTGATTTTCATTACGACGAAGCGCTTAAGACAGCCGATAACATTATGACTTTTAAGCTGGCGGTGAAGACCATCGCAAAGCGCCACGGTTTGTTTGCAAGCTTTATGCCGAAGCCGAAGTGCGGTGTCAACGGCTCCGGTATGCATATCAATATGTCCCTGACAAAGGACGGCAAAAATATTTTTGACGATCCGGCGGGGGAGCTTGGCTTAAGCAGGGAAGCATACTGGTTTATCGGCGGGATTATCCGCCATGTGAAGGGGATGAGTGTGATCACAAATCCGCTGGTCAATTCTTACAAGAGACTGGTGCCGGGATATGAAGCTCCGATTTATATCGCCTGGTCCGTCACAAACCGCAGTCCGCTGATCCGCATTCCGTCCACAAGAGGGCCGAGAACCAGGGTAGAGCTGCGCTGTCCGGATTCGGCCGCGAATCCGTATCTGGCGCTGGCAGTCTGTCTGGAAGCCGGTTTAGACGGAATCCGCAATCAGATCGAACCTCCGGCGGCGGTGACGGAAAACGTGTTTGAGATGCGTGTCTCCAGAAAGCACAGGCTGGGGATCGAATCGCTGCCTGCGGATCTGGGTGCGGCGATAGAGGCCTATGAGCAGGACGCCTATATTCAGGAAGTTCTCGGCGGACACATCAACGAGAAATATGTGGAGGCAAAACGTGCGGAGTGGAGCGAGTACCGTGCGCAGGTGACGAACTGGGAAGTGGAACATTACTTGTATAAGACCTGACAGTGGCACGGAAAAAGGGGATTTGATTTGACAAATGTGATCGTTGCATTTCCCAGGCCGGAGAATGCAAAAAATATCAGAAAGATATTGCTGCAGAACGGATTTCATGTGGATGCGGTATGCACAACCGGTGCACAGGCACTTTTGTGCGCGGGTGAGCTTGGGGGCGGCATCATAGTGTGCGGGTACCGTTTTGCGGATATGATGTATACGGAGCTGTATGAGTATCTGCCGGAAAACTTTGAGATGCTGCTCGTGGCGGCCCCCGAAAACTGCCGGAGCCGCGATGTTGAAAATCTCGTCTGTCTCGCGATGCCGCTGCGCGTAAACGAGCTGCTGCAGACCGTTAAGATGATGGATGATACGCTCACGCGGCGCAGAAAGCGCGCAAGGCATGTGCAAAGGGGACGTACCGCGGAAGAGGAGGCGCTGATTTCGGAGGCGAAGCTGCTTTTGATGGAGCGGAATAACCTGTCTGAGGAGGCGGCGCACCGCTATATGCAGAAGCGCAGTATGGATAACGGGACGGGAATGGCGGAGACGGCGCAGATGATTTTAAGCCTGCTGACATAGACGGCGAAAAACGAAAGAACGCCCGAAGACGGCAGGGGAGCCGGCGGCAGCGGAAATTAATTCATCTCGGAAAACAGCAGTGAGCGGTAGAGGTCTTTGACCGAATTATAGCGCCTTGAAATGGGAATCTGCTCATCGCCGCAGAGAAAGAAATCGGATTTTAATGCGGACACATTGTAGAGATTTACGAGGAAGCTCTGGTGGCAGCGGACAAATACCGTATCGTCTAAACGGGCGGAAAATTCATCCAGGCGGCCGCCAAACCGTTCGATTTGGCCGTCGGTACAGTGGATGGACAGCGTATGCCCCATGCTTGTGACATATAAGATATTCTGGTAGGGAATGGAGACATTGCGTCCCCTGCAATTCAGATGAATGCTCTGCTGCCTGCTGTGGGAAAGCTGTGAGGAAGCCCTGCGCAGCAGTTCGCGGAAACTCTCCTGTGTCACCGGTTTCAGCAGATATTGAAATGCGTAGAGGGAAAAGGCCTCGGCATAATAGTCGGGGCTGGAGGAGATATAACAGATCAGAGCGGAGTCGTTTATTTCACGGATGCGTTTCCCGAGCAGGACACCGTTCATTTCTCCCATAAAAATATCTAAAAGATACAGGTCAAAAGATTCGGACGAATCGTCCAGATAAAAAAGCAGATCCTCTGCGGAGGGGAAAATCCGATATTTGTGTGCGCCCTCGAGCATAGAGACGAGCCGTGCCGCGTCGGCGCCATTGTCATCACAGACTGCAATATTCAAACTGATATTCCTCCATTCTATAAACAATACAAAATCTATTATACTTGAAAACAGGTTTGTTTCAATGCCAAATTTGCATTTTCAGGTGTTATTTTTGCAAACCGCTGTCGGAAAAAGGCGTTATATATTACAATGGAAGACAAAATACGGCAGACAAGGAGAGCAGGACATGGAGAAGATATGGGAGTTCTTTCAGAACATGAATGAACTGGTCTATGTTTCGGATATGGATAACTACGAGATGATATGGATGAATAAAAAGGCATTGGATGTCTATGGCTTTGACACACTCGGGGAAGTAATCGGGAAAAAGTGCCATGAGGTGATGCAGCATTGCCAGAATCCCTGTGCCGTTTGTAATAATCAGGATTTAGAACCGGGATATTTTAAAGAGTGGCGGTACTACAACCCGGTCTTAAAAAGACACACCGTTCTCAAAAATACGATGGTGGAGGATGAGGGGAGGCGCTGCCGCGTCGAAATTGCGCTGGATGCAAGCGCACAGGAGTGGCAGAGCAGCGTGAACCGTACCTATGAAAATATGGAGGCGATTGTCAACGAGGCTCTCCGCGTGGCGCTTCACGCGGCCACACCGGACAAGTCACTGGAGATCATCCTGGAATATCTCGGAGAGGTGCAGGAGGGAGATCGCGCCTATATTTTTGAGCGGAACGCATACGGCGGCCACGACAATACCTATGAATGGGTGGCGAACGGCGTGCGGCCGGAGAAGGAGAACCTGCAGAATGTGCCGTATGAGGTATGTGCGGGCTGGTATCAGAATTTCAGAGAGAACCGGCATATTATGATAGATGATATCGAACCGCTGCGGGAGAGGGAACCGCTGCTGTATGATGTGCTGAAAAAACAGAATATACGGACGCTTGTGGTGATTCCGCTCTATGAGAACGGGGAGGTCATCGGCTTTTTCGGCGTGGACAATCCGCCCGCAGAACGGATGGAGTATGCCTCGGATATGCTTCAGATCATGGGGCACTTTATTATCTCGACGATGCGGCGGCGGAATCTCTTTAATAAGCTGCAGGATATGAGCTGCAAAGACCAGCTGACGGGAATCGGCAACCGGCATGCGATGCATTTTTATATATCGGACATGCAGAAGGACAAAAGCATTGGCGTCGTGTACAGCGATATCACAGGACTTAAGCGCGTGAATGACGAGGAGGGACATGAAGCCGGGGACCGGCTGATAATCCGTGCCGCGGAGAGCCTGCAGAGGGTGTTCGGTGATCACGGTGTGTTCCGCATCGGAGGGGACGAGCTTCTGGCGCTGTGTGCCGGGATAGAGCAGACGGCACTCGAGGAGCGGGTGGAACGGATGCGTGCGGATATGAAAGAAAACAGTGTCGAGATTGCGGTCGGTGTCGTCTGGAAGCCGGACGGTACCGCAAATATTGACGTGCTGCTCAAGGAATCGGAGCAGCGCATGTATGACGAGAAAACGGCGTATTATGAGGCCACGGGCTTAAGCCGAAGACGGTGAGTCGGGCAAGATTGATTCCAGGTAAACAAAATTCTTGCGCGCGGCAGTCAGGTTTGTTATACTGTTGAAAAAGAATGCGTAAGGAGAGAGCAATGTATAAGATTAACGAAAATTATCAGAAGTTGCCCGGAAGTTATCTGTTTAGCAATATCGCGAAAAAGGTCAATGCCTTTTCGACAGCAAACCCGGATAAGAAAATCATTCGTCTGGGAATCGGGGACGTGACACAGCCGCTTGCGCCGGCGATTATCGAGGCGATGCATGGGGCGGTGGATGAGATGGCACATGCCGAGAGCTTCCGCGGATATGCACCCGATCTCGGCTATGATTTTCTGCGCAGCGCGATCGCACAAAACGATTATCGGGCGCGGGGCTGCGACATCGGTGAGGACGAGATTTTTGTCTCCGACGGGGCAAAGAGCGATTCCGGAAATATCCAGGAGATATTTGCACAGGACAACCGGATTGCCGTGTGTGATCCGGTCTATCCGGTTTATGTGGATTCCAATGTGATGGCCGGCAGAACCGGCACCTATGACGCCGCTGCCGGGATGTGGAGCGACGTGATCTACATGCCCTGCACGATGGCGAATCACTTCGTGCCGGAGTTCCCGGAGGAGACGCCGGATCTCATTTATCTGTGCCTGCCGAATAACCCGACGGGGACGACGATTACCCGGGCGCAGCTGCAGGAATGGGTGGATTACGCAAATCGTGTGGGAGCCGTGATCATCTATGACGCGGCCTACGAGGCGTATATTTCCGAGGAGGATGTCGCGCATTCCGTCTATGAGTGCGAGGGGGCGAAGACCTGTGCGATCGAGTTGCGGAGTTTTTCGAAGAATGCAGGGTTTACGGGTGTCCGGCTCGGCTTTACCGTGGTTCCGAAGGAGCTTAAGTGCGGCGATGTCTCACTCAATGCGATGTGGGCGAGAAGGCACGGGACCAAGTTCAACGGGGCTCCGTATATTGTGCAGCGCGCCGGGGAGGCTGTGTACTCCGAGGCAGGCCGCGCACAGCTGAAGGAGCAGGTTGCATATTACATGGAGAATGCGCGGCTGATCAAGGAGGGGCTCTCAGGTGCAGGCTACACGGTGTTCGGCGGTGTGAATGCGCCGTACATCTGGCTGAAAACACCGGAAGGGATGACTTCCTGGGATTTCTTCGACTATCTGCTCGAGAATGCAAATGTGGTGGGAACACCGGGTTCCGGATTCGGACCGAGCGGCGAGGGATATTTCCGGCTGACGGCGTTCGGCAGTCTCGAGAATACCAAAGCGGCGATAGAGCGAATCAAAAATCTGTAAAATACCTTGACACGGGTTCTGTCATGTGTATAATTGAAAATGCAAACAAGTTGCAAAAGCAAACAAAGTGCAAAAGCAGCTTGTTTGCATTTTGTGCGTAAAGCGCCGGAAAGGCGCACGACGGAATGGAGAGGACATGACAGATCTTTTCTTGGATACTTTACTGGACAGTGTGAAACTGGTTCCGTTTTTATTTTTTACTTACCTTGCGATGGAAGTGTTAGAGCACACGACTGCCGCAAAAGTGCAGGAGCATATCAGGCAGGCGGAGAAGGTGGGGCCGCTCTGGGGCGGACTGCTCGGTATTATGCCGCAGTGCGGATTTTCTGCGGCGGCGTCAAGCCTCTACGCGGGGCGGATGATCACGGTGGGAACGCTGTTTGCGATTTTTCTCTCCACCTCGGATGAGATGCTGCCGATTCTGATATCGGAGGCGCATCCTGCGGCGATGATTGCAGGGATTCTCGCGGTCAAGGTGGCGATTGCCGTGGTGTCCGGTTTTTTTGTCGATTTTGTCTGTGTCCGGGTGACGGGGAAGCGCGGGGAGGAGTTTCGGATTCACGAAGTCTGTGAGGAGGAGCACTGCCACTGTGAGGACGGCATCCTGCTGTCTGCAGTCAAGCATACGGCAAAAATACTCGCCTACCTCCTGTTGATTTCTCTGGCGCTTAATTTTATCATAGAATGGATCGGGGAGGAGGCGTTGGCGGGGCTCTTTGCGGGTGCGCCGGTCTTTTCCGTGCTGATTGCCGCGGCGGTCGGCCTGATTCCGAACTGTGCGTCCTCCGTGCTGATCACGCAGCTTTTTCTGCAGGGAGTGCTTGATGCGGGAGCCATGATGGCAGGACTTCTGGTAAATGCCGGCGTAGGTCTTTTTGTGCTGTTCCGCCTTAACCGCAATGTGAAGCAGAATGCGGGAATTGTGGCGGCGCTGTACGGACTGGGCGTATTCTGGGGCATTGTAATCCGCACAGTCGGAATTACGTTTGCGTGATCATCCGGCGGGGAAGATATACGGCTTTGCACGGAAAACGTGTGCGGGCGGAGGAAACTTATGAAAGGCCGCTTGGCGGCGGAATGTGAGGAATTTATGGCAGGCAGCGGATATGCGACGGCGAGCCGTAAAAAGATACTGGAATACTTAAAACAGAACAGTGACCGGGCCGTCAGTGCAAATAACATATGGATGTATCTGCGGGAATGTGACAGCGAGGTCAATATCACGACGATCTACCGCTATCTCGATAAGCTCGCGAAGGACGGAACCGTCATGAAATATGTGGCGGAAAAGGGCGGACAGGCGGTTTACCAGTATGTGGAGCTGGGACATCGCTGCGAGGAGCATCTACACCTGAAATGTGTCAAATGCGGAAAAATCATTCACCTCGAGTGTGCGTTTATGGGTGAAATCTGTGCGCATATCCTGTCGGAGCACGGTTTTACGTTACAGTGCAGAAATTCCATCCTGTACGGGGTCTGCAGAGAATGCGCGAAGACGGCGGAATGAGTGAAAGCGGAACCAAAAGGGCGGTTTACAAGGTCCGTTTGCTTTGTCCGGGAGAATAATCCCGGAGTCTGTCTCATATAGTTAGAAGAAAAATTGTGTCGCGGCAGAGTATGCGGATAGAGAGAAAGAAAATAAAAATGGCAATTTTACTGGAAGCGGCGCTGATACTGGTGCTGGCAGTCCGGTTGTGGTACGGCGAATACGGGCGGGAAGAAGCGGTTGAGACGACCGCGGATTACATCAAGTGGGTAGACTTTAACGTGTCCTACGAAGCGCTGTGCAAGGCGTATGAGTATGATGTCGCCACCTATGGCAGCGAGGTTCATCTCGACTGGATTGAGCTTTTGTCTTATACGGCGGCAAAAAACGGTGGAAGCTTCGGTGTCGGCGCTGCCGCGGAGATTCGGGAGACAGCGGAGAAGCTCATCGCAGGCGAGACCACGATGAAGGCATTGACCGAAAAACTCAAATATTATGACTATTATAAGGAGGCTTACACGGCTGTACTCGGCGGGTTTGTCGGGGAGTACGAGATACAGGAAGAGAAAGGCGGGAAATACAAAAAGAAATACGGCCTGAAGGCGTTTTCCCCGATTGCAAAGGGCTTTCCGTACAGCGACTACGACGATTTCGGCGTGTCGCGAAACTATGGTTATCAGAGACAGCATTTGGGACATGACATGATGGGGCAGGTGGGTACGCCGATACGAATAATATATGGAATAATTTAAAAGATGATGCGCAGCCCGTTTACCCCTAAAATACAGGATGTCACTGTATTCTTTATCAATTCGTTTTTTTCTTTGTATGTCATATGATCAAAATTTTCCAGTAGCCAACAGATATTACGGTAAATAGATTCTTTTGTCTCTGCAGCAGTGGCAGCATCCCGGTTACTCTGTTCTGCGGCGGCAAGTTTATTTTCAAGCAAACGTTTCTCTTTGTCCAGTGCCTCGATTTGTGCGATGATATAAGCAGCGGCAGAAGACTCGCTGTTGCTCATAAGGGCGTTTGTCAGATTGCGGATGGCATCCGTATTTTTTTTCAGATTTGCGCGGAGTTTATCCGTATTAATATAGCCGGAGTCTGTTTTTAACACGATGCTGTCGGGATTAAGCTTAATCGCCTGGAGCTTATCGATAAACGCTGAATCAACCGTCTCAACTTTCATGTAACCAGTGTTGCAGGCGGACTTGCCCTGACGTGTCATTTTTGCGCAGCAGTAATAAGAGAACAACCGGTTATTCTTTTCATAGGTGCGTATTTCCACGCGGGATCCGCATTCACACCGCAAAATGCCCTTTAAGATACCGATTTCATACTTATTCGCACGGTACATTTTATTTTCGCCGAAACGTTCCTGGCACCGGATCCAATCCGATGCGGGGATAACTGGCTCATGAATGCCGATCGCGATTGCCCAGCGATCGGTTCTTACCTGTTTTCCGGTCTGTTTTGTCTTGCCATAGCCGATTAAACCGCGGGTCCCGTCGAATTGCTGAATTTCCGGGAGACGATACCCCTTCTCGTGAAAGTAATAATAGGCTTCGGGCGCATTGGAGCAGTAGACAGGATTAGAGAGAACGCTGTAAATCTGATTTGTTCCGAAAAACTTACCGGATTCTGTCCGGATGCCGTTGTCCCGAAAATAACGCTCAATACTCGTGATCGTCCGCCCGGAAAGGTAGAGCTCAAAAATCGTCCGGACAACGCCGATGCGCTCGTTATCGACGATTAAAAAAGAATGCTCCTTATCTCCGACGATCTTTCGAATAGAGGTCATTCCGGGAGGCAGTCTGCCGCCGGTCCATTTTCCGCCTGCGCCGAGCGCCATCATGCTGTCAGACACGCGTTCGGACGTGTTTTCACGTTCCAGCTGCGCGAACGCGGCCAGAATATACATGACGGTACGACCGATTGGCGTGGACGTGTCGAAGGTTTCCTTAACAGAGAGGAAGGCAACATTATGAGACTGCAGCAGTTCGTAGGTGTCGGAAAAATCCTTCACGCTGCGGCTGATGCGGTCGAGCTTGTAGACCATCACGACATCCAGCTTACCGGCACGCACGTCAGTTAGGAGCTGTTGAAAAGAGGGCCGGTTTGTGTTTTTTCCGGAGAAACCTTCGTCCTGGTCGTAAATGACAAATTCGAGATCAGTGTCATGATATATGATATGTGCATAGTCTTTACAGGCCTTGATCTGGACCTGAACCGAATCGCTGTTGTCGCGATATACGGATTTGCGGGCATAGATACCGATTTGCATGGGGTCTCCTTTCCTAAGACTCTTTTATTAAATTCTTTTGCTCTTTTTCAAGTTGTTTGATACTTTTATCCGGGGTCGGCAGATTTTCTGGCATTGTGCCACCAAGTCGCCCGATGGTTTCACGCACTTCTTTTCCAACCTCGTAATGTGTCTGATTAGCTTTTTCTTTTCCTTGTATATTTTCGCGGCGAAGTTTTGCTTCCGTCTGCGTTGCTCGGAATAGATTGGCAGCAAGTTCTTCGTGTCCCATGTAGTCCAATATGTCATCATTTTTATTTAAATGTTTATGTGCCTTTATGTCGCGGGCGGTCATTCCGCCATAGAGCCCCTTATAACCACAATTTTGAAAAACGGCATAATCTAATGCAGATTTGACACCAGCCTCTTTGGCGGCAGCGACTAGTAGTTTGTTATGTTCTTTCATTTCTTTACGGATCGCAATGCGCTTTTGATCTTCATTGAGTTTATCATAGTTATCAATAAGCTCTTGCTGTCTCGTCTTTACGGCGAAGTATGATTGACCGAGTGCAATGACTTTTTTATGAGGATCGCCGTTTTGCACGATGAGGTAACACGCATAGCGCGACAATTCAATATCTCGGATTTCCCTTTCTGCTCCGGAGCCAATGTTAACCATTTTGCCAAGATAGGCAAAATGGTCTGAGATGTTGTTTTCACTGCCTTCACAAGCAAGCTTTGCTTTGTCAATAACATTACAAAAACGTCGCCATTGTTTATACTCTAAGGCAATCTGCAATTCTCTTGCATACCAAAATTCTTGTCCGTACTCATTTACATGACGGATAGATTCAAACAGTGATTCGGTGTAATTGGCCTCATCATCTGGTGTCATTGTTTTTGACAGAACTCTTTTGTGCAATGCCTGTAGTTGCTCATTAAATTCATTTTCGTTCATATTCAGATATTCCCTCCTCAGTATTACAAAAATAGTATCATACGTATGTAGAAAAATCTATAAAATCAATACAATTCCTTATTAAATTACCAAGAAATACAAATGGGAAATAGAAATATAATCTGATAAGATATTAATCATGATAGAGCTGCATATCCGGGAGATCATGACGGAAAAAGGCGTGTCACCGCGCGATCTTGCGCTCAAGATGAATATTAGTGAGAGCACGATCTACAGGAGACTCCGAGCGGAACGTTCAGCGACAATCGAAGAAATAGAAATGTTTGCAGAAGCCCTTGACGTTCCAATCGGAAAAATTCTTACTATCACAGAAGATTTAATCGAATAAACTACAATTCCCGCGAATCTCTGTCAATTCTGACAGACTTTGCCCTGAAATATTGCAATTACAAAAATAGTTGATAAAATATAATCATAAAACAAAGGGAAGCGCGCAACCCTCATCTATGAGGAGGGAATCGATGGAAATAGAAGAATACAAAAGAAGAATTATTGAAAAAATAAAGCAGATGGATGAATCTGACATGAAATTCCTGTGTCAGATACTCACTCTGCTACGGATGTATGAAAAAGAAACCGGCAGAAAATAATCTGCCGGTTTTTTATGTTCAAATTTGGAGCTGAGATTTTAAAGCATCTTGCAGCACCTGCGAAAAATTAATATTATGCTCGAGGGCCGCGGCGTTAAGCCATGCGGGTAGAGTCACAGTGCGATTGACCGAACGATTAATATGCGCAAGGCGAACAGACGGCATATATACGTCAATCAATACAACACGCTCGTTCGGTTGTGTTTTTACATTCGTAAGCGGAGTGGGATCTGGGATTTCCTCTTCGTCTTCTTCCAGGCCATAAAGAACGCAGCCGAGTAGTTCTCGTGCAGACAGAAGAGCATCATTATCATTTTCGCCACTGGTAGCACATTTTAAATCAGGGAAATCAACAGCGATTTCCTGTCCATCTTCATAAGTAAAAACAGCAGGATAGAAATAACGTTCTACTTTTTCCATGCAAAACCTCCTTGATATTTTATTAAGAAGTAGCCGGGGCTAACGAAATTTTAGCCCCGACTGTTCTTCGATGCGCTTTAGCGTTTTAACTGGGATGTCTTTGTCAGGATGTTTCACAGTGACACGCCCCTTTTTGGCTGGATGTTTAAATTGATGGTGGCTTCCGACAACATTAACTTCATACCTTCATAATGTAATATAAAAATATTATCACACAAACGTAGAAAAATCTATGGAATTGAAAGGATATTTCATACAGCAACAGGGTTCCCAAAAGTTACCAATGGGAGAAAACAGGGAAAAATGATATCATACCAGTATGATAGAGCTGCACATACAGGAGATCATGGCGAAAAAAGGCGTTTCGCCGCGCGATCTTGCTCAAAAAGTAAGTATCAGTGAGAGCACGATCTACAGGACGCTCCGGGCAGAACGATCACCGACAATACACGAAATCGAAATGATTTCGAAAGCGCTCAACGTTCGGCTAGGGGAAATTCTTACAATTACAGAAGAATTGCCCGAATAAACTACAATCCTCGAGAATTTCTGTCAGCCCTGACAGACTTTGCCTCTGAATGTTGCAATTACAAAAATAGTAGATATAATAAAATCATAAACAAAAGGGAAGCGCGCAGCCCTCATTAAAATAGGGAGGGGACATATGGGTAAATACGAAAGAAAAGAAAACACAGATGGCATAAATTTGCCTAAAGAAGAATACATTACGCTCATAAATAAAGAATTGAAACAGATAAACACAGGGAATTACTTTAGAATCATTTATTTACTGGTAAAAAAATATAGGGAAGAGGGAAATTAATCGCCCTCTTCCTTTATTTTTATGTATTCTGCATAATCGATCACTTTATTTATAAGTTCAGGCTTCATACTAGACACAATATCGACAAGCCGTTGCAACTCTGGAGAAACAGTGATGGAAAAAAGGCTGTCAGCAATTTTCTCTTCATCTTCCCATCCCATTATATAAGCAGGAGAACAATTCAGGAGTTCAGAATATTTCACCACTACATCGTAGGGGATGTTTTTTATTCCATTTCCGCTTTCATATCGTTGAGCAGTTGCTTCCGTTGAGCCTATATATTCGGCCACTTCTTTTAGAGTAATATTTTTCAATCGCCGCAGTTGTTTTATCCGGTCATTCCAAATTGCCATAATCATACCCCCCTCATAATGATAGTATACGTTTTTTACAGAGAACGCAAGATGTAATTTATAAAAATAGCCAAAACTTACGAAAAATGCAAAAAAGTTATTGCAAACCAATATAAAGCGTAGTATTATATACTTACGAAAAACGTAAGAAAGGAGTAGGAAAATGGCATACGCTGTAGACACCATCGAATTAAAAAAGATGATGGCAGAGAAAAAAATTAAGACAACAGAGGAATTTTCGCGGAAAAGCGGCGTGAATAGAAACACGTTATCTGATGTTCTTAACGAGAAAATCAGGCCATCAACATCGGTAATGGACAGGATTGTCATCACGTTGGATTTAACACCAGAAGCAGCAGGAAGAATTTTTTTTGCTAAAGACTTACGGATTACGCAAGAAAAAACAGCCGATGCCGAGCTGGTGCAGCAGTGAAGGGAGGTGAGAATCAATAGTGTCAAAGGAATTAGAGAATAAAAACAAGCTGCTGGCCGACGCGGAGACGGCAGAACAAAGAAAAGAGGCAAGAACAATGCCGCGTCTTGAAGAGACACTGAAGCATTTTGGGATTACAGAGGAAGAAATAAGAGGGGTTCCTAATATTCATCATGGTTCAAACTGTGACTTTTACAGGGAGAAAATGGGGATTGATTGGATGCTTAGGGACATGAAGCATTTTGGAAAGCAGGAGAAAAGGAAAGCCCGCATCATAATTGATTACGATGCAGACTTTCCGGCAATAGTAGCGCAGATTATATTTCGGTAACTCTTACACAGTTTGGCAACTGGGGGAGTGGCGGGGGCGTATCATAAGCCCAGAAAGCTTCAAAGTCATAAAAAGTCTGTTGAAGTGGATTTAATACAACCAAATGTTCCTTTCTTTTGTACTCGGCTCTGGCAGGAGCCTGTAAGGAGATTATAACACAGATGTAGAAAGCAGGGAACATATAACGGAAGTGATGTGGAGCCAAATGGAGAAGAAAGAGCCGGTGCAGCAGTGAGGAGCCGGTGCAGCAGTGAAGGGAGGTGAGAAGGGAGAGAATGGAAAAACTAAGTAAACGTGATGAATTGTACAATGCGGTACTCGAAACGATAAAAAAGAACAGTAGTGGAATGGAAATTGGTTTGGTTCGTGCTGTATTATCAGAGGTCGATGGTGAAATATGTAGAAGGGCCAATAAAAGCAGTTTTAATATTGTCAAGATTGTCTCTTACATCCACAATGGGAGGAACTAAAGCATGTTCATTGTTTTCTTGGTCGCAAAATGAACGTGTATTGGGCATAGATATTGCTCCTTTCTTTTGTACTCGGCTCCTGGCGGGGATCCTGTAGGGAGATTATAACACGGATGTAGTATAAAGAACAGGGGCATTAATGAAAAGTCGATATTCGGGCGAAAGGCGGACAATCCGTATTGCATAAAATTTACAAAGGGGGGTGCCACATGGCGAGGAAAAAAGAGAAAGAATTTACCTGCACGGTAGAAGTGACAGAGGGGTTTGCCGATCGCCTGACGCGTGGATTGGTAGACATCTATTACAGGCGCAAGATGATGGCGGAGATCGAAGGAAAGGCACCGGGAACACATAAGGATGGCACCGCTTAGGCGGTGGACGGAGGACAGGCAGTGGAATCAATACATAACATCATAATCTCAGCCGGCATGCTGCTCTCCGCATTTGCCGCCTGCTGTATCGATTCTCCAGGGATGTACGGCTGGGCCGCGGGAATCGCTTGTGTGGCCGGTGGAATCATTGCAGGCATCGGTTACATTGCAGGACAGCGGGAAGTGCGGCAGAGGAACCGGAGAGAAGCCGGCTTTTACGAGGCGCGGCGGAGGGACAGGCTGGATGCAGGGCTGGAAATTCTTCATTTATAACGAAAAACAGCACCTGCAATGGATTGAAAAGTGAGGAATAGGAGAATGAAAAATAATAACGTTCAGAACACAGTTATTAGAAAAGATTGTACCGGGAACCGGAACACCGGGGACTGGAACACCGGGAACCGGAACACCGGGGACTGGAACACCGGGAACCGGAACACGGGGGACTGGAACACGGGGGACTGGAATGCCGGGGACTGGAACACGGGGGACCGGAACACGGGGGGCTGGAACACGGGGGACTGGAACACGGGGGATTTCAACACGGGGGACTGGAACACCGGGAAATACAACACGGGGGACTGGAACACGGGGGACCTCAACACGGGGAACTGGAACACGGGGGACTGGAACACGGGGGATTTCAACACGGGGGACTGGAACAAATCGTCTTTTAATACAGGTTGTTTTATGACAGAGAATCAGAAAATTTACATTTTTAACAAGCAATCTGACTGGACATATCAGGATTGGTTAAATAGCGACGCCCGGTGTCTTCTTAATCATATACCGAAAAAGGTTGTCGAATGGATTTATTCGGAGGACATGACGGAAGAAGAGATAGAAGAATATCCGACCCATGAAACAACGGGCGGATATTTAAAAGTACTTAACGAATCCGAAAGTGCTCAGTTATGGTGGGATGCTTTATCTGTGCAAGAGAAGGAAGTTATCACGACGCTTCCGAATTTTAATCCTGAGCTTTTCAGGGAGTGCACAGGTATTAAGGTGGATAGTTAAATTTCAGCACAAGGAGGGATGGGGCAGATGGTGGGAAGTGTAGAGATGAAAATACAGGCGCTTAACGAGATGATTGAGGCGCGGACGCGGATGCTTGATCTGCAGGAAGCGCTTGGGATGTTTAGCATATTTCGGGATGAGTGCATTCTTATCTGCGACACGGACGAGTTTTTCGCTTATGCAAAGCATATCGGAGTAAAAGTAACACATAATGGGACGACGCCGGGCGGCAGCATACATGTAATTTTTACATATAAAGAAGTTAGATTTTCCGCCCACATTCCCCCGGACGATTATCGTCGATATCAGCAGGAGATAGAGGGAGGTGACACAGATGTATTATGAGTGCAGCATCTGCCACGCGCATGTGGATGCCGGGGAGTTGGTCGGTGGCAAATGCGACGAGTGCCGGGAGGCGGAGCAGGAACAACGCATAAAGCGAGAGAAGAGCCACAGCATGGCGGGCCGAGCTATCTGGCCGATGAGCTATCAACAAATAGAGATGGAGGGGATTTGATGGACGAAAAGAGAATCGTAGAGATCAACGGAATGAAGATGGAGGTGGACATGCGGACTGCGCGCCGGGTTGACACCTTTAAAGTGGGCGACAACGTGAAAGTCTTAAGCAAAACCTATAGCGATCAGCACGAAATCAAGCCGGGTATCATCGTGGATTTTGCGATGTTTAAAGAGCTTCCAACGATTATCGTTGCAGTATTTAACGATGGCGGCTGGTCCGGCACACCGAGCATTTCGTTTGTGCACATCAACAGCGAGAGCGATAAGGAAATCATTTTCACAAGCGAGGAGGAGATCAGGCTCTCGAAGGAGGGGGTTATTGAGAAATTCGAGCGTGAGATCCAGCGGAAGAAAAACGAGTGGCAGGATTTACAGAATCAGCTTGCATATTTTAAAAAGCACTTCCTGCGGACGGAAGGGCAGGTGCTGGCAGATGTGTCGGAGGCAGAGAACGATGTATGAGCTTGTGTCAGACAGGCCGGATTTTGACGAATATGAAGCGGAGCTGGCGCGGGTGCGCCGGCTCAACAGGCGGATGCGATTAGAGTTTGAGCGCTCGGAACAGGAGAGAGAAGATGAATTTATATCAAATTGATGAAGAGATTATGAAGTGTGTAGACACCGAAACCGGCGAGATTATCGATTGCGACCGACTGGATGCGTTGCAGATGGAACGGGACGTGAAGGTCGAGAATATCGCCTTATGGATTAAGAACCTGCGGTCTGATGCGGAGGCATTAAAGGCAGAGGAGCAGGCTCTTGCAGGCAGGCGGAAAGCGGCGGAAAACAAAGCAGAATCCTTAAAAAAGTGTTTAACCAGATATTTGGCGGGGCAGAAATTTTCCACCGCCAAAGTCGCGGTCTCATTTCGTGCGACATCAAGTGTTAATATTACGGACCTGTCAGTCCTCCCGGGACAGTATTTACGATATAAGGACCCAGAGCCGGATAAAACAGCGATCAAAAATGCAATCAAAGCGGGCGAGACTGTGGCGGGGGCGGAAATCGTTTCCGGCCAAAGTATTTCTATCAAATAGGGGGGGATGGGCATGGGAATCACGGAAAAACTAATCCGAATCCAGACGGCGATTAAGGTGCCGAAAAGCCTGTATAACAAATTCGGCGATTTTTACTATCGGAACGCGGAAGGAATCTGCGAGGCGGCAAAACCGTTTTTAGAGAGCGAAAAGTTATCGCTCACATTGTCCGACGAGATCATCGGTGTCGGCGAGAGAATCTATGTAAAGGCAACGGCATCCCTCTGGGACGCGGAGACAGGCGAGGATTACAAAGTATCCGCATTTGCCAGAGAGGCACAAACGAAAAAGGGGATGGACGATTCGCAGATTACAGGCGTGGCATCATCATATGCGCGAAAGTATGCGTTAAACGGCCTTTTCTTGTTGGACGACTCAAAAGATGCCGACACGGACGAGTATCACGCGATGACCGGGGGAGACAATCGCGGCAAGGGAACAGCAGGAAACTCGCCGCAGAGCGGGAAAGCAGGAAGAACTCCGCCGCAGAATCGGGAGGAAAACGCGCTGATCTGCGAAAGTGAATTTTTAACCATAACAGACCTGATTCGCAAAGCAAATGTGAATGAGCAGGCACTGTTGAAAAAGTATCAGATTGAGTCTTTTATGCTGCTCACGAAGGGGCGGTATGCGAAGTTAAAACAGAAACTGGAAGAAGCGATTGAAAAGGCGGGTGCTGCGGATGGAGACGGTCGGGAGAATGACAGGAGTATTGCGTAGTTTTGACGGCAAAAACATCGTCATTACACTTGCGGTGGATGCCTCTGCCGCAAGCCAGATCGAGCAATTTAATGCGCAGGATAAACTCCGTGTGAAGATTGCAAAATACAGGCAAAAGCGCGGCCTGGACGCAAATGCCTACGCATGGGTATTGATGTCTAAGATTGCTGACGCAATGAACTCGAGCAAAGAAGAAATCTACGAGGAAATGCTGCAGAAATACGGCGTGATCTACGAGGACGAGGATGGTTTTATAACCGTGACGGTCAAAAGCTCCGTGGATATGGCAAAGATAGACGGCCATTGGAAATACATCAAGGATAACGGTAGGTTTGCATCCTATCTTATGATAAAGGGTTCGAGCGAGTACGATACTGCGGAAATGGGGCACTTTATCGACCGAATCGTGGAGGAGGCAAAAGAACTCGGGATAGAGACGGCAACGCCGGACGAGCTGGAGAGGATGAAGCAGGAGTGGCACGCATGAAAAGACTGTGGAGCGTATTTACAGACGATATGGACCATTGTTATTTTACCGGCACTGCGCCGGTCGAGAGACATCATATTTTCGGCGGGAGTTGCCGGAAGGCAAGTGAGAAATATGGTTTTGTCATCCCGCTTCGCCCGGATTTGCACCCAAACGGCGCGCAGGCGGGTGCAGGCAGCGGGGTAATTGACATAAGGCTAAAACGGATGGCACAAGCGCATTTTGAGCAGAATTACGGCTCGAGAGACGATTTCAGGCGCATTTTCAGGAAGTCGTATTTATAGATCAGGAGATAGTCGACGACTCCTGATATTGACAAAATGATAATTCAAAACAATTTTGACCGGTCAAATTTTTATATAGTAACTAATAACCAGCATTTAGAAAGGAACAGGCATGTTTGAAATCAATTTAGATGACCTTGCAGGCGGAGAACTCGGGGAACAGTTTCAGGCGGCATCGAAAAAAGTGGTTGAGAATCTCCTTGACCCGAACACACCGTACAAAAATAAGCGGAGCATTACGATCAAGCTCGTTTTCGAGCAGAACGAAGAACGAAACGATGTAGCCGTTGGCGTTTCCGTCGAAACAAAGCTTGCGCCCAGAACACCGATGAGGACAAACCTTGCAATCGGAAAGGATTTAAGAACATTGGACGAGGAGTTGCGGGCAAATGCGATCCATATGACAACACTGTCCAGTCTCGTCGATTACATCAAAGCAGGGATTGACAGCATGGCAGAGCACATGCTTGTGCAGGTCGTATCCCCGACAGAGGTGAGTCTTATATCCATGCTTAACGGAGACCGCAAACGCGAATGTCTGGCAGAGGTTCATGCGGATGTCCCCGAATTTACATATGGCAAGTTTATGGATTCCGAGGCGTTTCTCATCGGCATCCGGTCGAAGTTTATCCAAAATGATGGCGCAGAGGCGCTTCTGCGTTTTGCTGGCACTGTCCAGAGCGGAACCGTTGCGAAATACGGTGACGACGGCATATCACAGTCCGCGACCGTAAACAAAGGAGTTGTCGGGAAAGAGACGGAGCTTGTGCCGAATCCGGTAAAACTTCGTCCGTATCGCACCTTTACAGAGGTCCAGCAGCCGGAATCGGAGTTTGTTTTCCGCATGAAAGACTATGATAATTCCGTCGCGTGTGCCGTTTTTGAGGCCGACGGTGGCGCGTGGAAATGTCAGGCCATGAAAAACATTAAGCTCTATCTGGAAACAGAACTCGCAGATTTGCCGCAGTTTACGGTTATCTCATAGGTTGAAACACCGCGGCATCTGCCGAAAAGAAACCTTCATGCGGATTTCGAATATATCACGAGTTGCGAAAGCCATGATGCCCCGGGATTTATCCCGGGGAGAAAGGGGGAAGGCTTGCAGGAAGGAGAAAAGAGCAGTTTTGTCCTGTATGCGGAGTATTTTAAGCATATTAAAAAATTAAACATGGAACAGAGGGGCGAACTGCTGACCGCGATACTGTCTTACGCGTCCGGAGAGGAGCAACCGGAGCTTGATGCCGTGACAGACATGATATTCGGCATCATTAAAGAGCGGATGGACAGGGATTTTGCGGCGTACATGGACAAAGTGGAAAAGCGCCGGAGCGCCGGAACGCTTGGCGGGAGACCCAAAAAAGCAAACGACATTTCCGAAAAGCAAGAAAAAGCAAAGGAACCAAATGGTTTTTTGGAAAAGCAAGAAAAAGCAAAAAAAGCAAATGGTTTTTTTGAAAAGCAAAATAACCCTGATACTGATAATGTACCTGTACTTGTACCTGTTAATAATAAAAAACTATTTGCGCCGGACGATGAATCGCCTTGCGCCGGAAAGCTGATTTTAAACGATGAGTCTGAATACATCATAACCGAGAACGACGTGGTAACTTACCAGCAGCTCTATCGGGGCATTGATGTAAGAGAGGAGCTCCGGAAGATGGAGGCTTGGTGCTTGGCGAACGAGAAAAACAGGAAGACCAGAGGCGGAGCGAAGCGTTTTTTTAATAACTGGTTGAGCAGAGCGCAGGACAGAGCGAGGCCAAAAGGGATTCTGCCGGAACCACCGAAGCTGCAGAAGAAAAATGCCTTTAATAACTTTAACCAGCGCGAATACGATTACGACGCGCTTGAGACGATGCTACTGCAAGCAGATGCGGGAGGTTAAACGATGGAAATGACGGAAAACGAAATCTGCCGGAACTACCGCCTTGCCAAAAACAAGGGCGAACAGTTGCAGATGCTCGCCGAATTAAACGCGACAAGCCGGGCGGAGATTATCGACGTTTTGACTCGCGGAGGCGAAACAGTCCGGATCGCAATCCCGACGAAAGGGAAACCACGGACGCGCGAAATGACAGACAAAGAGTACCGAAAGGCGCTGTTCAAGTACATGGACACGCTGGATGCCAAGATCGCAAAGCTAGAAAGCGAGTATCGCGACGTTGTCGCAGTGATAAGGGGGATGGGATATGCACAGGGATTACAAGCTCCGCCGGGCGAGCGCCGTAGAGACACGGATTAAAAAGTCACTGCCGGAAAAGCATGTGGATCCGGCTGCGCTTGAGCGGTTCCGCCGGCCGGCGTATCAGATGGAGTACCAGCGGAAATACGGCGGAAAGACACAGGCCGGCGGGAAGCAGGGAAACAGTATAAAATAATAACACAAAACCAAAAGAAAGGAGCACGGAACCTATCCGGATAACAGGCGCGCCGGGTTTCTTTCAGGGAAATGCAGGAAATATTGAATTTTTTAAATGGGGGTACTGTAGGAGAAGTCTCCGAACAAGACGATGGGTTTGCGGAATGGAAGAAAAAGAAGCAAGAAGCAAAGGCACGAATGACCGCCATGCAGAATCTGCCGTATGAGATAAAAAAGAGACGTTCGGAGCTACGGGCGCGTGAATTTATCGAACAAATGGATATACGAGAGCATAACGCCCATGTATCCGTAGGAGGATTGGACAGTATAACATTACTTGTCTTTTTAAAATCAATAGGGATTAACGTTCCGGCGATTTCGGTGTCAGGGCTGGAAGACAAAAGTATTCAAAGGGTGCATAAAGCGCTTGGCGTCACAATCTTGCAGTCTTATAAAACAAAGGTTCAGGTAATAAACGAAATCGGATTCCCCGTCATCAGCAAGCGAATTGCCGGAAAAATAGCACTATTGCAAAATCCGAGCGAAAAGAACAAGACGGTCCGTCACGCCATCATCACGGGAGAGTGTGGGAAACTAGGGCATTTTCAAAAAAACAGCCGGATGAAGTTGCCGCAGAAGTGGCTTAAATTATTCGGCGGCTACGAAAACGAGAATAAGGGAGTGCATTATCAGATTCCGAATTTCAAGGTGTCAAACAGATGTTGTTACTGGCTAAAAGAAAAACCATGCGACGATTGGGCAAAAAAGAATAACAGCTTCCCGTTTTTGGGATTAATGGCATCGGAGCACGGGCAAAGAGAAGAATCACTTACAGACAATGGATGCAACTACTACGGCAAAACAGTAATGCGGTCAGCGCCGTTTGCACCATACCTGCGAAATGACATCCTGCGGTTGGCGATGGAAATGGATAAGTGGTATCACGAGCACACCGAAAAGTTCGAACAGCTTTATTACGAGCAGGATTACATCAGAGACAAAGACGGAAATGTAATCCCATACGAGCCCGTTGACACGATTATCCCGGAGATATACGGAGACATCAGGGAGGACGATGCGGGAAATCTTTATACAACCGGAGCGCAGCGCACAGGCTGCAGCATGTGCGGCTTCGGGATACACATGGAGCCGCGGCCGCATAGATTTGACCGTTTGCGGGAGCGGAATCCCGCAGAGTGGGAGTTTTACATGTATAAGTGCTGCACCGATCAGGATACCGGCGAAAAATATGGTTGGGGCCGAGTGCTTGATTATATCGGGGTGCCGTGGGAAGACGTCCCTGCGGAACAAATCGAATTACCATTAAACGAAATGTTATAGAAAGGAGCCGAGCCTCCGGCCAGGGTGGCGATATGTCGGGGCTCTCTTGAGAAAATGAAAGCAATTATGAAATACCCAGGAAGCAAATGGAGTATAGCAAATTGGATCATCGGATTTTTTCCAGAGCATCACAGTTACTTGGAGGCGTTTTTCGGGAGCGGAGCGGTGCTTTTTAATAAGCCGAGATCAAACATAGAGACGGTAAACGACCTCGACGGGAATGTCGTCAATCTGTTCGAATGGATGAGGCGAGATCCGGAACGGCTGGCGCATGAGATTTATTATACGCCGTATGCAAGGCAAGTGTATGAGGAGGCATTTAAGGCAGAGCCGAAAGACAGCTTCGGGCGGGCCGTGAATTTTTATATCCGGTTAAATATGGGGCACGGATTTCGGACGAACGGGGAAAAAGTCGGGTGGAAGAACGACGTACAGGGGAGGGAAAGAGCATACGCTTCGCAAGATTGGTGTAGATTGCCGGAAAAGATTATGCAGGCGGCAGAAAGGCTGCGTGGAGTGCAGATTGAGAATCGCCCAGCTGTGGAACTGATTGAGAGGTTTAATCACCCGAACGTGCTTATCTACGGCGATCCGCCCTATGTGTTGCAGACCAGACACGGAAAACAGTACAGATATGAACTGGATGATAAAGGACAAAACGATTTACTGGATGTCATCTTGGCGCACAAAGGACCGGTGATTTTGTCGGGGTATGATAACGATTTGTATAATGACCGGCTGAAAGGATGGCACAAGGAAGAAACAACCACATACTCACAGGTATGTAGTAAAAAGCGGGAAATTCTGTGGATGAATTTTGAGCCATACAACAGGCAAATAAGCATACAGGAGGCGATGCAGTGATAGACGGGAGATTAATCGTGGACAATTTTGCCGGAGGCGGCGGAGCAAGCACGGGAATTGAAATGGCGACCGGAATCAGCGTGGACATTGCAATTAACCACGATCCGGAGGCAATCCGGATGCATAAGACAAATCACCCAAGCACGAGGCATTACTGCGAGTCGGTTTGGGATATCGACCCGATAAAGGTTTGTAATGGGCATCCAGTCGCGCTGGCATGGTTTTCACCCGACTGCAAGCATTTTAGCAAAGCCAAAGGCGGAAAACCAAAGGATAAAAACATCAGGGGTTTGGCATGGGTGACCTGTCGGTGGGCAGGACTTGTCCGCCCGGATGTAATAATGCTGGAAAATGTGGAGGAATTTAAGACGTGGGGGCCGCTCAACCGTAGGCACAGGCCCATCAAAGCAAAACAGGGGGAGACGTTTAAAAAACTTGTCGGGCAGCTAAAAGACATGGGGTATCAGGTGGAATACCGGGAGCTGGTGGCGGCAGATTACGGGGCGCCGACGATGCGCAAGAGATTCTTTTTGGTTGCGCGTTGCGACGGACGACCGATTATCTGGCCTTTGCCGACACATGGGCCGGCAGACAGTGAGACAGTAAAGGCGGGACTCATGCAGCCGTATGTAGGGACATACACACAGATAGACTTTTCTCTGCCGTGCCCATCCATTTTCGATACGGCGGAGGAGATAAAGGCAAAATACGGCATTCGGGCGGTCCGGCCGCTGGCGCCGAAAACGATGGAGCGGATTGCAAGAGGACTTAAAAAATTTGTGATAGAAAATCCGGAGCCATTTATAATACCCGCCGATTTCGGAGGGCAAGAGGGACAACAGTTCACGCCTTACGTCATGTGTAATAATGAAAATAATAGGGGAGCCGGAATAGAAGCACCTCTCCCGACGATTACGGCCGGGAACAGAAATTTTATCATTGCGCCGGCGCTGATACAGTATCATTCCGAGACTGCACAGGGAGAGGTGAGGGGGCAGGCGATAGGAGAGCCGATCATGACACTCGACACGTCAAACCGTTATGGATTAGTGACATCATTTTTGAGCAAGTTTTATAAAACCGGAATCGGACAGGATATGCGGATGCCCCTGGGGACAATCACCGCGGATGCGGGAGGCGGTCATTTTGGGGAGGTCAGGGCGTTTTTAATAAAATATTACGGACAGGGGACGGGACAGGATGCGCGCGAGCCGCTGGACACGATCCCGACGCATGACAGATTCGGGCTTGTGACGATACAGGGGGTCGATTATCAAATCGTAGACATCGGCCTGCGAATGCTGGAGCCGCGGGAACTGTACGGGTGTCAGGGATTTCCGGCAGATTATATCATCGATCGGGATTATGCGGGAAAGGCTTACCCGCGAAGCGAACAGGTCAGGCGCTGCGGGAATGCGGTATGTCCGCCGATTCCGGCGGCGTTGGTAAAGGCAAATCTGCCGGAGTTGTGTCGGTGCAAGCGGACAAAGAATATGCAAATAGAAGCAGAGCAGACCGGACAACTCCGGTTCGCATGAGGAGGGAGCGACAGGTGAAAAAACACATCATCAAAACTCTGCCAGAGTATTTCGCGGACGCAAGAGCCGGGCGAAAACGATTTGAAATCCGCAAGGACGACAGGGATTACCAGGCAGGAGACACCGTGCAGCTGATGGAATATGACGGGCAAAAGCTTACGGGTAATGTCATAGAGGTACAGATATCGTACATATTGAGGGATTGCCCGCAGTACGGGCTCGCGGAAGGATATTGTATTTTCTGCTGGGAGAATTAAACTACTGGAAAAATTGCAATAGTTTGGGAAGGAGGATTTGCAGAATGGGGAGGTTAACAACAGAATATTGCGGCGCGTATGTGCCGAGAGAAATGTGTAGCATAGACAGGGCCGGAGGAGTGGATGACTGCGACATGTGCTGTGAATACTGCGAAGCAACAGAGGAGGGGCACGACGGTTGCGATGACTGCGCGATTTATAAATGTTTTAACAAGCTCGGGGAATATGAGGATTTGGAGGAGCGAGGGCATCTGCTGAGACCGCCCTGTGCGGTGGGAGACACAATTTACGTCATACCAAGCGAAGTAAATTATAAATTAAACGTATTAAACGGCCGCAAAGAGAATAATCGGGTATACGAGCAGGTGGTAGACCGGATAGAGATTTCGGCAACCGGATATCTGTTATCAACGTGCAACGGCATGATGAGCGTGATCGAAGAATCTTACAAGGTAACGTGGTTTCTCGCAAAAAAAGAAGCCGAAGCCACATTGAAAAAATTAGAAAGGCTGAGAAAGAATGAGTAATGATTTGATTAGCCGGAGCGCACTCATGCACTCCCTGAGAAACAATGTATTGGTTGAAGTGACATCAAATCTGGAACAAGCGATTGCAGAACAGCCTATCGCCTATGACGTGGACGAGGTTGCAGAACGATTAAAAAAAGAAATCGGTGAGTGCATCGGTAAGTGTATAGGAATCAAAGGAGCGAGCAAAGCATGAAAAAACTATCAGGGTGTGAGCGAGAGGTACTCGCAGTAATCATGGACATGCAGCAGGCGATCGGCCTGCGCGAGATACAAGAGGAGGTCAACCGGCGGTTTAAGCGGACATGGAAGCCGCAGACAGCCTCGACGTTCATCCGCCGGATGGCGGAAAAGGGATATCTGATGCCCGAAGGGAGAGGGCGGGGCACCTTATACAAGTCGGCGATTCCGCCGGCGGAATATCGCAGGCAGGAGCTGCAGGACGTCGTCGATCTGTTTTATGGCGGCGACGTCCTGCAGGCGCGGAAGGATTTAGAGAGCTGCACTGATGCAGCAGGGGGGGAATGAGTGAATAAAAACATACTGGAACAATACGAGGATGCCTGCGCGCTGGTAAGGGAGACCGAGCAGGACATTGCGAAGCTCCGGCGAAGGAGAGAGACGATACATACCAGCAGTGTGAAAGGCTCCCTGCCGGATTTTCCGTACACCGAAGCGCATTTTAAAATACAGGGGACAGCATATACATACGACAATGACAGGAAGATGCGAGAAGAAGAGCGAATGCTGGAGGAACGCAAGGCGAAAGCGGAAGAGATCAAGCTGCAAGTCGAACAGTGGATGCTTAGCGTCCCTCTCCGGATGCAGCGGATTATCCGGTACAAGTACTTCGAGGGGGAGAGCTGGGAACAGGTGGCGACAGAAATGAGGGGGAATGCTACGGGGGACAGCATAAGAATGGAGTTCAATAGATTTATGATGGCAGGAGATTAAAAAAGTAAAAGTTTGTTCGCTTTGTTCGGATTGTTCGTTTTTAAAGTGCTATAGTATAAACTGCAAGGAGTGAAAAGCCGGATAACCGTAATCCTTGCCATCCGAAAAGTCTCCTGATATCTCAGTGGAAAAGGCACTCACAGTTGGTGGGTGCCTTTTCCGCGTGCAAAATAATAAGGTAGGTGATAGTCTTTGCCACGGGCAAAAGATGCGAGAGCAGAAAAAGCCTTTGAACTATACAAGCAAGGGCTAAAGCTGATTGAAATTGCAAAAGAACTCAATGTAGCAGAGGGAACCGTGCGCAGTTGGAAAAATCGCTATGCATGGGATACGAGAAACGCAACGTTGCAAAAGGAGAAACGCAACGTTGCGAAAGAAGGACATGTGAAGAAGGGAGAACAAGCAGAATACGAGGTTGACTCCGTGATACAAAATACAGAATTGACGGATAAGCAACGTCTCTTCTGCCTTTATTATATCCGGTGCTTCAACGCCACGAAAGCGTATCAAAAAGCATATGGGCGAAATTATGCTACATCAGCAGTAAACGGTTCAAATTTACTTAAAAATCCTAAAGTTAAAGCCGAAATCCTGAAACTGAAACAGGAGAAACTCAATCGCGAATTTTTAAGCGAGTCGGACATTTTTCAAAAGTACATGGATATTGCGTTTTCAGACATGACGGATTTTTTAAAATGGGGAACAGAAGAGGTCGCGGTTATGGGAAAAGACGGGCCAGTCGTCGATAAAGACGGAAATGTCATGATGCAAACCATTAATAAAGTGCATTTCAAGGATTCGAACGACGTAGACGGAACGATCGTGTCGGAAGTGAAACAGGGAAGAAACGGTGTAAGTATCAAGCTGTCCGACAGTATGAGGGCACTGCAGTGGCTGTCCGATCATATGGATATGGCAACCGAAAAGCAGAAAGCAGAGATAGCGATGCTGAAAGCAAGGGCAGATGCGGGAAAGGATGATAGAGAACAGAAATTAGACCGATTTTTCGAACAGATAGAGGGCGCATTGAGGGATGTTGAGTGATTTATATACGCAGAAACAACTTGATACCTTCCGTTTCGCAGTAAACAGTGATTACTTCATGCTGATTAATCACGGGGCAAAGCGCACAGGAAAAACTGTGCTTGATAATGATTTGTTTCTGCATGAGCTCCGCAGAATTAAAAAGATTTCCGCTATGGAGGGTGTCGATAATCCGCAGTATATATTAGCGGGCGCCGACCTGGGGGCAGTCAATCGAAACGTGCTGATAGAACTTTCAAATAAATACGGCATCGAATTTCATTTCGATAAATTCAATCGATTCCGGCTGTTCGGGGTACAGGTATGCTGTTTCGGGCATTCGAAAATTAATGACATCGGCAGAATCCGCGGAATGACAGCGTATGGTGCTTATATTAATGAAGGAACAATGGCGAAACAGGAAGTATTTGACGAGATCAAGTCCAGATGTTCCGGTAATGGGGCGCGAATACTGATTGACACAAATCCGGATAATCCTGAACACTGGTTAAAAAAGGATTTTATCGATAAAGCGGACGGGAAAACCATCAAGGCGGTGCATTACAGGCTGGACGATAACACGTTTCTATCCGAACGTTATAAACGCACCATGAAAGAAATAACGCCATCCGGGATGTTTTATGATCGGAACATTGACGGGCTGTGGGTGATGGGAGAAGGTACTGTATACCGGGATTTTGACGCGAAGAGACACTATATCAGCAAAGGAGACCTGCAGAAGGTCGATTTTGTCAAATATATTGCTGGCGTAGATTGGGGATATGAGCATTTCGGCGCAATCGTGTTGCTCGGCAAAGACGAAAACGGATGCTATTACCTGATAAGAGAAATTGCAAAACAATACAAAGAAATAGATTTCTGGTTAGAGCAGGCACAGAAAATTAAAGCGAAATACGGGGATATCGTATTTTACTGTGATTCGGCTCGGCCGGAATATGTAAAAAAATTCAAGCGGAACGGCCTGCGGGCGGTAAATGCTAATAAGGCAGTGTTAAGCGGAGTGGAGCGGGTAGCGCAGTTATACAAGCAGGATAAACTCCGGATTGCGGATGATGTCGAACGGTTCTGGGATGAAATTTATATGTATGTCTGGAACGATAAGACGGGAGAGCCGATAAAACAGTTTGATGATGTGCAGGATGCTATCCGGTACGCGATATACACGGACGAAAACCGCGGAGGCATCAGCATTTTGAAATAGGAGTGAGGCAATGGACCTTGAGACGATGAAAAAACTGATAAAAAAATATGAACCGAGCCATAGCCGTTTTGTGGAGCGCACCATGCAAGCGGAACGGTATTACCGTAATGAGGCGGACATTCTTGCGAACCGGAATAAAAAAGAATGCGAAGAGGAAGACCCGAAACAGATGCTGCGAAACGCAGATAACCGGATTCCGCATAATTTTCATGGTCTAATGGTAAATCAGAAATCAGCCTATATGTTTACGTCCCCTCCGTTATTTGATATTGGAAGTAAACAGAGCAACGAACGAATTGCGGAACTGCTGGGGGACAAATACCGGAAAAACTGCATGGAGCTGTGCGTGAACGCAGCGAACGCCTCTGTTGGGTGGATACATTATTGGGAGGACGAGGAGGGCGGCTTTCAGTGGGCAGTCGTTGATAGCAAGCAGATCATTCCGATCGAATCGAAGAATTTAAAAAAGAAATTACTTGGTGTGCTTCGCGTATATGATGACATTGACGAGGAGACAGGGGACACATATATAATATACGAGTACTGGGATCCTGAAAGCTGTTGGACATTCCGGAAAAAGAGCGGGGACAACTTAGAAAAAGGGCTGATGTATTATAATACATTTTCCCTGCCGGATTCCGGCGAAAACTGTGCAGAGTACAGGCATGGATCCGGAGAAGTACCGTTTATTTCGTTTTTGAACAACAATACAGGCACGAATGATTTAAAAAATATAAAACCACTGATAGATGTTTATGACAAAGTCTACAGCGGTTTTATTAATGACCTCGACGATATTCAGGAACTTATTTTTGTGATATCTGGCTACGGAGGGACAAATCTCAAAGAGTTTCTAAGTGATCTAAAGCGGTATAAGGCGATTAAGATAGACGCTGATGAGGGTACTAATTCTGGGGTATCGACGCTCAATATCGAAATACCGACGGAAGCCCGTAACAATGTGTTGGAGGCCACGAGAAAAGCAATTTTTGAGCAGGGGCAGGGTTTCGACCCTCTGCCGGAAAAGTTTGGCAATCAGTCCGGAGAAGCATTGAAATTCATGTATTCCATGTTGGAAATGAAAGCAGGACTGACAGAGACAGAGTTCCAGCTCGGATTCGCAAAGCTGGTGCGTGCAATATGCCGCCACGAAAGAATCGAGTGCAAGAATATAGATCAATTATGGACAAGGACGTGCATAAAAAATGATACGGAGCAGGCACAGATATGCAGGGATTCCGTCGGCATCGTAAGTCGAAAAACAATCCTGAAAAATCATCCGTTTGTGGAGGATGTAGAGGCGGAACTCAAACAGCTGGAAAAAGAAGAAACAGAGGCGCAGGAAAAAGAAGCATCATACAAAGAAGCCTTTATGGATGACGAGGCGGGAGAGGACGGGACAGAAGAAGACGAATAATGGAGGTCGGTATGGCACGGTCGGGGGAATATTGGCGAAAGCGTCTGAAAGCATTGGAAAACAAAGAATACATGCAGACAAGTGCATATTATGAGGACTTAAAGCAGCAGTTTGCGATCGCGGAGCGGAATCTTCAAATGGACATCAGTTACTGGTATCAGCGTCTTGCGAAAAATAATGATGTCTCTCTGGCAGCAGCGAAAGAGCTACTGAAAAAGAATGAATTGGAAGAATTTCACTGGACCGTGGAGGAATACATAAAGCGGGGAAAAGAGAATGAACTAAATGCCCGGTGGATGAAAAAACTTGAAAATGCGTCAGCCAGAGTACATATCAACCACTTAGAGGCGATGAAACTGCAGGTACAGCAACATGCCGAAGAACTATATCAGCGATATGAGACAGGGGCTGCGAAGCACCTAAAGACAATATATGAAGACGGATATTATCACAATGCATACGAGATTGCGAAAGGAACCGGCGTAGGGAGCAGTTTTTCTGCCATCGACACAAGGAAAATAGACAAAGCTATTACGATTCCGTGGGCCAGAGACGGAAAAGTGTTTTCTGATCGAATATGGGAGAACAAGAACAAACTCGTCGCGGAGCTGCACACGGAGCTCACACAATGCCTTATTCGCGGAGAAAATCCGGATGAAGCAGCAAAGCGTCTGGCCGAAAAGATGGGTGGAAAGCTAGGGGCAGCGCGGAATCTGGTTTACACGGAAAGCGCCGCGATATCGGCGTGTGCGCAGCGGGATTGCTATGGAGAACTTGCGGTAGAACAATTTGAGGTTGTGGAAACGCTGGACAGTCATACCTGTCCAACATGTAGGGATATGGACGGACAGCATTTTTCGATGGAAGATTATAAAATCGGAGTCACGGCACCGCCGTTCCATCCCAGATGCAGGGGATGCACTTGTCCGTATTTTGATGACGAATTTGACAGCATCGGCGAACGCGCGGCGAGGGGAGAAGATGGTAGAACCTACTATGTGCCGGCGGACATGACCTACAGAGAATGGGAGAAAACTTTTGTCAATGAAAATAACACCGGGTTGCGGAAAGCGAAAACGGATGATACAATAGAGCCAGTAGGTGCGAAAGAGGTTGTAGAGGTGCATTCCATTGGCAAGATTAATAAAGATATTTACAGGTGCGTGACAGAGGATATTGTAACGGACGAGGTTGTCATAACGGATAATCAGATACGGCATATAAAAGATAGGCATCCAAATGACTATGAAAGGTTTTCACAGTATTTTGCAGAGATCGTTCGAAATCCGGACTATATCATCAAAGCAAATAAGCCGGATACAGCAGTTATTCTGAAAGAGATTGAGAGTAATGGCGAAAGATTTCAAACCGTCCTTAGATTATGCACATCAAAAGAACCAGACGGGTATAGAAATTCAATTATTACTTTTTTAAAGATAGATACGAAAAGATGGGAGCGCTACCTGAGAACAAAAGAAATTCTTTACAAAAGAGAATAATATTGATATTATAATCATAAGATAGTTAAAGGCTCTTTGAGGTGGTCAATTTCGTGGCAGCCACGCACCCCAATGGGGTCAAAAGAGATGCAGGGGAACGCCACGCCTGCCAAAGAGCCTTTTGACTTATCGAGATAAAATCATAGATAGATACCGCCAGCCGATAATGGTTAGGTGGTATTTTTATGCTCATTTTTTTTTAGAGGAGAACGAAAGAGCCTGAAAACAGGCTCTTTTCTGTTATAAATGATGTCCAAAGCCTTATGACGATAAAACTGTCGGCGGAATCCTATATCAGGGAAATAGTGATAAGCGTGGCTGCTGATAAAGCCAGAAAGGAAAGATGTATGGAACTAAAAGAACTGTTAGGTGAGGACCTGTACGCACAGGTAAAGGAAAAGATCGATGCGGCGAATGCGAATGAGACGGATAAGCTGAAACACATCCGGTATGCGGATTTGTCCGAGGGATTGTATGTCAGCAAAGCCAAGCACGATACTCTTGCAGCGGAAAAAGAGAATCTGGAAGAACAGATTAAGACATTGAATGGCACGATTGAGACGTTAAAGAAGGGCAATAAGGACAACGAGTCGCTACAGACGACCCTCGCAGAACTGCAGGGGGAATTGAAGAAGCAGCAGGCGGCAAATGCGGAAGTAAGAAAGACGTATGCTCTCAAAGAGCAGCTTGCGAAGCATGGCGTTTTAGATCCGGATTATCTGATATACAAAGCCGGAGGAATCGAGAAATTTACTTTTGACAAGGAAGGAAAACCGGTAGGTGTGGAGGATACTGTGAAGCCGTACAGGGAAGATGCGGCGATGGTGCATTTGTTTAAGCAGGAACCGCAGAAACCGCCGTATAATCCGAAGGGCGGGAGTGCAGGAGGGGTTTCGAACCCGTTTGCAAAAGATACTTTCAATCTGACCGAGCAGGGACGATTGTTAAAGGAAAACCCGGCGCAGGCCAAAGAACTGGCAGCGGCGGCCGGAGTGACATTATAGGAAAGAGAGGGAAATAATTTATGCCGATTACAAAAATTGCAGACGTAATCGTACCGGAGTTATTTAACAGGTATGTAATCAACAGGACAATGGAGTTATCTGCGTTCTACCAGAGCGGAATTGTGGTAAACAGTCCCGAGTTCGATTCGCTCGCAAGCGAGGCGGCACGAACGCATAATATGCCGTTTTTTGAGGATTTACAGGGAGAATCCGAGCCGACTCTCGAAGATGTGAAAATGACGCCGAAAAAAATCGGATCGAAAAAGGATGTCTCTACGACGATTCTGCGTCAAAATATGTGGGGCGCGTCAAATCTTTCGGCCGCGCTGGCAGGAGCGGACCCGATGAAAGCAATCGGCGATCTGGTAGCGGATTATTGGGCGCGTGACATGCAAAAGGAACTTATCGCGATTCTGGCAGGTGTGTTCGGGACGACGGCTGCAGGAGAAGGAGGAACACCAGCAGCAGAGACCAGAATGAAAAATCATATTCTCGATCTTACAACAGGAAAGACAGATGCCGCAAAGTTAATCTGCGCGACGGCATTTATCGATGCTTGTCAGCTCCTCGGGGATGCGCAGGCGCAGCTGTCCGGTGTGGCGATGCACTCTGCGACAAAGTCCTACCTTAAAAAACAGAACCTGATTCAGACAGAGCGTGATTCCACGGATGTGGAATTTGAGGTTTACCAGGGCAGGCGCGTTACCGTAGATGACGGATGCCCGGTAGATTCTAATGGCGTATATACGACGTATCTATTCGGAAATGGCGCCATTGCATACGGCAACGGTAGTCCGGTAGGCCATGTTGCAACAGAGGTTGACCGCGACAAACAGACCGGTGGCGGAATTGATTATCTGATTAACCGGAAAGCGTTTATTCTGCACCCGAGAGGTATCGCATATACCGGGAAAATCCGGGAGCATGTGGAAACACCGCTCCGCTCCGAACTTAGCATGGCGGAGAACTGGAAACCGGTGTATGAGGATAAGCAACTTAGAATCGTTGCAATTAAACATAAGATCGGATAGGTGCCGTATGGAGTTTGAAAAACTGAAACGGTTGCTTGGTGTGGAAAATAGCGAAAAAGATGCGATACTGGAATTCATTCTGAATGATGTGTCGGAGATTATAAAAAATTACTGCAATGTGGAGGAGGTACCAGAGGGGCTTTTTAATACCGCCTACCGAATGGCAATGGATCTATATCGGAACGAAAACATCGGGCATGAAGAGAGTACCCTCGGTTCCGTGTCATCCATCACAGAGGGTGACACCGCTACGTCATTCCGGCAGTATGTAGATGACAATTTCAAAGAAACTGTGCTGAAAAATTACAGCGCGGCGTTAAATCGGTACAGAAAGCTGGTGTTTTCATGATGCAGACAATCAGGAAAGCGCGTGAAGCGCACAGGCAGGCCATAGAATTGACTTATGACGGTATTTGTACGATTACCGAGCATAGGAAGAACGTAAACCCGACAACGCACTTGACTGATTACGCGGAGGTAGCGGTATGGGAAGACCGGCCCTGCAAACTGATATTCAAAACGTTGAAAGCGGCGCAGCAGACGGAGACTGCGGCCAATGTCGCGCAAATCACAAAGTTGCTTCTGGCGCCGGAGATTACCATAAAAGCCGGCTCAAAAATCACGGTGACACAAAATGGCGTTACTACAGACTACACCAACAGCGGGATTCCTGCGGTATATGCGACACATCAGGAAATCATGCTGGAATTATTTGAGAGGTGGGCTTGATATGGGGAAAATGGGGGAGTTCGAGTGCAAAGGGCTGAAAGACTTTCAAAAGCAGCTGGAAAAGCTACAACCTCCGGATGAGTTTGTGGAGGCCTGCGCGAAGGAGCTGGCAGCACGGCTGCTCCGGTTGGTTGTGAAACGCACCCCTGTTGGTGACTATTCAGGTGATTCATATACTTGTGCGTCAGGTGTACAGCACAAGGGGCATAAAGTGTCGGGGAAATCTGGCGGCACACTCCGCAGAGGTTGGACTGTCGGGGGAATCTGGAAAGAAGGAGGTGTCTATAAGGTTGACATTATAAACCCGGTGGAATATGCAATCTATGTTGAGTATGGACACAGGACATCGAATCATCAGGGATGGGTACCGGGCCATTTTATGATGACGATATCCGAGCAGGAGCTTGAGCAGATTGCCCCGAGGGTGCTCGAGCAGAAGATTAAAAAGTACTTAGGGGAGATTATGAAATGATAAATGTGATCATCGAGGCAGTCAGCGTCGCGCTGAATGAAGAATTTGGAGACATATACGAAATTCACATGGAGGAGATAAAGCAGGGTTTGAAAGAACCTTGTTTTTTTATCTCCTGCATAAACCCGACAAACAGGTTACTCCTCGGGAATCGGTATTCGCGGACAAATCAGTTTTGTATCCAGTATTTCCCGAAAAGCAGGGAGAAACAGCGGGAATGTAATGATATCGCGGAGAGAATGTGGCAATGTCTGGAATATATCACGGCCAGCGGCGCAGACCAGCCTATCCGGGGCACAAAAATGCACTATGAAGTAATTGACAGTGTGCTGAACTTTTTTGTGAATTACGACTACTTTGTGTGCAGAAAGGAGCAGCAGGAGCAAATGAAACAATTAGAAAGGAACACTAACGTGAAAGGAGGTGCATAATTTGAACACAACAAAGAAGCAGAATTGCGGCGCAACAGGGGTAGAAGCTGCAGAACTGAAATTTAAAAAAGAGCAGATTATTGTTTCTGCGAAATACCGCAATCAAAGGGATTTGGTGGAGGCCCTTCTTACAGACGGGAAAATGTACTCCATCACAGATGTTGACAACATGATCGAAAAATACAGGAAAGGACAGGTGAAGTAGTATGGCTTTAGGCGGCGGCACTTTTACCACACAGAACAAGGAGCTTCCCGGTGCATACATCAATTTCGTGTCGGCAGCCTCCGCTTCGGCGGTATTGTCGGACCGAGGAATTGCAACGATGCCTCTCGAGCTGGACTGGGGAAAAGAGGGAGAAGTTTTTGAGGTGACAAACGAGGAGTTTCAGAAGAACAGCGCAAAGATTTTCGGATATGCGTTTGATGATCCGAAGATGAAGGGACTCCGGGATCTGTTTTTGGGTGCAAAAACCTTATATGCATACCGGCTGAACGGCGGCGGGGAAAAAGCGTCAAATACATATGCGGCGGCACGGTACGGCGGAATCCGCGGAAACGATCTGAAAATTGTGATTCAGGC